>NZ_JAUJZH010000013.1 GCF_030486595.1 Variovorax ginsengisoli | reverse complement strand
CTGTCGCATCGTGATCCTGGTGGTAGGCATGGCAGGCCGAAAAATCGGCCAGCATGCCAACGGTCAAGATCACTCGCGCGCGCCCGGATCGTCCACGATCAGGCTGAAACGGCGTCCACGATCAGCCTGAAACAGCGTCCACGTTCATCTGAAATGACGTCCACGATCGTCTGAAACGGGCGTCCACGATGCCCTGAAATACGCAGTGTGTGGCGCCGCAACGGTGACATGGAAGGTTACCGCTCGGGCACCGGCGCGAGACGCCAAGGTATTGGCGCCGGCACCTGCCTGCGCATGCTCGCAGCCGAGCCGCCCAACGTCGAAGGCGCGATCGAGACGGCGGGTCGCATGATCCGGGACGGCACCCGGGCGGCGGACGTGATCTCGGGCTTAGAGCCGCCACGACCGAGTCGAGGCCTTCTATACGCCGGTCACGAAGGCAATCGAATCACGGATGTTCACGGGGTGCTCCTGGAAGGATGGGATTCAGTCTCTCGGCTCCACGGTCGAAGCGAAGACATAGCCTTCGCTTCGGACGGTCTTGATGTAGCGCGGATAGCGTGCGTCGTCGCGAAGCCGCTGGCGCAGCCGGCTGATCAGCAGGTCGATCGAGCGCTCGAAGAGCTCTGCCTCGCGACCCTGCGTGAGACTCAGTAACTGGTCCCGGCTCAGCACCTTGTTCGGGTGGTCGAGAAAGACGCGCAGCAACCGGTACTCGGCGCCGCTCAACGCGACCATCACGCCGTCGGCGTCGAGCAGATGGCGTGCGTTCGTATCGACCTGCCATTCGCCGAATGCGAGCTTGTGGGCAGCCTCGGTGGACTGCATGTTCGGCGGCAGCATCCGCGTCCGTCGCATCACCGCACGCAATCGGGCAAGCAGTTCTCGCGCAGAGAAGGGCTTGGCCAGATAGTCGTCGGCCCCCATCTCGAGGCCGAGGATTCGGTCGGCCTCCTCGCTGCGCGCCGTCAGCATCAGGATGGGCGTGGTCTTGTACTTGCCGGTACGAAGATCGCGGCACAGGGTCAGGCCGTCCTCACCCGGCAACATGAGGTCCAGGATGATCAGGTCGAAGGGACCGGACTCCTCGAGAGCAGCCCGCATGTGGCGTCCGGTCGGCACGGAGACCACGCGCAGACCGTTCTTGACGAGGTAGGTGGTGAGCAGTTCGCGGATCTCCCGATCGTCATCGACGATGAGGATGTGATCGGAGGGCCTTGGCGTCATGGCGATGGAATTGAATTGCTGGCGGAGTGAGCTGACTTTAGCCCGCCTGGCGAGCCGGGTTGACGCCTTTGTATGACAACGTATCTGGTACGCCGAGTCCAACATTGTGTTGCGCCCGATGTCATCGGGTGCGACCGGATTGGCGCACAAGCTGCGTGGAAAGGGCGTGGAGATGGCGCGCCTCGAAGCCGCCGTGCGCCGCCTCTGTGTATTTGAACGTGTCTCTCCATGGCCAGGACACACGGGATTTCAAAGAGGCCGGGGCGTGACACATCGGAGATACACGTGGCCGATGTAATTCACTCAGTCTTGAATTCTCGAGGCACGAAAGGACATCCAATGAAAGCGACTCGAATCATGGCGGCGGCAATGCTGATCGCCGGCGGCGGTTTGATGGGCCACCTGGCGCAGGCCCAGTCCGCGGGACTGGGACGCACCGACGTCTTGCAGCACGATCTTGGCATCGCCGGCCGCGAGGTCGTCCAGGCGCGCGTCGACTTCGCCCCGGGCGTCATGGCGCCCAGGCACTCGCATCCGGGCGTGGAAGTCGCCTACGTGATCGAAGGCATGATCGAGTATCAGATCGATGGCAACGCGCCGGTGACCCTCAAGGCCGGCGACGGCTTGTACATCCCGGACGGCGCAGTTCACTCGGCGAGGAACATCGGCGGCGGCAAGGCGTCGGAGCTCGCCACCTACTTCGTCGAGAAGGGCAAACCAGTTTTCGTGCCGGCCAAGTGAGCGCGCCTTGACCGCCTGCGCGCGACAGCGGAGCCTCGCCGCTGTCGCGCGCGGTCTTGCTCCTGAACGGCAGTCTATGACCTGCCTTTCTCGGCCGCTGCCCGGATCTCCGAGATGGTTCGCGCCGGGTCCTGCAAATGCGGATAGTGTCCGATTCCAGGAAGAACAGTGAATCCCACATGGGCCTTGTCGGCAAACTCGATTCCCATTTCCTTCTTGATATAGAAGTCTCGTTCGCCCCAGATCACCCGCACCGGCGTCTTGAGCCTGGCCAGGTTCTTTTCGAAGTACTCCTGGTCTTCCGTGAAGTGCGAATAGTAGTGATAGAAGGCATCCGCCGAGGTCATGCTGCCTTGGTTCCAACCCCGCGCCATGTCGTCCTTGAACGCCCGCGGAAGTTCGAACTGTTCTTCCTTGGTGAAGCCTCGTCTGGATGCGTTCTCCAGGATCTCGTCCCGATTCTTGTTCATGGCGGCGTTCACGACGTCGGAGGAGGGCTTCGACTTCAGGGCTTGCAGGTAGTCGATCATGTAGCTGGGCCTGTCGAAGGGGGCAAAGTCGCCCACGACGATGGTCTTTGCGAGGCTTGGCTCATCCAGGGCGAGCAGGAGCGGCGGCAGGGCGCCAATGTCCGTCGCGTAGATGGTGAGGCTTGAAGCATCGATGCCCGCCTTGTCGATATACGCCTTGAGCACGCGGGCATAGTCCCTGGGCGAGTACGAGAACTTGTCGATCGGCGGCCTCGATGAAAGGCCGTAGCCCGGCCAGTCGAAAGCGTGGACTTCGTAGTCCTTTCCGAGCGCCGTCGAAATATCCGTCCAGGCATAGAGCGTCTCGGGGAATCCGTGCAACAGGAGCACGGTCCCCTTCGGCTTCGAATTGCGGACAACCGACCTCCTCAGCGTGATGTCGGGGCTCAATTCGATGAATCCGATTTCGGCCTGCGGCGGCTTTGCTCGGAAGTACTGATGTGCGCACCCGGTCAGCACCGAGAGGCCGAGGACCCAGGCAGCGGTGAGTAGTTTCTTCTTGCGCGAATGCGACATGGCTGGCCTTTCTGGAAACGGTCGACATTCAATGGCCAAGGCGTTGCCGCGCATGGCCTTCGGGAATTCTGGACCCGCATCGATGTGCCGAGGTACGTCGGGTATGCCTCTGTATCCGCTCGGTCTTCCAATACAGTACGTTTCACCTCGATGCCCTGCAGCGGTCGTCGGCTCTACGCTGCCGGAGCAAGCATGACACTGCGTGGCGAAACGCCGAAACGTTGCTTGAAGACACGGCTGAAATGCGCAGCGGTCGAGAATCCGCATTGCCACGCGATTCCCTGAACCGAGGTGGCGTCCGACGCGCCGGTGCGAAGCAAGGTGTGCGCATGTTCCAGGCGTACCTGCACGATGTGGCGCATCACGGACGTTCCCTGGGATCTGAACAGCCGCTGCAGGTGCTTGGGGATTCGCAGCGCGACGATGCTCCACTGCTCGGGCACGGATTCGATGAACGCCTCCGCCGGATCGAGCGCGAACATGCTTCCCGCATCGAAGCGATGGAGCCGGCTGTCCTGTTCCACGAGGACGTAGCCGGACGAGATGAGCTTGAAGCAGACGCTGTCGCCTTGCGAAGGCGGCACCGGATTCGGCGTGTCGATGTCGGTGCCGATATTCTTCGGCTCCTCCGGAGCGCTGCCCGCAAGGACCCCCGATGAGACACAAATTGTCACGAGTATGGCGGGCGATGACAACTGTGCCATGCGCGCGCCTCGCCGTGTGTCATTCACGTCACTTCGCGCACCGCGGCGCTGCCGATGGGCGCAGCGGACTTCAGGCGGCGAGTAGTTTCAACAACGCCTGGGCGGCGGCGCTCGAGGATGCCGGATTCTGGCCGGTGACGAGGCGCCCATCGGTGATGGCCAGGACTTGCCAATCGTCCACTTTCTCGAACTTGCCGCCCAGCCGCTTGAGTTCATCCTCGACCAGGAAGGGCACGACATGCGTGAGACCGACCGCTTCTTCCTCGCTGTTGGTAAAGCCTGAGACTCGCTTCCCCTTGACGATCGATTCACCGTCGATCCTGACGTGGCGCAGGACGCCCGGTGCATGGCAAACGGCGGCAACGGGTTTGCCGGCGTTGTAGAAGTCCTCGATCAAGGCGATCGAGCGCTTGTCCTCTGCAAGATCCCATAACGGACCGTGCCCACCCGGATAGAAGACCGCGTCGAAGTCCGCGGCCTTCATGTCGGCCAGCTTCAAGGTGTTCGCCAGCACCTTCGACGCCGCGGGGTCGCCCTTGAAGCGAATCGTCAGGGCTGTCTGGCCCTCTGGCGTGTCGCTCTTGGGGTCGAGGGGCGGCTGGCCGCCTTGAGGCGAGGCGACGGTGATCTGGTTCCCTGCGTCGAGAAAGCTGTAATAAGGAGCCGCGAACTCTTCCAGCCAGAATCCGGTCTGGCGACCGGTGTCTCCAAGCTTGTCGTGTGAGGTCAGGACCATCAGGATTTTCTTTGGCATGGTGTTGCTCCGAAACGTTGGACGAACTTGGCGGGTATGCAGGCTCATGCGCCGCATCCAGCCTTTGCCAATGATGGCGGCCTTTGGCCGGGGCGCGCACGCATGGCGTGTCCGCATGTATCTGCGCCAGAGCACCGGGTTCGAGACGCACGTCTCGCAGCCCGAGCTTGCACTGCCCCACGCGCAGACCCACCGGCTCGACGGGCTCGCCGCTGCCGTGTTCGACCTTCTCGTTCTGGCCAGCGGCATGTTCGCCATCGGCACGGAAGCTTCGTCGTCGCCGGCGTGCTGCCCCGGCGCGGCCGCCGCCATCGCGGTGGCGCGGCCCGTCCCTTGATCGGCGTCAAGTCGATCCGCCCGCCGAGTGCGAAGCTCCCCTGAATCCAAAGGAGCGGCGATGCGCATCCAGTTCTTCGGCGGCACGGGCACAGTCACCGGGTCCAAGTACCTGCTCGAGCACGAGGGCCGGCGCCTGCTCGTGGATTGCGGGCTTTTCCAGGGCGTCAAGCAATTGCGCCTGCGCAACTGGCATCCCTTGCCGATCAACGCCGCGGACATCGACGCGGTGGTGCTGACGCATGCGCATATCGATCACAGCGGGTTCGTTCCGCGGCTCGTCAACCTGGGATTCAAGGGGCCGGTCTACTGCACCGAGGCCACGCTCGCGCTGTGCAAGCTGCTGTTGCCGGATTCCGCCCGTCTGCAGGAGGAAGAGGCCGATTTCGCCAATCGCCACGGCCACTCCAGGCACCAGCCCGCATTGCCGCTCTACACCGAACGGGATGCCCGCGAGGCACTGAAGCGCTTCGAGGTCGTGCCCTTCGGCGATGAGCAAGTCCCGTGGCCGGGGTGGTCGTGGCGGCTGACGCGCGCCGGCCACATCCTCGGTGCGGCCAGCCTGCGTGTCGGCTGGACCGGTGGAAGCATTCTTTTCTCGGGCGACCTGGGCCGCAGCGACGATCTCCTCATGCGGCCCCCGGAGCCTCCCCAGCCGGCCGACTACGTCGTCGTCGAATCCACCTATGGCGACCGGCTGCACCGCGACGTCGACACCTTGTCCGCCCTTGCCGCCGTGGTGAACCGCACCGCGGCGCGCGGCGGAATCGTGGTGATTCCGGCTTTTGCGGTGGGCCGCGCGCAGACGCTTCTGCATGGCGTCCATCTGCTCAAGCAGGCCCGGCGGATTCCGAACATGCCGGTCTACCTCGACAGCCCGATGGCCGCAGATGTCACGCGCATCTATCGTCACCATGGCGACGAGCATCTGCTGGCCGCCGAGCAATGCGCGGCGATGAGCGGGGAGGCCACTGTCGTGAACACCATCGAGGAGTCGAAGCGGCTCGATGCGCTGGCCTATCCCTCCATCATCGTGTCTGCGAGCGGCATGGCCACCGGCGGGCGCGTGCTTCATCACATCAAGACCTACGCACCCGAGGCGAGGAACACGATCCTGTTCGCCGGCTTCCAGGCGGCCGGAACGCGCGGCGCGACGCTCGTTGGAGGCGCGAAGGAGGTGAAGATCCACGGCGCCTACGTGCCGGTGCGGGCCGAGATCGCGATGCTCGACACCTTGTCCGCGCATGCCGACCGGGCCCAGCTCCTGGCCTGGCTGGACGCACTGCCGGCGCCGAGACGGGTCTTCGTGACCCACGGTGAACCGGTGGCCGCCGATTCGCTGCGGCTGGCGATCGAAGAACAGCACGGCTGGCCGGTGACGGTGCCGGACTACCTCGAGAGCTTCGAGCTCTGAGGCGGCGGCTCGCGCCATGGCCTTCGATCGGTTGCCCGCCCGGCGCGCCGGCATCGACACCTACCAGCAGCCCGTGGTCTACCTGCGCAGCGACTGCCCGGTCTGCCGCGCCGAGGGCTTCGAGGCGCAGGCGCAGGTGGAGGTGGTCGCCGGGCACCGGCACGTGCTCGCCATCCTGAACCACGTGACCAGCGACTGGCTGCGCAGCGACGAGATCGCGCTGTCCGAGGCCGCATGGAGCCTGTTGGGGGTGGCCGAAGGCGAGGCCGTGGCGGTGCGCCATCCGCCGCAGCTGGATTCGCTGGCGCACCTGCGCACCAAGGTGCACGGCGGCAAGCTGGGGTACGAGGCCTTGCGCGCGCTGATGGAAGACGTGAGCCATGGCCGTGTGTCGGACATCCACCTTGCCTCCTTCGTGACGGTGTGCGCAGGCGGTGGCCTCGATTTCGACGAGACCGTGGCGTTGACCAAGGCCATGGTCGACGTCGGCGAGCGAATCGACTGGGGAACGTCGCCCGTCATGGACAAGCACTGCATCGGCGGGCTGCCCGGAAACCGGACCACGCTCCTGGTGGTGCCGATCGTCGCGGCCTGCGGCATCACGATGCCCAAGACTTCCTCGCGCGCCATCACGTCGGCCGCCGGGACGGCAGATGCCATGGAGACGCTGGCGCCGGTCGCCTTGGACGTGCCCGCGATGCGGCGCGTGGTGGAACGCGAGGGCGGCTGCATCGTCTGGGGCGGCACCACCCGGATCAGTCCCGCCGACGACCTGCTGATCCGCGTGGAGCGCCCGCTCAGCCTCGACAGCGAAGGCCTGCTCGTTGCTTCGATCCTTTCCAAGAAGGCCGCGGTGGGCTCGCAGCGCGTGCTGATCGATCTGCCGGTGGGGCCGCAGACCAAGGTGCGCAGCGCGCAGGCCGCCGGCCGGCTCTCGCGCAGCCTGGTCTCCGTGGGGGCCGCGCTGGGCCTGCAAGTGCGCACCGTCCTGACCGATGGTTCGCAGCCGGTCGGCCGCGGCATCGGACCGGCGCTGGAGGCCATCGATGTCATGGCGGTGCTCGAACGCATGCCCGATGCGCCGGCCGACCTGCGCGAGCGTGCGTTGGAGCTCGCCGGCCTGGTGCTGGAAATGGCGGGGCGGGCCGTGACGGGAAGCGGGCGAACCATGGCGCGCCAGATCCTCGACGAGGGCCGCGCGCTGGCCAAGTTCATCTCGATCTGCGAAGCCCAGGGCGGCCTTCGGATTCCGCCCAGCGCGGCGCATGTCCACGTGGTTGCGGCGCCGGCGACCGGCGTGGTGCAGGCGATCGACACCCGGCTGCTGTCGCGGGCGGCCAAGCTCGCCGGCGCGCCGCGTGATCCGGCGGCGGGGGCCACGCTGCACGTGCGCCACAGGGACCGGGTCGAGCTCGGACAACCCCTCTACACCTTGCATGCCGAGAGCCCGGGGGCACTGCGCTATGCATTGGACTTCACGCGTTCGCAGTTGCCGGTCGCGCCTGTAAAGGCCGGGCCATGAGTGCGCGACGGGTCGAGGACCGACGCGATCGAGGCTGATGAATCGCAGCTCGGCGGCGAGTCGCCGGCGCCTCGCCGCTCACCCTCGAGGAATCGTGTCGAGCAGCACCGTCTGGATCACGCAACGGTGGTTTGCCGATCGGCGAAGCTCTTCGATCGGACGGCCCTCGGCATGCAGCGACCAGGTCGATGGGCGGGTCGCGTCGACGACATAGGCCGCGTCGTTCGACGCCGTGTGTCTGGCTTCGGCGACCTGCAGCGCAAACCCGAGTTCCCGTGCCGCTGCGAGGAAGATGCTGCCTCGCCGCGTGCGCGGGTCGCCGAGGAAGATGATGCCCGTCTTCACGGCCTGCGGCGATCCGAGGTCGCAGAGTGTCAGGAGGTCGGCGATCACACGGGCCGGATGGTCGTCCAGGCCGAGCCCGGCGTAGACGGGAACCCCGGCCTCTCGCTCGATCCGGCGAACCGTCGACGACGGCAGCGTGTCGCAGTCGATCGCGTCGTACATCCGCCCCAGAAGCCGCGCCAGCGCCCCGATGTCCACCTGCCTGGAAGCGTCGGCCTCGAAGGGGACTTCGGCGACGCGGGCGCCCAGGTCTTGGGCTGCGCGATGGAGTGGCGAGACTTCCCGGCCCGCGGGCCTCGCCATCAGCAAGGCCAGGTTCCTGCCGCGCAAGGGGTTGCCGGTGGCCCCAGCATCCGAATCCGCCCGCAGGCGCCGGGCCGCTGCGAAGAGGGCGACGATCTTTGCGGCCGCCAGCGGTTCATCGGGTTGCCAGGTGCCGGCATGAGAGGAAGAAGGCTTCACAGGTGCAACGGTATGGCTTTTGCGGCCCGCAGACTTGACGGCGGTCAACAAAGCGGGGCCGTGGTAGCGGTTACCGATCTGACACGAAGCATTCACCCGCTGTTACCCAGACCCCCATGGCGTTGGCGCATTTGTTGCACTCGCTTCCTAAGCTCTGCTTCATCGATCAGCAAGGAGCCAGTGATGACTGAAGTGACGAACACCCCGAATCGCCCGGTATCTGTCGTCGGCCGTATCGCCGACACCCTGCAGCTGCTGCAGGACAGCATGCCCATCCAGCGGCGTATCGTCCGCGCCGGCGATTCGGTGTACCAGGTGGGCCAAGCCTTCGGCTCCCTCTACATCGTGAACTCCGGCTACTTCAAGATGGTCAACCTCTCGGGCGAGGGTCGCGAGCAGGTGGTCGGCCTCTATTTCAAGGGCGACTGGCTGGGATTGGACGGCATCGCCACATCGCACTACGCCTGCGACGCGGTGGCCATGGACACCGGGGAGGTCTGGGCCATTCGCTACGATGCGCTGATCCAGGCCGCCGTGCGGACGCCTGCGCTGCTCACCGTGCTGCACGAGACCATGAGCCGCGAACTGACCCGTGAGCACGACTCGATGTTGTCGCTGTGCACGCTGCCCGCCGATGCGCGCGTGGCGGGTTTCCTTCGCTACTGGACCGACGCGCTGGCCCAGCGCGGCCAGCGCACCGACCAGATCACCCTGCGCATGACGCGGGCGGAGATCGGCAACTACCTCGGCATGACCCTCGAAAGCGTCAGCCGGGCGCTGTCGCGCCTGGCACGCGGGGACGTGATCCGGTTCACGGAGAAGGGCCGGCGCGACATCCATATCCCGCAGGTCGAGGCGCTCACCGCCTTCATTCAAGGAGCGACGGTTGCGCCGATGGCGGGCGCGCTTCACTGAGCCGATTCGAGCGCCCGGGCGATGGCCTGCTCGAGGTCGGCCCGCGTGAAGGGCTTGCGAAGCAGTTCGCGGCCCCGTGGCTCGCCCGGCAGTTCGCTGGAATAGCCGGACATCAGCAGCACCCGAAGCCCGGGCCGCAGCGCGATCGCCGCATCCGCCAGCTCGGTGCCGCGCAGGCCCGGTCCGAGCAGGATGTCCGTCAGCAGCAAGCCGACGGGCTGGTCCGTCGCCAGCATTCGAAGGGCCTCCTCGGCATCGGCGCAGGCGGTGACTTCGAAGGCCATCGCGTCGAGAAACCTCGCGACCACCTTGCGAACTTCGGGGTCGTCTTCCACCAGCAGGACGCACAGCCCCTCCGGCACATGGCTGGCACCGCGTTCGAGACCGTCATCGGCGAGGCCGTCATCGTCGGCTCGCGGCAGGAAGATCGTGACCGTGGTTCCTTGCCCCAGGGTGCTCGCAAGGCTCACGGCGCCGTGCGACTGCCTGGCGAAGCCGTAGACCGTCGACAGGCCGAGGCCGGTGCCGCGGCCGGTCTCCTTGGTCGTGAAGAAAGGCTCGAAGGCGCGGGCCTTGACGGCTTCCGGCATGCCGAGCCCGGTGTCCGTGATGGCGATCGACGCGAATCCATGCGATGGCGAATCGCCCGGCTGGGCGTCCAGGCCGTCCGGCAATGCCGCCACGGCCCGGCAGCTGAATGACAGGGTTCCGCCTTGCGGCATGGCGTCGCGTGCATTGATGGCCACGTTGAGCAGGGCGGACTCGAGCTGCCCGGGATCCGCCACGCAAAGCACTTCGTGCGCATCGAGAGTGATGCCGATGCGCTGGTCCAGGGTGCGTCGAAGCATGTTCGTCAGGGACTCCAGCAGGGCGGCGACGTCGACGATCGTCGGCTGGAGCATCTGGCGCCGGGAAAACGCGAGCAGCTTTCCCGTCAGTTCGGCACCGCGCCGGGTGGCGCGGGCGGCGGCGCCGACGACCTGCTGCACCAGGGGATCGCGCGCGTAGGCCGGTGCATCTTCGAGCACCTGGAGGTTGCCCGAGATCACCGTGAGCAGGTTGTTGAAATCGTGCGCCACGCCGCCGGTCAACTGGCCCACGCTCTCGAGCCGCTGGGCGTGGTTGAGCGCCTCTTCGCTGCTCTCGCGCTGCATCACCGTGGCGAGCATGCTCGACAGCGACTCCAGGAAGCGGACTTCGTCGTCGCCGAAGCGTTTCATCACGCGCGAGCGAACGGCGAGCGTTCCGATGGTGCGGCCCCGGTCCGCCAGCGGCACCGAGAGTTCGCACACTAGGCCGGCCTCGACGTAGTGCGACGGAACCTGAAAACGCTGCTCCTGCGCGTAGTCGCTCAGGAGCACGGGCTCGCCGTGCGCCACCACGTGGCCGGAGGGAGATCCGGGCTCGTTGGGGACCCTGTCGCCGATGGCTTCCTGGGGCAGCAGTCCCACGCCGGCGACGATCCGGAAGTGCGTGCCGTCCGGCTCGAGCAACAGGATCTTGGCCTGTTCGACCTCCAGGGCTTCCGCCACGATGGTGGGAACGAGGTCGATCAGCTTCTTCGAATCGCGGGCGTCGACGGCATGCCGGCCGAACTGGGCCAGGCATTCGGCATAGCGGGCGCGCTGCAAGGCCTGCTTCACGCGCGGGTAGGCGCCGACGCCGCGGATCGCGGCCACGACGTAGGGCAGGCCGTGGTCCTGCAACGGACTCAGCGCGATCTCGACCATGACCTCGCTGCCGTCGCGCCGCTCGGCGACCAGGTCCATCTGAGTGCCCATCGGTCGGGGACGTGGATGGTCGGCGTAGGCCTTGCGATAGGCCGCGTGGCGCGGACGGATGGCGTCGGGCACCAGCGCATCCACCGGCAGGCCGATCAACTCGGCCTCGGCATAGCCCAGCAGTTCCAGCGCGGCGGGATTGGCAAGGCGGATCACCCCTTGCTCGTCGATCAGGAGGAGGGCGTCGGGGTAGGCGAGAAAGAGCGATCGAAACACCGCCCCGTCGTCGAATCCCGAAGCAGCGAGCGGGGCCGCCATCAGGCCGCCTCGACCTTGGGGACGAGGATATAGCCGGCGCCACGAACCGACTTGATGATCTGCGGCGTCTCGGGGTCGGCCTCGATCTTCCGGCGCAGCCGCCCGATCTGCACGTCGATCGTGCGGTCGAAGGGCCCCCCGTCGCGGCCGCGCGTGTGCTCGAGCAGGAAGTCGCGCGACAGCACCCGCCCGGGATGGGTCGCCAGGGTGTTCAGGAGGTCGAATTCGCCCGTGGTCAGCGCCACTTCCTGACCCTTGGGGTCCAGCAGCCGTCGCGCGGCGGTGTCGAGCTCCCACTGTGCGAAGCGCAGCATCGTGGCGGGCGCAGCCGTGGCACGGGCCGGCGGCGCATCGGAAGGAGGCGCGAGGCGGCGCAGCACCGCCTTGATGCGCGCCACCAGTTCCCGCAGGTCGAAAGGCTTGGTGACGTAGTCGTCAGCGCCTACTTCCAGTCCGACCACCTTGTCGACCGCGTCGCCCCGTCCAGTGACGATGACCAGGCCGCATCGCCAGTGTTCGCGCAGCTGGCGAGCGATGGCAAAACCGTCTTCGCCCGGGAGGCCCAGGTCGAGCAGCACCAGCGCCGGTGCGTCGCTCGCCATCAGGTCGATGAGCGCGGTGCCGGTGTGTAGCTGGCTGACGCGAAAGCCTTGGCCCGCCAGGTAGCTGGCAAGGAGCTGCGTGATGTCCGCTTCGTCGTCGAGGACGGCAAGGTGGGTGGGGCTGGTCACCGGGCCATATTAGCCTCGGACCCGGCCGGATCGCAACAGCGCGGTTACCGGCACGCGTGCGCGTCAGTGACGACGCTTCGCTTCGGTCTTGGTCTGGCAGGCGGCGCAGCGTATCGCCGTGGGCTGGGCGAGCAGCCTCTCGAGCGGAATCTCCTCGTTGCAGTCGATGCACAGGCCATAGAGTCCGTTTGCCAGGCGCTGCTGCGCCTGCTCGACTTCGATAAGGGTGTTCCGGTCCACCTCGATCTCGGCGAATCGCACGTCGTCCAGCCGTTCGGCCTCGGCGTCGTCGGCGTGGCTGTGGACCTCGTGCTCGCCGGCGAGCACGCCGCCCTGGAGGGGTGTGCCGGCCGCCCCGAGTTCGTTCAGCACCTCGCGCTTTCGCGCCTGGAGTCGCCGGGCGAGATCGTCGAGGTCTGATGGATTGAGGTGTTTCATGGGCTTCGGTCCTTCGGTTGATTCGATCGTTGCAGCGGCGCCGGCGGCACGAGCACCGCCGCGCCCTGGAGGCGGCCCGCCCGCAGGTCCGCGATCGCCTCGTTGGCACGGTCCAGCGCATAGGTCGTGATGTGGACCTTCGGCGGATCCGCCCGCACGACCTGGAGGAACTCGCGCGCATCGGCGCGCGTGAGGTTGGCCACCGAGACGAGCTGGCGCTCTTCCCACAGCAGCCGGTACGGGAAGGCGGGGATGTCCGTCATGTGGATGCCGCCGCAGACCACCCGGCCCCCTTTCCGTACCGCCCTCAAGGCCAATGGCACCAGCTCGCCCGCGGGCGCGAAGATGATGGCGGCGTCCAGCGCTCGCGGCGGCTGCATGTCCGCACTGCCGGCCCATGCGGCACCGAGGCTGAGCGCGAAGGCCTGGCTCGCCGCATCGCCGGCGCGCGTGAAGGCGTGGACCGTCCGGCCCTGGGCCACCGCGACCTGGGCGACCAGGTGTGCGGCGGCGCCGAATCCGTAGATGCCCAGCTGTCGGGCGTCGTCGCCGGCGGCCTTCAGGCTGCGCCAGCCGATCAGGCCGGCGCAGAGCAGGGGTGCGATCCGGGCCGGCTCCTGGGCCAGGTCAGCCAGCGGCAGGCAGAAATCGGCCTCGGCCAGCACGTGGGTCGCGAAGCCGCCGTCGCGGTGATAGCCCGTGAAGCGCGGCGTGTCGCACAGGTTCTCGCGACCGGCGCCGCAGAAGGCGCAGTGCCCGCAGCTGTGGCCGAGCCAGGGGACGCCGACGCGGTCTCCGACGGCCAGCGAGCGGACGTCCGCACCCAGCGCCTCGACCTCGCCGACGATTTCATGGCCCGGCACGATGGGCAGCACGGAGAGCGGCAGGTCGCCGTCGATCACGTGCAGGTCGGTGCGGCAGACGGCGCAGGCCAGCACGCGAAGTCGAACCTCGCCGGAGGCGGGCTCGGGCAGCGGGCGCTGCGTCATCTGCAGCGGCTGCTTCGGCCCATGAAGAACCATCGCCTGCATCATGGCGTGTGCGATCAGGCCTCGACGAGAAGATTGTTCACGACCTTCGCCACGCCCGGTGCCGACCACGCGGCGCCTTGCGCGGCCCTGCGTTCCGCCCACGACTTGACCGTGCCCCGCAGCGTGACCTGGGCGCCATCGACCAGCACCTGGATGTGCCTGGCCTCGCGATCGGCCTGCCGCTTCAGCGCATCGCTGATCTTCCGCTCGACGTCGACCGCCGTGAACCGGCTCTTGACCTCGACCAGGTTGGTGACGCCCTTGACGCCCAGCAGATGGCGCACGGCGACTTCGGCCGCCTGGCGCTGGTACGCCCATTCCACGCCGCCGCTCAGCGTGATCCAGCCGCCCTCCACCATCGGGTGGACCGCGTCGTCCGGCACCAGCACGTTCCATTCGAGGGCGTTTTCCGCCGCCTTGGCGATGTCGGCGTCGGTGCGTTCGCTGCCGGCCGGAAGCCGGACCGACATCTCGACGGCCAGGGCCTTGACACCCTTGACCCGCTGCACGGCGCGCTCGATGACATGCTTCTGCGAATGGCTGGACGGATGCCCGCTCAGCGTGACGACGCCATCCTTGACGATCACGCCGATGTCGGTGGCATTCATCGTGATCGCAGGATCGAAGTTCAGTTCGGCGACGATATCGCTTCGCAGCATGGCATCGGATTTCATGAAGACTCCTTCGTCGATGGACGCTTCACTGTAGGGAGTGCCGACCCCCGCGAGCTTGCGCTGGATCAAGTGCCAGTCCGGCTGAGGCAGCCTTGATGGAGATCAAGGTCTGCGGCCAGTCGACGCCCGAAGATCGCCATTCGTCTCCATTCGCCTGGAACCGTCATGAAACTCGGAACGATCCTGGTCCATCTCGACTATTCGGAACACTGTGCCGCTCGCGTGGGTATCGCCGCGACCCTGGCCAGGCAGCACGGCAGCCATCTGATCGGCCTGGTGCCCACCGGCCTCTACGACGGAGTCATTCCCGCCGAGGCCATTGCGGGAAAGGACACCGATTTCATCGCCGCGTCGGCCGACTTCCTGCGCGTGCGCGCCGAAGGCATCGCCCACACCTTCAGGAAGCTGATCGAGGGAGCGCCGTCGATATCGTCCGAGGTTCGGCTGGTGGATCAACCCTCGGTCGATGCGGTCGTCCTGCACGGACGCACCAGCGACCTGGTCATCGTCGGCCAGTCCCAGCCCGGCGACACGGACACGACGACGGCCCGCGACCTGCCGGAGCAGGTCGTCCTGCATGCGGGCCGCCCGGTGCTGGTGCTGCCTCGCGCGAAGTGCGCTCGCGAACTCGGCAAGAACGTGCTGGTCGCGTGGGACGGCAGCCGCGAGGCCGCCATCGCATTGCGCGATGCACTGCCGCTGCTCTCGAAGGCCGCCAGCGTTGCGCTGGTGTCGTGGCGCGCAGGCGCCGCGCCGGTCGACGACAGCGACCTGCGGATCCCTCAGATCCTTGCCTGGCTCCGGCGTCACGGCATCGAAGCGAAGGCCGTCCAGCATGTGGCTTCCGAGGGACTCGCCGATGCGCTGCTGTCGCATGCCGCGCGGGAGCATGCGGGACTGGTCGTGATGGGCGGCTACGGCCACACCCGCATCCGCGAGCTGGTGCTGGGCAGTGTGACCCGAGGAATCTTCGAGCGCATGGACGTTCCGATCCTGATGGCGCATTGAGTGCAGCGCTATGGCATGGCCGGCGCCGCAGGCAGTTGAACCGCCACGAAGGCCAGCCGCCGATCACGCATGACCAGCAGGGCGACGGTCTGGCCGGGCGGGGTGTTCGACAGGGTGCGGCTGAAGTCCGCGACGCGGTTCATCGGCGCGTCGTTGACCGCCACGATCAGGTCGCCCGCACGAATCCCTTCGCTGCGTGCCAGCCCGGCGGCGTCGCGCACCATCAGGCCGCCTTCGACGCCCAGCTGACGGAGTTGCGCGGGGCTCAGTTCGCCCAAGGTCAGCCCGACGCCGTCGCCCCAATCCGGCGCAAGCCCGGAAGGCAGCGCGGTTCTCTGCGCTCGATGCTGGGCGAGCGTCACCGAAATCGTCTGTCTGGCGCCGTGCCGCCAGACGTCGAGGTCGACGCGGCTGCCGGGGCGGTCCTTGGCGACCCGCTGCAGCAGGTCGGTGAAGTGCCCGATGTCCACGCTGTCGTACGCCGTGACGACATCGCCTCGGCGCAGGCCGGCGCGGGCGGCGGGACCGGCGCCGTCGATCCGCACCACCAGCGCTCCGAACGGTTTCCCGGCAAGGCCGAAGGAACGCGCCAGCGCCGGCGTGACCTCCTGGAATTCGGCGCCCAGCTCCGCCCGCCGGACTTCGCCGTTGGCTCGCAGTTGCTTGGCGACCTCGGCCGCCAGGTTGATCGGCACGGCGAAGGACAGGCCCATGTAGCCGCCGCTGCCGCTGTAGATCAACGAGTTGATGGCGACCACTTCGCCCCGGCTGTTGAAGAGCGGACTGCCCGAACTGCCGGGATTGATGGCCACGTCCGTCTGGATGAAGGGGATCTCCCCGGCGCCGCCGATGAGGCGATTCACGGCGCTCACCACGCCGGCCGTGACGCTGCCCTGGAACCCGAAGGGCGCCCCGATCGCCGCGACCCAGTCGCCGGGCGCGAGTCGCGAGGAGTCCCCGAGGGCTGCCGGCGTGAGCCCGGTCGCGTCGATGACCAGCAAGCCGACGTCCGAGCGCGGGTCGGTGCCGAGCACCCGGGCCTGGAAGCGCCGTCCGTCGTCGAGGCGCACCTGCGCTTCGTCGACGCCGGCGATCACGTGGGCGCTGGTCAGGATCACGCCGTCGCTGCTGAGGATGACGCCGGACGCGAGATCGCGAATCTGGCTGATGCGCGCGCTCGTGGGAAGCGGCCAGGCGAGCCTGTCGGCGAAGTCGTTCTCCGGAGCGAACTCGACCTCGCCATCGCCGGGGCTCTCGTCGCGCCCGATCCGGAGCGTGCTGATCTCGACGACGCTGGCGCTGCGGCTCGCCACGAGGGACGAGAACGAAGGGGTCGAGCGCCAACGCAGCGCGACCGGTCCGGTCGTCATCGCCGGATCGGAGCTGCAGGCACCCAGCAGGCAGGCGAGACCCACCGCGGCCGCGCCCCATCCGTTAGGAGCGGGCTTCACGCTTCAGACCGCCTGCGGCGACAAGGTGGTGGGACGCACCACCCCCTTCGAGTCCTTCGCGCCCCTGACTGCCGTGCCGAAGGCCTCCAGCCGGGCGGCGTAGCTGCCGTCTTCGACCTCGCGCTGGGTGAAGCTGGCGCTCAGCAGAGGCGCCTTGCCGACCAGCTGGGCGATCTCGGCAGCGGCGTTGGGCGCGCCCTGGCCTCCCATGACCGATATCACGGCCATATCGGGCATATGATCCCGCCGCTTGGCCACGAAGCTGCGCATCGGGCCGGCCAGTTGCAGCGCCCAGATGGGCGACACCAGCACCACCGCGTCGAAGTCGCGCGGCAGCGGGCCGTCGTAGCCGATGTCCGGCCGGAGCTTGAACAGCGACTCGACCACGCAGCGCAGGCTGCCGAGCACGCCTCGGCGAGGCCGCGCGTCCACGATCTCCGCCATGGACCAGCCTTGCTGGCTGCACAAAAGCTCGGCCACCCGGCGCGATGTGCCGGTGTAGGAATAGAAAACCACGAGGATCTTGCTCATTGACCTCTCCGCTTCGTACATCGAGCCACCAATGTAGAAACAGCGAGTCGCTGCGGACTTGCGCTGAATCAAGGCTGATGGAAGACGGACGCAAGAAAAGGGCGTTTCGCGCCGTCGGCGCCTGGTTTGACGCCGCGCAAGGGCGGCCGGCCTTGAGCGCGATAACTTGGGTCATTCGTTCACCGCCGTCGGAGCTCCTCATGCAGACACCCAAGACCATCCTTCTTCATCTCGACAGTTCCCCGCGCAGCGCGGAGCGCGTCAAGCTCGCGCGTCAGCTCGCCGAGGCCTTCGAGGCCGAAGTGACCGCCCAGCCGTGCACCCTGTCGGCACTGCTGCGCTACCCCTATGCACTGGAAGCTGCGGCCGAGGCGGTGGCGATCATGCAGTCGCTCGATCGGGATTCGCGCGACAAGGCGCATGCGACCTTCACGAGCGCCGCGGCAGGGTCGCCGCGCCTGCACTGGACCGAGCCGATGGCCGACGCGCCGTGGGCCTTCGCCCGTCGGGCCCTGTATGCCGACCTGCTCATCCTCGGGCAGCCCGACCCGGATGATCCCAATGCGGGAGAACTGCCGTCGGATTTCGTCTCCAGCGTGCTGGTCGAGAGCGGCCGCCCGGCGCTGCTGGTGCCGTATGCGGGGCCGGTCGGCACGATCGGCCGGCGGGTGCTGATCGGCTGGAAGGAGACGGCCGAGGCCGCGCGCGCAGTGTCCGCGGCCTTGCCCTGGCTCGCTCGTGCGCAGGCCGTGCAGGCGATCAGCTATGGCGAGGATGCCGATGCCTCCTTGGGCAGCCTGCGTGCCTATCTCAAGGCGCAGGGGGTGGAAACCGAGGTGCACTCAGGCGGCCCGGATGAGGGCGAGGCCGGGGAAAGGCTTCTCTCGGCAGCCGCCGACATGAGCGCGGACCTGCTCGTGATGGGCTGCTACGGCCACAGCCGGGCGCGCGAGTGGGTGCTCGGTGGCGCCACCCGGTCGCTGCTGCGATCGATGACCCTGCCCGTGCTGATGTCGCATTGAAGCGAGCGCGACCATGACGCTCCCTGCCCATCCGCGGTCGCAGCCCGAGGACTTCGCCCTGCTCGACGCCTGGTGGCGCGCCGCGAACTACATCTCGGCCGGGCAGATCTACCTGACCGGCAACCCGTTGCTGAGCGAGCCGCTGTCGTTGGCGCACATCAAGCCGCGCCTGCTCGGCCACTGGGGCACGACCCCAGGGCTGAACTTCATCTACGCCCACATGAACCGCGCGATCAAGGCGAGGGATCTCGACGCGATCTTCATTGCCGGCCCCGGGCACGGCGGACCCGGCGTGGTGGCCAACAGCTGGCTCGAAGGGACCTACAGCGAGGTGTATCCGGCCATCGGGCGCGACGCCGAAGGCCTGCGCCGGCTGTGCACGCAGTTTTCGTTTCCTGGCGGCATCTCGAGCCATGCAGGTCCGGAAACGCCGGGCTCCATCCACGAGGGCGGCGAACTGGGGTACTCGCTGCTGCACGCCTACGGCGCCGTCTTCGACAACCCCGACCTGCTGGCCTGCTGCGTGGTCGGCGACGGCGAGGCCGAGACCGGCCCGCTGGCGGCGAGCTGGCATTCCAACAAGTTCCTGAATCCCGCGAGCGACGGCGCGGTGCTGCCCATCCTGCACCTCAACGGCTACAAGATCGCCGGCCCGACGGTGCTCGCCAGAATCGGCGACGAGGAACTGACCCTGCTGTTGCGCGGCTACGGCTACGAGCCGCGGATCGTAGCCGGCCAGGAGCCCGAACTGATGCATCGGTTGATGGCCGGCGCGCTCGACGCGTCGCTCGACGCGATTCGTGCGATCCAGGACGAAGCCCGCTGCGATGGCTTCGGCCGCCGTCATCGCTGGCCGATGATCGTGTTGCGATCGCCCAAGGGCTGGACCGGTCCGCGCGAGGTCGATGGCGTTCCGGTCGAGGGAACGCAGCGCGCGCACCAGGTGCCCTTGAGCGGCTTTGCGGATCACCCTGCGCGCGTGGGGCTGCTGGAAGACTGGCTGCGCAGCTACCGTCCCGAGGAACTGTTCGATGCGGACGGCAGGCTGCTTCCCGAGATCGCCGACCTCGCACCGGTCGGCCCGCGCCGGATGAGCGCCAATCCGCATGCCAACGGCGGCTTGTTGCTCAAGGACCTGCGCATGCCCGACTTCCGGCGCTACGCCGTGGCGGTGCCTGCCCCCGGCGCGACCACCGCGGAGGCCACGCGGGCCGCCGGTGCGATGCTGCGCGACATCGTGGCGCTCAATGCGCGGGACCGCAACTTCCGCGTCATGGGCCCCGACGAGACCTCGTCCAACCGGCTGGACGCTCTCTTCGAGGTCACCGGCCGCACCTCGACCGCGGAGATCCTGCCCGGGGACGACCATGTGTCGCCCGACGGCCGCGTCATGGAGGTGCTGAGCGAGCACTTGTGCCAGGGGTGGCTCGAAGGCTACCTGCTCAGCGGGCGCCACGGGCTGTTCTCGTGCTACGAGGCCTTCATCCACATCGTCGACTCGATGTTCAACCAGCACGCGAAGTGGCTCAAGGTGTCGGGCCAGATCCCGTGGCGGCGACCCATCGCGTCGCTCAACTACCTGCTGACCAGCCATGTCTGGCGCCAGGACCACAACGGCTTCAGCCACCAGGACCCGGGATTCATCGACCATGTGGTGAACAAGAAGGCCGGGGTGGTGCGCGTCTATCTGCCGCCCGATGCCAATTCGCTGTTGTCCGTGCTCGACCACTGCCTGCGCAGCCGCCACTACGTCAACGTGATCGTGGCCGGCAAGCAGCCTCAGCCGCAGTGGCTGGACATGGAAGCGGCCGTGCGGCATTGCAGCGTCGGCCTCGGCATCTGGCCCTGGGCCAGCAATGACCAGGGAGTGGAGCCCGATGTCGTCATGGCGTGCGCGGGCGACGTCCCGACGCTCGAGACGCTGGCCGCGGTCGACCTGCTGCGCCGGGAGTTGCCGGAGCTGAAGGTCCGGGTCGTCAACGTGGTCGACCTCATGACGCTGCAGTCGCCTTCGGCCCACCCGCACGGGCTCCCCGATGCGGCGTTCGATTCGATCTTCACGGCCGACAAGCCGGTGATCTTCGCCTTCCACGGCTACCCATGGCTCATTCACCGGCTGACCTACAAGCGCACGAACCACGGCAGCTTCCATGTCCACGGCTACCAGGAAGAGGGCACGACCACCACACCCTTCGACATGACCGTGCTGAACCGGCTGGACCGCTTCCACCTCGCGGCCGATGCCATCGACCGCGTGGCGCGCGTCCGCGACAGGGCGGGCCACCTTCAACAGGCGCTGCGCGATCGCTTGCAGGCGCACCGGGCGTGGATCACGACGCATGGCGAAGACATGCCGGAGATCCGCGACTGGCGCTGGACCTCTTGAGCGCGGTCGCGCATCAGCGCACTCGGTCCGGCCGCCAGTCCATGTCGATGCGGCCGTCCACGATGCCGATGCGCCGGTCCGACGCCGCGGCGAAGGAGGCGTCGTGGGTGACGGCCACCACGCTCTTGTCCGACTCGCGTGTCAGGTCGCGGAGCATGTCGCGCACGTTGGCGCTGGCGGCCGAGTCCAGATTGCCCGTCGGTTCGTCGGCGAGGATGACCAGCGGATCGTTGGCCAGCGCACGGGCGATCGCGACCCGTTGGCGCTGGCCGCCGGACAACTGGCTCGGGCGCTTGTGGTGGTGGCCCTGCAGGCCGAAGCGGTCGAGCAGCTCCGCGGCGCGGGCATCGCTTGCGTCGGCGCGGAGCCGCCCCAGCTTTCGGATCGGAAGGGAGACGTTGTCGAGCGCGCTGAATTCCGGCAGCAGGAAGTGGAACTGGAAGACATAGCCCAGCCTCGACAAGCGGAAGTCCGCCAGCCGGTCGTCGTCGAAGCCGCTGGTGTCCTGGCCGTCGACCCAGACACGTCCGGTGGTGGGCACGTCCAGCAGGCCGAGCAGGTAGAGCAGAGATGACTTGCCCGAGCCCGAAGGGCCCATCACGCAGACGAACTCGCCACGCTCGATTTGCAGGCTGACATCGTCCACCAGCGTCACGGGGATTTCGCCTTCGAGCGTGCGGGTCACGTGCTCGACCTGGATCACCGGGCCGGCAGGAGGGGCGGCGGTACTCATGTGGCGCCCCGCAGGATGTCGACCGGCCGCAAGCGTCCCGCGCGCCGCGCCGGGAGATACGAGGCCGTCAGGCACGACAGCATCGCGAACGCGACCGCCATCGCAAACTGCGTGCCGCCCCAGAAGATCGGCAGGTGCACGACCTCCGTCACCCCGGGCGGGCGGATCTCGACCTGGGCCAGCGTCTGCATCAGCGCCAGGCCCAGCAGCCCGCCCAGCATGCTCCCGCTGAAGCCGACGATCGCACCCTCGAGAAGAAAGATGCGCCGCAGGTCGCGAGGGTGGAAGCCCATCGACTTCATGATCGCGATGTCGCGGGTCTTCTCCATCACGATGGTCGAGATGGTGTTGTACATGCCGAACGCCGCCACCACCAGGATCGCCGCGACGACGCTGTACATGATGATGTTGCGCACCAGCAGCAGGCTCAGCAGGTCTTCGGAGGCCTCGATCCACGACACCGACTTGTAGCCCGTGGCGGCCTCGATGGTTTGCGCCAGGGTTTGCGCCTCGTAAGGGTCCGACAGCTGGATGATCACCCGGTTGACCCGGTTCACGCGGCCCAGCAGTGCCTGCGCACGCTTGAGCAGCACGAAGGCCTGGTTCTCGTCGTAGGCGGCGTTGCCGGTGCGGAAGATGCCGACCACGCGCAAAGACCGGCTGGTGCCGTCGGCGGCGAGCACCACCAGCGTACTGCCCGTATGCAGGCTGAACTTGTCGGCCAGCCCGCGGCCGATCACCACGCCGTTGGGGTCCGCTGCGAGCGCGTCGAGCGAGCCCTCCTGCATCTTCTCCTCGATCGTCGTCACATGCTTCATCTTCTCGGGCACCACGCCCGAGAGCGTCACGCCTTGCTGGCGGCCAGCGAAGGTGATCACGGCGGCATCGGCCAGCACGGGCGCCGCGCGCACGCCCGGCAGTGCCTCGACGAAGGCCAGCCGCTGGCGCCAGCCGCGGATGCCCCGGGTCTCGCGAAGGGGTCGCACATTGCGCACGGCGACTGCACCCTCCGGCCATTGCAGGGCGGCCGGCTGCACGCGGCCCTGGCGCACTTCGTCGTAGACGGTGATGTGCGGGCTGCTGTCGACGAGGCGCTTCAGAAAGTCCGCCTCCGAGCCGCGCATCAGCCCGGAAACCGCCAGAAAGAAGGCCACCCCCAGCACCACGCCCGTGACGGAGACCAGCGTCTGCCGCTTGCGGCTCGTCAGGTGCGCCAGCGCGATGTCGAGGGTGATCGCCATGACGATCACCGGCCTGCCACAGGCGTGCCCGGGGCCAGCCCGGGGGAAGGGGCGTCGGTGCGGGCGCGCTGGCCGTCGCGCAGCTTGTCGGGCGGGGCGAGCACCACCGCGTCGCCGTCGCTCAAGCCGGACAGGATCTCGGTGCGATCGGCGCCGACCGTGCCGCGCACGATCTGCCGCCGGTGCAGCCGCCCTTCCACCACCAGCCACACGCTGTCGCCCTTGATCGAACCGTTCGGAACCAGCAGGGCACCGTCGCGCCTCGACACGATCAGGTTGGCGTCCATGGTCATGCCGCTGCGCATCGGGCCGGCATCGACCGGCGGCGCTCCCGCGAGCCGGATGCGCACCCGGTAGCTGCGCGACACCGGGTCGCCCTTGGGCGTGATCTCGGCCACGGTGCCCTCGAACAGCTGGCGCGGCAAGGCGTCGCTGCGCATCGTGACCGCCTGGCCGACGGAGACGCGGGCGATGTCTTCCTCGTCCACTTCGGCCGATACCCGCAGCGGGGCACAGCAGGCCAGCGTGAACACCGCCTGCCCGGAGGGCACGAACTGGCCCGCCTCGCCGTCGCGGCGGATCACGACCCCGTCCGCCGGCGCGACGAGCTGGTTGTAGTCGCGCTGTGCCTGCGCGCGGCGGGTCGCGGCCTGGGCCGCCTGCCATTCGCTGCGCACGCGGTCGAATTCCGCCGGCGCGACGAAGCGCTGCTCGATCAGCGACCGTGTGCGCTCGAATTGCGCCCGTGCGAGCTGCTCGCGCGCCCGCATCTCCTCGATGGTCTGGTCGAGGTCCGTCGATTCGACGCGCGCCAGGACCTGCGCGCGCTTGACCTGCTGGCCCTCATCGGCCTCGATGCTTACCAGACGCCCGCCGGTGCGCGGCGACACCGGCATGAGCACCGTGGGCTCGACCGTGCCGGTGGCATAGACCGCCTCGATCGCGGGTCCGCGCGTGGGCAGCGCAGTGTCCACATGGACGGGCCACTGCCACCAGGCCGTGCCGGCTGCCGCGAGCAGAAGGGCACCCACGCCGGAAAAGATGACGTTTCCGTGCTTCAAGACGCATCTTCTCCGCTTGCTGGTTTGCGTTTCGGCCGACCCATCGTCCGGGCGGGCGGGCCACCGCGGTGGCGCGCACCGCTCAATCCCGGGTCACCAGCGCAACGTAGGCGTTGAGCGCGAGCCACAGCATCGCCGCGCCCACCAGCCCGAGCGCGGCGAGGAAGGTCCAGAAGCGATACGCGGCTCCGCCTCCGGCCTTGGGCGCTTCCTGCGGCGCGGTGACTTTCATTGCGGGCCCCTGGCGCTCGCCGGCGTGCGATCGGCGCAGGTCCGGATGCCGAAGAGCGAGTACGCAGGACAGTTCCCCAGCAGTCCGGTGAGAAGAGGCACGATGCCGATGTAGCCCCAGGGGCCGATCTTCTCCGCGAAGGCCAGCGCGACGAGCATGCAACCCGCGGCGACCCGGAGGATGCGATCGATGGTTCCGACGTTGTTGCGAATCATGGAAAACTCCATCAGAGTGAGCGTGAGTCATCGTGCGCCACTGTGCGAGGCCGCGCATTGCGCCAGATCAAGCGGCGGCCGGCGGGGCTTTCAATGGGCCATCAGGACGGGCAGCGTCATCGAATCCAGCACGGTCCGGCTCACGCCGCCCAGCAGCAGCTCGCGCGCCCGGCTGTGGCCGTAGCAGCCCATGACGAGCAGGTCCGCGCCGCAGTCCGCGGCGGTCGACAGCAGCGACTCGCCGGCATGGTCCTGTGGAAGCCTGGCGTGCTCGTGGACCCGCTCGATGCCATGCAGGTACAGGTAGTCGCGGACCTTCAGGGACAGGGGCTGCGATTCGTCGCCTTCCTCTTCGACCAGATGCACGTGGCGTGCGCCCTGCAGGAAGGCGATCGCGGCGGCGAGCGCGCGCGCACATTCGCGGGTGGGCTTCCACGCCAGCAGGACGATGTCCGGCGAACTTGCAAGCTCGCCGGAAAAAGGGACGACCAGTGCCGGACGACCGCTGCCGATCACGATCGATTCGACGAAGCCGGCGGGCACGTCGAAGCCGTTCGCGTCATCGGGATCGCGCTGGCCGAGGAACACGAGGTCCGCCAGGAGCGCCTGGCGGGTGAAGGTCTCGACCACCGGTTCGCCGGTCAGCTCGAGCCATTCGCAGGGCGCGTCCGACACGGCGCACGCCTCCTGGTAGGTTTCCATGGCGCGGCGGCGGTGCTCGGCATCGATCGGATCACCCGGCGGCAATGGCGGAAGGCCGGGCCCGACGGGCAGCAGAGCGAGGTGGTTCGGCGCCACGGCAAACAGGGCGCTGACACGGGCGCGCCACGCGAGCGCGAGACGCAGTGCGAGATGGAGGCGGGCGGCGGCGCGGGGGGTGCCGTCCAGGTGCACGAGGAGGGATCGATACGCAGTCATGGCTGTGCAAGGAAGGTTGGGGCGAAGCGCCGCACGGAGGGGCTCAGTCCTGGACCACCAGGTCGTTCATCACCGAGGTCACGCCGGGCGCGGACCATGCCGCGTGCTGTACCGCGTTGAACTCGGCCCACGAATGCACCGTACCCCGCAGCTTGATCTGCGAACCGGTCACCGTGATGTCGATCTGCTCGGCCTCCCGGTCCGCCTGCCGCTCCAGGGCGTCGCGAAGGCGTTTCTCGACATCGGAAGGAACGACCTTCGGCGTGAAGACGATCAGGTTGGAGACGCCGGTCACACCCATCAGGTTGCGCACCGCTTTTTCCGCCGCCTTGCGCTGGTAGTCCCATTCGACCTCACCGGTGAGCGTGACCCAGCCGTTCTCCACCATGGCCTTGACCTTGTCGGCGGGCACGAGCGCCGACCATGCGAGCCCGCGTTCGACCGCGAGGGCGATGTCGGTGTCGGTGCGCTGGTCGGAATCAGGCAACTTGACCGTGATCTCCACCGCCAGCGCCTTGACGCCGTTGACCCGCTGCGCCGCGCGTTCGGCGGCGTATTTCTCGGCGTGGCTCGCCACATGGCCGGTCAGCGTGACCACGCCGTCGCTGGCCGCGACGCCGATGCCGGTGGATTTGATCGCCGGTTCCCAGTCCAGTTCTGCCTGGACGTCGCTTCGAAGTTCAGCGTCCGATCTCATGATGCTTCCTTTCGTTCATCTGCAATTGGCGAAGCGGCGCGCGCATGACGCGCCAGCGCCGGCTTCGCCGTGGCTTCTGGGCGAACCCGAGCGGTCACTGAATCTGCAGGGTCCGGCTCGCGGAGCCTTCGCGCTTGGGCAGGGTGAGGCGCAGCACGCCGTCGTCGAGCTTCGCGACGGCGGCCTTGTCGTCGACGTCGCTGGCGAGCGTGAAGCCGCGCGAGACCGTGCCGTGGTAGGTCTCGCGAACCAGCGAGCGGCCGTGCTTTTCTTCCTGCTCCTTCTTGACCTCGGCGGCGATGGAGACGTAGTTGCCATCGATCGAGACGCGGATATCTTCCTTCTTGGCGCCGGGCAGTTCAGCGCTCACGAGATACTCCTTGTCGTTCTCGCTGATGTCGACGCGGATGTCCGCCGGCAGCGTGTTCTCGTCGATGAGTTGCATCGGGCGTGCCCAGCGGCGGAACAGCTCGGGAAACAGATTGTCGATTCGATCGAAGCGGGTCAATGCGTTCATTTGAGGTACTCCAGTGTTGATTGGACGGTATCAATCGGCGGTCCCGGGGGGACGGCTGTCGATCGACAGAATCAGTCTAGGCACGGGGAAGGGCGCCGAATTGCGCTCGATCAAGGAACGGGCAGGTCGATGCCGAATTTGCGCTGCATCAACTCGCGGGGGCGGAGCGCGCCAATACTCGAATGCCTCGATCCACTTTCGAAGGAGACCCCATGTACCAGCGAATCCTTGTTCCCGTCGATGGCAGTTCAACTTCGAACCACGGTCTCGACGAAGCGATCCGCATCGCGACACTGACGAAGGGGCGGATTCGTCTGTTCCACGTCATCGACGACCTCTCGTTCGCGTTGGCCCTCGGCAGCGAACCGCGCCATGCGGACGATCTTCTGAAACTGCTGCGCACCGAAGGCTCGCGAATCCTGGACGAGGCGCGGACCACCGTCCAGGCCGCCGGGGTCGATGTGGACACGCTCCTTGGCGACAACGTTCCCGGCTCCGTGCAGGACAAGGTCGCGTCCGAGGCGTTGAATTGGGGCGCTGACCTGATCGTGGTCGGCACCCATGGACGGCGCGGCGCGGCGCGGCTGGTTCTGGGAAGCGGCGCGGAGCGCATCGTGCGGCAGGCGCCCGTGCCCGTGCTGCTGGTCCGCCCGCCGGCCCGGAAGGATGCCCCTGCCGAATCGCTGCAGGCGTCCGCCTCCGCGGCCGCAACGGCAACTGCGTGAAGTGAATTCGATCCACACCGCCTTCCACCCCGTGGACCGCACGCTGATCAATGCGCTGCAGCAACACCTGCAGGCGGAAACAGGCCAAGCGGTGCCGCTGATCGAAACCCACATCTCCTGGGTGCTGCTGACCGATCGCCTGGCCTACAAGCTGAAGAAGCCGGTGGGCTTGCCGTTCGTCGACTTCCGCACGCTGGCGGCTCGCAAGCATTTTTGCGAAGAGGAATTGCGGCTCAACCGCCGCCTTGCGCCCGAGATCTACATCGACGTGACGGCGGTGTGCGGCACGTCCGATGCGCCGCGCCTGGGTGCCGGCGTGCCGATCGACTATGTGGTTCGCATGAGGCGTTTTCCGGAGGCTTCCCTGCTGCGCAACCTGGTCCTCGACGGCCGGCTCCAGATCGACCAGCTGGCGCGCTTCGCGCAGCGCCTGGCCGGGTTCCACGAGCGGGCGGACGCAGTGGCGCTCTCGTCAGGATTCGGTACGCCCGAGCAAGTTCTCCGGGCCATGCAGACCGCGCTCGCGGGCCTGGCCGACGAGACCGTTGGCGCCCCGCTGGCGGCATTGCGGGCCTGGGTGGACGCACAGGGAAGCGCGCTCTGGACCGCATGGGCCGAACGGCACTGCAAGCGCTTCGTGCGCGAGTGCCACGGCGATCTTCACCTGTCCAACGTGGTGCTGATCGACGACGAGCTGACGGCGTTCGATTGCATCGAGTTCGATCCCGCGCTTCGCTGGATCGACGTGATGAGCGACGTCGCCTTCCTCTCGATGGACTTCAAGGCCCACGGCCGCGCGGACCTCGCGCATCGCTTTCTCGACGTCTATCTGCAGCACACCGGAGACTATGCCGCCATACCGGTATTGCGGGCCTACGAGGTGTATCGCGCGCTGGTGCGCGCCATGGTGGCGAGGCTTCGGGATCGTGAGTGCGGGGATCGCGCGACGACGGCCGGCCCCGACTATCTTGCCTGCGCGGCGGGCCTCGCCGGCCAGGCCGGCCGTCCGACGGCGCGACTGATGATCACGCATGGCCTGTCGGGGTCGGGAAAAACGACGATCGCGACAGAAATGCTGGCGTCGGCCGGGGCGATACGCATCCGGTCCGACGTCGAGCGCAAGCGGCTCTTCGGCTTGCAGCCCCTGCACCGATCCATGGATCTGGGCCATGACATCTACACGCCCGACGCGACCCGGCGCACCTTCGATCGGCTGTGGGCCTGCGCCAGGACCGCACTGCAGGCCGGCTATCCGGTGATCGTGGATGCCGCGTTCCTGCGCCGGGACGAGAGGCTGGCGTTCCGCGCCCTGGCCATCGAACTTGGGGTGCCTTTCGCGATCCTCCATTGCGAAGCGACCCCAGCGCAGCTGCGCGAGCGGGTCGCGGCGCGCCAGTCCAGCGGGAACGATGCGTCCGAGGCGACCCTGCCGGTGCTGGAGCGGCAACTGGCCACGCACGAGCCACTCGACGAGGGGGAGCGTGCGACGACGTTCCACGTGGTGAGCGACGCGTCGCTGAAGATCGCGCCGCTGGTGGACCGCTGGCTCGCGCTGAAGCGTTGACGGGGGCGCCTATTCGAACGACAGCGCCGCAGAGGGCAGATCCACCTTTGTCGACTCGCCCGGGGACTCGGTCTTCGCCTTCGATTCGGCCGGCGCGCGCACCAGCAGCACCGGCACGGTGGCGTAGCGCAGGATGTTCTCGGCGCTGCTTCCCATCACCACCCTGCCGACACCGCGCCGGCCGTGGGTGCCGAGGACGATCAGGTCGGCGGGCCAGCTGGCGGCCTCGGTCGTGACCTGTTCGTGCACCGACCCCGAGAAGGTGTCGCGCAACGCGATGTCGGCTTCGACACCCGCCGCCTGCGCGGTGGCCTTGCATTTCTCGAGGAGGGTCCGGCCCTGCTCGCGCAAGGTGTTGAGCCAGTCGCCCGCATAGCCCGCATAGGCATCCATGGCAAGGGCGAAGGACAGTTCATCGATCACGTGCAGCAGCCGCAATTGGCCATGGGTGAGCTGGGCGATGCGGATGGCTTCGTCCAGCCCGCGCTCCGATGTCGGACTGCCGTCGACCGGTACAAGAATTCGTTGATACATGTCAGGCCCTTCTGGAATCCAGTGATGAGGGTCTTCAGTATCCGGACATTGCACGTCGGAGATTTGATCTGGCGCAACTCCGTCCGCTCGCTGGCATCGAACATTGGGGACCCCAGATCTTTCTCCGGAGTGCACCATGAAGATTCTTCTTGCCGTCGACGGCAGCGACTACACGAAGCGGATGATTTCCTACCTCGGAGCGCACCGGGACCTGTGGGTGACGGGGCATGCGTTCACGGTGCTGCACATCGTCCTGCCCGTTCCGCACCGGGCCGCGGCTTTCGCCGGGCCGGACATCGTGCACGCCTACTACGAGGACGATGCCCGTGTCGTTCTCGAGCCCGTACGGGCACAATTGGCCGAGCAGGGGATCGCCGCGGAGGTGGTCCACAAGGTGGGCCACCCGGCGGACGAGATAGCGTCCTATGCGGAAAAGGGCAAGTTCGACCTCCTGGTAATGGGGTCGCACGGGGTGGGCGCCTTGAAGAACCTGGTGATGGGCTCGGTCGCCACCAAGGTGCTGGCGAAATGCACGGTACCGGTTCTTCTGGTGCGTTGACATGAAGACGTTCATGTTCATCGCCGCGACCCTGCTCGCGACTCTGATTTTGGTCGCCGCCGGACTGGGGGAGGCCGATCAGGGACCCTCGGTCGGATGGGCCGGGGTATCGCAACGATGAGATGCCGGCGCTCCGCCTGGCCGGCGCATTGACTGCGGGCGCCACCGGTAGGAGGCCTTCATGACCATTCGCCATCCTGGATCGTCCGCCCACGATCCCTGGTTGTCAGGGGCGATGGCGGTCGATGTCGCCCTGGCGTCTCGCGGGTCTTCGTCTGCGATTGCCGCACTGCAGGCCCGACGGCTGGCCGACCTGCTCGCTTCGGCGAGGCTGCATTCGCCGCTGTATCGTGGCCTGCTCGAGGGCCATGACCTCGACCGCGTGCGGTTGAGCGACCTGCCCATTTCGCGCAAGGCCGATCTGATGGGCCGCTTCGACGAGTGGGTCGCCGACCCTGGCCTGCGTCTGGACGACTTGCGGCGCTTCGTCTCGGACGTTGACCGCATCGCGGACCCCTTCCTCGGGCGCTACGTGGTGTGGGAAAGCTCCGGAAGCACCGGCGAGCCCGGCATGTTTGTCCAGGACGCCAAGGCGATGGCGGTGTACGACGCGCTGGAAGCCTTGCGGCAACCGGCGCTCAGGCCGTTGAAGAGACTTTGGGACCCGTGGGGCTGGACGGACCGCATCGCATTCGTCGGGGCGACAGGTGGCCATTTCGCCAGCACGGTGTCCATCGAACGGCTGCGTCGCCTGGATCCGGTGAGATTGGACCGGATTCGCAGCATCTCCTTTCTCCAGCCGGTTCGTGGCATCGTGGACGCCCTGAACGACTATCGCCCGACCGTCATCGCGACCTATCCGAGTGCCGCCGTCCTGCTTGCCGAGGAGCGTGCGGCCGGTCGGCTGCGGGCGTCGCCGGGCGAGATCTGGACCGGCGGCGAGGACCTTTCGCCAGCCAAGCGCGAGTTTGTCCGCAGGGGCTTCGGTTGTCCCGTGGCCAACAGCTACGGCGCTTCGGAGTTCCTGTCGATCGCGTCCGAGTGCGAGCAGGGCCAACTGCATCTCAACAGCGACTGGGTGATCCTCGAACCGGTCGATGGGCAGGGCCGCGCCCTGCTGCCTGGCGAGGCAGGCGCGACGACGCTGCTCACCAACCTCGCCAATCACGTGCAGCCTCTGATCCGCTACGACCTCGGCGATCGGGTCACCGTGCAGCGGGGGCCATGCAGCTGCGGCTCCAGCCTGCCCGTGATCCGCGTCCAGGGCCGCAGCGAAGACACGCTCCATCTCGGGCGAGCCGGCCGAGGCTCGGTGAGCGTGCTGCCCCTGGCCTTGACCACGATGCTCGAGGACGACGCCGGCCTGTTCGACTTCCAGCTGGTGCAGGAAGGCCCGTGCGAGCTGCTGCTGCGCACCGGCTTGCGTGGCACTGAAGCGGACCTGCTCCTGGAGCGGGCGCACCGGGTGCTCGACCGGTTCCTCGAATCGCAGGGCGCGGTCGGCGTGCATGTCCGCTGCCGCAGCGGCGAACCCGGACGTGCCGGGCGCAGCGGAAAGGTGCTGCGAGTCGTGGCGGCGCCGCCCTGAGCCGGGCGCAGGATGCGCGGCGCCGGTCAGGGCATGTACTTGCCGCCATTGATCGACAGCGTGATGCCGGTGATGAAGGCGGACTCGTCCGACACGAGAAACACCACGGCGCGCGCGATCTCGGCCGGGGTCGCCAGCCGGCCTGCCGGCACCGACTTCAGGATCTGCGACAGCACCTCCGACGGCACGGCCGCGACCATCGACGTGTCCGTATAGCCCGGCGCGACCACGTTGGCCGTGATGTTCCGGGACGCGCCTTCGAGCGCGAGCGACTTCGTGAAGCCGATCAGGCCGGCCTTGGTGGCCGCATAGTTGCACTGGCCGGCCTGGCCCGACAGGCCGTTGACCGAACCCATGTTGACGATGCGGCCGAACCGGCGCTCCCGCATCCCTTCGATGACGGCGCGGCACATGTTGAAGCAACCGCCGAGGTTCACGTCGATCACCTCGCGCCATTGCTCGAAGCTCATCTTGTGCAGCATCGCATCGCGCGTGATGCCGGCATTGTTGACCAGCACCTCGACCGGGCCGATCTCGGCTTCCACGCGCGCTACGCCGTCCCGGCATGCGACCGGATCGGCCACGTTCCAGGCGAAGGCCGGGATGCCGGTCCGGGCGGCGAACGCCTGTGCCAGGTCGGTTCGCGAGCCGTAGTTCACTGCGACCCGGTAGCCGGCGCCGAGCAGCGCCTCCGCCGTGGCGGCTCCGATGCCGGCGCTTGCGCCGGTGACCAGTGCGGCGCGCATGGTCAAGCCTCGAGGAGGGGATTCGTTTCGGGTTTCATGGCTTCCTTTCGGTCGGGAGGGAGGAATGGACGTAGGTTCCCGGCGCGTCGCAGATCGGCGCCAGACCTCGACGCGGGTTGCCCATGCCGGGCGGTTTTCGCCGGGCGCCGGAGTGGCCGGCCAGCCAGGCCTGGAGCGCCGGCCACCACGAGCCCTCGACGGCCTCGGCGTCAGCCTCGTAGGCGTCCGGCGAAACATAGGGCGCATTCGCGGAACGCCGAAGAATGCGGTAGCTGCGGTGCGCATGGCCCGGCTCGCTAACGATGCCGGCGTTGTGGCCGCCGTCGGTGAGCACGAAATGAATGTCGCTGTCGCACAGCAGGTTCAGCTTGTAGACCGAGCGCCAGGGCGCCACGTGGTCCGTGCGCGTGCCGACCGCGAACATCGGGACCTTGATGTCCCCCAGCGAGACCGGCTTTCCTGCGACGCTGAAATGTCCTCCCGCCAGTCGGTTCTCGAGGAACAGGTGGCGCAGGTAGTCGGCGTGCATCCGGTAGGGCATGCGGGTGCCGTCGGCGTTCCACGCCATGAGATCGGTCATCGGCGCGCGCTCTCCCAGGAGATAGTTCTGAACCATGGGCGACCATATGAGGTCGACCGCGCGCAGCAGGGCAAAGGCGCCGGCCATCTGCCTGGCATCGAGGTACCCCTGGCGTGCCATGAGGTCCTCCAGGAAAGTGAGTTGGCTTTCGTCGATGAAGAGGCCGAGCGGTCCGGGCTCGGTGAAGTCGGTCTGCGCGGCCAGCAACGTCACTGTCGCCAGCCGATCGTCGCCGTCCCGCGCCATGGCGGCCGCCCCGATCGCGAGCAAGGTGCCGCCGAGGCAGTAGCCGAGCGCATGGACGCGGCTGTCGGGAACGATCGCCCGGATGGCGTCCAGGCTGGCCATCAGGCCATGGGCCACATAGTCCTCGATGCCGAGCTCGCGGTCTTCGGCGCCGGGATTTCTCCATGAGATCGCAAACACGGTGTGGCCCTTGTCGACCAGATAGCGGATCAGCGAGTTGTGCGGCGACAGGTCGAGGATGTAGTACTTCATGATCCACGCACTCATCATGAGCACGGGTTCGGGGTGGACCGTCCCTGTCGTGGGCGAGTACTGGATCAGTTCCATAAGGCGATTGCGCAGGATCACCTTGCCAGGTGTCACCGCGACGGCCTGCCCGGGTACAAAGGCCTCGGCGCCCAGGGGCGGCAGGCGGCGAAGCGTGCGCTGCAGGTCTTCCGCCCAGTTCTGCACGCCCTGCAGCAGGTTGAGTCCGCCGGTCATCGCCGTCCGCTGCAGGACCTGCGGATTGGAAGCGAGCCCGTTCGCCGGGGAGAAGATGTCATGCACCTGCTGCGCCGCGAAGGCCACAACCTGCTCGTGATGGCGGTCGACGCCGGGCACGCCTTCGGTCAACGCGTGCAGCCACTGTTCGCCGGCGCAGAAGGACTGGCGGTAGAGGTTGAACGGCCACGTATCCCACGCGGGGTCCGACAGCCGGCGATCGCTTTCGCTCCAGGAGGGTTCCGGCGCGCGGCGGCCGGACGCGGACTTCAGCGCCTCGATGGCGGCTTCGATCGCCATCAACCAGGGCCGGACCATCAGCACCTGCGTGCCGCGCGCCGGCTGCACGGCCAGATGGAGCGCCCAGTCCGACCAGGCAAGCATCAGGGAGGCGGGCGACAGGCCCCGGGTCAGCCAGGCCATGCCGGCATGCAGGGTGCGGTCCAGTGAATCCTTCGGGTCGTCCATCTTCTCGGTTCTCGACGGCAATGCTGGAGTCTCGCCATGGCTGCAGCGGCGGGCTTGATCAGCGTCAAGACGGCAGGACATCCGTCGATAAAAATGCGGCGCCTGGCTCAAGGAAGGCGGGGCGCGGCGGCTTCTTGCGCCCGATCAACTCTCAGCCGCTTCGGGCCAGGCCGAACGAGGGCCGGCCCAGCGGCCCAGGCGGGCCGCTCCGTCCGCTGCGTATCGACGACGACGAGCAGGCGTCCGCTGCCGTCGACCGGCGTCTGCGTGGCCGGCAGGACCCACGGCGGCGCGCCTTCGTCGCGGGCCCGGAGGTAGTCGGCGTCCAGCACGCCGAAGCGGTCGAGCAGGCGATTCAGCGCGGCCGGTATGCGGATGCACCCCTTCGATTGCGCGGTGCCGAGGCGGGGCTCCAGGCGGTCCGGATCGGTCGCATGCATCTGCAGCCGCATGGTGCTGGTGCCGCCGCGTCCCCACAGGCGATCCGCTTGCTGCCAGCCGAAATCGAAGACCCGCATGCCGGCGAGGCCGTAGCCGCGGATGCCGTTCTGGTTGAAGGTGCCTTCGGCGCGGAAATCGGGATTGGCGAGCGTGTGCTCGAAAACGCCCAGCGGCGTGCGGAAGTGGTCGAACTCGCCGCCGCGTCCGGTCGAGACCGGTGACGCGCCGATCGGTTCGGGCACCGCGCCCGGTGCAAGCCAGAAGATGAAGATGGCCTGGACGTTCGGGCTTCGGTCGACCAATGCAAGGTACTGCGGGGCGCTCAGGTCGGCGGCGGCGGCGGCCAGCGCGTCGAGCATGATCCGGGTGTAGCGCAGGCTCTCGTCGGGCGGCACGACCAGGCGCCGATCGACCTGTTCGAGGTAGGCGGAACGCAGGTCGCCGGGCCCTGGCGGGCTCTGGCCCCGGCAGGCTCCCGAAACGATCAGTGCCAGGGCCAACCCCAACGCGGCGATGAAGTGGCGGCGGCAGCCAGGCATGTGGGCGCGGACGATCAATGCGTCGTGCTCGGACGCACGTCCGGCCACGACACTTCCCGGCCCATCATCGCGCGGGCATACAGGTAGTTGTTGAATACACGCTGGCTCAGCGCATCCAGGTCGACATGCCCCGCGGCGTCGCAGGGAAACGAAAAAGAACGCCGGTCTGTGGCGAGGGCGTTGAAGCGGAGTTCATAGGCTTGGGATGCATGTGAGGCGTTCATCATGGTCTCCTGTGCGCGATTGATTCCATGACTCCAAGATATTCGGGCCTCGCAAAGCGATCGCGAACCTGGCGCATCGAGCGGAAACAGTGTGTCAATCGTCGGTATCGGGACGATGACGGCCGGCGTCTATTCGAAGGGCGTGGCCTTCCTCACGATCGATTCGGCCGCTTCCACGCCGCCGGGCTCGTCATCGCGTGACGCGCTCTCGATCGAAGGTTCCGGCAGCTCGTTCGGCCGTTCGATGTCGGTTCGGTCCGGATCCCAGACGGGCCGGGGCGACTCACCTCCAGGCGCTTCGTCAAGGGTTGGGGCTGCGGCTCGGCGCGTGCGTCCCGGCCCGGGGGCGGGGCGGGGCTTCGAGTGCTTTTTCATGATCTGCTGCCTTTGGCGCGAGGACGAACACATCGACGCTAAAGCCGATGGCCGAGTCCGAACTTGACCGCGCGCAAGCTTCGCCACCGAGCGCAGCCTACGACTTGACGCAGGTCAATCCTCCCGACGTCGCCCTCTCTACGATCGGAGCAGTTATCGAAAGAGCCATCGGAGGCGAGCGACACGCTTCCCTTTTTCTGGAGCTACACATGAACCCCGCAAGGCGATGCGTCATTGTCTCGGGCGCGGCCCTCGGCCTCGCCGCCGCGCTGGGTGGCCTGCCGGTCCGAGCGGCAGACGACGACAGCGCCGCCGCCGCGTGGGTCCGGAAGGCCGAGGCGACGGTCAATGCCTTCGCGCAGAACCCGGATCTGGGAGATTTCAGGCAGGCGCTGGCACAGGCCAAGGCCGTGCTGATCTTTCCGCAGATCGTGAAGGCGGCCGAACTGGTCGGGGGCTCCGCCGGCAAGGGGACGCTCTTGGTGCGCGACCCGGAGACCGGCGCCTGGGCCGGCCCCGTGTTCTACAGCATGGTGTCCGCCAGCATTGGCCTCCAGGTCGGCGCATCGACGACCCAGACCGTGCTGGTCGTGCGGACGCAGAAGGCCTTGCAGGCGCTGTACGAAGGCAAGGTCAAGCTCGGTTCAGACGCCTCGGCTTCATTCTCGCTTTGGAAAAAAGGCGTCACCGGCAGTGCTTCCCTCGACAGCGCGTTCGTTGCCTATTCGACGGTCCAGGGCGTGTTCATGGGCCTGGCCATGGACGGATCAGTGATCGATATCGACGATGCGCTCAACCGGGCCTACTACGGCGAAGCCGTCTCGGCGAGCCAGGTGCTCGTCGAAGGCAAGACCCGCAATCCCGCGGCAGCGGGCTTGCGGAATGCGTTGAAGAGGGTGGCCAAGCTGGACCTTTGAGGCGATCGGTTGCCCGCTGGTGCACGTCGCCGGCTCCCTCGAAAAGTCGGATGGCGCGCGGCGGCCGAATCTTCACGGGCGGGCCTTGCGGGCCGGCGCGCGGCCGGTGTTTCCGGCGTTCGGGACCGCCGTGCAGCGGCAGGCTCAGCCAGGGATGACGGGCCAGTAGAGCGTGGCAGCCGTCGCGCCCTTTCCCACCCGCAAGGTCGCCGAACGGACCACGCCGGCATAGGTGGCGCGAACGAGGTACGTGCCCGGCCTCAGCGTCACGTAGAGGATCGGGCCGACGTCCACGAATGGCCCGTACGAGGGCCCCGGGCCGACCGGCTCGATCAGGACCTCGACACCCGGGATGTAGGCGCCGGTGCCGACTTCAGCAAAGGCGAGGCGCAGGTTGAAGAGGTCGCGGCTCTCGCGCATGCGCTGCCTTTCGTTGTCGCCGACGCCGCCGCTGAGGTATGCGCCCGGGGCCAGGACCGGCACCGGCGCATCGCGCGCGATCACACCGGCGCAGTGCGCGGCCGCGAGCAGCGCGGCGGCGACGGGCAGCAAACGACGCATGGCCAGGCTCCTCAAAGACCCGCCATGGCCGGATCGAAGCCGGCACGCGCATCGGCAGACGGCTTCTTCGGCGCGTTGGCGATCATGCAGGCTGTCGTGAGCACCAGGCTCGCGATCGATGCCGCGTTCTGCAATGCCAGCCGGGTCACCTTGGCCGGGTCGATGACGCCCATTTCCAGCATGTCGCCGTACGCGCGCGTCGCCGCGTTGTAGCCGTGGTTGCGCTGTGGCGAATCGTCGACCCGCTGCAGCACGATGGAAGGCTCCTCCGCGGCGTTCAGCACGATCTGGCGCAGGGGCTCCTCGAGCGCACGCTGCACGATCCGCAGGCCCGACACCTGGTCGAGGTTCGAGGCGTCCGAATCCTTCAGCGCTCGCCGCGCGCGGAGCAGGGCGACGCCGCCTCCGGGAACGATCCCTTCCTCGATGGCCGCGCGGGTCGCGTGCAGCGCATCCTCTACCCGCAGCTTGCGCTCCTTCAGCTCGGTTTCGGTGGTCGCGCCGACCTTCACGAGCGCGACGCCGCCGGACAGCTTGGCGATCCGGTCGTCCAGCTGCTTGCGGTCGTATTCGCTGGTCTGCGCATCGCGTTCCTTCCGGATGGCCGCGGCGCGCTCCCGTATCGCCTTCGCGTCGCCGGCGCCGCCGATGAGCGTCGTGTTCTCGCGATCGACCACGATGCGGCGGGCCCGCCCGAGGTGATCGAGGGTGGCCTTGGCCAAGGTCTGGCCGAGCTCGCTCGAAAGGACATGGCCGCCGGTCAGTACGCCCATGTCCTGCAGCATCGCCTTGCGGCGATCGCCGAAGCCCGGCGCCTTGACCGCGCAGGTCTTCACCACGCCGCGCACGCTGTTGACGACCAGCGTGGCCAGTGCGTCCGCATCCACGTCCTCGGCGATCACGAGCAGCGGAGCACCCGATTTCGCAACCGCCTCGAGCAGCGGGACCAGGTCGGCGATGGTCGACAGCTTCTGGTCGCACAGCAGGATCAGCGCGTTCTCCATCTCGACGGTCTGCCTCTCCGTGTTGTTGACGAAGTAGGGCGACAGGTAGCCACGATCGAATTGCATGCCTTCGACGACCTCCAGTTCGCTCACGAGGCCGGAACCGTCCTCGATCGACACGGCGCCTTCGCGGCCGACCTTGTCGATCGCCTGGCCGATGAGCTCGCCGATGGAACGATCGTTGTTCGCCGAGATCGAGGCGACATGGGCGATTTCCTGCGACGATCCGCAGGGCTGCGAGATGGCCTTCAATTCGGCGACGACGACCTCGACGGCGTGGTCGATGCCGCGCTTGAGGTCCATCGGGTTCATGCCGGCGGCCAGATACTTCAGGCCTTCCTCGATCATGGCGTGCGCCAGGACAGTTGCCGTCGTCGTGCCGTCGCCCGCCATCTCGCTGGTGCGCGCGGCGACCTCGCGCAGCAGTTGCGCGCCCATGTTCTCGAAGCGGTCTTCGAGCTCCATCGACCGGGCGACGACGACGCCGGAGTTGACGATCTGCGGCGCGCCGTAGTCGCTGTCGATGATGACCGTGCGGCCCCTCGGACCCAGCGTCACGCGAACCGCTTCCGCCAGCGTATTCACACCGCTGCGGATCTTGCTGCGAGCTTCCTCGCGAAAGAGAAGTTGTTTGGCTGCCATGGCGATGGTTCCGGTGAAATTGGACGAATGCCGCATACGGTAGGTCGCCCGATTCGCGGGCGGTTTGATCGCGCGCAAGCATCGAATCGATTGCGCCAGGTCAAAGAGATGGCGGGGGCATTGCGCGATCCTTGTCGCGTCGTCTCAGGAGTCTTGTCATGTCGACCCTTCCGTTGAACCTCGAAACCGATGACTTCAAGCTGCCGGCGCCGGCCATGCCCGCGCAGGCGACGCTCGACCAGGTGCTCAAGCGGCGCCACAGCACGCGCTCGTTCCGGCCCGATCCGATTCCGCCGGCGGCGCTCTCCGCCTTGCTCTGGGCAGCTTCGGGCGTCAATCGCGAGCAGGTGGGCGGACGTACCGCGCCCTCGGCGCGCGACTGGAAAGAGGTCGATGTCTACGCCGTCCTTGCCGAGGGGACCTACCGGTATGACCCTCGCACGAACCGCCTGCTTCTGGTCAGCCCGGAGGATCTGCGCAGCGCCACCGGCGTACAGGATTTCGTGGCGCAGGCACCCTTGAACCTGGTCTACGTGGCCGAGCTGGACCGCATGGTCGATGCCGCATCGGAAGACCGGCCATTCCTTGCCGGCGCGGACACCGGGTTCATGGCGCAGAACGTCTATCTCTGCTGCGCCGCGCTCGGTCTGGGCACGGTGGTCCGGGCCTTGATCGACAGGCGCCGCCTGGCGCAGGCCCTGGGCCTGCCGCCGAACCAGCGCATCACGCTGGCGCAGTCAGTGGGGTATGCCGCGGCGACGGCTTGACGGGCAGGCGTTCATTTGCCGGCCGTCCTGGCCACCGCATCCTTCGCCGCCTGCGCCGCCTGCCGGGTGGCCTCTGCGGCCTTTTGCAGCGCCTCACGCGCTGCGCCAGCGGCCGCCTCGGCTTCTTCCTTGCTGGCAGCCATGGCGCTCTGGACTGCCGCCTCGGCCTTCGCGAGAGCTTCCCTGGTGGCGGCGGACGCCTTCTTGCCTTCTTCTTGGGCCTTGAGCGCGGCTTCCTTGCTGGCATCGAGCGCCCGGCTGGCGGATTCCGACGCCTTCTCCTCGAAGCGGTTCGCCGAATCCGCCGCTTTTTTCGCCGCCCGGCGGATGGCCTCGGCGATCGCTTGCGAGACCTTGCCGGCATTCACCTGGCTCTGCTCGGCCGCGGCCTTGGCTGCGTCGGCCGCCTTCTGTGCGGCGATCTGTGCATCGCGGGCGGCCTTGCTTGCGGCATCGCGAATCTTCTGCGTCGGCGTCGATGCGGGACTCAGTTGACCGGGCGCCGTGTAGTCGGCGGCGGTCGCTCCGGCACTTGCCACGGCAACGAGCATCGCCAAGAGAATCTTCGATGACATGGCAAGGTCCCCCAAAGCTTCGAGAGGTGGGTCAGGCGCCGACGTGCAGGTGATTGATCACGCTCGAGACGCCCGGAGCCGCCCACGCGACACCTTGTGCCGCCTTGCGTTCGGCCCAGGAGTGAACCTTGCCCTCGAGCGTCACCTGCCCGCCATCGACCGAGATATCGATGTGCCTCGCTTCGCGGGTGGCCTGGCGAACCAGCGCATCCTGGATCTTCTTGCCGAGGCCTGTCGCGTCCACCTTCGGCTTGACCTTGACCAGGTTCGTGACGCCGACGACGCCGAGGAGATTGCGCAACGAGGCTTCCGCGGCACGCCGCTGGTAGTCCCACTCGACCTCGCCGCTCAAGGTGATCCAGCCCTTTTCCACGATCGGGTGGACCTTGCCTTTCGGCACCAGGGAGTTCCACTGGATCGCGCTGTCCACGGCCGAAGCGATCTCGGCGTCGGTTCGCTTGTGGGCGAAAGGCGGCCGCACCTCGATCTCGACGGCCAGGGCCTTGACCCCGCCGATTCGCTGAGCCGCCCGCTCGGCGGCGTATTTCTCGGCAAAGCTGGCGAGGTGGCCGGTCAGCGTCACGACGCCGTCCTTGACGATCACGCCGACATCGGTGGCATTGACGATCGGGTCCCACTTCAGCTCGGCCAGGATGTCTTCCTTGAGTTGGACGTCGGATTTCATATGATTCCTTTCATGACAGACAGGTTTGCGGATTTCGCACCCGAGAAACACGTGTTGCGATGCTGCTTGGGCCACTGTAGGCAGTGGGCTGCGGCGCGACTTGCGCTGGATCAAGTCGGCGCCAACGCGCGCCATTCGCGATCCTTGATCTGACGCAAGGCGCGGGCGCCGGTTCGGCTTCACTCTGACAGTCTCGCCGTGAAGGCGCGAAAAGACACAGGAGCCATCCCATGACCACCGATGCGATCTACTGCTTCGATCGAGCGAGCGTTCTGTTCGCGATCTATCCGGAGGGCGACGGAGGCCCTCGCGTCGTGGCGGAGATAACCGAAGATGCGTTGCGCGACATCTTCGGCGCCCAGGGAGGGGGCGACAGCCTCGTCGAGGCGTGTCGGGAGCACGCCGACCGGATCGAGGGGGCGGCAATGCGGCACTACCGGCACGATCCTGAGAAGCCGGTGCTGCTGCAGACCGCCGACTTCGAGCTTCCGTGGTCGCTGGCGGCCGATTCGGTGAATTGAGCGGAGGCCGGCGCGACGGCCCCGCCATGTTCATGGAAGCGTCTTCGGGCCGCCGCGGTCTGGAACGAAAGTCCGGACAAAATCGAGCGACGACACCACGCCCGCGATGCCGTTGCGGTCGGTGACGACCACATGGTGGACGCTTCGTTCGACCATGAGCGCCGCGACCAGTGCGATGGGTGTCTCGATGTCCACCACGATCGGTTTGTAGGTGCACATCTGCCATGCTCGCGTGGTGGCGGCGTCACGTGACCGGGCGTGGAAGCCGACGATGTCCGAAGCACTGATGACGCCGATGGCGTCGCGCTTCGAGGGCTCGATGACCGGGACCCAGCTCAATCGCTTGTCGACCAGCAATGCTTCGACCTGCGCCACCGTGTCGTCCATGCCTGCGCTGTGGACGCTCGCATGCATCAGGGATGAAATCAGTTGGCTCATGGCTTTCCTCGCTGAAGAGGGTTGGGACGTGAGCGAACGCTAGATCCATCGGAACGTCCGGGGCTTGATCGTGCGCAAACCAGAGAACGGCCATTCGCGCGAGGCGATGACGTCGCTTGTCATTGCGCTGCATCAAGCTCGGGGCTTCACCACTGCGCAATGCTCTCCTTTCGGCCCCGCCTGCGCCGGCCTGAATGAGAGGAATCCCATGACTGTTCCACCGTTGGCAGCGTGCCTCCTGGCGGTCGCCGCGCTCTCCGGCGTGCCGGCCGCTGCCCAGTCGCGCGGAGAACTGCTGTACACGACGCACTGCGTCGCCTGCCACACCACGCAGGTTCACTGGCGAGACCGGAGGCTGGCGAAGGACTGGAACAGCCTCCAGGCGCAAGTGGTGAACTGGCAAGCCGCAGCCGCGTTGAACTGGAGCGAGGACGACATCGCCGCTGTCGCGCAGTATCTCAACGAGCGCTTCTATGGATTCAAGGCGCCCTCGGGACCGCCGGTGGTACTGGGGCCAGCGGCGCGCGAGCGGCCCTGATCGGAAGCAGAAGGGCGGCGCGATCATCAACATCTCGTCGGCATGGGCCGTGGAGCCCAGCGCGATGTTCCCGGTATCGGGTGTATTCCGCGCCGGGCTCGCCGCCTGTGGCCTGATGCGCTCGTTGTAGGTGCGTGCGCGCTCAGGAACTGCGGCGACCCTCAGCCCGCCTCTCAGAGCGGCGTCAAGTTGCCCAACAGGGTCGGAATCAGCTCGCTGACGGTCGGATGAATGTGCACGCAGCGACGGATCACCTGGCAGGACGCATCGGCGGCCATCACGTCGAGCAGCGAGTGCACGATCTCGTCGCCCTCGATGCACAGCAGCGCCGCTCCGAGGATGCGCTCGGTGTGCGCGTCCACCAGTACCTTCATGAAGCCTTGCGTCTCGCCGCGTTCCTTCGCGCGTCCCACGCGGCTCATCGGCATCACGCCGACCAGGGCAGGCCGGCCCGATGCCCGTACCTGTGCCTCGGTCATGCCGATCCGCCCGAGCGGCGGGTCGGTAAAGAGCGCATAGGCGGGGATGCGATCGGTGGTGCGGCGCGCTTCGCCGTCGAGCAGGTTGGCCGCGACGATCTCGTGGTCGTTGTAGGAGGTGTGGGTGAAGGCGCCCAGTCCATTGACGTCGCCGAGCGCCCATATGCCGGGGACACTGGTGCGCAACTGATCGTCGACGGTGATGAAGCCGCGCGCGTCGGTCGCGATGCCGGCCCGGTCGAGGTCGAGCCAGTCGCTGTTGGGACGCCGGCCCACCGCGGCGAGCAGATGGCTGCCACGTACCTCCTGCGCGACGCCGCCGGACTTCAACGCGATGCGAATCGGCGCGTCGCCGGTCGCTCGTGACACGACGGCCTCGCGCACGCCGAGCAGGAACCGCACGCCCTCGCCCTCGAGGATGGCCTGCACTTCGTGCGAGACCTCCGGGTCCTCCCGCGCGATGACGCGATCCGCGTATTCCAGCACCGAGACCCGCGAGCCGAAGCGGCGGAACATCTGCGCGAACTCGAGGCCGATGTAGCTGGCACCGACCACGACCAGGTGCTCGGGCAGGACATCGAGGTCCATCATGGATGTGTTGGTGAGCACCGGCATGTCGGCGATCCCCGGCCAGTCGGGAAGCATGGGCCGGGCGCCGACGTTGATGAAGATCCTTGGCGCCTCCAAGGTCTCGCCGTTGACTTCGATGGCATGCGGCGCGACGAAGCGGGCGTGGCCGAGGACTACGCGCAGGCCCGGTGTTTCGTCGAGCCACCGCGCGAGGCCGTCCACTGCGTTGCGGACGACGAGATCCTTGCGCGCCTTGACCGCACGCATGTCGACGCTGACCGAAGGGCCGACATTCACGCCGTAGTCGCTCGCCCGGCGTGCCAGGTGGGCGACGCGCGCGCTGGCCACCAGCGTCTTGGTCGGCATGCAGCCGTCGTTGACACAGGTGCCCCCGAGGTGCTCGCGCTCGACCAGTGCGACCTTCAGGCCGGCGCCGGCCAGTCGCACGGCAAGGAAAGGCCCGGCCTGGCCGCTGCCGATGATCAATGCGTCGAAGGGTGTCTGCATGGTGGCCGCCTTTCCTCGGTGCCTGCGAGCCGGTCTACATCGCGTGAGGGTCCATTTTCATCTCGGTGGGGAACAGGTCGACCGAAATCAGCACGGCTGTCGTGGTGCCCGTGTTCTTCCACCAGTGGGAGGTGCCGTTCTTTTCCGGTGCAACGTCGCCCTTCCGGTGCGTGATGGGCACCGCACAGTTGCTCGCGTATTCCACCACCTCGCCCGAGACGATGTAGATCATGGCGGGCCGCTCGTTGTGGCTGTGCCAGGGCACGATGCCTCCCGGCTTCATCTCGAGTTGGCGCAGGCGGAACAGGCGCCCCTGCAACGCCAGCGGCTCTTTCGACAGATCGGTGCTGTAGCGGACCACGTCGGTCACGTCCTTCGGCATGGCGGGACCGGGTTTCTGGCCTTGGCCATCGGCCACGACCTTGTCGGCGGGGCATTGCCCGGCCTGTGCGGCCGGCGCGAGCGCGGCGAAGGCGCCGGTGACGAGCGCGGCGGCCGCGGCCAGGCGCCAGATCGAATGACATTGGGGGATGGCAGTGTGCATGGTGTGACTCCTGAAGGTGGCTGAGTGGACGGATCGCGCGATGGCGGCTCCGGAATCCACTGTGGCCTGCGAGTCTCACGCCCCGATCAATGAAACTTCACGCTTTGGTCACGGGCTTGCCATCGTCTGCCAAACGGGCGCACAGTGCGGCCAGCACGCCTTCCGAAGAGCCATGAACGCCGAAGACGCATCGTCCGACCTGCCTGCTGCCCAAGGCGAGCCGCTGTCCATGCTGGCGGCGGCGGGCCCGCTGCCCGTGGGCCGGGTGCTCGCGCTCGGCATCCAGCTCGCGGCGGCGCTGGCAGCGCTGCATCGCGGCGGCAGGGTCCACAACGGCGTGCGCCCCGAAGCGGTGCATTGCGATCCCGCCGCCGATCGCGCATGGCTGATCGACTTGGGCGACATGAGCCATGGTGCGCCTGCATCGGCGGCTTCGATGAACGTGGCGCGCCTCGTGTATGCCTCGCCGGAGCAGACCGGACGCATGGATCGCGTTCCGGACCATCGCAGCGACCTGTACGCGCTGGGCGTCGTGCTCTACGAATTGCTCGTCGGTGCGCCGCCGTTCCGCTCGGAGGACGCACTGGAGCTGATCCATGCGCACATCGCGCGCAGGCCGCCTGCGCCGATCGACATCGACGCCCATGTCCCGCTCCCCGTGTCTCAGATCGTGATGAAGCTGCTGGCGAAGTCCCCCGAGGAGCGCTACCAGAGCGCCGCTGCGCTGATCGACGATCTGATGCTCTGCCAACGCGAGTGGAGCGCACGCGGGCGCATCGACGCGTTCGCGCTGGGGCGGCGCGACATCCGGGAGCGGTTGCCGGACCTGCCCAGGCTGTACGGGCGCGAGGATGAAGTCGCCGTGCTGCGGGCCGCCTTCGAGCGCGCAGGCGACGGGCGCGGCCGGGCCCCGATGCTGCTCGTGTCCGGGTATCCCGGGATCGGCAAGACGGCCCTGATCCACGAGTTCTACAAACCCCTCGTCCGCCAGCAAGGCTATTTCGTCTCGGGCAAGTTCGACCAGGTGGCCCGCAGTGTCCCGTTCAGCGCGCTGGTCCAGGCCCTTCGGGACCTGGTGCGGCAAATGCTCACGGAGAGCGAGAGCCGCCTCGACGAATGGCGTGGCAAGCTGCTGCGTGCATTGGGCGCCAATGGCAGCGTGCTTGTTGAAGTCATCCCGGAGATCGAGTTCATCATCGGCGAGCAGCCGACGCCCGTGCCGCTCGGCGCGGCCGAGACGCTCAACCGCTTCCAGCGCGTGTTCCAGAACTTCGTCGCGGCGGTCGCGCAGCCCGCGCATCCGCTGGTGGTGTTCCTGGACGACTTGCAGTGGGCCGACGCCGCCACGTTGAGCCTGCTCGAGCCGATGCTCGCGAGCGCCGACATCCGCGGCCTGCTGCTGGTCGGCGCCTGCCGCGACTACGAGCTCGACGATCCTCATCGCCTGACGCGGGCGCTCGACGGTCTGGCAGCCGCTGACATTGCTTTTCAGCGCGTGGAACTGGGTCCGCTCCGGCTGGCCGATCTCAGTTCGCTGGTCCGCGATACGCTGGACTGGGAACCCGCCGACGCGCAGCCGCTCGCGCGACTGGTGCTCGAGAAGACCGGCGGCAATCCCTTCTTCGTCGTCCAGTTCCTCAGGCTGCTGGTGCGCGACGGTCATATCCGCTTCGACGAGGCGCTCGGCCGATGGACCTGCCGGATCGAGGCGATCGCACGCGCGCCGCTGGCCGATGACGTGGTCGACCTGATGAAGCACAACATCCAGCGCCTGTCTCACCGATCCCAATACGCCCTGACGCTGGCCGCCTGCATCGGCAACAGCTTCGACCAGCGCACGCTGGCGATCATCAGCGAGCAGCCACCGCTGGAGGTGGCCGAGGATCTCGCCGAGGCGGAGGCCGAGGGCCTGATCGTCCCGGCGGCGCGCCGGGACGGCGATGCGGAGCCGGCACACGCCTTCCTGCACGACCGGGTCCAGCAGGCGGCCTACGCAATGATTTCCGATGAGCGCAAGCCGATGCTGCACCTGCGCATCGGCCGCCTGCTGCTGTCGCGTGCCACGCCGCACCAGCTCGAGCAGGGCCTGTTCGACATCGTCCATCACCTCAACCGCGGAAGCGACCTGATCGGCGGCGCAGACGAAAGGCTCGCCGTGGCACGCCTCGACCTGAACGCCGGTCGCAAGGCCAAACAGTCGACCGCGCACGAGGCGGCGCTGGATTTCTTCCAGGCCGGGATCGCGCTGCTTGCCGAGGCGCACTGGTCGTCCGACTACGCGCTCTGCTTCGCCCTGCACCTGGAAGCGGCCGAAAGCTTGTACCTGTGCGCGCGCTTCGAGGCAGCGCACCAGCAGTTCGAACTGCTTCTGCGCCGCGCCGCGACCGACATCGACAGGGCGCGTGTCCATCGCTTGCGAAGTGTGCAGTACGAGCACACCGCACGCTATGCCGACGCGCTGGCGAACACGCGCGCCGGCCTCGCGCTGTTCGACGTCTCGCTGCCCGAGGCCGCCGCCGACAAGGAGCGCGCGCTGGCCCGCGAGATGGATCTCATCGCGTCGTTGCTGGGCGATCGGGACATCGCCACGCTGGTCGACCTGCCGGCGATGGACGACCCGAAGATCCTCATCGTCATGCGGATGCTGACCGACATCTGGGCCTCGGCCTACATTCTCGGCGACCCGACCCTGGCGCGGCTGATCTCGGCGACGATGGTCCGGCTGTCGCTGGTGCACGGCAACGTCGAGGACTCCGCCTACGGCTACGTGACGCATGCCATCACGGTCGGCCCGGTGCGGGGCGACTATCGGGGCGCCGATGCTTTCGGCAAGCTGGCGCTCGCCGTGAACCATCGCTTCGAGGATTCGCGGCGACGCGCCAAGATCTACCAGCAGTTCCACGCCCACGTGAACTTCTGGTGCCAGCCCTGGGCGAGCTGCATTCCCTACGCCCGCGAAGCCTGCCGCAGCGGACTCGAGAGCGGCGACTTCCTCTATGCCGCCTATGGCGCCGGCACCGAACTCTGGTCGGCCATCCTTGCCACGCAGGACCTGGCCGAGTTCGTGCGGGAGTATTCACCGAGCGTTGCGCTGATCCAGAGGCTCAAGAACCAGGGTTTTGCCGATTCGACGAAGCTGATCCTGAACTGGGCCCGCGCGCTGCAGGGCCTGACCCTGGGGCCGTTGTCCCTGTCGGACGCCGCGATCGACGAAGACGCCTACCTGTGCACGTACCGCGACAGCCCCTTCTTCGCGACTGTCCATGCCGTGGCGAAACTGCATGTCTGCTGCATGCTCGGGACCCCTGCGCAGGCACTGGCGGCCGCGCGCGTGGCGGGGGCGACGGTGCACCACATGGCCGGCACGGTCTGGCCCCTGGTCTACGAGTTCTGGAGCGCGCTGGCGTTGGCCGCGGGCCTCGCCGATGCGGGCGAAGAGGCGCGCCCGGCGGCCGTGGCGCGGATCGCCCAGGCGCGCGCATCGTTCGACGGTCTGGCCATGCATTGCGCGGAGAACTTTCACTGCCCCGCGCTGCTCCTCGCCGCCGAACTCGACCGGATCGAAGGCCGTGAACATGAAGCGATCACGCACTATGAGCAAGCGATCGAGTACTCCGCCGGGCGGCCCGGGATGCTTCAACAACTCGCGCTGGCCAACGAACTCCATGCAAGATTCCGCCTCGCGCGCGGCGATGCGGCGCTGGCGGGCCTGTTCATGGCACAGGCGCGCGCCGGCTACGCGCGCTGGGGCGCCGCGGCCAAGGTCGGGCAGCTCGATTGCAGGTACCCCGAGCTGCTGAGCGATGCCGTCAAGGCCCCGCGCGAGTTGCCGGCGCCGACGCCGACCTCCGCAGCACCGATGCCGGGTTCGCCAGAGGTCGACGACCTGGACCTGGACAGCGTGTTGAAAGCCGCGCAAGCCATCGCCGGCGAGGTCGAGCTGGACCGGCTGCTCGCGCGCCTCATGCGCATCGCCATCGAGAACGCGGGCGCCGAGCGCGGCTGCCTGGTGCTCGAACGCGAGGGCGAGGCGCTGGTCTATGCCGCCGAGCCGCAGCAGGCGCCGGCGTGGACGATGGCACCCGGAACGCCGCTGGCCGCATCTCGCAACCTGCCTGCGAGCATCGTCAACTACGTGCGGCGCACCGCGCAAAGCGTCGTGCTGGCCAACGCCGCCATGGACGATCGCTTTGGCAGCGATCCGTACATGCTGCGCCACATGCCCCGATCGGTCATGTGCGTGGCGGTGCAGAAGCAGGGACGGCTGGTTGCCGTGCTCTACCTGGAGAACAGCGTGCTGGCGGGCGCCTTCACCGCGGAGCGCATGCGGGTGGTCCGCGTGCTCGCGACCCAGGCCGCCATCGCGCTCGAGAACGCGCGGCTGTTCGAGGGGCTGAAGCGCGAAGTGCACGAGCACCGCGAGGCGCGCCAGCAGCTCGGCGAGGCGCTGGCGCAGGTCGGGCGGCTCAAGGAAGAGCTCGAGGCCGAAAATGTGTACCTGCGCAGCGAACTGATCGCCAACGTCTCGCACGACCTGCGCTCGCCGCTGGTTTCGCTGCGCGGCTACCTGGAGATGCTGGTGCTGAAGGGCGATCGATTGCCCCCCGCAACCCGGCAGAGCTACCTCGAGATCGCGCTGCGCCAGAGCGAGTACCTCGCAACCCTGATCGACGAGCTGTTCGAGCTCGCCAAGCTCGACTTCAAGGGCCTCCGGCTCGATCGCGAGGCTTTCCATCTGCCCGAACTGGCGGTCGACGTGGTGCAGAAGTTCCAGCTCGCGGCCGACCGCAAGGCGGTGACGCTGCGGATCGAGCCGGCACACGCGCTGCCGGCGGTCGACGCCGACCTGGGTCTCGTCGAGCGTGTCCTCGACAACCTGATCGGCAACGCGTTGAAGCACACGTCCAGCGGCGGCTCGGTGAGCGTCAGGCTGAGGACGGAGGGCGAGCGCGTCATCGCCAGCGTCACCGACACCGGCAGCGGCATTCCGCCGTCCGAGCTGCCGCTTGTCTTCGATCGCTTCTACCGTGGCGGCAAGGCGTGCAACCCTCTGCCGGGCGGCGCCGGACTGGGTCTCGCGATCGCCAGGCGCATCGTCGAGCTGCACGGCTGCCAGATCGCCGTGGAGAGCCGCGAGGGGGTGGGCAGCTGCTTCTCGTTCGACCTGCCGGCGGCGAAGTCCCCGGCGCCTCAGGCGGCCGGTGCGCCGGCTGGCGATGCGCCTGTCGGGCGTCGGGCCAGCGCCTGAATCCGTTCGAGCTCGGCGGCCGCGCGGGCAAGGAAGATCCGATAGACCGAATCGACCAGCATTTCGTCGCCCAGCGGCGTGCGATGGAAGAACGCCAGGTGGCCGAGGGTGCGGCCGTCGCTGGCAACGATCGGCATCCCGAGATAGGCCTCCCAACCGACTTCGCGCGGAAACATCCGCGCCAGGCCGCTGCGGTGGAAACACGCGCTTCCGCCCTGGACGACGGCTTCGCAGGGCGTGCCGGCCAGGGCGAATTCGAAGTTGTCGCGCAGGCTGCCCTCCGCCCAGTACGCCAGCGTGCGCACCCGCGTCGCGGGCTGGTCCGCGCATTCGGCGACGAAGACGCAATCGAGCCCGAGCGCGCGCGCGAAGTGGCGCACCATCGCCGGAAAGAAAGCTTCGCCGACCGCCCCCGCCGTCCCGTCGGCCACGGCCTGGAGCACGTCGAGGACGCGCCGGATCGGCGTCACGTCGGTATCCTGTCCCACCATGCGGTAGGGCGGCGCACCGGCGCGCCGCAGGGCGACGCCGCGCGACAGCACCCACCGCACGCTGCCGTCCTTGTGCAGCATGCGCATCTCGTGTTCGAAGCGCGCATCGTCCGGCGCCGCATGCGCAGCGGTCGCCTGGGCCAGCGATCGCTCGAACGCGGGCCGGTCGTCAGGGTGCACGCGCGATCGCCAGCCTGCCAGGTCGTCGGCGAGTTCATGGGCCTCGAATCCCAGCATGCTCTTCCAGCGCGGGGAGAGCTCGACGCAGCCCGAGCCGATGTCCCAGTCCCACATGCCGTCCTGGCTGCCGCGCAGCGCCGCGGCACAGCGCTCCTCGCTGGCGCGCAGTTCGGCCTCGGCAGCGGCACGCGAGGCTTCCGCCCGGCTCGCCGCGGCGCGCTGCTCGGCCAGCCGCCGTTCGAGCTGCGCCAGCCGCTCTTCCGATGCCGCGCGCTGTCGGCGCGCCCGCAGGGAGGTCGACCAGGCCAGCCCCGCGAGCAAGGCCGCCACCAGGGCGAACAGGAGCACGAACGCCATCGGGTGCTGCGGGGTCATGAGGACATCCTCTCGATGCGGCGGGCCGGCGATGCGGCCGGCCCTGCCGCCGCCAGCGGGAGGTCGAAGGCGAAGCAACTGCCGGCGCCCGCGACGCTGGTGGCCGACAGCTCGCCGCCATGCAGGCGCACGATGCGCTGCGCAATGGCCAGTCCCAGGCCGCCCTGGATGCCGGGCGCGGAGCGGCTCGCGCGTTCATAGCGCTCGAAGATGCGGGACAGCTCGGCGGGTGCGATACCGCAGCCGGTATCACGCACGGCGATCCGGGCGCGGCGGGCATCGGCGCTGAACTCGATCGTCACGCTGCCGCCGTCGGGCGTGTGGCGCAGGGCGTTGTCGAGCAGGTTTTCCAGGACCCGCTCGACCATGCCGATGTCGGCCTCCGCGCGGACCGTGCCGCTGCCTGCGTTGTCCGCGGCGCGCAACTGCACGTGGCGGCTTCGGGCGTCCAGGGCGAACTTCTGCGCCACATCCTGGGCCAGCTCGGCGAGCGAGAACGCCTCCGGCTGCGGCAGCGCTTCGGCGGCCTCTAGCTGGGTCAGCTCGAACAGGTCGTTCACCAGCCGCCCCAGGCGCTCGCTATGGCGCACCGCCGTCTCGAGGTAGTTGCGCTCCTCGGCGGGCGGCAGGCTGCCGTGCCGCAGCAGCAGCAGTTCGAGGTAGCCTTGCATCGAGGTCAAGGGGGTGCGCAGGTCGTGCGAGACGTTGGCGAGGAGTTCGCGACGCCGATCGACCCCGCGCTCGATCTCGGCGAACTGCTCGCCGATGCGGGCGGACATGCGTTCCAGGTGCGCGGCAAGGCGATCGATCGCGTCCCCCTGGGCATCGGCGCCCGCGACGCGCAGGCGATCGGTGCAGCCGCCACGCGCGAAGGCGTCGACGGTGTCGGCCAGGCGCTTCAGTCGCCGCGCAGCCCGCCATGAGACGTACAGGGCGGCGACCGCGCCTGAGACGAGGGCGATGAGGGCCATGTCGACGAGGTCCACGGCGGGTCCGATCTTCAGGGCCGCGGCTCGCCGAACTTGTAGCCCACGCCCCATACCGTCTGGATGTAGTCGGGGTTGCCGGGATCGCGCTCGATCTTGTTGCGCAGCCGGTTGATGTGCGAGTTGACGGTGTGCTCGTAGCCGCTGTGGCTGTAGCCCCAGACCTGGTCGAGCAGCTGCGCCCGCGTGTGGACGCGACCGGGACTGCGCGCGAAGTACACCAGCAGGTCGAATTCCTTGGCGGTCAGGTCAACGGGTTTGCCGTCCAGCATCGCCTCGTGGCGATGCAGGTCGAGGCGCAGGCCCCCCGCTTCGATCAGTCGCGCCTCGCTGGCGCTCTGCGCGGCCTGGGCCGCCTGCTGATGGTCCGCGCGCCGGAAGACCGCCTTCACGCGCGCGGCGAGTTCGAGCATGCTGAAGGGTTTGGTCAGGTAGTCGTCGGCGCCGAGCTCCAGGCCCAGCACGCGGTCGAGCTCTGACGATTTGGCGGTGAGCATCAGGATCGGCGTGTAGCGCGTTTGCGTTCGCAGGCGCCGGCAGATCTGCAGTCCATCCATGCGTGGCAGCATCAGGTCGAGGATCAGGAGGTCGTAGTTGCCGGCCTCGCATTCGGCCAGGCCGGCCACGCCGTCCGTGATCAGGCGGCCTTCGCAGTCGAGCTCGGCCAGCTGGAGCATCACGAGGCGGCCGATGTCGGGGTCGTCCTCGATCACGAGTACGCGGCGGCTCATGTCGACACCCACGTGAAAAGTCCAAGTCCCAGATGGCGCGCCAGCGCCGCCATGAGATCGAAGGCCGGATCGGCATCCATCGCGCGCCCGGTCGCTTCCGCCAGGCCGGCCTGGCCGGCGAGGGCACGAAGCCACCGGCCCTCGGCGGGGCCCAGGTGCCTGAACTCGATCTCCAGCGCACACTGGACGACGAGCAGGTCCACGCCGCCTTCATCGAGCGAGATGGTCGATTCGTCGTCGAGGGCCTCCGGCTGGTTCGCCTGCCAGATTCTCAGGAGCGGGTAGCGCGAGCCGACGAAGCGCGCGCTGGGCTGCAGGCGAAGGCGCAGCCCGGCCTGCTCGGCCGCCGGCACCTGCGCCAGCCGTTCCAGCGTGAGGGCGGGCAGCTCGACCTCGTGGTAGGCGTGGTGCAGGGCCCATTCGAGCGTGGCGACATCCGGGAGGTAGGGCAGGCCGGCGGCGACGGGCCAGGCGCGGAGGAAGCCGGCGAACGCGCCGCCGAAGTCCTGCAGATTGCCCGAGCGCGAGGGATGCGCGACGATGAAGGCCTTCGCCGCCTGCCTGAAGAAGCCGTCGCCGACGAGGCGCGCCACCACCGGATAGACGGCGCCCAGCGCGGCCGTGAGGCTCTCGAACATGTTGTGGCGATAGACCTGCAGGCGCTGCCGCGCGGACAGCGACGCCGTGGGCCGAATCAGCGCTGTCGCGGCCGCGCCATCGTGCAGCAGCGCGTCCATGACGCGGGCCTGGACCTCAGGCAGCGCACCCATCGCGCAGCTCCATCAGCGATTCGGCCTTTGCGGCCTGCGCCACCAGCACCGACAAGGCCGGCAGGTCGGCGTCCCATTCGACCAGGGTCGGCACCGGCCCGAAGCGCTCCAGCGCGGCCGCATAGAGCGTCCATACCGCGTCGGCCACCGGCGCGCTGTGCGTATCGATCAGGATCTCGGCGCCGTCGCCCAGAGGCGTGCGCGTGAAGCCGGCCAAGTGGATTTCCTCCACGGCCTGGCGAGGGATGGCCCGCAGGTAGTGCATCGCCTCGAAGCCGTGGTTGTGGGCGCTGACGAAGATGTTGTTGACGTCCAGCAGGATGCCGCAGCCGCTGCGGCGCGCGACTTCGGCGAGGAACTCCCACTCGGGCATCGTCGACTGCACGTAGGCTAGGTAGCTCGACACGTTCTCGAGCAGGATGCGTCGGCGCAGGCGTTCCTGCACCTGCTGCACACGGGCGACGACGTGCGACAGCGCCTCCTCGGTGAAGGGCAGGGGCAGCAGGTCGTTGGCGTGAATGCCGCCCACCGAACTCCAGCACAGGTGGTCGGACACCAGCGCCGGCTCGAGCATCTCGATCAGCTCGCCCAGCCGCGCCAGGTAGGGCTGGCTCAGGGGATCGACCGAGCCGATCGACAGTCCCACGCCATGCAGGCTCAGCGCATGGCTCTGGCGGGCGAGCCGGAGGAAATGCAGCGGCTTGCCGCCGCGGCCGAAGTAGTTTTCGCTGTGGACCTCGATGAACCCGACCGGTGGACGCGATGCGATGAACGCCGCGCAATGCTCGGAGCGCAGGCCGATGCCGGCGCATGCTGTCAACGATTCCGAGGACTTTTCCATCGCTGCCTCCTGGGTCATGGGGATTCTAGGATTGCGCCGCTGCGCCGCCGCACCCGTGATCGAAATGTGATCTTTGTCCGTCAGTCGTCAGTGCGGCCGACCCCACGCCATTCGGGCCACCAGGGCCGCCCCGATCGAGGTGCACATCGCGAGGAATGCCACCCAGGCATAGGGCCAGAGCAGCGGCATCCCCACCAGGATCAGCCCATCGTTGCCGCCCGGGATCAGCAGGCTGCCCCAGCCCATGAGGACGCCGCCGGCGAGGCAACGCAGCAGCTGCGGCGCCGAGACGGGCGTGCTGCGAAAGCGCCCGGCCGTCCAGCCGCCCCACACAGCGCCGCACAGCAGGGCCAGCAGCAGCAGGCAGCGCGCCGAGAGGCGGGTGGCCATGCCGCGCGCCAGTTCGGCCAGCACGTCGGTATAGGCCCACGCGCCGACCAGCAACAGCATGAGGAGGAAGGCGATGCCGATCACCGTGGTGGCCGCATGCGGCGACCAGATGCGCGTGGTCAGCGCGTCGCGCAAGCCCGGCCCGCCCCGCAACTGACGGACCAGGCGCCAGGCCATGAGGAGCAGGATCGGCCACGCCACCCATGCCGGCGCACGCAGCACCGGCGAGCCCTCCGACAGCTGGGTGTGCGCGCCAGCCGCGAAAAGCGGCCCGACGCTCAGGCAGCCCAGGTAGAAGCCCAGCGGCGTGAACAGATAGGCCCACTCGCCCGACCCGAAGCGCGCGATGGCGCCGAATACGCAGGCCCGGTTGACGAAGGCGCCAAGACCGAGGAGCGCGCCGCCCAGCACCGTCCAGCGGTTCAGCGGGTAGCCCGGGGGCATGGCCGGCAGCAGGTGGAGCGCCTGCGCCACGAGCAGGCCCCCGGCCACCCACAGCGAAGCCTCGGCGAGGCCCAGCAGGCGCAGCCAACTGCGCTCGTGCACGATCTCCTCCATGGCGGCGACCGTGCAGGTGGCGCCGCGCTGGATGGCGAAGCCCATCACGACGGCGCAGCAGGCGGCGATCGCGAACGCGAGACTGGCGAGCGCGATGGTCATCGTTGCACCCCGGTGGCTTCCCGAGAATCAGCGGTGCTCGATCACACCTTCGATAGGATCGGTCGCGGCCTCCTTCCAGGGCGCGCGCCTGATCATGTGCCAGGTGTCGGCATAGCCCGCCTGGCGGCGCGCGCGGATGCCCGCGGGCGTGAAATCGATGTCCTTGGTGTGGTCCTCTCCGTCGACGCGCGGCGCGACCAGATGCGCCACGTGCATCGTCGTGCCGCAGCCCCAGGAAGCCAGCTCCATCACCCTCGGGTCGGCTTGCTTCGATGCCGGTATCTGCTTGTGCAGTTCGCGAATCACATGGCGCAGCCGGTGGATCTGCTTCTGCCGCGCGATGTGGCTGTCGGCGCGGCTGGCGAACTGGATGTCCTTGTGGCGCGCCATCACCTGCCAGATCGAGTCGGGTTCGGGCGCAGTCTGGTGCCATACGTTGACAGCGAAGATCACCGAGTCGCGCCGCGGCTTGTCGTCCAGCACGGCCTCGATGGGCGTATTGGAGTAGATGCCCCCGTCCCAGTAGGGCTGGCCGTCGATGCGCACGGCAGGGAAGGCCGGGGGCAGGGCGCCCGAGGCCATCACGTGATCGACGCCGAGCACTTCCTTGCGGGTGTCGAAATAGCGCATTTCGCCGCTGCAGGCGTTCACCGCACCGACGGTCAGACGGGTGCGACACTGGCACAGGTACTCGAAATCGACCAGCGACTGCAGCGTCCCGCGCAGCGGCGCCGTACTGTAGTAGGAAGCCGCCTCCGCCCCGAGCTGCGCGGCGGATCCGCGCAGTGCATGCAGGTTGGGCGTGAAGAAGTCCGGGATGCCGCGCAGCACGGTCGCCATGTTCGACATCATGTTGCCCAGGCCCATCCAGTCCGGAACACCGAATGCGAACGTCGACGCCTGCATCAGATTCCAGAACGCGTTCACGCGCTCGAGCCGGTGTTCGGGCCGGTTGCCGGCGATCAACGAGGCATTGATCGCCCCGATCGAGGTGCCGATGACCCAGTCGGGCTCGATGCCGGCTTCGTGCAGCGCCTCGTAGACGCCGACCTGGTAGGCGCCGAGCGCGCCGCCACCCTGCAGCACCAGAACGACCTGGCCCGGGAGATCGCCGTTGCCGCGCCCGTTGCCGGCCGGGCCTCGCGGCTTGCCTGAATTCGCCATGGTCGACCCCCTGCACTCAATGCAATGTCCAGCCGCCGTCCATGGCCAGCGCAGTGCCGGTCATCGAGGCGGCCGCGTCGGAAGCCAGGAACACGGCCAGCGCCGCCAGTTCCTCGACCCGGATGAACTCCTTGCGCGCCTGGTGGGACAGCATGACGTTGCGCACCACCTCATCGGGCGAGATGCCGTGGGCCTTGGCCTGGTCGGCGATCTGCCTGTCGACCAGCGGCGTCTTCACGTAGCCGGGACAGATGGTGTTGGAGGTGACCCCGAACTCGGCGAGTTCGACCGCGACGGCCTTCGACAGGCCGATCAGCCCATGCTTGGCAGCCACGTAGGCCGACTTGAACGGCGACGCGGTCAGCCCGTGCGCCGAGGCGACGTTGATGATGCGGCCGAAGCGGCGCGCCTTCATGCCGGGCGCGACGGCCTTGATGACGTGGAAGGCCGAAGAGAGGTTGATTGCCAGCACCGCGTCCCATTTCTCGTCGGCGAACGCCTCGATCGGTGCGACATGCTGGATGCCGGCGTTGTTGACCACGATGTCCACTTTGCCGAACTTGTCCTCGGCCAGCGCGACCATCTGCCGCACCTGGTCTGGCTGGCTCATGTCTGCGCTCGAGTAGCGCACCTCGATGCCGAACTGGCGCTCGAGCTCGGCGCGCGTGAATTCGATCTCCTGCGGCTCGCCGAAGCCATTGAGCATGATGTCGGCGCCATCGCGGGCCAGTGCGCGGGCGATGCCGAGGCCGATGCCGCTGGTCGAGCCGGTGACGATGGCGGATTTGTGCTTGAGCATGGAAGGCTCCTGGGGATGGAACTGGGATGTCGAGAGCGCTTCGATGCGCTCCCGGGTTCATGGCACGGGAAAGCGCCTTGCGACCAGGTGGTCGAGCGAAAGCTTGCCCGGTCCGTGCAGCAGCGTGACCAGCAGCAGCAGGCCCCAGGTCTGGTGATCACGCAGTCCCACTGCGCCGAGATCGGGATAGGAGACCACGGCGATGATGTTGAACACGAAGAGCACGAAGGCCGAGAAGCGCGTGCCCAGGCCGATCACCAGCAGGACCGGGAAGAGCAACTCGACGCCGGTGCCGAGGTAGGCTGCGAACTCCGGCGGCAGCAGAGGCACCGCGTACTCGTTCTCGAACAGCGACAACGTGGAGCTCCAGGTGGCGATCTTTGTCAGCCCCGACCTGAAGAACACGCTGGCGACGAAGAGTCGTACGCCGAGGTCGACCGCCGGAGCGAACGCCTGGAGGCAGCGGCCGACGGCGCGCACCCGCGCGATGATGCGCAAGTGCAGGCCGGTGCGGGTCGCGTGCGTGGCAGTCATGGAGCCTGCGTAGTGCACGATGGTCTCCTCAGCCCTTCTTCACGGCGGCGGCGCCACCGTGCACGTTCTCGGGCTTGTTGGTCACGGTGCCGCCCGCGATGCGCGCGCAGGTGCCCTTCGCGACGTAGATCCAGGCTTCGGGGTCGCGGTCTGACGTCGAAGTACCGGCGCACGAACTCTTGCTCGTGCCGCAGTCGTTGCTGCCGGCCTTGACGATGCCGGCGCATTTTTCGGTCTCGACCTTTTGCGCGAAGGCGCCGGTGCTGGCCGCGCCGAGGCCCAGTGCGAGCAGGCCGGCGATGGCACCCTGAACCAGTTGATGACTTGCGTTCATTTGAAACTCCTTTGGGCGTTGAGTTGAATGGCTGGCGGAGTGGCTCGTTGCTGCGTTGCATCGAGGATTACTCCGGACTCAAGTCTGGCCGCATGGCCTCACGAGGTCATCAATGAAAGTTCACGATTTCGTCACATCCCGGAAGCCCAGTCATGTCGCGTAACGCGGGACACCACGGCCCGAACTATCCAACGAGTCCAACCCGTCACCCGCGCGATCGGTCATGCGGCACGACGCAACCCTGAGGAGTGAAGTCATTGCAGATCGATGAAGGCAAGCTGGATGCCCTGATGGGCAGGATGGTCACGGAGTTCGGCGCGCTCGCCAGCGCGCCGCTGGTCATCCTCGGAGACCGCCTGGGTTTGTACAAGGCGATGGCCGGCGCCGGGCCGATGACGATGGACGAGTTCAGCGAACGCACGCACCTGCGCTTGCGCTACGCGCAGGAGTGGCTCAGCGCGCAGGCGGCAAGCAGCTTCGTCGACTATGCCCCCGAGGCGCAGACCTACGCGCTGTCGCCCGAGGCCGCACTGGTGCTAGCGGACGACAGCAGTCCTGCCTTCATGGGCGGTGGGTTCGAATGCCTGATGTCGATGTTCCTCGACATCGACAAGGTACAGAGGGCCTTTCGCGATGGCACCGGCCTCGCCTGGCACGAGCATCACCCGAGCCTGTTCTCAGGCACGGAGCGCCTCTTCAGGGCCGGCTACAACGCGAACCTGGCGCCGAGCTGGATTGCGACCCTGGACGGCATGAGCGGCTGCACGCAGGTGCCCGCGTGGCCGACGTCGGCTGCGGCTTCGGCGCATCGACGATCGTTCTGGCCGAGGCCACCCGGCTTCCACCTTCGTCGGCTACGACTATCACGAGCCTCCGATCAACGCTGCGCGCGAGCGCGCTGCCGCCGCGGGCGCACGAAGCGCGGCTGCAACGCATCGCGGTCGACGAAGGCCCGTACTTCCTCGCCTTCGACCACCATGTTCTGGTAGTGCGCGCTGATGCATCCGGCAGCGGCCCGCAAAGGGTGGGTGCTTGGGTGAAGGCTTCGGTCATCGGGCGGGCCCTGGCTGGGGGTCGGCGATTCTAGGACGCCGAATCCCGCAGCCAAAGTCGCCCGCGGGACCGCGCCGGTCAGTTCTTGGCAGCGCGCGCTGCGTTCCGCAGGTCCCGAATCTGGTCGTGGTTGCGCTGCGCGCCCGCCGCCTGGCGTTCGACCAGACTGCGCACGTCGGGCGGCAGGTTCTGCTTCAGCGCCTTGCGATAGCGCGCGATGGCCGTATCTTCGCCGCGTTCGCAGGACTCGAGGATCGACAACTCGCTGTTGGCGCCGAGCGATCCCTTCACGTGGACCCAGCCGCGGTGCAAGGCACCCGCGGCGGTGCCGCCATCGGCCGGCTTGCCGCCGTAGGCCGCGATCATTTGCAGCAATTCAGCCTCGGCTTGGCGGCAACCCTCGGCGCGGCTTGCGAACAGTTGTTTCGCGGCCGGGGATTCGACCTCCTCGGCGCAGGCCAGGAATCCGTAGCCGCCATCCCGCGTGTTTTCCAGGAGATCGTTGAGGACATCGACGACCTCCTCGTGGGCCAGGGGTTCGCCGCGGGAATCGCGGCGGTCGAGCAATTCATTGTCGAGTGCCATGGTGTCAGTCCTTTCAAGAGCCTTCAGGCGGAGAAGGCCGGTTGAGAACTCGAGGAGACCTCCCCGAGACATGGGCTCACCATCGCCGCGATGCCGGGCCCGGGCCGTCAGCCGCGGGGCACGCCGCGTGTAGAGCCTTCCCCTACAGCGTCTTGGTCAGGACCAGGATGAAGCGGGTCGCGTTGGGCGAGTAGTTGGTCTGGCCGATCGGACCGATCGGCGACGGGATGCCCGGGCTGACGACCGCATTGAAGGCGCTCTGCTCGTTGCCGCCCTGGACGTAGCCGCCGAGCGACAGCCCGCTGCCGAAGTCGTAGGCGGCGCCGACGTTGAAGTCGACGTAGTCCTTGTAGCCAAGGCTCCGGATGTCGCTGCTGAAGAAGGTGTAGCCGACGGCCGCCTTCAGCGTCACCTTGGGAATGATCTCCTTGGTGTAGGCGAGGTTCAGGTAGCCGGTGTGGGTGCCGTCCAGGCCCGAGCCGCCCTGGTTGCCGGCGTAGTTGAAGTAGTCCTTGGACACGGTCCAGGAGTACTTGGCCGTGAAGGCGCCGAAGGACTCGTTGGCCCAGGTGCCGGCGCCGTAGATCTCGGTGGTGTTGCCGGCGGTGTTGCCGGGGTAGACATAGGTCAGCACACCGACGTCCCAGTCGATCGGGCCGCCCTTGAATTTGTAGCCACCGTAGAAGTCCATCTCGATGGAGTTGCCCTTGAGCCAGTTGACGCTGGAGTTCCAGTTGCCGATATAGAAGCCGCTGTCGCCGAAGGCGTAGTCGAGGCCGCCCTGGATCGCCGGCTTGAAGTAGCTGTTGTTGGCGAAGTCGTCCTTGCCGAGCATGTCCTGGTCCTGGCCACGGAACTTGTAGTTGGTCGTCAGCGCGAGGTTGCCCGCGAGCTGGGCGCTCGCGAGCATCGGCAGGGTCGTCAGGGCGGCGATCGAGAGGGTTCTGGCTATCACGTGGTGCATGGATCGAAGAGCGAAATGAAGAAGCGTCGAGCCTACGGTCGCGTGCGTAAACACCGCGTAAAGAACGAGGCACTCCGTGTAAGGAATCCATCGGGAAAATCCGGGTGTCTCAAACACGACGAACCGGCGGCGCCGCCTCGAAAGAAGGAGTACAAATACGTCGGGGGAAGAGGAAATTGCAGACGCCTCTTCAGCGCAGGGACCCGTAAAAGGAGGGCAGTCATGGCCAGACATCTAGCGGTCGGGGACTCATCCGGGCCGCTCGCGATCGCGAGCGCCAGCTACTACAACCCGACCGGCGTGCTGCTGGCGCCCGGCGAGACCTACGAGATCGCCGCCGACGACAGCCGATGGGTCGACTGGCACCAGGCGTCCAGCGCCGACGGCCGGATCGAGCCCAGCCTGATCCAGTCGATGGCGCATTGGGCGCTGCGCTGCAAGGAGGGCCGCTGGTTCCAGCTGATCGGGGCCGTCGGGCGCTCCGACGCCTGCATGTTCCCGATCGGCATGCATGCCGCCTGGACCTACACCGGGCAGAGCGGCGACGCCGATCCCGAGCTGTGCCTGTTCGCGAACGACGCCTGGTTCGCCTACCTCAACAACCACGGCTCGGTGAAGGTGACGATCAAGCGCGTCGGCTGAGGCGTTTCAGGTTGCCGGTCGGAAGCCCGGCAGCGAGTGCATCCGCCCCTTGAGCGCATCGATGAAGGCCGTCACCCTGGCGGGCCGGTAGAGGCCCGGCGGCAGCGCGACGTGGATCCCGATCGGTTCCAGCCACCAGTGCGGCAGCACGCGCTGCACCCGGCCGGCCTTCAGGTCGTCCTGGCACATCCAGGGCGCGGCGGCACCGATGCCGGCGCCGTTCAGGATCGCCCGGTAGCTCGACAGCAGGCTGTCGGTCTTGATGGGCGTGTCGAGGGCGACCATGCGCGGGCGACCCGAGCGGTCGAGCAGCCGCACATTGCCCTGCACATACGGCACCAGCCCGACGCAGGGCAGTGATGGCAGCCGCGCGATCGTGACCGGCCCGAGCCGCTTCAGCAACTCCGGGGTGGCGAGCAGGATGCGTTCCATCGCGCCCAGCTTGCGACTCACCAGGTCGGGGTCGCGAACCTCGCCGACGCAGATCCAGCACTCGGCGCCCGAGGCCACCAGGTCGATCACCCGGTCGGTCAGGGTCAGCTCGACCCGCAGCGCGGGGTGCGCCGCGCGCAGGTCGGTCACGGCGTCGGTCAGGAAACCGTTGCCGTAGCCCGAGGGACCGATCACGCGCAGCATGCCCTCGGGCCGGCTCTGGCCGCCCGACAGCCGATGCGACAGACTCGACCAGCGGTCGCCGAGATCGCGCGCCTCGGCCAGCAACGAACGGCCCTCGTCGGTGAGCGAGAAACTGGCCGTGGTTCGCAGGGCCAGCTTGCAGCCCAGCATGCGCTCGAGTTCGAGCAGGCGGCGACTGACCGTCGGCTGTGAGGTGCCGAGCAGGCGCGCCGCCTTGCTGAGGGATCCGCTTTCGCCGATCTTGATGAAGGTGTCGAGCAGGTCGAGCCGGTCATGGGTGTGCTTCATACGCCATACGTATAGCACTTCATCACTCCATGCGTCTTCTCGAAGTCCGACGGGCTCCGTATCGTCGCAGCATGAGCACAACGAATCCGATCGAACGCCGCGTCGGCGATACGCCGAAGGGCGGCTCCGTCCTTGGCTTCTACGCGCCGCGGGGCACGCCGCGGCCGCCGCGCATCGCCCGCGGAGAGGGCATCTTCCTGTGGGATTCCGATGGCAGGCGCTACCTGGACGCCACTGCCGGCGCCGTGGTCGCCAACATCGGCCATGGGAATCCGCGCGTGCTGGCGGCCATGGCGGAACAGGCCGGTCGCGTGACCTTCGCCTATCCGCGCTTTTTCGAGAGCGAGCACAGCATCGCGCTGTCGGACAAGGTCTGCACCTTGGCGGGCGAGGGCTTCGACCGCGCGTTCTTCGTTTCGGGCGGGTCGGAGGCGAACGAATCGGCGTTGAAGCTGGCGCGCCAGTACGCGGTCGTCGGCGGGCAGGCCCGGCGCTTCAAGGTGATCTCCCGCGAGCCCAGCTACCACGGCGCGACGCTGGGTGCGCTGGCGGTCACCGGCGACGCCCACACACTCGGCCTCTACGGGCCGATGGTGCGCGAGATGCCGAAGGTGCCGGCGCCCCTGAGCTACCGGCTGCCCGAAGGCCATACGGCCGACACCCACGCGATGGCCTGCGCCGATGCGCTCGAGGAGACGATCGTGCGCGAAGGCCCCGACAGCGTGCTGGCCTTCATCCTCGAGCCGGTCGGCGGACTGTCGAGCGGCGCGGTGGTGTCGCCAGCGGCCTACTATCGACGGGTGCGCGAGATCTGCGACCGCCACGGCGTGCTGCTGATCTACGACGAGATCATGAGCGGCGCCGGTCGGACCGGCGCCTTCCTGGCCGCGCATCACTTCGCCGATGCGCGGCCCGACATCGTCACGCTCGCCAAGGGCCTGGCGGCGGGCTACACGCCGCTCGGGGCGATGCTGGTGCCGAACCGCATCGTCGATGCGGTCGCCGGCGCCGGCGGCTTCGTGCACGGCCACACCTACTTCACCAATCCGCTTTCGTGCGCGGTGGCCGATGCGGTGCTCGACGAGGTGGTGCGCCAGGACCTGGTGGCCCAGGCGCGGATTCGCGGCGAGCAACTCATGGGGCGGCTGCGGGCGCTGGCCGAGCGCTCACCGATCGTCGGCGACGTGCGCGGCAAGGGACTGCTCACGGCGATCGAGATCGTCGCCGACAATGAAAGCAAGCGACAGCTGCCGGCAGGCTTCAACGCGCCGGCGCGGCTCACCGAGCACGGGCTGCGGCGCGGCATCGCGCTGTACAACCGCCGCGCCAACCTCGGCGCCTACGGCGACATGCAACTGGTGACGCCGCCGCTGACCATCAGCGAGGCCGAGGTCGACCTGCTGGCCGACATGCTCGAGGCTGCGCTGCGCGACCTCGCCGACGAGATCGCCGTCCGCCAACCGGCCTGAACGTCATTTCCCACTCCCCGCCCAAAGGTTCCCGATGAAACTGCCCGCACTCCTGAAGATCGCGCTCGCCAGCGCCTCGCTCTGCATCGCCGCGGCCGCGCCGGCCCAGGTCCCGACCCAGAAGGGGCCGCTGAAGCTGATCGTCGGCTATCCGGCCGGCGGCTCGGCCGACGTGCAGGCGCGCACGCTGGCCGACAAGCTCGCGGCCGAGCTCGGCGTGGCCGTGGTGGTGGACAACCGCACCGGCGCCGGCGGCCAGATCGCGGCCGACTACGTGCGCGCCGCCGCACCGGACGGGCTCACGGTGCTGCTCGCCAACATGCACATGATGGTGATGCTGCCACTGACCTCGAAGTCGGTGCGCTACGACCCGCTGAAGGACTTCAAGGCGGTGGGCCGCATCGCCAGCTTCTACGAGGGCATCGCGGTGCCCGCCGACCTGCCCGCCGCCAACGTCCGCCAGTGGCTCGACATCGCGCGCAAGGACCCCGGCAAGGCCACCTATGGCGTGCCGGCGCCGGGCAGCGTGGCGCAGTTCATGGGTTACCGGCTGGGTGCCGACGCCAAGGTTGCGCTGGTTGCGGCGCCCTACCGCGGTGCCGCACCGCTGGTGCAGGACCTGCTCGGCAACCAGGTCGCCGCCGGCATCACGCCCATCGCCGACCTGGTGGCCTACCAGCAGAGCGGCAAGCTCAAGGTGCTGGCGGTCAACGGTGCCAGGCGCGCCCAGTTGCTGCCCGACGTGCCGACGCTCAAGGAACTGGGGCAGCCCCACTTCGACAACCTCGAATGGACCGGTCTGTTCGTTCCGGCCGGCACGTCGAAGGCGACGGTGGAGCAGCTGCATGCGGCGCTCAACAAGGTGCTGGGCCACAAGGACGTGCAGGAGCGCCTGATCAAGCTCAGCAGCGAGCCGAGCCCGAGCACGCCCGAGGAGCTTGCCGGCCTGATCGCCGATGACCTGCAGCGCTGGGGCCCGGTGATCAAGGCTTCGGGCTTCACTTCCGAATAGGCGGCGCTGCAGGATTGACATGCCCACCGACGCCACGCCGATCCCCGCCCATCGACCGCTGCACCTGCCGGGCGTGCACGGCTATGCGGACTGCAAGAGCCTGCATGCGGGCGAGTCGCTGAATTTCTACGTCAGCAGCGACCGACCGTACCGGATGAGCATCTGCCGGCTTGGGCACGACGTCGAACGGCGCAGCGACGACTTGGCAGTGCACCGTTTCGAGCCGGCACCGGCGCGCGTGCAGGCCATCCACCCGGGCTCCTACGTGCATGTGGCCAAGGGGCTCGCCGCCGACATCCCGCTGCGCGGCCTGAGCATCGAATGCTGGGTCAAGCCCTGGACCGTCGAGACCCGGCAGACGCTGATCAGCCAGTTCGATCATCCGGCGCGCTGCGGCTTCGGCCTGTTCATCGAGCCGGGCGGCGCGCTGGGCCTGTACCTGGGCGACGGCGATGTGTTTCGCGCCGAGGCGCAGCAGGCCCATGGCCGGTTGGCGGCGCGGCGCTGGCAGCACGTGGCGGCGACCTGGGACGGCCGGACCGCGCGCCTGTGGATCGACGGCCGCGAGGTCGGCGGCTGGCCCGCTGCCGCCGAGTTGCGTCCGGGTCCGGCGCCATTGCGGCTCGGTGCCAGCGGCATCGAAGGGCAGGCGAGCGTGTTTCTCGAAGCCGACCTCGCGATGCCCGTGATCCACGCTGTCGCGCTGTCGGCGGACGAAGTCCGCGCGCGCATGGCGCTGCGCGGGCTGCAGGCCGCGACCGGACGCATGGTGCTGGCATGCTGGCCATTGCGCGAAGAGCGCGGCGACCGCGTGGCCGACTGCAGCGGCCACCAGCGCACCGGCCGCATCGTCAACCATGCCACCTGGATGATCGTCGGGCCGGCCTTCGAAGCCTCGAAGGTGCCGGAACACGCGAACGACGGCTACGACCCGCTGGCCGATCCGACGCGCGGCCATGGCCTGCGCTTCGCGGGCGACGACCTGTACGACTGCCGCTGGGACGCCACCCAGCGCTGGACCGTGCCGCCCGACGCCCGCCCCGGCATCTACGTCGGCCGGCTGCGTTTCGAACTCGACGGCCGCGAGGCCGACTACGACATCACGTTCATCGTGAAGCGGGCACGGCACGCGGCGCCGGCGCCGGTGCTGGTGCTGTGTGCCGTGAACAGCTGGATCGCCTATGCCGCCACCCCGTTCGCGAAGAACGTGGTCGACGACCCGGTGTGGCCGAGGCGCTCGGCCGGCCTGGAGAACTGCCATCCGGAGGCGCCCGCGTACAACAGCTATACCTTCCACCGGGCCGGCCAGCCCTGCTATCAGGTCGGCCTGCGCATGCCCTGGCCCAATGCGAGCCCGAATGCGCTGTACGACCCCGCGGACAGCGGCTTCAGCCAGTGGACCCGGCTGGAGCGCAAGCTGCACGTGTGGCTGGAGCAGCAGGGCTACGACTGGGACATTGCCAGCGACATCGACCTGCATCGCGACCCGGCGATGCTGTCGCGGCACCGGACCGTGATCGTCAACGGCCACAGCGAATACTGGTCGCTGCCGGCGGTGGACGGCCTCGACGACTACCTGCGCCGCGGCGGCAATGCGATCGTGCTCTCGGGCAACAGCATGTACCTGCGCGTGAGCTACGACGAGGACATCACGGTCATGGAGCAGCGCAAGGTCAATGGCCCGGACCATGACGAGTCGGTGCCCTCGGTCGGCCCGCCGGCCGGCCCGTTCGGGGAGCAGTACCACAGCCAGGACTGGGCCCGCGGCGGGCGGCTCAAGTCATCGGGCCGTCCTGCGGCGGAGGTCATCGGGCTCGAGACCGCGGGCTGGGCCTTTGCCGACGCGGGCGACTTCGGCGTCTACCACGTGCATGCGCCCGACCATTTCCTGTTCAAGGGGCCGCAGCCGCTGGGGCTGGCGAAGGGCGACACCTTCGGCCACGGGGCCGGCGGCGCACTCCCGCGCGCCATCGGCCATGAATGGGACCTGAGCGTTGCCACGCTCGCGCGCATGACGCACAGGATTCCGGCCGGCGCGTCGCTGCCCGAACCGCCGGGCGGGATGACCGTGATCGCGCAGGGCATCCGGGAGCGGCCCGGCGCCCTCGATGCCTACCTCGACTACTTCTCGAACCTCACCGAGTCGCTCGGCGGCCTGTCGGCCGAGATGATCTACTGGGAGCGACCGCAGGGCGGACGGGTGTTCCATGCCGGCGCGGTGGGTTCGGCCTGGGTCGTCGGCAGCGACCCGGCTTTCGGCAGGCTCCTGCACAACGTCCTGCATGATTTCGGCGTGCGGCCCGGCGAAGGCTGATCGATAGAATCCAGCCGGTTTCTTTCCATTCACCGGACCGGAGGATTCGACTATGGGCGTGCGCCACAGGGGCCGATTGCTTGCGGTAACCGTCGCGGTACTGGCCGTGGCTTCGGCGCAGGCGAGGCCGTTGAACCTGTTCAACGCGATGCGCGACACGCCGATCACCCGATTCAGCAGCGCCGATGTCGACCTCATGACGCAGACGGTCCAGCGGGCGCTCGACAGCGGCCCGGACGGGGTGGCGGTCACGTGGGAGAACCCCCGCGGCACCAGCGGCGGCAGCGTCACACCGGGCAAGGACCCGCAGGACAGGGCGAATTGCCGGACGGCGCGCATCGAGAACCGCCACCGCAGCCTGCAAAACGCCGGCAGCTACCTGTTCTGCAGAAGCAAGGGCCAGCCCAAGGGGGCCTGGCAGGTGATCGAACTCCTGCCTCGTTGAACCATGGGGCGGCTGGCGGGGCATTCGACCTAGGCGCATACTGATGCGGCTTGGCGCCATGGCCGCCATGGCGCGCTTCGACCCGTCCGAGGATTCACATGCCGCTCTTCATCATCGAACGCAATTTCGCCGAGCAGCTCGAAATCGACAGTGATGGCGTGATCGCCATCACGAGGATCAATGGCGACGTCGGCGTCAACTGGCTGTTCTCGTTCCTGAGCGCCGACAAGCGCAAGACCTACTGCCTCTACGAAGCCAAGGATCCCGAGGCGATCCGCGAGGCCGCGCGGCGGGCCAACGTGCCGGCCGACGTGATCGTCGAGGTCTCGCAGGCCTACGGCGCGGCCATCGGCGGGCTGCGGGCGCAGGCATCGGCAGGCGCCACCGGCTGATAGTCAATCCCGGCCGCTGGCCGATGGTCAGGTCTGACTATTTGCGTCCGGCCCGGCGGAGCCTACAACCGGGGCCGTGGTTCACGTTCTTCCGGACGTGCCACCCACCGGAGATCCGACATGCTGAACCAAGAGCAACTGACCCAGTTTTCCGCCTCGCTGCGCGGGCGCATCGTGCAGCCCGGAGACGCCGACTACGATGCCTCGCGCCGCGTCTACAACGCGATGATCGATCGCCGTCCGCGCCTGATCGTCCATTGCCGCGACGTCGCCGACGTGATGCACAGCGTCGACTTCGCCCGCGAGCAGTCGCTGCTGCTGGCGGTGCGCGGGGGTGGCCACAACGGGGGCGGCCTGGGCACCTGCGACGACGGGCTGGTGATCGACCTGTCGGGGCTGAACGGCATCCGCGTCGATCCCGCGGCCCGCACCGTGCGGGTCGAGGGCGGCTGCACCTGGGCCGATGTGGATCACGCCACGCACGCCTTCGGCATGGCCACGCCCTGCGGCATCATCGGCACCACCGGCGTGGGCGGCCTGACGCTCGGCGGCGGCCTCGGCCACCTGACGCGCCGCTGCGGCCTGTCGGTCGACAACCTGCTCGAAGCCGACGTGGTGCTGGCCGACGGCACGCTGGTCACCGCCAGTGCCGAGCAGCATCCCGAGCTCTATTGGGCGCTGCGCGGCGGCGGCGGCAACTTCGGCGTCGTGACCTCCTTCCTGTTCCGGCTGCACCCGATCGACACGGTGGTCGCCGGGCCGACCTTCTGGGCGCTGGAGCAGGCCGGCGACGTGATGCGCTGGTACCGCGATTTCATCCTCGCGGCGCCGGAGACCCTGAACGGCTTCTTCGCCTACCTGACCGTGCCGCCGGTCGATCCCTTCCCGGCCGCGCTGCAAGGCCGGAAGGTGTGCGGCGTCGTCTGGTGCTACACGGGCGAGCTGGCGGAGGCCGATGCCGTCTTCAAGCCGGTCGCCGAATTCGGGCCGCCGCTGATGCATGGCGTCCAGCCGATGCCGTTCCCGGCGCTGCAGGGGGCCTTCGACGCCTTGTTCCCGCCCGGCGACCAATGGTATTGGCGGGCCGACTTCGTCAATCAGCTGAGCGACGCGGCGATCGCCGAGCACCTGCGCTTCGGCCCCGAGATGCCGACCCCGCAGTCGACCATGCACCTCTATCCGATCGACGGTGCGGCGCATCGGCCGAAGGCCTCCGACACGCCGTTCGCCTACCGCGATGCGAACTGGGCCGAGGTCATCGTCGGGGTGAGCCCGGACCCGAAGGATGCCGCCCGCATCACGGCCTGGACCAAGGACTACTGGAACGCCCTGCATCCGCATTCGGCAGGCGGCGCCTACGTCAACATGATGATGGACGAAGGCGACGAGCGGATCCGCGCCTCGTACCGCGACAACTACCCGCGGCTGGTGGCCGCCAAGCGCCGGTACGACCCGAAGAACCTGTTCCGGGTCAACCAGAACATCCGCCCCGAGTAGGCTACGGCTTCAGCAGGCCCTCGCGGTTGGCGAAGGCCGCCGCCTCGGTCCGGTTGGCGGTGTAGGTCTTCTCGAGGATGCTGCGCACGTGGTTGGCCACGGTGTTTGGGCTGATCCCGAGCACCTGGCCGATCTCGCGGTTGTTGCGGCCCATCGCGATCAGGCGCAGCACGCCGACCTCGCGCTCGGTGAGCCCGCAGGGATGGCCGGCGGCCGGCGCGGCGACCGGTTCGTCCAGCGATCGCGCCAGCGCCTCGATACGCGGTGTCAGCGCGTTCATGCCCAGGGCCACGCTGTCGGCGAGCGCATCCGCGAGCAGGGCACGGGCCCGGGCCAGGTCGCCGGGCTCGGCCCGCCGATGCAGCATCAGCGCGTAGTCATGGCGGCTGTGGGCGAGCCAGACCCGCGAGCCGGTCTGGCGGTCCATCGACAGGGCCGCCTCGAAATGGATCTGCGCGAGGTCCCACTCCCCCATCACCGAGGCCAGGGCGCCGAGCAGCCGGTCGGTCGATCCCATGCAGGGACCACTGGAGTCGCCGAGCAGGTTGGCGCCCGCGTGGCCGCGCAGCTGGCCGTACATCAGCGCGGCATGCTCGGCGTGGCCCAGGTAGACGCAGAGCTCGGCCGCGAAGATGACCAGGGTCAGCGTGCCGCCATCGGTGGGCGGCCGCGACAGGCGGGTCCAGGGGAGGGTGTCGAACACGGCCTGGCACTCGTCGCGCATGCCGAGTTCGGCATACAGCAGCGCCAGGCCGGGCAGCCAGGTCTGCGCGGTCGGCGTTTCGCGCACGAACTGCTGCAGCATCGGCAGCGCTTCGCGCAGGCGCCCCTGTTCGCGCCGCAGGCAGAACATCTGCATGCCGAAGGCACCCACCGCCTTGTCCTCGGCGACCCGCCGGCCGACGTCCAGCGCCCGGGTCGCCCAGCGCTCGGCGTCCTCGAAGCGCCCTTCGTTGAGGGCGACCAGCACCTCGATGTGCCGGCAGAGCGACAGCCAGTAGTGGGCACGCCACTGCGCCGACAACCGCAGGCCCTGGTCGCGCACGCGGCCCAGCGTGGCGACGTCGCCGACCCGGATGAGGTCGCACAGGTAGAACGCCAGCAGGTTCGGGATGCGTTCCGGCATCGCCAGTTCTTCGGCGATCGCCCAGGCCTCGGCCGCCGCCGCGATGCGTTCGCCCAGCAACTCGGGCCAGTAGCCGGCCGCTGCGATCGCGGAGAGCGCCAGGTAGAGGCTGCGCATGTCGTCGATCTGCCGCGCCAGCGTGACCGCACGCCGGTGCGCCTCCTTGGCCTCGGCGGAGCGATCGCAATAGATGTAGGCCACGCACAGCCGGCTCAGTAATTCGACCCGCTCGGCATCGTTGCCCTGGTGCAGGGCGATGGCCTCCAGCAGGAGGGCCACGGCGGCTTCCCCCGATTGGCCGGCCTGCGTGCTGCTGCTGGAGAAGCCGATGGCGGCCCGTGCGAACTGGGCGCTCAAGCCGCATTGGCGCGCCAGTTCGGCGGCCTGCCGATAGGACGCGACCGCCGTTTCCGGCACGTCGCACCAGAGCTCGGCATCGCCGAGCGCCGCCATCACGTCGCAGCGCTGCACCAGGTCGTTGGGAAAATGGCGGTCCAGCAACTGCAGCGCCAGGCGGAGCAAGCGTGCCGCCTCCTCGAAGGCCAGCAGCCGCGCCGCATGGCCGGCCGCGCGCCGGGCATAGGCGAGGGCCTTGGTCGCCGCGCTGCCCGGGCCGGCCTCGCTGAAGTGATAGGCCAGCTGCGACCACACCATGCCGTCGTCGCTGCCGTGCTGCTGCTCCAGCGTCTCGCCGATGCGCAGGTGCAGGCGCGCGCGGCGCATGCCCAGCATCTCGTCGTAGAGCGCGTCGCGAATCAGGGCATGGCCGAAGCGGAACTGCTGCGTGTCCGGCACCGCTTCGATGATCTGCTCGCCCATGGCCTTTTCGAGCGCCTGCAGCAGCTCGTCCTCGGACTTGTCGGCTTCGAGCCGCGCCAGCAGGGGCAGGTCGAAGCTGCGCCCGATGCAGGCCGCGGTCGACAGCAGCCTCGCCGCCGGCGCCGACAGGCGGTTCAGCCGTCGGCCGATCACTTCGCGCACGCCGGTCGGGACCTTGGTCAGCAGCCGCGCATCGTCGATGGGTGCATGGCCTTCGTGCGGTGCCCGCGCCGAGATCATGTAGCGCAGCATTTCCTCGAGGAACAGGGGATGACCCTCGGTGCGGGCGTGCAGTGCATCCACCAGGTTGGCGCTGGCCGTGCCGCCGCTGGCGGCGATCGCGAACTCCGCGGTTTCGCGTGCGCTCAGGCCCTGCAGTTCGACGCGCTGGCACACCGGCGAGCGGGCGAGTTCGGCCAGGGTCTCGAACAGCGGATGCTGGCGCGACAGCTCGGTGTCCCGGTAGGTGCCGACCACCAGCATGGCGCAATCGTCCAGTTCGCCCGCCAGGAAGGAGAACAGCCGAAGCGAGGTGGCGTCGGCCCAGTGCAGGTCCTCGAAGATCAGCAGGACAGGCGCGCGCTGCGCCGCGCGGCGCCAGAACCCGGCGATCGCATCGAACAGCCGAAAGCGCGATTGCGCCGAATCGACGACCGAGGCGTCGCCCGGCGGGGTGGCGAATTGCTCGGCCACCTCGGGCGCGATGCTGGCGATGTCGGCCAGCCCGGCCCCGAAGGTCTGGGCCAGGGCGGGGTCGCCGCTGCCGCGCAGGTAGCTGCGGATCAGTTGCCGCCACGGCCAGTAGGGGGGCGCTCCGGCTTCCTCCAGACAGCGGCCCCAGAGCACCAGCGTGCCGCTGTCCTGGGCGTGCAGGGCCAGTTGCTGGGTCAGGCTGGTCTTGCCCATGCCGCTGGAGCCGGCCAACAGGACGATCCGGCCGAAACCCTTGCGAGCGCCCTGGAGCGCGCTCTTGAGCTGCGCCAGCTCGGCTCTCCGGCCCACGAACACCCCGGATGGCCGCGGGCTGGCGCGGGGCGGGGGAGCGGCCGCCGGTGCCTCCGAGTCGCGGCCCGGACGGACCACGAAGGCGTGGATCGGGCGCGCGATGTTCTTGAGCGGCTGTTCGCCCTTGTCGGCGAAGCTCGCATCGACCCGGCTGCCGACGGCGCCGCGCACCGCATCCGAGACGACGATGCCGCCGGGTTCGGCCAGCGCCTGGAGCCGGGCGGCGACGTTGACGCCGTCACCGTAGACCGTGCCGTCCTGCTTCTCGATGATGTCGCCCAGGTGGACTCCAATGCGAAACGGCATCCGCGGCTGGGAAGCGGCCTCAGTGGCGGCCTGCGCGAGGTCCTGCTGGATCGCGATCGCCGCGCTGACCGCGCCGGTGGCGGTTTCGAAGACGGCCAGGATGGAGTCGCCCGCCATGTCGATGACGCGGCCGTGGTTCGACTCGATCCGGGCCCTGAACAGCGCGCGCGCGGCGTCGAGCGCCGCCAGCGTGGCGTGCTCGTCGCCGGCCATCAGCCGCGAAAAGCCGGCGGCATCGGCGCAGAGGATGGCGATGAGTCGCTGCCTGACCGAGAAATCGTCCATGGCTTTGCGGCCTTCGTCGTTGCAAACGGGAACTGCGGTATTGAAGCACGTCGACCGGTCTTGCGGCGGGGATCCCCCGGCCCGGTCCTTGTGAGAAGATTTCCTGCCTCGCCATTGCCCTACACGGCCCGCATCCCCAGGCTCACAGTCCGGGCCGCCGCGGGCATCGACAGTACAGGGAACGCAACAAAGGAGCGACGCCATGGAATCAGACAACGTCAAGACACCCGCCCAACTCGCGGACGAAGCGCGCCAGGTCGGCCGCGATGCGGTCGAGGCGGCGCAGGGCTACGCCGCCGAGGCCCGGCGGGTCGGTGCCGACGCGATGCAGTCGATCCGGCCGAGCATCGAGGACGCGAAAGCCACGGGCCGCGAGGGGCTCGACACCGTGCGGGGCATCGCGGGCGATGCCCGGGACATTGCGGCCGATGCGGCCGCCACCGGCCGCGCCTATGCCAAGGACGCCGTCAACGCCGCCGGCAAGAAGCTCCACGACGCCCAGGGGCGCATGCAGCGCACCCGGGATGCGTGCACGCAGTTCATTGCCGACGAGCCCGTGAAGGCGTCGCTGATCGCGGCCGCGTCCGGGGCGGTGCTGACCACGTTGCTGATGTCGGCGCTGCGCGGCCGGCGCCGCTACTAGGCTATTGCGCCGCCACCGGCACCAGGATCGCGTCGCCGGTCGCCACCAGCTTGCGCGCGGCACCGGGTGCCTCTTCGGCGAACAGCTCGGCAGAGGTAAACATCTGCGTGCGCCCGGCCTTGACGACCCGCGCCCGGGCCACGAATCGCTGGCCGACCGCGGGCCGCAGGCAGTTCACCGAGAAGTGCGAGGCCAGCACGCGTCCGGCCAGGGTGCTGGCGGCGAAGCCGCAGGCGGTGTCGATCAACGCGCCGATCAGCCCCGCATGCAGAAAGCCGCTGTATTGGCCGGCTTCCTCGCGCCAGGGCATCAGCAATTCGACGTCGCCGGGGCTGGCGCTGAGCACCTCGAAGCCGGCCCAGCGGTTGAATTTTGCGCTGGCGTTCACGGCCTGGATGGCGGCGAGCAGCGCCGGCCCGGCGGCCGGTGGGGGGATCGTGGCATCGGTCATCGGCGCACCTCTTCTACGTAGTGATTTGATGTAGACCAGTCTATATAATTCGGCATTCGAATCCAGACACCTCAGGGACACACACGAATGGCTCAGGCGCCCAGACACCGGCAAGCGATCGTCGAGACGGCGGCCCGCCTGTTTCGCCAGCAGGGCTTCGCGGCGACCGGCTTGAACCAGATCGTCGAGGAGAGCGCGGCACCCAAGGGGTCGATCTACCACTATTTCCCGGAAGGCAAGGAGGCCATCGGCGCCGCCGCGGTGGCCTGGGCCGGTGAACGCGTGGTGCACACGCTGGCCGGCCTGGCCAGCGAGAGCGACGGGCCCGGCGAACTTCTGCGCCGCTATGCGGCCCTGCTCGGTGGCTGGATGGCCGAATCGAACTTCAGGGACGGTTGCCCGATCGCGACGACCCTGCTGGAGACCGCGCCGCGCTCGGCTGCGATCCGCGACGCGGGTGCGGTGGCGCTGGCGGCCTGGGCGCGTGTGTTCAGCGATGCGCTGCAAGCCCGGGGCGCCGAGCCGCTGCGCGCGGCCCGACTGGCGGCGCTGGCGGTCGCCTCGATCGAGGGGGCGCTGCTGCAGGCCCGCGTGGCCGAGAGCCGGCAACCGCTGGTCGACGCGGCCGAGGAACTGGCGCTGGCGTTCGAGGCCGCGATCAGGGCTTCACGAACTTGAGCACGAAGTCGTCCTTCGGCTGCGGCGGCTCCGGCGTGTTGCGATCGCGCGGGTCGTTCGGATTGCGCAGGAAGAAGCCTTCATCGGCGAACCTGAAGCCGGCCTGTTCGACCTCGGCACGCAGGAACGATTCCTCGATCCGGTGCAGCGTGCCGGATTCGGAAATGCCGGTGCCGGGTCGGCCGGCATGGTCGGCCAGCACGTAGAGACCGCCGGGCTTCAGCGCCGCGAAGACGGCGCGATTCAGCTGAGCGCGGTCGGCACCCAGGTGGCCGAGGTCGTGGTAGTTGAACATCAGCGTGACGAGGTCGAGGCTGCCCGGCGCGACCTCGGGCGGCACCGGCTGCTCGAACGGCTGGACCACCGCCACGATGTGTCCGCTGCGCAGCCGTTCGGCGCGGCCCGCCAGGCCCGTCGATGGCGGTCGCGGCGCGGCGCCGGCAGCCATCGGCGGCGCGCCGCCTTCGGGTTGGGCCGGCGGCGGGCCGGTCCGGCGCGGCGGGGTCTGCCCATAGACACGCCCCGACGGGCCGGCCGCGCGGGCCAGCAGTTCGGTGGTGTAGCCGCCGGCGGCGCTGATGTCCAGCGCTTGCATGCCCGGCTTGACGCCGATGAACATCAGCATCTCCTGGGGCTTGCGGCGCTGGTCGTTGGTGCGATCGGCTTCGCTGCGCTCCGGGTCGGCCACCAGGGCGGCGACCTGGTCGCGGGTCAAGGTCGGGGCGCGGGTTGCGCAGCCAGCCAGGGTCACGGCGAGCGCGATGGCGGCCGCGGCAGCCAGTGGCCGAACAATGCCCGAAGGGCGGGGCAGGGGCAGGTGGAACGCCATGTCAGGACTCCTCGCAACGCGCGAAACATGCAGTCTGCCACTGCTTCGCCGCGCTAGAATCCCGATGAAATTCATTGAACTATTCATTGAACAATTCATCGACATCCAAAGTGCAGGGCGAAGCCGAGCGGGTCGCCCTGCTGCGCAGCGCACTTTCCCAGGGACCGCGGTCATCGGTGGAACTGCTGGCGATGCTTCAGGCCAGTCAACCGACCTTCTCTCGAACTATTCAGAAGCTGGGGCCCGAGGTCATCCGTTTCCGGGAGCCGGGGGTGCGGACGCCTCGCTACGGCCTGCTTCGCGCGGAGCCGGTCGCCTCGCCGCAACCGATGTTCCGGGTCGATGCGGAGGGCCGGGTCGCCGAGATCGGCTCGGTCAGCTTCCTGCGCGGGGGCGGCACGTGGGTGGACGCGCCTCGCGGGACGAGTTCATTCCATGAGGGTCTTCCCCCGGCGATGGCGTTCGCCGCGCCGTCGGGCTATCTGGGTGCCCGCCTGGCAAAGGCCGTGGCGGCTGCGTTGGGGGTGCCACCACCGCTGCGGGACTGGTCGGACGATCATCGCGCCAGCTTCCTGTGCCGCCTCGGTGCGGACGTCGGCGGGGCGCTGATCTGGGGCGCCGATTCCTTTGCCTTGCACATGGCGTCGCGCCGGGCCGCGGCCGTGCCGGCGGCGGACATTCCGCGTGTGTATCGCGACCTGGCGACCGGGACCGCACAGACCGGTACAGGCAGCAGTGCCGGAGGGGAGCAGCCGAAGTTCACCTGCGAGACGGAGGCGCGCGGCCACCTGATCGTGAAGTTCGCGCGCCGTGCGAGCCGCTCGGCCGAGCTGCTCGTCCTGGAGGAACTGGCGCTGCGGTCCTTGTCGAAGGCGGGGATCGCGGCGGCCCGCGCCCACTACCTGGAACTGGATGACTACGGCTACCTGGAAGTCGAGCGTTTCGACCGAGTGGGCCGTTTCGGCCGGCGCGGGTTGATCTCCGCAGGTGCGGTCGACGACGAACGGTTCGGGATGAGGGACAACTGGCCGGCCTTCGCGCAGCGATGCGAAGAGGCCCGGATCCTCGATGCCGACGCCGTGCGTTGCGTCCTCGTCCTCGCCGCCTTCTCGGAACTCATCGGCAACGGCGACCGTCACTTCGAAAACTTGTCGCTGCTGACCGATGACCACGATCGGCCGAACGCGCTCGCGCCGGCCTACGACATGCTGCCGATGGTCTATGCGCCGGTGGGCGGCGGCATCGAGCCGGAGCTCCGCCGCGTCGCCCCTTCGTTCCTCGGCTTGGGCGCGAGGACCGACGTCTGGCAGCCGGCGTTCGAGGCCGCCCGCAGCTTCTGGGCCGCGGCGGCCGCCGATCCCAGGCTGTCCGCGCCGATGCGCGCCATCAGCGGCGCCAACGGCATGCATGTGGCCGAGGTGGTCGCCCCGTTGCTGCCCGCCGCGCCGACGCGCTGAACGTCTTTGCACAGGGTCCTTGCGCAATGCCGCCTGGCCTCTATGATCGAGTGGCGCGAAATAGATACTTTTAGATACATCTAAAGTTCTCTTTTCGACCGACTCCCTCCGACAGGCTTCCAGAGGAATGCAGTCCGATGAGACCCCGCCTGCGATCCTGCACAGCGTCGGCCCTGCTCGGGGCGTGCGCCGCCCTGGCGCTGCCGGGTTGCGCGCTGGTCGTGCGCGGCACGCAGCAGGACATCCAGGTCGACGCGGTGTCCGCCGACGGCAAGGCGCTCGACGGCGTCGAGTGCCGCGCAGGCGACGCCGTGGCGGCGGCACCGGCGGGCATCTCCGCGCCGCGGCTCACGGTCAGGCGCTCGGGTGACGACCTCTCGGTTCGCTGCCTGTCGCAAGGCCGCGTGGTGGCGTCCGCCAAGGTGATCTCGCGTTCCGACATGGGGCTCATCAGCCTGGCGGTGGGTGGCGTGCTCAGCGCGACCATCGACCATCTGTCCGGCGCGGCCTTCGCGTACCCGGGCTGGATCACGCTGGTGGCCGGAGAGGAGCGCAGCTACGACCGCCGGGACAGTGCCGATGGGCCTTCGGGCGGCATCTTCGTCAGCCGGCTCGGTGCCGGTGCGCCTGGTGCGTCCGGTGCCGTGGCCCTGACGGTCGCTCCCGTCATGCAGGGCCCCAACTACTACCGCGCCAACTACAGCGTCACGGCCAGCCAGTTGCTGCGCCCCGGTGCCCGCCGCACCGGCCGCGATACCTACAACGCCGAGAAGCTCGCGCTGGCGATGCAATGCAGCGCGACGCCGCGCGCGGTGCTGATCGAGCGTGGGGCCGGCTTCGAGGTCCATCGGGTGCCGTGCACGGCCAGGGTCGAACTGTCGGTGCGCTGCGAGTTCGGCAACTGCCGGGTGCAGCCGGCCGCCTTGCCGCCGGCCGGCGCGATCGCCGGCCTGTCGCCGGATCAACACCTGCCAGGGCCTTGACGCCAGGCGGTCGAAGACCTGCCGGGTGGCGTCCGTTGGATTTCAGCCCGGCTTGCGGTCCCTGGCCGCCTCGTCGAGCAGTTGCCTGATCACCTGTTCCGACTTCGCGTACTCGCCTTCGCCGAAGTGGTGGAAGCGCACGCGCCCCTGCGCGTCGACGAAGTACAGCGCCGGCCAGTAGGTGTTGCCGAACGCCCGCCAGATCGCGAAGTCGTTGTCGATCGCCACCGGGAACTCGATGTCCAGGTCGGCGACGGCCTTCTTCACGTTCGCGATGTTCTTCTCGTAGGCGAACTCGGGCGCATGCACGCTGAGCACCACCAGGCCCTGGTCCTTGTATTTGCGATGCCATTCGCGCACGTGCGGCAATGCGTTGCGGCAGTTGATGCAGCCGAAGGTCCAGAAGTCGACCAGCACCACCTTGCCGCGCAGCCCTTCGGCGCTCAGCGGCGGCGAGTTGAGCCAGTCGACGGCGCCGACGAGCCGCGGCAGCGTCCCCTCGACCGGCAGTTCGAGCCGCGCCGCGCTGCCGCGCTCCTGCGTCGGCGCGTCGGCAGCGGCGAGCGTCGGTGCGACGCCGGCGAGCAGCGACAAGCCGCCGATGGCGAGAACGCGGCCGACGCGCGAAAAGAGAAAGAGCAGCATGGCAAGGCCTCTGCGACGGCGCGGTGGCGGCTACTTCTTCATCTCGTCCTTGCCCATCGCGTCCTTGGACATCGCATCCTTGGCCATCGAATCCTTCTTCATGGCGTCCTTCGCCATCGAGTCCTTCTTCATGCCGCCCTTGGCCATGGCGTCCTTGGACATGCTGTCCTTGGCCATGTCGTCCTTCTTCATCTCGTCGGCGGCGAAGGCCGAGACCGAGCCGATGGCCAGGCAGGTGGCGAGCAGTGTGGCGGAAAGCGTGTTCATGTCAGTGGTCCTTCAAGAGAGTCGTTTGCGAAAAAAAGGCTCGGTTCCGAATGAACACGGCCGCGCGTTCCAGCAGCGCCGGGTCGCCTGAGGCGACTCAGCTGCCGCCGAACCAGTTGTAGCCCTGGTCTTCCCAGTAGCCGCCAGGGTAGGTGTTGGTGACGAAGATGGCCTGGATGTGCTTCGGGTTCTTGTAGCCCAGCTTGGTCGGCATCCGCAGCTTCATCGGGAAGCCGTACTTCGGCGGCAGCGGCTGGCCGTCGTAGCTCAGCGTCAGCAGCGTCTGCGGATGCAGGGCGGTCGGCATGTCGATGCTGGTGTAGTAGTCGTCGGCGCACTTGAAGCCGACGTACCTGGCGCCGGTGTCGGCGCCGACGCGCTGCAGGAAGTCCGCAAAGCGCACGCCGCCCCACTTGCCGATCGCGCTCCAGCCCTCGACGCAGATGTGGCGCGTGACCTGGTCCTGCTGCGGCATCGCGCGCAGCTCGGCCAGCGTCCAGCGCCGCCGGTCGGCCACCAGGCCGGTCACCTCGAGCGTGAAGCCTTCTTCCGCGACCGTGCGGACTTCGTCCTCGCCGTAGTAGGCGTTGAAGGGGAAGGGCCGCGTGATCATCGACTCGGGGTAGGTCGGTGCCAGCCGCGACGGATCGAAGATCAGCCCCTGCACCCTGTCGTTGAAGCGCGAGACCGCGCCGAGCGCGGCTTCGACGCTGTCGTTGTCGCTGATGCTGCAGCCGGTCAGGAGCGACAGGCCGCCGAGCGTGAGCGAGCGCTGCAGGAAGGCGCGACGCGCCGGCTGCGCGACGCGGCGGCCGATCAGCACGCGCGCCTCGGCCAGGGCCGCCTCGGCGTCGACGGTGTCCAGGGCAGGGCGCTTGAAGAGATTCATGATTCGACTCCGGAACGGCTGCCGAGCATGGCGAGCAGAGAGCGGGGCACCAGCGCGACCATCACCAGGTGCACGGCGACGAAGGCCACCAGCGCCGCCATCGCGAAGAAGTGGATGCGGCGGGCAAATTCGTAGCCGCCGAGCAGATCGCGCAGCAGGCCGAACTGCACCGACTTCCACAGCACCAGCCCGGACAGCACCAGCAGCACGATGTCGAAGATCACGAACAGGTAGGCGAAGCGCTGCACGCTGTTGTAGTGGCGCGGGTCGGCGTGCGAGAGCCGGCCGCGCAGCGCCGCCAGCGCGTCGTGCCAGATGCCGGAGATCGACAGCGGGAAGAACTTGCGCCACAGGCGGCCGCTCGCCAGGTTCAGCGCCAGGTAGACCAGGCCGTTGGCGGCCAGCAGCCACATGGCGGCGAAGTGCCATTGCAGCGCCCCGCCGAGCCAGCCGCCGAGCGTCAGCGCGGCGGGGAACTCGAACGGGAACAACGGCGAGGCATCGTAGATCCGCCAGCCGCTGGCCACCATCACCAGCACCGCCAGGGCGTTGAGCCAGTGCGTGATGCGCAGCCACAGCGGATGGATCGGGGTGTCGCGGTTCATGAGGCCGGATTGTTGGGCGCACCCGGTGGCCGTTTCATCACGAAAAGTTCAATTAATCGTGATAACTCGGGCCCCGCGGAAGCGGGAGAATGAGCCATGGATACCGCCAAGCGCGTTCTGATCGTCGAGGACGATGCCCACATCGCAGAGTTGCTGCGCATGCACCTCCACGACGAGGGCTACGCGGTCACGCACGCCGCCGACGGTCACGCCGGCCTGCGCGAACTGGAGCGCGGCAGCTGGGATGCGCTGGTGCTCGACCTGATGCTGCCGGGCATCGACGGCCTGGAAATCTGCCGCCGCGCCCGCGCCATGACGCGCTATACCCCGATCATCATCACCAGCGCGCGCTCGAGCGAGGTCCACCGCATCCTGGGCCTGGAGCTGGGCGCCGACGACTACCTGGCCAAGCCCTTCTCGGTGCTCGAGCTGGTGGCCCGCGTGCGGGCCCTGCTGCGGCGCACCGAGGCCATGGCGCGCAACGCCCGCATCGAATCCGGCCGGCTGGCGCTGGCCGGGATGGGCATCGACCCGATCGCGCGCGAGGTCGAGGTCGACGGCAAACCGATCGAGCTCACGCCGCGCGAATTCGACCTGCTCTATTTCCTTGCCCGCCATCCCGGGCGCGTGTTCTCGCGGCTCGACCTGCTGAACCAGGTGTGGGGCTACCAGCACGACGGCTACGAGCACACGGTCAACACCCACATCAACCGCCTGCGCATGAAGGTCGAGCCCGACCCGGCCGCGCCGCGCCGCATCCTGACCGTCTGGGGGCGCGGCTACAAGCTGGCGGCGGGCGACCTCGAGGAGGCCACAGGATGAGGCTGCGCGGCACGCTCTCGCAGCGCCTGTCGCTGGTGTTCGCCGTGCTGCTGCTGGCCTGCTGCGGGGCTTCGGCCTGGCTTCAGCTGCAGGCCAGCGGACGCCACGAGCAGGAGGTGACGCAGCGCCTGTCGGCTGGCCTGGCGGCCCACATCGCCGCCAGCAACCCGATCCTCGGTGAAAGCGGCGCGCTCGATCGTGCCGAGGTGCACGCGCTGTTCGACAAGCTCATGGCGGTCAACCCCAGTGTCGAGGTCTACCTGCTGGCGCCCGACGGGCGCATCGAGGCCCAGGCGGCGCCGCCGGGCCACCTCAAGCTGGACCGGGTCGACCTGGCGCCGATCCACCGGCTGCTGGGCGGCGCCGACCTGCCGGTGCTGGGCGACGATCCGCGCGCCCAGGGCGTGCGCAAGGTCTTCAGCGCGGCGCCGCTCAAGATCGACGGCCGTGATGCCGGCTACGTGTACGTGGTGCTGTCGGGCGAGGAGCGCGAGGCGCTGGTGGCCAACGTGGCGGCCGGCAGCGTGCTGCGCACCATGCTGTGGTCGATCGCGCTGGTGGCCCTGTTGGGCCTGCTGGCGGGGCTGGCGGCGTTTCACCTCATCACGCGGCCGCTGCGGCGGTTGACTTCGGCGGTGCGGCAGTTCGACAGCGAAGGGTCGGCCGCGCTGGAGAGCGGCGTGCCCACGCTGGGCGATGCGGGGCAGGGCGGGGGCGACGAGATCGCGACGCTGCGCGACGCCTTCGCCCAGATGACCCGCCGCATCGCCGGCCAGTGGCGCGAGCTGCGCACGCAGGACCAGCAGCGGCGCGAGCTGTTCGCCAACATCTCGCACGACCTGCGCACGCCGCTGACCTCGCTGCACGGCTACCTCGAGACGCTGCTCATGAAGTCCGACACGCTGGCGCCGGCCGAGCGCCGGCACTACCTCGAGATCGCGCTCGGGCAGAGCCGCAAGGTGGGGCGGCTGGCGCAGGAGCTGTTCGAGTTGGCGCGGCTCGAATACGGCGTCGTCAAGCCTGAGAAGGAGCGCTTCGCGCTGGCCGACCTGGTGCAGGACGTGTTCCAGAAGTTCGAGCTGGCGGCCGAGGCGCGGCGGCAGCGGCTGGTGGCCGACATTCCGCCGGGCCTGCCGGTGGTGACGGCCGACCTCGGGCTGATCGAGCGGGTGCTGACCAATCTGCTCGACAACGCGATCCGCCACACGCCCGAAGGCGGCGAGATCGCCGTGGTGCTGCGCGCCGACGGTGAGGGGGTCGCGGTCGAGGTCAGCGACACCGGCCCGGGCATCCCGGGCGAGCTGCGCCAGAGCCTGTTCACGCGGCCGCTGTTCTCGTCGTCGACCGGTCGCGGCGGCGGGCTGGGGCTGGTCATCGTGCAGCGCATCCTGCAGCTGCACGGCAGCGACATCCGGCTGCAGCAGCGGGCCGAAAAGGGCGCCGTGTTCTGCTTCGCGCTTCGCTGAGGCGGCAGGATGCCCATGCGACCGCCGCTTGACCCCGAAGGCCTGCAGCGCTTCGTCGAAGCCCAGGAGCTGGTCTACGACGCCGTGTGCCGCGAGCTGAGGGCAGGGCGCAAGACCAGCCACTGGATGTGGTTCGTCTTTCCCCAGTTGCGCGTGCTGGGGCGCAGCGCCACCGCCCGCTTCTTCGGCCTTGCGGACCTTGCCGAGGCACAAGCCTACGCCGCGCATCCCGTGCTCGGCCCGCGCCTGGTCGAATGCAGCGAACTCGTGCTCGCTGCCTCGGGCCGCAGCGCGCACGAGATCTTCGGCACGCCGGACGATCTCAAGCTGCGTTCCTGCATGACGCTGTTCGAGTTGGCCACGGCCGCGCCCGTCTTCGCGCGGGTGCTCGATCGCCTGTATGCCGGAGAGCGGGACCCGCTCACGCTCGCCGCGCTGGGGGACGGCGGCGGTCCATGAAGATCGCCACCTTCAATGTCAACGGCGTCAACGGCCGCCTCGCGGCGCTGCTCGAATGGCTGGCCGAGTCGAAGCCCGACGTGGCCTGCCTGCAGGAGCTGAAATCGCCGGACGCGAAGTTTCCAGCGGCGGCCATCCGCGCGGCCGGCTACGGCGTGGTCTTCCATGGCCAGCCGGCGTGGAACGGCGTCGCGATCCTGGCGCGCGGGCGCGAGCCGATCGAGACCGGCCGCGGCCTGCCCGGCATGGCCGACGACCCGCAAAGCCGCTACCTCGAGGCCGTGGTCGACGGCGTGGTGATCGGCTGCCTCTACCTGCCCAACGGCAATCCGCAGCCGGGCCCGAAGTTCGACTACAAGCTGATCTGGTTCGATCGCCTCGACGCCCATGCCAAGGCGCTCTTCGGCTGCGGCCTGCCGGTGGTGCTGGCCGGCGACTACAACGTGGTGCCGACCGATGCCGACATCTACAACCCGGCCTCCTGGCGCGACGACGCGCTGCTGCAGCCCGAAAGCCGGGCGGCTTTCAAGGCGCTGCTCGACCAGGGCTGGACCGATGCGATCCGGGCGCTGCACCCGCAGGAACGCATCTACACCTTCTGGGACTACTGGCGCCAGCGCTGGCCGCGCAACGCGGGCCTGCGCATCGACCACCTGCTGCTGAACGAGGAAGCGGCGCAGCTGCTGCGGGCGGCCGGCGTGGACCGGGAGGTGCGCGGCCGGCCCGGTGCCAGCGACCACGCGCCGGCCTGGGTCGATCTCGCACTGCCGAGCTGAAGGCGCCGGCGCAGTGGCGGAGTTGCGATGCTCCGCGGTGGCTGAATAGCGTCAATCGGCCGCAAATCACCGGTAGCCGGTGTCGTTCGCGTTGTGGATGATCCAGACCAGGTTGCCGCCGGAGATGTTGCCCGGGTTGCCGCCGGCGAAGATCAGCCGGCCCTGGCCCTTGTAGGCGAGTTCGATCCGGGTGCGGTCGCCGCCGAAATAGAACGGAATGAAGGCCTTGCCGGTGACGTAGGCGCCCGAGTCGGTCGGCTGGCCCGCGATGTCGGTGACTTGCTTCAGGCTCATGCCGATCTGCAGCTGGGTGAACTTGGTGTTCGGCGCCGGGTTGCCGGTGATCTCGCCCTCGTAGTCGTTCATGCCCTTCACGGTGCGGCCGCTGCCGGCTTCGATCTTGCTCGAATCGATCACGTTGCCCTGGGCGTCCATGCCGGGCTTGGCGCCTGTGCGGGCGGCGGGTGCGGCCGCCCGTGCAGCCGCGGCCGGCGCGGCGGCGGGCGCGGCCTTCGGTGCGGACGAGGCCGCCACGGCCGGTGCCGGGCCGCAGCGATCGAGTTGCAGCAGGGCGCGCTTGGTGTCGGCAGACCAGTCGACGCCGACGATGCGGGACGACACCTGGCCACCCGCGAAGGACTCGCCCTCGTCGCAACGGAAGCGGACCGGATCGGCCGGACGCACCGCGAAGTCGTCGCCGGCGCCCTTGACCTTGGCGATGCGCGCGCTCAGGTCCTTGCCGACCAGGGCCTTGTCGAGCTTGGCCTCGTCGCCGCGCGCACCGCGAACCATCTTCAGCACCTGGTCGTAGGTGGTCTTGCCGGTGCTCGGCACCTCGGGCTTGGCCGGAGCGGGCGCCGGGGCGGCGGCGACGGGCTCGGGCTTGGCCGCGGCGGCGGGCTCGGCCTGGTTCCTGGACTGTCCGGCGCAACCGGCCAGGACGGAGAGGGCAGCCAGAACGGCCAAGGCGGTCGAAGAGGTTCTCAAGATCACGAAATAAGACTCCTGTAACTAAGTGTTCATTATTTCAGGTCTTGCAGCTGCCGCCCCGCGCCCCCAGTTGCCTCTCATTCGCCCGCCACCGATGGAGATTCCATGACCGACAAGCTGCACATCGTCTGCCCGCACTGCCACACCACGAACCGCGTGCAGACGGCGCAGCTGGCCAGCGCGCCCGACTGTGGCCACTGCCACCAGCCGCTGTTCGCCGGCCGATCGACCGCCCTGGACGAGGGCGCCTTCGATCGCCACGTCGCGCGCAACGAGATTCCGGTGCTGGTCGACTTCTGGGCGCCCTGGTGCGGCCCGTGCCGCCAGATGGCGCCGGGTTTCGAGCAGGCGGCGGCGCGGCTCGAACCCCGGATGCGGCTTGCCAAGGTCGATACGGAGGCGGTTCCGGCCTTGGGCGCGCGATTCGGCATCCGCAGCATTCCGACCCTGGCGCTGTTCAAGGGCGGGCGCGAGGTGGCACGCCAGGCCGGGGCCATGGGCGCGGCCGACATCGTTCGCTGGGCCGAGGCGCACAGCCGCTGAGCGGGCGGCCGGCCGCGGCCGCGAGTGCCGCCGGCGACAGACCGGGGCCGCCCAAGCCTTGAAAGCCGTATGGCGCCGAGTACAGTTCGGTCACGGCCACCGTTTCCATTCATGACTTTCCAGCGTTTGCACCTGACCGGCCCGCAGGGCCGTCCCTATGTCCTGGGCGAGCGCATCGAGGTGTATGACGGGCCGGCGCTGATCGGGCGGGTCCAGTCGGTCACCCAGAGCCCGGCCGGCGATGAAGTTCGGCTCGAGAACTTCCTGACCACCGACTTCGCCGATTTCCGCGCCAAGGCGCTGCCGAAGCTGGTGCTGGCCGAGGTGGTGAGTTTCATCGCCGAGCGCTATCCGTCGATCCACGCCATCGGCATCGAGCTCAGCCGCGACATCGAGGGCTACGAAGGGCGGGAGGCGACGCTGGCCAGTGCCCGCGCCGAGATCCTGCAAAGCATCGGCACGAGCGGTGTGCGGATCCATCCCAAGCCGCATCCCGGCCAAGCCGGCCATTTCGCGGTGATAGGCGTGTGGCGCTACGACAAGGCCAGCGTCTCGGCACTCGCGTCTGTGCTGCAGGCCCAGCGCACCGCCTATCGCGAGCGGACGGAGGCCGCGGCCAGGTCGGCGGCGCGGCCGACCTTGAGGCAGCTGCTGCGCAGGGATCGCTGAGCGTCATCCGCGAGGCGGCCGCACAAGTCGCAGTCTTCCATGGCGTCCGCGAGGGTGTCATGCAGGTCCTGGGCGTCGAGATCCAGCAAGGCCTCGATGCAGGTGGCTTGCGCCGGCGAGCATCGCGCCGGGGTCCAGTCGTGAAGGACCTGCGTCGCGCGGCTTCGGTCGCGGACACCCAGCTTGTGCAGCGCGAGGATCCACTCGGCCTGCTCTTGCGTGAACGGCGCCGGGATGTCGAAGGCAGCGACGGTGGAGACCGCCGGGGACGGTTGGACCCGGTGCGGCCGGCGAAGGATTCCAAAGCCGAAAAGGCTGTTGCGCGAAGAGAGGTTGGAGGGGGTCTGCATGCCTTGATCGTAGGGAACGCGGCCGATCCGGGCCATGAGAGCCGTCTCAAAAAGCGCGTCCTCAATCCGGGCGCCCCCTGGTGAGTTGCAGGACCACCGCGTCCCGGCTGAAGCGCTCGGCCGCCATGGCGGGGTTGATCCAGTCGGGCAGGGGAAGCAGCAGGTAGGCGGCAAGGCCCTGGAGCCGGGGCTCGTAGGTGGCTCGCAGGAGCCGGATGGCCCTGAGTGCGCCATCGTCGTCGTGCCAGCGAGGAATGATCCTGCGGATCGTGGCCACGAGAACGCACATCGCCTCCGCGTCCAGCCGGCGCGGGGGCGCGCCGTGCGCGGGTGGCACCTGCAGCGATTCGCTGGCTTCGTCGAGGATGCGTCGCAGTGCCGCGAAGGTCGCGGTGGCCTGGTGGCGCTGCGCGTCGTCGGCGCCTGCGATCAGCAGGGTGCAGACGTCGAGCACCACGGCCAGCGAGCCGAGCCAGGAGTGGCCTTCGTGCTGGGAGCGGTAGAACGCGAGCATCGGATAGACGGCGTGGCTCTCGATCAGGTCGCTGGCCCAGATCTCCCAGTCCCTCAGCCAGCGCTCGAGTTCCTCCGTAGTGCCGTGCGCGTGCCATCCGAGCAATGTCGCGGCGGTCGGGGGCGACCCCGCGCGGGCGGAGAACTCGATGAGTTGCAGGTCGCGGCGGGTGAAGTGTTGATAGAGCACCGGCAGGTAGCCGATGTTCAGCGCGATGAAGCCGAAGCCGGTGCCGGCCTCCAGGATGACCAGCAGGCGTGCCAGCGTATGTTGCGGCACGATGTCGCCGTAGCCGAGCGTGAAGAAGGCGTCGCCGCTGACGATCACCTGGCTGACCAGGGTGTCGAAGCGCGCGCCTGGCGCCAGGCCCTGCATCGCCCACTGCATCAAGCCGAAGCCGACCACCAGCGACCCGGCCCAGAGCACGAAAAGCATGACCATCGAGAACGGACCATAGACGCCGAGGAAGTCCTCTCGCCGGCGGCCGGCGGGCCACAGGCCGGCGCACCAGGCCCAGGCATCCCAGGTGACCTTGAAGAAGTAGCTGTTCAGCCGGATCCGGCGGCGCACCGGGCGTGGCAGCAGCACCACTTCGAAAGCGTCGATCAGGGTCGCCATCACGAGCACGGCCCCGGCCAGGAAGGCGATCACCGGCATGGGGTTCGGCTCGAGTGGTCGCGCATCGGCGATGCTCAGGCGGGGGCGAGCCTGCCGGTCGGTGGGTCCACGGGGCTGGTGCCGTCGAACTCGTCGATGGCATCGGCGACCGAGGTCCTGCGTCCGAAGTAGCCCAGGCGCTCTTCCAGGCCCTCGGCCCGCAGGAGGTCGCGCACCGGCGCGTGCGCCGCGACCAGGCGCAGGCGGATGCCCGCCTGTGCCAGTTCCTGATGCAGCTTCGACAGCATCTTCGCCGCCGCCAGGTCGACCTGGGGCGAAGTCGACAGGTCGCAGATCACCAGCTTCGGCTTGTCCGGTGCCGACCGGACCATGTGACGCACGGCTTCGTACACGTGGTCGACGTTGAAATAGAGCATGCCGGAGTCGACGCGGACGATCAACACGCCAGGCGTCGCCGTGTTGTCGGGGTTGCGTTCGATGTCGGAGAACTTGCGCGTGCCCGGTATCCGTCCGAGGACCGCCACGTGCGGCCGCGCGACCCGGCCGATCAGCAAGGTCAGCGAAGCCAGGACCGCAACGATCACGCCGTTGAGAATGCCCAGCAGCAGCACCGCGGCGAACGCGATCATGGAGACCGCGAACTCATAGCGGCTGACACGCCAGAGACGCTTCATCTCGCCGATGTTCACGAGTCCCTTGACGGCCACGAGGACGATGGCGGCGAGCACGACATTGGGCAGGTTTTTCAGTCCGCCGGTCAGGAACAGCAGGCACAGGCCGATCGTGATCGATGCGAAGACCAGCGCCAGTGGCGTCTTGGCGCCGGCCTTGTCGTTGACCGACGACTGCGACAGACCCCCGGCCACCGGATAGGCCTGGAACAGCGCCGCGCCGAGGTTGGCCGCGCCGAGGCCGAGGAATTCCTGGCGCGGGTCGATTTCGTAGTTGTGGGCGTCGGCCAGCGCGCGCGCGGCCGAGACGCTTTCCACATAGGAGAGCAGCAGGCAGGCGAACGCGAGCGGCACCACGCCTTGCACGTCGCGCACCCGAAGGCCGGGCAATTGGAAGCTCGGCAGCCCCTCGGGCAGCGCGCCGACGACCTTGAAGCCGAGGTCGCCCAGCGAGGTGACCGACAGCACGATGGTCGAGGCGACCACCACGAAGAGCGCCGCCGGCCGGCCCGGCAGGTACCTTTCGGCGAGCAGCAGAAAGACCAGCGCGACCAGGCCGAAACTCAGCACGGCGAGGTTGGTGTCGGGGATTTGACCGCCCAGGATGACCAGGCGCTCGAAGAAGTCCTCGCCGCCTCCCTTGACGCCGAAAAGCTTGGGCAGCTGGGTCAGGGCGATCGTGAATGCCGCCCCGGCCTTGAAGCCGAGCAGGATGGTCTCGCTGATGAAGTTGACCAGTGAACTGAGGCGCAGGAGCCATGCCAGGACGCACATGGCCGCGATGAGCAGCGCAGTCAGCGCGGCGATGCCGGCCCATCGCTGCGGATCGCCTCCCGCCATGCCGGCGACGGTGACGCCGACGAGCATCGAGATCGCCGAAGTGGGGCCGATCGCCAGCTGGCGAGACGATCCCAGCAGCGCATAGAACAGGCCGCCGACCAGGTAGCAGTAGATGCCGTATTGCGGTGGCAGCCCGGCGAGCGATGCGTAGGCCAGGGACACCGGGATGCCGTAGGCGGCCAGGGTCACGCCCGCGATGGCGTCTTTCGCCAGCCACCTGGGTTCGTAGGTCCGCAGCCACCGGGCCGGCGGAAACGCCGCGCGCCAGCCCTGCTCGGATGCATCGGCCGCCTGGAACCTGCCTGCCGGTTGCGCTTCCTGAGTCATGTGAAACCCCGCCAGGGTGAAGAGCAGATCGCAGTATCCGCCGGGTCGGCGGCGGCGGATTGATTTTCGTCAATCGGGCTGGAGCATCGCCTTCAGCTCGCCGCTGCCGATCAGCTGCTGCAAGTCGTTCGCGCCGCCGATCAGCACGCCCTTGACGAAGATCATCGGGAAGGTCGGCCAGCCGGTCCACATCTTGAGCGCGTTGCGATCGCGCCATCGGCTCAGGTAGCTGCCGTACTGGAGATAGCGGTGCGGCAGCTTCGCGTGGTCGAGGAGCTTGCGCGCCTTGCGCGGGAACGGGTTCATCGCCATGCCGACCACCACGATGTCGCTGGCAGCGATCGCAGCCATGACCTCGCGCACGATGGCCTGCCGGTTTTCGGCCAGCCGGGTGCGGATGGCCGGATGGATGTGGGCTTCGTCTAGGACGGGACGGGGCATGGAGGGAGTTCTTCCGGGGTTGGCGAAGGGCGACCGATTCTGCGTCATACGGCCGCGCGCCTATTCGCCGATGTACTGCGTTGGCAGCCGGCTGACGAACTCGGCGAAGTCGCGCCCACCAATGCTGATGTGTTCGAGCATCGCCGCGTGTCCTCGCGCGGGGTCACCGCTCTCGATCTCCAGCAGCAGTTTGCGGTGCTCCTGGAGCGAGAGCTGGATTCGTCCGGGCGAGTCGAACCGATCGCGGGTGTATGCGGCGCAGCGCGTGCGCAACATGCGAATCTGCCCGATCAGCAGTTCGTTGTGGGCAGCCCTGTAGATCACCTCGTGAAAGGCGTCGTTCGCATCTCGGTAGGCCAGGGCGTCAGCGGATTTCGCGGCCGATTCACAGCGCTCGAAAGACGAACGCAGCTCCTTTCCGAGGGCTGAGGTCATACGACGCGTCGCAAACTTCGCGGCAGCCGCTTCCATCTCGGCCAGCGTTTCCAGGATTTCTCGCAGCCGGGAGACGGAGAGTTTGGGAACAACAACGCCGGAGCGTTGGCCGGCCGACAGGAAGCCTTCGCTCGCAAGTTGAAGCATTGCCTCGCGCACGGGTGTTCTCGAGGTGCTGAAGCGCTCGCAGAGGGTTTGTTCGTCGATTGCCATCCCCGGCTCAAGCGCCCCGCGGTGCAGGTCTTCGATCACCGCGCGACGAATCTGCGCCGCCATGGTTGGGGCGCCGGGAGTACGTGGGTTTTCACCAGTGTGCATATTGAAAGGCCATTTTAATATATCGAAATCGCATGAGAATATATCCACGGAGACACATGAAGACCAGTGTATTTACCCGAAACGCCATCGCCGGCTCGTTGATGGCCCTCGCTTCGCTCGCCTCCCAGGCAGCTCAATCCTCGGAGTATCCGAACCGACCCATCCGGATGGTCCTGGGTTACACCCCTGGTGGCGCGGCTGACCAGGTTGCTCGCGACCTGGCGCCCGCAATGGAGAAGGTGCTGGGGCAAACCGTCGTCATCGACTACAAGCCTGGCGCCGGCGGCGCGATCGCAGGTGACCTGCTCGCCAACTCGCCGGCGGACGGCTACACGATCGGCCTCATCGATGGCGGTCCGCTCACGATCATTCCGCACGCGCACAAGGTCGGTTACGACCCGATGACCTCGTTCGCATACGTGGGGATCGTGTCGCAGTCGCCTTTGGTCATCCTGGTGAATCCATCGGTGCCGGCGACGAATCTCCCCGAGCTGACTGCGCTGATGCGCAAGGCGCCTGGTTCGCTGAACTATTCGACGTCCGGTCTCGGCACCATTCACCACCTCTCCGGTGAGTTGCTGAAGGCGGCCACCAAGACGGACATGGTCCATGTGCCCTACCGCGGCTCCGGTCCGGCGATGACCGACTTGATGGGTGGAGTGGTCAAGGTGTCATTCGCAACGATCGCGCCCGCCGTCGCCGTGGTTCAGTCGGGCCGCGCGCGGGCCATTGCAGTGACGTCGACGCGTGAAGTGCCGACCCTGCCCGGCGTGAAGCCCGTGGCAGAACAGGGAGTGCCAGGCTACGACGCGCAGGGTGTCTTTCTGATTGCGGCACCGAAGAATCTTCCGGCCCCGATCCTGGCCAAGCTCAACGAGGCCCTGAACTCCGCCTTGTCCACGCCGTCGGTGCGTGACCGCTTCGTTTCGCTCGGTAGCGTCGTTCGCCTCTCCACTCCGCAAGAGGCACAAGACCTCGTTCGCAAGGACTACCAAAAGTGGGGCGCCCTCATTCGAGAACAAAACATCGTCTTCGAATGATCTCACGTGTCGATTTCCAATCCGTCAATCAGCCTTCCTGTTCAATGACCTCCACGACTACTGCCGCGCTGTCCCAGCCCCCAGCCCTTTCGATCGAAGGCGCGCTCGCAACGATCACTTTCCGCCGGCCGGCGAATCACAATCGCATCGAGCCGGACGACGTTGCGATCCTTCGCGGCTATCTGAAGGAGCTCAACGCCAACCACGATGTTCGTGTCATCGTGTTCCGAGGAGAGGGAAAGACTTTCAGCTCGGGCTTCGATTTGACGCGACTGGGCAAGGTCGCTGGCCAAAGCACCGAGAACTCCTTCGAGGTGCTGACAGACGAAGTCGAGAATGCGCGGGCGATCACCATCGCTCGGCTCGACGGGCCCGTGTATGGCGGCTCGACGGACTTGGCTCTGGCTTGCGACTTCCGTATCGGGGCGGAAGGCATCCGCATGTTCATGCCAGCGGCGCGCCTCGGGCTGCACTACTACGGCCACGGCCTGCGTCGTTGGGTATCGCGTCTCGGCATTGGTCCGGCCAAGAAGCTCTTCCTGACCTCGCGCCAGATCGATGCCAACGAGATGCGCGCAATCGGATACCTCGACGCCGTCGTTCCCGCTGCGCTCTTCGAGGCAGAAATGCAGCGTTGGATTGATGAGCTGCTCGCGATGGCACCGGTGCCCTTGGTGTCGATCAAGACCGTGCTCAACGACATCGCGCGTCAGCAGTACGACGAGGAGGCAGCGAAGGCTGCCTACCATGCAAGCCTGAAGACGGAGGACATCGGCGAAGCGCTTGCGGCTTTTGCCGAGAAGCGCAAGCCTGTCTTCAAGGGTCGCTGATGAAATCGAGCAACGACCTGCCGCTCGCCGGCGTGCGTGTCCTCGAGCTTTCGCAGATCATGGCAGGACCGACCTGCGGTTTGATGCTCTCGGACATGGGTGCCGAGGTGATCAAGATCGAGAAATTCCCGGGCGGAGACGATGCGCGCGGATATGCGAAACCGGGAGATCCTGGCCTTGCGCCTGGCTTCCTCATGCTCAACCGCGGCAAGCGTTCGGTCGCCGTCGATATCCGCAAGCCAGCGGGGCGTCAAATCATCGAGCGCCTCGCTGCACGGAGCGATGTCGTGACGGAGAACTTCCGTCGCGGGAAGCTTGATGCACTTGGCCTTGGCTACGAGGCCTTGCGCAAGATCAATCCGCAACTGGTCTACTGCTCCATCAGCGGCTACGGTCCAACTGGCCCGATGGCCGACAAGGGTGGCTTCGATCTGGTGCTGCAGGCCTTCTCTGGTCTCATCAGCGTCACTGGCTCCGGGCCAGACAATCTGGTGAAGCCTGGCAACTCGGTGTCCGACATCAACGCGGGCATCCTTGCCGCGCTCGGCGTCGTGACGGCTTATGTGAAGAGGCTGCGCACCGGTGAAGGCAGTCGCGTGGACACCTCACTCCTGCAGGCCTCGATGCAGCAGATGTATTGGTTCGCCGCGGCCTACTTCTTCAATGGGGCGATTGCCGAGCCGATGGGTACCGCCCATCCGCTGATCGCGCCCTACCAGACCTACAAGTGCCGCACCGGACAGATCGCATTGGGTGGCGGCAACCAGGCGAACTGGAAGCGCATCGCCTCGGTTCTCGATCATCCGGAATGGATCGATGACGTGCGCTTCTTGACGGGGCGCGATCGGCTTGCGAACAGGGACGCCCTCGAGCGCCTGATCACCGCCGAGTTGGCAAAGCAGGATGCTTCGCACTGGATCAGCGTGTTCGAGTCGCATGACGTGCCGGTAGGCCCGGTCAACAACGTCAAGGAGGCCATGGAGCATCCACAGACTCGCGCCATCGACATGGTCGTGGATGTCGAGCATCCGGATGGTGGTACGACCCGCTCACTGGGCTGCCCGATTCATTTCGATGGCGTGGCGCCGCATGACACGGCGCGTGCCCCGCACATCGGTGAGCACACGTTCGATGTCCTCAAGGAGGCCGGCTTCTCGACGGATGAGCTGACCGATCTCGAGTCACAAGGCATCGTGCTTCAACATCGGGTTTCTTGATGCTCGGAAGCGCCGGGATCGGTCATCGCCCAGGTCTCATATCCGCTTGCGCCGCGGAACCACGTTGAGCTGGAGCGTGGCCTTCGCGGGCCCGTCACCCAGCATGACCTGCAGCGGCGCGATGTCGATCAGCTGGTCCGCGTGCCACACCTTGATCGACGCGGCACCGTCAGGAGCATCGAGCATGGCGAGGCCGTCCGGGCCCGTCAGCGCCGCCCAGGGCGAATCGCTCACGTAGACATGGCCGCGCATCGAGTTGTGCAAGTGGCAGCCGAGCAGCACGGCGCCGGGCTTGTCGAAGATGGCGTCGGCGGTCTTGCCGGGTTTGCCTTCGGGCTTGCCCGAGATCATCAGCTCGAAGCTGCCTCCGGGACCGGCGTCGAACTGTGCGACACCGGCGGCGGAAGCGCGCACGTGGTGGTCCCACGGGTCGTTGTTGACGAAGTGCGCCTTCGCCCCGGGGGCCACCAGACTCACGGCCGGCACGAAGCGCATCTTCTCCTGGCTGATCGTCACTTCCTTGGGCAGCGGCCGAGATGGCGCGGCCTTCGAAGCGGTGATCACGACGACCACTGCATCGACGACGGGCTGTCCATCCTTGTCGAGGACGCCAACCTGCAGAGGGGTCGCCGCACAGAGCGTGCAAAGAAGCGCGCTGGCGAATGCGACGAATGAACCGCGCATGCCTGGCACGCGAAAGGGCGGAGGGTTGCGCATGTGATCAGAGCTGGCTCGTCTTGATGACGTGCCAGACCTTGTCGTAGTCGTCGCCGTAGACGTCACCGGGCTCCTGGTCCTCGGGCCAGGTGTACAGCGGTTGACCCTTGAATGCCCACTGCTTGGCGCCGTCGTCGCGGGTGATCAGCGACAGGCCGCCGCTCGGCTTGGTGCCTTCGGCGGCCAAGACCGGTGGCCAGGTCACCGCACAGTTGCCATAGCAGGTCGAGCGGCCACTGTTCGGTGCGTCCTTGTCGTACGTGTAGAGCGTGAACCCCTTGTCGTTGACGAGCATGCCGTTGACAAGGTTCACGGTCGAGAACTCCTTGGTGGGCGCATGCGTTGCGCAACCGGCGAGCAGGGTCAGGGTGATGGCGAGACTGGCGGCAATTCGCACGAAAGACTCCTTTGAAATCGCGAATGGGAGGCGGGACGGCTCACTACACAATTAGATACAGTTTCGCCCAGTGCACCCAGTGCAATAAGTCACGGCCTGAACGCTTTCGTTTTCGTGGAAACCCTTGATCGGGACTGCTCCAGGCGCGGGAGATTCCGCGCGCAGCAGGTCTGATGCGGCGTCGCTGCGACAGCACCTCGCCCGCTATGATGCGGCGGCCCCCGGCAAACCCATGCCGCCGGCCGCGCGTCTCAACCATCGGCTTGACGGACACATCGAGCCACCAGGACTGGAAGCCGATGTCGCACAAGCCTGCCGGGCTCATCTACGGCGTCGACGACACGCCGCCGCTGGGCATCAACATCCTCAGCGGACTGCAGCATGTCGGGCTGATGTCGATCTACCTGGTCTACCCGGTGCTGATCGCGCAGGCAGCCGGCGCCTCGGCCGAGGTCGCGGCCTCGCTGGTCAGTGCCACCTTGATCGCGCTGGCCGTCGCGACCTTGCTGCAGGTCATCACGATCGGGCCGATCGGCTCGGGCTTCCTGTGCCAACCGACCTCCAGCGTGGTCTACATCGTGCCTTCGCTGGTGGCGGCGCGCAGCGGCAACCTCGCCGCGGTCTTCGGCATGACCATGCTGGCCGGCCTGTTCGAGGTCGCGCTGGCGCGCGTGCTGCCGCGCCTGCGTCCGATCTTCACGCCCGAGATCACCGGCCTGGTGGTGCTGCTGACCGGCATCTCGGTGGGCGTGGTCGGTCTGCGCACCGCGCTCGGTGGGGGCCCATCGGTCGCTGAACCGGCCGAAGTCGACTTGCTGCTGGGCCTGGGCACGCTCGGCCTGATGGTGGCGCTGAACGTGTGGGGCCGGGGCGCGCTGCGGGTCTTCAGCGTGCTGATCGGGCTGGTGGCGGGCTGCGCGGCCGGCTGGCTGCTCGGGCGTTTCGATGCCGAGGAAGTCGCCCGCCTGTCCGATGCGCCCGCGTTCGCGGCACCCCTGCTGGGCCACGTGGGCTGGTCCTTCGATGCCGGCCTGCTGCTGCCGTTCCTGATCGGAGCGGTCGCCGCGGTGCTGAAGGTGATCGGCAACGTGACGACCTCGCAGAAGGCCACTCAGGTGGGCTGGGTACGCGCCGACATGCGCTCCATCAGCCGCGGCGTGCTGGCCGACGGGCTCGGCGCGGTCGTCGCCGGCGCGATCGGCGCACCGGGCATCAATTCATCGAGCAGCGCGGTCGGCCTGGCGACCGCCACCGGCGTGGCCAGCCGGCGCGTCGGCTGGTCGGTGGCCGCCATCCTGCTGGTCTTCGCCTTCGTGCCGAAGCTGGGCATGCTCTTCAACCTCGTTCCGCGGTCGGTGCTCGGCGCGGCGCTGGTGTTCTCGTCGACCTTCATCGTCACCAACGGCCTGGTCATCATGACCTCGCGCCTGCTCGACGCCCGCAAGACGCTGGTGATCGGGCTGGCGATCGTGTTCGGCCTGGCGGTGGAGATCTTCCCGGGTCTGCTGGTGGTGCTGCCGCCGGCGCTGCGGCCATCGTTCGGCAATTCGCTGGTGTTCGGCACGCTGGTGGGGCTCGGCCTGAATCTGTTGTTCCGCATCGGGCTTCGGCGCAGCGTCTCGATGAGCGTCGCGCCCGAAGCGATCGACCCCGAGGCGCTGGAGGAGTTCCTCGACGGCCAGGGCGCGGCCTGGGGCGCGCGCTCCGACGTGATCGAGCGGGCCAAGTTCAATCTCGTGCAATCGATCGAGACGCTGGCGGGGAGCGGCGTCGCCTCGGGGCCGCTGCACATCGAGGCATCGTTCGACGAGTTCAACCTGGACCTGAGGGTGTCCTATGTCGGCGAGCAGCTCGAACTGCCGGAACAGCGGCCCTCGATCGAGGAGATCATCGAGTCCGACCATGGCGAGCGCCGGCTGGCCGGCTTCCTCTTGCGGCGCTTCGCCGACCGCGTGACCTCAAGGCGCGCGGGCGAGCGGGCGACGGTGGGGTTTCACTTCGATCACTAGGGCGCGCTCGCCCTCGGCGGCGGGCGGAGGCTCGAGGGCCCCGGCTCAGCCCGGCGTGAACGCCTCGTGCACGGCGGACTGCACCGCCCCGCCCAGCACGGCGCCGCCGCCCGCGACGTAGATCCGGTCGCCGATCGCGGCCGCGCCGACCGCGTGCCGGGGTGTAGTCATCGGCGCGTGCCGCTGCCAGCCGTCGGTGGCGGGGTCGTAGCTTTCCATCTGGCCGAACACGGTGGCCTGGCGCGGCACGCCGCCGGCCAGGATGCCGCCTTCGCCGCCCATGGCGTAGAAGCGTCCGCGCAGCACCACCAGTCCGTGGCCCGATCGGGCCGTGGGAAGCGGGGCGCGCAGCTCCCAGGTGTCGCGCGCCGGCAGGTAGACATGGTGCAGGTCGGTGTTGTATTCGAAGGTGTTGAAGCGCCCGCCGACCACGTGGATCAGCCCCGCGTGGGCGACGCAGCCCACATGGTCGCGCGCGCCCGGCAGCGGCTTGCGCTGGCTCCAGGCGTCGGCCTGCGGATCGTAGACCTCGTGCCAGCCGACGCTGGCGCGCTCGCTCGCGGGTTCCGAGGCGCCGCCGACCAGGTGCAGCTTGCTGTCCAGCATGACGGCCGCCGCGGCGCCGCGTGGCCGCCGCAGCGGCGCGATCTCACGCCAGCGATCGGTCGCCAGTTCGTAGGCGTAGGCATGGGTGTCCGACAGGCGGTTCTGCTCGACGAAGCCGCCGAGCGCATAGACGAATCGCTCGTCCGAGGCCACCGCGACGTGGTTGGCGCCGCGCGGCAACGGCGCCCCCTGCAGCCAGCGGTCGACCGCCGGGTCGTAGATGTGGTGGTAGGCACGGTTGACCGCGCCTTCGCCATAGCCGCCGACGACGTGCATGCGCCCCGCGGTCGCCGTGGCCCACGCCATCTCGCTGCGCGGCAGCGGCAGCGCGGCCCGCGCCGCCCATTGCCCGGGCGGGCCGGCGGGCGCGGGGCTGTCGGTCTTGCGCTGCGATTCCTGGTCGGGCGTGAGGTGGTGCGGCACGCCGCCCTGCAGCCGGGCATACGGCTCGGCCGATGAAGGCGCGGCGGGGAGGGCGGGTGCCCCCGCCTGCGCGGCATGCACCGCAGCGGGCATGCGGCCTGGCGAAGCGGCGCAGCCCGCGAGGGTTGCGCCGGCGGAGGAGAGCAGGAACTGGCGGCGTCGCATGCGCCCAGCTTAGCGCGCCCCGGCGCTCAATCCAGCTTGATGTTGGCCTCGCGGATCACCTTGCCCCACATCGCGCGGTCGGCCTCGATGAAGGCGCTGAACTCGGCCGGCGTGTTGCAGCGCAGCGCACCGCCGTACTCGGTCCATCGCTTCGCCAGCTCCGGCGACTGGCAGGCCTTCTGCATGGCGGCGCTGAGCTTGTCGAGGATCGGCTTGGGCGTGCCGGCCGGCGCCAGGATGCCCTGCCAGGCGATCGGCGCGTAGTCGGGCAGGCCGGCCTCGGCGAAGGTCGGCACGTCCGGAAAGCTCGGGTGGCGCTGCTTGCCGGTGATGGCCAGCAGCTTGAGCTTGCCGGCGCGGATGTTGCTGGCCGCCGCCGGCAGGCCGTCGAACATGGCCTGCACCTGGCCTGCCATCAGGTCGGTGTAGGGGCTGTTGCTGTTGTAGGGCACCAGGTTGGTCTTGACACCCGCGGCGTTGTTGAACCACACGCCCGACAGGTGCGAGTAGCTGCCGATGCCGGCCGTCGCGACGGTCACGGAATCGGGCCTGGCCTTGAGCTCGGCGATGAGCGCGCGGGCGTCCTTGGCCGGCAGGTTCGGGTTGGCGATGAGGCCGGTGTTGAGCACGCCCAGCAGGCTCACCGGGGCGAAGTCCTTCTCGGCGTTGAAGGGCAGCCTGGCATAGAGATGCGGCACGACCGACAGCGAACTGGTGGTGCCGATGTAGAGCGAATAGCCGTCCGCCGGCGCCTTGGCGGCGACTTCGGTGCCGATGATGTTCGAGGCCCCGGGGCGGTTCTCGACGAAGAAGGACTGGCCCAGGATCTTGGTCAGCTCGGCCGCGATCTCGCGCGCATTGGCATCGGGCCCGCTGCCGGCCGGGAAGGGCGCGATGATCCGCACCGGCTTGGTGGGGTAGTCCTGCGCGTGGGCCGCGAGCGCGGCGACGGCGGCCGTGCCGGCGAGCAGGCGGCGGCTCCAGGTCTTCAAATCGATCATCCAATGTCTCCTTGTGATAGCGGCGCGTCTGCACCACGGCACGATGGTACATAAAATCATTAAATTGTCAAAATACGATAATACGAACTGTAAATTTCTTCGGAGGCCGGCGGACCGGCCGGGTCGGATCGATATATCGTCGGAGCCGCGCGCGCACCTGGCGGTCGCGCCAAGAACCAACGAATGAATGAACGAAGGACTCCGGTGGCGGAAAAATCAACATCCAGCCTGGGACGCATGCTCGATGTGCTCGATCTGTTCGACGACAACCGCCTGACGCGGACCGCGGAGGACATCGCGACCGAGTTGGAGGTGTCGCTGCCGACCGGCTACCGCTATGTGCGGATGCTGGTCGAAGCCGGCCTGCTGCAGCGGGTCGAGAACTCCCACTACACCCTCGGGCCGCGCATCATCCTGCTCGACCACTACATCCGCAAGGCCGACCCGGTGCTGCGCGAAGGCATTCCGGTGATGCGCGAACTGGTCCAGCAGACCGGCTTCGACTGTGTCAGCTCGGGCCTGTTCGGCACCCAGCTGCTCGACACCCACCGGGAAGCCGGCAGCACGCCCGCCGCGCTGGCCTACGGCCGCGGCCGGCCGCGGCCGCTGTTCCAGGGCGCGGCGCCCAAGGTCATCGTCGCCAGCTTCGCGCCGGCGCCCCTGCACAAGCTCTTCGATGCCCGGCATGCGGAAATCGTCCGCTGCGGGCTGCCCTCGGAGTGGAGCGATTTCAGGCGCTACTACGCGGCGATCCGCAAGGCCGGCCACTATCTCTCCGTGGGCGAACTCGAACCGCAGCTGGCGGCGCTGGCGGCGCCGATCGAGAAGTCCGAGGGCGGCGTCTGGGGTGCGATCTCGCTGGTGCTCGACACCGCCCGGCTGGCCATCGTCGACACCGACCGGCTGGCGCACCTCGTCAAGGACGCCGCCCGGCGCATCGGCGACCGCCTGGCCTGAGCACGGGGCAACCGCCGGTCGATGGCCAACGGGGCTCGTGCTTCAATCGCGCCAACGCGGATCACGCCGCTGGAGACCTCGATGCCCGTGCGCAGCCCGCCCCGCTTGTTGGAACCGACCACCGTCCGCGCCCTCGAAGAACGCAGCTTCAATGCCTGGCCGGCGCGCCACACCGTCTCCTTCGACGGCTGGCTGTTCCGGCTGTCGGGCGGCTATACGAAGCGGGCCAACTCGGTCAATTGCGCACAGCCCGGTGCCTCTTTCGAAGGGGTCCGCCGCGCCGCCGAGGCCTTCTATGGGCGGCACGGCCTGCCGGCCGTGTTCCGCCTTTCGCCGCTGGCGCCGCCCGAGGCGGACCAGGAACTCGCGCAGGCGGGTTATGTCTTGTTCGATCCGAGCCAGGTCGCCTGCGCGTCGCTGGCCGGCGCGGCACCGCAGCCTGGGGTGCGCATCGACAGCGTGCCGTCACCGGCCTGGCTGGAAGGCATCGCCGCGGCCAACGGCGTGGCGCCGCCGCAGGACCAACTGCACCATGGCATGGTGCGCGCCATCGCCTGGCCGGCCGCCTTCGCCACCCTCCACGACGAGGGCGATGCGATCGGCTTCGGGCTCGCCGTGCTGGAGCGCGGCGCGGTGGGTCTCTACGACATCGTGGTGAGCCCGGGCCGGCGCAGCCGCGGCCATGGTCGTGCGCTGACGCAGGCGCTGATGCACTGGGGCCGCGAAGCGGGCGCGACATCCGCGTACCTGCAGGTAAGGGAGCAGAACCAGGCGGCGCGCCGCCTGTACGCCGAGCTGGGCTTCGAAGATCGCTATCGCTACCACTACCGGGTGCCGGGCGAAGTGGCCTGACTCGGGGTGCTGGTGCGGGAGTCGCGACCGCACGATTCGAAAAAGCGGCGCCGCATTGTTCAAGCCAGGGAAGCCGGCGTGCCTTAGTCTCGGGGGCCGCAGACCTGCTCCCCCTCCACCAAGGACACCGCCATGCCCATCACCGCCAAGCCCGCCCCCGGCGCCAAGCTGCTCACCCCCACCGACCACACCCTGGTCATGATCGATTTCCAGTCGCAGATGGCGTTCGCGACGCACTCGATCGAGGCCGTCACGCTGCGCAACAACGCGGCGCTGGTGGCGCATGCGGCGGCCGGCTTCGGCGCCTCGACCATCCTCACGACCGTGGCCGAGAAGAGCTTCTCGGGCCCGATGTTCGACGAGATCAAAGCCGCCTTCCCGGGCCAGGCGATGCTCGATCGCACCTCGATGAACACCTGGGAGGACGCCGCCGTCATCAAGCGGGTCAACGAGATCGGCAAGTCGCGCATCGTGCTGTGCGGGCTCTGGACCGGCGTCTGCATCGTCGGCCCGGCCCTGTCCGCGCTCGACCAGGGCTTCGAGGTGTATGTCATCGCCGACGCCTGCGGCGACGTCTCGGCCGAGGCCCACGACCGTGCCATGGACCGCATGGTGCAGGCCGGCGCCCAGCCCATGACCTCGCTGCAGTACCTGCTGGAGCTGCAGCGCGACTGGGCCCGCACCGACACCTACGAGATGACCACCGGCATCGCCAAGAAGTTCGGCGGCGCCTACGGGCTCGGGATCATCTACGCCCAGTCGATGTTCGGCGCCCACGAAGGCTGAGCGGGCGGGCCGGGCCATGAAGGCTTACCTCGTCTCGCTGGCGCTCGGCATCCTGGTCGGCGTGATCTATGCGCTGTTCAGCGTGCGCTCGCCGGCGCCGCCGATCATCGCGCTGGTGGGCCTGCTCGGCATCCTGGCCGGCGAGCAGCTGCCGCCGCTGGTCAAGCGCCTGCTCGAGCCGTCCCACGCCGCCGGCTCGTGGCTGCAGCACCAGGTCAAGCCCCACATGTTCGGGGAGCTGCCTCAATGCGCGAAGACCGTGGACGTCGCCGCGGCCGACTCGGCGGCGGCGCACCGCGACACCCCATGACGGCCGAATTCGATCCTCGACGCCGCCGGCTGTTTCTCGGCACGCTCGGCGCCGCGCTCGCCGGCCAGGCGGCGGCCCAGCCACTCTCTCCCAGGAAATCCGACATGGTCGACACCGGTGCCCCCGAGCTCATCCTGCACAACGGCCGCTTCACGACATTGGCGCGCAGCAACCCGACGGCCAGCGCGGTCGCGATCCGCGACGGCCGCTTCACCCATGTGGGCCACAGCGAGGACATTCTGCCGCTGGCCGCCGCCGGCACCCGGGTCGTCGACCTCCGCGGCCGCCCGGTGCTGCCCGGGCTGATCGACAACCACCTGCACATCATCCGCGGCGGCCTCAACTACAACCTCGAGCTGCGCTGGGACGGCGTGCGCAGCCTGGCCGACGCCATGGCCATGCTCAAGCGCCAGGTGGCGATCACGCCGGCGCCGCAATGGGTGCGGGTGGTGGGCGGCTTCACCGAGCACCAGTTCGCCGAGAAGCGGCTGCCGACCATCGCGGAGCTCAACGCCGTGGCGCCCGACACCCCGGTGTTCCTGCTGCACCTGTACGACCGGGCGCTGCTCAATGGCGCCGCGCTGCGGGCCGTCGGCTACACCAAGGAAACGCCGGCCCCGCCCGGCGGCGAGATCGTGCGCGACAGCGCCGGCAACCCGACCGGGCTGCTGCTGGCCAAGCCGAACGCGAGCATCCTCTATGCGACCTTGGCCAAGGGGCCGAAGCTGCCGTTCGACTACCAGCTCAATTCGACCCGGCACTTCATGCGCGAGCTGAACCGGCTCGGCGTCACCGGCGCGATCGACGCCGGCGGCGGCTTCCAGAACTTCCCCGAGGACTACCAGGTGATCCAGCAGCTGGCCGACGCCGGCCAGCTCACGATCCGGCTGGCCTATAACCTGTTCACGCAGAAGCCCAAGCAGGAGAAGCAGGACTTCCTCAACTGGACCGCGACCTCGAAATACAAGCAGGGCGACGACTACTTCCGCCACAACGGCGCCGGCGAGATGCTGGTGTTCTCGGCCGCCGACTTCGAGGACTTCCGCCAGCCGCGCCCCGACATGGCGCCCGAGATGGAGGGCGAGCTGGAGGAGGTGGTGCGGGTGCTGGTGCAGAACAAGTGGCCCTGGCGGCTGCACGCGACCTACGACGAGACCATCGAGCGCGCGCTCGACGTCTTCGAGAAGGTGAACCGCGACACGCCGCTGGCCGGGCTGAACTGGTTCTTCGACCACTGCGAGACGATCTCCGAGAAGTCGATCGACCGCATCGCGGCGCTCGGCGGCGGCATCGCGGTGCAGCATCGCATGGCCTACCAGGGCGAGTATTTCGTCGAGCGCTACGGCGCCGCCGCGGCCGAGGCGACGCCGCCCGTAAAGCGGATGCTCGAGAAGGGCGTCAAGGTGTCGGCCGGCACTGACGCGACCCGCGTCGCCTCGTACAACCCGTGGGTGTCGCTGTCGTGGCTGGTCACCGGCAAGACCGTCGGCGGCCTGCGGATCACGCCGCAGCGCAACTGCCTGGACCGCGAAGCGGCGCTGCGCATGTGGACCGAGAACGTGACCTGGTTCTCCAACGAAGTGGGCAAGAAGGGCCGCATCGAGGTCGGGCAGCTGGCCGACCTGGTGGTGCCCGACCGCGACTTCTTCGCCTGCCCCGAATCCGAGATCGCCGACACCACGGCCTTGCTCACGATGGTCGGCGGCAAGGTGGTCTGGGGCGCCGGCGAGTTCGCCGGGCAGGACGAGGGCGCCCCGCCGCCGGCCATGCCCGACTGGTCGCCGGTGCGCAGCTTCGGCGGCTACGCGGGCTGGGGCGACAAGGAGGGCCGGCCGCTGCAGGCGACCGTGCGCCGCTTGGTGGCCGACTGCGCCTGCGCCAACGACTGCAACCTGCACGGCCACCAGCACGCGACCGCGTGGTCGAGCCGGCTGCCGGTGGCCGATCTCAAGAGCTTCTGGGGCGCTCTGGGTTGCGCCTGCTGGGCGGTGTGATGCGCCGGATCTTCACGCATCCGGCCGTGCGCTGGCTGGCACTGCTGTTCCTGTGCGCCGCCTATCTGCAGGGCGGCTTCAACAAGGCGACGGATTTCGCGTCGGCCGTCGCCGAGATGAATCATTTCGGCCTGTCGCCAGCCGGGCCGCTGGCGGCGGCCGTGATCGTCTTCGAACTCGGTGCCGCGCTGATGATCCTGGCGGGCTTCTACCGCTGGCTCGGCGCCCTGGGCCTGGCCGGCTTCACGCTGATGGCCACCTTCGTCGCCAACCGCTTCTGGGAGCTCGCGATGCCCGAGCGCTTCATGGTCGCCAATGCCTTCTTCGAGCACTGGGGACTGGTCGGCGGCTTCCTGCTGGTCGCCTGGCACGACCTGAGCGAGCGCCATGAGCGCTGAACAAGCGCCGGCAGTGCCGGCAGCGTCCGGCAGCTTCGCGCCGCTGCGCCAGCCGGTCTTCGCGGTCCTCTGGGCAGCCACCGTACTCGGCAATGTCGGCAGCTTCATGCGCGACGTCGCCAGCGCCTGGATGGTCACCGAGCTGTCGGCCAGCCCGACCGCCGTGGCGCTGGTCCAGACCGCGGCGACCTTGCCGATCTTCCTGCTCGCGATCCCGGCCGGCGTGCTGTCGGACATCCTCGACCGGCGCCGGTTCCTGATCTTCATCCAGCTGATGCTGGCGGCGGTCAGCGGCACGCTGCTGCTGCTCGCGAGCACCAAGGCGCTGACGGTCGAGTACCTGATCGCGCTGACCTTCGTCGGCGGCATCGGCGCCGCGCTGATGGGGCCGACCTGGCAGTCGATCGTGCCCGAGTTGGTGCCGCGTGCCGACCTCAAGAACGCGGTGGCTCTGAACTCGCTCGGCATCAACATCGCGCGCGCCATCGGGCCGGCGGCCGGCGGCCTGCTGCTGGCGAGCTTCGGCGCCGCCGCGGCCTACGGCGCCGACGTGCTGAGCTATGTGTTCGTGATTGCCGCGCTGCTGTGGTGGAAGCGTCCAGCGACGCCCGACACCGGCCTGTCGGAGCAGTTCTTCGGCGCCTTCCGGGCCGGCCTGCGCTATGCCCGCGCCAGCCGCGAGCTGCACGTGGTGCTGCTGCGTGCGGCGGTGTTCTTCCTGTTTGCGAGTTCGGTCTGGGCGCTGCTGCCGCTGGTGGCGCGCCGGATGCTCGGCGGCACGGCGGGCTTCTACGGCCTGATGCTGGGCGCCGTGGGCGTCGGGGCGATCCTCGGCGCCTTGCTGCTGCCGCGGCTGCGCGCCAAGCTCGACGCCGATGGCCTGGTGCTGCTGGCCTCGCTGCTGTCGGCGGGGGTGATGGGGGTGCTCGCCGGCGCGCCGCCGCAATGGGCGGCGGTGCTGCTCATGCTGGTGCTGGGCGGCGGCTGGATCATCGCGCTCACCACGCTCAACGGCGTCGCCCAGGGCGTGCTGCCGAACTGGGTGCGCGGCCGCGGCCTGGCGATCTACCTGACCGTCTTCAACGGCGCCATGGCCGCGGGCAGCCTCGGCTGGGGCCTGGTGGCGCAGAAGATGGGCGTGCCGGCCACCTTGCTGGTCGGCGCGGCGGGCCTGACGGTGGTGGCCTTCGTCTTCCATCGCGTGCGGCTGCCGACCGGCGAAGCCGACCTGCAGGCCTCCAACCACTGGCCCGAACCCTTGCTCGACGCGCCGGTCGCGAACGACCGCGGGCCGGTCATGGTGCAGATCGAATACCGCATCCGCAAGGAAGACCGGCCGGCCTTCCTGCAGGCCCTGAAGGCGATGTCGATGGAGCGCCGCCGCGACGGCGCCTACGCCTGGGGCATCACCGAGCACACCCGCGAGCCCGAGCGCCTGATGGAGTGGTTCCTGGTCGAGTCGTGGGCCGAGCACCTGCGCCAGCACCAGCGGGTGTCGAAAGCCGACGCCGACCTGCAGCACGAGGCGGTGCGCTTCCACATCGGGCCGGAGGCGCCGGTGGTGCATCACTTCCTGGCGCTGGAACTGGACGCCGGCCACGACGACCACGACGGCCGCGCTGCTGCACCGGCCGCGGCGGCGTAGCGCCAATCGACCGTCAGGCCGTGTCCGCCGGGGCGGGTGTCGCTGGTGCCGCGAGCGGCTCCATGACACGAACGCGGCGCACGACGAGCTCGTCGATCTCCAGCTGCCGGATGCGAGCCCGGCCGACGAAGAGCCGGCCGACGGACAAGGCACCGATGGCCAGGGCGCCGAAAGCCAGGGCGCCGACAGCGATCGAGCCCAAGGCGGTGGTGCCGATGGCCTGCGCGCCCGTCGCGGCTGCCGGGACGGCCCGGGCGCGCGCGAACTTGCGCTTCATTGCAAGCCGCCTTCCGACGACGGCGCTGGGGGGCATCGAATCCATGGCAACTCCTGGAGCAAGCGTGGGCCGACCTGCATTCTGACGTGCGCGCACGGCGGCGGCCATCAGGTCGCGAAGCGCCGCCGGTATTCCACCAGGCTCACACCCAGGCGCCGGCCGAAGGCGCGCCTGAAGCCGTCGACATTGGCATAGCCGACGGCATCCGCGAGCCGCTTGGCGGGCAGGTCCGACGCTTCGGCCAGGCGGCGGGCGGCGTCGATGCGCGCGTTCTCGACGAACTCCGCGGGCGTGGTCCCGGCCTCGCTGCGGAAGGTCCGCGCGAAGCTTCTTTCGCTCATGCCGGCGTGGCGGGCCAGGGCGGGCACGGACAGGTCGTCCTTCAGGTTCGCCAGCACATGCGCCTGCACCTCGCGCACGCTGGAGCGCTCGGCCGTCTGCGCCGCCAGGTGGGCGCTGAACTGGCTCTGGCCACCGGGGCGCTTGAGGAACATCACCAGCTCGCGCGCCACGCGCAGCGCGAGTTCGCGGCCGTGGTCCTCCTCCACCATCGCCAGGGCCAGGTCCATGCCGGCCGTCACGCCGGCGGAAGTGAAGAGCTTGCCGTCCTTCACATAGATGGCGTCGGGCTCGACGCTGGCCAGCGGGCAGGCCACCGCCAGCCGGGCCGTGGCGTTCCAGTGGGTCGCCACCCGCTTGCCATCGAGCAGCCCGGCGGCCGCCAGCACGAAGGCTCCGCTGCAGACCGAGCCATAGCGCCGCACGGTACGGGACTGGCGGCGCAGCCAGTCGTACAACGCCGGGTCGCCGGCCATGTCCTCGATGTCGGGGCTGCCCGCGACCAGCAAGGTGTCGATGCGCCCGCGCTGGGTCGCCACGGTCGCGTCGACGGCCAGGCGCAGGCCGTTGCTGCTCCTGAGCAGGCCGGCGCCGGTGCCGATCACCTGCACCCGGTAGGCGGCGGGCCGCCCGAGCTGGCGCGCGGCCTCGGCGAACACGTCCGCCGGCCCGGCCACGTCGAGCAGCTGGACCCGGGGAAAAGCGAGGATGGCGATGCGCATGGCCGAGAAAGCTCACAGATTGGCAGGAAAGGCCCGCAGCGGGGCATGGAGCACGGCGGAGTTTGGCAGAAACTAACTGCACCTGCAAATTCTGCCAAAGGAGCCCCATGCAAGCCCCATCGATGGACCCGTCCCGCCCGATCGTCGAACCGTCCGGAAAGTCATCGGTACGGAACCTGCCCGTCAACCTGTTCGCCTCGGTCATGGGCCTCTCGGGGCTGGCCCTGGCCTGGCGACTGGCGCACGACCGGTTCGGCGCGCCGGCCTTCGTCGGCGAAGCCATCGGCGCGTTCGCGCTGGGCGTCTTCGTGCTCGTCGCGCTCGGCTACCTGACGAAACTCGCGCAGCATCCGCAGGCCGTGCGGGCGGAGTTCCAGCACCCGGTGGCGGGCAATTTCTTCGGCACCATCGCGATCTCGGTGCTGTTGCTGTCGGCAGTCGTCGAGCCCTACAGCGCGGCGGCGGCGCGGGCGACCTGGACCATCGGCGTGCTGGCGGCCTTCGCGCTCAGCTTCGTCGCCGTGTCGCGCCTGCTCAAGGGCCAGGTCGACGCCTCGCACGCGATGCCGGCCTGGCTGATCCCGGGCGTTGCGACGCTGGACATCGCCGTCACCGGCGGCCACATGCCCATGGCCTGGGCCTCCGAGATCAACCTGTTCGCGGGCGCTGTCGGCGCCGTGCTGGCGCTGGTGCTGTTCGCGATGATCGTCAGCCGGCTGGTGCATCGCGACCCGCTGGTGCCGGCCATGACGCCGTCGCTGATGATCCTGGTGGCGCCCTTCGCGGTCGGCTTCCTGGCCTACGTCAACATCATCGGCGGCATCGACCGGTTCGCCGCGCTGCTCTTCTACTTCGGGCTGTTCATGTTCGCGGTGGTGGCGCCCAAGGTGTTCCGCCGCGGCATCGGGTTTTCTGCGGCCTGGTGGGCGATCGGCTTCCCGATGGCCGCGCTGGCCAACGCGGCCCTGAAGTACGCGGACTTCCGCGCCAGCGGGCCGCACGGGGTGCTCGCCGCGGTACTGCTGGGCTTGCTGAGCGTCGCCTTGGCGGTTCTCACGGTGCGCACCGTGCGCAGCGCGCTCGACGGTGCGCTGTTCAGCTGAGCCCGCCCCGAACAAGAACCTCGAATCGAACCCGGCCTTGTTCCACTTGCATGACGGCCGGCATGGGGCGCAGCATAGGGCCGCGACGCTGCGCGGCATGGTGACACAACCTGCCGTCTTTCACCCAAGGAGCCCCGCATGATCACCAACGCCACCGCCGGCACCAACGTGCAGGAAATCGCCACCGGCATCTACCGCATCAACACCCCCGTGCCGCTGCCCGATGGCCAGCGCTTCAGCTTCAACCAGTACCTGCTGGTGGACGACCAACCGCTGCTGTTCCACACCGGCCCGCGCCAGCTGTTCCCGCTGGTGAGCGAGGCGATCGGGCGCGTGATGCCGATCGAGCGGCTGCGCTACCTGGCGCTGTCGCACGTGGAGGCCGACGAATGCGGCGCGATGAACCTGCTGCTGGCCGCCGCGCCGAGCGCCGTGCCGCTGTGCGGGCAGGTCGCTGCCATGGTCTCGATGGGCGACCTGGCCGACCGGCCGCCGCGTGCGCTGGCCGATGGCGAAGAACTGGCGCTGGGCGCCCACACGGTGCGCTGGTTCGACATGCCCCATGTGCCGCACGGCTGGGAATGCGGGCTGATGATGGACACCCGCACCCGGACCCTTTTCTGCGGCGACCTGTTCACGCAGTCGGGGCCGAGCGAGCAGGCCTTGACCGAGGCCGACATCCTCGGCCCCAGCGAAGCCTTCCGCCAGCAGATGGACTATTTCGCCCACGCGCCGCAGACGGCGGCGCTGCTGGCCGGCTTGGCCGCGCACGCGCCGCAGGTGCTGGCCTGCATGCACGGCAGCGCCTGGCGGGGCGACGGCGGCGCGCTGCTGCGCCAGTTGGCGGAGGCGGTCGCGCCGCATTGAGCCGAAGACGGACCTACGGCACTCTTCGCACCAACGCTTGCACCGGCACCTGGGCCGCGCGCGCCCGCAGCTGGCCGCAGCCGCCATCGACATCCTGGCCGGCCGAGTAGCGCAGCTTGGTGAGGATGCCGCGCTCGTGCAGCGTGCGGGCGATCTGCTTGCAGTGCTCCCAGGTCGGACGACCGAAGGGCACGCCGTCGACCGCGTTGAAAGGGATCAGGTTCAGCACGCCGTACTTGCCGGCGAGCAGGCGGACGATGCCTTCCAGCTCGTCCTCCCCGTCGTTGACGCCTTCCAGCAGCGTCCATTGGTACTGGATCGGGTAGCCGGTCGCGCGGGCATAGCGCTCGCCGGCGGCGACCAGTTCCTCGGGCGCGAGGTTCGGCGCCCGCGGCAGGAGCTTGCGGCGCAGCGCGGCCTTGGTCGTGTGCAATGAAAGGGCCAGCGCCGGCCTCACGCGTTCCTGCTGCAGCCGATCGAACACGCGGGGATCGCCGACGGTGGAGAACACCAGGTTCTTGTGGCCGATGTCACCGGCAGTGCCGAGCAGGTCGATCGCCTCGATCACGTTGTCCAGGTTGTGGGCCGGCTCGCCCATGCCCATGAACACCACCTTGCGGACCGGGCGCCGCGCGCGCGCCAGGGCGACCTGGGCGACGATCTCGGCGCTCCCGACCTGGCGCAGCAAGCCGTCGCGGCCGGTCATGCAGAACTGGCAGCCGACGGCACACCCGACCTGCGACGAGACGCACAGGCCGTCCCGCGGCAGCAGCACGCTCTCGACGGTCTGGCCGTCGGCGAGCGCGACCAGCAGCCGTTCGGAACCATCGGCGCCGGGATGGACCGCGTGGATGCGCGCCAGTCCCGCCAGCTCGGCTTCGATGGCCGGCAGGGCGGCCAGCAGCGACGACGGAAAGAAAGTGTCCGGCCGGCGCCGGCCGCTGTCCCTGGGCAATGCATGGGACCACAGCCGCAGGATCCGGTGTTCGTGGAGGGGGCCGGCGCCGGCGTCCCGCATTCGCCGTTGGAGTTCGTGGATTCGCATGCGCTGCCCGGAAGAAATTGACAGATTGTGCAATGGGTTCGCGCGATCCCTTCCCGCCCCGGCTCGAAGCTCATAGACTCGCCGCCATGCATATTGACAAGCAGGAACTTCTCACACGGCCGCGCAAGCTGCCGGCGTTTTCGGTAGAGCTTCGCGCCCCGGTGGGCTTCGAATTCAAGATCGGCCAACGCTTCATGCTGGGCCTGCCGGACATCGACAAGCACCTGGAGGCGCCGGGCGAAGACGTGCCCCTCAAGCCGATGGACGGCGTCGAAGTTCGTGCCGTCACCGCGGCGACCCAGCGCAAGGTGCTGCTTCGGGCGCACTACAGCGGCGCCACCGTCAACGTGCTGGTCGTCGCGGTCGCGCCGGCGCCGACCTATTCGGGCAATCGCGATGCGGTCTGGAAAGAAGCCGCCGCCACGGCCCGCATCGTGTTCGGCGAGGCGGCGTAGCCGAGCCGTCGACGATTCCGGGCGTCACACGGTAGCCCGCTGCTCGAATCCCTCGGGCGCCCCGGCCTGATCGCGCGGCGCCAGGACCTCCACCCGATCGACGCGCGCCTCCGGCGGACCGCGCTGCGCCCACCGCACCAGCGCCTCCACCGCCGCGGCATCGCCGACGGCCAGGGCCTCCACCGTGCCGTCGCGGCGATTGCGCACCCAGCCGTGCACGCCCAGCGCCTCGGCGGCCTGGGCCATCGACCAGCGGTATCCCACGCCCTGCACGGCGCCGTGGATGATCAGATGCTTCTGGACCGGTGACATCCCCGCACTGTAGTGCGATGTTCGGCTACATCGAAGGCCGTTCGCGCGGCCGCAGGTCGAACACCAGCACCTCGGCCTGGTCGCCCTTCGCGAATCGGAGGGTGCGCTCGTCGCGGATCCGGGCGCCGTCGCCCTGGCCGAGGCGCTCGCCGTTGACCTCGACGCTGCCCCGCGCAACGTGCACGTAGGCATAGCGGTCGTGATCGAGCTGCAAGGTGGCGCTCTCGGCGCCGTCGAAGAGCCCGGCGTAGACGCGGGCGTTCTGGTGCACCGACAGCGAGCCCTGCGCGCTGTCGGGCGAGACGATCAGGCGCAGCTTGCCGCGCTTCTCGGCGGTGCTGAAGTGCACCTGCTGATAGCGCGGCACCGCGCCGCGGACCGAGGGCACGAGCCAGATCTGCAGGAAGTGCACCGGCTCGCTTTTCGAATGGTTGAACTCGCTGTGGCGCACGCCGGTGCCGGCACTCATCAGCTGCACGTCGCCGGGGCGGATGACCGAGCCCGTGCCCATCGAGTCGCGATGCTCCAGCGCACCGTCCAGCACGTACGACATGATCTCCATGTCCCGGTGCGGGTGGGTGCCGAAACCCTGTTCGGGCGCCACCCGGTCGTCGTTGATCACCAGCAGGTCGGAGAAGCCCTGCTGCTTCGGGTCGTGGTAGTGGCCGAAAGAGAAAGTGTGACGCGACTTGAGCCAGCCGTGGTCGGCGAGGCCGCGTTGGTCTGCCTTGCGGAGTTCGATCATGGGCGTTCCTTTCGGGTTCTTCGTTCGATGAAATTCACGATTCAGTGCGCTTAGTATCTCGCTCGGATATGGCCATATGCTGACAATTTTCGGCTTCAATGATCGATAATTTCGATCATTCAAAGCGAAGGAACCCGCCGTGCTGAAACTCAGCCTCGAAGCCATCGAACTGGTGGATGCGATCGCCCGCCACGGCTCGTTCGCCGCTGCGTCCGAGCGTCTGCACAAGGTGCCCTCGACCATCTCGTACGCCATCGGCCGCCTCGAGGAGCAGCTGGGCATCGCGCTGTTCGTGCGGCAGGGTCCGCGCGTCAGCCTCACGGCCGCGGGACACGAGATGCTGCGCGAAGGGCGTTGGCTGGTGGCGGCCGCCGCCGACCTGGAATCGCGCATGCGCCAGATCGCCACCGGGTTCGAGGCCGAGCTGCGGCTGGTGCACGACTCGCTCATCCCGACCTCGGCATTCAGCCACGACATCCGGGCCTTCGAGGACCTGAACTGCGGCACCCGCCTGCGGATCGCCTGCGAGACGCTGACCGGCACCTGGGAGGCGCTGCGCGACGGCCGCGCGGACCTGATCGTCGCCGCCGGCGACGGGCCCGGTGGCGGCGGCTACAAGGCGGTGTCGGTGGGCAGCCTCGACTTCGCCTTCTGCGTCGCACCCACCCACCCGCTGGCGATGCTGCAGCGGCCGCTGACCCGCGCCGACCTGCTCGATCACACGGCGGTGGTGGTCGGCGACGGCGCCCGCTCGATGTCCGACCGGACCATCGGCCTGCTGGCCGGGCAGCGGCGCATCACCGTGCCGTCGATGGCGGCCAAGATCGCCCTCCAGGCCGAGGGACTGGGCCACGGCTTCCTGCCGCGGGCCTGCGTGCGGGCGGCGCTGGCGCGCGGCGAGCTGGTCGAGCTGTCGCTCGAAGAAGCGCGGCCCGAAGAAGGCTTCTGGCTGGCCTGGAAGACCGGCACCGCCGTGGGGGAGGCGCTCAAGTGGTGGCGGGCCCGCCTGCAGCGGCCGCTGCTGCCGGACATCCTGCCGGCGGCCTGAGAACCTGTTCGGTCAGTGGCGGCGCATCCGCCGCCATTGCGCGGGCGAACTGCCCACGCGGGCGCCGAAGACGCGCGTCAGGTGGCTCTGGTCGGCGAAGCCGCAGGCGATCGCGATCTCCGACAGCGAGGCGGTCGACGCCTGCAGCATCTGCCGCGCCGCCTCGATCCGGCGCTCGATCAGCCAGGCATGCGGCGAGTGCCCGGTGGTCGCCTTGAAGGCCTTGCTGAAGTGGCCGCGCGACAGCGCGCACTCTGCCGCCACTTCCGCCAGCGAGACTTGGCGCGCGAGGTTTCCGGACAGCAGTTCCTTGGCGCGCCGCTCCTGCCAAGGCGCCAGGCCGGCCACGGTCGCGGGCCGCCTGCGGGCGCCGCCGTAGGTGCTGGCGAGGTGCGCGCACAGCGCCAGCGCGATGTGGTCGAGGAACAGCCTGCAGGCCTCGGCCGGCCGCTCCAGCGCCGGAAGCAGCGCCGCCGCGATGCCGGCCAGCACCGGGTCGGTCACCCCCGGCGTGCAGTCCAGCGAGGCGATCGCGAGGCCGCCGCTTTCGCGCGCGAAGTCGTCCATGGTGGCGCGCGGCAGGCGGAACAGCACCGAATGGAAAGGGCTGCACACGTAGGCCGACGGCCGCTCGGCGAGGTCGGAGATATGGACCGCACCGGGCTCCAGCAGGCCGAGATAGGTCTGGGCATTGCCCTGGAAGAAGCGCCGGCTGCCGGCCCGTGCCAGTTCCACGCTGACGACGAAGGCGTCCTCGGCCGGCAGCGGGTCCAGCACGAACAGGTGCGGCTGCGCGTGGTGCATGCTGGCCATGTCGAGCGACAGGCCGGGCGAGCGCGAGGCCGGCACGTCGTCGAGTCCGTACTGGTGCGCGAGCTGGCGCGCGAACGGGGTGGCGGCAGCGCCGAGAGAGGCCATCAGATCCTCGGCGCCACGCCGTCGAAGGCATCCTGCAGCAGTTGCCGCAGGGCCTGCGCCTCGACCGGGCGCGGGTTGGCGTAGGCGTTCTGCAGCGCCAGCCCGCAGGCGCGGTCGAGGTCCTGCTCGCGCATGCCGATCTGCTTCAGCCCGACCGGTGCGCCATTGGCCAGCGCCAGCGCATGGACCGCCTGGGGCGCGCTGGCGGCGTTCAGCGCCGCGGCGATGCGCTGCATCGCGCCGGCCGCGGCCGCGGCGTTGTAGGCCAGCACGTGCGGCAGCACGATGGTGTGGGTTTCGGCATGCGGCAGGTTGAAGCTGCCGCCCAGCGTATGGCAGAGCTTGTGGTGCAGCGCCATGCCGACACTGCCCAGCACGGTGCCGCACAGCCAGGCGCCGTACAGCGCGTCGCGGCGGGCCTGGGTGTCGGCCGGATTGGCATGGATGCCGGGCAGGGCGCGGCCGAGCGCGGCGATGCCCTCGACCGCCATCAGGTCGCAGACCGGGTTGCCGTCCACCGCGTAGAGCCCTTCGGCCGCGTGCGCGATGGCGTTGATGCCGCTGACCACCGACAGGCCGACCGGCAGGCCCAGGGTCAGGGCCGGGTCGTAGATGACGGTACGCGGCAGCACGCGCGGATCCTTGCCGGTGCGCTTGAGCCCGTTCTCGGTGAGGCCGTAGATCGGGGTCATCTCGGAGCCCGCGTAGGTGGTCGGGATGGCCAGGATCGGCAGCCCCGACTCAAGCGCGATGGCCTTGCCCAGTCCGACGGTGGAGCCGCCGCCGATCGCCACCGCGGCGTCGGCGCCGAGACGCGCGGCCGCCTCGCGCGCGGCGCGTGCGCTTTCGATCGGCACGTGCATGACGGCACCGTCGAAGATGCCCGCCGCGCTGGCGCCGAGCAGGTCGGCCACCCGCTCGGCCTGGGCGCGCTGGGGCGGCGTGCACAGCACCAGCGCCTTGCTGGCGCCCATCCTGGCGAGTTCGTCGGCGACCTTGGCCAGGCAGCCATGGCCGAACAGGACGCGCTGTGCGCGGCTTTCGAAGCTGAAGGACTGGAGACGGCCAGCACCCGCATCGGTGGTCATTCGGCGACTATCTTACGAGCCTGGATCAGACGGCCCCAGCGTTCGCTTTCGCTCTTGATCAGCTGGTTCATCGCGTCGCGGCCCCCGGCCACCACCTCGAAGCCGCCGTCCGCGAGCCGCTTCGCGACCTCCGGCTCGCGCAGGGTGGCGGTCATGTCGGCGGACAGCTTGTCGAGCACCGGTGGCGGCGTCTTGGAGGGGGCCACCATCCCGACCCAGGAATAGACCTCGAAGCCCTTGTAGGTCTCGGCCACCGCCGGCACCTCGGGCAGCGCCGGGTTGCGCTTCGGCGAGGTCACGGCGAGCGCTCGCAGCTTGCCGCTCTGCACCTGCTGCAGCACCAGCGGCAGGCTGGCGATCATCGAATCGACATGGCCGCCCATGAGGTCGGTCAGCGCCGGGCCGCCGCCCTTGAAGGGCACGTGCAGCCCCTGGCTGCCCGCGGTTTCGTGGAAGAGCTCGGCCGCCAGGTGGTTCGAGCTGCCGGCGCCGACCGAGGCGTACGACACCGCGCCCTTCGCCTTGGCTGCCGCCACGTAGTCCTGGAGCGTCTTGTAGGGCGAGGCGGCCGGCACCACCAGCACCATCGGCGAGCGGGCCACGTAGCTGACGCCGCTGAAGTCGCGCAAGGTCGCGTAGGGCAGCTTCGGGTAGATGTGCTGTTCGGTCGCGTAGGAGTCGAACACCAGTGCGACCGTGTAGCCGTCGGGCGCGCTCTTGGCCAGCGCCGCCATGCCGATGGTGCCGCCGGCACCGCCCCGGTTGTCGATCAGCACCTGCTGGCCGAGCCGGGCCCGCAACGGCTCCTGGACCTGCCGCGCCACCTTGTCGACCGTGCCGCCGGCCGCGAAAGGCACTATCACCGTGACCAGCCGGGAGGGAAAAGTCTCCGCCCGTGCCGGGCCGGCCAGGGCCAGCGCCAGGCCGAGCAGCAGGGTGGCGGGAATGAGGGAGCGGCGGGGCGTCGTCTCTGGTCGGGTCATGCGGCGGGTCCTTTTGATGGTGGCGCCCACCGATGCTATTCTTTGCGCTTCGTCATGGGAATCCGGCATGAGGGCCAAATGCCTTTGCGCCAGTCGCACAAATCGCACCAATGGAATCCATCCGCTTTGCCGAAAGCCTCTCCATGTTCGTCGACGTGGCGCAGGCGAAGAGCTTCTCGGCCGTGGCCCGGCGCAAGGGCCTGGTCGCATCGTCGGTGGCGCGCCAGATCGACGCCCTCGAGCAGGACCTGAACGTGCCGCTGTTCACGCGCTCGACCCGGGCCCTGGTGCTGACCGAGGCCGGTTCGCTGCTGTTCGAGCGGGCGGTGAAGATTCTGCACGACATGACCGATGCGCGCAGCGAGGTCGTCTCGCTCGACGGCAGCGTGCAGGGGCTGCTGCGGGTGAGCTGCGTGCCGGCCTTCGGCCGCCGCCACGTGGCGCCGCACCTGGGCTCGCTGTTCGAGAGGCATCCGGCGCTCAACGTCGAGCTGGAACTCACCGAGCGGGTGGTCGATCCGGTGCTGGAGCGCTTCGACATCGTGATCCGCATCGGCGACCAGCCCGACAGCAGCCTGATCTGCCAGCGCATCGGCAGCCAGCGCTACGTCATGGGCGCCTCGCCCGCCTATTTGCAGCGCCACGGCCGCCCGCGGACCTTCGAAGACCTGTCGGGGCACCGGCTGATCGACCGCCAGCACAGCACCAGTGCGCGCGGCTGGCGCGAACTCGACGGCTTTGACTGGCGTCGCCCGCCACAGTTCGCGCTGGAGAGCAACGACTGCGACGCCCGCCGCATGTGCGCCGCCCAGGGGCTGGGCATCGCGCTGATGCCGAACTGGGCCATCGGCGAGGACCTGGCCGCGGGCCGCATCGTCGAGCTCGACCTCGAAGGCACGCCGCGGCAGGAGCCGAGCGGCATCTTCCTGGTGCGGGCCGCGCCGCGTGCCAGTGTCAAGGTCCGGGCCTTCACCGAGCACCTGCTCGAGAGCATCGGCCGCTCGGCCAGCTGGGTCAGCGACGCGGCGACGGCGGGGAAGTGAGGGTGCGCGCCGGCGGTGGCTACGATGCCGGCGCCAGGCCGGCCGACTCGTCCAGCGACCACCCCAGCACCGCATTGGCCCGCATCGGCCGCGCGTAGAAGAAGCCCTGGAGCTCGTCGCAGCCCAGCCGCAGCAGCACGTCGCGCTGCCCCTGGGTCTCGACGCCTTCCGCCACCACCGTGAGGCGCAGCGCGTGCGCCAGCTTGATGACCGCCTCGACCACGGCGCGCGCATCCTCCTTGGACTCGATGTCCTTGACGAAGCTGCGGTCGATCTTGAGCTGCCGGGCCGGCAGGTCGCGCAGCTGGCTGAGGCTCGAGTAGCCGGTGCCGAAATCGTCGATCGACAGGTGGACGCCGATGCGCGCCAGGCCTTCGAAGGTCCGGGTCGTGACTTCGCGCTCCTGGATCGCGACCGACTCGGTGATCTCGCAAATCAGCTGCGACCCGAGCAGGCCGTAGCGCCTGAGCGCTTCCTCGACCGAATCGACCAGCGAGGTTTCGCGCAACTGGTGCACCGACAGGTTCACCGCCACGCGCATGTGGCGGCCCTCGGCGCTCCAGGCCGCGACCTGCCGGCAGGCCTCGTTGATGACCCAGTGGCCGAGCCGCACGATCAGGCCGAAGCGCTCGGCCAGCGGAATGAAGGTGTCGGGGCCGACGATGCCCAGCCGCGGGTGGTTCCATCGCACCAGGGCCTCGAGCCCGCTCATGCGATGGCGCCGGCCGTGGATCTTCGGCTGGTAGTAGAGCTCGAACTGGTTGTCTTCCAGCGCCTGGCGCAGGTCGCTCTGCAGCTGCAGGTGGTCGGCCGTGTCGATGGCCATGTGCGGCTCGAAGAAGGCCAGGCTGGAGCCGCCCGTGCGCTTGGCCGCGTACATCGCGGCGTCGGCGTGGGCGACCAGCTTCTCGGGGTCGCCCCGAAGGGAGTGCGTCGCGATCCCGATCGAGCACGAGATGCGCAGCTGCCGGTCGGCCAGCTCGAAGGGTTGGCCGAAGGCGCGCAGGATCCGGTTGGCCACCTGGACGCAGTCCTCGATGGCGTCCAGCCCTTCGAGCAGCAGCAGGAACTCGTCGCCGCCGACCCGGGCCACCGTGTCGCCCGCGCGGGCCTCGGTGATCAGCCGCTGCGCGGTGGCGATCAGGATCTGGTCGCCGGCGCCGTGGCCGAAGGTGTCGTTGACCGGCTTGAAGCCGTCGAGGTCGACGAACATCACGGCCAGCTGTTCGACCACCGTCTTCTGGTTGACGCGTTCGAAGCGGTGCACGGCCTGGCGCAGCCGGTCTTCGAACAGCTTGCGGTTCGGCAGTCCCGTGAGCGGGTCGGACAAGGCGCGCTGGAGCAGTTCGTCATTGGCGGTCTGCAGCCGCGCGTTCGACTCCTGGAGCGACTGCGACAGCAGGCGCGCGACCCGCTGCAGCCGGGCCTCGAGCATGGACGCCAGCAGCGTGCCCAGCAGCAGCACCAGGGTCGCGATGGCGACTGCGGCGCCCAGGCTGCGCCCGCCCAGCGCGTCGGCACTGAGGCAGACCGAATCGGCCGGAAAGCCGGCCGCGGCCATGGCGGTGTAGTGCATGCCGCAGATCGCGGCACCCATCAGGGTGGCGGACAGCAGTTGCATCGCGAAGCGCCGCCGCGCGTGCACGCGCTGCAGCAGCCGGAAGATCAGCAGGGCCGCGGCCGAGGCGGCCACGGCGATCGCCGCCGAGGCCGCGACCAGGCGCCAGTCCCAGACGATGCCGGGCTGCAAGTCCAGGGCCGCCATGCCGATGTAGTGCATGGCGCAGATGCCGGCGCCCATCGCGAGCGACGCCAGCGCGATCGAGCGGCGGCTGTACCTGCCGTGGCTCGCCACGCCCAGCGCGATCACCGAGGCGCCGACCGCGGCGAGCCAGGAGATGAAGGTCAACAGGGAGGTGAAGCCGATGTCCATCGGCAGCATGAGGGCCAGCATGCCGACGAAATGCATCGACCAGACACCAGTGCCCATGACCAGCGCACCGGCGATCCACCACATTCGGTTGACGCCGCCCTCGGGGGTGCGGACCTTCAGCGACAGGTCGAGCGTCACGTAGGACGCCAGGATCGCCACCGCCACCGAAGCGAGGACGACCCACGGATCGTGATCCGCGGCAAGGAAGCTGAGATCGTTCATGGAGGCGCGCCGGAGATGAATCCCGGTCTATCGGCGCTTCGCGGCAAAAGTTGAGGGCGCGCGGCAATTTTGTCGGTTGGCGACAGATGCAACTGATACGCTTGCTCACCACCTGACTTCACGACCCAGGATACCCCGCCATGAACGCCGACGATCTCTCCAGAAGTTCCCGACGCTCCGGTTCGGGCCGCTGGCGCAGCCGCCGTTCGCGACGGGCGCGCAGGAAGGGCCTGTTGATCTTCTTCGCCACCCTGGTGGTGGTGGCCGCGGTGGTCGGCGCCGGCCTGTACCATCTCCTGGCCTTCGAGCCGGCGCCGCTGGCCGCATCGGGCGCGGCCGCGGCCGCCGCCGCCGGGCCCGGACAGCCGGTCGAACGCACCGCCGCCCTGGCCCCCCTGAACCTGCCGGCCGACGACCGGGCGCACGGCTCGGGCATGGAGTGGTGGTACTACAGCGGCATCCTCAACGCCACGTCGGGGGAGCGCTATGCGTTCCACGTCGCCGTCTTCGTGGCCAACGGGCTGATCAAGCACACGGTCTTGCATGCCGCGCTGACCGATCTTCAATCCGGCCGGCGCTTCACCAGCCAGAGCCGCACCGGCGGCATGCCCTCGAACGCAGTCGAGAAGGGCTTCGATTTCAGGCCGGAGGGCTGGCAGGTTTCCGGCTCGGGTCCGGCCCACGTGGTGCGCGCGGCGCTCGACGGGGCGTGGTTCACGCTCGACCTCAAGGACAGCCACCCGGTGGTCGCCCACCGCGCCGCCGATTCCCGCACGCCGGGCCTGCTCGATTTCGGCCAGAGCGGCATCAGCTACTACTATTCGCGCCCGCGCATGGAGGCGCAGGGCGAGGTCTCGATCGGCGGCAAGCAGGTGCCGGTGCGCGGCGAGATCTGGTTCGATCACCAGTGGGGCGACTTCGATGTCCTGACCCTGGGCTGGAACTGGTTCGCCCTCCACCTGGCCGACGGCTCGGACGTGATGCTCTATGCACTGTTCGACATGGAAGGCCGAAACGTCCTGACCGCCGGCACGGTCTCGGATGGCAAAGGGGCGGCGGTGCCACTGAAGGCCGGCGAGACCGTGTTGACGCCCGCCGGCACCTGGACCAGTCCGCGGACCCGGATCAGCTATGTCGTCGAATGGGACCTGAAGCTGCCTTCGGGGGTCTTCCACCTCAAACCGTACTTCGCCGACGCGGAGTTCGATGCCGCCCAGACCACCGCCAATGTCTACTGGGAAGGTCCGGTCAAGGTCACCAGTGGCGCGGGCGGCGAGGGCTTCATGGAGCTGAGCGGCTATGACCGTGTCGACCCGGCCAAACTGGCGCGCAAATGAAGGCCTCAAGGCATCGTGCGCGGCGGCAGCAGCGCTGCGAAACGCGCCAGGAAGTCCCCCACGGCCTGCTCCAGGCGCGCGATCGCGTCGTCGTCGAGGGGTAGCGACAGCACGATGAAGCCGCGTGGCGAGGCATAGATGCCTTGCGCGAGCAGGTGGAAGAAGAACAGCTGACGCAGGCGCGCGTCGACCGCTGCCAGGTCTTCCGGCCGCCGGACCTCGCCCGCCGCGAAGTGGGCGTTCATCACCGAACCGATGCCGGTGAACTGGAGCGCCACGCCGGCTGCTGCGCAGCGGGCATTGAGCCGATCGCGCAGCGCCGCGCCGCGCGCCGCCAGGGCCGCGGCGGCTTCGGGCGGAAAGAGCCGGGTCAGGCCTGCGTGGCCCGCGGCCATGGTCACCACGTTGTTGTTGAAGGTGCCCGAGTGGGCGAGCGGCCCGCTGCGCGGATCGAACAGCGCCATGATGTCGGCGCGCCCGCCAAAGGCGCCGAAGGGCATTCCGCCGCCGATGTACTTGCCCAGCGTGGTCAGGTCCGGGCGGATGCCGTGCTGAGCCGCCAGCCCGTGCGGCGCCAGGCGCGAGGTCATCACCTCGTCGACGATCAGCAGGGCGCCGGCGTCGGTGGCCAGCGTTCGCAAGGCTTGCAGGAAGGCGGGCCGCCCCGGGATGCAGCCGCTGGCGCCGAGCATGGGCTCGACCAGCACCGCGGCGATGTCCGGCCCCTCGCGCGCGAAGGCGGCGCGCGCGGCCGCTTCGTCGTTGTAGGGCAGCACCAGGAAGTCGAAGGGCACGGTGGTCGGCGCCGGCTGCGCACCGAAGCCCAGCACGCCGCCGTGGTAGCCGCCCGAGAAGACCACGATCCGCCGCCGCCCGGTGAAATGCAGCGCTGCGGTGATGGCCATCAGGTTGGCCTCGGTGCCGGAGTTCGTGAAGCGCACCCGTTCGATCTGCGCAAAGCGCTCGCAGATCAGCTGCGCGAGCCGGCCTTCGCGCAGGTTGTGGCCGGTGAGGCTGATGCCGCCTTCCATGGCCTCGATCACGGCCGCGCGGATCTCCGGGGCCGAGTGGCCGTAGACACCGGCCGTGTACTCGGCGATGAAGTCGTCGTAGCGGTGGCCGTCCAGGTCCCACAGCACGGCGCCTTCGCCGCGCGCCATCGTCAGGGGGAAGGGCGCGTAGAACAGCACCGAGCGGCTGTTGGCGCCGGGCAGGTAGCGCGCATGGATGTCGAAGCACTCGCGGCTGGCGGGGTTGGACGCGGCGAACGCGTCCAGCAAGTTCGCCAGCGCCTGGTCGAGCGCCTGGGAGGTGGGCGAGGAAGTCGTCATGGCTCTTTCTTGTGTCTCCGTTGTTTATCCTAGACCACCGACGTGGCACCGCCGCCGGCAAAGCCGGGCTCGCGCCAGTTCGCCGGCGGCGGCGCGGTGACGATCGAGTCCAGCGCCGGCTCCGTCATCCGCAGCGCGGTGAGGTCCGGGCGCGGTCGGCGCAGCACCGGGTCGGCGGCGAAGGCCTGCTCCAGCGCCAGCGCGGCCGAGAGCACCTGCAGGTCGCCGCGGAACGGCCCGACCACCTGCAGCCCGAAGGGCATGCCCCTGGCATCGGTGCCGCAGGGCAGCGTCAGCGCGGGGTGGGTGGTCAGCGTGGTGACGTAGGTGAGGGCCAGCCACCGGTAGTAGTTGGACTGCGCCTTGCCGTCGATCACCTGGGCGTGGGATTGCGTCCATGGGAAGGGCGAGACCGGCGTGGTCGGCGCCAGCACCAGATCGTAGTCGGCGAAGGTGGCCTGGAAGCGCTGCAGGATGCGGGTCTGCTCGGCCTGCGCCCAGGCGCTGTCGAGCAGGCTCATGCCGGCGCCCATCTCGTAGTTGGCGCGCGGGTTCTCGCCCAGGCTCGCAGGGTCCTTCTCGTAGGCCTCGCGCATGCCGGCGACGAAGGCTTCGGCGCGCAGCACGTCGAAGCAGCGGTGGACGTCGCCGAGCTCGAAGCGCACCTCGTCGCAGCGGGCGAACAGGTGCCGCATCGCCGCGATCCGGCTGGCGAAGGTGGCACGGATCTCCGGGTCGACGTCGCAGCTGCCGAAGTCGGTGGTCCAGGCGACCCGCAGGCGGCCCAGCTCGGCGGCCCGCGGCTGCAGGAACGCGAGCGGGTCGAGCGGATAGCTGAGCGGATCGCCGGCATGCATGCCGGCCGTCGCGGCCAGCTGCAGGCAGGCATCCCCGACGCTGCGCCCCATGGGGCCGACGACCGAGATCGGCGTCCAGCCCAGCAGCTTGCGCACGCTCGGCACCACACCGGGCGAGGGGCGGAAGCCCACCACGCCGCACTTCGATGCCGGGATCCGCAGCGAGCCGCCGGTGTCTGAGCCGGTGCACACGGGCAGCATGTCGCAGGCCAGCGCGGCGGCCGAACCGCCCGAGGAGCCCCCGGCATTGAGGCGGGGGTCGAAGGGGTTGCCGGTGGCGCCCCACACGGGGTTGCGCGAATTGGCGCCGGCGCCCATCTCGGGCACGTTGGTCTTGCCGGCGACGATGGCACCGGCGCGGCGCAGGCGGGCCACCAGTTCGATGTCCTGGGTCGGCACGTGGCCGCGAAAGGCCGGCGAGCCGAAGGTGGTCAGCAGGCCGGCCGTGGGCTCCAGGTCCTTGACGCCGAGCGGCAGTCCGTGCAGCAGGCCGAGAGGCTCGCCTCTCAGCACCGCCCGCTCGGCGGCGCGGGCCTCGTCGCGGGCGCGCTCGAAGCAGGTCGCGGTGACGGCGTTGACGAAGGGGTTGACGGTTTCGATGCGTTCGATGCAGGCCGCCAGCAGCTCGACCGGCGAGATCTCCCGGGTGGCGATCATCTGCCGCAGGGCGACGGCCGAGTGCTCGACCAGCGCGACGGGACGGGTTCCTTCGCTCATCGGATCACTCCGGCTGGATGTTGGCGCGCACGGCGACGGCACGCATCAGCGGCAGCTCGGCCTCGAGCTGGGCGGCGGCCTGGGCCGAGCCGATGAAGCCGGGCTCGACACCCTGCTCGGCGAAGCCCTTGCGCACCGCCGGATCGGCCACCGTCTCGGCCAGCGCCTTCTCGAGCCGGGCATGCACCGCCGGCGGCAGTCCGCGCGGCGCGACCACCATGCCCCAGCTGTCGAGCACGGCCGATGGGAAGCCCGACTCGGCAAAGGTCGGCACGCCCGGCATCAGCGCCGAACGCCTGGCCGTCGTGACCGCGATCGCCTTGACCTTGCCGGCCTTGATCTGCGGCAGCGCGGCGGTCACGGTGTCGAAGGAGAAGGGCACCTGCCCGCCGATCAGGTCGGTCATGGCCGGGCCGCTGCCCTTGTAGGGCACGTGGACCAGGCGGATGCCCATCGCCTGCAGCGCCATCTCGGCCGCGAAGTGCGAGCTGGTGCCGGCACCGAAGGAGGCATAGGCGTACTTGTCGGGGGCGGCCTTGGCGGCCGCCACCAGCTCCTTCAGGTTGTTCACGGGCACGTTCGGGTTGGCCAGCATCACGAGCCCGACCCGGCTCACGATGCCGATCGGCTCGAAGCTCTTGACCGGGTCGTAGGGCAGCGTCTTGCGGATCGCCGGGTTCAGCGTGAAGGTGGAGGCCGAGCTCATCAGCAGCGTGTAGCCGTCGGCCTTGGCGTTGGCGACGTAGGCGGCGCCGATGGCGGTGCCGGCCCCGGGGCGGTTGTCGACGATCACGTTCTGGCCCAGCTTTTCGGCCAGCTTCAGGGCCAGCAGGCGGCCCTGGGCGTCGCCGCCGCCACCCGGCGGGAACGGCACCACCATCGTGATCGGCCGCGACGGCCAGGCGTCCTGCGCCATCGCGTGGGGGGCGTGCAGACAGAGTGTGCAAAGGGCGGCGATGCCGAGGGCGCGCAGGTGTTGGAGGTGCATGGCTGGGTGGGGGCGATGGGGCGGGAGGGGCAGCGAAGCCTCATCGTAGAAAGGCGAATGCCCTCCAGCAATATCAATGTTAGAAACCTTTCATTGCGATAATGGCAATCTTCATCAGGGTCATCCCGTGTCCAGGAACATCAGTCAGCGCGTGTTGCAGGAAAGCTCCTTGCGCCATTTCCTCGAGGTGGTGCGCACCGGCTCGGTCACGGCGGCCGCCGAGCGGCTGAACGTGGCGCCGTCGGCGGTCAGCCGGCACATCGCGCGGCTGGAGAGCGAACTCGACACGCTGCTGTTCGAACGCCGGGCGCGCGGCATGGTCCCCAATGCCGCAGGCGAACTGCTGGCCGCGCACGCCAAGCGCGCCTGGCAGGACATCGAGCGCGTCACCGACGACATCCTGGCGCTGCGCGGGCTGCAGACGGGGCAGGTGCGGGTGGCCAGCACCGAGGGCTTCGCGTCCGAGTTCCTGCCGAACCTGATCGCCGATTTCCAGCGCGACTACGCCGGCATCCGCTTCGCGCTCGATGTCCGCATGCAAGCCGAGATCCCGCAGCTGGTGCGCGACGGCGATGTCGACATCGGGGTCACGCTCAGCACCAGTTCCGAGCGCCACATCAACGTCGAGCTGCGCCACCCCTCGCCGATCCTGGCGATCATGGCGAAGGACCACCCGCTCGCGTCGCGGCGCCAGCTGGCGCTGTCGCAGCTGGTCGGCTACCCGATGGCGCTGCCCGGCCCGTATTCCACCTTGCGCCAGCTGTTCGACATCAGCTGCAGCCGGCAGGGCCTGCAGTGCGAGCCGGTCTTCCTGAGCAACCGGCTCGACGCCATGATCGCCTTCGCCGCCGCCGGCGGCGGCATCGCGCTCAGCGGCGAAGCGGCGCTGCGCACCCGGCTGAAGGCCGGCCTGGTGGTCGGCGTCCCGCTGCGCGACCGCGAGATGAACGAGCGCCATTTCGAGGTCCAGACCATGGCCGGGCGGACCTTGTCCGGATCATGCCGGGCCTTTCTCGATCACCTTAGAGAGGTGCTGCGCCGGGAGGGATGAAGCGCCGGACGCATTGTGATTTGCGCAACACATCGTTCGACAGATTGGCACCTCTGTAATGTGCTCGGCCACCCATAATCGATCGCATTTCAAAAGCAGCGACATGACAGCACCCGCACTTCCGTTCTCCAAGCTTCGCCAGGCCAGGGGCCTGGTCTTCCTGTCGGGCGAGATGCCCTTTGCCGACGACGGCGGCATCCCGGAGGGCATCGCGGCGCAGACCGCGCTGGTGCTGCGGCGCATCGGCGCCACGCTCGCCACGGTGGGCCTGGGGCTGGACGACGTGGTGCAGGTCGCCGTGCACTTGGTCGACGGCGCCGACTTCGCCGCCTTCAACGCCGAGTACCGCCAGCACTTCCGCGACCCGCTGCCGGTGCGCACGACGGTGGTCGCGAGCCTGCTGGCGCCCGGCGCGCGGCTCGAAGTCACGGTCACCGCGGCCCAGCCCGACTAAAAGGCGAGGCGCAGATGGCGTGCGATGTCCTGGTCCTGGGTGCCGGCATGGTCGGCACCTGCACGGCGCTGCAGCTCGCGCGGCGCGGGCACTCGGTGGCCCTGGTCGATCGGCGCCCGCCCGGCCGCGAGACCTCCTACGGCAATGCCGGGATCATCCAGCGCGAGGCGGTGGAGCCCTATGCTTTTCCCCGCGAGTGGGCGAGTGTGTTCGATGTCGCGTTCAAGCGCGGCATCGACGTCAACTACCACTTCAGCGCGCTGCCCGCGGTGCTGCCGCGCCTGGCCCGCTACTGGCACGCCTCGGCCCCGGCGCGCTACGCACCGATCGCCCAGGCGTACAGCCGGCTGATCGAGCACTGCCTGACGGAGCACCAGGCCCTGATGGACGAATCCGGCGCCGGCGATCTGGTGCGCAAGGAGGGCTACCACTTCGCTTTTCGCACACCGGCGGCGATGGAGCAGGCCGTGGCGCGCGCCGCCGATCTGGCGCGGCGCTACGGCGTGCGGCATGCGCTGCTCGACAGCGACGCGCTGGCGCGCGCCGAGCCGGGCTTGCGCCGGCCCATGGCGGGTGCGCTGCATTGGCTGGATCCATGGTCGGTCAACGATCCGGGCGCGCTGGTGGCGCGCTACGCCCGGCGCTTCGCCGAACTCGGCGGGCAGGTGGTCGAGGCCGACGCCAGCGGCTTGCGCCCGGTGGGCGGCGGCTGGCAGGTGCAGACGGCGGCCGGGCCGCTGGCCGCGCGCCACGCGGTGGTGGCGCTCGGGCCCTGGGCCGACCCGCTCATCGCGCCGCTCGGCTACCGGCTTCCGCTGTTCGTCAAGCGCGGCTATCACCGCCACTACCGCGGCGGCCCCGGGCTGCGGCTGCCGCTGCTGGATGCGGAGCGCGGCCTGGTGCTGGCGCCGATGGCGCAGGGCATGCGGATCACCACCGGCGCCGAGTTCGCGCGCATCGGCGCGCCGGCCACGCCGGTGCAGCTCGACAAGGCGGAAGCCGCGGCCCGCGAGCTGCTCGATCTGCCGCAGCCGGTCGAGCCCGAGCCCTGGATGGGCAATCGGCCCTGCACGGTCGACATGAAGCCGGTGATCGGGCCGGCGCCGCAGCATCCGGGCCTGTGGTTCAACTTCGGCCATGCGCACCAGGGCTTCACGCTGGGGCCGGTGAGCGGCCGGCTGCTGGCCGAGATGATCGAGGGCAGCCCGCCGGTGGTCGACCCCGCGCCCTATTCGGCGGCGCGGTTCTGACCGGCTGCTTGCAGCGAGCGTGCTGCCGCCGGGCACCTGGTGACAGCGTCCGGCGGCTCGCTCAGGAAGGGTCCAGGGACCCGTCGTCGGCGCGGGCCTGCGCACCGCGCCGGGACCGTGCGCGCTGCACCAGCAGCCCGATCAGCAGGGCCGCGGCCGCTGAACCCGCCAGTGCGCCCGAGGTGGTGAGCTGCTGCACCAGGCCGTCGACGGTCTCGACGCTGACCTGCTGCGCGTGGTGGGCCAGCGCCACCATGTCGGCGGTGCCGACGTTCTGAAGATCGTCGATGCGCACGCCCGGATCCTGGCCCGCGTTGCGGAACCGGATCTTGGCGAAGATGCCATTGGCGATGGCTACCAGCGACAGCACGCCCAAGGGGCGCAGCAGCGTCTCGACCAGGCGGCAACGCTCTTCCGCGGGCGCCGACTCGTAGACCTGCGCCACCAGCGCAGGGATCGCCGTCTCGGCGGTGGCTTCGGGGGATTCGGGTGTGGGGTCGTCAGGCCACGATGCGAGGTTTGCCATGTGTCTGCTTCCTTTCTCTGCATCCAGCATATTGGCGCGGCGATGCGGCAATTTGATGAAGGAACCGTAAAGCCGCGATGACTTTGCGCAACCGGGTGTGGCGGGTCAGCCCCCCGTCAGCAGCCGCGCGACCGCGCGCGCGATCGGCTCGTCGTCCTCGGCGTCGTAGAAGGTGAATCCGGGCGAGGGATTGACCTCGAAGCAGATCCACTCGCCTTGTGCGCTGCGACGCAGATCGATCCCGGCCATGACCAGCCCCAGCGATGCCGCCAGGTTGCGCACCCGGGGCCGGAGTTCGTCGGGCACCCGCCAGGGCTGCAGTCGAACGCCGGCCGATCCCGCATAGCGGTAGTCGTCGGCTTCCGAGTCGATCGCGTGGCCGTGGATCTGGTCGCCGATCACATGCACGCGGTAGTCGGTGCCCGGCACATACTCCTGGAACTGGGTCGGGCAGGTGGCGAGCCGGGCCAGCCGGTCGGCATCGTCCGCCGCCAGGCGCGAGACGATGCTGCGAACGCCGCTGCAGGACTTGTAGACGATGCTGCCGTGGCGCCGCCAGAACCCGCGCAGGGCATCGGGGTCGTTGGTCACGAGCGTGTCGGGCACCGCGAAGCCGGCCTTCGCGATCAATGCTCCCTGGTAGGGCTTGGAGCCGTTCGATCCCATCGCGGACAGCCGATTGACGACCAGCGCCGGCGTCAGTTCGAGCCAGCAGGCCAGCGCCTCGTCGACCGCGACGGCGTGGAGCCTGGCGGGGGCCGTGTCGTCGGCGCGAACCGCGTCCTGCGGCCGCGCGTAGGCCGAACGGATGCGGTCCAACGCGCAGCGCTGGTCGCCGACCTGGATCCAGCCGCCGAGGACGCCATCGATCTCGATGTCGATGGAAGTCTCGCCGGCGCGCGTCTGGTCGACCAGGAACATCGGCGTCCCGAGACGGCTCAGCGCGGTGCAGACGGCGGCGATGGGCAGGTCCAGCGGCGAGCCCCACAGCAGCACCGGCCCGGACGGGCGGAGGCTCATGACAGGCTCTCCATCACGGCATCGCCGATCGACCGGTCGGACAGGTCGGGCCAGCGGTCGGCGCCGACGAAGCGTGCCTGGCCGTCGTCCGCATCGAAGAACACGCCGAGCAGCGCCATGCCGGCGCCATCGGCCAGCCGCCGGGCATGCTCGCGCAGCCGCGGATGCCCGTGGCCGATGACCGCCCGGCCGATGACGTCGAGGCGAACGCGGGCCGCGCCCGGAGGCGGTGGCGCCGGCATCGGCGAGCCGGGCCGCAGCGTGAGCCGGACCGGCGCGACGGGAATGTCGAGGTCGAGCGCCAGCCGGGCCCACTGTTCCCGGCGCCACACCGGCCCCGAAAGCGAGGGAACGAAAGGGCGGTTCATCACCGGGCAGGCCAGCGCCGACAGCCAGGCCCCGAGAAAGGCGCTCATCTCGCTCGCCACGTAGTCGCGATCGGCATCGGCCACGTGCGGCAGCTGCGCGGGTGCGATGGCGGCGAGCCGCGTGATCACGCCGCGCAGCGCCGATGCGGGGATGGCACCATCTTCCGCCACGGCGACGGAGGCGCCCGGATCGCCGACGCGAAGGCGCCAGCCGGGGCGCGAGAGGTCCGAAGGTAACAAGAGCCGCGCGCCCTCCGCGCGATGGCGGGCGACGAACGCCTGCGCCGCGACATCCCGTTCGTCGGCGAGCACGAGCAGCGGCCGATCAGCCACCTTTTTTGCTCTTGCCCTTGGTCTTGCCGGGTGCCTTGGGCGGCGCAGGGGGTGCGGGCGGTTCGGGCGCGGCCGGCGGCGGCGGCCCGACCTCCGGCCGCTGTGCGGGTGCGATGAAGGAGCGCTGCAGGATCACCGGCGACGAGATCACCGCCGGGCTGGCGATGACCGGGCTGACCACCGCCGGGCGCACCACCACGTCGCTGACCTTCTCGGCCAGCACCGCCTTGTCGAGGCGCACGGTCTTGTCGGCGGCGGCCTCCTTGTCCTTGTCCTTGTCCTTGCCCTTGACGCGCACGGTCACCGTGGCCTGGGCGCTGCGCCGCGGGTCGGCGACGCTGGTCGCGACCACGGCGAACACGCCGGCCGCGCCCGGTGCGACGTAGTTGCCCGAGGCGCTGACGGAGCCGCCGCTGCAGCTCCAGCTCACGCCGGTGTCGACACCCCCAGGGATCGCGACCCCGCTGCTGCCGACGCTGGCCGTGAACTGCTGCGAGGTGCCGGCGAGCAGCAGCGCCGTCGGCGGCGACACGCCGACCGCCAGGACCACCACGGTGAAGTTGGTGGTGAGCGTGGTCGTCAGCTGCGAATTGGGAATTGCGGGCACGCTGGCCGTCACGTTGACCACGCTGCTCGATGGCGGCGCCGAGACCGTGATCGGGAAGCTCGCGCTGGTCTGCCCGGCCGGGATCGTGAGCGGGTTGCCGCCGTTCAGCACGACCGGGATCGCCGGCGCGCTGCTGGCCGACAGCGTCACCGTGACCGCCGACTGCGCGACGCTCGCGAGCACCACCTGGCCGGTCAGCGCGCCGTCGCCGAGCAGCACCGCCGCGTTCAGGCCGAAGCTGCGCAGCGAGACCGGCGTGGCGGCGAGTTGGAGGGTGAACCAGCTCTCGAAGTCGCTGTAGCGGCGCCCGCAGCCCGAGGGAAAGGCCAGGTCGGTGCGCAGGCTGTTGGTGCGCGATGCGCTCAGCCCGGGCTGGCCGCGGACCTCGCCGTCGAGATAGAGCCGCTCCTGCCCGAGGTCGCCCCAGATGAAATTGCCCTTCATCCGCACGCGCACGCGCGCCTGCCCGCCGCTCAGTGCATTGACCACGCTCTGGGCCGCCGGGCTGGGCACCCACAGCAGCGTGTTCGATTTCGCCTGCCAGCTGATCGGGTTGCCGGGCAGCACCACCGGCACGGGCATGGTCAACGCTGGCTGGGCGTTGGCGGGCTGGTTCGGCACCGGTGTCGGAATTTCGACACTGACGACCATCGAATTGTCGGAAACCGTCATCAGCGCCACGTTCGTCGGCACCGGCGTGCCCGTGCCCGGGTCGAGGTTGACCGTGTATTGCCCGATCGGCGCCCCGTCCATCGAGATCGACAGCCCGGCGACGAACTGCGACAGCTGCAGCACGTCGTCGTTCTGCCAACTGATGCCGGTGACGTGGAGCGCCGGCGGGATGTCGGTCAGCGGCGCAAAGGTCCGCCGGCAGTCCGTGAGCAGGCTGCCGGCCGGGGCGCCGGCCCAGCGCAGCAGCCCGATGCGGGAAAAGTGGTGCACGATGCCGGCCGGCGGCTGGGGGGCCGCATGGTGCCATTCGACGCTGGCCGTGGCGCCCGAGCGGGCGGGAATGAGCCAGTGGTCGCCGGTCGCGTACTGGCCGGCCGTGAACTGCACCTGCACGCCGAGCTCCAGGTCCAGCCAGCCGCCGCCGCCCGCCGGCACCACGGTCGCGGCGCCGTCCCAGCGGCGCATCTTCGGATTCAGCGACGCATCGATCGGCGTCGGCGACGCGGCGAAGCTCACGGTCGAGGTGGCCGGCTGCACGGTGGCGATCTGGATCAGCTGCCCGGGCCGGCCGTGCAGTTCGTCGGCGGCGCCGATGATCTCGACCCACTGGCCGTTCGCCAGTCCCAGCGCGTCGTCGGGTCCGGTGCTGTCGACCGTCAGCGTGCTGCCGTTGAAGCCCCGGATGCGCGTGACCACGCTGCCGTTGTCACGCGACCATTTGAAGGTCGCGCTGCCGTCGATGCCGGCGTCGTGGATCTCGACCCGGTAGAGCTGGTTGTCGAGTCCGCGGTAGCCCCCGCCGGGCGGGATCAGGCAAGGTCCGCTCTGACCGAGCGACGGTGCCGCGCGGGCGGACAGCGCGCCGCTGGTGCCGCCGGTCAGCGCATCCCATTCGGGGAAGGCCGTGCCGCAGGCCGGCGCATCGGTGGCGGGCGGCGTGACCGCGAGCAGCTTCAGCTGGCGGATGGTCCTGGTGCGCACGGCCGTGTCGGGGCCGCCGAGCGCGCTCTCGCGGATGTCCGGATCGTCGAGCGCAGTGACCAGGCGCTGCCAGACGTCGAGGTAGGCCACGTACAGGCCTTTGGGCAGCGCCAGGGTGGCCGGATTGGCGCCGGCCGCGGCGCTGGCGAAGTCCGGATTCGGAAAATCGGGCTGCGTCAGGTAGGTCGTGATCCGGCGCAGCACGCCGTTGAAGCTGCCGCTGGTCGGCGTCGGCGGCCGGGTGACGGCCCCCGCCAGGGTCAGCGTGAAGCCGCCGTCCGCGGCCGCCACGGCGGTGATGCGCAGCATCTGCGACGCGTCCGCCGTGACGTTCAGCAGCACCCACTGGCCGGCGCGGAAGTCGGCCAGATCGGCGCGCGGCAGGGCCACCAGCGCCTTGTTGTCGCCGCTGCTGCTGAAGGCCAGGCGCTGGCCCGGCTCGGCATCGCAGGCGATCCCGTCGACGTAGTAGCGGCCCGAGGTGATCGTCAGGTCGCTGCCGTCGGCGGTGAGGGCCAGGCCGAAGCCCGGGTCGTCCTGCGGCGCGCCGCTCGGGCCGACGACATCGATGCCGAGGCGCTCGCGCCGATGGGCGTTGATCGACTGCTGCTCGTTCCAGTCGGCATCGAGTTGCACCCGTCCCTGCTGAAGCAGCACGTCGCTGTAGTGCTTGCGCGGATCGAAGGTGTTTCGGCTGAAGTCGGCTGTCATGTCGTTTCTCCCTCGGAGGCTCAGTCGGCGAAGAGCAGGCCGCCGTCGAGTCCGACGCGCAGGTACTCCGCCAGGCGCAGGCGCAGGTTGCTCTCGCGCTGCTGGGCCATCTGTTCGTGGTGGACGCCCATTTCGGCGCCGTCTTCGGCGCCGGTGCGGATCTCGATCGCCGAGCGCCGGGCCAGTTGGCAGTAGGACGGGTCGCCGTAGCGCAGCGAATCGAAGAGCGGCACGACGCGGCTGGCGTCCGCTGCTGTCGCCGGCTGGCAGCGGTAGCGGCGCGGCACGATCGAATCGAGCGGCAGGTAGGAGAAGCGCAGGCAGCCCTCCTGCCGCCGCTCGGACCAGACCGGCGCCGGCCAGGGCGGGGCAGCGCCGCCCGCAAGGCTGGCGCGGGCGTGGAAGATGCAGTTCGAGGCCGCCCCGATCATCGCGCTGTGGACGCGGCCGACCAGCGTGCAGTCGGTCGCCTGCAGTGCGCCGCCCGCCGCGTTGCCGTCGACCGCCGCGAAGGCCACCGAGGCCGGATCCCCGGCGTCGACGATGCAGTGGCTCAGGCTCACCTGGCACTCGGCGGCGATGCGCAGCGCGCCGACCACGCAATGGTCGAGCTCGACCCGCGTGCCCTTCGTCTCGACGATCAGGCTGGGCGCGCCGGGCTGGGCGGCGCTGCCGTCGTTCTTCAGCGTCGACCCCGGCACCAGCGTGCAGTGCACCAGCCGCAGCGTGTTCGGGCCCTGTCCGTTGGCGGTGGCCGCCAGGTGCAGCGCACCGCCGCTGATGACCAGCCCGTTGAGCGTCAGCTCGGAGCCGGCCGCGCCGCTGATCTTCAGTTCGCCCGCCAGCTGCAGGACCGGCCGCGTCTGGTCGGCGGCCCGCAGCTCGACGACCGCGTCGGCCGCCAGCGCGACCGACGGCGTCTCGGCCCAGGTCGCGCTGCTCGGGAACTGCGCCGCGCCCCCCGCGCTGACGGCGCCGAACGCGGCCTGCACGCTGCCGTTCGCGGCCTGGACCTCGACCACCGGTTGGAGGCCGAGCGAGAGCGTCGACAAGCGCTCGTATTCGCCGCCGCCGAGGTCCGCCTCGGTGGCGCGATGGAACCATACCGCCAGCGGCCTGGATGGCGCGGCGGCGAAGGCGATGCGGCCGCGCTGCGGATCGATCAGCACGCTGCCCGCGGCCGGCACGTGCGCCCACTGGGTGCCGGCGGCATCGAGGTCCGACAGATCGGCCGCCAGCAAGGTCGTGCCGGCGGGCAGGCCGGCGATGAAGAGCGACGCGTCCGGTCCGTGGAAGTCCGCCATACCGGAAGCCAGCGCGCGGCGGCTGATGGCCACCGGCAGGTTCGATTCGCGGGCCAGCGGCGCATCGGCTGGCAGCGGCTGCGGGCGGTTGAAGAGCTGCGTGTCGGCGCCGAGCGGATCGAAGAAGAAGCGCAGGTTGTCGCGCGCGAAGGCCGTGGCCTGCGACAAGCCGACGCTGCGCTGGGTCCACAGGTGGATGCCGACGTTCGGCAGGTTCCAGCGGCCGCCGCAGCCGAGCCCGCGCACCTCGACCCCGTGCGCCGCGCCGTCGAAAGGCGAGCCGATCCGTTCGAGCAGGGGCTGGCCGCGCAGGTCGACCGTGCCGCCGGCGCCCGGCCGGACGTGCTTCACGCACTGCGTGGCCGCCAGCCCGAGGAAGTATTCGACGACATGCGCATCCCAGCCCGTGACGTCGCGGGCCAGCCGCTCGAGCACGGTGACGGTGCCCTTGCCGCGCCGCAGGTTGATGGTGTTGGCCACCTCGGCGCGCGGGCTGCTGACGGTGGCGGCCACGCCGTTGAGTTGCCGGTAGCCGATCAGGTCGCCGATGTAGGGCACGACCCAGTCGGCGCAGGTCTCGATGAACTGGTCGTCGTAGAGCTGCGCCAGGTCTTCCTGCAGCACCTGCACCTGTTCCGCCAGCACGTCGAGCAGGCGCGCCAGCGCCCCGCCCTGGTCGGCGTCGCGCAGCCGGTAGATCGCGGGCAGCAGCTGGAGGAGGGCGGCGCCGTCGAGTGTCATGGAGGTGCCTCCGCCCAGGTTGCGACCAGGTCCAGCGGCCTCGGGTCCAGCGTCAGCAATTCGGCCGCCAGGACACTCGCGTCGGAGCCGACCTGGGGCAGCGCCGCATCGATCTGCGCGTTCTCGCGCAGCACGGCCAGGCGCGCCGCCGGCACGAAGAGGGCCGTGTCGGTGCGCCGGAGCGCGCTCACCTGCACCGCCACCACGCCCGGCACGCCCTGCAGCAGCGCGATGACCTCGCTGCGCGCCACCGCCTGTCCGAAGCCGCGGCGCGCGAACGAGAACGCATCGCGCGCCGCCTGCTGCGCGGCGGCCAGCACGGCGTCCATGTCGCGGGCCGGATCGATCATCAGGTTGGCGCTGAAGGTGAAGGCGCCGCGCCGGTAGCTGCTGAGCCTGACCGGCACGTTCGGCTCGGCCGCATCGCCGATCGCCGAGAGCAGGTGGCCGAAGACCGCGCCCCCCGATTCCACGTCGGCACCGTCGATGCCGGCGACCGTGAGGAAGACGCCGCGGGTCTGTCCGAACCAGGTCCAGGTGGCGCGCGCCTTGGCGATGCCGCCGAAGGCGCGGGCGAAGTCCTCGTAGTCCTGCAGCGAGACGATGCGCCCGAGCGTGCTCAGGCCGAGCGCGGCGTTGGCGCGGATGTCGTCCGCGGTCTCGGCGTCGGCGCCGCCGGTGGCGGGCGTGGGGTTGGTGACGCCCTGCACGCCGAGAGGGCGCGTCTGCAGCAGCGTGAGCTGGCCGGCGCCGACATTGCCGACCGCGCCGATGCCCTTGCGGTAGCTGGCCACGATGTTCTCGGTGCCGGTCGGAGGCCGCGCGCCGTGGCTGCCGTCGCCGAAGCCGACGACGGTGCTGCCGTCGTCGTCGAGGCGGGCGACATAGACCCGGTCGCGGGGACCGCTGCCGAAGAAGTCGTGGACCTCGCGCCACTGCACGCCGTTCACGCGCAGTGCCAGGGTCGATGCCACGCCGCTGGGCGTCGCCGCGCTGACATGGGTGAGCGGCGACTGCCGCAAGGTGAAGCGCTGCGACGGCACGGCGGCATTGCCGCTGCCGAGCACCTCGCTCACCGCGCTGCCGTGCGTGGCGGCTGCCACGTTGCCGTTGATCGTGACGGTCTTGCGCACATAGGCCTGGGTCAGCGCGCTGACCAGGGTCAGGCTGGTGCCGCCGTCGGCGCCGATGGCGTGCGCCACCGCCTGGATCTGCACCATCTCGCTCGCCAGGTTGCCGGGCGAATCGGCGAGCTCGCCACTGACGATCAGCCGCTGGCCGGCATGGAGGCCGTCGACCCAGGTGTCGAGGTCGATCTGGCTGTCGGCGGGCAGCGGGTCCTCGTTCGGCAGGCGGGCCAGGGGCAGGGCCTCGCTCTCGGCCTGCAGGGTGGCGCCGCGGTAGCTGCTGAAGCTCGGGTAGGCGATCGACACCGGCCCGCTGTCGCTCTGGCCGACCACCGACAGCCGGAGTTGGGTCACCTTGCCGGTCATCGTGTATCTGGCGATGCCGTGCTCCGCCACGCCGTCGACGTTGGCGACCACCCAGTGGTCGCCCTGGGCATCGCTCCATCTCAGCGCGGCGAAGCTGGGGGCCGCATCGCCGCCCGGCGCGATGCGCGGATAGCTGGCGTCGAGCAGCGGGTCGAGCACGTCGGCGGGCGGTACCCAGTCGCCGCCCGCCACGTACTCGTCCGAATACTGGCCCGAGATGGCGGCCGGCAGGCTGCGCGGGTCGGGTGCGTTGTAGCCGAAGAGCGAAGCTTTCGTACGCAACGCGTAGATGCTCGGTGCGACCGGCGGCGACCAGGCCGCGAGGGTCCGGAACAAGTGCCTGAGCTTGAGCCCGAAGCGCCAGCCGAAGACCTTCAGGTCGTCGGCGCGCGCGACGAAGGGCACATGCGCCGACAGCGCCTGCTGCGTGACGAAGGACCAGTTGCGCGGCGCGGCGAAGGTGGCTGTGATGTGCAGCGGCACGGTGTCGGCCCGCAGCGATTCGAAGGCGATCCGCGGGCGCCGCGGGCGCGGCGGAGGTGGCGCCGGTGCCGGCACCTGGGCCCCCGAGATCGCCGGTCGCAGCGTCACGCGGGTCTGCTGCTCGGCCGCCATCGGCGTCACGCCAGCCACCGTGCGCAGCACCGGGCGGCTGCCCGCGTCGCTGGGTGCGACGACCACGCTGTCGCCGGGCTTGAGCCCCGTCGACACGCCGCTCAACAGGACTTCCGTCGTGTCGGCGTCCACCGTCTGGGCCAGGCTGAGGCTGGGGCGGAACGCATTCCATTCGACCCTGGCCGGGACGGCCTCGAGGGTCTCGAAGGTCTGCGGCAGGCCGCCGGGCAGGGGAATGCTCTGCACCCGCGTGCCCGCCGGAACCTCGACCGCCGTCGGCGCCGCGCCGGGGGCCTGCATCAGCGTGAAGGCGAGCCAGGTGCTCGCGGCCACGCCGGGCTGAGGCACATAGCCGACCAGTTCCGCCAGGCCCGCGAGCGATCGCCGCTCGGTGGCGGTGCGCAGGAAGGATTCGTTGGCGATGCGCTCCTGGTAGAAGCTGAGCACGTCGGCGACGCTGGCCCAGGCGTCGATCAGGCCGAGCGTGAAATCGCCGGGGTCGCGCGTGCGCAGCTCGGGCAGGGTGCCCAGGCGCGCCTGCATGCTCTCCTTGAAGAGCGGCTGCGTTCCGACCCGGTAGCCGATCGCCGACAGGCCGGCGCGGTTGGCCACCGGCGCGGGCGTCTGCGGCGACGTGCCGGCGCAGGCGCCGCAAGCGTCCAGTTCGACGTTCATTTTCCGCCCCTCACCGCGAAGCTGAACACGCCGCGCTCCGGAAAGTCCGGGTTGTTGTCCAGCCGGGCCACCTCGAGCCGCCCGATCGGCAGCACGCCGGCGTCCAGTGCCGCGCGGCCCGGCTCGCCGCGCCGCTGGAAGGTCGTGATCTGCACCGATTCGACGCCATCGATGGCCATCGCCGCCGCATAGAGCGGACTCGAATACACGTCCTGCCCGATCCGGAAGTTGTCGGGGTGGAAGAGCCCGAGCCGCCCGTCCGGCCGCACGCGGCTGTTGAAGACTTCCGACAGGGCCTGCGCGACCTCGGCGCGGAAGTAGTCGGGCCGCACGCGGACCTCCATCGCGATGTCGAGCGGCACGGCGATCGGGGCCTCGATCTCCAGGTCGTGTCCGGCCATGCGCAGGCTGTCGAGCGACTGCGCGAGCCGGGCCTGCGACTCCGCATCCAGTGCGCCGCCGCCGAAGGGGTCGACGGTGACGAAGACGCTGCGCCAGCTGCCGGTCCAGCGCATCGTGGCGGCCGCGCTCTGCACGCCGGGCAGCTGCGCGGCCAGGCGGGCGTAGTCGTCGGTCGTGACCGCGCGCTGCTGCGTGCGCAGCGCATACGGCGCGTTGGCGCGCACCGAGGCGATGCTCTCCGGCTCGCTGCCGCCGCTCGCCGGCAGCGGCTGGCGAACGCCGACGATGGCCGGGTCGTCGGTCACGATGCGCACCAGCGTGCCGGCGCCGACATTGCCGGCGCTGCCGGTGCCGACGCGGTAGCTCGCGCTGAAGGTCGTGCCGGACGCGGGACGGCGGCCGTGGCTGCCGTCGCCGAAGCGAAGCCACGCCACGCCCGCGTCGTCGGGCTCGACGACGAAGTGCGGATCGTCGGCATGGCTGCCGAGCAGGTCCTGCTGCGCGAACCAGTCGACCGACAGGCCTTCGAGCTGGCCGGCGAGCTGAATCGCCGGCGCGGCGCGTGCTGCATCGGGCTGCTGCAGCGCCGCGGCCGAGGCGGCGAGATCGGTGGGATCGAAGGGCACGGCCCAGGTGAGCGGCGACCGCGCCAGCCGCGGCCTGAAGCGCGGCGGCACCGGCTCGCGACGGGCGGCGCTGCACATCGCGCCGCTCGCCGCCGGCGCGCGGAACAGAGTCGGCGCGGGCACCTCGCCGATGGCCTCGGCCGCCGCGAGACGCTGGCCATGGTCGGCCATCACGATGTTGCCGCGGGCGACGCTGATGTCGCTCACGTCGCTCTCCGTGTTGTCCTTCGCGATGCGGGCCGAGAGGCACAGTGGAAAGGCCAGCGCGTCGTCGGCGGCCCATGCGATCTGCGTGACGGGCTGCTTGTACAGCGGGTCCTGCAGCGGCTGGCCCTTGGCATCGTCGACCGAGACGCTGACGAGCCGCACCGCCTGGCGGTGGGTCGGGTCCGCGTCCGCGGCCAGGCCGGTCTCGGGCCCGAGCACTTCCTCGAACACCAGCACGTCGCCCGGCTTCAGGTTCGGGAAGCGGCCGCGCAGGGTTGCCCGCGTCGCGCCCCGGGGCAGCGCGCAGCGCCGGTCGCCCCAGGTGTGGAAGCCGATCTGCTGATGGGCCTGGAACAGCGTCGCGGCCTGGGCTGTCTCGAACACGACAGGAAGACCCGCCAGTGCGGCGACGTAGCTGGCCCTGGCGACCACCGGCGCAGCGCCGGCCTTGCCGCCGAGGACCGGCGTGTGCGCCGGCAGCGCCACGTTGTCGGCCTGCACCTGCACCTGCACCCAGGCGCGGGCGCTGCAGCCTTCCTGCATGAAGTAGTCGACCAGCCGGGCGTGGCGGCGCACCGAGGTCCGCAGCCGTGCCGTGCCCAGGTAGGCCTCGGTCGCCACGGCGTCCTGCTGGTAGCTCAGGTAGTCGCCGACGTAGGCCAGCATCTCGACCAGCGCGACGCCGAGGTCCGCCACGTGGCTCTCCTGCCAGCCGGGCACCTGCGTGGCGAGGCGGTCGAGCATGAGCTGGCGGAAGCCCGCGTAGTCCTTCGCCAGGTAGTTGAGCTCCGGCACCGCGGCCACGGCGGGCGCGCAGGCAGTCGACGACTGGCAATCGAAGGGCGATGGGCAATCCACCTTGAACGAGAACTGCGCCGACGCCAGCACCGGGTCCATGCCAGTCATCGGCAGGCCGCTGCCGTCCGGTTGCACGAGCTGCAGCGTGTAGGTCGAGAAGTCGCCGGGCTGGTCGACGTGCAGCAACAGCACGTTGTTGTCGTAGGTGGGCGGCCGGTCGACCACGATGCCGGTGAAGCGCTCGCCGCCGCTGATGCGCACGTTGGCCGCCGTGATGCCCGCGGGCGCGGGAGCGCGCAGGAAGTGCACGCGCAGGCCCTGCTGGAACTGCGCGCCCACGTCCACGACCTCCACGAAGTCGATGCCGTTGAGCGTGGTCGAGTTCGCGACGTCGATGCGTCGTTGGGCGTCGCAGCAGAGGGTTTGGTCCATGTCAGCGGTCCACCGCGCCTGGGCTGGAGACTTCCGGGGCGCGTGCCGGCCCCATCGTTCCCTGGATCGAAAAGCTGTTCTTCATGCTATCCACCCCCCCGAGTGAACTCGGCAGACATGCGCTGCTGCGTCGCAAGCACCACGTACTGCACAGTCACCGTCACCGTGCTCTCCACGCTCTCCACCTGCACGCCGGTGAACTTGATCAGGTCTCCGAGCCACTGCTGCAGCGCACCCTGCACCAGGAACTGCGTGGCGGTCGCCAGTTCGGGGCTGGTCGGTGAGAAGAGAAGCTGCGCCAGCCCGGTGCCGAAGGTCGGCCGGTTCACGCGCTCGCCCGGCGCCGTGAACAGCACCTGCTCGATCAGGTCTCGGATATGGTCGTCGCCGGCGGCTTGTGCCGTGCGGCCCTGGGCGTCGAATCCGTAGGGATAGGCTAGCTGCATCACGTTCCCCTCGCGCGCACTTGCGAAGGCGCGACCAGCACGCCGGTGCCGTTGGGCACGCACTGGGCCTGGCTGTCCACCAGCAGCACCGGTGCGCCGCCGGCCCTGACGCGGGTCGCCACCGTCGTCCAGGCCGCGCTCACGCAGGGGCTCGGCGCGCCCGAGACATTGAAGGGGCAGGCCGAGACCATGTAGGCCGCGGCTTGCGTCACCACCGCCTGCTTGTTCAGCGTGACGCGCGGGAAGGGCGCGGTCGCCTTCGCCTGCCCCGCGTGCATGCAGGTCACCACCGAGGTCTGGTCGAGCAGGAAGCCGGGCATCAGATCACCTCCAGCGCACCGTCGTTGATCGACACGCCGGTGGCACCGATCGCGATGCTGAACGCGGCCATGGCGAGCTTGATGCCGTCCGAATCGAGCGTGAGCTTGAGCGGCACCGCGACCGCCGGCGGACTGACCTCCAGGATGAAGCCGCCGACGCCGGGCAGGTCGCTCATCTGGAGACTGATGCAATCGGTCTTGAACACCTTCATCTCGGCCACGGCCGGCATCGCCGGCACCTCGCCCGCGCCCCAGAAGCAGCCGCTCCAGATCGGCTGCTCGGGATTGCCGCCCTCGAACTCGACCCAGATGTTGGCGCCCACCGGCGGCACGGCGAAGAAGCCCACGCCCGAGCCGCCGTAGGGTGCGCAGGGCAGGGCCCACGAGAGCGTGCCGTCGCCGAGCACCGCCGCGACGCTGACCTGCACCCGCCCGAGCATCATCGGATCGACGTTGTTCTCGACCTTGCCGCGGTACTTGCCGTAGAACGGAGTCATGTTCGTACCACCGGGACAGTCGATCCCCAGCCCTCGCGCGCCAGCGTGAACGACTGCGAATAGTTTTCCTTGCGGATGCGGTGCCTGACGTTCTTCACGTACCAGAGGCCGTCGTGCAGGTAGCCTGCCCCGCGCACGCCCACCACGCCGCGCGGCTGCAGGATGTCGCCGTAGCGCAGGGCATCGAGCTCGCCGTTGGCGACCACCAGGTCCATCGAGTCCTCGATGAGTGCCTGCGCGCGTCCGTAGGCCTGCATCGCATCGACGCCCGACTCGCGGAACCGGGTGGTGCGCACGTTCGGCTGGTTCACCAGCCAGGCGGGCAGCGCAGCCAGCGGCGGCCGAAGGCTCGCGAACAGCCGCACCGGCAGCGCCTGGTTGGTCAAACGGTCCTGCACCTTGCCGCTCACCTGGGTCGGCCCGAGGCCGTTGCTGTGGACGCTGAAATCGCGGACGTTGGTGTTCGGCCCCATGTTCACCGTGATCGCGCTCTGCGGCAGGCCGGCGCGAACCGGCGGCCCCCAGTAGGCGGTGTTGGTCATCGGCACCGGGCCGGGCACGATGTAGAACACATAGCCGTGGCGCAGCGCCAGGAAGCGCAGGTGCTCGAGGTCGGTGCGCAGCTGCACCGGCACGCGGTCGATCGGCAGCGGCGGATCGATCACCGGCGGCGGGATCAGGTTCGGAACCAGGCCGTACTCGGCATAGCTGCCGATGAGCTTCAGCGCGACCAGCCCGTCGTCGAGGCCGACATGCTCGGCGCTCTTCTCCTCGAGGTCGAGCTTGACGCTCACGTCGTCGCCGGTCAGCGTGATGAACGAGCGCCCGGGCTCGTCGCTGGCGGAGAACTCGCGCTGCGTCACGAAGCCATCCATCAGCACCCGCGGCGTCGCGTTGAAGGTCACGATCAGGATGACCCGGTTCCAGGTCTGCAGCAGCGGACTGGCGAGCAGGGCGTAGTCGAGCAGGTCGGCGGGCCCGGAGCGGCCGACCTGGAAGCGGATCTGGAAGCCCGATCGATCGTCGCCGGTGTGGACCTCCACCTCCTCGAGCGCCTCCATGATGTCCACGGGCGCCGGCAGCGGCACCGAGGGGCCGATCAGCAGGGTCAGGTGGATGCCGAGGAAGTCCATGGCTCAGAACTGGGGCGATGCGATGCGCAGCACGCGGCCGATCGTCGCGGTGAGTTCGAAGGGATCGAGCGCATCGTTGGCGTCGCAGATGCGCCAGTACTGCTCCGGATCGCCGAAGGTGCGCGCCGCGATCAGGTCGAGCCGGTCGCCCTGCGTGACCGTGACGCCCATCACCAGCGGCATCGCGCTGCCCGCCGGCAGGAAGCGGCGCCCGAAGTAGCTTACGGCGCGCCCGCCGGGGTCCGTGTGGGTCAATACCGGAAGGCTGGCATAGCGGCTGGTCGTGGCCATGGTCTACATCCCCGTGCTGACGCCGCCGCTGAACGACAGCGAACCCGACGCCGACGCATTGCCGACCGTGTTGAGCGTGGCCATCGTCTCCTTGGCCACCTGGTGCGCAAGGAACAGCGCATAGCCCGGATGCGTGATCGGCAGGTCGTTGTAGCTCAGCACGCGAAGGCCCAGCTGCACCCTGGCGCGGGTCGGATTGAGGTTGACGTCGTAGGCCTCCTCGGTGATCGAGAAGGTGCTGATGCGAACCGGCAGCACCCGCTGCGGCCCCCAGATGAACAAGGTGAAGGGGGCGGCCGGCGGAATGATCTCGATCGTCCCGACCGCCAGCAGGATCGTGTTGGCGATCACCAGGCTGCTTTTCGGATAGACCAGCATCTCGAGGGCCGAGAGCTGAGGATAGATGCCCGAGCTCACCGCCAGCGGGTTGGCCTGCTCGAGCTGGTCGGTGGCATCGATCTCGACGTCGAGCGAGATGGTCTCGACCGGTGCGCCCTTCAGGCGCAGTGCCTCGCCGCGGTCGCCATCGTCCGAGCGCGTGGTCTGCGCCTCGATCTGGCGCGTCATGGTGTCGGGGTTGTACTGGAAGCTGATGATGCTCGCGAGCGGGTTGAACGGATCGATGCCGACGATCGCGCCCTTCACGAGCCGAGGCGAGCCTGGGAAGCCGCTCATGGCCGGCCTCCGCGCGCCGCGGGCGGCAGCGCCTGGTGCACCGCCGCGGCGATGCGGTGTTCGAGGCGCTGCCCTGCGGCAGGTTCCTGCCGAACGGCCGGCTGGCGTGGAGCCCCGGCGTCGATGCGCTGCGCAAGCGCCTGCGACACCGCCTGCGCCAGCCGCTCGCGATCGACGGCGGCACCGCTGCCCGCGTCGACGACCAGCCGGTCGATGTGCAGCTCGATCTTCATGCGTGTGCTCCCTGAACGGCCGCGGGCCGGAAATCCGCTTCGTGGATCGGCCGTCCGAGCTTGAGGAGCTCGCTGCGCGCGGCCTCGTGGACCAGCGCCATGGTCACGCTGCCGCCGCGGTGGGCGGCGAGGAAGGCGGCGTTCAACGCGATGCTGTGGATGCTCCCGCCGGTGCAGTCGAGTCTTGCGAGCTGCGTCGGGTCGAGCCCTTCGAGCGGCGTGTCGGCGGGAAAGGCGCGCTGCCACATCAGCGCCCGCTCGTGCGGACCGGGGTAGGTGAATGGCACGACGAAGCGCAGCCGCCGCATGAAGGCCGCGTCGAGCGAGCCCTTCAGGTTGGTCGCCAGGATCGCCAGGCCGCGGAAGGCCTCGATGCGCTGCAGCAGGTAGTTGGTCTCGATGTTTGCGTAGCGGTCGTGGCTGTCGCGCACCTCGCTGCGCTTGCCGAACAGCGCGTCGGCCTCGTCGAAGAACAGGATGCCGCCGCCGTCTTCCGCGGCATCGAAGATGCGCTGCAGATTCTTCTCGGTCTCGCCGATGTACTTGCTGATCACCGCCGAGAGGTCGATGCGGTAGAGGTCGAGCGCGAGCGCGTTGGCGATGACTTCGGCCGCCATCGTCTTGCCGCATCCGCTCTCGCCGTGGAACAGCGCGCTGAGCCCCAGGCCGCGGCTCATCTTTCGCTCGAAGCCCCAGTCCCCGTAGACCCGGCGGCGCAGGGCGACCTGGGCCACGATCTGGTGCAGCAGCGACAGCGCCTCCGCGGGGAGCACGATGTCGCTCCATTCGGCCTTGGGCCGGATGCGCTGCGAGAGCATGTCCATCTTCGAATGCGCGCATTGGCGGCAGGCCGTCCAGAGCGCCGAGGCGACGCCGTCATCGCCGCTGTCGCCGTCGTCGCCGGCCGCGCGCCCGGCGCTGCGCACCATCGACGCGATCTGCGGCAGGTTGAAGTTGAACTGGCTCGCCAGCCGCGACGCGAGCGCCTCGCGCGATTCGCCCAGCAGGTCGAGCCAGGCCTGCGTCTGCTCGGTGGCGCTGGGCCTCTCGATCGCCGTCACCAGAAGCCCGTCGCGGCCGCCGGCACCGAGCGCATGGGCGTCCCGCGTGGCGACGAAGGCCAGCGCGTGCAGCCGGTCGAGCAGCCGCCCCAGCACGGCCGCGCTCGCGTCGGACGACTCGCCGGCGGGCACGTCGTGCGCATCGATGTAGAGCGCCAGCGGCATCAGCAGGCATTCGCGTCGCCAGAGCCGGCACCAGGCCTCCAGATCGGCGCTTTGCGCCGGCAGCGCGGACAGCCCGACGCGTTCGAGGCGCAGCCCCAGCCCGGCCGCGACATGGGCAGCCACCAGCTGTTTGCTGGCGACGTCGATCCCGGTCAGCTGCAGCGCCGGGGCGCTGCCTTCGTCGGCGGACCTGTGCACGAAGGCCAGCAGCGCATCCACCGCCGACTGCTGCGAGGGCGGCAGCGCCTGCAGGTCGTCGGTGGCGATCGGCAGCAGCGAAGGCGCGATGCGCTCGTCGGCGCGATTGAGGCCCTTGATGTAGTCGACGATCCGGTCGTCGGCCCGCAGTGCGCTCATCGTCAGCGGCGTCGCGCCGTTGGCGTGCACTTCGACCAGGCGCCAGTAGCGCAGCGGCCGGTCGGGCGACAGGGCCTCCCATGCGGGGTCGTCGAAGAGCACCATCGCGAGCGCGAAGCTCGGCCAGGGCCGGGAGGGTTCGTCGAGCGCCTGTGCGCAGAGCCCGCCGATGCGCGTGTCGAGCGCCGCCGCGGCGCACAGCAGCAGCACGCTGCACTCGAACGTCGACAGACCCAGCCGCTGCGCGAGCACGGCCAGGGTCGGCACCGCCACGAGTTCGTCCGCGTCGACGGCTGCCGCGGGCGCGCTGCGATCGGCCAGCCGCTGCAGCCGATCGCGCAGCCACGCGAGCGCCGCCCCGAGCGCCAGCTCGTTGCTCTGCAGGGGTGTGGCGCCGGCGTTCATGTGAGTGTCACCGTCGGGCCCACGTACTGGTGGAGGGTCGGGCTCCCGGGCGCTTCATCCGTCACCAGGGCACTGCAGGCGCCGTCGACCATCACCCGGGCCAGGTAGCTGCGGGCGACGAAGTTGGCGGGAATGGGAAACGAGACCGTGCTGCTGGTGTCGGGGTCGCCCGGCGCATGCGGCGCCGACGCGACCTGCTCGTCGTCGAGCAGCAGCACGGCGCGCTGCGTGCGGCCGACTGGCGGCGCCACCTGCAGCTGCAGCACCGCGCCGCGCGCGACGCTGATCGGCGATGCGGCGGCGATGCTCGGGCTGAGCATGAAGGCGGCGGCGTTGGACTCGAAGCCGACGCCCGGATGCACCACCGGCGGCGCGCCCAGCGGCACTTCCTGCACCACTCGCACGGTGTTCACGCCGGCCGGGACACCGGGAGGAAGGGTGAAGGACAGCGTCCGATCGGCGACGGTCGACGGCGCCACCCGGAGGCCGGCCACCACCACCTGCGTCGCCGGGGCACCCAGGTTCGCGCCCACCAGCGTCATGGTCGCGCCCGGCACGGCGACCTGCGGCGTGACCTGGTCGATCGAGGGCGTGCGCAGCGGCGCGACGACGATGCTCGCGCTGCGCACCGGGGGCGCGATCTTCGCGGGCCGGGCGCTGTCGATCAGGACCACGGAGGCCTCGTAGGCCGCCGACAGGCGGTACTGCGTCTGGTAGGCCATCCAGAGCTTCGACATCTCCTCGAAGCCGAGCGAGTGCGGCGTGATGCGCACCCGCTCGACCTGGCCCTGCACGTCGGCCGCGCCCAGGGCATCGGCAAGGTCGGCCGGCATCAGCAGCGGGTTGTCGTGCAATGCCAGCATCGCGCGGCCGAGGAGCAGCTGCGCGATCAGCTCGTTGTCGTCCTGCCCGAAGGCCGTGAGCATGTAGTGCAGGTTGAGCGCGAGCGGCGGCTCGCCGCCGGCGGGGCCGCCGTGCGGCGGCAGGCCGTTGCTCAGCGCCGGGTTGGGCACCGTGCTGTAGAGGTACAGGTTGAGCAGGTTGCCGTTGGCCGAGAAGCTGCGCACCTTGTCGAGCGGCAGCGTCGTCACCTGGACCTGGGTGGTGGGCACGGTGTCGGCCGGCAGGTTGGCGGGCAAGGGAGCCTGCAGCGCCTGGTTGACCAATGCGCGCAGCCCGCGCGTCACGCTGGCGATGGCGAGCGCACTGCTCATCGCCCATGTCCTCCGGCACGGCGCTGCAGGTAGTCCTGCAGGCTCATCCGCGGCGCGGCGCGCGCCGGCTTCGCCGAAGGCCGGCGCGGCGACGCTTCGGGAGATCGAAGCTCGAGCCGGCCGATCGTCACCTGCACCACGGCGGACGGATCGGTGGCTGTGGCCGCCGGCTCGCGGCGTTTCGGCGCTGTTGCGGCGGTGGAGGCCGCGGCCGTTGTGCGCGTGTCGATCGAAGGCCGTGCGGCGGCGTCGGTCGGTTCTCGCCACGGCGCGATGCGGCTCGCCATGTCGGTGACCGGCGTGCGGGGCTGCTCGGCTGCGGCGGGCAGCGCAGGCAAGGGCATGGGCGCAGCGTCCGGCCGCGGCGATGCGGTGCGGATGGCGGGCACTGCGGTGGCGACCGCATGGACCGACGCCGGCCGTTCGGCCGACGCCGGAGCAGGTCCTTCGCGTGGCGTCGTTCGAACGCCCTGCGATGCAGGCTTCGGAACTTCCCGCGAAGCATCCTGGACCGATGGCGGGTCGGAGATCTCGCGGATGACCGAAGGCCGGCGCTGTTCCTTCGGGCTTGCATCGACACCTGCACGAGGCGTCCGCATGGACGACGCAAGGCTCTCCTCTCCCCGCTCTTGCGCCACAGGCGCCGGCCGCGCGCGCGCCGGCGGCGCAGGCAAGGCCTCGTCCTCGCTGGCCGATCCGGGCTCCGCCATGGATGCGTTCAGCGGATCCACAGCCTCGAAACGCGACAAGGGACGCGGCCTGATGAGGGGCCGGGGCTCGACGAGTCGTGCGGCGAGACGATCGAGGTAGCCCATCACGACAGCACCAGTGCGAGATAGGCGTCGCGCCGGACGCGGCTCATCGACAGGATGTCCGCCTCGCTCCAGCCGTAGCGCGAGGCCAGCGCATCCACTTCGGCGAGCAGGCGCGGCGCGCGGGCCTCGACCTCGGCCCAGCAGAAGGCGGCGAGATCGATCGGCTCGCCGAGGACCGCATCGCACGCCGGGCAGGCCATCGAGATCATCAGCTCCGCGGCCGGATCGGCGGCTTCCATCCAGGCGGCGGCTTCCTCCAGCAGCGCCGGCGGCAGCGCCTGCGGCGCCATGGCCTCGCCCGTTCGCGTCGTGCAGGCCAGGCAGCGGTCCAGCAACCGGCTGTAGGCATGCCGGACATCGTCTTCGTCGGCGAGCGCGATGCTGTCCGCCACGGTCGGCAGTCTCATCTCGACGCGCAAGTCCCCGGACTCGACAGTTCGCGTCGGCGCGGCCTCGGCCGGCACGGGCAACCCTGCCGCAAGCGCACGCGCGTCGAGTTCGAACTCGAAGGCCTCGCCGCACTGCGGGCAGTCCGCGACGCAGGCGAGGCGGGCGCCGAAGCAATGCGCGTGCAGGTCCAGCAGCCGGCGCTCCCGCTCGCCGAGGCTCAGCCCGGCCAACCGGCCGCTCGCCAGGTCCGGCGCCGCCACCGCGAGCAGCGCGGCGGCACGGCGCGGCAGCGTCTGGCGCCGCATGGTTTCCCACAGGTGGAGCAGGTCGGAGTCGGCCAGGGTGTCCATGGCAAACGCGCGGTGAAGGGCGAGGATCAGGCGTTGATCGTCGGCTCGGTCGGTTCGGTGACGGAAGTGTCGCGCGCCCAGCCTTCGTTCTCGAGCTTCAGGTGCTGGATGGCGATCGCATTCGCATTGGCATCGAGGTCGGGCAAGGCCTGGAACTCGGACACCCAGCAGCGGTACACGTTGTAGGCAATCACCTTCTGGCCCGCTTCGTTGTAGACCTCGATGATGATGTCCTTGCGGAAATCCTTGAGCGAGACTTCCGCGCCGAGGCCGCCGCCGAAGTTCCAGACCTTGCCGGCCCAGTTCTCGAACTCGGGGTCGTGCGTCACGCCGCGCTCCAGCGTGATGGCGTCGAACTCGGTGCGCCCCGGCGACTTGTGCGAGGTGCTGGGATCGCCGCCGTCGCGGTGCTTGACCACTTCGGTCGTCTTCTTGAGCATGCCGACCTTGCTCACGCCCGCGACATACCGGCCATCCCACTTGACCCTGAACTTGAAGTTCTTGTAGGGGTCGACGCGAAAGGTGTTGACGGTGAATTGGGCCATGGTCTTCTCCTCAGGCGGCGATCTGGCCGGCCAGTTGCTGCAGGCGGATGACGACGAACTCGGCGGGCTTGAGCGGCGCGAAGCCGACCAGGATGTTGACGATGCCGAGGTTGATGTCGTTCTGCGTCGTCGTCTCGCTGTCGCACTTGACGAAGTACGCGGCCGATGGCGTGTGGCCCTGGAAGGCGCCCTGGCGGAACAGGTTCTGCATGAAGGCGCCGACGTTGAGCCGGATCTGCGACCACAGCGGTTCGTCGTTGGGCTCGAAGACCACCCACTGCGTGCCGCGGTAGAGGCTTTCCTCGATGTAGAGCGCAAGCCGGCGCACCGGCAGGTACTTGTAGTCGTCGGCCAGCAGGTCGGCGCCGCGCATCGTGCGCGAACCCCAGATCACGCGGCCGGAGACCGGGAACGAACGCAGGCAGTTGATGCCGAGCGGATTCAGCACGCCGTTGTCGCCATCGCTCAGGTTGGCTTGCAGGCCCTGCACGCCGTTGAGCGCCGCGTCCAGTCCGGCGGGTGCCTTCCAGACGCCCCGCGTGCCATCGGTGCGCGCGATGATGCCGGCCACCACGCCGCAAGGCGCGAAGACGTCGGGCTGTCCGTTGAGCTGCGGATCGGACTTGATCACGCGCGGGAAGAAGATCGCCGCGTTGCGTGCCGCGTCGCCGGTCAGTCCCAGGCTGGCGACGCCGGTCGACGGGTCGGAGGCCTTCGCCGCCGCGGTTTCCTTGACCTGCCCCCAGGCGGCCAGCGGATCGACCAGCAGCACCGCGCGGCGGGTCGCGCAATAGGCCATCGCCGCCTGGTAGACCGCCGCGGCCGTATCGCCGCCACGGGTGTCGGGCGGGATGCACATCAGGTTGAACAGGTCGGCCTTGTCGAGCGCGAAGATGCCCGTCTTCAGGCTCGCGGAGCCCAGGTAGTCGGCGTTCGCGAGATGCGCGCTGTCGACGCCGCCGGCCAGTGCGACGGTGCCCGGCTGCGGTCGCGTGGCAGGCGCGATCGGATGGCCGGCGTTGTCCAGCGCCACCTTCGCGAGCAGCGAACTGCTGTCGAGCACGCGGGCCACGAAGCGCGGGCTGGCCGCGCTGGAGGAGACGTTCAGGAACTTCTCCGTGGCACCGCCGGCCTGGGTGATCGTGAGGTTGTAGAGCGTGGTGTCGGTCGGGTCGCGCGTGGCGTCGTCGACGATCGCCTTGAGCGCGTTGCCCCAGGTGCCCGGACTCGACGCGACGAGGTCCAGCGCCTCGCCGTTGGCGCCGCCCGTGACCAGCGCCGCCGAGGCGGCGACGGCGCCCGACTGCAGCCGCACGATGATGGCCTGGCTGCCGCCGTTCAAATAGAAGTCCTGGACCGCGTAGCTCAGTGGATAGTCCATCTGCACGCCGCCGAACAGCCGCTCGAAGTCGCCGAAGCTGGTGATCAGCGCAGGCTCGCTCACGGGTCCCTGCGATGTCCTGCCGATGAAAGCGGCGACCGAAGTCGCCACGCCGGTGATGGTGCGCACCCCGCTCGGCACCTCCTCGATATAGACGCCGGGGGACAGCAGTGCGGAAGGCATGGTCGACACTCCTTGTTGCAAATCGACACGACGCGCGGTCCTGGAGGCAGCGCCTCGCGCCAGGCCGACGGATCGATGCCCGAAGGGGAGCCGACATTACCCGCGCGAAACATGAACCGCAATAGACTGTGGGCCATAGGCATAGCGCCATGCCCTCGAAGGCCTGCGCCTCAGGGCGGCACGTTGGCCGGGTCGAGGCTCTTGCGTGCCTCGATGCACTTGTTGCGATCGGCACCGGCCGCGAAGGCCACGGCACAGACGTCTTCGGCCAGCAGCGGATTGTTGTTGTAGGCCATCTTGCTGTAGGCATCGCGGGGGCCGGCCGTCTTCTTCATCTGCTGGACGAACAGGCTCAGGCGCATCTCGAGCCGCATGCTCGATCGGCTCGAATGGCTCTCGATGTAGTCGTAGCGGTCGTCGAGTCCCAGCGCATGATGGACCTCGTGCGAAAGCGTCACCGGGCTCGATGCCCAGTTGCCCGAGTTGGGCCATTCGCAGAACTTGACGGTGAACTCGAACACGTCCGGCCCCGACTTGTCGACGAACACGATGTCGACGTAGTAGCCCTTGGTCGTCATCGAGATCGAGCGCTCGATCGCATCCTCGAGGCCCTTGATCTTGGACACCTCGTCAGGGGCGCCGTTGAGCTTGACCTTGATCTTCACGCGGATGTTCTTGGGATCGCTGCGGTCCACCTTGTACTTCTTGCCCTGCTCGCCGGTCCTCTCGACCATGTGGGTGGCCGAGGCGACCGAGAGCTCGTCGACGTCGCTGTAGGCGCCGCCCCATATCGCCTCGGTCTTGAGGGCCTTGTCGACGACCTCGCGGTTCTGCTTGGCGACGTCCGGCGAGCAGCCGTAGCCCGATCCCGTCGAGGTGCCGACGAAGGGCGTAGCGATCGCCTTCAACAGCTTGAAGAGATAGTAGAGACGCTGGCCCTTGGCATCCCCGAGCGGCTTGGTCCTGGCCTGCGCGATGATCCAGGTGACGTTGCCCTTGGACACGCCGTCCAGCGCCTTGAATTCGGGGGCGGCCAGGATCTGGGTCTCGAACGCCGTCGCCTCGGTTTTCCATTCGGCCTCGGTCTTGCGCTGCACGCGCGGCGTGGCGTGGCCCTGCTGCAGCGTGTGCACCAGCTCGTGCGCGAGCAGCAGACGTCCGGCGTGGTGGTCGGGGTCGAACTTGCCGTGGCGAAAGTGGATGTGGTTGCCGATCGTGAAGGCCTGGGCATTCAGCTGCCGCGCATGCTCGTTGTCCGAGGCATCCGCATGGATGCGCACGGCGGAGAAGTCGGCGCCGAACCGGCGTTCCATGAAGAGGCGGGTGGCCGGCGGCAGGGCACGGCCGCCGCCGGTCGCACCGAGGCCTTGGGACAGCGATTCGGCGACCGCCTCGCCCGGCTCGGGGGATCGCTGCAGCAGCCCTTTCTCCTGCTCTTCCTCGCGTTCGCACCGGGCGCAGGCGCGGCTGATGCGCGGGGGCCCAGGCGTGAACGACAACTCGTTGTCGGGCGCCCGCAGGACCTTCTCGGCAATGCGGTCGGCTTCGTGCTCGAGCGGGTCGTCGATCGCCCCGATCGTGAGCTTGCGCTGGACGACCCCGTGCAGGGGCGGGGACCCCACCCACGCTGTGCGGCTGGCGGATTTTCGGACCTGCGTCCTGGCGGCCTGCGGCGCGTACATGGATCGACCCCTTCCGGAACGAAGTGGCGGGCGACAAGAAGAGCGATCGGCATATTAGCCCTGGGCGTGCCGCTTGGGGATACGCCGAACGTTGGGGGCGCCGCGCCTGCCCCGAGCTTGCTAGGCCCCGTGGATCGGGGCACCATCCGCGCCATGCGTCGTGCAAGCCCAATGTTCGATCCTCTGCATCCGGTCGTCGCGCGGCCATCCGGGCCGGTGCGAGGCGCAGTATCGGAAAGCGAGCGAGCCGCACCGAGGCGCGAATTCACGCGCGCCGGCTACAGCTTCGGCGGGGTTCCCATCCATGCGGGCGGACCAACGCCTGGCGAGGTGCCGGCCAGCGTGGATCAGGTCCTGCAGCAGGCCGGAAGCCCGATCGCGCCCATGCTGCTGCGCGACATGGAAAGGCGCTTCGATGCCGACTTCTCGGCCGTGCGGATTCACTCCGGGACCATGGCCGCGCAATCGGCGAGAGAGGTCGCCGCGGATGCCTATACCGTCGGCCGCAACATCGTGTTCGGTGCCGGCCGGCGCGCGGACGGCACCGGCGACGGGCGCCGATTGCTGGCCCACGAACTGGCCCACGTCGTCCAGCAACGCGGCGCCTCCGCCGCGCCGATCCGTCTCCAGCGCAGGGCGCGCGATCCCGACGAAGCCGCCGCGATCACCAAGGAGGAGACGACGCTCGCGGCACTGGCGAAGCGCGCCCTGGCCTCGGGCAAGCCGGCATTTGCCGTGCACGAAGTCGTCTGGCGGCTGATCAACGCCTACGGGCTCGACATGCATTTCGAACTCAGCGGCAGCCGCTACGACAAGGGCCGCAAGGGCGTCTTCGTCGACTTCAAGGGCAGCGGACCCAGGACCACCGGAACCATCGTCGCCGGCGACGATGCGCTGCAGCGGGTCGCCAAGGGCGACGCCCCGGCGCTGGCGAAGGAGATCGAGGCCCAGATCGGGCGTGTCGATACGGCGCGCGGCGCCATCGACTACGTCTTCATCATGGGCAAGGACGCCGCGAAGAGCGGCAACAAGTTCTATACCGAAGCGAAGAAGTTCTTCACGGCCGAATATGCGGGCGCAACACTGGTGGAGGACGTGCGCGACCTCGACGGCATCAACCAGCGCATCAACAGCGGCGGCAAGCCGGTGGCCAACCTGATCATCGTCTCGCACGCGCACCCCGACGGCACCCTGCAGCTCTCTCTCGACGCCAAGGATGCGACGCCGGGCAAGGTGGAGTATGCGGAGCTCAAGAAGGCCAATGCGGCCGGCGGCATCACCCAGCCCAAGCCGGACCTGGTGGGCTTCTGGACCAACGTGCTGATCAGGGGCTGCAACCTCGGGCGCAGCGAGGAGATGCTGGGCGAGGTGCGCACCGCCTTCGGCGGCAGTGCGCGGGTGATCGCGCCGACCCATGGCCAACGCTATGGCGGCGGCACCGAATCGCTGGCCGATCCGTTCTACGAGGAGCCCGGCGCGAGCAAGCTGTCCGACGAGGACGCGTTCAAGCGGATGAAGGCCAAGCCCGAATACGCCTTCGTCACCGATTGGGCCGCGATGCGAAAGAAGCTCCGGCGGACCACCGACCAGAGCCAGGAAGTCGCCTACGACGGCGTCTTTCCGTCCAAGGGCAAGGAACTGGACCTGCTCAGGTCGCAGGCGAAGCAGCTCAACGTGAAGGACTTCACGTTCGGCTCCAGCCGCCGCGTGGGCAAGGACACCGTGTTCACCTTCACGCCGAAAAACGAATTCAAGAACGGCCCGGTCGACATCACGGCCGAAACCCCTCCCAGCGACAGCGAGGCGATCGCGCTGGCGAAGGAGAACATCGCGCGGCCATCGGCCTACACCTTCACCGTTCGAAGAATCCAGTCCGGGCTTAAATTGAAGGTCGTGGTCGATGTCGTGCGGACCGAATGGGAACTGCACCACGCCGAGATCCACAAGGGCGGCAAGGGCTTCGACCCGAGGCCGGGGTCCAAGCCCTGGTACGGCGACACCGACTATTGATCAGCCCGCAGGACGGAACGGCTTGCTCAGGAAGCGCGAGCCTTTCTCGCCGAAGCGCCAGGGCAACTCGATGGCCTTCGAGATGCCGATCCGCGGCCCGACCTCGACCGCCAGCGGCGGCCGGTCGCCGGGCCGTGCGAGCAGCGCGAAAGGGGGCGCATCGAGTGCCTTGCCGTTGAAACTGTCGTCGACACCGAGTGCCTGGCCGACCCGCCCGGGGCCGGCACACAGCAGCCGCAAGTCATCGAGGCCGCGCCGTTCGCGCATGCGTGCCAGGCCGTGGGTCGGCTCCAAGGCGCGGATCAGCACCCCGGCGCCGTGCCCGGACTCGCGGCAGACGAAGTTCAGGCACCAGTGGATGCCGTAGGAGCGATAGACGTAGGCGTGGCCCGGGGGGCCGAACAGCGCGACATTGCGCGGCCGCGGGCCTCCGAAGCTGTGGGCCGCCGGCTCGGTGCTGTCGTAGGCCTCGGTCTCGACGATGCGCCCGCCCACGCCATCGACCAGCAAGGTGACGCCGATGAGCCGGCGCGCCACCTCGTGCGACGGGCCGTCGAAGCCGATCGTCAGTGCGGCGGGAAGCAGGTCGGCGGCAGTCATCGGCGCCGCGGCACGCGCTCGCGCTCAGACCCCTTCGATGACCCGGAGATCGCGCTCGGCGCCATCGTCCAGTGCGGCGAGCGCGGCCTGGTAGGCGGGGCTGTCGTGGGTGGCCGTGGCCTGCTCGATGCTGTCGAACTCGATCAACACGGTGCGTTGGGCGAGGCCGGCCTCGTAGACCTTGGCCGGCACGCCGCGTGCCAGAAAGCGACCGCCGCCTTCGGTGATGGCGGGACCGGCGAGTTTGGCATAGGCCGCCAGCTTGTCCGGGTCCTTGACGGCACGGTACGCGCTGATCCAGTAGGCTTTCGGCATGGTGATCTCTCTTGTTGCTGAGCCGGAAATATAGCTTGCGCCCCAAGTCCTCGCCAACGGACTCACTGTGCCAGCGCGGCGGCTTCAACCTGCATGTCCGCGGCGAGGGATCGCAGGGTCGATGGGGTCAACGTGTCCGCCAGGCCCAGCGCCGCCAGCGCGTGGCCGATGCGGCGCTGCGAATCGAGAATGGGAACAGCCAGCACGGAAATGCCGTTGATGTAGTTGCCGCGATCGACCGCGAATCCCTTTTGCTCCACCAACTTCACTTCCTTCAACCAGGTGTCGAACGAAGGAGGGTTCTCCCAGTTCAGTGACTTGAAGCCGCGGCGCAGCTCGCTGTCGGTCAAGCCGGAATAGTGAGCGACCAGTCGCCCGGTCGCGCTGGTGAGGGCGGGCACCCTGCTGCCGACTTCGACGTACAGGCGAAACGGCCCCTTCGATCGCGCCAGCGACAGCACCACGAGGTCGTCGAGGCCCGAGACCTTCATGCCGATGGTGGTGACGTTCCATCGCTCGGCGATCCGGTCGAGCGCGCTTTGCACGCGTACGGGGAACGGGTTGTTCTCGACCACGCTGCGCGCGAGGGACAACACGCCGACATCGAGGCTGTATCGCTTGGTTCCCGGCTCGAGCTTGACCATGCCTTCGTCGACCAGAACGCGAAGGATGTGGAGGCAGGTGCTGGTGACCAGATCGAGTCCTTCCGAAATCGTCTTGAGCGTCATCGGCTCGGGGCTTCCCGCCAACAAACGAAGAATGGAAAGCGCGCGCGAGACGGCGGGCACGGGACGAACGCGAGGGCCCTTGGCGGACGGTGATGCGGGTGCTGCGACTGGCATGGAGAAGGGGCGGTTCACTGGGTTGGCGAAGCATACGACGCTTTGACCTGGCGTCCGTCGGCCGGCATCGATGGGTCATGCGGACCGCCTGAAGTCATTCTAATAATTGTCTATAGACAATTCATAGACGCCATTGACAATTAAAACGCAGACGCGCAAAGTCTCCCCATCAAGAGCAAACGAGAGACAGCGATGACGAAACTGACGCAATTCACTTCCTATGCGGATGCGCAATCGCGCTGCAGCAGCGCCGGCCTGTGGGCGCTTTTCGATGGCGACGCCGAGCGCATGAACATCGCGCACGAGTGCATCGATCGGCATGTCGATGGCGACAACGCGGCCGTGGTCCTCGTTCGGGCCGACCGCGAGGACCAGACTCTGAGCTTCCGGCAGACCTCCGAAGCTTCGTCCCGCTTCGCCCACTTCCTCGTCGAGCAGGGAATCCGGCCGGGCGATCGCGTGGCGGTGATGCTCGAGCCGTCGCTGGCGTTCTATGCCGCCATCTTCGGCGCGATGAAGGCGGGCGCCATCGCGGTCCCGCTGTTCACGCTGTTCGGCCCGGACGGCATTCGGCTGCGCGTGCAGGACTGCCAGCCGAAGATGCTCGTGACGAACCACGAGAAAGCGGAAGTCGTGGCCGGGTTCGAGGACTTGCGCGTAACGGTCGCCGACGATGCCTTCATCGCATCGCTCGATTGCTTCCCGTCGCGCTTCGAAACCAGCACACGGGCCGACGACCTCGCCATCTTCCAATACACCTCCGGCACCACCAGGGAACTGCCGGATGCCGTCAAGCACACGCACCGGGCGATCGTCACGCTGATGCTCGCGGCGCTCTACGGAACCGGCGTGCGCCCGGGTGACCGCTTCATGTGTCCGTCGTCGCCGGCCTGGGGGCATGGCCTCTGGCACGGAACGCTGGCCCCGCTGGCCATGGGGGTGACGATCGGCGCCTATGCAGGCAGATTCAGCGGCGAGCGGCTGCTGCAGGCCCTGGAGGCGCATCGCTTCAACAACCTGTCGGCGGCGGCGACCCACTACCGCATGATGCGCAACTCGGGCGCCGTGTCGAAACATCGCTACCTGCTCGACAAGCTGTCGTTCACCGGAGAGCCGATCGACAGCGAGACCGCCGCGTTCATCGAGGCCACCTTCGGCCACAAGGCCTGCAGCATGTACGGCACGACCGAGATCGGCGTCTGCCTGGTGTCCTATCCCGGCGCGGCGGACTTCCCCGTCAAGTCGGGAGCGCTCGGCAAGCCGATTCCAGGCCTTCGGGTCGAAGTGCACGACATCGACGGCAAGCCCTGCGCACCCGGTGTCGTCGGCGAGCTGAAGCTGTGGCGCCGCGGCGAATGGGTCGCCACCAAGGACCTCGGCCGCGTCGACGCCGACGGCTACTTCTGGCATGGAGGCCGGGCCGACGACGTGATCATCTCGGCCGGCTGGACGATCGGTGCGGTGGAGGTCGAGGACGCGATCCTCAAGCATCCCGACGTCAAGGAGGCTGCCGCCATCGGCGTGCCCGACGCGCTGCGCGGACTGGTCGTGAAGGCCTTCGTCGTCTCGGACCGTCCCGCCGGCGAGGCATTCATCGAAGAGATCCAGGACGCGGTCCGCACGCGCCTGAGCCAGCACGAGTACCCACGGCAGGTGGCGTTCGTGGCCGAACTGCCAAAGACCCCCGCCGGAAAGATCCACCGCAAGAAGCTGCGCGAGCAAGAGGCCGCCGCCGCTTCGACGCATTCGTAATCCACCCCCTCAACCCTTTCAATCAACAGGAGACGGCATGTCCACCACCACCGAAAGAAGCTTCCCCAAGATCACCGACAACGGCATGGACGAGTTGCGCGAGCGCATCGGCCAGAAGATCGGCGCCACCGCCGAGCCGTGGTGCTACGAGGCAACGCGCGACAACATCCGGCACTACGCGCACGGCATCGGCGACGACAACCCCCTGTGGTGCGACCCCGACTACGCGGCGAAGACGAAGTACGGCGGCCTCATTGCCCTGCCGAGCTTCCTGTTCTCCACCAGCCGGATCGTGTCCGGCTACGTCGGTGGGCTGCCGGGTGTCCATGCCATGTGGTCGGGCGCCGACTGGGAATGGCACAAGCCGGTCCACCGCAACGACACCATCCGGACCGAGGCCTACCTGAAGGACCTGGTCGAGCACCAGACCCGCTTCGCCGGCCGCGCCGTCCAGCAGACCTATCACGTCGACTTCTTCAACCAGGAAGGCGACAAGGTGGCCGAGGCCGACAGCTGGTGCTTCCGCACCGAGCGCGACCACGCCCGCGAGCAAGGCAGCAAGTACAAGGAGGTGCGGGCCCGGGCGCCGCGCCGCTACTCGGCCGAGGAGATCCAGGAGGCGTACAAGCTCTACGCCAAGGAAGAAGTGCGCGGCGCCACGCCCCGCTACTGGGAAGACGTGAAGGAGGGCGAGGCGCTGCCGGTGATGTTCAAGGGACCGATGACCGTGACCGGGTTCATCGCCTATGCGCAGGGTTGGGGCGGCCTGTACATCCGCGCCAACAAGCTGGCATGGAAGCTCATCGACGCCCACCCCGGTGTCGGCATCACCAACCGCTTCGGCATCCCGGACGTGCCGGAACGTGTGCACTGGGAAGAAGACTTCGCGCTCGAGGTTGGTGCCCCCGGCGCCTACGACTACGGTCCGGAGCGCACGTCGTGGCTCACGCATCACCTGACCAACTGGATGGGCGACGACGGCTTCCTGCGCAAGGCGCACTGCAAGATCCGCCGCCACAACCCCGAAGGCGACATGCTGTTCATCAAGGGATTCGTGAAGCGCAAGTTCATCGAGAACGGGCGCCACCTGGTGGAGATCTCCCAGGAGGCTCACAACCAGGACGACGAGCTGTCGGTGATCGGCTCGGGCGTCGTCGAACTGCCGACGCGCGGTTGAGTCGCCTCGCCCCCTTGCCGGGGGCGAAGGCCAGGTGGCAAACCGGCATCGCCTCGGGCGATGCCTCTCGGATCAGCTATGCCAAATACTCCAGAGCGAAGTGCCAACGGGCGCGGGGCGCTAGCCGGGCTGCGGGTGATCGACCTGTCCAGGGTGCTGGCCGGGCCCTTGTGCACCCAGATGCTTGCCGACCATGGGGCCGACGTGATCAAGGTCGAGCCGCCGTCGGGCGACGAGACGCGGACGCTCGGCCCGCCGTTCAATGACGACGGCGATGCGGCTTACTTCACGGCGGTCAATCGAGGCAAGCGCGGCATCGCGCTGAACCTTGCAGTCCCGCAGGGCCGGGAGACGCTGATGCGTCTTCTAGAAGAGGCCGACGTGCTGGTCGAGAACTTCATTCCCGGCACGATGCAACGTTGGGGGCTGGATTTCGAGGACGAGTTGAAGCCGCGCTTTCCCGGTTTGATCTACTGCTCGATTTCCGGCTTCGGAGCGGACGGGCCGCTGGGCAGCCTGCCAGGCTACGACGCCGTGTTGCAAGCCATGTGCGGCCTCATGAGCATCAATGGGGAGCCCTCGTCCGGCCCGACCCGGATGGGCATTCCGATCGTCGATCACCTGACGGGCTACACCGCGCTGACCGGCATCCTGCTCGCGCTGCATCACCGCGACCGCACCGGCCTCGGGCAACGCGTCGAAGCGACGCTGTTCGATTCCGCATTGAGCTTGCTGGTGCCCCATGCGGCCAACTGGATGCACTCGGACCAGGTGCCCGGCCTGCTGGGAAGCGCGCATCCGAACATCGCGCCCTACGACAAGTTTCATTGCCAGGACGGATTGGTTTTTCTCGGCATCGTCAATGACCGCCAGTTCGCCAAGTTCTGCGCCGTGATGGAACTTCCGGCGCTCGCGAGCGACCCGCGTTTCGCGGTCAATGCCGCACGCCTCGAACATCGCGACGCGTTGCGGCAGCAGATCGAGGCGGCCCTCTCGGGGTGGAAGCGAGAAACCCTCTGCAGCGCCTTGATGCACGTCGGCGTCCCGGTCGGGCCGGTACACACGGTGCCCGAAGCGTTCGCGCAGGCCCATGCGTCGCACCGGGCCATGAGTGTGAGCAGCGACGGCTACCGGGGCATCGGTGTCCCGGTGCGCCTGTCGCGGACACCGGGCCGGCCGGGTCGACCTCCGCCGCGCCTGGACCAGCATGCCCAGGAGCTTCTCGGCGAAGCGCCCTGAGCAACGGCAATCGCACCTATAACAAGCAACGGAGACAAAGTCATGAATCGGATCTTCAGCCTCTTGATCGCGCTGGTCGCGCTCTGGACCTCTTCCATCGTCTCGGCGCAAAGCTATCCCAACAAGCCGATACGCGTCATCGTGCCCTACCAGGCAGGGCAGGGGACGGATGTCGCGACCCGGTACCTGGCCGAGCATCTGGGCCGCGCGCTGGGGCAGGCGCTGGTGATCGAAAACCGCGCGGGCGCCGGAGGCAACATCGGGGCCGCCGAAGTGGCGCGCGCTGCGCCCGACGGCTATACGCTGCTCATGGGAACCAACGGAACCCATGTGCTCAACCAGTTCCTCTATCCCTCGATGCCCTTCGACCCGGAGAAGGACTTCGAGCCGGTGGCACTGGTCAGCACCTTTCCGATGGTGATCCTGGCCAACCCGAATGCGCCCTACAAGACCATGGCCGACCTGCTGGCGGACGCCAAGGCGCGGCCCGATGTCGTCAACGTCGGCCTGCCGAGCACGACGTCGCGACTGGTGCTGGAGCTCATCCAGAAGCAAAGCGGCATGGTGATGCGTGCCGTCCCCTACAAAGGTTCAGGCACCTCGATGACGGATCTCATGGGCGGGCAGGTGCTGGTCGCCATCGACACGGCGAGCGCGGCACGTCCCTTCGTCGCGAGCGGCAAGCTGAAGGCGCTGGCTGTGACTTCGCTCAAGGACTCGCCACTTCTGCCGGGTACGCCACCGGCGGCCGGCGAGGGCCTGGAGGGTTTCCAGGTGATCGCATGGAACGGGCTCTATGCGCCCCACGGGACACCCGCCGCCATCATCCAGAAGCTGAATGTGGAGATCGCCAAGATCCTGGCCTTGCCCGAAGCGCGGCAGCGCCTGCTCGAACTCGGCCACGAAGCCGCCGGGGGAACGCCCGACAGCTTGGCGCGTTTCGCCCGCACCGAACGAGACAAGTGGGGGCCGCTCGTCAAGAGTGCCGGCATGAAGCTGGAGTAGCCGGCAGGGGCCATGAAGTATATTCACGCCCATCAACGAGGGCATGGATGGCAACCGACAGAGCAGCACGGACAAAGGCGGGCGCAAGCGCCACGGTCGAGGACCGCCCGACCCAGCTGATCGAGATCGCCTCCCGCCTCTTCGCCACCCATGGCTACGCCGGCACCTCGCTGCGCGACATCGCCGAGCAAGCGCACATCACCAAGGCCGCGCTCTACTATCACTTCCCCAACAAGGAAGCGCTCTACGAGCAGATCGTCGTCGACAACCTCCAGGCGCTCATCGATCGCGTGAGCGAAGCGGTGGAGCAGGCCGATGGCGCGACCGAGCAGGTGCGCGCTTTCATGCTGACCGCGGCGGATGTCTTCGCGGAAGCGCCCGACGCCTGGATCGCCGGGTCCAATGTCTTCTGGTCGAGCATGGGTCCGCAAATACGCGAAGCCGCGGTCGGCCGCCGCGACCGGTTCGAGAAGCTGCTGCGTGGCTGCATCGCCAGGGGCGTGGCCTCGGGCGAGTTTCGCGAACTCGACGCGGCGACGGCGGGGCGCCTGCTGCTGTCGACGCTCAATCAGATGACGCGATGGATCAAGCCCGACGGGCGGCTGAAGCCGCGCCAGGTGATCGAGCAGTATCTCGACATCATCCTGGTCGGGATGAATGCGCCGGGCGCGGCCAAGGGCGCGAAGGCCGCGGGCCGTCGCGCTGCGCCGAAGCCCTGAGGCGCGCTTCTTCAGAGATTTCTCGCTGACCCGGGGTCGTCCTGGCTGCCTGGCTGCTGTATTGCAGCCAGCAGCGCATGGACCGGATCGTCGCCACGCACGCCACCGATCGGCTGCCGCGGACCGAAGCGCTCCGCCTCGCTGCCGTCGGGCGTGCCCAGCGGCCGTACCCAGTCGTACACCACAGTGCGCTGCGCGATGCGCCATTCCTCGTCGCGCTTCTCGAAGCGGTCGAGGTAGCGGCCGGCCAGGAAGACCTCGCGCGCGATGCCTTGCGCGTCGCGGTCGCGCTGCAGGGCCGTGAAGTAGGTCTCCACCGCGGCCTGCATGCCGCGCAGGGTGATCGACAGGTTGGCGACGTTGTGCACCGAGCGCTCGCCCTGGGTGCGCAACTTCTCCAGAGCCCAGTCGACGAATCCCGTGGCGCTGCCCTGGTAGGGCCCGTGGCGGTCGGTCGCGTCGGGCCAGTAGGCACTGCGCAAGGCAGCTTCGTCCTGGCGGTCGATGCCGCGGCAATAGCGAAACATGCACTCGCGGATGGCCTCGCGGTCCATCAGCTCGACCACGCTGGCGTTCATTTCGTTGCGGTCCATAGGGTATCTCCTAGTCAAAAAACGCTTCATCGACTTACTAACCGGCCGGTAGAATTTTCTGCAAATAGAGCACGGAAGACAAGCATGGCTTTACGCATGGAAGGCAAGGTGGCCCTGGTGACAGGCGGCGCACAAGGCATCGGACGAGCGATCTGCGAGCGATTCGCCGCCGAAGGCGCGATCGTCGCGGTGCTGGACATCAAGGCCGAGAACGCCGAGCGCTCGGCGCAGGCGATCCGCGAGCAAGGCGGGCAGGCCGTGGCCTGTGCCGGCAACGTGGCCGAGCGGGCCACCTTCGAGTCGGCGGTCTCCATGCTCGAGCGCGACCACGGTCGGCTCGACGTGCTGGTCAACAACGCCATCTGGGTGCGCTACGGCCCGATCGACGCGATCACGCCCGAGACGCTCGATCGCATGGTCGCGACCGGTTTCAAGTCGGTGGTCTGGGGCACGCAGGTCGCCGCCGGCCTGATGGCCAGGGGCCGCGGCGGCTCCATCATCAACATCGCATCGGCGGCCGGATTCCTCGGCATGCCCAACGGGTTGATCTACTGCGGCGTCAAGGCCGGGGTGTTGGGACTGACCCGGGCCTCGGCGGTAGAACTCGGGCCGAAGAAGATCCGCGTCAACGCCATTGCGCCCGGCACCATCATGACCGAGGGCGTGAGCATCAACGTCGACGAGGCCGGCATGGCGAAGCGCATCGCGCGGACGCCCGTAGGCCGCCTCGGCCAGGTCGAGGACATCGCGAACGCCGCGGTGTTCCTGGCGGGCGACGACAGCGGCTTCATGACCGGCGAGTCGATGCTGATCGACGGCGGCGTGACGCACGCGTTTCTCTGAACCGGCGCCGCACCCATGCATTCGCTCCATCCGCTTTTCTTCCCGTCGTCGGTGGCCATCATCGGCGCCTCGTCCGACCCCGAGCGCATCGGCGGGCGGCCGCTTCGCTTCCTGGTCGAGGCGGGCTTCGCCGGCGCGCTGTACCCGGTCAACCGCAGCGGCGCCGCCGAGATCCAGGGCCTGCCCGCCTTCGCCAGCCTGGCCGACGTGCCCGGCGCGGTCGACCATGCCATCGTCGCGGTGCCCGTGCCGGGTGTCGAGGCCGCATTGCAGGACTGCGCCCGCAAGGGCGTGAAGGTGGTCCAGGTCTTCACCGCGGGCTTCGCGGAGGCCGACGCGGCGGGCGCCGAACTGCAGGCCCGGCTGGTGCGCATCTGCAAGGAAGCGGGCATGCGCATGGTCGGCCCGAATGCGCTCGGGCTGCTCAATCCGTCGGCGAAGTTCTACGCCACCTTCTCCACCGCCCTGAACGGCCTGCGGCCCAAGCCGGGCGTGATCGGCATGGCCACGCAGAGCGGTGCCTTCGGCTCGGCCGCGTACGGCATGGCGACCTTGCGCGGCATCGGGCTCAGCCGCGTGATCGCGACCGGCAACGAGGCCGACGTCGACGTGGCGGAATGCATCGACTACCTGGCCGACGACGCCGACACGCGCGTCATCTGCGCCGCGCTGGAGGCCTGCAAGGACGGCGCCCGGCTGCGCGCGGCGCTGCGCAAGGCGGCCGCCGCCGGCAAGCCGGTGGTCATCATGAAGATCGGCCGGACCGAGGTCGGTGCCGCCGCCGCCGCGACGCACACCGGCTCGTTGGCGGGCAACGACGCGATCTACGACGCCGTGTTCGCCGAGTGCGGCGCGCACCGCGCGGCATCGATCGAGGAGATGCTCGACATCGCTCACCTGTGCGCCGTCACCGGCCAGCTGCCGGCCAACGAGCGCATCGGCATCATGACCGGCTCGGGCGGCATCGGCATCCTGATGGCGGACGACGCGTCCGAGCTCGGCATGGCGCTGCCGCCGATCACCACCGGCTCGGCCGACGCCCTGCGCGAACTGCTGCCCTTCGCGGTGCCGGCCAATCCCTACGACACCACCGCGCAGGTCACCGCGGTGCCCGACGGCGTGGCCCGCGTGCTCGATGCGATGCTGCTGCCCGGCTCGCCTTTCGGCACCCTGTTCGCCTACCTGGCACACGTCGGCCTGTCGCCGTCGCGATTCGCATCGACCGAGCAGCGGATGATCGAGATCCGGGCGGCGCATCCGGACCGGCCGCTGGTGCTGGTGATGCTGTCCGAGCAGGGCGTGACCGAGCGGCTCGAGGCCGCGGGCGTCGCCGTCTTCGCCGATCCGTCCCGCGCGGTGCGCGCGGTCGCCGGTGCAGCGCGGATGGCCAGACTGCGGCGCGAGATGCGCAGCGACAGCCCCGCCGCCAGCGGCTCCGAGCCCCTGCCGCAGGCCGCGACCGAGGCCGAGGCCAAGGCGCTGCTCGGCGCGGCCGGCATCCCCGTGCTGCCCGAACAGACCTGCACCAGCGCCGCGTCGGCCGCGCGTGCCGCGGACGGCATGGGCTACCCGGTGGTCGCCAAGATCGTCTCCGCCGACATCCCGCACAAGACCGAGGTGGGCGGCGTGCTCGTGGGCCTGGCGGACGCCGGCGCGGTGGCTGCCGCCTACGACACGCTGATGGCCCGTGCCGCCGAGCGCGCGCCGCAGGCCCGCATCGATGGCGTCTTGATCGCGCCGATGGTGCGCGGCGGCGTGGAGACCATCATCGGCGTCCACATGGATCCGGTGTTCGGGCCGATGGTCATGTTCGGCCTCGGCGGCACGGCCGTCGAGCTGTTCAAGGACGTGGCCTTCGCCTCCGCGCCGCTCACGCCCGCGCAGGCGATGTCGCTGGTCGACGCGGTGCGTTCGTCGGCCCTGCTGAAGGGCTGGCGCGGCGGCCCGGCCTACGACACGCGAGCCCTCGCCGATGCGCTCAGCCGGCTGTCGGAATTCGCGCTGCGCCATGCCGACCACCTGGCCGGCATCGACATCAACCCCTTCGTCGTCAAGCCCCAGGGGGGCGTGTGCCTGGATGCCCTGATCTCCATGCGCCAAGCCCCCGTCAACCCCAACCCGAGAGAACACGCATGATGGACCTCAAGACACTCACCCTGACGATCGAGGACGGCATCGCCGTCGTCACGCTGAACCGCCCGCCGGTCAATGCACAGAACGCCGAGATGCGGGCGGAGATCACGGAGGTGTTCGACACGCTCAGCGACATGGACGAGGTCGCCGCCATCGTGCTGACCGGAAGCGGCAAGCTGTTCTCGGCCGGCGCCGACATCCGCGAGCGGCCCAACCTGGCGGCCACGCCGGGTGCCTACGGCCGCCACAACCGGCTGGTGCGGGAGTCCTACTACGCGGTGGTCGAATGTTCCAAGCCGGTGATCGCCGCCATCAACGGCGCCGCGCTCGGCGCCGGCTTCGGCCTGGTGATGGGATCGGACATCTGGGTCGCCTCGGAGGACGCCTATGTATCGATGCCCGAGATCAACGTCGGCCTGGCCGGCGGCGTCACCTTCCTGCAGAAGTTCTTCAGCCAGTCGCGCGCGCGCCGCATGTTCTATACGGGCATGCAGGTGTCGGCGCAGGAGCTGTACCGGCTCGGCCTGGTCGAAGCCTGCCTGCCGGCGGCCGAGCTGATGCCCTATGCGATGGGCATCGCGCGCGAGATCGCATCCAAGAGCCCGATCGCGGTGCGGCTGGCCAAGGAAGCCGCGCGCATGACCCTGACGATGCCGCCGCGCGACGCCTACCGCTACGAGCAGGGCAACACGGTGGCGCTGTCGAAGACCGAAGACACCAAGGAAGCGCAGCGCGCCTTCTTCGAGAAGCGCAAGCCGGTCTTCACCGGACGCTGAGCCAGGCGCGTCGTCCGCATTCCACCATTTCGTTCGCTTCGCCATGTCCCAACGCCGAACCGCTTCATCGCCACCCGCCCGCGCGGCGGCGGCCGATGCACCGGACACGCGCGAGAACCAGCTGCTGGCCATCGCGCGCAGCCTGTTCGCGCGCGACGGCTACGAGCGCACCTCGATGCGGGACATCGCGGAAGTCGCAGACATCACCAAGGCCGCGCTCTACTACTACTTCCCCAACAAGGAAGCGCTGTACGAGCGGGTGGTGCTGGAGTCGATGCAGTCCCTGGTGGACGACGTGTCCGCCGCTGTGGCCGCCGCGGACTCTCCGACGGCGCGCATCCGCGCCTTCATGCAATCCTCGGCGGACGTGTTCGACCTGGCGCGCGATCGGTGGATCGCCGGCTCCCGGGCCTTCCGCGAAGGCGGCAGGGGAGGGCAGCACCTGGCCGCGATCGCGCTGCGCGACCGCTACGAGAACCTGTTGCGGCAGTGCATTTCCGAGGGCATCGCCAGCGGCGAGGTGCGCGCCATCGATCCCGCCATCGCGGGCCGCTTTCTTCTGTCCGGCCTGAACCAGATGACCAACTGGCACCGGCCCGATGGCCGCCTGGGCGTCACCGAAGTGATGCGGCAGTTTCTGGACATGGCGCTGCACGGCTTGCTCGCCGAAGCGCGTCCGGCGGACACGGCAGCCGCCGGGCCGCCCGCGGCCCGCTCAGCCAAGGCCTGAACCATGAGAACCATGCTTTCCACCTTTCTCGCTCTTCTCATTGACCGGCCGGCAAGTCATTTTTGGAGAAGGGCTGCGGCGACAGCACTGTGGGCAGTCGCCGCGCTGGCCACGCTGCCGGCGGCTGCGCAGACCCCGCCGTTTCCCGGCGGACCCGTCACGCTGATCGTGCCGTATGCGGCGGGCGGCCTCACCGACAACCTGGCCCGCGCCCTGGGCCAGCGGCTCGCCGAGCGCTGGGGCCAGCCGGTGATCGTGGACAACCGCGCGGGCGGCGGCACGGTGATCGGCACGGCGGCCGCGGCCCGTGCGCCGGCGGACGGCAAGACCCTGCTGGTGACCAGCTTCGGCTTCACCACCAACCCGTTCATGATGTCCCACCTGCCCTACAAGCAGAGCGCGCTGGAGCCGCTGGCGATGATCGCCGTCGCGCCCGCCATCCTGTTCGTGCATCCCTCGGTGCCGGCCGACGACGTGCCGTCGCTGGTGAAGTACATCCGGACCTCGGGCAAGCCCTTCAGCTTCGCCTCGTCGGGCAACGGCTCGAGCCCGCACATCGGTGCCGAGCTGTTCGCCTCGCAGATCGGCGTCAGCATCGTCCACGTGCCGTACAAGGGCAACGGCCCAGGGCTGAACGACCTGATCGGCGGCCAGGTTCAGGGCATGTTCGATTCGAAGGCGGCGCTGGCCTTCGTCAAGGCCGGCAAGCTCAAGGCGCTCGGCATCAGTTCGCTGAAGCCGTCGACCCTGGCACCCGATCTCAAGCCGATCGCGCAATCGGGCGTGCCCGAGCTGGCCAACTTCGCGACCGCGAGCTGGTTCGGCGTGCTGGTGCCCGAGGGCACGCCGAAGCCGATCCAAAGCCGGCTCCATGCCGACATCCGGGCGGTGCTGGACACGCCGGACATGCGCGAGGCCATCGACCGCGCGGGTGTCGAGCCGCTGCCCATGACCCAGGCCGAATTCGCCGCCTACCTGAAGTCGGAAGCGGAACGCTGGGGCCCGGTGATCCGGGACAAGAACATCAGGGCGGATTGAGACCATGCAAGCACACGCACCCCTGGCGCCCGCCGACCTGAAGGTCGAGGGCCGCCTCGCCGGCCGGCGCATCCTCGTCACCGGCGCGGCCTCCGGCATCGGCCACTCGGTGGCCGAGCTCTTCCTGCGCGCCGGGGCGCGCGTCGCGGCGCTGGACCGGCAGCGGCCGGAGGGCCTGCCGGGCGAGGCGCTCTGCCTCGAAGCCGACGTGACCGACCCGGATGCCGTGGAACGCGCGGTGGCCCACGCCGCCGAAGCCTTTGGCGGCCTCGACGGTCTGGTCAACGCCGCGGGCATCGCCAACACCGACTGGGCCGACCAGGTGAGCCTGGCGGACTGGAAGCGCGTGCTGGAGGTGAACCTCACCGGCAGCTTCATCGTCTGCCGCGCCTGCCTGCCGCACTTGCGCGAGGCAGGCGCCGGCACCATCGTCAACTTCGCGTCGGGCCAGGGCCTGGCGCCCTTCAAGCAGCGCAGCGCCTACGCGGCCTCGAAGGCCGGTGTGATCTCGCTCACCCGCTCGCTCGCGATTGAATGGGCACCGCAGGTGCGCGTCAACACCGTCTGCCCCGGCGCGGTCGACACGCCCATGGTGCGCGGCGGCTACAGCCCCGAGGAATTGCGCGAGCAGGTCGGCCCGCGCTACGCGCTGGGCCGAATCGGCGAGCCGCACGAGATCGCGCTGGCCGCGCTCTACCTGAGCAGCGCCGAATCCTCCTTCGTCACCGGCATCGTGCTGGCGGTCGACGGCGGGCGCAGCTACCACTGAACCGGATCGGACCAAGGAGACTTCATGAACGGCCTGATGCAACAGCATCCCCTGCTGCTGTCCGGACTCATCGACCATGCCGCGGCCTTCCACGGCGACCGCGAGATCGTCAGCCACATGCCGGACGGCAGCACCCACCGCAGCAACTGGCGCGAGGTGCAGCAGCGCGCGAAGCGCCTGGCCAATGCCCTGGCGCATCTGGGTGTGGGCGCGGGCGACCGGGTCGCCACGCTGGCCTGGAACACGCACCGCCACCTGGAGCTGTACTTCGGCGTTTCGGGCATGCAGGCCATCCTGCACACGGTCAACCCGCGGCTTTTTCCGGAGCAGATCGCCTACATCGTCGACCATGCCGAGGACGGCTATGTCTTCTTCGACATCAGCTTCGCAGCGACCCTGGCCGAGCTGGCGCCCCAGCTCGGCCGCGTGAAGGGCTTCGTCGCGCTCTGCGAGCGTTCGCAGATGCCGGACGTGAAGCTGCCCAACCTGCTGTGCTACGAGCAACTGCTGGCCGACGCGTCGCCGGCACTCGAATGGCCGGTGTTCGACGAGAACACCGCATCGTCGCTCTGCTACACCTCGGGCACCACCGGCAACCCGAAAGGCGTGCTGTACAGCCACCGCTCGACGGTGCTGCATTCCTTCACCGCCTGCGCGGCCGACGGCCTGGCGATTTCGGCGCGCGACAGCGTGCTGCTGGTGGTGCCGCTGTTCCATGTCAACGCCTGGGGCGTGCCCTATGCGGGCGCCATGTGCGGCGCCAAGCTGGTGCTGCCCGGCCCGCATCTGTCGGGCGAGAACATCTATCGCCTGCTGCGCGAGGAACGCTGCAATTTCTCGCTGGGCGTGCCCACCGTGTGGCTGGGCCTGTTCGACTACATCGAGCGCAACCGCGCCGCGCTCGACCTGTCGGAGATCGCGCTCGAACGGCTGATCGTCGGCGGCTCGGCGGCGCCGCGCGCCATGATCCAGAAGTTCGAGGAGCTCTTCGGCGCCTACGTGATCCATGCCTGGGGCATGTCCGAGACCAGCCCGCTCGCGACCATCGGCACCCTGCTCGACAAGCACCGCGAGCTGCCTCTCGCGCAGCGCTACGACGTGCAGGCCAAGCAGGGCCGCGCCATCTACGGCGTGCAGATCGAGATCTTCGGCGAGGACGGCCAGCCGCTGCCGCACGACGGCAAGGCCTTCGGCGACCTGAAGGCGCGCGGGCCCTGGGTCGCTTCGGGCTACTACCGCGGCGACGGCGACGCCACCGATGCCGCGGGCTGGTTCCCGACCGGCGACGTCGCCACGCTCGACCCCGACGGCTTCGTGCAGATCACCGACCGCTCGAAGGACGTCATCAAGTCCGGCGGCGAATGGATCTCGTCCATCGACCTCGAGAACGCGGCCGTGGCGCATCCCCACGTGCAGGAGGCCGCCGTGATCGGCGTGGCCCACTCGCGCTGGCAGGAGCGCCCGCTGCTCCTGGTCGTGCCCAAGACCGGCATGCAGCCGACGCGCGAGGACATCCTGGCCTTCATGTCCGGCAAGGTCGCCAAGTGGTGGATGCCCGACGACGTGGTCTTCGTGGACGCGCTGCCGCATACCGCCACGGGCAAGCTGCAGAAGCTCAAGTTGCGCGAACAGTTCCGATCTCACCAGCTTCCGACGGACGTGGCCGCGAGCGGCCCGGCCGCATGACGCGCGCGACGTTCGCGCAGCACCAAGGCTCCCAACCCATGACCCATCTCGACGAAACCCAGACGATGCTGCGCGACAGCGTGCAGGCATTCCATGAAAGACACCCGGCCCCGGCGCGCGTGCGGCGCCTGCGCGACCAGGCCATTCCCTTCGACCGCAGCGTCTGGCGCGAGATGGCGGAGGCGGGCTGGAGCGGCGTGCTGGTCCCCGAATCGCTCGGCGGGCATGGTCTGGGCGCGGCGGAGGCGATGCTGATCGCCAGCGAACTGGGACGCGGCCTGGCGCCGGAACCCTATGTCGCCTGTGGCTTGATGGTGGTGCAGGCGCTGGTGCCGCTCGCCACCGGCTCGGCGCCCGCCCGTGCGCTGCTCGAGCAGGTGCTGGACGGTCGGACGCTGGCGGCCCTGGCCTGGCAGGAAGCCGCCGGCGCGCTGGACATCGACGATGTCCGGATGCGCGCCGTCCGCAGCGGCGAGGGCTGGCGGCTGGAAGGTGCGGCCAAGTGCTTCGTGCCGCTGGCCGACGCTGCCGACGGCTTCCTCGTCTACGCGCTGGAGGACGGCATCCCGGCGCTGTTCTGGATCACGCAGCCCGCCGCGATCCGCACGACCCGCACCGTCGACGGACTCGACTTCGGCGAACTGGAGGTCGAGGGGCTTGCGCTTGCGGCCGACGCCCGGCTCGCCAGCGGCCCGGCGGTGCGCGACGCGGTCGCGCAGGCGATCGAGCTGGCCCGGCTGGCCAGCGCCTTCGAACTCGTCGGCGTCGCCGAACGGGCGCTGGAAGCCACGGTGGCCTATACCTCGCAGCGGGTCCAGTTCGGCAAGCCCATCGCGTCCTTCCAGGCGCTGCAGCACCGCATGGTCGACATGTGGATGCTCTGCCAGCTGGCGCGCGCCTCGGCCGAGAACGCCTTGCTGGACTGGGCGCGCCCGGCCGACGAGTCCACGCGTATCCAGTCGGTCCGCGCGGCGCGCGCACGCGCCGGCGCCACGGCGCTGGGGGTCTCGAAGACCGCGATCCAGCTGCACGGCGGCATGGGCATCGCCGACGAAACCGACATCGGCCTGTGCCTGAAGCGGGCGCTGGCGCTGTCGGCCTGGCTCGGCAATCCGCTGTGGCAGCGCGCCCGCTTCCTGGACCAGCTGATGAAGAGCGGCCGCGTGCGCCAGTCCGACAACTCGCCCCTGGTGGTGCCGGAGGGCGTCGACGTGGCCGAGCTGCCCGACGACGAGTTCCGGCGCGTGCTGGCGACCTGGATCGCCGCCAACTACCCGCCCGAGAAGCGCTTCATGAAGAAGCGCGCCTACTACGCCGACATCTCTGACTGGTACCAGGCGCTGTCGAAGAAGGGCTGGCTCGCGCCTGCCTGGCCCAAGACGGCCGGCGGCATGGGCCTGTCGGCGACCAAGCAGGTGATCTACGCCGAGGAGATCGCACGCCACGGCTGCGCGCGCATTCCGGATCACGGGCTCGCGATCGGCAAGCTGCTGCTGATGCACGGCACGCCGGCCCAGATCGACTACCACCTGCCGCGCGTGCTCAGCGGCGAGATCATGTGGTGCCAGGGCTACTCCGAACCGAACGCGGGCTCCGACCTGGCCAGCCTGCGCACGCGCGCCGAGCGCGACGGCGACTTCCTGGTCGTCAACGGCCAGAAGACCTGGACCACGCTGGGTCCGGGGGCGGACTGGATGTTTGCGCTGGTGCGCACCAGCAAGGTCGACGGCGCCAAGCAACGCGGCATCACCTTCCTGCTGATCGACCTGAAGTCACCCGGCGTGAAGGTGCGGCCGATCGTCAACCTCAAGGGCGAGGGCGAATTCAGCGAGGTCTTCTTCGACAACGTCCGGGTGCCGGTGTCGAACGTGGTGGGCCGCATCGACGATGGCTGGAGCGTGGCCAACTCGTTCCTGCGCGAGGAGCGCATCTTCTTCGGCACGCCGCGCCAGTGCGAATATGCACTGGCCCAGCTCGACCGGCTGGCCGAGGCCACGAATGCGCTCGCCGCGGGCGATTTCCGCGACCGCTATGCGCAGCTGGTGCTCGACGTGCGCGACCTGAAGGCCGCGTTCGAGCTCTTCATGGGGCGCCTGCGCGGCGGCGAAGAGCTCGGGCCGGAAGTGTCCTACCTCAAGGTCTGGGGCACCGAGACCTACCAGCGCATCACGGACGAACTGGTGCAGCTCGCGGGCGACCACGGCGGCCAGGTCGACGACGTGGTCATCGGCGACATCGCGGCCGACGTGATGAACCAGTACCTGGATTCGCGCATGCCCGCCATCTTCGGTGGCTCGAACGAGATCCAGCGCAACATCCTCGCCAAGCAGATCCTGGCGCTGCCTTCGGGCCGCGCCTGATACCCGGCCAAGCCTTCACCAACGACAGCAGGAGACACAGAAATGAACACCTTTCGCCACTCCATCGCGGCCTTGCGCGCCGTCCTCGCCACGGCCGGCTTGGCCGCGATCGCCGGCCTGGCCCAGGCCCAGATCTCGGACGACGTGGTCCGCATCGGCCTCATGGGCGACCTGAGCGGCCCGTATTCCGGCAACGGCGGGCCTGGCTCGGTGCTTGCCGCCAAGATGGCCATCGAGGACTTCGGCGGCAAGGTCAACGGCAAGCCGGTCGAGCTGCTGACCATGGACGACCAGAACAAGCCCGACGTCGGGCTGAACGCGGCGCGCAAGTGGCTGGAGGCCGACAAGGTGGACGCGATCGTCGGCGGCTCGGCCTCGTCGATCGCGCTGGGCGTGCAGACGCTGATGAAGGAAAAGCAGAAGCCCTACCTGATCGCCGGCACCGTCACCTCCGACCTCACCGGCAAGGCCTGCTCCCCGATGGCCTTCCAGTTCCTGGTCGACACCTATTCGCTGCCCAAGGCCGGCGTGCAGACGCTGATCGACAAGGGCATCAAGACCTTCTTCTTCGTGACCGTGGACTACGCCTTCGGCGCGGCGCTGCAGACCGAGGCCACGCGCTTCATCGAACAGGCCGGCGGCAAGGTGGTGGGCTCGGTCAAGCATCCGCTGGGCACCACCGACTTCTCGTCCTACCTGCTGCAGGCGCAGTCGAGCGGCGCCAAGGCGATCGTGATCCTGAACGCGGGGCTCGACCTGTCGAATTCCCTCAAGCAGGCGGCCGAGTTCCGCATCACCAAGGGCGGCCAGAGCGTGAGCGTGTTCGGCATGACGATCAACAGCGTCGCCGCGATGGGCCTGGAGACCGCGCAGGGGCTGAACATCACCGTGCCCTTCTACTGGGACCGGGACGACGCCTCGCGGGCCTGGAGCAAGCGCTTCATGGAACGCAACAACGGGGTGGTGCCGACCTACATCATGGCCGGCGTCTACAGCGCCGTGACCCACTACCTGAAGGGCGTGCAGGCGGCCGGCAGCGATGCCGGCCCGGCGGTGGTCGAGAAGATGAAGGCCACGCCGGTGAACGACTTCATGTCCAAGGACGTGAAGATCCGCGAGGACGGCCAGGTGATGCGCCCGGTCTATCCGGTCGAGGTGAAGAGCCCCGCGCAGTCCAAGGGCAAGAACGACTTCTACACGGTGGGCGCCGCGATCCCCGCCGAAAAGGTGTTTCGTCCGCTGTCTGAAGGCGGCTGCGATTTCGTCAAGAAGTGAGCACGAGCGGGCAGGGGGCCACATGAGCGTACGACAAGAGATCATCGGCGACACGCGCGACCGGCTGGGCGAATGCCCGCTGTGGGATGCGCGCGACCAGTCGCTGTACTGGGTCGATTCCAAGGCCAGGCTGGTGCGGCGCATGTCGCAAGGCCGGTACAGCGAGTGGCGCACGCCGAGCGACGTCGGCTCGATCGCGCTCACGTGCAGCGGCCGGCTGGTGCTGGCGCTCGAGGACGGCTTCCACCTGATGGACCTGTCGACGGGCGCCGTGCGCCGGCTGGCGGAGGTACGGCACAAGGGCCCGGCCATGCGCATGAACGACGGCCGCACCGACCGGCAGGGCCGCTTCGTCGCCGGCTCGATGGTGATGGGCCGGCACGACACCGATGGCGGCTATTACCGGCTCGAGACCGACGGCAGCGTGACGCCGCTCTTCGACGGCATCGCGCTGGCCAATGCCACCTGTTTCAGTCCCGACGGCCGCCGCCTCTATCACGCCGACAGCCTGAGCGGCAATGTCAGCGTGGTCGACTACGACCCGGACACCGGGGCGGTCGGGCCGCGTCGCACGCTCTTCAGCACCCAGGCGCACGGGTCGGCGCCCGACGGCGCCACGGTGGATGCCGAGGGCTGCCTGTGGATCGCGCTGGTCCAGTGCGGCAAGCTCGGCCGCTTCCAGCCCGACGGCCAGCTGCTGACGCTCATCGACGTGCCGACGCCGTTCCCGACCTGCCCCTGCTTCGGCGGGCCGGACCTGGATGTGCTGTATCTCACCAGCATCCGCAACACCGGCAACCTGCTGCGCAGCGACCATCCGGATGCGGGCGCGCTGTTCGCCTTCCACGGCCTGGGCGTGCGCGGCCTGCCGGAGGTGCTGTTCGACGACCGGAGTCTGGCGTGACGAACCCGGCACACGCCACCGACTGCATCCTTCGCACCGAAGGGCTCAGCAAGGAGTTTCTCGGCTTCCATGCCGTGAAGGACGTGTCGCTGAACATCCGGCGCCACACGATCCATGCCCTGATCGGCCCCAACGGCGCCGGCAAGACCACCTGCTTCAACCTGCTGACCACCTTCATCCCGGCCAGTGCCGGACGCATCTACTACAACGGGCGCGACATCACGAAGAGCGACCCGGCCAGCGTGGCGATCGGCGGCATGGTGCGTTCGTTCCAGATCTCGGCGGTTTTCGGCCAGATGAGCGTGCTGGACAACGTGCGCGTGGCGCTGCAGCGCAAGGCCGGCGGCACATTCGCCTTCTGGCGCAGCGCGCGGGTGCTGGAGCGCCACACCGGGCGCGCGCGCGAACTGCTGGCCGCGGTCAACCTCGAGCCCTACGCCGACCTTTGCGCCGCCGACCTGTCGTATGGCCGCAAGCGCGCGCTCGAGCTGGCGACCACCTTGGCGCTGGAGCCCGAGCTGATTCTGCTCGACGAGCCGATCGCCGGCCTCGGCCACGAGGACATCGGGCCGGTGACGCGCCTGATCGCGCAGGTGGCCCGGGACCGCACGGTGCTGATGGTGGAACACAACATGAAGGTCGTGGCCGAGCTGTGCGATCGCATCACCGTGCTGCAGGCCGGCGAGGTGCTGGCCGAGGGCAGCTACGACGAAGTCTCGAACGATGCGCGCGTGCGCGAAGCCTACGTGGGAGGCGCCCATGCCTGAACAGAACGTGCCCTGCCTGGAGGTGCGCGGCCTCACCGGCTTCTACGGCGAGACGCAGGCGCTGCACGGCATCGACTTCGTGGTGCAGCCGGGGGAGGCCGTGTGCCTGCTCGGGCGCAACGGCGCCGGCAAGACCACCACGCTGCGCGCGGTGGTGGGCCTGCTCGCGAAGCGTCGGGGCCACATCGCGATCGACGGCCGCCCCACCCAGGGCATGGCGCCCGAGGACATCGCCCGCCTGGGCGTTGCCTACTGTCCCGAGGAGCGCGGCATCTTCGCCAGCCTGGACGTGGAAGAGAACCTGCTGCTGCCGCCAGTGCTGATGCCCGGCGGCATGACGCTCGAAGAGATCTACACGCTGTTTCCCAACCTCAAGCTGCGCCGCAAGAGCCCCGGCACGCGGCTCTCGGGCGGCGAACAGCAGATGCTGGCGATCGCCCGCATCCTGCGCACCGGCGCCAAGCTGCTGCTGCTGGACGAACCCACCGAAGGCCTGGCGCCGGTGATCATCGAGAAGATCGGCGAGGCCATCGGCATCCTGCGCCAGCGCGGCTTCACGATCCTGATGGTGGAGCAGAACTTCCGCTTCGCCTCGGGTGTCGGCGACCGCTTCTACGTGATCGAGGAGGGCAGGGTCGCCGAGCACTTCGACCGCCAGACCCTGGCCACCGACCACGCCCGCATCGAGGCGCTGCTGGGCGTCTGACGCGAGACAAGAAAACAAAGAGACACCCTATGCCGGACACCTTGTTTGGATTCCCACTGGCCGCCATCGCGGGCCAGGTGCTGGTGGGCATGATCAACGGCTCGCTCTATGCGTTGATGAGCCTGGGCCTGGCGATCATCTTCGGGCTGCTGCGCGTGGTGAACTTCGCCCACGGCGCGCAGTACATGCTCGGCGCCTTCGTCGCCTGGGGCCTGCTGGAGTACCTGGGCCTGAACTACTGGTGGGCGCTCGTGCTGGCGCCGCTGGTGGTGGGGCTGAGCGGCGTCGCGCTTGAGCGCACCCTGCTGCGCCGGCTCTATCACATCGACCATGTCTACGCGCTGCTGCTGACCTTCGGCTTCGCGCTGATCCTGGAGGGCGTGTTCCGCTACAAGTTCGGCGCCACCGGCCAGCCCTATCCGAACCCGATCGCGGGCGGGCTGGACACGCCGATGGCCTTCTTCCCCTGGTATCGGCTGTGGGTGATCGCCGCCTCGATGGGGATGTGCATCCTGACCTGGTTCGTGATCGAGCGGACCAAGCTGGGCTCCTACCTGCGCGCCGCCACCGAGAACCCGAACCTGGTGCGGACCTTCGGCGTGCGCGTGCCGCGCATGCTGATGCTGACCTACGGCCTGGGCGTGGCGCTGGCCGGCTTCAGCGGCGTGATGGCGGCGCCGATCTACCAGGTCAATCCGCTGATGGGCTCCCAACTGATCATCGTGGTCTTCGCGGTCGTCGTGATCGGCGGCATGGGCTCGATCGTGGGCGCGATCGTGGCCGGCTTCGGCCTGGGCGTGCTCGAAGGCATCACCAAGCTGGTGTATCCGGACGGCGCCGGCATGGTGGTGTTCGTGGTCATGCTGATCGTGCTGGCCGTGCGTCCGCAGGGCCTGTTCGGCAGCCTGCGCTGAAACCGCTCGAAGGAGACAACATGACCGCTACCTCCACATTCTTCGATCGCCACCGCACGGTTTTGCTGGCCGCTGGCGCGCTGGCGCTGCTCACCGCGCCGTTCGTGGCCTACCCCATCTTCCTGATGAAGCTGATGTGCTTCGCGCTGCTCGCGGCCTCGCTGAACCTGATGGTCGGCTATGTCGGGCTGCTGTCCTTCGGGCATGCCATGTTCTTCGGCTCGGCCGGCTACGCGACGGCGCATGCCGTCAAGGTCTGGGGCTTCGACCCGGCGCTGGGCGTGCTCTTCGGTGCTGCCGTGGCGGCGGCGATCGGCGCCACCACCGGCGTGCTGGCGATCCGGCGCGCGGGCATCGCCTTCTCGATGATCACCCTGGCCTGCGCCCAACTGGTCTATTTCATCGCGCTGCGCTCGCCCTTCACGGGCGGCGAGGACGGCATCCAGAACGTGCCGCGCGGCAAGCTGCTCGGCCTGCTGAGCCTGCAGGACAACCTCACGCTCTACTACGTGGTCATGGTCGCGGTGGTGGCCGCCTTCTGGCTGATCTGGCGCGTGGTGCATTCGCCTTTCGGGCAGGTGCTGACCGCCATCCGCGACAACGAGCCGCGCGCCATCTCGCTGGGCTACCGGGTCAACCGCTACAAGCTGCTGGCCTTCACGCTCTCTGCTGCGCTGGCCGGACTGGCCGGCGGCATGAAGAGCATCGTGTTCCAGATCGCCACGCTCACCGACGTGAGCTGGGTCACCTCGGGCGAGGCCCTGCTCATGGGCATCGTCGGCGGCCTGCAGACCATGCTCGGCCCGGTGGTGGGCGCGATGGTGGTCGTGACCATGGCCAACCAGTTGTCCGCCTTCGCCGAGGCGGTGATGATCGTCCAGGGCACCGTCTTCGTGCTGGTGGTCATGCTCTTCCGCCGTGGCATCGTGGGCGAGATCAATGCCTTCCTGGCCCGCCGCGCGAGACTCGGCCAGACCCCCGAGGCGGCCGCTGTGCCTCCCCGGACCCCGCGTGCCGGAGCTGTCCATGACTGAGCGTCCCGACCCCCTCTTGCTGCAGGGCCGGCTCGCCCTGGTGACCGGCGCCGCCGGCGGTATCGGCCGCGCCATCGCCGTGCGCTATGCGCGCGCCGGGGCCCGCGTGGTGCTGGCCGACCTGCGCGCCGAGGATTGCGAGGCCGCTGTGCGCGAGATCGCCGAGGCCGGCGGCAGCGCCCGGGCCTTCGCGCTCGACATCACCGACGTGCCGGCCTGCGCCGAGCTGGCCGAACGGGTCGGCCGCGAGATCGGCCTGCTGGACGTGCTGGTCAACAACGCCGGCATCCTGCTGCGCGAAGGCATCGACGCGCCGGACGCGCATCGCAAGATCCGCCGCGTGTTCGATGTCAACGTTATGGGCGGCTTCAACGTGCTGCACGCCTTCCTGCCCGCGCTGCGTCGGACGCGGGGCTGCGTCATCAACATCGCCTCGGGCGCGGCCTTCATCGCGCAGGCCGGCTGCATCGGCTATTCGGGCTCCAAGGGCGCGGTGAAGATGCTGACCCAGTCGATGGCGGTCGACCTCGCGCCGGACGGCATCCGCGTCAATGCGATCGCACCCGGCGTGATCGAGACGGCCATGACCGATGCCACCCGCGCCGATCCGCAGCGGCTGCAGGGCTTCCTGCGCCGCACGCCGCTGGGCCGCGTCGGCCGGCCCGAAGAGATCGCCGAGCCGGCGCTGTTCCTGGCGTCGTCGATGGCCAGCTACATCACGGGCGTCACCCTGCCGGTGGACGGCGGGGTGCTCGCCGCATGACCCTGCGAACCCGCCCTGGTGCGGCCCCGATTTGTTGACCAGAACCCCCATGGAGATGCGCATGAACGCCGACACCTCGAAGAACCTCAACACCGCCCTCGCTCAGAACGGCCCCGGCACCCGACGCGTCGACGTCCTGGTGGTCGGCGGCGGCTTCGGAGGCATGTACGCCGTCTACCGCTTTCGCGAGATGGGCCTCCGCCTGCAGGCCTTCGAGGCCGGGGGCGACCTGGGCGGTGTCTGGTACTGGAACCGCTATCCGGGCGCGCGGGTCGACCTGCCCAGCATCGACTACAGCTATTCGTTCTCGCCCGAGATCGAGCAGGAATGGACCTGGTCGGAGCAGTTCGCGGCCCAGCCCGAGCTGCTGCGCTACATCGACTTCGTCGCCAGCAAGCTCAGCCTGCGCCCGCACTTCCAGTTCGACACGCGGGTCAACCGTGCCAACTGGGACGCGGCGCGCGGGCTTTGGGTGCTCAAGACCGACCGCGGCGAGACCTGGGAGGCGCCGTATTGCGTCATGGCGACCGGCCCGCTGTCGGTCCCGAAGGAGCCGGACATCCCCGGCGTGAAACGCTTCAAGGGCCGCCTGCTGCATGCCGCCCGGTGGCCGCACGAACCGGTCAGCTACGAGGGCCAGCGCGTCGGCGTCATCGGTACCGGGTCGACCGGCATCCAGATCGTGCAGGAGATCGGCCCGCAGGCCGGCGAACTCTTCGTCTTCCAGCGCACGCCGAGCTTCACCATGCCGATGCGCAATGTCGAGCTCGACGCCGAGTACGTGGCCGAGGTCAAGCGGCACTACCCGGGGATCCGCGAGGCGGCGCGCAACAGCGCCGTCGGCGGCACGCGGCCGCAGTCGACGCGGGCCTTTTTCAGCGTCACCCGGGCCCAGCGCCAGGCCTTGCTGGAAGACGCCTGGAAGCAGGGCGGGCTGGCGATGCTCGGCACCTTCTCGGACCTGATGCTCAACGAGGAGGCGAACGAGCAGGTGGCCGAGTTCGTGCGCAACCGGATCCCCGAGATCGTCAAGGACCCGGTGGTCGCCGAGAAGCTCAAGCCCAAGGGCTATCCGATCTTCGCCCGCCGGCCTTGCCTGGACTCCAGCTACTACGAGACCTACAACCTGCCGAACGTGCACCTGAAGGATTGCCTCGCCGATCCGATCGTCGAGGTCACCGAGAAGGGCGTGCGCACCGAGTCGGGCGAGGTCGAACTCGACATGCTGATCCTCGCCACCGGCTACGACGGGCTCACCGGCGCCATGATGGCCTTCGAAGTGACCGGGCGCGACGGGCGGACGGTCAACGACAAGTGGAAGGAGGGCGCGCGCTCGTACCTGGGGCTGATGATGGAAGGCTTCCCGAACCTCTTCATGACCACCGGCCCCAACGGTCCGGCGGCGCTCGCCAACATCATCCGCATCAGCGAGCACGACGTGGACTGGATCGCCGGGGCCATCACGCACATGCACAAGAACGGCCTGAAGACGATCGAGCCCACCCCCAAGGCCGAAGAGGACTGGATGGGCGTCGTGCGCAACCTGGCCAAGCGCTCGCTGATCAACAAGGCCAAGACCTGGTGGGTCGGCGCCAACGTGAAGGACAAGCCGCAGGGTTTGACGCTTTTCACAGGGGGCTTCCATGCCTACCGGCAGTACACGGCGGCGGCCGCGCATGACGGGTACGCCAGCTTCAGCTTCGGGCCGGCGAAGGCCGATGCGGAGGCCGAACCGCGATTCGCCGCGGCGGATCCGGTCGCCGGGGTCTAGCCACCGCGTCACAAGGGAGACGGCATCCTGGCTGCGGCCGCGTTCTAATCGTGGACACCGGGCGCCATGAACGGACGCCACCCTCCAGAACGAAGGACACACCATGTTTGCCGAACCCTCCCCCAAGACCCGCGATCTGCTGCAGCGCCTGCGGCAATTCTTCGACCAGCACATCTATCCCAACGAAGCGCGCTATCACGAGGAGATGGATGCGTTTCGCCGCCAGGGCAATGCATGGCAGGTCTCGCCGTTGATCGAGGAACTCAAGCCGCTGGCCCGCGCCGCCGGCCTCTGGAACATGTTCCTGCCGCACGAGCACCGCGGCGTGCCGGGCATCTCGAACCTCGACTACGCACCGCTGTGCGAGGTGATGGGGCGTGTCTCGTGGTCGGGCGAGGTGTTCAACTGCTCGGCGCCCGATACCGGCAACATGGAAACCATCGAACGCTACGGCACCGAGGCGCAGAAGGACCAGTGGCTCGAGCCGCTGCTCGCCGGCGAGATCCGCTCGGGCTTCCTGATGACCGAGCCGGCCGTGGCCTCCTCGGACGCCACCAACATCCAGTGCACCATCACGCGCGAAGGCGACGAATACGTCATCAACGGCCGCAAGTGGTTCTCGTCCGGCGCGGGCAGCCCGCGCTGCAAGATCTTCATCGTGATGGGCAAGACCGACACCGAGGCGCCGCGTCATGCGCAGCAGTCGATGGTGCTGGTGCCGCGCGACACGCCCGGCGTGAGCGTGCTGCGGCACCTCTCGGTGTTCGGCTACGACGATGCACCGCACGGCCACATGGAGGTGCTGCTGGAGAACGTCCGCGTGCCGGTCGGCAACATCCTGCTCGGCGAGGGCCGCGGCTTCGAGATCGCCCAGGGCCGCCTGGGCCCGGGACGCATCCACCATTGCATGCGCTCGATCGGCGCTGCCGAGCGCGCGCTGGAACTGATGTGCGACCGGCTTCGTTCGCGCATCGCCTTCGGAAAGCCCTTGGCCGAGCAATCGGTCTGGCACGAGCGCATCGCCGAGTCGCGCTGCTTGATCGACCAGGCGCGCCTGCTGACGCTGAACGCCGCCTACAAGATGGACACGGTCGGCAACAAGGAAGCGCGTGCCGAGATCGCCATGATCAAGGTGGTGGCCCCCAACATGTCGTGCAAGGTGGTCGACTGGGCGATCCAGGCGCATGGCGCGGCCGGCGTCAGCCAGGACTTCTGGCTGGCCGAGGCCTATGCGCACCAGCGCACCGTGCGCATCGTCGACGGACCGGACGAAGTGCACCGCAATGCCATCGCCAAGCTTGAGCTGGCGAAGCGGCCTGCGGCGGCGTAGGGCCTCGCGCGGGGAGGGCGGCCGCAGCCGCACCTCGTCGTCGAAGCCCTAGGCTGCGCCTTGCCCGGCGCGAAGCATCCCGGCGAGAACGCGGTGCTTCGATTGCTCGATGTGCGCCATCATCTGCGCCAGCGCGCCTTCGCTGTCCCCGGCCTCCAGCGCGTGCAGGAACGCGAGGTGCTCGCGCATCGCTGGCACGACCTGGACCGGACGCATCGAGTCCGCGTCGTAGCGGATCAAGCGCACGTGGAGGCTGTTGACCCGATAGATCTCGGACAGGATTTCGTTGCCGATGGCGTCGACCATCTGGTCGTGCAGTCCCCAGTCCACGGCCTGGGCATCCTTCTCGAGGTGCTCGTCGGGGTGCGGCTGCATCGCGCGCTCAAGAATCGCCTCGTGCTGCTTGATCAGCCGGGCAATGGTCTCGGGGCTCGCGACACGCGCGAAGTTCACGACCGCCTCGCGCTCCACCATCGCCCGCACCTGCCACGCATTTCGGATCAGCTTCATGTCGACGGATGCGATCTGCAGCCCGCGCTGCGGCACGGTCTTGATCAATCCGGCAGCCTCGAGGCGGGGGATCAGTTCGCGCACCGCGGCCAGGGGCATCTCCAGCAGTTCCATCAGTTCCCGCTGTGAAACGAACTGGCCCGGCCGGATCCTGGCGTCGATGATCTGTTGCCGGAAACCCTGGTAGGCGCGGCTGCGCTGGTTGACGTGTTCGCCTTCGTTGGCTCCCGCAGTGGCGGATTTCACGGCCGCGGTTCGGACGATGGCGCTGGTGTTCATGGGGTGAGATGTTAAGCCGCGTCGAGCGCGCGGACCTCATGGCGAGGAACTAGGGTTAATACTGAACTATGACTGACATGTCAGTTGGAGTATAGTTCGATACCAGCGCAGCACTCAGCGTCCACAGCCATCCCTCACCACCACTGGAGTCGTTCTCATGGGTCTCGATCTCACCGGCGTCATTCCGCCGCTCGTCACACCGTTCACCGCGGACGGAAGCATCGACGAAGCCGCCTTCCGCAAGGTCATTCGTTTCAACCTGGACAAGAAGGTCCATGGTGTCTGCCCGGGCGGCAGCACGGGGGAGGGCCACACCTTCACGGTCGACGAGTTCAAGCGCGTCATGGAAATCACCGCAGCGGAAGTCGCGGGCGCCGTGCCGATCGTGGCCGGCATCATCTCGAACAGCACACGCGATGCCATCAACCGCGCCAAGGCGATCGCGCACCTGCCCATCGCCGCGCTGCAGGTCACGCCGGTCCACTACCTGTTCAAGCCGGACGAGGAAGCGACCCACAACCATTTCAAGGCGCTCACCGAAGCCACGGATGTCCCCGTCGTGATCTACAACGTCGTGCCCTGGAACTACCTGAACCCGGCCCAGATGATTCGCCTCATGCAGGAGCTGCCCGGTGTGCAGGGCATCAAGCAGAGCCAGGGCGACCTCAAGCTCATGGCCGATCTGCTGCTCGGCGTGCCGGCAGGCTGCAAGGTGTTCTCCGCCGTCGATGCGTTGCTGTATTCGTCATTCGCGCTGGGCGCGCACGGCACGATCGCGGCAACGCCGGCCGCACTCCCGGGTGTGTGCGTCACCCTGTGGGACACCGTGCAGGCGGGTGACCATGTGAAGGGGCTGGAAATCCACAAGGCGATGCTCGCATTCTGGAACGCCTTGGTCGGCGACAACCTGCCGGCCAACATCAAGACCTCCATCACGCTGCAGGGCTGCGACGCGGGCTTGCCGCGCGCACCGATGCCGGCGACCCAGCCGGCTCAGCTGGCCCGCATCAAGGCCGCCATGGACAACGTGCTGCGCTTCGACAACTGAAGCCCGGGCAATCAACGACTACGGAGACAAGGAAATGACCATCCAACGCAGACAACTACTCAAGCTCGGCGCGGTCGCCGCCGCCAGCGGCGCACTGGGTTCGCATGCCTGGGCGCAAGCCTTCCCGAGCAGGCCCGTCACGCTCGTCGTGCCGTTCGCCCCGGGCGGCAACACCGACATCGTGGCCCGGACCGTCGCGGTCGCACTGGGCAAGGTGCTCGGCCAGTCGGTGATCGTGGACAACCGCGCCGGCGCGGGCGGCTCGATCGGCGCTGCACAAGTCGCACGCGCCGCGCCGGACGGCTACACCTTGCTGCTGTGCGGCGCCGGCGTGGTGGTGACCGTTCCCGAGATGGTCAAGACCAGCTACGGGCGCACCAACTTCGCGCCGTTGGGGCTCGTCAACAAGAGCTCCATGGTGTTGCTCGCCCGCAAGGACGAGACGCGCTTCAAGAACTTCAAGGAGTTCGCCGCCTATGCACGCTCCGGCGAAGGGAAGCTGACCGCGGCGCATTCCGGCCCGGGCACGCCCAACCACCTGGCCCTGCTGCAGCTGGAAAGCTTGCTCAAGACCAAGTTCACGATCGTCAGCTACAAGGGTTCCGGTCCCGCGCTGATCGACCTGATCGGTGGCCAGATCGACGTCCACTTCGACCAGGTTCCGAGTGCGCTGCAGCACATCAAGGGCGGCGCGCTGCAGGCGCTGGCGGTCCTGGGGCCCACCCAGGACCCGCTGCTGCCCGGCGTGCAGACGGTCTCGGAGCTCGGCTTCGGCAGCATCGACGGCACGACCTATGTCGGCGTCCTGGCGCCGAGCGGAACTCCGAAGGACGTCCAGGACAAGCTCGCGGCCGCTCTGGCGCAGGCGGTGAAAGACCCGCAGACGGTGAACAGCGCCCGCGAGCTCGGCAGCGTGGCGCTCTCCAGCACGCCGCAGGAATTCGGACGGATCCTCGAAGCCGAGTACGCACTCGCCGCCCAGGCCACCAAGGACGGCCGCCTCAAGGTCGACTGACAAGTGAAGAAGATCCTCAACGACCCGAATGCCTACGTCGACGAAATGCTCGACGGACTCTGCATGGCCCATCCCGAACTGCAGCGCCGCGGCGACGGCGGGCGCGTGGTGTGCCGCGCGGGCGGGGCGGTGTCCGGCAAGGTCGGCATCGTCACCGGCGGCGGCTCGGGCCATCTGCCGGTGTTTCTGGGCTATGTCGGGGAAGGGCTGCTCGACAGCTGCGCCGTGGGCAACGTCTTTGCCGGACCTCGGATGGACGACTGCATGGAAGCCATGCGCGCGGCCGATGGCGGTGCCGGCGTGCTGCAGCTGTATGGCAACTACGGCGGCGACCGCATGAACTTCGAGATGGCCGCCGAGATGCTGGCGCTCGACGGCATGGACATCGCATCGGTCCGGGTGTCCGACGACGTCGCGAGCGCGCCCATGGCGCAGCGCGAGAAGCGCCGCGGCGTGGCCGGACTCGTGCTGGTCTACAAGGTCGCGGGCGCGAGCGCGGCAGCGGGCGCAACGCTGGCGCAGGTCGCAGCGGTGGCGCGCAAGGCCAACGATGCATGCCGATCGATCGGGGTGGCGCTGTCGCCCTGCGTGGTGCCCGAATCCGGGCAGGCTTCGTTCAGCATCGACGCCGGAGATGTCGAGTTCGGCATGGGCATCCATGGCGAACCGGGCATCTGGCGCGGACCGCTCAAGAAGGCCGACGCGCTGGCGGACGAGATGCTGGCCCACGTGTTGCCGGAGCTGTTCCTGGCTTCGGGCGATCGCGTGGCCGTGCTGGTCAACAGCCTGGGCGCCACCCCGGCCGAAGAGCTCTACATCCTCTACCGGCGGGTGGCGTCGGTGCTGGCCGAGCGCGGCGTCACGGTCGTGCGGCCCCTGGTGGGTCGCTATGCGACGTCGATGGAAATGGCCGGCGCCTCGTTGAGCGTCATGAAGCTCGATGCCGAACTCGAAACCCTGCTGGCCGCGCCGGCCCATTGCCCGTTCTGGAGTGTCCGCTGATGCTCGACGCCCCCACTCTGACCGCCGCCGTGCCGCGCTGGTGCGCGGCCATGCATTCGGCGGCGCCCGAACTCAATGCGCTGGACGGCCGTCTCGGCGATGCCGACCTGGGCGTCACGCTCGACAAGTGTGCAACGCTGATCGAGCAGGCCTTGCCTGAACTGCCCGACACGCTGGAAGGCATCTTCAAGCGCTGCGCGCAGGCCAGCGCCAAGGCATCGGGATCGAGCTTCGGCACCCTGCTGACGGTCGCCCTGGCCACGTCGGCCAAGCGCTGCGCGGGCGTGGCCTCGCTCGATCGATCCGATCTGGCGGCGCTGCTGGGCGAGGTGGTGTCGGTGCTGTCCGCCCGCGGTGGCGCCAGCCTCGGCGACAAGACGGTTCTGGACGGCCTGCACGCGATCCAGTTCGCACTTGCCGGCGCGTCCCCGGAGGCCGCTGTGCGTCAGGTCGCCAGCAGCGCGATGCGCGATGCGCTGGATGCCTTTCGCGACCAGCCCAACCGGATCGGCCGCGCCCGCATGTTCGCGGACAAGACCATCGGCCTGGACGACCCGGGCATGGTGGCATTGCAGCGCATGGTCGACAGCCTCTGAGCAATTTCAGGGGGCAGCCGAGCTCAGGACCCTGTCGAAGTAGGCCGGGACCTCGGTGCCCAACCGTTGCAGGAACGCGGGCCGATCGAAGCCCGGCGGATCGGCCGCGATGTCGCCGTCGGGCGTCGGGATGGGCATGCCGGGGATGTCCATGAATGCCGAGTGCCAGGCGCCGGGAACGCGGCGCAGTTCGACCCCGGACAGGTTGCGCGCGATCCACTCGGCATGGAAGCGCGGGACCAGATATCGGTCCTGTTCGGCTTCGTAGACCAGGGTCGGGACCTGGATCGCGGCCAGCGATCGCGCTGAAATGACGGCGCCCAGCGGGGCCAGCGCGACGATGGCGCGAACCCGGCCGTCCGCCAGCGTCGGCACCCCCTGATCCGTCTGCCCGGTGCGGGTCGCTGCCGGGTCTCCGGTGCGAGCCAGGCCGCAAAGAATCGGATCGTCGGCACGCTCGCTCGCGCAATGGGTGGCGAGGCGTTGCAGCTCGGGCTCTGCCCCGGCCAGCGCCAGCACCGTGTAGCCCCCCGCCGAGTGTCCGACGGCGCCGATGCGCGGCCCCCTGGCGTCGCGCGCGATCCGGTCCTTCCAGGCGGGGTCCTGCAGCAGCGCGTCGATCACGCGCGAGGCCTGTTGCGGGCGCGCGCTGAAGTAGCGGGCCGGGCCGTTCGCGAGCAACGAGCCGTCCTGCCAGTTGTCGCCGGGATGGCGCAGCGCGGCGACCAGGTAGCCATCGCGCGCCAGCGCTTCGGCCAGGCTGGCGTGGGCCAGTTCCGAGCCGCGGTGTCCGTGGCTCAGGACGATCAAGCCTTTCACCTGTGCCTCAGGCGCACCGCCCAGGGCGGCATGGACCGTGAACGGGCCCATCGCGACGGTTCGTTCGGGCGCCTGCGTGGGGTAGAACAAGGCGACGGGGATGGGCCCGGGGTCCGCGGGCAGGCCGGGAACGCTGAGGGTCCGGAATCCTGCCTGGCTGGCCAGGGCGTTGATCGACAGGAACAGGCCGAGGGCCAGCAGGAGGCCACGTTGTCTGGTGCGCATGAGCGGGTTCCTTGAAGGAAGTGGCAGGGGTTGCCGGGTGGTCGGGATCGCCATCGTCATGGCGCGACCTCCACCGCGCCATCGCCATGCGACGGAGCACCCGGAACCCGGCGTCAGGCGCAGTCGGGTGGCGTGAACGCGCCGCAGACGTCCCGAACGCAACGGCGCAGCCAGCGGTGCGCCAGGTCGCCATCCAACCTCGGGTGCCAGAGCAGCGACACGGTGATCTCCGGCTCGGGCATCGGCAGGCGAAAGCTGTGCATGCCGGCGCGCAGGCCTTCGGTGTGGCGTTCAGGAACACTGGCGATCAGGTCGGAGGCCCGAGCCAGTGCCAGCGCGGTCGCGAACCCGCCGACGACCGTCCCGACCTCGCGCTCCAGGCCGAGCGGCTTCAGGGCTTCGTCGATCGGGCCTTTGTCGGCGCCGCGCCGCGACGCGACCACGTGGCTTCCGGCCGCGTACCGGGCTGCCGTCATCTCGCCCCGACACAGCGGATGCCCGGTGCGCACGACGCCAACGAATCGGTCCCGGAACAGGGCCTGCACGCGGACTTCCGGTCCGGTGGTATTTCCAATGACCCCCGTCTCGAGATCGACCGTGCCGTCGCGCAGGGACGCGCTCTCCTTGTCCGCCTTCTGCATGAAACGCAGCCGCACGCCGGGCGCTTCACGACCGGCGCGTTCGAGCAGACCGGGTCCGAAGGTCTCGACGAAGCCTTCGCTGGTGCGCAGCGTGAACGTCCGGACCAGCGCCCGGAGGTCGAGCGCCTCGGCAGGCCGCAGGACCGCCTCGGCCTCCTGGACGAGCTGGTTGACGCGCTCGCGCAGATCCAGCGCGCGGGGAGTGGCCACCAGGCCCCTCCCGGCGCGGACCAGCAGCGGGTCGCCGGTGGTTTCCCGCAATCGCGCGAGGGCCCGACTCATCGCCGAAGGGCTCAGGCGCAAACGTCGCGCAGCGCCCGCGACGCTGCCTTCGGCCAGCAGGACGTCGAGGGTGACGAGCAGGTTCAGATCAGGCGTCGACATGCGCCGAAGCTAGCACGTTCGGGCTGACATGGCGTTCGGTGCACGTATATGTTGCAACTGCTGCGCCTTCCGCAATTCGCACTGGCGTCCTATCGTTCGAGCACTGCTTGACGAGGGTCGTCCAAGCGCAACTGAAAGGGAAGAAGTCATGGCCAGCAACACGCTCGAAGCATCGATCCAGGGCATCAAGTCCGTCTGGGGCCCGCTGAGCGAGCAGGTGGTCGCCGGGTGCAGGCGCCACTTGGCCGACCTTCTCCGGGCACCGGGCACGGAAGACTGGCTGGCAGCCTTGCACGTCGAAGCGCCGGCGAACAAGGAGCTCCATCGCGATCCGACCCACGGCTTCGTGCTCCTGGCGCATTCGGAACACGCGGGGCTCTACAGGCCACCCCATGACCACGGCCGGGGCTGGGTCATCTACGCGATCCAGCAGGGCGAGATCGAGATGAGAACCTATGCGCGGGTGGCGAACCGCAACGGCACGGTCGGGCTCGTGATGCGGGACTCGACGCTGATGCGGCCGGGGCAGGTCCAGGTGTATCTGCCGGGGGACATCCATGACACGCGGTGCATGAAAGGGCCGGCGCTCCTGTACCGGTTCACCGAGCGCGACCTCAAGAAGGAAGACAAGGACGAACACCGGGTGACGCGCTATGTCGAGAAGGACGGCGTCTGGACCTTCGGCACGCCATGATCGAAACCTCGACCGCGCAAGGTTCGCGGGCCGCCGCCGTTGCGGCGGTGCTGGCGGCGATGGTGCTCGTGGTGCTCGATGCGGGCATCGTCAACGTCGCGCTGCCGACGATCGGACGATCGCTGCAGGTCGCGCCTGCGATGTCGGTATGGGTCGTCACGGCCTACCAGGCGGCGTTGATGATCGGACTGCTGCCTTGCGCGGCATTGGGCGAGAGCCTGGGCCATCGCCGGGTGTTCAGGGTTGGCGTTGCGGTGTTCACGGTCGCTTCCGCGTTGTGCGCGCTCTCGCCTTCGCTGCCGTGGCTCGTCACGGCCCGTTTTGTCCAGGGCCTCGGCGGCGCGGCGGTGATGGCGCTCGGCGTTGCCCTGTTGCGCTCCGTCGTTCCGCGTCGACGGCTCGGCGCCGCCATCGGCTGGAACGCGCTCGCGGTCGCGCTGTCGTCCGCGGCGGGTCCGACCGTCGGCGCGCCGATCCTCACGAACTTGAGTTGGCCCTGGCTGTTCACCTTGAACCTGCCGCTGGGTGGCCTGGTCCTGATCGCCACGCGTGCATTGCCGGCGCTCGACGGGACGGCGCGCCGCCTCGACCTGGCCAGCGTGGCGCTGAACGCAGGGGCACTGGCCTCGCTGGTCATTGGCGCGGAGCTTCTGGTCGAGGTGCCGGCCCTGGCCGCGGTGCTCCTCGCCGCAGCGGCTTTCGGGCTGACGGCGCTGGTCCGGCGGGAGATGCCGAAGGCCACGCCCCTGATCCCGCTGGATCTGCTCCGCTCGGCGTCGATGCGCCTCTCGGTGATCGCCTCGATGTGCTGCTTCGCGGGCACGACAGCGGGCCTGATGGCGCTTCCTTTCTACCTGCAGCACAGCCTGAGGCAGGGCGCGCTGACCACAGGGCTCTTCATGACGCCCTGGCCCCTGGCCGTGGCGGTCGCGGCGCCTCTTGCAGGACGTCTGGCCGACCGCGTGCCGACGGCGTGGCTTTGCGCGGCTGGCGCCACGCTGCTCGCGTTGGGGCTGGCGGCGGCCTCGCTGTGGCCCCTGAAGGGGAGGTCGCAGCCACTGATCCTGATCACCGTGGCATGCGGGCTGGGCTTCGGGCTGTTCCAGGTGCCGAACAACCGCAACCTGTTCCTGTCCGCTCCCGATGATCGGAGCGGGGCTGCCGGAGGCCTCCAGGGCACCGCCAGGCTGGCGGGTCAAACCGCAGGCGGAATCGTCATGAGCCTGCTGTTCACTGTCGCATCCGCCGACGCTGCGCCCAGGATCGGGCTCGGAATCGGCGCCGTGCTGACCTTGGCGGCGGGCATCGCGAGCCTGGTGCGGGCGAGACCGGCCGGGCAACGACCGGACGGGTCGGCGGCATGGTCGCCGCTGGAAAACGGCCTGCTCAAGGTGCACGCGTCAAGACGCTCTTGACCGACTCTTCGACGCAGAACGCATGAATGGGCTCGACCCGTCCGCGCAGGGCCAGTGCCCCGAGGTCGTGGGTACGGATTTCGGGCGGCGCCGCCAGGGAGGCCAGCGCTTCCGCCGAGGCGATGAACAGGCATCCGACCTCGCGGGTTGCCTGCTCGAGGCGCCCGGTCGTGTTCATGACGTCGCCATGGTAGACAATCGCGCGGCGCACCTGGCCGACCTCGCCGGCGATGACCTCGCCCAGGTGCAGGGCCGCGCGCAGTTCCGGCTGCACGCCGAAGCGCTGGACAAACCGGTTCGCGTCGGCGGCAATTGCAGCGCGCATCGCGAACAAGCAGCGCAGCGCCCGCGCATCGACGACGCCGTCCGCCTCGACCCAGGTAATCACGATCTCGTCCCCGACATACTGGTAGATTTCGCCGCGCCACAGCTCGATCGGTTCAGCGACCGCTGAGAACACCGCGGCCAGGAAGCGGTGTGCCTGCAAGGCGCCGAGCCGCTCGGCGATCGCGGTCGAGCCCACCACGTCGACGAAGAGGAAGAAGCGTCGCTCGGCGAAGGGCTGTCGATACTTGCCTGTCAGCAGGGCCATGAAGGTGCGGTAGCCGACGAGGCCTGCGGCCTGAAACATCATCACCATGACGGCAACCGGCACGAGCGACAAGAACGCCGCGATCAGGCCGGTGCGCGCGTCGTAGGCGGTGACGACGCCCAACAGGCGCTGCCCCGGCTGGCCAGCGATCACCGCCCAGGCGATCGCGCCGTAGACGAGCGTCTTCAGGATGAACACCGCGACAAACGGCAGCGCGTCGAGCCAGCGCATCGAAGCGCGCGGCAGCAGGAACATCTCGATGCCGGCGATCGACGAAGCCGTGAGCACGGCACTGATGACGCCGATCGGCATGGAGATCAGCAGGGAAGCGAGCAGCGAGCGAGCGTCCGGGGCGGCCATCGCGCCCGCGTAGACGGCACCGACGCCGGCGCCGATGGCCGCGGCCATGCGCACGACGCGCATGAAGCGCCGGATTCGTTCGCGCGCGACGGCTGAAAGCGGGGCGGTCATCTGGCTTCGAGTCTAAGGGCGCCGCGCGCGCGTCTGGTGCGAGACTTGCATGGAGGAATCGTTCGAAATATCGTGTGGCGTTCGTCACACGCGAATCCAAACAGCTTTTCAGAAAGGCCATCAGCTCATGAGCACGATCAAGACCAAGGACGGCGTAGAGATCTTCTACAAGGATTGGGGCCCCAAGGACGGCCAGCCGATCATGTTTCATCACGGTTGGCCGCTTTCCAGCGACGA
>NZ_JAUJZH010000082.1 GCF_030486595.1 Variovorax ginsengisoli | reverse complement strand
ATGACCGGCGCGCCTTCAGAGCACCGGCGGCAGCGCGCGGCGCGTCTCCTGCGCGCGTTCCCAAGCCATGCTGCGGCGCTCCAGGTCGGCCGGATCCGTGGCCTCGCCGAGGAAGCGGTCGCGCGCCAGTTCGGGGTCCGGACCGGACACCCACTGGCTCGCGTGGATCACCGCCTTGCGCAGTTCTGCCATCAGCGTGGAGGCTTCCGGCACGCGCAGCGTGGTCTGGCGGCCGGCGTCGAGCACTTCGAAGTTGGCGACGGACGGGATGGTCTTGGCAGTGATCATGAATAGCTCCTCGGGTTGAACGACGGAACAGTCTGCGGTGGCTGTCCGTTGGAGGCATGGTCGTGCCGCCGGAGCTGCCCGGCGCGACCGCGTTCAATACTGACCGGCGGGGTGAGTCGGCCCGACAGGCCGTCGAGCCACTCCGCTGGCAACGGCCCTACTTTTCGTAGCGCACGACGCCGTCCCACCGGGACAGCTGCGCCGGGTCTTCCAACTGTCTGCACTGTGCCTGCAGCCAACGCACGCGGGGATCGTCCGCCGGCGCGGGGGCGCCGATCGCCGCCTGGAGTTCTTTCAGATCGGCGACCTGGCGCACCCCTTCCAGCATGCACAGGAGGGCCTCCCAGCGCGCTGCCGGGCCGGCCGACGACAGGGCTCTTGCGGGATCGAGGACCTCGTAGACATCGACGAGGGTTTCCATGCCTGCCAAGGCCACGCGGCCTGCCCGGACAAATGGCGTGCGTGTCACGTCCAGCAGCCTGGCCACCTCTTCGGTGACGAGCAGCGGCGCGTCGAGCCGGCCGGGTTTGGTGAGCGTCTCCACACGGGATGCGCAGTTGACCGAAGTGCCCAGCAACCCGTACTTGAAGTGCCGGCTCGATGTCATCGAACCGGCCAGCACCTGTCCCTTGGCAATGGCGATGCCACACACCGGGCCGGATGGCGACGACAAGGACTGCAAAGGGATTGTCTTCAACTGCTCGAGAATCCGCAGCGCGCAGTCCACCGCCAGCTGGGCCTGGCCGGGTTGCTCGAACGGCACCCCCCAGGCGGCGAAACACCCATCGCCCTGGTAGTCGATCACCGTTCCCTCGTGCGCAAAGACTTCCCGCGAGACGGTGTCCATCATGCTTCGCAGTTCTTTCTGCCATCGGAGCAGGTCTGTCGCCGCCGCCTCGGTGGAAAGGCAGAAGCCTCGAAGATCGAAGATCAGACTGGTGGCCTCCATGATGCGAGGGTCGCCTTCGGCACTCGAGCGACCGCCAGGGCGCATCAGCAGATCGACGACCTTGGGCGAAAAGTACTGGGTCAGGTGGGCCTGCCTCTGGGCCACCAGGTGCTGGCGCGTGAGCGTGCTGACCAGGCTGAGGTAGCCGGCAGCGATGTCGGAATTGTGGTTCGGCAAGGTCTGCTCGCCGACGACATAGATCACGATGGGCTCGCCGGCGCTGCTGCGCTCGATCAGGCAGG
>NZ_JAUJZH010000081.1 GCF_030486595.1 Variovorax ginsengisoli | reverse complement strand
CACGCCGATGTGAATGAAAGGGACTTCCCCGTCCCGAGCTATCCGCGGAGTGCCCCTTGGGCGTTGCGGCAAACGGCATCAAAGTGCCACGATGGGAAGTTACCTCATCAACTCACTCGGAAGGGGGAAGTCCATGACTATTTTGACCCTCGGCATCGATCTTGCCAAGAATGTGTTCGCTGTCCACGGCGTAGATGAAGCAGGCAAGCCGGCACTGGTGCGCCCGGAAGTGCGGCGCAACAAGCTCGTAGAGCTGATAGCGTCATTGCCACCGTGCCTGATCGGGATGGAAGCATGTTCTGGGGCTCACCATTGGGCTCGAGAGTTCGAGAAGTTTGGTCACAAAGTGCGTTTGATGGCGCCGAAATTTGTCGCGCCCTACAGAATCGCGGGAAAGCGCGGCAAGAACGATGCAAACGATGCGGCTGCCATTTGCGAGGCAGTCACGCGGCCTCAGATGCGATTTGTGCCTGTCAAGAGCATAGAGCAGCAAGCAGAGCTATTTGTACACCGGGCACGCCAGGGATTCGTGCAGGAGCGCACCGCTGTCATCAACCGAATTCGCGGCCTGCTCAGTGAGCTCGGAATCGTTTTGGCGCTCCAACCTACTACGGTACGTAGAGAAGCGCACAAGGTATTGGAGGATCTACCTGGCTGGTGCAACGTCGTCATTGGTGACCTGCTGGGCGAGCTCACCCGGCTGGATGGGCGAATCGCCGAGTACGACACCCATGTCAGGCACATGGCCCAACATGATGACAAGGCTCGCCGATTGATGCAGCTCGCTGGCATCGGTGCCACGACGGCGTCGGCCATAGTTGCCAGCGTGGGCAACGGGCTTGAATTCAAGAGCTCCAGCCAGTTCAGCGCATGGTTGGGATTGACACCTGGCCAACACAGTTCGGGTGGAAAAGCGAGGCTGGGTCGAATAACAAAGGCTGGGGACAGCTATCTGCGTACCTTGCTCATCCTGGGAGCAAGAACGGTGTTGAATGTGGCCGCAAGCAAGTCAGATCCGGTCAGTCGCTGGGCTATCAAAGTGCAAGATCGCCGCGGGTACTGGCGCGCTGTGGTTGCCATTGCATCCAAGAACGCCCGGATGTGCTGGGCGGCACTACGGATGGGAGAAGCCTTCAAAGTTCCTGCTTAGCCAGACGTAGCAGAGAAAGATAAAAAGGGCCGTCGCCGGAAGGTGCACGGCGCTGTTGGAATCGAACTTGGCATCGCGTGTTGTGCCGTTGTTGATGAGTGAAAAGGTTGGACCTGCGCTGGGGAATGCTCGAATGAAAGCCTGGGCCATTCAGGGCGGTAAATCGCCACTGATAGCCGAGATGTGAATGGAGACCCCGGCGCGCGTCTTTCATCAGGGACCGCTGCCAATAAGTGCAGCAACAATGTCCGTTTGTAGTCTTGCCGTCCGCATACCTTCAACTCAAAAGCAGCAGCAGTCGGTGTTGAGATTCTCAAGGAGCTATTCAGCCGACGTGTTCGATCATTCCGATCCAACGCGGTGGCTCGGCGTTTGACAAACTGAGGGAAGCCCTTGTAG
>NZ_JAUJZH010000012.1 GCF_030486595.1 Variovorax ginsengisoli | reverse complement strand
GCGTCGTCAAGCTGTTCGGCGAGTACTCGCACAACAAGACCAAGACCGACTTCTCCGGCATCCCGCCGCTGCCCAATGCCTTCGGTTTCACCAGCCCCGGCGCCAACGGCGCCCTGGTCGGCGCCACCGTGCCGGTCGGACCCGGCCTGATCCGCGCCGTCTACACCCAGGTCAAGTACAACAACGTCACCGCCCTGAACCAGCTCATCCCCGGCCTGTCGCCGGATCCGAAGTCGGAGAAGTTCGCCCTCGGCTATGTGTACAACCTGTCGGCGCGCACGGCCGTGTACGCGACCGCGGCACGCATCGACAACAAGGGCGGCGCCGACCTCACGGTGGGCGGGCCGGCCTTCTACGCGAAGCCGATCAACGGCGTCGTGCCGACCGCCAAGACCTCCACCGGCTACGACCTCGGCATCCGCCACATCTTCTGAGATCGACCGCCAGCGGGCTCACCATGAACATTCCCAAGGACTACACCCTGGCCGCGCTGAAGGCGCATGTCGGCCATGACTTCGGCCACGCGGCCCCCGTGCTGCTCGACCAGCGGCGCATCGACAGCTTCGCCGGCTGCACCGGCGACAGCCAGTGGATCCATGTCGACGTCGATCGTGCCCGCACGCAGGGGCCGTTCGGCCACACGATCGCGCACGGCCTGCTGGTGCTGTCGCTGATTCCGGCGGCGCATTTCGAGCTCGGCGTCTATCCGGCCGACGCGAGCGGCGTGCTCAACTATGGCTTCGACCGCGTGCGATTTCTCGCGCCGGTGCCGAGCGGCAGCTATGTCCGCCTGCAGGTGGAACTGGTGGAGGTCACCGAGAAGCAGCCCGGCCAGTGGCTGGTCCGCTGCCGCAACACGGCGCATGCCCGCGGCGAGGCATGGGGCGCCGTGATGGTGGCCGAATCGCTCGCGCTGGTGATGGCATGAACACGGGCGCACACATCCGCGACGACCTGCCGCGCGACGGCACGCGGCTCGCCGATTCCCTGGTCGCGCTCGCCGCCGCCGTCGGCACCCGGCCGGTAGAGGCCCTGCAGAGCCTGCACCGTTCCGGCGCGGCCCTGCTGGACGTCGCCATCGGCCGCTCGACCGTCGAGCCCGCCGCCGGCGACCGCCGCTTCGACGATCCGGCCTGGCAGGGCAATCCGCTCTATCGCGGCCTGATGCACAGCCACCTGGCGCTGGTGCGGGAAGCCCAGCGCCTGGCCGGCGAACTCGCGCTGTCGCCACGCGACGAGGCCCGCACGCGCATGGCGCTGGGCATGGTCGCCGACACCTTGGCGCCGACCAACACGCTGCTGGGCAATCCGGCGGCGCTGCGCCGCACGCTCGATACCGGCGGGCGCAATCTGCTCGACGGCGCACGCAACCTGGTGACCGACTGGCGCGACAACGGCGGCCTGCCCGCGATGGTCGACGGCACCGCCTTCGGCGTCGGCGAGAACCTCGCGGTCACGCCCGGCTCGGTCGTGTATCGGCATGCGATGCTCGAGCTGGTCCAGTACCGGGCGCAGACGCAGAAGGTGCACGGCACGCCGCTCTTCATCGTGCCGCCGCAAATCAACAAGTACTACATCTGGGACCTCGCGCCCGGCCGCAGCCTGATCGAGTACCTGGTGCAGCAGGGCTTCCAGGTCTTCGTCGTGAGCTGGTTCGATCCCGGCGCGGCACAGTCGGGCTGGGGGCTGGAAGACTACGTGCTGGCGCTCGAAGAGGCCATGCAGGCCGTGCGCGACATCTCCCGCGCGCCGCAGATGCATGTGCTGGGCGCCTGCTCCGGCGGCATCACCGCATCGGCCCTGCTCGCCTACCTGGCGGCCAAGGGCAGCGACTGGGCGCGAAGCCTCACGCTGCTGGTGTCGCTGCTCGACGTGCAAGGCATCGCCGACAGTTCCATGGGCCTGTTCGCGCACCTCGAGACGCTCGAGCTCGCGCGCACGGCCAGCGGGGGCAGCGGCGTGCTGCAGGGCAAGGACCTGGCCAAGGTCTTCGCCTGGCTGCGGCCGAACGAGCTGATCTGGAACTACTGGGTCAACAACTACCTGATGGGCGAGAAGCCGCCGACCTTCGACGTCCTCTACTGGAACTCCGACACCACGCGCCTGCCCGCACGGCTGCATGCCGACTTCATCGCGCTGCTGCAGACCAACGCGCTGGCGCACGAAGGCGGCCTCTCGATCGGCGAGATGCCGCTGTCGCTCGCCAACGTTGGCTGCGACAGCTACATCGTCGCCGGCCGCACTGACCACATCACGCCCTGGGAGGGCTGCTACCAGACGCGCCGCATGCTCGGCGGGCACAGCGAGTTCGTCCTGACCTCGAGCGGGCACGTGCAATCCATCGTCACGCCGCCCGGCGGCAAGAAGGCGTCGTTCCTGACCAACAACGGTGCGCACGACACGCCCGAGGGCTTCGAGTCGGGCGGCCAGGCGAACGAAGGAAGCTGGTGGCCGCACCTCACGGCCTGGCTCGCGGCGCGCTCCGACGCGCAGAAGCGGGCGCCGGCCCGCGAAGGCTCGCGCGGCCATCCCGCCCTGTGCGCGGCACCGGGAACCTACGTGCTCGGGCCCACCGGGTCGGCGGCCGAATGAAGGCCGGGGTCCGACCTCTGGAGACCTTCCCGGTCCGCATCGGAACCCAGCGCCTGCGCGTCGCCATCGGCGGCGCGCCGGACGCCGAACGCACCCTGCTGCTGTTCAACGGCATCGGCGCCAGCGTCGAGACGCTGGCGCCTTTCATCGCCCGCTTCTCGCACACCCGGGTCGTCACCTTCGACGCGCCGGGCGTCGGCGAGTCGCCCGCCCCCTGGCTGCCCTACCGCCCGCGCGACATCGCGCGGCTCGGCGCCGACCTGCTGACCCACCTGGGCGTGCAGCGCGCCCATGTGTTCGGCGTCTCGTGGGGCGGAGCCGCGGCGCAGGAGTTCGCGATCAACCATCCGCGCCGCTGCAGCACGCTGACGCTGGCCGCCACCTGCGCCGGCATCGTGATGGTGCCGGGACGGCTGAACGTGCTGCTGAAGATGCTGAGCCCGCGGCGCTATGTCGATCCGGCCTACCTGATGCGCATCGGCGGCGATCTCTACGGCGGCGAACTGCGCTTCGAGAGCGAGCTGCTGCAGCTGCATGCGCAATCCATGCGCAGCCCGAGCTGGCACGGCTACTTCTACCAGCTGCTGGCCACCGCGGGCTGGACCAGCTGGCCCTGGCTCAAGCGGGTGCAGGCGCCGGCGCTGGTGATGATGGGCAGCGACGATCCGATCGTGCCGCCGGTCAACGGCCGCATCATCGCGGCCGGGCTGCCCCGGGCGACGCTGGAGACGGTCGACTGCGGGCATCTCTTCGTGCTGACCCGCGCCGCGCAGACCGCACGGCGCGTCGAGAGGTTCATGGACCAGCACGCGGCCTAAATCAATCCACGCAAGCGGCGCTGGGCGCGGTCGAGTCCGACCACCAGGCGATTCTCGATGCCTTCGGCCTCCGTGATCCGCTCGTCGAACCACACCGCGTCCGCGTTGGCGACCTCGGACATCTTCTGCATCATGGCGACGATCAGGGCGTTGTGGTCCCTGATCAGCCCGTCCCAGAGATCGACATCCGCCTGGGCGCCTTGTATTTCCACGTAGCTGGCCGTCATGGTTGTCTCCTGCGCTCGTGTGCCGCATAGCGTAGCACTGCGACGTGCCGGCGGCGAGCGCGGTGGAGACGGCCCGGTCACTCCTCCAGCGCGTTCAGGATATACACCGCCTCGAGCAGCGGCGAGGGCCGGGCGCCGGCCGGGAAAGACTGGCGGAACACCTCGGTGATCGCGCCGCTGCGGTAGATCTCGGCCAACCCGCGGTTCACCGCCAGCCGCAGGTCGGCGTCGCGCCGCATCATCAGCGCGTAAGGCTCGATGGACAAGTAGTCGTCGCTGAGCTTGAGCGCCACCGTGGAGGGCTGGCCGAGCGCTTCGCCCAGCAGGATGAGGCGGTCGGTGGCGTAGGCGTCGATGCGGGCGGTGCGCACCGCCGCGATGCCCTCGGTGTGCGTCTGCATCGGGACCAGCACGGGCGCGATGCCGCGCGCCGACAGCCTCTTGAGTACCGCCTCGGTGGTAGTTCCGGGGATGACGCCCACGCGCTTGCCGTTCAGGTCGGCCGGGCGCGCCATGGGCGACGAGGCCTGGGTCACGAAGGAGGCGCCCTCGACCCAGATCGTGTTGCTGAAATCCACCTGCTGCTCGCGGCCCAGCGTGCGCGTGGTGCTGCCGCATTCGATGTCCACGGTGCCGTCATTCACCGCCTGCATCCGCGTGGCGGCAGTCACCGGAACCCACTGCACATCGAGCTTGGGCAGCTTGAGCTGCGCCTGGATGGAAGCCGCCACCCGCTGGCACAAGGCCACCGAGTAGCCGGTCGGCTTGCCGTCGGCGCCCTTGAAGGAGAAGGGCTGGGCGTCCTCCCGGTAGCCGAGCTTGAGGGTCTGCGTCTGCGCGACCCGCGGCAGCGGAGCACCGGCTGCCGCGCCGGGCGGGTTGGCGCAGGCGCCGAGCAAGGCAGAGACGAGCACGAGCGCACACGGCGCCAGCAACCGAGCATTCATGGATTCCTCCTGCCCCACATGACCGGGAGCGGGTGCATTGTGCTTGCCGGCGTCAGCCTCGTCCATGCCCGCTCGACGGACCGCCGAAGGCCCCATCGTCATAGGCCGCGGCATAGACCGCCCAGTCCGCGCGCACCTGGGCGGCACATTCGGCCGCCGCATCGAGCAGGCGGTCCCGCCACTTCGCACGGCCGCCGAAATCGATCAACTCATCGGTGGTGGCCGATCCTTCGCGCCCGGAACTGCGCAACTGGGCCCACGCCACCAGCTTGCCCATCACCGCGATCACGCCTTCGAGGTCGGCGAGGTTCCTGGCCGATTGGCCGCCGAGCACGACCCGGTCCTCGGTCGGCTGCAATGCGCGCAACACGTAGGGCGTACCGCCCGCGACGATCGGCTGCAGAAAGGCCATCGACACCGCCTGGAGGCGACGCTGAAGCGCCACCACGCGGTGCGCCTGCGACTTCCACTTCGGTTGCGCCACCTTCAGGTGCGGCGTCAGCGACGACGCAAGCGCCTGCTTGAGATCGAGCACGTAGTTGCCGTCCGGGGAACCCTTGCCCTCGACCAGGATCGCATAGCGGTCGACGCCCAGGCTGCCGGTGCCCGCAATGCGGCGCGCCACGTCGAGCACCTGGTAGAAGTCCGGGTTCGGCTGCGCCTCGGCGTACTGCGCGACCACCGCGCGGACGGCCGCGTCCTGTGCCTTGTCGACGGCGAGCGCCTTCTTGCCGTCGATGCGCAGCACGCGACGACGCTCCCTGAGCTCGGTGCGCGCAGCGAGGAACTGCGTGCGCTGCCGCTGCCGCAGGCCGTCGAGCAGCGCCCGCACCAGGCCCTGCGCCGTGTCGCGCTCCACCCAGTAGGCCTTGCCCGCGCGAAGGGTCGTCGCATAGCTTTCGAGGAAGATCTCGCAGAGCTTCCGCGTTTCGCGGCGGCGTGCCGTGAGCGTCTCGCCGCCGACCCACAGGCTCGCCAGGCAGCGGACCAGGTCCCAGCTCACCGGCGCCAGCGCCGCCTCGTCGAAGTCGTTGATGTCGAAGTAGACCAGCCGGTTGTCGCCCTTGTAGCTGCCGAAATTCTCAAGATGCAGGTCGCCGCAGACCCACCCCAGAGGCGCCGACCGGAAGATGCCGCCGCCCGGAAGGCGTTCGTAGAAGAGATGGCAGGTGCCGCGCAGGAACACGAACGGGCTGGTGCGCATGTTGCGGTACTTGAGTTGCAGCCGCTCCGGGTCCCGGTTCGCGTTGAAGGCGAGGATCTCGCGTACGACGTCCATGTCTGCACCTCCAGGTACGGTCCATTCGAGCCTAGCACTGCACGTACACTGCGTCGACCCGTGATGCCCGACCGCATGGAGGAAGCATGAACAACCGTGTGCTGGACCCGATCGATCGCAATTCGGAGATCCTGTTCGGACTCTTCATGGTCCTGACCTTCACCGGCACGCTGAGCGTGGCTTCGGCGGGACCGAAGGAGGTGCGCGCGATGCTGCTCGCGGCCATCGGCTGCAACATTGCTTGGGGTCTCGTCGACGGCGTGATGTTCATGCTGCGCCGTATCGTCGGTCGCGCGCGCCAAGCGATGCTCTGGCGCCGGGTGGTCTCCAGCCAGCAACCCGAAGAGGCGCATGGACTGATCGCCCAGGAGATCGGCCCGCTGTCGGACGCGCTCGGGCGCCAGGATTTCGAACGCACGCGCCAATGGATGCTGGCCCAGCCCGCGCACGTCGCGCCGGCCCGAGTGCTGAAGCGGCAGGACCTGGTCGGCGGCCTGGGCGTCTTCCTGCTGGTCTTTCTTTCGACCTTTCCGCCGACGCTGCCCTTCCTTTTCTTCTCCGACCTGCGCACCGCGATGCGCGCGTCCGCCGCGATCGCCATCGTGATGCTGTTTCTCTGCGGCTACGAATGGGGCCGCTACGCCGGCACCCCGCCCTGGCGGGCCGCACTGCTGATGGTCGTGCTGGGCGTGACCATCGAACTGATCGTCATCGCGCTGGGCGGTTGAACGCGCGGCCCGGCGGCCGGCCTTCCCCCTCCTTCGCGGAGGGGGCGGCCGGGACGTCCGGACGATAGATTGGTGGCACGGACCCACGGGTCCGCCTCTTGCCGCGCCACCGTGGTGCGGCCCCCTTCCACAGGAGCACAGCATGCATTCGCCCGAGCCGGCGCTGGCCGCCGCAGACCGCGAGGACGCGGGCACCCAGCCCACGCTGACGGTCGAGGTCTACTTCGATTTCGTCTGCCCCTGGTGCCTGATCGGCAAGCGCCAACTCGACGCCGCCGCCAGCCGCCTCGCCCAACTGCGGCCCGATGTGCGGCTGCACACGGTCTGGCATTCGTACCCCTTGCTGCCCGACGTGCCGCCGGGCGGCCTGCCTTACCAGGCCTTCTATGTGGCCCGCCTGGGCAGCCCCGAAGCCGTCGCCCGGCGGCGCGCGCAAGTGCGGCAGGCCGGCCAGGCGGCCGGGGTCCCGTTCGCCTTCGACCGGATCGCCGTGATGCCGAACACGGCCGCCGCCCATGCCCGGGTCGCGCAGGCGGCCGCGGTCGGCACCGAGGTCCAGCAGCGCCAGCTGATCGACCGCATCTTCATGGCCTACTTCAACGGCGGCCGGGACATCGGCGACGCCTCCGTGCTCGCGCAGCTGGCGCGCGACTGCGGGCTGCCGGCCGAGGCTCCCGTCCCTGGCGCCGAGCGCAGCCAGGGCCGCGACCCGCAGGCCAAGGTACGCCATCTGGTCAGCGGGGTGCCCTTCTTCGTGTTCGACGCATCGCTGGCGCTGGCCGGCGCCGTGTCGGCCGACACGCTGCTGGACGCCATGCTGCGCGCACTCACTCCGGCTTGAAGTCGATCGACTTGAGCACCTCGCCCACGCGCCGGTAGTCGGCCGCGAGCGAACCCGTGAGCTCCTCGGGCGTGCGTGTGCCGCCGGCCTCCAGCCCGGTGTCGAGCAGGTGCGCGCGCAGCGCCGGCTGGGCCAGCGCCTTCAGCGTCGCCTCGCGCACGCTGGCCTGCACCGCGGCGGGCACGTCGGGCTTGAGCCAGAGGCCCATCCACGAGACGGTCTCCAGCTGCGGATAGCCCAGCTCGGCAAAGGTCGGCACCTCGGGCAGCAGGGGCGAGCGCTTGGGCGTGCTCACTGCAAAGGCCTTGATCTTGCCGGCCTTGATCAACGGCAGCGAAGTCGCGATGCCGTCGAACATCAGCGGCACGTGGCCGCCCATCACGTCGGCGAGCGCCGGCGTGGAGCCCTTGTAGCCGACGTGCGTCATGTCGATGCCGGCCGCCTTGTTGAGTTGCAGCCCCGCCACGTGCGACACCGTGCCAGGGCTGTACGAGGCATAGCTCACCTTGCCGGGGTTGGCCTTGACCCAGGTCAGCAGCTCGCGGAAGTTCTTCGCCGGCACCGTGGGTGCGCCGACCATCACCAGGCCGCCGTGGCCGAGTTCCGCCACCGGCTTGATCTCCTTGGCCATGTCCACCCGCAGCTTGATGATGTGCGGGATCTCGCTCACCAGCGAGTTGACGCCCACCAGCAGGGTGTGGCCGTCGTGCGGCGCGTTCGAGAGCTCGTTGACCGCGAGCACGCCGCCCGCGCCGGGCTTGGGGTCGACCACGAAGGGCTGGCCGGTGTCCTTCGACAACTGGTCTGCCACCAGGCGCGCGATGATGTCGGCGGTGCCACCGGCCGGGCCGGCCACGATCACGCGCACCATCTTCTCGGGCCATTTCGCTGTCGGCTGGGCCTGCGCCATCGCGAGACCCGAGACGCCGAGGCAGGACAGGCACGCGGCCTGGATCATCCGGCGCCGCCTTTGATTCGGATTCATGTTCGGTTTCCTTCTATCTGTTGTTCTGTTCAGGATGTCCAGCGAATCAGCGCGATCGCCAGTGTGGCGAGAAACACCGTTTCGCCCAACATCAGGACGACGGGCTTCAGGCCCACCGTGGCAAGGTCGCGCAATTGCGTCTTCATGCCGATGCCGGCGATGGCGGCCACCAGGAACCAGCGCGAGCAGTCGCTGCCGGCGTCGGTCAGGACCTTCGGAATCCAGCCAGTGCTGTTGACGGCCACCAGCAGCGCGAAGGCGACAGCGAACCACGGCAGCAGCGGCGGGCGCGGGCCGCCCTCGCCCTTGCCGGCGGCGCGTGTGCACATCACGGCGAACACGATCACCGGCAGCAGCATCGCCACGCGCATGAGCTTGACCAAGGTGGCGATGTCGCCGGTTTCCTTCGACATGCTGTAGCCGGCGCCGACCACCTGCGCCACGTCGTGGATCGTCGCGCCGAGAAAGATCCCGGCGGCGCGCTCGTCGAGCCCGAGGGCGTGAGCGATCATGGGATAGGCGATCATGGCGAAGGTCGACAACGCCGAGACGCCGACCACCGTGAACAGCGTCGCGCGCTCCTTCTGCGGATGCGACGGCAGCGCCGCCGCCAACGCCAGCGCGGCCGATGCCCCGCAGATCGCCGTGGCGCCGCCGCTGAGCAGGCCGAACAGCGACTGGAAGCCCATCAGCTTGGCGACCACCATCGACACCCCGATGGTCAGCACCACCGACAGCACCACCAGCAGCACCGGGTGCCAGCCCAGCGCCACCACCTGCGCGGCCGTGATGCGGAGGCCCAGCAGCGCCACGCCCCAGCGCAGCACCTGGCGCGCCGTGAACTCGATGCCGGGTTTGCAGGCACCCTCGACCGACAGGAAGTTCATCGCCATCCCGAGGATCAGCGCGAACAGCATCACCGGCGCGCCGTAGTGCTGCGACAGGAAAGTGGAGGCGGCCGCGACCACCGCGCAGGCCAGCACTCCCGGGAAGAGCGTGCGGCTGCGCGCCGGCCAGGCGGCGATCGACAGGGCGGTCATGCGAACCTCATTCCGCCGTCGGCCATGAGGTGGTTGCCGTAGGCGTCGCGCAGCAGGTTCTTCTGCACCTTGCCGGTCGCGCCGAGCGGGATGCGGTCGACGAAGACCACGTCGTCGGGCGTCCACCACTTGGCGATCCGGCCGTCATAGAAGCGGATGAGTTCCTCGCGCGTCAATTCCTGGCCGGGCTTCTTCACCACGATCAGAAGCGGGCGCTCGTCCCACTTGGCGTGCCGCGCCGCGATGCAGGCCGCCATCTCCACGGCGGGGTGCGCCATGGCGATGTTCTCGAGGTCGATGGAGCCGATCCACTCGCCGCCGGACTTGATCACGTCCTTGCTGCGGTCGGTGATCTGCATGAAGCCGTCCGCGTCGATGGTCGAGACGTCGCCGGTGGGGAACCAGCCATTGACCAGCGGGCCCGCGCCCTCGCCCTTGTAGTAGCCGGAAATCACCCAGGCGCCGCGCACCATCAGCTCGCCCGAGGCCTTGCCGTCCTGCGGCAGCTCGGCGCCGTCGGCACCGACGATCTTCATGTCGATGCCGAACACCGAGCGGCCCTGCTTCGATTGCAGCGCCAGGCGCTGCTCGCCGTCGAGCGACCGGTGGCAGGGCTTGAGCGTGCACACCGCGCCCACCGGGCTCAGCTCGGTCATGCCCCAGGCGTGCAGCACCTGCACGTCGTAGCGCTCCTGGAAGGCGCGCATCATGGCCGGCGGGCAGGCCGAGCCGCCGATGATGGTGCGGCGCATGGTGCTGAAGCGGAGGTCGTTGCTCTCCACATGGGCGAGCAGGCCCTGCCACACGGTGGGCACGCCGGCCGAGACCGTCACGCCCTCGGCCTCGAAGAGGTCGTGCAGCGACTTGCCGTCGAGCCACGGACCCGGGAACACCAGCTTGGCGCCGACCATGCACGCGATGTAGGGCAGGCCCCAGGCGTTGACGTGGAACATCGGCACCACCGGCAGGATGACGTCGTTGGCCGAGCAGTTCAGCGCATCGGGCAGCGCCGCCGCATAGGTGTGCAGCATGGTCGAGCGGTGGCTGTAGAGCGCGCCCTTCGGGTTGCCGGTGGTGCCGGAGGTGTAGCACAGCGAAGAAGCCGCCTTCTCGTCGAACACCGGCCACGTGAAGTCGGGCGAATGGTCCTCGATCAGTTCCTCGTAGCACAGCAGGTTGGGCACCTTCGACTCGGCGGGCATGTGGGCGCGGTCGGTCATGGCGACGAAGGCCTTGATGGTCGACACGCGCGAGGCGATGGCCTCGATCAGCGGCAGGAAGCTCAGGTCGAAGAAGAGGATCTCGTCTTCGGCGTGGTCGGCGATCCACACCACCTGGTCGGGGTGCAGGCGCGGGTTGAGCGTGTGCAGCACCGCGCCCGAGCCGGAGGCCGCGTAGTACAGCTCCATGTGGCGATAGCCGTTCCAGGCCAGCGTGGCGACGCGCTGGCCCTTCTCGATGCCGCGCGCGGCGAGCGCGTTGGCGAGCCGGCGCGCGCGCTGGCCGAGGTCGCGGTAGGTGTAGCGGTGCAGGTCGCCTTCGACCCGGCGCGAGACGATCTGCTGGTCGCCGTGGTGGCGCTCGGCGTGGGTGAGGAGGCTGGAGATCAGCAGCGGCTGATCCATCATCAATCCGTTCATGTCGGTTTCCGTTCGTTCGTTCAAATGGACAGTGGTGGCGCGGCGGCGGCTCAGGCCGGCACGCTGCGGGGAGCGCCGGCCGGCGCGGCATGGATGTCTTCGTCGGCGCTGTCGCCGGCGCTTTGCAGGTCGGCCCCGTAGCTGCGCGAGGCAACCATGAAGGCCCAGGCGGCCAGCAGTCCGAAGACCGGCATCACCATCAGGGCGTTCTCGAGCGTCCACAGGTCCGACAGCGCGCCGGCGATGAGCGGGCCCACGGCCAGTCCCAGCAGGTTCTGGAACAGCGACAGCACCGAGGCGCCGGTGGCGCGGATGCCGGGGTGGATCACGTCGATCACCACGGCGGCGACCACGCCGACGGTGCAGGTCATCAGGAAGCCGCCCAGCGCGAACAGTGCGAACTGCGCCTGCTTGCCGAGGTCCAGCCCGAGGTGGCCGGCACCGAAGGCGAACGCCAGCACCGCCGCCGAAGCCACGCACACCGCGGCCGTCACGTGCAGCTTGGCGGCCGGATTCTTGCGGCCGGCACGGTCGGCGACCGCGCCCCAGACCACGCTGCCCAGCGCGCCGCAAAGCACCACCAGCGCGGCCTTCACGCCCGCCTGCTCCGGCGCCATGCCATGCATGCGGTTGAGGAAGCTCGGCATCCAGGCCCAGATGGCCGACACCAGGATCAGCTGCGCCGGCGCACCGATGCAGACCCACAACAAGGTGCGCGAACGCGCCAGCCGCTTCACGATGGCGCGTGCCGTGCCCTGGGTCGAACGGGTGGCCTGTTCGATGCTCGGCGTGAGCGCCACCGTGCGGTAGTCACGGACCCGGGTGTAGAGCAGCGCCAGGACCAGGCCCGGCACGCCGACGACGCCGAAGGCCGCCTGCCAGCCCCATTTCGCGGCGATGACGCCACCGAGCATCACGCCCAGCACCGAGCCGACCGACGCCGAGGCGAAGAAGGCCGCCATCAGCGCGCCGCGCATGCGGGCCGGAAAGTGGCTGGCGATGAGGGCCGCGCCGACCGCGCCGTAGCCCGCCTCGCCCAGCCCCACCGCGGCACGCGCGGCCAGCAGCTGGCCATAGTTGCGGGTGAACATGCAGCTGATCGAGGCCAGGCTCCAGATCGTGGCCATCGCGACGATGCTCTTCACCCGGCTGAAGCGGTCGGCGAAGAGCGCGATCGGGATCGCGCCCAGTGCCACCGTCACCGAGACGGCCGACACCAGCGCGCCGAGCTGCTTGTCCGACAGGCCCCAGGCCTCCTTCAGGTGCGGGAACAGCGACACGATCACCTGGCGATCGATGTAGTCGACCATCATCAGGCCGATGGTCATGGCGAAGGCGAACCAGGCCTGGCGCGGGCCGACCAGGTAGCCGTCGGCCGCGCCCGGCTTCGCGTCGTGGGAATGCAGATCCATGGTCTTCCCCTCAGGGCACCAGCACGGTCGCGCCGGTGGTTGCGCGCGATTCGAGCGCGCGGTGCGCGTCGGCGGCATCGGCCAGTGCGAAGCTCTGCTTGGGTTCGCTGACGATGCGGCCCGCCAGCACATGGCCGAACAGCTCCTCGGCCATCGCCAGCATGTGGGTGCGCGGCGTGATGTAGTGCATCATCGCCGGGCGCGTGACCCAGATCGAGCCCTTCACCGCCAGCGTCTGCGAGTCGATCACCACCGGCCCCGAGGTGGTGCCGTTGCTGATCAGCGAACCGCGCGGCTGCAGGCTGTCGAGCGAGGCTTCCAGCGTGTCCTTGCCCACCGAGTCGTACACCACCGGCACGCCTTTGCCGTCGGTGATCTCGCGCACCCGCTTCGCGATGTTCTCGCGCGAGGTCACGATGGTGTGGGCGCAGCCGTTGGCCTTCGCGATGGCGGCCTTCTCGTCGGTGCTGACGGTGCCGATCATCGTCACGCCCATCGCACGTGCCCACTGGCAGGCGATCAGGCCGACGCCGCCGGCGGCCGCGTGATAGAGGATTGTTTCGCCGCCCTTCAGCGGGAAGACCTGGCGGAACAGGTACTGCGCCGTCATGCCCTTCATCATCAAGGTCGAGGCCGTGCGGTCGGACACGCCCTCGGGCAGCGGGATCAGCAGCTCGGCCGGCATCACGCGCGCTTCCGAGTACGCGCCCTGGGGGCCGATCAGGTAGCCCACGCGGTCGCCCACGCGGATGTCGGTCACGCCGGGGCCCACGGCCTCGACCACGCCCACCGCGTCGGACCCGAGCCCGTTGGGCAGCGGCAGCGGATAGCGGCCGGTGCGGAAGTAGATGTCGATGAAGTTGACTGCGATGTAGGTGTGGCGCACGCGCGCCTGGCCCGGGCCGGGCTCGCCGACGTCGACGTTCTCCAGCCTGAGGACTTCCGGTCCGCCGGTTTCATGAAAGCGAATGGCCTTGGCCATGATGTGTCTCCTTGGTATCTGATTTCAGCGGTGCGAAAGCTCGGCGATGAACAGCTCGGCGCGGGGCCAGTCGCCGTAGCCCGAGGCGGGGTTCAGGTGGCCGACCTCGCCGAGGTCGACCAGGCGGCTGCCCCAGTCGCGGGCCAGTTCCGCCACCCGGCCGTAGTCGGCCAGCGGATCGTTGCGGCTCGCCGCCACGATGCTCGGGAAAGGCAGCGTCCGGCGCGGCACCGGCAGCCAGCCGCTGGCGCGCAATTCATCGACTGTGGGGTAGCCCTCGGGCATCGGCCGATCGAAGTCCGGCGGCGCGGCGAGCAGCGCGCCATGGACGGCCCGCTTGGTCTGGCGCGCCCAGTGCGCGACCATCACGCAGCCGCCGCTGTGCGCCACCAGGATCAAGGGGCCCTCGACGGCCTGCGCCTCGCGCTCGATCGCGGCCACGCGCGTCGCGCAGTCGAGGTCGGCCCGGCCCATCGGCGGCACGCAGCGCACCGGGCCGCCCCGCGCCGCCAGGCGCGCGGCCAGCAGCGTCTGCCAGTGGGCGTCGACGTGGTCGCGCAGGCCGGGGACGATGAGCACGGTGGGCATGGGGGATGCTCCGTTCACCTTCAGGCCACGCGGCGCAGGTAGCCCTGCTGGCGCCCCTTCGGGTTGGGCGCGAAGCCGTTGGCCGCCAGCGTCTCCTCGACGGTGTCGTAGAACACGCCGATCTTCAGGATCTCGCGGGCTTCCTTGCCGTTGGCGACTTCGCGGCCGAACTCGCGCGACATGCGCACCAGCTGCTCGATCTGCTGCACCGAGGTCATCTTCTCGCTGCGCGACTGGTTCCAGAGGTTGTCCTCGATGCCGCAGCGCACATGCAGGCCCAGGGCCATGCCGATCATGTTGATCGGCAGCACGTTGCGCATGCTGCTTTCCACGGTCAGCATCGCGCCGTCCGGAATCGCGCGCAGGAAGTTCGTCAGGTTGTAGGGGTTGGGCGCGTCCATGCCGCCGCTGATCGCCACCCAGTTCATCACCAGCGGGCCCTTGTAGACGCCGCGGCGGATCAGCCGCTCCACCGTCTCGTAGCTGTTGATGTTGTAGAACTGGAAGGCGCTCTGGATGCCGGCGGCGCTCAGGCGGCGCACATGCTCCTCGATGAAGCCGGGGCCCGAGGGCACGATCATCTCGCGGTAGGCGGCGTTGTTCTGCGGCTCGGCCAGCGAGGTGCCCGCGATGTCTTCAGCCTCCATGTGCTCCAGCACGTTCATCTGCGTCGTGTTGACGGTGACCGTGACCTGGTCCGGCTTCGGGTCGAGCTCGGCCAGCATGTGGCGAGTGTCGTCGTGCAGCCACTTGGCGTTGGCGCCGTCGCTCTCGGGAGCGAAGGAGATCGAGCCGCCGACCTGGATCACCATGTCGGGCACTGCCTTGCGCACGCCGGCGATCAGCTCGTTGAACATCGACAGGCGCTTGGAGCCCTTGCCGTCCAGCTCGCGCACATGCAGGTGCAGCACGCTGGCGCCGGCGTTGTAGCAGTCGACCGCCTTCTGGATCTGCTGTTCCATGGTCACAGGGATGTCCTGCGGGAAGTCGGAGGGGATCCACTCGGGACCGTAGGGCGCCACGGTGATCACCAGCTTGTCCTGGTTCTCCGGGAAGAGGGAGCCGTCGAGGAAGTTCATGGTCGGTCTTTCAGTTGCGTGTTGGATGAGGGGTTCAGTAGGTGGCTGTGCCGATGATTCCGGCGCGTTCCATCTTTCGGTGGCAGGGCGGGTAGTCCATGACCGCGTAGTGCTGGGTGCTGCGGTTGTCCCAGAACGCCACGCTGTTCTTCTTCCAGCGCCAGCGCACCTGGAACTCGGGGATCGCGGCCTGGCTGACCAGGTAGTTCAGCAGCTGGCCGGCGGCCGGCGCGTAGTCCTGGCCGAAGCGCACGTTCGCCGGCGTGTGGAAGTTGGTGAAATGCGTGGTGAAGGCGTTGACGAAGAGGATCTTCTCGCCCGTTTCCGGGTGGGTGCGCACCACCGGGTGCTCCGCATCGGGGAACTGCGCGTGCAGCGCGAGGCGCTTCTCGATCGGCATCGCGGCGCCGAAGCTGGCCTCGATGCTGTGGCGGGCGCGCAGGCCCTCGATCTTCAGCTGGATGTCTTCCGGCAGGCGCGCGTACGCCTCGGCCATGTTCACCCAGATGGTGTCGCCGCCGACTTCCGGCGTTTCGACGCAGCGCAGCACGCAGCCGAAGGGCGGCTTCTCGCGCCAGGTGGCGTCGGTGTGGAAGGCGTTCTCGTAGCGGTCGTTGGGCGTGTCGGGCGACTTGTAGATCCGGACCAGGCCGGGGTGCTCGGGGTCGCTGCCGGCCACGGGATGGTCTTCGAGTTCGCCGAAGTGGCGAGCGAAGGCCACGTGCTCGGCGCGCGAGAAGTCCTGGTCGCGCAGGAACAGCACCTTGTGCTTGAGCAGCAGCGCGCGGATCTCGGCCACCGTGTCGGCGTCGCGCGAGGCGGCGCCGAGGTCCACGTTGCGCAGCTCGGCGCCGATGGTGCAGGTCAGCGGTTCGACCTGGATGGATGTCTTCAGTGCCGCGCTGGACACTACGGCGGGTGCGCCTTTCAGGGGCGCGGCTTCGGTTGTTGAGGGCATGTCTTGTCTCCGTCTGGTGGGAGGCCGCTTGAGCGCGAATTCCCAAGCCCGAAGAATAGGATTCGGCGCCCTTTCCGAGCCCCTCCTTGCAGGAGGGGGGAGGCCCCTTCCGCTAGGGCGCCGGCTGGAGCAGCCCGAGGATGCGGGCGCGGACGACGACTTCCTTGCGCGTGCCGGCGTCCAGCTTGGCCAGCAGGTTCTTGACGTGCCACTTGACCGTGGTTTCGCCCACCTGCATGGCGCGCCCGATCTCCTTGTTGGACAGGCTGCGCGCCAGCAGCTCCATCACCTCGCGCTCCTTGGGCGTCAGCACCATGCCGCGCACCGCCGGAGGCCGGGGCGTTTCGGCGGCCGCCACCGGACGCGTCGGCGCGGCCACGGCCGGCGCCACCGGCGCATGCTCGTCGCCTTCGCCGGCGACCTGCCTGGCCCATGCGCCCAGGTCCGGATGGGCGTCCTCGAAAATACGTACGAGGCCGTAGCTTTGAGCCAGGTCGATCGCCTCGCGCAGCATCGGGGCGGCGCGTTTCTCGCCGCAACGGTCGAGCGCGAAGGCGCGCAGGCCGAGGATCTCGATCTCCAGCCGGCCTTGCCGCACCACCTGCACGAGCTCGCTGGCCTGGGTCAGCGGCGCCAGGGCACCGCGCCAGTCCTGGGCCGCGATCGCCGCGTAGCCGTGGGCCAGGTCGCGCATCGCGTCCACGCTGCGCCGCCAGAGCCGTCCCTGCGGCAGGGCCGGGTCGGCCAGCAGGGCGTCGATGCGCTGGCACAGTTCCCGGCAGCTCTGCGCCCGAAAGCGCCGGGCATGCAGGCGCACCAGCTCCACCAGGCTGGCGATGCGAAGCCGCGGCAGCGCGCGTGCCGAGCCCGCCGCGTCGAGCGCCCCGAGCAGTTCCACCGCCCGGTGCTCGGCGCCCTCGGCCACCGCCATGCGGGCCATCGTCCGGTAGGCCAGCAACAGCGCTTCAGGCAGCCCGCTGCGCTCCAGCACGTCGAGCCGGTCGGCCAGCAGCGCGGCGGCATCGACGGGGCGGCCGCGCTCCCACAGCGCGGCCGCAAGCAGGGCGGCGAGCATGCACACGAAGCTGTTGCGCCGCCCCAGGTCGGCTTCGGCGCTGGCCACGGCCGGATGCAGCAGGCTCTCGACCAGCCGGACCTGGCCTTCCCAGACATAGGAGAGGGCGATGATGAGCTCGCCCCAGCGCCCGATGAAGCCCTGCCCGCGGCCGAAATCCCCGCGCGGCGACTGCTGCTGGCGCAGCCGCGCCAGCGCCGGGTCGCCCTCGAGCAGCGTCCGGTAGGCGGTGCGGTTGGCGTGCACCTGCAGCAGCAGCGGATCGCGCAGAGGCGGCGCCTCGGCCCAGGGGTCGTGCAGCGCCGCGAAGCGGTCCGGGTCGTCCGCGAACACCGCCCCGCCGCTCAGGATCAACGCGCATTCGCAGCGCAGGGGGGCATCGGGCGCGTGCTGCGGCTGCGCCAGGATCCGGTCGACCAGCCGGCCGGCGTCTTCATGGCGTTCGCTGGTGGCGAGCGTCCAGGCCGCGGCCAGCAGCAGCCGCGGCCGGCGGTCCAGTTCGTCGGGCGGCAGTTGCGCCAGCCATTCGAGCACCACGCCCTGCCGGCCGTGGGTCATGATCGATTCGTAGAGGCTGCGCTCGGCCAGCTCGTAGGCCCGCTCACGCTGGCCGGCGATCAGCGCGTGGCGGGCCGCGTCCTCGAGCATGCCGCGCTCGGCCAGCCACCCGGACGCCCGGGCATGGGCTCCGGCCTGCACCTCCGGGGGGAGCGCGCCGAAGCCCTCGCGCAGCACATCGCGCGCCAGCGCGTGCATGCGCAGCCAGTCGCCCTGCTCCGCCGCCACGAACACCGGCGTGTCGCGGCTCAGTCGCGCCAGCCGTTCCGTCGCATCGTCCATGCCGGCGACCTGCCGGCACAGCTCCGGGTGCAGATGATCGAGGATCGCGATGCGGGTGAGGAACGCGCGGTCGCGCGAATCGAGATTGGCCAGCAGCATAGCCAGGAACTGCTCGCGCAGCTGCCCGCCAAGGGCGCTCATCCCCGCCACGTCGGCGCGCGCGTCGGTGCCGCGCGCCAGCACGGTGAGCGAGAGCTGCAGTCCCAGCGGCCAGCCTTCCGTGAGCGCGTGCAGCCGGGCGGCGGTGTCGTTGTCGACGCTGGCACCGAAGCGGCCGTGGATCAGTTCCAGCGTCTCTTCGAGCCTGAAGCGCAGCATCGCCGGGCCGACCACCACGCACTGCCCATAGGCGATCAGGTCGTCGATGTCCAGGTTGCAGTCGGGCCGGCTGGCGATCACGGTGCGCAGGTTGGGTGGCGCATTGCGCAGCAGGTAGGCCAGCGCCTCGCGCGACGCCGCCGGCAGGCGCTCCGCCTCGTCCACCACCAGCACCACGTCGAGCGCCGTCTGCGCCAGCTCTGCCAGCCAGATCGTGATGCCCTCGAGGCCGCTCGGCGCTGCCGCGTCGAGCAGCACGTGGCCGAAAGTGGAGCGCCCCGCCGCCCGCCGCACCGCCAGCGCCAGCGCCTGCGCCAGGCGCTGCGGCGTGTCGCGCGCCTGCGCCGAGACCCAAGCCACCACCAGGCCGTGCGCGAGATGCTCGAGCCGCCATTGGGCCAGCAGCGAGGTCTTGCCGAAGCCCGCCGGCGCCTGGATCAGGATGGCCGGGACATCGCGGAACGCCGGGTCGGCCGCCAGCAGCCGCGGCCGCGCCACCAGATGGCGCGGCACTCTCGGCGGCGAGACCCGCAGCAGCAGGTCGTCGCTGCCGCCGTCGGGACGGGTGGTGTCGGGAATCAATTGGGCCCTCGCTGCATGGAGGGCGCCGGCGGAACCGCGCCCGCGCCTACTGTACGTCGACCTTTCTCCAGCCCGCATCGGGGTCGAACCGGGTCATCGCCCGTGCGGCGGCGTCCGTGCCGGCGCCCAGGTTCTTCTCGTAGAGCACCCCGTCGTGGTTGACCATGAAGCTCATCACGCCGGTCTCGCCGTACTTCACGGGCCAGGCGACCAGCGCGAAGCCGCCGCGCATGCGATTGCCGATGACGTAGTCGTAGGCGCCGCCGGGTGCGTTCGGACCCTGCGCCTTGAGGATCTTGAAGTGGTAGCCGTGGTAGCCCTCGCCGGGCCGGGCCGGGGCGTAGAGCGGGCCCAGCGGGCTCTCCGCCTCGCCGGGGCCGGTGTGCCAGTAAAGGCCGTCGTGCTTGCCCGGCGTGCTGGCGAACTTCTGGGCGAATTCGAGCACGCCGTTGCCGTCGCGGTCGACCTGCGCGTACTCCCGCTGGGCATCGAAGTAGGCGAGCGCGGCCCGCATGGCGGCCAGTTCGTTGCGGCCGATGCGGCGCGTCTGCATCTGGTCGGCGCCGGCGCGCGGGTCGAAGTGCCAGCCGCCCGCGCCCTTGACGATCGGGATCGGCAGGGTCCAGCCACTGTCGCCGGCCCCCAGCAGCGCCCGGTCGGGCCCGTCGGGCACCACCTTGTGCTGCTTGGCATAGGCGCCCAGGAAATCGTAGATGTCCTCGCGATCGACCTCGCCCGCCGGCACGAAGCGTCGCCAGTCGTTGCCGAGCACCGTCTGCAGCGCCTTGTGGTCGTTGTCCGCCAGCGCCCTGAAGAAGGCCTCCGAGGCCGCCTCGGGACTGGGGTACGCGCGCTGCGCGAAAGCGGGAGCGGCAAGGGCCAGCGTGAGTGTGGCAATCGCAGCAGCCGCTGCTGCCCTGGTGCGCATCGGATTCAGCATGTTCGAGCCTCGCATGAAGTGGAGTGGGTTCATCGCCGTCATCGCTCGTGCGCCTAGCGCCGGCCTCCGCCGCCGCGTCCGCCGCCACCACCACCGCCCCTCATGCCGCCGCCACCGCCGCCGGCGCGAGCGCCACCGCCCGCATGGCCACCGCCGTAGGATCCGCCGCTAGGGCGCGCACCGCCGCCGGCATGCGCACCGCCACCCCCGTAGCCACCGCCGCCCGCACGCGCGCCGGCACCGGCGTGCGCACCGCCGCCACCGGCCCCGCCCATCGACTGACGGCTCGCGTTGCCGCGATCGGCCTGTTGCCGCGCCTGCGCGCCGCCGTCGCCCGCGCCGCGCAGGGCGTTGTCGGAGCCGCCGCGATGCTGGACCTGCTCGCGGCCGCCGGCGCCGCCCCGATCGAAGCCGCCGCCCTGCCCGCCGCGGTCGCCGGCCCCGCCTTGGCCGCCCCGCTGGCCGCCGCGGTCGACGGCCTGCTGCGCCCGTTCGCGCGTGCCCGGATCGTTGCGCAAGTTCTCGCGACCCTGCCCCGGGTCCATGCCCCGCTGCTGGAGCGAGGACTGCGCCTGCTGCCGCTGCGCATCGCGGCCCGCGTTGTCGCGGCCGCGGTAGTCCTGGCGCTGGCCCGGATCGCCGGCGTTGCGGCCGTACTGCTGCTGGCTGCGCGAATCGCGGTACGGCACGCCCTTGCGATTGGCCGCGTTGTGCTGGAAGTTGGTCTGGTTGGCCGCGATCTGGCGGTTGGTGTTGATGCTGTTGTAGCGGTTGACGTTGACGTTCACGTTGCCGCCGCCCCAGTTGGCATTGCCCCAGAGCGCGCCCACGGCGGCCACGCCGACGCCGAAGGCGATGCCCGTGGCCAGCGCGGCACCCGGGTAGTAGGCCGGATAGGGCGGGTAGTAGTACGGCGGATAGGCCGGATAGGGCCAGGCTCCATAGACCACGGTCGGGTTGTAGGCCGGCACGTAGACCACCTCCGGGTTCGCCGGCTCGATCTTGATCACGGTCTGCTGCGTCTGCGGTTCCTGCTCGACGATGACCTTCTGTTGCTCGGTCGTCTTGAGGCTGCCCTGCTGCTGGGCCTTGGTCCGCAGCCGCTGGGCCGAGTCGAGCACGTCCTTGGACGAGGCCAGGAAGGCGTCACCGAGGTTCTGAGTCCAGTCGGGCTGGTCGCCCATCATCTGGATCACCTGCGGGAAGGCGACCAGCGACTGCACGCTCGGGTCCCAGGGCTTGTCCTGCACCGCCTTCACGGCGGCATCACCCTGCTGCTTGGAGTTGGCCTTCGACCATTTCGCGGCGTCGACCACGTCGGCCGGATAGGTGGCGGCCATCAGCACCTGCGACAGCAGCGAATCCGGATAGAGCGCTATCGGCGCCATCATCTGGTCGAGCTGCTCCCGACTGAAGGTAGGCGCCTGCTGCGCCGTCACCAGGGACGCCGACACCAGCAGCGAAACCATCACTGCCAGCATGCGGGTGAAGCGGGTCGCAACAGAAAACATGGGCACTCCTCTTCAGGTTGGCCACCAGCATACGGGGGTATGCAGGAGGCCGCAATTGCGTTCCAGTAGGCAGTCGCTCGGCAAGTCACTACGATCGCGGGACGTCGATCGGAGGCACGAATGAAGCACAGCATCATCTTCCTGCGGGCCGCGGTCCTGGGCGCCACCCTGGTCGCCAGTGGCTGCTACTACCCTCCGCCCGCGTACCCCGTGACCGTGGGGGCCCCGGCCAGCTTCGACCGATCGTTCGCGGCCGCGGCCGGCGCGATGCGCGATCAGGGGCTGGCCATCGGCACCGAGGACCGCGCGGCCGGCATGATCATCGCAACGGCGGGCAGCGCCACGGTGTCGGCCAGCGTGCGCCAGCAGGCGGACGGCAGTGTCCGCGTCCAGTTCGACGCCACCGGTGCGCGCGATCCCGCGCTCATCGACCGGATCTCGCGCAGCTACGACGCCCGCATGGGTCGCTGACCCGATGCCGGCGTCGTTGGCGCACGCCATCTAGACCCCCCCACCCAGGGCCAGATAGAGGTTTGTTCGCTGCGCCAGCTGCTCGCTCTGTACCCGCAGCCTCGACGTCCGCGCCGCATACAGCGCCAGCTGGCTTTGCTCCACCGTGCGCAAGTCCGCCGAACCCACCTGGTACTGGATCCGCGCCAGCTTCAGCGCTTCTTCGTTGTCGCGGATCGCGCTCGCCAGGATCGCCTCGCGTTCGCGCAGGATCGATTCCGTGCCCAGCGCGTTTTCCACCTCGCTGAACGCCTTCTGCCCCGCGCGCGCGTATTCGGCCACCGCCTGCTTCTGCTCGGCCGACCGGATCTCGACCTGCGCCCGCAACGCGCCGCCCTGGTAGATCGGCGCGATCAGGTTCGCACCCACGCTCCACACCGGGCTGCTGACATCCTTCAGCACGATCAGTTCGCTCGACACGTTGCTGCCGCCGGCCGTGAGGCTGATCCTCGGCAGCTGCGCCGCCTTGGCTTCGCCCACCCGGTTGAACGCCGCGGCCACGCGGCGCTCGGCCGCCACCATATCGGGGCGGCGCTCCAGCAATTCGGATGGCACGCCGACGGGCAAGGGCGGCGGCATCGGGGCCAGCCGGTCGGCGACCGCGATCTCCGCCGCCGGGTAGCGGCCGACCAGCAATTCAAGAGCGCGCAATGCCTGTTCGCGCGACAGTTCGACCTGCCTCAGCGTGTCGCGGTAGGTACCGACGGTCGCGCGCGCCTGCGCCGACGACAACGCCGTGCCGCTGCCGATGCGCAGGCGGTCGTCGGCCATCCGCACCAGGACCTCCGAAGACCCGAGCGAATCCTTTGCGATCGCCCGCTGCATGCCGGCCTCGACCGCCAGGAACCAGCTCTTGGCGACCATCGCGGCCAGCGACTGGCGCGCATAGGCGTAGTCGGCCTCGGCCGCGGCGAGTTGCTCGCGGGCGGCCGCGCTGCCATAGCGCAGGCGACCCCACACGTCGAGCTCGAGCGACGCGTTGAGAAAGATGCCGTCCAGCCCGCCGCCACCACCCGACTTGCCGCCGCCCAGGCCGACCAGGCCCACCGACGGCCACAGGCTGGCGGACGCCACCTTGACGTAGCCCGCGGCCTGCTCGACCCGGGCCGCGGCGACCCGGAGGTCGGCGTTGTAGGCTAGCGCTTCGTTGACGAGCGAGGTCAGCTCCGGCTGCTCGAAAGAGGCGAGCCAGCGGTCCGCCACCGCCGCCGACACGCCGCCACCGGCGCGGAAGGCTTCCGGCAGCGGCGCCTGGGGCAGCACTTCGCTGCGCAATGCGTCGGCCGTCGGCGGCGGCTTGAACGCGCAGCCAGCCAGCGCCGCCGCGAGCGACGCCGCCAGGACCCAGGGACGAAGCGACGGCATGGACATCAGTGCAGTTTCAGCACGAGGTAGTTGGTGATCGAACCGACGCGCAGGATCACCATGCGCAGGATATGGATCGCCGCTACGTGTGCGGTGTAGATCGCGCCCTGCCCATCTGCGCCGGCGGCGAGGAACAGCCCGGCGTCGGGCTCGTCGACGATCAGCTTGACCGGAAAGCGGCCCGGCACCTGGGGGAACGCACCGGTCTGCGGCAGCGTGCCCGACTGCTGCACCTGCCCCTGCCCTTGCGCCCACACGATGGAGTCGACCGTCGCGCTGATGATGCGGCCGGGATAGGTCTTGAGCGTGAACTCCGCCTTGTCGCCGGGCTCGACCAGCCGCAGCTCGTTCTGGTCGAAGAGCGCGATCACCTGGTAGGTTTCCTCGACGAAACTCATCGCCGGCGAGAACGGCACCGAGACCACGAAGGAGCCCGGCCGCAACTGGACATTGATCGCATAGCCATTGGAGGGCGCGTACACGGCCGTCTGGTCGAGGTTCCATTGCGCATTGCCCAGCTCGGCCCGGCTGAGGTCGACCTGCGCCTTGGCGGTCGCGAGCTGGGCCCGCGATGTGGCGACCGACGCCTGCTCGCCGTTGACCTGCGCCGCCAGCCGCTGGGAGACCTGAGTCTCGTTGGCGGAGGCGGTCGCGATCTGCCCCTGCAACTCGGCCAGCGTGGATTCGGCCTGCTCGAGCGCGAAGCGATCGCCCGCGCCGGTCGCGACCAGTTCGCGGTTCTGGCGCACCCGCAGACGGGCCAGTTCGAGCTTGGGCTGCAGCGCCCTGACCTGGCCGGTGGCGGCCTTCAGCTGCTCCTGCAGCTGGCGGGCGCCGGCCGAGGCATCGACCAGGGACGCGCCGGCTGCCGCGAATTTCGCCTCGTCGGACGCCAGCTTGGCCTTGGCCGCGTTGAGTTCGTTCTCGTACTGGGTCGGGTCGATGCGAAACAGCAGCTCGCCCTTCTTCACCAGCCGGTTGGGCTCGACCGGCACCTCGAGCACGCGGCCCCGCACCTGCGGCACCACCTGCACCACGTACTTGAGGACGCGCACGTCCGCGGTCGACGGCGCGACGACGTTGAGCGTGAGGATCAGGATCGACAGCGCGACGATCGGGATGATCACCACCGTGACCTGCCAGGCGGTGTTCCATGGCAGCCACTTCAGCTTGATGAAGATCAGCCAGACGAAGAAGGCATAGATGCCGAGGAGAAGGATGTCCATCAGGTGCTCGCGTCTCGGGTGGCGTCCGCTTCGGCGCGCCGCGCCTGCAGCGCCGCGGCCAGGTTGCGGCGCACCTGCTTGAGCTCAGCGGACAGCGCGCCCTTGGCCTCCATCGCATCGAGTTCCTCGCGCAGGTGCGCGATCTCGTGCTCCAGCAGCTCGCCCGCGTGCGCCTTCTCGCTCTGCTCGTGGAAGTAGTCGTCGTGCTTCTCGGTGCCGTAGGCGGCCTGGTAGCCCACCGGCTTGACGAAGGCCCACAGCCAGGCCAGCGGCCAGAGCATGCCGCCGAACACCAGCGAGAGCAGGCACAGCGTCTTGATGGCATCGCGCTGGGGGTGATGCCGCTTGTGCGCGATCTTCTCGGGCAGCACGTGCACCATCCAGAACAGCACGATCACGGCGATGGGCACCACGAAGACGACGAACCAGGCGATGCCGGTGGCGGCGGATGCCAGCATGTCGGGCGGCAGGAAGGACGCATGCGCCGCCGGCGCCGCAACGAGCGCGCCGATGCCCAGCAGGCGCGGCGCATGGAGGCGCTTCGCCGCATGGTCCCTGAGTATGAAAGTCATGTTTTTCCAATCAGGCCGGGTTGCAAGCGCTTGCCCGAAGCGTCACGATGCAGGCCGTCGATCGACCCAGAAAAGGCCGGCCATGTACCAGCGAATCCTTGTCCCCCTGGACGGCAGCGAGACCTCGCTGCGCGGCCTTGACGAGGCCGTGCGCCTCGCCCTTCTGCACGGCGCGAGGCTGCGCCTGGTGCACGGGCTCAACCGGTTCGGCCGCACACCCGGCCATGCCTCTCACGCGTCGTACGCCACGCTGCTGCCCAGGATGAAGCAAGAAGGCGAAGCCCTCCTGCGGGACGCCCGCGAGCGCGCCGAGCGCCATGGTGCCAAGGACGTGGAGACGCAGCTGCTGAGTTCGCTCACCCTGCACCTGGCGGAGCTGGTCGCGCAGGACGCGATGGACTGGAAGGCCGACCTCATCGTGGCCGGCACCCGAGGCCGCAAGGGCATCGAGCGCATCCTCTGGGGCAGCGAAGCGCAACAGGTCCTGCGCCTGACGACGGTGCCCGTCCTGCTGGTCCAGGCGCCGGATACCGCGGCCAGCGGGTAGGTGATTGAAGAGGGGCATCCGTTCGTTCCCGGCGGCGAGGTCAGCTGCTCTTCAGTAGCGTTCTTCGATGAAGCGCATCGGATGGTTGGACTCGCGGTAGCCGTCCGCCTTCTGCCGCTTGGGCAGTTTGATCTTCTCGCGATGCACCGCCCGGTACGGCACCTGGCTCAGCAGGTGCGAAATGATGTTGAGGCGGGCCCGGCGCTTGTCGTCGGACCGCGCGACGTTCCACGGCGCGAACTCGGTGTCGGACGCCGCAAACATGTCGTCACGCGCACGGGAGTAGTCGTACCAGCGGCTGTAGGACTTGAGGTCCATCGGCGACAGCTTCCAGATCTTGCGCCCGTCGTCGATGCGCTCCTCGAGCCGCCGGGTCTGCTCCTCGGGGCTCACCTCGAGCCAGTACTTGACGAGGATGATGCCGGAGTCGACCATCACCCGCTCGACCCTCGGAATGGCCGCGAGGAAGCCCTTGACGGCCTCTTCGCTGCAGAAACCCATGACCCGCTCGACACCAGCGCGGTTGTACCAGCTGCGGTCGAAGATGACCACCTCGCCGGCCGCCGGCAGGTGCGGCAGATAGCGCTGCACGTACATCTGGCTCTTCTCGCGCTCGGTCGGCGCCGACAGCGCCACCACCCGGAACACGCGCGGGCTCACCCGCTCGGTGATCGCCTTGATGGTGCCGCCCTTGCCCGCGCCGTCGCGCCCCTCGAACACGATGCACACCCTCAAGCCCTTGTGGACCACCCACTCCTGAAGCTTGACGAGTTCGACGTGCAGGCGTTCGAGCTCCTTGTCGTACTGCCGGCGGCCGAGCTTGCCCTTGGTCGTCTCGGCATCCTTGGGTTTGGTCTCGTCGTGCACCGCAACGGCTTCGTGCTCCTGCTTGTCCGACGGTTTGTGTTTCTGCTCCATGGCGACCTCGCTCGTCAGTGTTGTGCGTCGAACGTAGCGCAGCCGACCGGGGGCGCAAATCCTACTTTGGTCGGATTTCCTCGGCGGCGCGGCGCAAGGTCATCCACGGTCCGACTCACCCGCCCAGCACCGCCGGCACGATGTCGACGAACAGGATCTTGATGATCGTCATGCCCGGAAAGATCATCGCGTAGCCGATGTCCGGCTTGTCGGTGGGCGCCAGCTTGTTGGCATAGGCGAGGATGGCCGGATTGCCGCAGGCCCCGGCCACGATGCCGGCCACCTCGTCGTAGGGCATCTTGAAGACGCCCAGGCCCAGCAGCAGGATCGGCAGCACCAGCGCCACCACCACGATCGCGCCGAGGCCGAGCATCAGGAAGCCCGTCTGCGACACCGTGGCAGCGAACTTGGGCCCCGATGCCATGCCCACCTGCGCCAGGAACAGCGTCAGCCCGAGGTTCCGCAGCACCAGATTGGCCGACAGCGGGATGGTCCAGTTCAGTCCGCCGGTGCGGCGCAGCTTGCCGAGCACCAGCGCCACGATCAGCACGCCCGACAGCCCCAGCGCGAGCTTGCCGACACCCGGCAGCGGGAAGTTGATCGCCCCGAGCAGGAAGCCCAGCGCCATCCCGAAGCCGATCGAGATGTAGCTGAATTCGGCCGTGCCCTTGATCGAATCGCCGAAGAACTTGCGCAGCGCGGCGAAGTCGTCGCGGTGCGCGAGCATGCCGATGCGGTCGCCGAACTCCAGCACCAGGTCGGGCCTCGGCATGATGTCGGCGTCGCCGCGCCGGACCTGGACCAGCGCGTGGGGCCGGCCCTCCGGCAATTTCAGGTCGCCAAGGCTGCGGCCGACCACGGCCGCACGCGAAGCGAAGATGCGCACGTAGTCGAGGTCGCGGCGGTCGCCGGTCACGCGGCCGTGATGGACCTCGCCGAGTTGCTTGGCGGCCTGCTCCAGCGCCTCGCGGCTCGGCCCCGTGACCAGCAGCACGTCGTTGGCCGCCAGCGCCATCGAACGCGAGGCCGGCAGGTTGTGGTGCGCCCGCCGCAGCGCCGCGATGTCGATGCCGGCGGGCAGTCCGGCGAGCAGGTCGCCGATCGTCTTGCCCTTCAGCGCCGAGTCCTCGGGCGCGATCTCCAGCATCTCGATGCCGCCGCCCGTGGGCGCCTGGATCTTCGGCTTGAGGACCATGAAGCAGATGTACAGGAAGAGGATCGGCCCCGCGACGCCCAGCGGATAGGCCACCGAGTAGCCCACCGCCGGATCGTCGTTGCCCAGCTGCACGATGGCCGCCTGCAGGGTCGGCGTGCTGGTGCCGGCGCCCGCGAACAGTCCCAGCGCATGCCCGAGCGGCAGGCTCGACAGCTTCATGAACAGCACGCTCACGATGCCGGACAGCAGCACGCCGGAGAGCGCGATCAGGTTGGCCCGGCGGCCGCTGGTGCTGGTCAGCCCGACGAAGAACTGCTTGCCGTACTGCACGCCGACGGCATAGAGGAACAGCGCCAGCCCCAGGGTGCCGACCATCGGCGCGGGCGCCGACTTCGGCGCCAGCCAGCCCATGAACAGGGCCACGAACAGCACCGCGCCGACGCCGAGCGAGAAGCCCTTGATGTTGACCTCGCCCAGCAGGTAGCCCAGTGCGACGGTGAGGAACAGCGCCATCATCGGCTGCTGCGCGAGTATGTTGCTCAATGTCTCCAAGGTCTTCTCCTCGTTTTTCTTGGTTCTGGTCCGGGATTCGTTTCAGTAGACCGTGAGACCGCGGCTGCGGAATTGGCCGCGCACCCTTTCGGCGAGTTCCGGCGACGGCGGCTCGACGTCCTTCAGCGGGTAGTCGAGTCCGAGCCGCTGCCATTTGTCGCGCCCCATCTGGTGGAAGCGCAGGATCTCGACCCGCTCCAGCGACTTCAGCCCGGCGCACACCTCGGCCACCTTCTCAACGTTGTCGAATCCGTCGGTAAGGCCCGGCACCAGCACGTAGCGAACCCACATCGGCCGGCCCAGGTCGGAGAGCCTGCGCGCGTAGTCGAGCGTCGGCTGCAGCGGCTGCCCCGTGACCTGCTGGTAGATCGCCGGGTCGCCCGACTTGATGTCGAGCAGGTGCAGGTCGATCTGGCTCAGCTCCTCGTCCGTCATGCGCTCGCCCAGGCGGCCGGAGGTGTCGATGCAGGTGTGCAGCCCGAGCTGCTTGCAGCGCCTGAAGATCTGCATCGCGAACGCCTTCTGCACCATCGGCTCGCCGCCCGACAGCGTGATGCCGCCGCGGCTGATCTTGAGCACCTTGGCGTACTTGGCGATCTCGCGCATCGCCCGCGCCACCGTCACCGGCTTGCCGTTCTGGCGGTGCCAGGTGTCGGGGTTGTGGCAGTACTGGCAGCGCAGGAAGCAGCCCGTGAGAAAGGCGACGAAGCGGATGCCCGGCCCGTCGACCGTGCTGCCCACCTCCCAGGAGTGGACGTAGCCGACGATGTCCTCGCCGGTGTCCGGCGCCTGCTCGAGATCCGCCGCGTGGATGGTGTAGTAGTCCTGCGACTTGGTGTCCGCCGCCCACTTTCGCGCGACGTGCAGCTCGTAGCGGCTGCCGCTCAGTGACTGGCTCATGGGGTGCTCCGGGCCGGCCTACATCGCGCCGTGGAAGGTGCGGTTGATCACGTCGAGCTGCTGTTCCTTGGTGAGCTTGATGAAGTTCACCGCGTAGCCGGAGACGCGGATCGTGAGCTGCGGGTACTTCTCCGGATGGGCCATCGCGTCCTGCAGCGTCTCGCGGTTGAGCACGTTGATGTTGACATGGAAGCCGCCGCTCGCGAAGTAGGCGTCGAGCGCGCCGGTGCCGCGCGTGAGGCGCTCCTCCTCGCTGCCGAGCGCCGAGGGCACCACCGACAGCGTGAGCGAGATGCCGTCTTCCGCATCGTCGTAGGGGATCTTCGCGACCGACATCAGCGCCGCCAGTGCGCCGTGCGTGTCGCGCCCGTTGGACGGGTTCGCGCCCGGCGCGAAGGGCTCGCCCTTCTTGCGGCCGTCCGGCGTGTTGCCCGTGCCCTTGCCGTAGACCACGTTCGAGGTGATCGTGAGCACCGACTGCGTGTGCACCGCGTTGCGGTAGCTCGGGTACATGCGGATCTTGTTCATCATCATCGACACCAGCTCGGTCGCGATGCTGTCGGCCCGGTCGTCGTTGTTGCCGAAGCACGGGAATTCGCCCGTAGTCTGGTAGTCGACGATCAGGCCGCGCTCGTCGCGCACCGGCCGCACCTGCGCGTAGCGGATCGCCGAGAGGCTGTCCGCAGCGTGCGACAGGCCCGCGATGCCGCAGGCCAGCGTGCGCAGCACGTCGCGGTCGTGCAGCGCCATCTCGATCGCCTCGTAGCAGTATTTGTCGTGCATGTAGTGGATGACGTTGAGCGCGTTGACGTAGGTCTTGGCGAGCCAGTCCAGCATCGGGTCCAGGCGCTTCATCACCTCGTCGTAGTCGAGCAGGTCGCCGGTGATGGGCGCGAGCATCGGCCCGACCTGCTCGCCGGTCAGCTCGTCGCGCCCGCCGTTGAGCGCGTAGAGCAGCGTTTTCGGCAGGTTGACCCGGGCGCCGAAGAACTGCATCTGCTTGCCCAGCCGCATCGCCGAGACGCAGCAGGCGATGGCGCAGTCGTCGCCCCACTTGGGCCGCATCAGGTCGTCGGATTCGTACTGGATCGAGCTGGTGTCGATCGAGATCTTGACCGCGAAGCGCTTGAAGCCCTCGGGCAGGCGCGGCGACCAGAACACCGTGAGGTTCGGCTCCGGCGCCGGCCCGAGGTTGTTGAGCGTGTGCAGCATGCGGAAGGCCGACTTCGTGACCAGCGTTCGGCCGTCCTCGCCCATGCCGCCTTCCACTTCCGTCACCCACACCGGGTCGCCGGAGAACAGCTGGTTGTATTCCGGCGCCCGCAGGAAGCGCACCAGCCGCCATTTGATGACCAGGTCGTCGATGATCTCCTGGGCCTGGGTTTCGGTCAGCGTGCCTTCGCGCAGGTCGCGCTCGAAGTAGATGTCCCAGAAGGTGGAGAGCCGGCCGGCGGACATCGCGGCGCCGTTTTGCTGCTTGATCGCGGCGAGATAGGCGAAGTAGGTCCACTGCACGGCCTCGCGCGCATTGTTCGCCGGCACCGAGATGTCGAAGCCGTAGCGCGACCCCATCTCCTTCAGCTCCTCGAGCGAGCGGATCTGCTCGGACAGTTCCTCGCGCAGGCGGATGGTCTCCTCGGTCGAATGGCGCTCGTCGAGTTCGTGCTTCTCGCGCGCCTTGTCGGCCAGCAGGAAGTCGACGCCGTAGAGCGCCACCCGGCGGTAGTCGCCGACGATGCGCCCGCGTCCGTAGGCGTCCGGCAGGCCGGTGATGACGTGCGACGAACGCGCCTTGCGGATCTCCGGCGTGTAGGCATCGAAGACGCCGGCGTTGTGGGTCTTGCGGTACTTGGTGAAGACGTCGACCAGCGCCGGGTCGGGCTCGTAGCCGTAGGCGCGCAAGCTGTCTTCTACCACGCGCCAGCCGCCGAAGGGCATGATCGCGCGCACCAGCGGCGCGTCGGTCTGCAGGCCGACGATGATCTCGTTGTTGCGGTCGATGTAGCCCGGCGCGTGCGCGAGGATGCCCGACGGCACCTGCGAGACGCCGAGGATGCCCTTCTCGCGCTCCTTCGCGAGCAGCGGCGCCAAGGTCTGCCACATGGCCTTGGTGCGCGTGGTCGGGCCTTGCAAGAAGGCGTGGTCGCCCTCGTAGGGCGTGTAGTTGCGCTGGATGAACTCGCGCACGTTGACGCGGTCCTGCCACATGCCGGGCGTGAAGCCGCGCCATGGGCCCTCGGCCTTGCGGCTCGACAAGTCGAATGCGAACTGGGTTTCCATTGTTGTCTCCTGTCTGGCGCTGGATGCGCCTTTTTGTTCCGCGCTATCGCGGTATTGCTGTCACGCTGGTCGGGTCGTCGACCGGTTCCAGGGGGCCTGCCGGCTGTTGCAGCAGCGGCGGCTCCGCAGCCAGGCCGGCGGCCTCGCAGATCCGCACGAGTTCGGCAACCGAATGCACGCCCACCTTTTCCATGACGCGCCCCCGGTGCTGCTTGACGGTCTGCTCCGCGATCAGCAGGTCGGCCGCGATCTGCTTGTTCAGGCGCCCCCTGACCACATGGCGCATGATTTCGCGCTCGCGCGGCGACAGGCGGGCGATCCGCTCCTTGGCCGCGTCCTGCGCCAGCGCCTGCCGGCGCTCGCCGGCGTGGCGCTCGACCGCGCGGCGCAGCGCCGCGAGCAGGACCTCGCCGTCCACCGGCTTCTCGAGGAAGTCCGCCGCGCCGCGCTTCATCGCGTCGACGCCGGCCGCGACATCGCTGCGCCCGGTGATGAAGATGACCGGCGGCGCGCAGCCGCCTTCGAGCAGGCGCCGATGCAGTTGCGGCCCGAAGAGGCCCGGCATCTGCACGTCGAGCAGGATGCAGGCCGGCTCGCCCGCCGGAGGGTTGCCGAGGAACTCCTCGGCCGAGGCATAGCCGACGCCGCGCCAGCCGGCCCCGTCGAGCAGGCGCAGCAGGCTGCCGCGCACCTCGGGGTCGTCGTCGATGACGCACACCACCGCCTCCCCGCCGGCCTGGCTCGCGGGGACGGCGGCGGCGGCCATGGGCTCGTCGCGCGCCGGCTGCGACGCATCGCGATCGAGCGCGGCCGCCGGCAGTTCGACGCTGAAGGTGGCGCCGCCTTCCGGGTTCGACTCGGCCCAGATGCGGCCGCCGTGCGCCTCGACGATGGAGCGGCAGATGGCGAGCCCGAGGCCCAGTCCTTCCTGCCCGGTGGTCCAGAAGGGCTCGAAGATCGAACCCAGGTCCTGCGGTGCGATGCCCTTGCCGGCGTCGCGCACCGACATCCGTACCTTGCCCTCTTCGCCCCGCGACACCTGCAGCCGGACCAGGCGCGACGCCGGCGGTGCGTCCCGCACCGCCGCGGCCGCGTTGAGCAGCAGGTTGAGGCCCACCTGCTCCATCTGCACCTTGTCCGCCAGCACCCAGCAGGCGGGGTCGAAGGCGGTCTCGAGGCGCACGCCGTGGCCTGCGAACTCGCTGTCCAGCAGGCGCTCGGCCTCGCCCAGTGCGGCCGCGAGGTCGATGCGCTCGCGCCGGGTCTCGTCGCGGCGGATCAGGGCCCGCATGGTGCGGATGGTCTCGGCCGCGCGCTTGCCTTCGCGCACCACCGATCCGAGGATGTCCCGGATCGCCTCGGGCGCCGCATCCCCGCGCGCGAGGTACTGGAGCCCGGCCTGGGCGTTGCTGAGGATGGCCGCGAGCGGCTGGTTGACCTCGTGGGCGATCGCCGCGGTGAGCGCGCCCACGCGCTGCACGCGGTCGGCATGCCAGATGCGATGGCGCAGCTGCCGCACTTCCTCCTCCGCGCGCGCGAGGGCGACCGAACTGCCGATCAGGTCGCCGACGATGCGCAGCCTGTCGACCATCTCGGGAGGCCAGCTGCGCTCCCTGCGGACGGCGGCGAACGACAGCACGCTGGTCACGCGCCCGCCGATGCGCACCGGGATCGAGATGTGCGAGCGCAGGCCGGTGCGCCGGCAGTGCTCGGCCTCCTCGATCGCCTCGGGCGGCAGCTCGTCCGGCAGGTTCGACAGCGCCACGATGCGGCCGCTTCGCAGCGCGTCGATGAACCACCGGAACGGTTGCTGGAACCGGCCGCGGGGCAAGGCACCGAAATCGACCGAGCCCACGGAGCACAGCACGTTCAGGTAGTCGCCGGCGACGAACTCGGAGAAGGTGCAGCGGTCACAGTCGAGGAACGCGAGCAGCCGGCTCAGCGCCCATTCGGTGCGGGCCAGGACATCGGGCTCCGCGATGTCGCCCATGCGCTCGGACAGCTGGGCCAGCAGGCGCTCGAAGGCGTGCCGCTCCAGCAGAACGGCTTCCGCCCGCCCTTGGGCAGCGTGGACGCCCGTAGCCGAACTGGCCTGTGCCTGGCGCATCGATTCCTCCTCGCGTGGATCGCGGGTTGTCGTACATGGCAGCCTGTCGCAGCGCCACCCGCAACGCGCCAGGCGTGCCGAGGGCCGGAATTCCGCACGATGATGATTCCCGACCTCGATCCCTGTCAAGCGAAGAGCAGGGCCCGTGCCGCACTCAGTTCGGCGCACTTCGGCCATCGCCCTGCATCACCCATTCGATCGAATCGAGCAGGGCCGCCGCATCGACCGGCTTGCGGAAGAAAGACTGGGCCCCCAACTCCCGCGCCAGCTGCCGCGCCGTCGGATCGTCGCTCGATGACAGGGCGATGACAGGCAGCACCTTGGCGACCGCCAGCAGCGCATTGCGCACCGCCAGCTCGCACTGCCGCGCCCCCCAGACGTCGAGCAGCACGCAGGCGACACGCATCCCGCGCGCCTGGTCCAGGAATTCCGGCACCGAGGCGCAGGGCCGCGCCTCCAGGCCCGCGGAGTCCATCAGGCGCGACATGCCTTCGCGCACGGAAGCGTCGCCATCCACGACATAGACGATCCGGACGCTGGCTGACTTCGACATGGGCCGTCGCCTCCCTGGTCGGCAGCTAGAGGAAACGCTCGGCGTTGGCGAGCGGGTCCGCCTCGGCGGGCAGCTCGGCCAGCGGGCAGCGTACGATGGCGATCACCGCGACCACGCCCTCGCCGATGGCGAGTTCGGACAGCGTGAATGCGTTGACCGGCCCCGAGTGGGCGTCGTCCACGCGCACCCCCATCCGGCTCAGCCGCATCGGCGTGCGCTGCAGGCTCACATGCTGCTCGGGGTGATCCAGGATGGCCTTGATGTGGCCGGTGTAGCTGGCCATCGTGGCGACGCTGGCCTTGGTCTCGATGTAGTCGTGCACCGTCTCGTTGAGCTCGCGCTCCAGCGCGGCCATCTTCGAGCGCGTGTCCACCGTGTCTTCCAGCAGGCCGGCCGCGCCATCCACCGCCAGCTTCACCAGCCGCAGCCGGGCGGCGAGCCAGGCCTTGCGCTCGCCGAGATCGGCCGCCTTCATGTCGAGGTCCACGATGCGCTTGAGCGCCTGCTGGGACAGGCGGCGGATGATGCGGCGCCCGACCTCCAGCCGCGTCGCTTCGAGCGTGGCCGAGGGCGCGAACAGCCGGTGGCCCGAGAAGCTGACCGTGACCTGCGGCACCTCGTGCTGCACCCGGTCGCCGTCCTGCTTGGGCGCCAGCACGGTGCGCTCCTCCTTCTTCATCGCCAGCAGCGCATAGGCCTCCCCGAGCTCGCGCTGCGAAGGCACGCCGAAGAAGGCGCGAAGCTCCTTGCTGCGGCCCAGGAACGCGGGCACGTCGTCGGCCGAGGCGAAGAAGGCGTTCAGCCGCGGATCGTCGTTCCAGCTCGCGCGGGAGAGCAGCAGCGGCTCCAGGGGCTGGCGGCCGATCTCGCGCAGGTGGGCGATGGTCTTGCGCACGCAGCCTTCGAGCTTCTCGGCGTAGCGCGACTGCAGGCGGATCCGCGCATCCACCGTCTCGACCACCAGCTCGGTCATGTCGGCGACCAGCTGCTTCTCGGCCGCCTCGTCGGGCGGCGCGCCATCGCGCCCGAACAGGGCCGAGGCCACGCGATCGAACAGCGCGCTCAGGTCCATGGCGGCGCGCTACCAGTCCATCTTGGGCACCCAGGCGCGCAGCACGCGGCCCTGGTAGGAGCGCCCGTTGATGCGCTGCGCCAGGGCCTCGACCTGCGCGCGCGGCATGTCGACGTCGATCAGCGCGCTCGGCGTGCCGGTCTCGTTGACCAGCCGGATCTTGTCGGCTTGCGCGAAGGCGCTGAGCGCCTCGCGAATGCCTTCCTCGGTGACGTCGTCGGGGAGGTTTCCGATGACGATGTGCACTTGTTGTTGCATGTGTCGTCCTTCGATGCAAGCGGCAGCGGGTCGACCGGGAGGTGGCCGCACGAATGGGAGGCCCTACGCTAGTCCCTGCCCGACGGGCCGAAAATCCTACTTTGGTTGGATTCACACGCCGCGCGGCGCAGGCGCAAGCTCAAGCCACCCGAACCTGCCCGGCGACAGCCTGCCGCGGCGCGAATCCCAGCGGACCGATTCATGAATGCAGCCGAGTACCTTGCGTTAGAAACCCTGCGCGATGGCCGACCCGTTCGCATCCGCGCGCTGAAGCCGGCGGACCGCGAGTCGATGCTCGAGGCGGTGGACCGTATCGGCGACGCCTCGCTCTACCGCCGCTTCTTCTCGCCCAAGCACCACTTCACCGACACCGAGATCGACTACTACATCAACGTGGATTTCGTCAGCCACGTTGCACTCGTCGCCGAACTGGAGGAGAACGGCGAACCGGTGATTGCCGGCGGCGGCCGCTTCATCGTCTCGGCGCCGGGCTGCGCGGAGATGGCTTTCGCGGTCGACGACCCGCACCACGGACTCGGCATCGGCACGCTGCTGATGCGCCACCTGGCGCTGATCGCCAAGGCGGCGCGGCTGCACACGCTGAAGGCCGAAGTGCTGGCGGACAACGCGCCGATGCTTGCCGTGTTCAGGCGCAGCGGGCTGCCGATCACGCTGGCGCGCGACGGCGGCGTGACGCTGGTGCGCATGGATTGCCGCCATGAATCTGAAACAAAGGGCGAGGACGATTGGGCTTCGCCACCAGGAGCGCATTGATGGCCAACAAAGCCTCTCCCCCTTCCGCCTCTTTCCCTTCTTCCCCGCTGTCCCCGCTGTGGCCGATGCAGGCCGCGCAGGCCGCCGCCGAATACGGCATCGATGCCTGGCAGCGCAGCATCCTCACCATGGACGTGCTGCGCGAGCGCGGCAACCAATACCTCGAACACACCAAGTCCGGCAAGCCGCCGGTGCTGGTGTTCGACTACGACACGGTGCTCGACGCGCGCGATTTCCCGAAGCCCGCGAACTACGCGCTGGTGCGCATCAAGCCCGATGCCAGCCATGCAAAGACCGACGCGAAGAAGCGGCCCTTCGTGGTGATCGACCCGCGCGCCGGCCACGGCCCGGGCATCGGCGGCTTCAAGATGGACAGCGAAATCGGCATCGCGCTCCAGCACGGCCATCCCTGCTATTTCGTGATGTTCTTTCCGTACCCGATGCCGGGCCAGACCATCGAGTCGGTCTGCGCCGCCGAGATCGCCTTCATGAAGAAGGTCAACGAGCTGCATCCCGACGCCGACGGCAAGCCCTTCGTCATCGGCAACTGCCAGGGCGGCTGGGCGCTCATCATGCTCGCCGCGCTGGCGCCGCAGCATGTGGGCCCGCTGCTGCTGGCCGGGTCGCCGGTCTCCTACTGGGCCGGTGTCGAGGGCAAGAACCCGATGCGCTATTCGGGCGGCCTGCTCGGCGGCACCTGGCTGGCCTCGCTGGCCGGCGACCTCGGGCACGGCAAGTTCGACGGCGCCTACCTGGTCAACAACTTCGAGGGCCTCAATCCCGCCAACACCTACTGGAGCAAGCTCTACAACCTCTACGCGCAGGTGGACACCGAGCGCGAGCGCTTCCTCGAGTTCGAGAAGTGGTGGGGCGGCCTCTTCCTCATGAACAAGGAAGAGATGGAGTGGATCACGAAGAACCTCTTCGTCGGCAACAAGCTCTCGGCCGGTGAGGTCGAATCCTTCGACGGCAAGCACCGCGTGGACATCCGCAACATCCGCACGCCGATCGTCGTGTTCGCCTCCTGGGGCGACAACATCACGCCGCCGCAGCAGGCGCTGAACTGGATCCCGGACGCCTATGCGAGCGTGGACGAGATCCGGCTCAACGAGCAGACCATCGTCTACTGCCTGCACGAGAAGATCGGCCACCTCGGCATCTTCGTCTCGGCCGGCGTGGCGAAGCGCGAAACCTCGGAACTGGCGAGCGCGCTCGACCTCATCGAAACCCTGCCGCCCGGCCTCTACGAGGCCGTGATACAGGACACCCAGCCCGACATGCCCGGCCTGGCCTACCTGGAAGGGCGCTACCTGATCCAGTTCGTGCCGCGCACCATCGAGGACATCCTGGCCTTCGACGACGGCCGCGAGGACGAGAAGGCCTTCGAGGTGGTCGACCGCGTGGCGCAGATCAACCAGGGGCTCTACGACACCTTCGCCTCGCCGCTGGTCAAGGCCATGAGCAGCGAAGCGAGTGCGGAGGTGTCGCGCGCCGCCAATCCGTCGCGCATGGAGCGCTGGGGCTTCTCCAACCTCAACCCCTGGATGTTCTGGGTCCAGGCCATGGCCGAGAACGTGCGCGCGAATCGACGCGCGGCCGCGCCCGACAACCCCTTCACCAAGGCCGAGCGCGAGGTGTCCGGCCGCATCGAGCAATCGCTCGACCGCGTGCGCGATGCCAAGGATGCAATGTCGGAGCGCATGTTCAAGGCCATCTACGAGGCGCCCTGGCTCGCCGCGGCCGTCGGCCTGGGCGCCGACGCGCTGGGCCGGCGCGGGCCGCCCTCGGCCACCTGGGAGCGGGACGAGCTGAAACGCCTCAAGCGGCAGGAGATCGAATCGCAGTTCGAATCCGGCTCGGTGCTCGATGCATGGGCACGGATGTTGCTGTACGTGCGGCGCGAGGAAAACGTGGTCGACGAACGTCCCTACAACCTGATGCGCCGCATGATCGACGAGATGGATCCCGAGCACCGGCCCGCGCTGGCCGCCGTCAAGGCGGCGATCAAGCGGCAGGCCTTCGTCCTCGCGCTCGACGAGGAACGCGCCATCGCCGCGCTGCCGGCGCTGGTGCCCGAGATGCATCTTCGCCGCAAGGGCGTCGAGGCTGCGCGCAAGGTGGCGGGCGCGCGCGGCAAGCTGTCGGCACACCAGGAAGAGCGCTTCCGGCGCCTGGCGAGCGTCTTGTCCCTGGATACGCCGGTGCGCCCGAGGAGAGCAGCATGAGCCCCCGCCCGGCCGTTCCGAAGGGGGCTCGCGCCACAGTGCGAAGCACGGAGGTTACCGAATGAGCCACGAGAAATACGACCGCCTGATCGAGGTCGCGAAGGCCCTCGACACCATCCCCACCGCCGTGGCGCATCCTTGCGACGCCAGTTCGCTGTCCGCCGCCCTGGATGCGGCGCGGCTGGGCCTGATCCGGCCGATCCTGGTCGGCCCCCGCGCCAAGATCGAGGCGGCGGCCAAGGAATGCGGCCAGGACCTGGGCGGCTTCGAGATCGTCGATGCGCCGCACAGCCACGCCGCCGCCGCCAAGGCGGTCGAACTGGTGCAGTGCGGCCAGGCCGAGGCGCTGATGAAAGGCAGCCTGCACACCGACGAACTGATGGCCGCCGTGGTGCGCAAGGACACCGGCCTGCGCACCGCGCGCCGCATCAGCCATTGCTTCGTGATGGACGTGCCCGGCCATGACGACGCGCTGATCATCTCCGACGCGGCCGTGAACATCGCGCCCACCTTGGAGGAGAAGGTCGACATCGTGCAGAACGCGATCGACCTGGCGCACGCGCTGCGCCAGCCCGAGGTGCGGGTCGCGATCCTGTCGGCGATGGAAACGGTCAATCCGAAGGTGCCGTCGACCGTCGAGGCCGCGGCGCTGTGCAAGATGGCCGATCGGGGCCAGATCACCGGCGCCATCCTCGACGGACCGCTGGCGCTCGACAACGCCATCGACATGGCTGCCGCCGGCATCAAGAAGATCGTCTCGCCGGTGGCCGGCCGCGCGAACGTGCTGATCGTGCCCAACCTCGAAGCCGGCAACATGCTCGCCAAGAGCCTCAGCTTCCTGGCGCAGGCCGATTCTGCCGGCATCGTGCTGGGGGCGAAGGTGCCGATCATCCTCACCAGCCGGGCCGACTCGGTGACCGCGCGGCTGGCCTCCTGCGCGGTCGCCGTGATGGTCGCGCACGCCCGGCGCGAGAGCGCGGCGAAGGCCATTCAATGAGCCCCCGCCCGACCGCTCCGAAAGGGGCTCGCACCGCAGTGCGCAGCACGGAGGTTGCCTCATGACCGACGCGATCGTCGTCCTCAACGCCGGCTCGTCGAGCCTGAAGTTTTCGGTGTTCGCGGGCGCGGACGACCTGCCCTTCGTCGTCGGCGGCCAGGTCTCGGGCCTCTACACCGCGGCGCCGCGTTTCGTGGCGAAGGACACCGGCGGCAACGCGATCGCCGAGAAGCGCTGGGACGCCGAGGCCCGGCTCGACCACCACGGCGCGATCGGGCACATCGTCGAATGGCTGCGCGCCACCTACGGCCACGAACACCACCTGAGTGCGGTCGGCCACCGCGTCGTGCACGGCGGCATGGACTTCGCCGCGCCGGTACGGGTCGACGGCGACATCGTGACCCGGCTCGAAAAGCTGATCCCGCTCGCGCCGCTGCACCAGCCCCACAACCTGGCGCCGATCCGGGCGCTGCTGCAGCAGGCGCCCGGCCTGCCGCAGGTGGCCTGCTTCGACACGGCCATGCACCGCTCCAACCCGGCGCTGGCACAGATGTTCGCGCTGCCGAAGGCGCTTTCCGATGCCGGCGTGCGGCGCTACGGCTTCCACGGCCTTTCCTACGAATACATCGCCTCGGTGCTGCCGCGCTTCGACGAACGCGCCGCGCGCGGCAAGACCGTGGTGCTGCACCTGGGCAACGGCGCCAGCATGTGCGCCCTCGATGCCGGCCGCAGCGTCGCCAGCACCATGGGCTTCACCGCCGTCGACGGACTGCCGATGGGCACGCGCTGCGGCGCGCTCGACCCCGGCGTGATCCTCTACCTGATGGACGAACACGGCATGGACACCCGCGCCGTCGAGAAGCTGATCTACAGCCAGTCCGGCCTGCTCGGCGTCTCGGGCGTGTCGAGCGACATGCGCGAACTGCTGGCGTCCGACCAGCTGCAAGCCCAGGTGGCGGTCGACCTCTTCGTCTATCGGATCGGCCGCGAACTCGGCTCGCTGGCCGCGGCCCTCGGCGGGCTCGACGCCATCGTCTTCACCGCTGGCATCGGCGAGCGCGCAAGCGCCGTGCGCGAGCGCATCTGCGGCCAGGCCGCCTGGCTCGGCATCGCGCTCGACCCCGAGGCGAATGCCAGGGGTGGCCCCCGCATCAGCACGTCGGACAGCCGCACCGCGGCCTGGGTGATACCGACCAACGAAGAACTGATGATCGCCCGCCACACGCGCGATCTTCTCGCCTGAGGACGCACCCCATGCCGCCACCGCACAACCCCGTCCTCGCCGGCATGAAGGCGCTGGTGGTGGGGGTCGCCAACGAGCACTCCATTGCCTACGGCTGCGCCAATGCGTTTCGCAGCCTCGGCGCCGAACTGGCGATCACCTACCTGAACGAGAAGGCGCGACCGCACGTCGAGCCCCTCGCGAAGGCCTTCGATGCGCCCATCTTCATGCCGCTCGACGTCGAGCAGCCCGGGCAGCTCGAGGCCGTGTTCGACGCCATCGCCAACCAGTGGGGCCGGCTCGACATCCTGGTGCACTCGATCGCCTTCGCGCCCAAGGCCGACCTCCAGGGCGGCCTGCTCGACTGCTCGGCCGAGGGCTTCCAGCGCGCGATGGATGTCTCCTGCCACTCCCTCGTTCGCATGGCGCGGCTGGCGACGCCGCTGATGACCGAGGGCGGCACCATGATCGCCATGAGCTACCTCGGCGCGCAGAAGGTGGTGCCCAACTACAACGTGATGGGTCCGGTGAAGGCCGCGCTGGAGGCCGTGTGCCGTTACCTGGCGTACGAACTCGGCCCCAAGGGCATCCGTGTGCACCCGGTGTCGCCCGGCCCGCTCAAGACCCGCGCGGCCTCGGGCCTGAAGGATTTCGACCTGCTGCTGAACGAGGCCGCGAGCCGGGCGCCGGTGGGCGAACTGGTCGACATCGACGACGTGGGCTTCGCCTGCGCCTACCTGGCGACGCCGTATGCGCGCAGGCTGACGGGACAGACGCTGTTCGTGGACGGCGGCGTGAACATCATGGGCTGAGGCTGCGCCCGGCGCTCAGGGCTGGCGCGCAGGCGCCGCATACCACTGGTCCTTTTCGACCACGACGGCCCGGTCCGGCTGGCCGAGGAAATGCGGCGACATGATCTGCACGCCGTAGGCATTGAACTCGTCCTGGATGCTCGCATGCAGGACCGACAGGATCGGAACGCGCTCCAGCGGATTGTCGATGCTGACGAAGAGTTCGTACTCGACATAGAAGTCCGACAGCGCGCGCTGGTAGACGTAGGGGACGGGCGTGGCGCGCACGCCGGCGGTCTTCTTCGCGGCGCCAAGCAAGAGTTCGTGGACCTGGCGCCAGGGCGCGTCGTAGCCGATCGTGATCCGGGTGGTGAGCAAGGTGCCCTGGCTGCCTGCGAGCTTCGAAAAGTTGTGGATCGGATTCGAGATCAGGACCGAGTTCGGAATCGTGATCTCCTCGTTGCGCACGTTGACGATCTTGGTCGCCAGGGAGGCCACCTCGGTCACCACGCCCTGCACGCCGTTGATGTCGACGAAGTCGCCCTTGTGCAGCGAGCGCGAATAGACGACGACCAGGCCGCTCATGGCCTGGGTGACGAGCCCGGACGAGCCGAGCGTGACCATCAGGCCGAACAGCACGGAGAGTCCCTTGAACACATCGCTGCTCGAGCCCGGGAGAAAGGGGTAGGCGATGGCGACACCCAGCGCCCAGGTCAGCAGGGTGAAGATCCGGCGGGTGGCGGGCACGGTCTCCGAGTGGACCATCGGCAGGCGCAGCCGGCCCTTCTGCAGCGCATCGAAGAAGTAGCCGAGCACGTCGACCGCGGCGCGCGTCAGCATCAGCACGATGAAGACGGTGACCAGGCCGGGCAGGCTTTCCAGCGAGCCTTCGGCCAGCCATTCGACCTTGCCCAGCAGCCAGTTGCCCAAGCTCTTGGCGATCGGCTCGGTGGCGACGAAGCTGTCGAGCACGTAGTACACGTAGAAGTAGCCGATGGCGAGCAGGACGACCCACTGCACGATCTGCAGAATCCCGACGGCGAGCCGGGCCAGGAACTCCCGCCAGTCGACGTAGGGAAAGCGTCCGGCCAGCACGTCGCGCTTTTTTTCCATCCATTCGACCGCCTTGGCGCTGACCCGATAGACGATCCAGACCAGAACGCCGAGCGCCAGGGTGGCCACCAGCGTGCTCAGCAGGCCTTGCAGCAGCAGCGGCTTGCTGCGGGCCTGGCGCCAGGCGGTGCGGACCTCCTCCAGCCGCGCCCGCGTCTGCAGCACCAGCGCATCGAAGCCCTGCTTGGTTTCGATGTCGGCGTCGCCTTCGAGCACCGAGAAGAGCGGCAGGTCGCCGAGCAGGAACTGCACGCCGTGCACCTCGCCGAGGTTGAACTGGATCTGGTTCAGCGGCAGGTCCACGGCCTCGTCCGGCAGCACCCCGATCCGCTCGCGGGCGCGCTGCACGCGCGCCTGCGGGGTCAGGCCGGCCAGGCGCGCGCGCATCGTCAGCACCTCGCGATTCAGGATGCGCAGGGTGGCGGGCTCGTCGACCTGTTCGGCAATGACCGCGCCGGAGGTCGGCGGGTGGGTCGTGGCTGCCGTGTCCGCCGCCGCCGCGCCGCCGGCGCGCAGCGCGAGCAGCGCGCCCAGCAGCGCGCTCGCCAACATCCCGCTCATGCGTCCCATGGTCTTTCCTCTCGCACGCCAAGGTGCCGGCCCGGGCCGGCCCGGCGGCTCAAGCCGGACCCTCCTCGAGCAGCTTCGTGAATCGATCCGATCGCGCCACGGCATCGGCCAGGGCGGCAAAGTCTGCCAGATCGACGGGGCAGCGGGCGAGGCCGGCGCATTCGGCGCTGCCGCCGCGCGGGGCCCAGATCTGCCGGGTCGACAGGAGGTAGACGCCATAGGTCGCCTGCAGGTCGCCCTGCCCGACGCCGCCGAGTTCCTTCTGGACCGTGTAGGCGGTCAGCGCGGCGTTCAGCACGACCGAGGCCTCGATGAGGGCATCGCGGTAGCCCGGACGGCGGGTGACCTCCGATCCGAGGATCGCCTGGATCCGGGTCGCCGACGCGTGGACGACGATCAGCAGGCGATCGAGGATCGCGCGCAGGGAATGGTCCGGGGCCAGCGAGATGTAGGTCGCCGGCTGGAGGAAGGCGTCGACGGCGGCCGACACGGCGCCGCAGCCGCTGTGGCCCAGCACCACGACGAGCTTGAGGCTGTCGCCCAGGTGGTCGGCGGCGTATCGCAGGCTGCCAAGCACTTCGCCGCCCAGCCCGTTGCCCGCGACCCGGACGACGAAGAGATCGTTCGGCCCTTCGTTGAAGATCAGTTCGATCGGCACGCGGGCGTCGGAGCAGCCGAGCACCGCCGCGTAAGGACGCTGCTTGGGCGGCCCATGGTCGCCGGGCAGGATGCCGAGGTCGCGCGAATCGACAGCGATGACTCGTCGCGCCATGCCGCTCCCCGACACCAGGCTGTCGAACAGCGTGGCGAAGGCCTGGTTGCCCTCGTCGAGGCGCCGGCATGCCTCGTCCGCATCCGATGGCCGCGGCCGCGAGACCGTGTTGTCGGCGTCGTACCGGTAGGTGATCTCGACTTGCCTCATCGGGTCTCCCTTGGCGAACGAACATGGCGGCCGGGCGGGCTTCGATTCTAGGCGGGGGGACTGCCCCGTGCACGCCGCGGCGCCGTCTCGACCGTCCCTAGAAGCTGTCCGCAGCGAATTTGGGGATGTCGCGCGCCATGGCCAACAAGGCCCGCGCTCGCGTGTCCACGAACTGGGCAAGGTTCTGAACGAAGGCGACTTCGTCTCCCGTATACGCGGGGTCCGCCGCCTGCGCCGGCGCCTCTTGAAGCGCGAACTCGCAGAGTCGCGTCAACTCGCGTGCAAAGTACCTGCGGTCAACGCCCATGCGCACGCAGAAGTCGGCGATTGCGAAAGACAGCACGGCATCCAGTTCAAATTCGTCCCCGAATGCCATCGCCAGGTCGTGATGGAACGCCTCGTACTGAACGACGCTCACCAGGTCATACAGCGGCGTCGGGGTGAGCCCTGTTCGGTCTACAAAGAAAGAGATGTTCTTGCCGTGCGAATCGCTGTTGCCGAAGAGCAGGGTTGTGACGGCCCAAAGCACCAGCCGCTGCATCGCGAGCGCCGGCTGGACGAACCCGGGCCTGAGCGTGCCGAGCTTTTCGAAACTGGCCCCATCGCGAATGTGCCGCACGTCCGGTTGTTCCCCCACGTTGCGCTCGTACTTCGCACTCACCGACAAGTCGAGCGCCTGGCACCCATCGATGATGTGCAGCCGCTCGACTCCGGCCGGCGTCCCGCGCCGGTCGAATCGCTCGATGCTCAACACCGGCGACGGCACCCGCAGGATGTTCACCTGCGCGGCGCAAGGCGCTTTCCAGCGCCGCATGCTGATGCGATTGGCCAGCTGCATGCAGAAATGCTCGTTGGCCACCATGCAAGGCGCCGCCTCGCGCGCCGGCTCCGGCTTGAGGATGTGCGTGGACGACAGCGCCCCGTCGACCAGGAACAGTTCTCCATCGTCGATGGCCACCAGAAGCTTGTCCTGGTGCCCCGCGATGGACATGCGCACTTTGCCGTCCCACCGGTTGAAGGGTTCGTTCGCGCGGTTGTCGATACGTGCCTGCAGCTCTTCGAACGGCAGCTGCCGGCGCAGCCGCTCCTGCTCAGCCGGCACCTGGCCGGCGGCCACGAAGCTCAGCGCCCCAGCGGTCTCATGCCCGAGGTGGCGAAGAAGCCCGAAGACGTTGTTGCGCGCCACGCGGGCATCATTGGCCGCCACGACCAGCGCTTCGCCTTCAGGGAGCAGGTTCTCCAGAAAACGGCGAATGGCGAGCGGCGCCGCGCCGCCCTCCAAGGGCAGATGTGGCGAGAGCGGGTACCGGCTTGGCAACGCGAGCCATGCGGAGGCGTAGCTGAACTGGAAGCTATCCTGAGCTTGGTCGTACCCCAGCGTCCCGACCCGCACGCCGCCCGCGTACACGTCGAGGATGTACCCGTCCATCACCGGCCCTCGCTCGGAGCGCTCTGGCCAAGCACCGCTTCGATGGCAGGAATTTCCGTCTTGGGCACAACGAGGATGCACAGGCCCAGGCTCTCCAGCACCATGATGAGCTTGTCCGCGGTCACCGGCTTGCCGTTCTCCAAACGCGAAAGCACGTCACTGGAGACGCCGCTGAGGGACGCCGCATCGTCGATGCGCATGCGAGACTGGGCGCGTCGATTCCGCACCAGTTTCCCGAGTTGCGCGAGTGTCGCCGCTGCTGGACTCAGGTTTTTCTGAAATTCAGGAAGTGTGCGGGCCATATTGTTCCGGGTTTCCGAAACTATACCCCGAAAGCCACAAACCCTCCATTAGTTTCGTTATAACGGAACAAAAGCGTAATCGTTGCAAGGAAGATGCTTGTTTCGGTATGGCGGAACAATGCGTTCCTCGGCCTCATCCTTCAGGTTGCCCGAGCACTTCCCAGACCAGCCGGAAACTTGCTCAACCTCTCAACAATAGTCAAAAATATCAACATCCTCGTTTTCCGGAAAACGACGAGATTTCCCTAGAGAGAATCTCAACAACCAAGGGCCGCCATGCCCGACGACAAAGCGAAGTTCGACAAGGAAGCCCTGTCGCTGATCGAGTCGCTCAAGGGCCGGCGCAAGCCCGCCAAGCGCGCGCCGCGGTCGGCCGCAGCGCCCGCGGGCGGCAAGCCGCCGGCCAAGGACAAGACGGTCATCCGAAGGGCAACGGGCCGCTTCTAGACAACCCGCCCGCCGGCTCGGAAAATCCCCTGTCTGCACGGCAACGCTGGCGGACCTGATGAACCTCGATGCTGCCCCTCCCGTCGCGATGGTGGTGGATGACGAGCCGGTGACTCGCCTGCTGGTGAAGCGCGCCCTCGAAAGCCTCGGCTGCGCCCCGGTCCTGGAGGCGGTCGACGGCATCGCCGCCCAGGCGGTCCTGCGCGCGCACCCCGAAATCGTCCTGGTGCTGACCGACATCATGATGCCGCGGATGGACGGCCTGGAGCTGCTGCGCTGGGGACGTCAGGCCGTGCCGGACGCCATGTGGATCGTCCTGTCGGGGCTGGAGACCTTCGACTCGGCGGTGGCCGCCATCCGGCTGGGCGCGTTCGACTTCCTGCCGAAGTCGCCGCGCGCCGAGGAAATGGGGGTGGCGGTGCGCAACGCGCTCGAACGGCGGCAACTGCTGGCCGAACGCGAGCGTCTGCACCGGGAACTGCAGCGCAAGGTCCGCGAGCTCGAGGAGACCTCCGAAGTGCTGCGCCGCGACCTCGAGCGGGCGGAAGTGATCCAGCGCGCCCTGCTGCCGCGCAGCCCGCCCCCGATGGAGGGCTATTGCATCCAGGCGCTGTACCGCCCGGGGCAGCACGTGGGCGGCGACCTCTACGACGTGGTCCGGCTGGGCGAGCGGCACCTCGCCTTCTACCTGGCCGACGCCACCGGCCACGGCGTGACCTCGGCGATGCTCTCGGTGCTGTTCAAGCAGCGGCTGGTGCTGGTGGACCCGGCGACCGGCCTCGCGCTGCCGCCGGCGGACGTGCTGGCCGCGGTGAACCGCTCGATCTGCGAGGCTCATGCCGCGCCGGGGCTGTTCCTCACGGCCGTCTTCGGCCTGCTGGACACCTCGGACGCGAGCCTCACGCTGGCATCGGCAGGCCATCCGCCGGTGCTGCACGCCCGCGACGGCCAGCCGGCGCGCCTGGTCCGCCGCACCGGGCCCGCGCTCGGGCTGGCACCGGACGCGCACTTCCTGCAGGAGCGTCTCCAGCTGCTGGCGGGCGACCGGATCCTGCTCTACACCGACGGGCTCCTGCCCTCCGGGTCGGAACGCGACCTGGACCTGCTGCAGCAGGTGCTCGCCAGCCCGGTCGCCAGCGCGCAGGAGGTCATCACCCGGCTTCACGCCGGTGCGCCGGCAGGAGCGGAACGGGACGACGTGACGATCCTGCTGATCGACGCGCACGCGGGTGCCTCCTGGTTCGACAATGGCGCCGGGATGCCCGAGGCGACGGCGTCCGGCGCGCCGCGCCCGGAGAGCGAGGTGGTGTTCTACGGCGAATCCGACCATGCCGCGCACCTCGCGCTGCGCGGCAGGGCCACCTGGCTGCATTGCGATGCCTTCCATGAAACGGCCCTCGCCGTGCTGGACGGCGGACGACCCCTGGTCCTCGACCTCTCCGGCTGCGAGTACATGGACAGCACCTGCCTCGGCACGGTCCACGAACTGGTCGACCGGGGCGGCGTGGTGCTGACGGGGGTGACGCCGGCGGTGCGCGCCCTGTTCGAGGAACTGAGCATGGCGCAGGTGCTGGCCGCGATCCGCGAGCACGGTCCCGCCGCGCCCCCTCTCTACGCGCTGGGAACGGGAGACGTCCGCGCCGCCGTGCAGCAGCGGATCCTGCAGGCACACGAGGCCCTCTCCGCGCTGAGCGAACGCAACCGCGAGGAGTTCAAGGAGGTCGTCGAGTCGCTGCGCGGCGAGCAGGACGCAGCGCGATGACCGCCGCCATTCGCGTGCTGCAGCTGGAGGACGACCCGGCCGACGCGCAGCGCATCCGCGGGACGCTGCAGGACGAGGGCCTGGTCTGCGACATCGTCTGGGTGCAGACCCGCGACGACTTCGTCCGCGCCCTGCATCGGCAAGCCTTCGACCTGGTCCTGTCCGACTACGAAGCCGGCGGCCTGGAGATGCTGCACGCGGTGCGCCAGCAGCAGCCGGAAGCACTCCTGATCGTGCTGTCGACCCGCCTGATCAGCGAAGAGGAGGCGGTCGAATGCATGAAGGCGGGCGCCACGGACTACGTCTTCAAGGAGCGGGTGCGACGGCTGTTCTACTCGGTCCGTCGAGCGCTCGCCGAACAGCGGCAGAAGGCGACGCTGCGCCGGGCCGAAGACGAGCTGCGGGCCCTGAACGCCGAGCTGGAGGCGCGCGTGCACCTGCGCACGGCCGAACTGGAAACGGCCAACGCGTTCCTCAACTCGGTGATCCACCATATTCCCTATCAGGTCATGGTCAAGGACGCGGCCGACCTGAAGCTGGTGCGGGTCAACCGCCGCATGGAGGAGCTGACCGGCCGCAGCGAGCAGGAACTGCTGGGCAAGACGGTGGACGACTTCGTCAGCTCCAGTGCCGAGGCCGCCTTCTTCACGGCCAAGGACAAGGAAGCGCTGGCGCTGGGCCGGGAAGTGGACATCCCCGAGGAGACTCTGCATGCGAACGACGGCAGCGTGCGCGTGCTGCACGCGAAGAAGATCCCGATCCTCGACGAGGCCGGCCAGCCGCGCTACCTGCTGACGATCTCGGAGGACGTGACGGAAAGGAAGAAGCGGGAGCGCGAAATCGAGCGGCTGAACGCGGCCCTGGCGCAGCGCAGCGCCGAGGTGGAGGCCGCCACCCGCGCCAAGAGCACCTTCCTGGCGACCATGAGCCACGAGATCAGGACACCCATGCACGGCATGCTGGGGATGCTTGAACTGCTCGGCCTGACCGAGCTGGACCCCGAGCAGCGCGAGACGCTGGGTCTGGTGCGGGAATCGAGCCGGTCGCTGCTGCGCATCATCGACGACATCCTCGACTTCTCGAAGATCGAGGCCGGCAAGCTGGAGATCCGCCCCGAAGTCGCCTCGGTCAAGCGCCTGGTCGAGGAGGTGCAGAGCATCTACCTCGGCAATGCCAGCAGCAAATGCCTGATCGTTCGCCGGATGGTCGATCCGCGCGTCAGTCCGGCGCTGACGGTCGACCCGGTGCGGCTGCGCCAGATCCTCAACAACTTCGTCAGCAACGCGATCAAATTCACCTCCGAGGGCTGGATCGACATCAACGTCCAATGGCTGGGCCGATCGGAAGGGATGGAGCGCCTGCGCTTCGAGGTGAAGGACACCGGCATCGGCATCTCGCCCGAGGACCAGCAACGCCTGTTCCAGCCGTTCAGCCAGGCGGTCGGCGAGCAGGCGCGGCGGCGGCCCGGCGGCACCGGACTGGGGCTGGTGATTTCCCGCCAGCTGGCACAGCTGATGGGTGGCTCGATCAGCATGGACAGCCGGCCGGGAAGCGGCACGACGATCGCCCTGGAGCTGTCGCTGCCCATGGCCGACGCCCTCCCGGAGAGCGCCGGGAGCGTGCGTGCGCTTTCGACGGCCATCGCCACGCGGCGCGCTGCGCCCGCCGCGGCGCAGGCAGCGGCCGAGGGCACGCTGGTGCTGCTGGTGGACGACCATCCCGTCAACCGCATGCTGCTCCTGCGCCAGGTGCGAACGCTTGGCTATGCCGCCCAGACCGCCGACGACGGCGGCCAGGCCCTGAAGATGTGGCAAGCGGGCCGTTATGGCCTCGTCATCACCGACTGCCACATGCCCCACATGGATGGCTACGAGCTGGCGCGCGCCATCCGCAGCGAGGAAGCCGCCTCGGGGACCGGCGGGCGCATCCCGATCGTCGCCTGCACCGCGAACGCGCTCCAGGGGGAAGCCGAGGCCTGTCTCGCCGCCGGCATGGACGACTTCCTGGTCAAGCCGGTCGAACTGGCGCGGCTGACCGAGAAGCTGGATCGATGGCTGCCGCTTCCCCTGGCGCCGCCGACGCCCGCCGCGACCGGTGGCGCAGGCCCGGCCATCACGCCCACGGCCGGCCCGATCGACGAGGCGCTGCTGGCGGCGAAATGCGGCGGCGACGGTTCGATGGTGGAAGAGGTTCTGGCGACGTTCCGGCGAACCTGCGAGGACGACTCGGCCGGACTCCGGCAGGCGGTGGCGGCCGACGACGCCGCCCAGGCCACCCAGTTTTCCCACCGCATGGCCGGCGCCGGCAAGATGGTCGGTGCGCTCGCGTTCGCGGCCGCCTGCGAGACCATCGACCGCGCCAGCCGCAACGGGGACTGGAAGGCGGTACTCGCCGGAATGCCGGCGTTCGAGCAGGAACAGACGCGGCTGGTTGAATATTTCGCGGGACGCAGGGAAGCAGCCTGAAGGGCGCATCACGCGGCATGCACCTACTTGGACACGGGTGGATGCGCCGGTGGTCACAGGCGGCGGATCGGTGCAACTTGGGTGCATGAAAATACTCATTCCCTTCCTGCTGGCCGGTGCCGCACTCACCGGCTGCGTCGCCGTTCCCTATGATGCCGGTCCGCCGCCCGGCACGTACTACAACAGCCGCCCTGCCCCGCCGCCACCCCACGCTGGCGGGCGGCGTGACTACGACCGCGACGGCGTGCCGGACCGCTACGACCGCCGTCCGGACAACCCGTATCGCTATTGACGCAAACACGGCCAGGCTGCCGCCTGCCGTATCAGTTCGTCTCATTGCTCTCGTCTTGTGACGATCCTGGGCGGCCACGCCCGTGACGAAATACCATCGCCAAAAAGGGGAGCCCGAGCGATGCCGACTCTGATCGTGACGAAGAACGGTGTGGCGCTGCGCAATGTGCGGCTGCTCGAAGGCGAGTTCAGGATCGGTCGCAGCCTGAGCAACCACCTGGTGCTCCCGAACACCACCGTCAGCAAGACCCACGCGGTTCTCACGAGGCTCGGGAATTTCGTCACCTTGCACGACCTTCACAGCACCAACGGGACACTCGTCAACGGCGACGACGTGGCGCTGCGGCCTTTGCTGGACCGGGACGTGATCCAGATCTGCAACTACGAAATGATGTATCTGGACCGGGACTTCGCGTCCGCCGAAGTCATCGAAGATCCGCAGCCGGAACCCGTCGAGGAAGCCGTGGAAACCGCGCGGGCGCCGTTGGAACCCCCCAGGGGCATCGATGCCAGCGGCCATCGCATCGGCGGCGCGCGCGGCGCGCGCTGGGTCGGCAATGGCGTGGCTTTCGCACTCCCGGTGCAAGGCCGCGAGATCGAAGCCCTGATCACGGACGATGCGCTCGCGGCCCATTTCGGGGCCTACGTGCATGCCTCGGATGGCGCCAGCCGCGCGGTGAGCGCCTACGAGGAAAACCACGTGGCGATCAACGTGGCCGCCTGGTCGCGCTATGACGCCACGCGCCGCGAACCGATCATCGTCCGGTCTTCCGACTTCTGAATCATGCCGCCAGCTGCTCGGCCAGGGCGGTCAATGCGTCGCCCACCGGCTGCGTGACCTTGAGCGCCAACAGATCGTCGGCCCGCGTGCGTCCGAGGTTGATCGCCACCACCGGCTTGCCTGCGGCCACGGCCGCCTGTACGAACCGGAAACCCGAATACACCATCAGCGACGATCCGGCGACCAGCACGGCATCGGCTTCGCTCAGCGCCGCGTAGGCGGCTTGCACGCGCTCGCGGGGCACGCTCTCGCCGAAGAAGACAACGTCGGGCTTGAGCATGCCACCGCAGAGCGGACAGGCCGGCACGTCGAAGCTTGCGAAATCCCTGCCCTCGACATCCGCATCGCCGTCGGGCGCAGCGCGGGCTTCCTGTGCGGCCCACGCGGGGTTGCGCGCACGCAGCGCCTGCTGCAATCGGGCACGCGGCGTGCGCGTCTCGCAGCCGAGACAGCGCACGGTGTCGATGCGGCCGTGCAGGTCGATGGTCTGACGGCTGCCGGCGGCATCGTGCAGGCCGTCGACGTTCTGCGTCAGCAGCAGTCCCACGCGGCCCGAGGCCTCGAGCCGGGCCAGCGCGCGGTGCGAGGCGCCGGGCCTGGCTGTCGCCATGGTCGGCCAGCCGACGAGGCTGCGCGCCCAGTAGCGGCGGCGCGTGAGTTCGTCGCCGGTGAAAGCCTGGAAAGTCACCGGCGACGGTCGCTTCCAGTCGCCGTTGGCATCGCGGTAGTCGGGAATGCCCGAGTCGGTGCTGCAGCCGGCGCCCGTCAGCACGAAGAGACGGCGGTGGCGCGCGGCGAAGTCGGCGAGCGAAGCGATGTCGTCCATGGCCGCCGCGCTCAGCGGAACTGCTTGCGCAGCAACGACTTGTGCCTGGCGATGTGCGCGAGTTGCGCCTCGGCAACCAGGCCGCCCAGATCGACGCCGTCGCCGTTGAGCACCTCGTTGGCGTGCACGATCGCGCGGGCCACCACCTCGTCCTCGCTCACGCCGAGCTGCGCAGCGAGGTCGACCGCCACGCGTTTCATCGCGCGCTGCGACAGCATCCACATGGCGCCGAAGGCGTCCCACGCGGCGGCCGATTCCTTGAAGCGCTCGCGGTCCGCCAGGATCTCGTTGAGCGGCTTGGCCAGCAGCTCGTTGACCGCGTCGAGCTGCTCGGCCAGCGCGGCGTGCTGCGCCTGCGCGTCGCGCAGCGCGTCGGCGGCGCTATCGGCCGGCGGAGCCGCCGGCGCGGCGAAGCTGCCGTCCGGGTTCGGCGCGGGAATGTGGAGTTGGTCGGACAGGGACATGGGGTTGCGTTTCGTGGGGCACACCGAAGAGTGTAGTGACCGTGCCGCACGGAACCGCGCCACGCTCGTGGTTGTGCCTCGCTTCGGCAACCGCTGTCGCCGTCCGGCAAGCGGCTATTCCTTGAACGATGGCCACAGCCAGCGCATGGGCTGCATCAGGGCGCGCACTTGCTCGGCGAACTGGGCCTGGGCCTGCGCCGCCAACCGCTGGTATGCGCCGCTCTCGAGTTCGCCCTCGAAGCGCTCCGACGCCAGTTTGCCATCCGTCCAGCGGGTCGTCCGGGACCGGATCCGAGTCCGGCCGCCCACGCTCGCCACTTCGGTGATCGACCAGGAGAAGCTTGCGAAGTTTGCAGGGGCTCCGGGCTCGACGATTTCCCAATCCGCCTGCCGCGCGGGACGAGGCTCGGACTCAGGCTTGACTGCGATGGTTCGCTTGCTCATTGGAATGCTCCTGATCGAACGTCCGGAAATACTACCCAAGGCGCGCGGCTTTTGCACGACGGCCGGTGACCGACGACGCCGTCAAGTCGGCGGCGCGGCGCCCTGGCCCGGCGGCAAGTGGACGAGGGTGAGCGGAATCCAGCGAATCTGTTGCGTCTCGGTTCGCTGGACAAGGCCCAGGGTCTCCAAATCCTGCACGACCTGCGGAAGCCTGTCGGCCAGTTGCGGCGACAGGGACACGCCTTTTTTGGTGACCAGCGGCAGGGTGCGCAGCGCGATTTCCGGCGCCGAAGCCTTGCGGCCTGCCCGCGTGGCCCCGTAGAGACGAACCAGCAGGTGCGCGTGGACCTCGGTGAGCACCGCACTCGCCGGCCCCAGCAGCGATGCGAGCGCCGCCGTGAATGCGCCGATGGCAACCTCCGACCGGCGCCCGGCGGCACGGACCGGGTCCAGCAACGCGCCGACCAGGCCCCAGCTGGGCAATCGCACCTGCCTCGGCTGGTCGTTGTCCACGATCTCCAGCGTCGCCAGGCGTACAGCGGCCGCAAGCTCACCCTTGAGGTACTCCGACACGCCCAACACCGTCGGCCAGTCATGGATCAGGTTGCAGAAACCGCAGATCTCGCCTTGTGTTTGCCGGCCGGTCGCGAGGGCCTCGAGCACGGCGCGAAAGGCCAGTTGCTCGTCCTTCGTGGGGACCCACTGCCGTTCGGCTGGCAGCATGCTCTGGGCCAGGGGCGCCAGGTCGTCCAATACGCCTCGCCGCAACGCCCACAACGTGCGTCTCCCACTGGAGGGCAGGAGCGCATCGGGCTGCAGAGAACTCCAGATCGCCACCTGGCTCGCCGGGCTGAGCCGAGCCATCCCGACGTTCAGGGCAGACTGGCAGGAAGCGACCAGACCGATGTACGCCGACACGCTCAACCGCCGCTCGCCACGCGCGAACGCACCTTCTTCCCTTTGGGCTTCAACGGGCATCCCACGGATCCTCCACTGGCAATACTTGCCGCAAATGTTGCCGCCGTGCTTCCTGATCGCAGCGTCCCCGGGGGGACGCCATCGGGCACGTCAATTGCTCCAGCCGGTAAGCGGAGAACTCTCACCATGCTCTGGAGCGAATGCTACGGGAAGATCCAGCAGATGAGTCCGAAGGCCGCCAAGCTGGCTTCGCGGATGCTGTGCAAGGATCCCCGGGTCCCCTCTCACTGGGCGTTTGCCCTCGATGTGGCCTTGGCCGGCCGCAGCAAGGCAGCGGGCGGCTTCACGTCGGCGGATCTGGAGGCCATCGTCGCCAGTCGAGGGCAGGAGCGAGCGGAGCCGACCGCCGAACTCGATCCGGAACAGCGGGAAGCCTGGACGTTCGCTGCCTCCGTTCGCACGTCGGCCGCCAGGGACGCGAACAAGCGCGCCCGGGCGCCGGTGCCCGGTCCGGAAGACGCGCTCTGGGATCCGCGAATGCCGACACCGGAAGAAGCGTGGCTGCTGGCCTTCTCGCATGAGTTGCGCCGAATCGCCGACGGCAGCGTCAGCGCCGACGACATCGCCCGCCATGCCCTTTGCAGGCTGGAGACAGACGGACACCGCAACCCCTTGCTGGCCGCCAGGGACGAGTTCGTCGCGGGGAAGGTCAGAAGCTTCGCGTAGCGCCTGAAGGCCGACCGCCGGCCGTGACGGCTTCGTCGGCGTCCGCCGCGCCACATCAGCATGTGCGTGGACTCGGGCTCAGCGCTGCGACGGCTCCGCGCATTCACGCAGCACCGCGTTGACCTCCGCGCCGAAGATCAGCGTGGTGGCGCTGATGTAGAGAAAGACGAGCGTCGCCACCACGCCGGCGAAGCTCCCATAGATCAACGCGAGCTTGCCCGCGGTGTGCAAGGTGTAGGAAAGCGTCGCGGCGGCAGCAACCCATAGCGACGCACCGACCACTGCGCCGGCCAGGACGGAGCTCAGCCGCTGGCGGACGTCCGGCAGCCAGCCATACAGGAGCGCGTACAGCACGCTCAGCACCAGGAAGGCCGAGCCGTAGCGCACGCTGTTGCGCAGCCAGAGAACCTCTTTCCCCGCACCCAGGTTGGCTTCCAGTACCTGCCACACGATCGGCATGATGATCACCGAACTGAACGCTGCCAGGACGCCAGCCCCCACGACCACCGTGAACAGCGTGACCTTGATGCGTGCCTTCCAGAAGGGCAGCCCGCGTTGGATGCCATACGAGCGATTGAGCGCCGTGCGCACCGCCTGAAGGCCCGAGGAGGCTGTCCACAGCGTCGCGATCACGCCGATCGTCAGCAGGGCCTGATTGCGTTGCGCAAGCACCTGGTCGATCACCGGTTGCACCGCGTCGCGAACCACCTGCGGCGCATAGCCCATCACGCGGGCGGCCAGCGCCGCCGCATCGCCGGGCTGGCCGAAGAAGCCGGCAGCGGCTGACACGAGGATCAGCAGCGGAAACATCGCCAGCACCGAAGAGAACGCCAGGCTCCCGGCCTGGTTCGCGCTCTGGTGAAGGATGTAGTTGCGGATGGCCAGCAGCACAACGCGCAGGCCCGGGGTGGAGAGCGCGGCTTGCCGCAGGCTGCTCCAGGCCAGGGAAAACCGTTGCCAGGAGCTGGCAGCCAGTTGCTCGCGCTTTGCGGCGGGATCATTCATGGCTGAAGAATACGTTGCGTCCCCGGGCCTCCGGTAGGCGTGCGGCATGCGCCTACTTGAAAACGGGCCAACGCGCCGACGGACGAGCCGCTCCGGCAGGCGCAGATTTGCCCGCATGAAAGTACTCGCCGTTCCTCCTCTTGACCGGCTCTGCCGCGCTCGCCCCGACAGCCCGTACCGCTATTGAATTCGGGGCGCGGAGATACGAAGATGGCACCGCCCCCTGGTGACTTTCTGGAAGTGCGCAGGCGCGGCGTGCTTGTCGGCAGCCTTGCGACGGCGGCCGGCGCGCTGATGCCGACCGCGCGATCCGATGCGCAAGCCATGACCACATCAAGCCAAAAAGATCCAGCCATGCCGCCGGCCGTCAGGTCGACGCTGAAGATCAACGGCCAGACGCATACCTTGACGTTGGACACCCGCACCACGCTGCTCGATGCCCTGAGGGAGCACCTGCATCTCACCGGCTCCAAGAAGGGCTGCGACCACGGCCAGTGCGGTGCCTGCACCGTGATCGTCAACGGCCGGCGAATCAACAGCTGCCTCAGCCTGGCGGCGATGCACGATGGCGACGAGATCACGACGATCGAGGGTCTCGGCACGCCCGATAAACTCCATCCGATGCAGGCCGCCTTCGTCAAGCACGACGGTTTTCAATGCGGCTACTGCACGCCGGGGCAGATCTGTTCGGCGCTGGGCACGCTGGCCGAGATCAAGGCCGGCATCCCGAGCCACGTCAGCGCCGACCTCAACGCCGGACAGCAAGCCACCGCCGAGGAGATTCGCGAACGCATGAGCGGCAACCTCTGCCGCTGCGGCGCCTACTCCAACATTCTCATGGCGATCCAGGAAGTCGGGGGCACGAAGCCATGAAGGCGTTCACCTTCGAACGCGCGGCATCGCCCGCTGCCGCTGCCGCATCGCTGGCCAGCCACCCGGGGGCCAAGGTGATCGCGGGCGGCACCAATCTTCTCGACCTGATGAAGCTGCAGATCGAGAATCCCACGCACCTGATCGACATCAACCACCTCGGGCTCGATCGGATCGAGGCCGATTCCGGCGGCGGCCTGCGCATCGGGGCGCTGGTCCGCAATACCGATCTTGCGTCCGACGCGCGCGTGCGCCGCGACTACCCGGTGCTCAGCCGGGCGCTGCTGGCCGGTGCGTCCGGGCAGTTGCGCAACAAGGCAACCACCGCCGGCAACCTGCTCCAGCGCACCCGGTGCCCCTATTTCTACGACACCACCAAGCCCTGCAACAAGCGACAGCCGGGTACCGGCTGCTCCGCGCAGGGCGGGTTCGACCGAAACCTCGCGATCGTCGGTGCCAGCGACCAGTGCATCGCGACGCACCCGAGCGACTTGGCGGTGGCGATGCGCGTGCTCGATGCCACCGTCCAGACGGTGCGCGCCGACAACTCCCGGCGCACCCTACCGATCGCCGAACTGCACCGCACGCCCGGCAGCACGCCCGAGGTCGAGACGGTTCTCGCGCGCGACGAAATCATCACCTCGGTCACTCTGCCCGCCCCGCTCGGCGGCAAGCACTTCTATCGCAAGGTTCGCGACCGCGCGTCGTATGCCTTCGCGCTGGTCTCCGTGGCCGCGGTCATCCAGCCCGACGGCCGCGGCCGCTTCGCCTACGGCGGGCTGGCGCCGAAGCCGTGGAGAGTCGAAGCGGCGGAGCAGCACGGCAGCGCGCAGGCGATCGCCCAGGCCACGCTCGCGGGCGCACGCACCGGGGCGCACAACGCATTCAAGCCGGTATTGCTGGAGCGCATGCTGGCATCGGTCCTGTCGGAAGCAAAGGGCTGAGTCATGAAATTCGATCAACCCGCCACCCGCAACCCGATCGATCGCCTCCAGGTCGTCGGCCAGCCGCACGACCGCATCGACGGCCCCTTGAAGACGACCGGCACCGCGCCCTACGCCTATGAGCGACATGACGTGGTGGCCAACCAGGCCTATGGCGTGATCGTCGGCGCCGCGATCGCCAAGGGCCGCGTCGTGGGCATCGACACGGTCGACGCGCGCGCCGCACCCGGCGTGATCGCGGTCGTCACGCACCAAAACGCGGGCAAGGTCGGCAAGGCGAAAGCGATCACCGCGAAACTCCTCGCGGGACCGGAGATCGATCACTTCCACCAAGCGGTGGCCATCGTCGTCGCCGACAGCTTCGAGCAGGCGCGCGCGGCCGCCCATCTGGTCCGCATCGACTACCAGGCGGCGCCCGGACGGTTCGATCTTGCGCGCGGGCGCGAATCGGCGGTCAAGCCGAAGACGGACGAGGAACCGCCCGATTCCGCGGTGGGCGACTTCGACGGCGCCTTTGCGCAGGCGGCTGTCAAGGTGGAACAGACCTACACCACGCCGGACCAGAGCCACATGGCGATGGAGCCTTTCGCGACCATCGCCGCATGGCAGGGCGACAAGCTCACGCTGTGGACTTCCTCGCAAATGATCGACTGGGCAAGGCGCGACCTGTCGGAGATTCTCGGCATCCCGCGCGACATGCTGCACGTGATCTCCAGCTTCATCGGCGGCGGATTCGGGTCCAAGCTGTGGGTGCGCAGCGATGCCGTGATGGCCGCACTGGCATCGCGCGCGGCAGGCCGCCCGGTCAAGGTCGCGCTCGCCCGGCCGCACATTGCCAACAACACCACCCACCGGCCGGCGACGATCCAGCGCATCCGCATCGGCGCCGGGCGCGATGGACGGATCACTGCGATCTCGCACGAAAGCTGGTCCGGCGACCTGCCGGGCGGCCAGCCCGAGACGGCGGCGATGCAGACCCGCCTGCTGTATGGCGGCGCCAACCGCCTGACCTCGCACCGGCTCGCGACGCTCGACCTGCCCGAGGGCAACGCGATGCGCGCACCCGGCGAAGCCCCGGGGATGATGGCGCTCGAGATCGCGATGGACGAACTCGCCGAGGCGCTGAAGATGGACCCGGTCGACCTGCGCATCCTCAACGACGTGCAGAGCGATCCCGAAAAGCCTGGACGCGCGTTCTCGCACCGCGACCTCATTGGCTGCCTGCGCACGGGCGCCCAGCGCTTCGGCTGGGACCGCCGCAAGGCGACCCCGGCGCAGGTTCGCGACGGACGGTGGCTGGTCGGCATGGGCATGGCGAGCGCGTTCCGCGGCAATCTCACGATGAAGTCCGCCGCCCGCGTGGCGATCGACGGGCGCGGCAAGGTCACCGTGTACACCGACATGACGGACATCGGAACCGGCAGCTACACCATCATTGCGCAAACCGCGGCCGAGATGCTCGGCGTTCCGCTGCAGCAAGTGGAGGTTCGGCTTGGCGATTCGGACTTCCCGGTTTCCGCCGGGTCGGGCGGCCAGTGGGGCGGCAACAGCTCCACCGCAGGCGTCTTCGCGGCCTGTATGAAGCTGCGTGACGCGATCGCCCGCAAGGCCGGCCTGCTGCCGGTCGACGCGCAATTCGCGGATGGACGGATCAGCGCCGGCACGCGCAGCTTCACGTTGGCCGAGGTGGTCGGCCGCAACGGCCTGTCGGCCGAGGACGCGATCGATTTCGGCGATCTCGCCAAGACCTACGCGCAGGCCACTTTCGGCGCCCACTTCGCCGAGGTCGCCGTCGATGCCGCCACCGGCGAGGTGCGGGTGCGCCGCATGAGCGGCGTCTTCGCGGCCGGCCGCATCCTGAATCCGAAGACCGCGCGCAGCCAGGTGATCGGTGCGATGACGATGGGCCTCGGCGCGGCGCTGATGGAAGAAGCGGTGGTGGACACGCGATATGGCTGCTTCGTCAACCACGACCTGGCCGAATACCATGTGCCGGTGCATGCGGACGTTCCCGTGCAGGAAGTGATCTTCCTTGACGAAGTCGACGACAAGTCTTCACCGATGAAGGCCAAGGGCGTGGCGGAGCTGGGACTCTGCGGCTGTGCCGCGGCCGTGGCCAATGCGGTCTACAACGCGACCGGGGTTCGGGTTCGCGACTACCCGATCACGCTCGACAAGATCATCTTCGGGCTCATGCAGTCGGCGCCGGACGCCGCATTCAGCTAGAGCGACGCCACGGCCCCGGCGGATCGACGCTGGCTCGCCGAGGCCTTTGCCACTTCGAGCTCGTACTGTTCCCAGCCCGTCGCCGGCACCACCTCCCCCGAGCGCGAGCTGACTTCCTGCAACTGGTCGCACAGCGCCTCTCCGGCGCGCGCTCGGTCGGCCAGGTGCACGCCCTGGGTCATCGTGACGTGCGCGCACTCGAAACTGCCCGCCCCGGCCAACAGGATCATGCGCGTCGGTGCCTGCTCGCCTACCAGGGCCACCAGGCCCGGGCTCACCTCCTCGGGCGTCAGGCGCGCCAGCGCCTCGGGCGGCAGGATGGCCTCGGTCATGGCGGTGGCGGCGCTGGGCGCCAGGCAGTTCACGCGAATGTTGCGGCGCTCGCCTTCCAGGGCCAGGGTCTGCATCAGGCCCACCAGCGCCATCTTGGCCGCGCCATAGTTGGACTGGCCGAAGTTGCCGTACAAGCCGGAGGACGAAGTCGTCATCACGATGCGGCCGTACTGCTGCGCCTGCATTTGCGCCCACACCGCCTTGGTGCAGTGCACTGCGCCCATCACGTGCACGTCCATCACCAGGCGAAAGTCCTCGAGCGACATCTTGGCAAAGCTGCGGTCTCGCAGGATGCCAGCGTTGTTGACGAGTATGTCGATGCGCCCCCACCGCTCGACGGCATGCGCCGCCATGGCCTCCATCTCGTCGGGGCGCGTCACGTCGCCCGCGAGCGCGATGGCATCGCCGCCTGCCCGCCGGATTTCTTCCGCGACCGCACTCGCCGCTGCGGCGTTGCGCTCTTGGGCCAAGTCGTTGACCACGACGCGCGCACCGTGGCGCGACAGTTCGAGCGCGTGGGTACGACCCAGTCCACCTCCCCCGCCGGTGACGATGGCCACCCGGCCCGACAAGAGTTTCTTCATCACGTCTTCTCCAACTTCAGTGTTCAGGATGCCGCCGCGGCCCGGCCCTTGAGGCCCAGCATGGCGCGGGCTTCTTCCGGCGTCGCCACTTCCAGCGACAACTCGTCCAGGATGCGTCGAATCTTGCGTACCTGCTCGGCGCAATTCCGTGCAAGCTGACCCTTTCCCAGGTACAGGCTGTCTTCAAGCCCCACACGCACGTTGCCGCCGAGCACCGCGCCCATGGTCAGCAGCGGCATCTGGTGTCGACCCGCTCCGAGCACCGAGAAGCGGTAGCCGCCTCGCCCGAACAGGCGGTCGGCGGTGCTCTTGAGCGTGACCAGGTTCTCGGGGTCGGCGCCGAGTCCGCCCAGGATGCCCAGGACGCCCTGGATGAACAGCGGCCCCTCGATCAGGCCTTCGTCGACGAAATGCGCGAGGCTGTAGAGGTGGCCCAGGTCGTAGCACTCGAATTCGAAGCGCGTGCCGCACTCCTTGCCCAGCACCTGGAGGATGTGCTTGATGTCGCGGAAGGTGTTGCGGAAGATCAGGTCTTCCATGCCCTCCACGTAGGGCTTCTCCCAATCGTGCTGCCACTGGCTGTACTTGCGCGCCAGCGGATGCACCGAGAAGTTCATCGAGCCCATGTTGAGCGAGCACATCTCGGGCTTCTCCTGCAGCGGATAGGCCAGGCGCTCCTCCAGCGTCATCCGCGTGCTGCCACCGGTGGTGATGTTGATGACGGCATCGGTGCTGGCCTTGATCCGGGGCACGAACTGGTCGAACACGCGCGGATCGGCAGTCGGACGGCCGTCCAGAGGGTCGCGCGCATGCAGATGAAGGATGGCCGCGCCGGCCTCGGCGGCCTCGATCGCCTGGGTGGCGATCTGCTCCGGCGTCAGCGCCAGCCAGGGCGACATCGTCGGCGTGTGCACCGAGCCCGTGACGGCGCAGGTGATGATGACTTTCTCTTGGCCTTGGGCCATTGATTTGCTCCTGTTCATCAAACCGCCAACCACTGGGACAGCAGTCCCCGGTCGGCCTCCAACTGTGCGGGCGAGCCCTCGAAGACGATGCGGCCGTGCCCCATGACGCACACCCTCGACGACACCTTCAGCGCGATCGCCAGCTTTTGTTCGACGAGCACCACCGACACGCCCTGGCGCCGCATGTCCTGGATGCACTCGCCCACCTGCGCCACGATCTTGGGCGCCAGGCCTTCGGTCGGCTCGTCGATCAGGATGGCCAGCGGGTTGCCGAGCAGCGAACGGCAGATGGTGAGCATCTGCTGCTCGCCGCCCGAGAGGCTGCCGGCCTTGGTGTTCCGGCGCTCCTTCAGACGGGGGAAGTACTCGAACATCTGCGCCACCGTCCAGCGCCGAGCACCCTGCACCGGCGTCTGCTCGCCCATTCTGAGGTTCTCGTCCACCGTGAGGTTGGCGAACACCTCGCGCTCTTCCGGCACATAGGCCAGGCCGGATCGGCAGATCGCATGGGGCTTGGCGCCGGCCAGTTCCCGGCCTTCGAGCCACACGCGGCCCGAACTTGGCGGCACCAGGCCCATGATGGCCTTGAGCGTGGTCGAGCGGCCCGAGCCGTTGCGCCCGAGCAGGCTCAGCACCTCGCCGCGCGCCAGCCCGAAGCTGACGCCGCGCAGGATATGGCTCTTGCCATAGTGGGCCTGCAGGTCGTCGACGCGCAGGAGCGCAGGGGCCGGTGCATTCATGCCGCGGCCTCTTCACCCAGGTAGGCTTCGCGCACGCCCTGGTGGTTGCGGATCTGCTCCGGCGTGCCGGTGGCGACGACCTCGCCGTAGACCAGCACGCTGATCCGGTCGGCCAGGGCGAACACGACGTCCATGTCGTGCTCCACGATCAGCAGGGCGCGCCCGGCCGTCACTTCGCGGATCAGTTCCATCGTGTAGTGGGTCTCCTCGCTGGACATGCCGGCCATGGGCTCGTCCAGCAGGATCGCCTTGGGGTCGGACGCCAGCGTCATCGCCAGCTCCAGCGAGCGCTGCTCGGAGTAGGACATCTCGCCGGCCAGCGTCTGCGCCTGGGCTTGCAGCCGCACTTTCTCGAGCAGCGTCTCCGTGGCCGCGCGCAATCCGGCCAGGCGGTCGATGACGCGCCAGAAGGTGTATTGCCGCTCGTGATGACGCATCAGCGCCAGCCTGATGTTCTCGAACACCGTGAGCTTGGGGAAGATGTTGGTGATCTGGAAGGAGCGCGCCAAGCCGAGGCGGTTGATGCGCTGTGGCGCCCAGCCGGTGATGCGCTGGCCGTCGAAGATCACCTCGCCCGAAGTGGGAGCGAGGTTGCCCGAAACCAGGTGGAACAGGGTCGATTTGCCGGCACCGTTGGGACCGATCAGCGCGCGCCGCTCGCCGGGGCGAAGCTCGAGGTCCACACCCCGGATGATCTCGGTGGCGCCGAAGGACTTGCGCAGACCGCGCAGCGAAAGAATGGAATCGTTCATGGCAGGGCTCGTTCACTCAGGGCTGCCGCGCGCTCCGGGACTTCGGGCGAAGCCGCGAGCGCCAGCCCGCGACGGCAGCGTTGCGCCACGCCGGCCATCAGCGCCCCCGCAGCCAGCAGGCCCGCCGGCACGATCCAGGTGCCCACCGCAGCGGCCGACCAGGCGCGACCGAAGAGCTGCACCGGCGGCGCAGTCCCGCTCATGCGCGCGAGCGAGCGATAGTCCTGCGAGCAGAGCCGCTGCAGCATCTCCACCAGGAAGACGGCCCCGCCCGCCAGCAGCAGTCCGGCGACCACCGCGCTCAAGGCCAGCGGCAGTACCGCCATGACGCCATGGCGCCCGAGCAGCCTCAGCGTCGCGGTCACCAGCCCGGTCAGCCCCTCGGGCATGAACATCATCACCAGCACGAACAGGACGCCCTGGTAGAGCAGCCAGGACGGCGTGGTGTCGGACACCGCGTAGCCGAAGAAGCTCATCAGCGCAGCGCCCAGCGCCGGGCCGAGGAAGCTGCCGACGCCGCCGATATAGCTGTTGAGCACCACGGTCGCCGACACGCCGGCGTCGAAGACGACGTAGTTGGCCGACTCGTTGCCCACTACCTGCAGGCCGCCGGCGATGCCGGAGAACATCGACGAGACGGCGAAGGCCGACACGCCCAGTCCATGCACGTCGTAGCCGAGGAAGCGCAGCCGATGCTCGTTTTCACGCAGCGCCAGGGTGAGTCGGCCCAGCGGCGTGCGCGTGTGGAAGTACAGCAGGACGAGCGAGACCAGCACCCATGCCAGCGTCAGGTAGTACACCTGCGTGGTCGAACCGAAGCTCAGACCCCAGGCCGGCATGCGCATGGTCGAGATGCCCGATTCACCGCCGAACCAGCCCTTGAGCTGCGGCGCCAGCGCGTGCAGCAGTTCGGCGATCGCCAGCGTGATCATCGCGAACGCCGTGCCGCTGCGCTGGGTGGCGAACCAACCCGCGATCAGGCCAAAGCCCAGGCCGCCGAACGCCCCGACCAGCGGCATCAGGGGCGTCGGCAGCAGCCCGGTGCCGCCGAGCGCGTTCATGGCGTACACCGTGGCGAAGGCGCCGACGCCGAAATAGGCGGCGTGGCCGAAGGAGAGCATGCCGGCGCGTCCGGCAAGCAGGCTGTAGGCACAGGCGAAGAGCGCCGCGATCAGCGCCTGGATCGAGGCGTTGAGCAGGCCGGCCGGCAGCAGGACCGGAAGCGCGCCGAGCACGGCCACGGCGGCGAGCGCAGGCAGGAGCGGGGTACGCATCGTCATCAGGCCTTCTCGCCCATCAGGCCGGAGGGGCGCAGCAGCAGCACGAGCAGCATCAGGGCGAAGGGCAGCGAGGCCGCGAGACTCGACAGCTTGAGCGTGAGCAGGCCACCCGCGCTGCGGGCCCACTCGCCCGCACCCACCAGGGCCAGCGCGTCGGCCAGGCTGCGGTCGACGCCGACCGCCAATGAGGTCAGCACGCCGATGAGCAGCGAGGCGAGCATCGCGCCGCCCAGGGAGCCGAGCCCACCCACCACCACCACCACGAACACCATGACCCCCACTTCGAGCGCCATGTTCGGATTGGTGGTGTAGAACGCGCCCGCGATGGCACCCGCCAGGCCCGCCAGCGCGGCGCCGACGCCGAACACGCCCATGAAGACCAGCTGCACGTTGTGCCCCAGCGCCTCGACCATGCGCGGCTTGTAGATGGCCGAGCGCACGACGATGCCCACCCGCGTCCGGGTCAGCAGCAAGTAGATCGCGGCGAACATCGCCAGCGCCACGCCCCCCATCAGCAAGCGGTAGACCGGGTACTGCTGGCTGCCGATCACGAAGGCCGCCGTGTCGAGCGCGGGCGGAATGCGATAGTCCACCGGATAGTTGCCGAAGAACAACTTGATGGTCTCGGCGATGATGAAGGACAGGCCGAAGGTCAGCAGCAGTTCGTGCGCGTGGCCGTAGCGATGCACGCGGCGCAGGAACCAACGCTCCACCACCGCGCCCACCGCGCCCGCCAGCAGCGTGGCCAGAACGACCGCCGGCGCGAAGCCGACGATGCCCTGCATCGTGTAGGCGAAGTAGGCACCCAGCATGTAGAACGAGGCGTGGGCGAAGTTGAGCACGCCCATCATCCCGAAGATCAGCGTGAGCCCGGCCGAGACCATGAACAGCAGCAATCCATGGATCACGCCGTTGAGGAGCGAGAAGATGATCCAGTCCATGGCTCAGAGGTACTCGAGGTTGCCGTCGACGCTGATGGCCTGGCCGCTGAGATTGCGCGCCGCCGGCGAGCACAGAAAGAGCGCCATCGCGGCCACGTCGCTCGCGCTGACCATGCGCCGCAGCGAGATCTTGCGCAGGTACTCCTCGCGCATCTGCTCGACGCCCAGGCCCAGCGCAGCCGCACGCGAGGCGATGACGCCGTCCATGCGTTCGCCCTCCACGACCCCGGGGAGGATCGCGTTGACGCGAATGCCCTGCGGACCGAGCTCCATGGCGAGCGACTTGGTGAGGCCCACGATGGCCCACTTGGTGGATGCGTACGGCGTGCGGAAGGCATAGCCCAGGCGACCCGCCACCGAACTCATCGCGATCAACACGGGATCGGCAGTCGATTCCTTCAGCAGCGGCACGGCGCGGCGGGCGAAATAGAACTGGCTGTTGAGGTTGACCGACACGGTGCGCTCCCAGCCGCTGGCGTCGAAGCTCTCGATGGGTCCGGTCGGCCCGGCGATGCCCGCGTTGTTGATCAGCACGTCCAGGCCGCCCAGGCAGCCGCGCACGTCGTCGAACACCAGGTCGACATCGGCGGCCACCGACACGTCGGCCATGCTGCCCGTGATGCCGGGCGTCTCGGTCACCAGGCGATCCAATGCCGCGCGATCAATGTCGCACACGTGCACCCGCGACCCGGCCTCGTGAAAGGCACGGGCGATGCAGGCGCCGATGCCGCTGGCACCGGCGGTCACGAGCACGCGCAGTTCCGGCAGGGGTCGAAGGGATTCGTACAGCGGCATGGGGGTCCTCCACACTTGCGCGCCGCCACCCATGGCGCCGCGTCGTCTGACCGAGTCTCCACGTGGCGCACGTCTCGCCCTATGTGTCGGGCGCACACTTTTTCCCCGGCTTCGATGTCATCGCCCCCCGTGCAAGCGGCGACTCCGTCTGTTAGCCTCGTCACGGGGACAGCATCTCCCCGACGGCACGAGAACGCGAGACAGCACGATGAGAACCAATGAAGAGGAGACCGGCGAGCAGATCGCCTTGCAGCTCGTTCGCCTGCTGCACCAGGGGACGCCCAGCGACGAATTCGCGCAATGCATGGCCGAGGTCGATGCATTGCCCGCCAGCCGGCCCGGCAAGTCCAACCTGGTCGAGGCGGTGCGCATGGCGATGGCCGTGCGCAACCGCCTCGAACTGCTCCAGCAACGCGAAAGCGGCATGCTGGCCGTGATCGAGTCGGCGCAGGAACTCTCGAGCCGGCTCGACCTCGCCAGCCTCCTCGGCGCCATCGTGGCGCGCGCGCGAAAGCTGCTCGGCTCCGACCTGGCGTGGTTGTCGGTGCACGATCCTGGGCGCGACGAATTCCGCGTGCTGGTGGCGCAGGGCGCCATCTCGCCGCGGGTGTCCGACATGGTGACGCTGCGCGATCGCGGTGTCGCAGGCGTGGTCATGTCCACGCACCTGCCCTTCACCACGGCGGACTACCTGCACGACACGCGCTTCGCGCACGATGCCGGGCTGGACGAGATCTTCCGGGAAGACGGCATCGCCGCCCTCGTCGGCGTGCCGCTGATCTGGGAGGGCGGGGTCGTCGGCCTGCTGTTCGTGGCCGACCGCTACCACCGCGTCCACACCACCCAGAGCCTGTCGATCCTCTGCACGCTGGCCACCCACGGTGCGGTCGCGCTGAAAAACGCACGCGACTTCGAGGCGGTGCGCGCAGCGCTGGACAAGGCCGATGCGACCCGCGCCGAACTGGAGCGGCACCTGCGCGGCATCCAGGCCGCCGCGGACGCACACGAGCAGATGACCTCGCTGCTGGCCCGCGGCGCATCGCTGTCCACGCTGTGCCAGTCGGTGGCGCAACTGCTCGGTGGCAGCCTGGTGGTGCTGGACGAGGCGGCGCAGGTGATCAGCCAGGGTGCCGCGACCGGTTATGCAGGCCTCGGCGCACAAGGCTACGAGCCGCACGGCGGGCGCAGCGCAGAGCTGGTGAACGCCTTGCGGTTGAGCCGCCAGGCGGGCCGTTCCGTCCAGGCCTTCGAGGTGGACGGCGAATGCTGCCGCGTGATGCCGGTCATCGGCGGCGACGACGTGCTGGGTTCGATCGCGCTCTTCCATCGAGGCACGCTCGAAGAGGTCGCGGTGCGCACCTTCGAGCGCAGCTCCAGCGTGATCGGCATCGTGCTGCTGTCGCAGGAACGGATGGAAGCCGCCAAGAGCCGCAATGTCTCGGCGCTGCTGCGCACGCTGGTGTCGCCGCGCCAGGACGAATGGGCCGTGCTGGTCAACCGCGCCGAACGCCTGGGTCTCGATCTGTCACAGCCGCTGACCCTCCTGCTCGTCGAGATGGAAGGCCCCGGCGCCGGCTACGCGGCGCGCTATTTCCGCGCCATGGCGTCGATGGAGCGGACGCTGATCGACGAGATCGACGGCATGCTGGTCATCGTCTGCGGCGCACCACGGGCCTTTGACTTGCGACAGGAATTTTCGGCCTGGGCGCGCCGCAATGCCGGCGCGATGCATCGCGGTGTGCTCTCCCGGCCGGCAGCGTCGCCGGCCGAGCTCCCCCAGCTCTATGCCACGCTCAGGCGCGCCCTGGGCGTGCTGGGACGGCTGGGCATCCAGGGCCAGGTGATCGGCCAGAACGAGCTGGCGCTCTACTCGGCGCTGTTCGAGACGCACGACCAGGCGAGCCTGTCGCATTTTCTCGAGGCAACCATCGGCCCCCTGATCTCGCACGACCGCAAGAAGAACGCCCAGCTGGCGTCCACGCTGCTGCACTACTTCGACGGCAACCAGAACGCCAAGACCACTGCGCAGCGCCTGGGCATCCACGTGAACACGGTGCGTCAACGGCTCGCCACCATCGAGGACATGCTGGGACATTGGGGCAACGCCGCGCGGGCGCTGGAGATCCACATGGCACTGCGCCTGTGGAGCCTGATGCGCCAGCCTGAAGCCCCGCCCGCAGCCGACATAGCCTAGCGCCGCCCGAACTCCTTCCCCCCGAGGTAGAGCCGGTTGAACACCGGTGAGATCACCAGCTCGTTCACGCAGACATGCGGCGGCAATTCGGCGATGAAGCGGATGGTGCGCCCCAGGTCCTCTTCCTGCAGCATGCGCGCCATGTCCTCGTCGCTCGGCGCCACGGGGCGCGACTTGAGGATCGGCGTCGCCACTTCGCCCGGGCACAGGGCCGTGGCGCGCAAGCCATTGACGCCCTCTTCGATGTTGAACGAATGGCTGAGCGCGATCATGCCGGCCTTGCTCGCGGTATAGGCCGGGCCCGTCAGGTGCGTCAGGTGCCAGCCGACGAACGAGGCGACGTTGATCACGGTGCCACGCCCGAGCGAGCGCATGCCGTGCATGACCGCCAGCGTGCAATAGGTCGCGCCATGGAGGTTGACGGCCATCACCTTGTCGAAGGTCTCGCCGTCCGTGTCGCCCCAGTAGCGCTTGGGAAAGTTGATGCCGGCGCTGTTGACCAGGATGCTCACCGGGCCGTGCGCCGCGTGGACAGCCTGGGCCACCCGCTGAACCGATTCCCTGTCGGCGACGTCCATCGGCATCGCGCTGACGGCATCGGCATCGACGCCGTCGCGCCGCGCCGTGGCCAGCGCGGCCTCCAGCTTGGCCGGGTCGCGACCCGATATCACGACACGGCAGCCCGCACGTGCCAGTTCGATGGCACCGGCAAGGCCGATGCCGCTGCCACCACCGGTGATCCAGGCGAGCTGGCCTTCGAGAGATGAGGACATGGTTGGTCTCCGTTGGGTGCCAAGGGGACCGGACTCAGCCCGGACGCTGCATCTTGCAGCTCGCCTGCGCAGGCACCGAGATCGCCTCGGCGCTGAACACCTTCACCGGCTTGAACCCCATGTCGGTTCCGTCGGCCTTGTACTTCGCGTCCTTGGACACCACCGACACCACCAGCGGCATCTGCACCTGGTGGTCGGCCGCGCGCATGCTCATTTCGCCCATGGGCGTCATGAACTTGCCGGTTTCCAGCGCCTTGGCGAAGGCGTTGACGTCGAGCGCGCCGCCGACGGGCCTGGTGCGCTTGAGGGCATCGGTCACCATGTCGAGGCCGAACACCGTCTGCGGCTCGACGAACACCGGCGCGTGACCGATCTTCGCGGTGTAGTCGGCCACGAAGCGCTCGCCAGCCGCGCCGGCGGCTTCCGGATTGAAGGCATGGACCACGAAGTTGCCGATCGCCAGATCTCCCGCGTTGCTGACGTTGCCGGGCTGGTCGAGGTAGACCGTGCCGAAGCGAGCCTTGAGGCCGGTGGCCTTGGCCGCCTTCATCATCAGCAGCAAGTCGTTCGACCAGTTGCCGGTCATCACGGTCTCGGCACCAGAGGCGCTGATCTTGGACACGTAGGGTGCAAAGTCCTGGATCTTGTTGACGTCGTGCAGCGTCTTGTCCACCACCTGGTAGCCTCCGGCGCCCGCGTTGTCGACGATGGCCTGCTCCATGTCCTGGCCCCAGGAATAGTTCTGGTTGATGGAATAGACCTTGGTGCCCAGCGCCTTGGCTTCCTTCATGGCCTGCACCAGGGCCTTGGCACGGATCTGGGCGTTGCCCGCGAAGCGGAAGTGATAGAAGTTGCACTTCTCGCCGGTGAGTTCGAGCGCCTCGGCACCGACGTTGATGTAGACCACCTCCTTGCCGGGGTTGCGCAGGTTGTACTTGCGCACGTCCTCGGTGATCTGGCCACCGATCGCGGACGACGAACCCTGCACGATGATCTGCACGCCGTCGGCGACCGCCGCCTTGAGCTTCTCGGACGCGCCGGCCGGGCCGCCCTGGTTGTCGTATTCGATCAGTTGCACCGGCTCGCCGTTCCAGCCGCCCGAGGCGTTGAACTTGTCGATGGCATAGCGCACGCCTGCGCGGTAGGCCTGGCCCGAAGAAGCCTGCGGACCGGACAGCGTCTCGACCATGCCGATCTTCACCGGCGCGGCTTGGGCCGCCGCGGCGAGCAACAGGGAAGCCGGCAGCGCGGCGCGGACAAGTTGGCGAACGACCGTCATGGGTTTTGTCTCCTTCATTGGTGATGCGAGGGAAGTCTCCGCAAACCGCGCGGTGCGCCCTATGTGTCGCACGCACACATTTGCAGGCCCCTCGATGTCATCGACTCGCCGGTCGATAGGGGCGCGCGAAGCGCCGCCCCGGTGGCGCGCGCACGCCCCTCGAAAACCCGACCTGGGGCTTTCCCGCGCTGTCCGCAAATGACTCCTGGCGTTCCGCGCACGACCTTTCGGGCCGCCACGCCGCGCATCAACATCGGCCGCCAAGGCGCTGGGTGTGGTCGCCGACCACGGCGCCCCATCCAACGAAACATGGAGACTCCAGTGAAACAACGACATCTGTTCCTGCTTGGCTGCCTGAGCGCCGCGACGCTTTCGGCCTGCGGCGGCGGAGGCAGCGGCGGCACGGGCTTGCTGGCCGCGCCCACCTCGACCCCCGTGGCGGCCACGCCCGCATCCCCCCCGGCCTCGCCGCCCGCCGCGCCCACGCCCAAGGCATGCGCTGAGCTGGTCGGGATGGCGATCCCCGCCTCGTCCATCGCGCTGCCCACCACCGGCGGCAAGGTGACCGCGGCGACCGTCACCGCGGCGACCGTCACCGCGGCGACCGGCACCGGCGCCGCGGCGCTGCCGGAGTACTGCAATGTGCTCGGCAGCATTTCGCCGGTGGATCCCAACGCACCGAGCATCAACTTCCGCCTTGCGCTGCCCACCACCTGGAACAAGAAGGTGGTCATGTTCGGCGGCGGCGGCTTCGACGGCACGCTCCCCAACGTGGCAGGCAACGTGCCCGCGGGTCCGGCCGACCAGCCTGCGCCCCTCGGCCGCGGCTACGCCACTTTCGCCAGCGACTCCGGCCACCAGGCCAACGCCGCCGGTTCGCTGGACGGGCAGTTCCAGCTCAACGACGAGGCCTTCCGCAATTTCGGCGGCCACGCGCTCAAGAAGACGCGCGATGCAGCCGTCTATCTGATCCAGGCCCGCTATGCGGCCGGCGCGCCGGTGAAGTCGTACTTCGCCGGCGGCTCGACCGGCGGGCGCGAGGCCGTGTCCGTGGCGCAGCGCTGGCCGCAAGACTGGGACGGCATCATTGCCTGGTATCCGGCATGGAACCAGCTCTCGGCGATGCTCGGCGGCCACCGCATGAGCCGCGCCCTGGCCCAGCCGGGCGCCTACCCGAACACGCCCAAGCGGGCGCTTTTGCGCCAGGCGGTGCTGGAGGCCTGCGACACACTGGACGGCGTCGCCGACGGCCTGGTCAGCAACCAGCTGCGGTGCAACAGCACCTTCGATCCCTCGGTGGCCACGGTGAACGGCGCGCCGCTGCGTTGTGCCAACGGCGCCGACACAGGCGACACCTGCCTTTCGGACGCGCAGATCGCCGCGCTCAAGACCATCAACACCGCGACCAGTTTCAACTTCTTCCTCGCCAGCGGCTCCGCCGGGTACCCGGGCTACAACGTCTGGGGTGCGGACCTGGGCATCACCAGCAACCCATCGCCGCTGCAGCCGACCGTGACCTTCCTGAACTTCGGCACCGAGCAGCCGGCGATGCCCGTGCCGGCCGGTGCGCCCTACATCACCAAGCAACTCGACCAGACGATCAAGTACGGCGTCACGCGCGACCTCCAGTTCGATTCCCTGTCCCTCGACCCCGAGAACCCGGGCCCTTGGGGCGCCCGCCTCAGCGAATTGAGCACGATGCTCGACGTCAGCAGCGACCTGTCGGCGTTCGCGGCACGGGGCGGGAAGCTGCTGCTGGCGCACGGCCTGTCGGACGTGCTGGTGAGCACCCGCGCCACCGAGCAGTTCTACCAGCGCCTGCAGGCGCAGTTGGGACCGAACTACGTCGACGGCTTCGCGCGCTACTACGAAGTCGCGGGCTACGGCCATGCGGTCAGCACCGTGTTCAACGCGACCTGGGACTCGCTGACGGCGCTGGAGCAATGGGCAGAGAACGGCACCGCGCCCAAGGCGCAGGTGACCACCGACACGGCAGGGGTGCCGGGCCGCAAGCGACCGCTGTGCGACTACCCCGCGTGGCCCAAATACAAGGGCACGGGCGACGTGAACGCCGCCGAATCCTTCACTTGCGCAACGTTCTGATCCGGCGGGGCCTTTGGTGTGCTCACATCGTTGCGCCCCGATCTATGTGACATGACGACATAGGCGCGGCGCACGCCGCGCCGGAGACTGCAGCCAGGATCGATGGCCCTGGCGAGTCCGACGCATGTCACAACGGATCACGCCCCCCTGGGGGCGGCACTACCCTCCATACCAAATCACCGCCCTGGTCCGGCTGCTCCAGCGAAAGGACGTGCCGGCAGGCGCGGTACTGGCCGGCACCGGGCTGGACGCTGCGGCGCTGGACGACGTCGCTTGCCGCACCTCGGTCCTGCAGCACCTCGCGGTCTGGCGCAACGCACTGGCGCTCGGGGCCGTGCCGGGCCTGTCGTTCGAGCTGGGTCGCGGCCTGCATTTGCCCGACCATGGCACCTACGGCCTGATGCTGCTGTCCTGTGAATCGGTGGACGACTACTTTCGCCGGGCCGAGACCTACCAGGGGCTGGTGGCCAACGCCCTCGCCCTGGAGGCCCGCACCGATGGGGGTGATGCACTCTGGGTGCTCGGCGACGGCGGCGACCGCGAGCTGCCCGACGGCCTGCGCATCTTCGTGCTCGAGCAGCAGTTCGCCCAGCTCGTCACCCAGCTGCACGACCTGCTCGGGCCCGAAGTCCGGCCCACCTTGGCGCGCTTCGCGTATCCCGCGCCGGCACATCGGGCGATGTACGCGGAGCAGCTGCAGTGCCCCTGCGTATTCGGCTGGCATCGCAACGAGCTTCACCTCGGCGGCGAGGTGCTGTCGATGCGCCCGCGACTGGCCAACGCCTTCACCGCCGCCGTGCTCCAGTCGGCCTGCGAGGGGCTGCTGGCTGAGGTCGAGGAATCTCCCGGCTTCGCGGGAAAGGTCTACCAGGCCCTGCGCCTGCTGCCTGATCCGGGGGCCGGCATGAAGGCGATGGCCTCGACGTTCAAGATGAACGAGCGCACGCTGCGGCGACGCCTCGCTCGCGAGGGCACCTCCTTCTCGAACATTGCCGACCAGGTCCGCCACAGCGTGGCGACCCAGCACCTGCAGCGGCCGGATGCCAGTGTCGAGCAGATCGCCCTGATCACGGGCTTCTCGGACTCGGCCAACTTCAGGCGCGCCTTCCTGCGCTGGACCGGGATGACACCGGCGCAGTTCCGACGGCAGCATCAGGAGCGCCGCGCGCATCCGCATCCGTGGACCCTGCGTGGCGAGAACGCCTCGGTCTCGCTCGCCGCACCGTGAGGCGCGTGCGGCACGCGTTGGGCGCCGCCACGCGATGCATCACTCGACCGTGATGTTCGCGGACTTGATGATCTGCGCCCACTTGCGGGTCTCGCTGGCAATGAAGGCACTGAATTCGGCCGCGGTGCCGCTGCGCAACTGAAGTCCCACGGCCTCGGCCTTGCGGCGAACCTCGACGTCGCCCACCGCCGCGTTGATCCCGGCATTCAGTCGCTCGACGATGCTCGCCGGTGTTCCGGCCGGCGCGAGCATGCCGTACCAGCCATAGCCCACCACGGACGGCAGCCCCTGCTCCCGGAGGGTTGGCGCCTGCGGGTAGAGCGGCGTGCGCTCTTCCGTCGCGACACCCAGCACCCGCAACTTGCCGGCCTGGATGTGGGGAACCGCGGTCGAGATGGCGGTCAAGGTGGCGTCGATCCGCCCCGCAAGAAGCTCGGTGTAGGCCGGCGCATCGCCGCGGTACTGCACCACGATGCCTTTGACACCGGCACTGCGCAACAGGAGTTCGGCCGTCAGGTGCGGCGCGGAGCCGGCGCCGGGCGAGCCGAAGGTCACTCCCTTGGGATCGGCCTTCGCGTACTTGATGAACTCGGCCAGCGATTTGTACGGCGCCTCGGCATTGACCACCAGGAACAGCGGCGCGATGGCCGTGCTCGCGATGGAAGTGAAGCTCTTGTGCACGTCGTACGGCAAGTCCTTGTAGAGGGCTTCTCCGATCGCGATCGGTGCTGCCGCATGGAGGAGCGTGTAGCCATCCGGAGGTGCCTTGGCCACATACTCGTTGGCAATGCGTGTCCCGGCACCGGACTTGTTCTCGACCACGATGCTCTGGCCAAGACCTCGTGAAAGGAAGTCGCCAAGCACGCGCGTCAGGATGTCGTTCGACCCCCCGGCGCCGTAAGGAGAGACCATGCGGATCGGCCGTGCGGGCCATCCCTGCGCATGGCCCGATGCGCTCCAGGGCAGTGTCAGGCCGGCAGCGGCCGCTGCAAGAAGCTGTCTGCGGTTCATCGTCATTCCTGCTTGTCTCCGTTGATTAGATTTCTCGACAGTGTCAGACCGGCCGGACCGGCGGATAGTCGAACCAAAGTTCCAGGTGGTCGGCATGCGGTTGATAGAGGCGCAGCACGATGTAGAACGGTTCATCCTTCGGCGCCGGAAGCCAATTGACGCCTGGGCCCGGATCCTCGGCCTGCAGGCGGATCGCAAGGCTGCCGTCGGCGTCGTGGCGCAAGCCCGGCGTGCGATCGCCGATCGAATACCGGTGGATGGGATTGGCGACGAAGAGGCAGTCGCTGCGGCGGTACATCGTGAGTGACCAGAAGGCGCCCACTTTCGGTCCCTTGCCCGGCGCGAACCGCAACTCATATCGCCGCGATCCATCCAGCGGCGCGCCCTGCGCGTCCACTTCCGCGGTGGGATACATCGCCTCCTCGATGCCCAGGGCGCCGATGAAGTTGCGAGCGATGCGGGCGCGCGCCAGGTAGTCGTCGCCCCAGTGGGTTCTCACCACCACTGGGATCGCCCACCCGCCGCCCAGGTCGCGAGGGTGGTTGCCTGTTCGCAGCCGGTCGTACACCGCCGGCAGGGACGCCGCGAGGTCGGCTTGCGCAGGCGGCCACGCCAGGTGTTCTCCCGGAAGGGGTGGATTGCGGCGGAGCGCAGCGTCCAGGACCGACAGATACAGGTCGGCGGAGGGGATGCGGGTATCCCGCCCGTCGATCCATGTGTCCACCGCCATGGCCGCGTCGCTGCCATCCGGGCGAACGAGCCGCATCAAGGATTGCGACTCGCGAACACGCGCAGCATCCTCGCCGTCGTCCTCCACCAGATGGCGGCCTATGAGCCACACGTCATCGCCCGGGGCGGCAATCGTCAGCGTCACGTCCGCCGGGACGGCGCCGCGCCAGCCGGGCCCGTGCACCAACGTGCGCTGGGGCCTGCCGCCGGTCGTCCGGCGGCCCACGTAGGCAAACGGATTCGTCCACGCATCCAGCAAGCCCAGGGTCCAGTAGCGGTCGCCCATGTCGGGCGTCTCGATGATGACCGGCCCCTCTGAGAGGTCCAGCCAGGCGTTGCTGTAGACCGTGTCGTTGTTGGGGCTCACGACCTCCCTGTCCTCGGGCCCGAGACGACGGTGCGTGTGAGTGAACTGGTTGACCCATCGCACGGTGGAGCCCGGGTTCGGCGCCGCGAAGCCGAAGGCGGGATGGCGACGCGCGGTCGTCGCCGCGCGCATCCGCATCATTTCGAACAGCGGCAGCGACTGGACGACGGCATCGTCGCAGTCCTGCGCGATGCGGGCGGCCTCCGAGGCCATGGCCTGCGCCTGCGGCGTCATGCCACCACCCCGGCGCTGCGAAATTCGTCGATGTCGTGGCCCGTGAATCCGAGTCCGCCCAGGAGCCGATCCGTGTCGGCGCCGCAGGCCGGCGCGGCATGCGGCACGGCGCGGGGTGAATCGCCCAGCCGGTAGGGCAGCGCCAGGGCCGGGTAGCCCTCGCCCGTCGTGCCATGTGCATCGACCAGGATTCCACTGGCCTGGACGTCCTTGCTCTGCAGCACCTGCCGGTAGCTGCGGACGGACCCGACAACGATCTGGTGACGGCTCAGCAGCGCCACGCATTCCTCGCTGGTGAAGGGCGAGAGGCATTCGCGCAGCACGATGCGGAGCTCGGCGCGATGCTGCACCCGAAGGGCGTTGGTTCGGAATCGAGGGTCCGTCGCGAGCGACTCGCGTCCCATCGCTCCGCAGAAGCGCGTCCAATGCTCGTCCGCATAGGCGGACAGGACGATGTGCCCGTCCCGCGTCGGCACGACCTCCGCAGCGGGCGCATTGTTCGGCTGGCCATCGCCGATGCGCGTGGGCTCGGGCGCACCTCCGAGATAGTCGCACCACGTGGTTGCCTGCAGATGCATGGCCACCTCGAGCAGCGATGTCCTCAGCGTCTCGCCGGCACCCGTCCGCTCGCGGCCGTAGAGTGCCGCGAGCACGGCCTGCGCACCGAGATGCGCAGCAGCGGCGTCGATGATCGGAACGCCCACCTTCTGTGGCAGCCGGTCCGGCTCGCCCGTGACGGACATCAGGCCGCTCTCCGCCTGTGCGGCGATGTCGTAGCCGGGCCGCTCGCTCGAAGGCCCCAGGTCCCCGAACCCGGAGATCGACAGGTAGATGACCCTGGGGAACCGATCGCGCACCGCCACCGGTCCCAGGCCCAGCGCGTCGACCGCGCCAGGGCGCAGGTTCTGGATGACGACGTCGCTTTCGCCGATCAGGCGCCACGCGATGTCCCGGCCGGCATCGCTCTTCAGGTTGAGCGCGATGGATTGCTTGCCGCGGCTGTAGGCGCGGATCATCGACTCGCCATAGCGGCCGATGTGCCTGGCCTGGTCACCGGCCAGCGGCTCGATCTTGATCACCTGCGCGCCCAGTTCGGCCAGCACCATGGCGGCGCCGGGCCCGGCGATGTACTGCCCCATGTCGATCACCCGCACATTCTCGAGCGGGGCGGCGGATTCGGAGGTCTCTTTGGATCTGGTGTTCATTGGGCGCGACGTTATCGCCTTCCGCGATTCTTGAAAATTCGATAATCGTGAGGGAGTGATCACGATTCGATATAGCCCGGAGCAGCCGAAATGGATACAAAGACCGCCCGCCTCGTGCGCACGCTGCGACTGAGACACCTCGAACTTCTTGTCGCGCTCTCCGAGACCGCCACGATGCGCGGTGCGGCGGCGCGACTGCATCTGAGCCAGCCCGCGATCAGCAAGATGCTGGGCGAGGTCGAAAGCTGCTTCGGGGCCAGGCTGTTCGAACGCAGCCACCAGGGGATCCATGCGAATGCACTGGGCGTCAGCGCGGCATTCAGGGCGAGAGCTGTACTGAACGAGCTGGCCCGCGCAACCGAAGACGTCGACGCATTGCAGAGCGGCGTCACCGCGGTTCTGCGTGTGGGGGCCCCGTCGGTGACTGCGGCCGTTCCAGCGGCCATCGTCAGGCTGCGGGAGCGAATGCCCGGCGTCGCGGTGCAGCTGAGGGAGGGCCGCGTCCACGAGCTCATCCATCGACTGCTGCAAGGAGAACTGGACTGCGTCTTTGGCGCCATCACGCCCGAGCTGCTCTCGAGCGACATGGTTCCCTTGCTGGAGCCTGCTGTGCTGCTCAAGGACGCGCTGTGTGTGCTGGCTTCCGCTTCGAACGGGAGCATCGCCGCACGAAGCTATCAACGGGCCGAGCTGCAAGCCGCAAAGTGGGTGCTGCCGCCCAGGGAGACGCTGGTTCGACAGGCTTTCATGACGGCCTTTCTCAACAGCGGCGTGACGCCGCCCGTGCCGGTGATCGAGGCCATGTCGTCGGTGACGATCGGCACGGTCCTTCGCCAGGATGCTTCGCTGCTGTGCGCGGTACGGCTGGAGCATGCGGTGGACGAGATCGCCAGGGGCGGTGCGCGAAGGCTCGATGTCTCGCCCTCCATCGACCTTCCATCGTTCGGCCTTTTCTTCCGGCGGGACGGGATGGAGAGGCCGTTGGTCCTGACGGAGTTCGCCGATGCGATACGCCACGTGAGCCAGGTCGCCGCGCCGAAGAGACGGGCGGCAAGACGCCGGCTCGAGGTCAATTCAGCGGGAACTGCCTGATCAGGCCATCGAGGAACTTCTGCTCATCCTCGACCGCGGCGACGAAGTCGCGGGTGGAGCCGAACACAGGCTCGGCGCCGAGCGCCTGCACCACCTGCCTGGCCTCCGGATCGGCGGCGAGCCCCTTCAGCATGGTTTCGATGCGCGCCACGACTTCAGGCGGCGTCTTGCGCGGCACGAACAAGCCATACCACGAGCCGCGCGCCGGCACGTTCAGGCCTGCCTCGCGGAAGGTGGGCACATCGGGCGCTTCGGGCGAACGCTGCTCGGCGTTCACGGCGAGGATGCGCAACAGGCCGGAACGATGCTGTGGCAGCGGCGCCGCAATGCTGGTGATGCCGATCGCGATGTGGCCGCCTAGCAGGTCGTTGACGACCGGACCGGTTCCCTTGTAGGGCACGTTCACGCTGTCCTTGATGCCGCTGACCGCGAAGGTGCGCTTGCCGTACAGGTACGACAGCTGCTGCCCGGAACCCCACGTGCAGGGCGTGGGTGCGCTGTTGCAGTAGCTCACGAGTTCCTTGAAGGTCTTGATGCCGCTCTTGCCGTTGACCGAGATGGCCGAAGGCGTGCGCGCGAGCTCCGAGACAGGCGCGAGCGAGCCCACCGGATCGAAGGAAAGATCCTTCGCGTTGTGCTTGAGCAGCAGCAGCGAGGGAATGGTCAGGAGCATCGTGTAGCCGTCGGCCGGCGATTGCGCAACGCGCTGCGTCGCGATCAACCCGTCGGCGCCGCCCTGGTTCTCGACGATCGCAGGCTGGTTCCAGGTCTCCTGCATGCGCTTGGACAACAGCCGTGCAACGCCGTCCAGCCCACCACCAGTGGATGCCGACACCACGATCGTGATGCGGCGGCTCGGGAAGTCGCCCTGTGCGAACGTCGGCAAGGCAAGCGCCGCGATCAGGGCCGCCAGGGGGTAACGGGTCTTCATGCTGTCTCCTGTGTGTCGTTCGATGAGGCCGCCGTGCTCTCAGAGGTAGGCCCAAGGCCGGCGCTCCCGGTCGGCGAGGCGGTAGTGGTCGATGGCCGGCTGGTGGGTGCGCGTGAGCGCGATCTCGTCCAGTCCCTCGCGCAGCATCCGGCCGAGCAGCGGCGGCACGCTGAAGGCATGGACCTCCCCGGTCGGCGGAAGGGTGACTGTGCCCTGCTCGAGGTCGACCGTGAGCACACAGCGCCCGTCATCGCCGCGCTCGCGACGCATGTGTTCGGCAAGCGCCAGCACCGTATCGGCTGGAAGGCGAACCGGCACGATGCCGTTTCGAAAGCAATTGCTGAAGAAGATGTCGCCGAAACTGGGGGCGATCAGTGCACGGAAGCCGCGTTCACGCAGCGCACGCGGCGCCGCCTCTCGCGACGACCCGCAGCCGAACATCGGGCCGGCCAGCAGGATGCTGGCGCGGTTCCACGGCGCCTGGTTCAGCAGGAAGTCCGGTTGCGGGCTGCCGTCGCTGCACGTGGCCCATTCGGCGAACAGGCCTTCGCCGATCCCATCTTCCGAAAGCCGTGCGAGAAAGCGCGTGGGAATGATCTGGTCGGTGTCCACGTTGGCGTACATCAGCGGTGCGGCGATGCCGGTCACATGTTGCAGGCTTTCCATCAGGCAAGCACCTCCTTGCGTGGGTCCGCGATATGTCCCGCCACGGCCGATGCGGCCACAGTCAGGGGACTGGCCAGGTGCGTGCGCGTGCGCTTGCCCTGGCGATTCTCGAAGTTGCGATTGCTCGTGCTGATCACGCGTACATCCTCCAACCGCCCGCGACCGCTGCCGCACATGCCGCAGCCCGCGTCATGCCACTCGAAGCCGGCCTCGCGAAAGACGGCATCGAGCCCTTCGGCCTCGGCCGCCCGTTTCACGCCGGCCGAACCGGGCACGCAGATCGCCGTCACGTGCGACGCGACCCTGCGCCCCCGCAGGTACTCGGCGGCCAACCGCAGGTCGGACAGCCGTGCGTTGGTGCAGGTGCCGATGTACGCGACGTCGATGCGCACCGACTCGAGCGCCGTACCCGGCGTGAGTTGCTGATAGGCCAGCGCCGCCTTCGCATTCGCGCGCGATGGTCCGTCGCCGGCCTCTTCAGGCACGGGCACGCTCGAGTTCACCGGGGCCACGTGCTGCGGGCTGGTGCCCCAGGTGACTTGCGGCTCGAGCGTGGTCACGTCGATGAACACCTCGCGGTCGAAGAGCGCGAGCGCATCGGTGGCTAGCGAACGCCAATGCGCCACCGCCATGTCCCAGGCAGCGCCCTTGGGCGCATGGGCACGGCCCTCGAGGTAGTCGAACACGGTGTCGTCCGGCGCCACAAAGCCGTACTTGGCCGAGCACTCTACGGCCATGTTGCACAGGGTCAGTCGCGCTTCGACCGGCAGCGCCCGGACGGCCTCGCCCGCGAATTCGATCGCGAAGCCCGCACCCCCGCCAGCGCCGATCTCACCGATCAGACGCAGGATCATGTCCTTGGCCGAGACGCCCGGACGCAGCCGGCCTTCGAAATTGGCGCGCATGAGCCTCGGTCGGGTCTCGGCGATCGTCTGAGTGGCCAGCACATGCACGCCCTCGGAGGTTCCGATGCCCCAGCCGATCGCCCCCAGGCCGCCGAGCGTGCAGGTGTGGCTGTCGCCGCACACGATCATCAGGCCCGGCAGCGCGATGCCCAGTTCGGGCGCGATCACGTGCGTGATGCCCTGGCGCGGGTCCTCCACATCGATGAGCTCGATGCCGAGTTGCTGCGAGAGATGCCGCGACTCGCTGATCATCTGGGTAGCCACCGGCGTCCATCCATCGCGCCGCTGCGGTTGCGGCCTGGTCACGAGCAGGTGATCTATCACCCCGAACACTTGCGAGGGCGAGGCCGGTGCATGGCCTTCGGCCACCAGCGTGCGCATGATCGCGCCGCCGGTCACGTCATGCAGGAGCAGCCGATCGGCCTGCAGCAGCCAGGTGCCGTCGCCCAGGTCAGCGATGGCGTGTTCGTTCCAGACCTTTTCGAAGTAGGTCAGAGGGCGTGTTTCCATGAGCCCGACCTCAAGCTTCCGCATGCACGGGCCGCCGAGGTCCGCCGACTCGCGAGGGCGCAGCGCCGATAGCTCGCGTGACGGCCATCGGCGTTCCGCCCCAGCGTTGACGGGCAAGCCAGCTGGCCAGACCTTTGTCCATCACTTCGGTATGTCCGGGGAACCAGTCGGCGAGAGCGACGGCAAACGCACGGACCACTTCGGTGCGGCCTTGGACCAGCGCGGCCTTGACCTGGCGCAGACTTTCCAGGACCGCCGCGTGCTCCTCGACGTGGCAGCGCGCCGAATCGTATCGCGAGCTTCGCATCGCTTCCTCTTCCTGTGCGAAATGCGTGCGAGCGTGTCGTTCGAAGACTGCGAGTGCGACCTCCAGGGCCTCGTCATTCGATGTGAGCAACGCGTCGACGCAATCGACGAATTCGCGGTGCGCCAGATCCATTTGTTGTTCGCCGAGCGCGAACCCGTCGTCCCATCCGAGACGCGGCATGAGGCGCCGGGTGCCGCTCACGGATTGCTCCCTAGCCCTGCTTCGCGAATCACGTTGCTGAGCTTCCTCACGTCCTGCTCGAGCCACTTTCGCGCGTCGGCCGAGCCCACGAACTTCGGCTGCACTTCCAGCTCGTTCAGGCTCTTCATGACGGCGGGGTCGTTCATCGCATCACGGAAGGCGGTTTCCAGACGCTGCAGCACGGGTGCCGGCGTTCCGGCCGGCGCCGAGATCGTCACCAGCTGCTCGTTTCCGTCGAGCTCCGGATAGCCCTGCTCGCCCGTGGTTCCGGCGTTCGGCAGCGCAGGCAATCGCTTTTCGCGCTGGACCGCGATCACCCGGAGCCCCGCGCCGTCCATCTGCTTGACCAGGGAGCTGTAGGGCAAGACGCACGCGTCCACATCGCCCGCCTTCATTGCAGTCAATGCCGGTGCCACGCCGTTGTATGGAACATGGGTGATGTTGAGCTTCTTGCCGGGATTCTTCTTCTGGTAGGCGAACCTCAGCATTTCAAGTTGCAGGTGGTTGATTCCGTTGGCTCCGGTGGAGCAGATGCTCAGTCCGCTCGGCTTGCTGTCGGCCAGGGCGACGAGCTCGGACAAGGACTTCGCGGGGGTGGCTTCACTCACCGCGAACAGGGACGTATAGATGCCGAGGCCGGCGATGGGCGCGTAGTCCTTCAAGTAGAAGTCGTGATTGCGGACCAGCAGATGCACGAAGCCGAAAGCCGAGCCGGAAGCGATGAAGAGCGTGTAGCCGTCGGGCTTGGCCGTGGCAGCGGCGCGTGCGCCGACTGCACTGCCTGCGCCGGGCCGGTTGATGACCAACACCGGCTGGCCGAGGATCTCGTCGAGCTTCTTGCCCAGCACGCGTGCGGTTGCATCGAGGCTGCCGCCGGCCGCAAAGGGCACGATGATGCTGATCGGCTGCTGGGGGTACGCCTGCCCCGCAGCCAGCGCGGTCGAAGCGCCCGTGCAGGCGAACGCCGAGATCAGCAGCGAGGAAATCGCGCGCCGGCCGAACTTCGGCGCTTGAAAGGCGGAGCGGGCGCGACGCGCCAGCCCGACGATGGTCGGGATCATTGCTTGTCTCCTTGAGGATTGACTGTCTGTGAGGGCCGGGCCGTTGCCATGAGGGCATCCGAGTCCTCGGGGTCGGCGCCTTCCGGCAACACCGTCTGGGTGGCCCGGACGCGGTAGAGATGCGGCATGAGCGAGCCCTCGGGCCGCACGCCGCGATCGCCGCAAGCGACGGCCGCATCGATCAGCGTGCGACGCATCGCCACCACGGCCCGGTCGCTGCTGCCCAGGTTTTCGCGTGTGCGATCGACGATGGCACCCGCCGATTCGCAGACCATCGCATCCTGGGCACGAACCCCCGCGATGCCTGTGAACGACTGCGTCTTCTGCGCAGCGCGATCGATCAGGTAGTTGTTGTCCTTGCGTTCCGTCGGCACCGTCGTCCCCGGAACGACCTTCCGATGCGCGACATCCCCGTTGCGCCATGCCGCCAGCTCCTTGCCACCCAGGGGATGTTCCGGGCGAAAGGTCACGCAGATCACCCAGCAGCGTTCGTCCGTCATGGGCACCCACATGCGGACCAGCTGGGCATCGTTGGGATGCGGCGGGATCATGGTGTAGAACGGCGTCAGGAACTGGTTCAAACGCCAGTAGCGCTGCCCGTCCGCCGTCCGACGACCGTTGCATGCCATGAAGCCGGCCGGTGTCGGGACGATCTTCCAGGTCGGCGCCTTGTCGTCACGGAAGTACTCGCCCGTCAGCGTCTGGGCGTCGCCCTCGATCTTGTTGACGAGGCTGTGCAGGAAGCCCACGTGCGCGCTGTCCAGCTCGCCTTCCATCGCCTGGGCGTAGTTGCAGTCCTGCTCCCAGCGCGACGCGTAGATGTGATCGTCCGGCAGGCCCAGAAACTCGAAGTCGGGCAGCGGTGGCGCATCGCCCTCTCCCATGTACACCCACAGGAGCCCACCAGCCAGGCGCGCGGGATAGGCGAGGGCGCGGACTCTCGAACGCATGGGGCTGCCTGGCGCTTCGGTGGGCATGTCGAGGCACTGGCCTTCGACCGAGAACTTCCACCCGTGGTAGACGCAACGGATGCCGCCTTCTTCATTGCGGCCGAAGAACAGGCTGGCCGCGCGATGCGGGCAATGCTCGTCGAGCACCCCGATGCGGCCCTCGGTATCGCGAAATACCACGAGGTTCTCGCCCAGAAGGGTGAGTCGTACCGGCGGCTCGTCCGCTGCCGGGATCTCGCGCCAGAGCATCGCCGGCGTCCAGAAGGAGCGCATCAGCTTGCCCATCGGGGTCTCGGGTCCGGTACGCGTCAGAATGGCGTTGTTCTCTTTGCTCAGCATGGCTTGGGAAGGTTGGTTGTTGCGGTTGTGCGAGCGCAGGCTGGAGTGCGGCCGACCACGGGAGTCAGTCGGCCTTGGCGCCGGATGCCCTGATCACCGGTGCCCACTTCAGAATGTCGGCGCGGATGCGCTGGTCGTACTCATGAGGAGTGGAGCCCACCGGGTCCAGCCCCATCTCAAGGAGTTTCTGCGCGAACTCGGGCGTGCGGGCCGCACGGGCGATGTCCGCGCTGATCTTCTGCACGATCGACGCCGGGGTTCCCGCGGGCGCGATCACGCCGATGCTGCTTTGGCCCGATACGCCCGCCACGGTCTCGGCGACGACGGGGATATCCGGCACGCTCGCGGGGCGTTCGGGACTGAACAGGGCAATGGGTTTGAGCTTGCCCGCCTTGATGAGGCCGGCACTCGCGTAGTAGGTATCCATGAGCAACGGCACCTGCCCGCCCATGACATCCTGCTGCGCCGGTGCGCCCCCGCGATAGGGCACGTGGACGATGTTCACGCCCGTCTTTGCCTTCAGCAGCTCCATCACCAGATGGTGCGCCGTGCCGCTTCCCGGGCTGGCGTAGCTGAGGCTGCCGGGCTGCCGACGCGCAAGGTCGAGCAGTTCCGCGAGGTTGCGCACCGGAAGGGAGGGGTTGGCATCCAGGATGATGTGCTGTACGCCCACCTCCGAGACGGGCTGCAGATCCTTCAGCGTGTCGTAGGGGAGGTCCGACCTCAAGGTCGGATTGATCGCATGGGACGACACCGCGATGCCCAGCGTATAGCCGTCGGGGGGTGCCTTGGCGACCACGTTGGTCGCGAGCACCGCACCGGCGCCGGGTCGGTTGTCGACGATCACCGGCTGTCCCCACAGGTCCGAGAGTTTCTGAGCCAGCAGACGGCCCTGCGCGTCGGTCGAGCCTCCAGGCGGAAACGGAACGATGAGGCGCACCGGCCGGTTGGGCCAGCCATCCTGCGCCCGCGCCCAGGAGGCCGCGACCAGCGGAATCAGCGGCAGCGCCAGGCGCATCCTGTTTTTCATCGCATGTCTCCTTGGCCCCGTGGAAGGCCGCATCATTCGTCTTCGTCCGGCATCGATCGCATCGGCGCGCCGCGACATCAATTGCATTATGCAAGTATTGACGTGCGCTCACAATGCCCCTGGACGAGAATCGACGACGTCGTCGCTATCGCTTTCCCGTACGCCGCGGGCCCCGTTTTCGCATCGCGATGCACCGCCACGGCTATGCTCGTCTGGCACCGCACGCCGCCCATCACTCATTTCGCATCCATGGCCAGCAAGAAGAAGCTCTCCCTCGAACATTGGATCTCCTATCGGTTCGGGCTCGTCGCCTCGCGCACCGGGGCCGTGATGTCCGCCCGCTACGTGGCCCCCCATGACCTGCCCATGCCCGCGTGGCGGTCGCTGGCCGTCATCGCGCGCTTCGGGCCGCTCTCCGCCGGGGAGCTCGGACAACGGACTTCATCGGATCCGTTCCGGGTCGTGCGTGCGATCGACCTGCTGGTCAAGCGCGGACTCATCACGCGCAACCCCGATCCGGCCGACCGGCGGCGAGCCCGCCTGGAGCTGACGTCCGCGGGCCGCGCGGTCTACGAGGAAATCGTTCAGGGCGCCATCGCCAACGAGAAGTTCATTCGCGCGGGCCTGACGGCGCAGGAAATCAAGCTGCTCGAGAGCATGCTCGACCGCATCGACGCCCAGGTGCAAGCCCTGAGCGCAGGACTGTCCGGGCCGCCCGAAGCCGACGATCTCTAGGCGGGGAATGTCTTGCGACAGGCTCCTATTATTTGCATAATGCAATTAATTGGCGCCGCGATCGAGGTGCCTGCCAACTCCGCGAGGCAATCCCATGAAAGAAGAGCGTGCGACGTCCCAGCCGATTCGCTTCGTCGGCAAACGCCAGCAAGGCGGCGGCTATGGCAAGCCGCCCGGGCAGTCCGACGAATTCCTCACGCTGGTCGAACCCGGCACGCCTTGCGGCGAATTCATGCGCCGCTACTGGCATCCGGTGGGCGTGTCGTCGAAGGTCACGTCGGACCCGAAGCGGGTGCGCATCCTCGGCGAGAACCTGATCCTGTTCCGGGATGGTCAGGGCAAGCCGGGCCTGCTGCACGAGAACTGCGCACACCGCGGCACCTCGCTCTACTACGGCAAGGTCGAGGACCAGGGCATTCGCTGCTGCTACCACGGCTGGCTGTTTGCGGTCGACGGCGCTTGTGTCGAACAGCCCTGCGAGCCGGGGGGAGGACAGCATCGCGACAAGTGCCGCCAACCGTGGTATCCGGTGCAGGAACGCTACGGCCTCGTGTTCGCCTACATGGGGCCGCTCGATTCGATGCCCCCCCTGCCGACGTATGACGTCCTGGAGGGCCTGGGCCCGGACGAGGAACTGCAACAGGAAGATCAGAGCTTCTACATCGGCGGCGGCGTCTCGCAGGAGAACCCGGTGGCCCCCTATAGCTGGCTGCAGAACTTCGAGAACGTGATGGACCCCTTTCACGTGGTGATCCTGCATTCGCGTTTCAGCGGCGTCCAGTTCCGCGAGCAGATGGCTGCGATGCCGACAGTGGAGTGGGAACTCTGCGACCACGGCGTCATGTACCGCTCGGTGCGCCAGACCGGTGGCGCGCAGTTCACGCGCATCACCCAGACCCTGCTTCCCAACGTGCGCATCGTTCCTTCGATCGAGCTGGCGCCGGGTCAAGGCCGGGAGGTCGCCTGGCTGGTGCCGGTGGACAGCCATCACCATCGCAGCTTCGGCGTGGCACGTGTCCCGAAGAACGAGGAGCGGCTCTATTCGCGACGATCTCGCATGGCGGTTTTCGAGGGCAAGACGTGGTCGGAAATGACCGAGGACGAGCACCGGCGCTTTCCGGGCGACTACGAGGCGCAGTCCACGCAGGGCAGCATCCCGGCGCACAGCGACGAGCACCTTGCGGGCAGCGACAAGGGCCTGGTGATGCTGCGCCGTCTGCTCGCGCGCCAGATCCGCGTCGTCCAGGAGGGCGGTGACCCGGAAGGCACGAGCCGGGAACAATCCAGGGTTTCGGTCAAGGCAGGGAACTTCTTCGAATGACCGGGTCGACCTTGTTCGACGTCAGGGTCGTGGCACTGCGCGAAGAAGCACCCGGTGTGGTTTCCTGCGAGTTGCGCGCGGTCTCGGGCGAGCTGCCCCCGTGTCCCCCGGGCGCGCACGTCGACGTGCATCTTCCCAACGGACTCGTGCGCCAGTATTCGGTGGTCCAGGCCGGGACCGGGAGCTACCATGTCGGCATCAAGCGCGATCCCGAAAGCCGCGGCGGATCGGCCTTCATGGCCGAATCGCTGCGCATCGGGAGCAGGCTGCGCCTTGGCGCCCCGCGCGACAACTTTCCACTCGCCGCTTCAAGCGGCCGCGTCGTGCTGATCGCAGGCGGCATCGGCATCACCGCGCTTCTTCCGATGGCGCGAAGCCTCGAAGAATCGGGGCGAGACTGGACGCTGCACTATGCGGTGCGCACGGTGGAGGACGTGGCGTTCAAGCCTGCCATTCGCGATCTGGGCGACAGGCTTCGCATTCACGCCTCTTCGGCCGAAGGATGCCGGCTCTCGATCGCGGGCATCGTCGAGCAACAGCCCGCCGGCACGCACTTCTATTGCTGCGGCCCGGCACCGATGCTCGATGCCTTTTCGAAGGCCACCGCGTCCCTGCCACGCGAACAGGTTCATCTCGAGCGCTTTGGTGCCGAGCCGACGAGCGGAGGCCAGGAATTCATGGTTCGGCTGGCACGCAGCGGCGCGACGCTGCCGATCGGCGCGGACCAGACAATCATCGACGCGCTGCTGGCCGCGGGTCACGATGCGCCCTATTCGTGCCAGCAAGGCATTTGCGGTTCGTGCGAGGTGAAGGTTCTCGAAGGCAGGCCGGACCACCGGGACGATGTCCTGACGGCGGCAGAGAAGGCTTCCAACAAGACCATGATGATCTGTTGCTCGCGCGCCTGTTCTGCCGAGCTGGTGCTCGACCTCTAGCCCGGCAACCGTGCCGCGGCCTCCTTCAGCGCCCGGGCAAAGGCAAGTGCCGCATGCTTGGGCTGCGCGCCACGCCGCGACACCACGAACAGTTCGAGGTGAACCACGGGCTCGCGCAACATCGCCACACCGAGGCCCTGCCCCAGGCACTCTTCCATCGCGAACGAAGGAACGATGGCATGGCCGCGGCCAGCCCGAACCATTCCGATGATGGTCCCGATCAAGTTCATCCGCGGCCGCTCCTCGTGCGCCCGGCCGAGCCGGGCCAGGTGCTTCTCGATCAGCGCTTGAATCGGGTTGTCGGTCGGCAGGCTGACGAGCGGCAAGCCCGCGATGCTGCTCCAAGGCTGGCTGGGCGCAAGGCCGCCCGAGTCGGCTCCTGGCGGGCTGACGCGCATCAGCCTGAACTTGCACAAGGGCTGGCGCAGCAGGCCGACAGCGGGCTTGACGAAGAAGCCCAGGCCGATGTCCGCCTCGCCGTCCAGCACCCGCTGGCGGACGACGCTCACGTCGACGTCCGCCAGGTCGACACTCACCTGCCGATGGCTGTCGGCGAACGCGCGAATCACCTCCGGCAGCAGGCTGGCCGACACCATGGGCGTGGCCGCCACCTGGAGCCGAGAACGTACCGCCGCCTCGGATCCCCCCACCACGGCGCTCAGGGCAAGCAGTTCGGCGACGATGCGCTCGGCCACGGGTTGCAGCCGCCGCCCCGCGCCGGTCAGGGTCACGGACCGCGTGGTTCGATCGAAAAGCCGCGCGCCGACCTGCTCTTCCAGTTCCTTGACCAGCATGCTCATGCCCGAAGGCGAGAGATGAACCTGCTCGGCGGCCTTGGCAAAGCTCTGCAGCCGCGCTATTTCAAGGAACGCGTGCAGCTGACGGCTGCTCACATTGATCAATTTTGTTGACGAATTCATCAGAATATTCCGTTTGATCAATGTCAAAGGTACCGCTTTAATTGTCACCCAACTCCCAAAGAGACATCGCCGTGAACACTTCCAGGACTTTGCAGCCGTCGCCCTCATTCCGGCACCGCCGCCGCATTCTGCTCGGCGGGCTCGCCGCGCTGGCAGCCCCCTTTGCCCGTGCCCAAGGCTCGGCGGACGCTCCCGTTCGCCTGATCGTTCCTTTCACGCCCGGCACCGGCATCGACCTGATCGCGCGCCAGATCGCCCCCGGCCTTTCCGAACGCCTCAAGCGCCCCTTCTTCGTCGAGAACAGGCCCGGCGCCTCCGGCAACATCGGCACGCAGGAGGTCGTTCGCGCGACACCGGACGGCACCACGCTGCTCGTGAGCGTCAACACGCTCGTCATGAACATGGCCCTCTATCCCAAGCTGGGATTCAATCCGGTGACCGATCTCGCGCCGGTCAGCCAGACGAGTTGGGGTCAACTGCTCCTGGTCGCGTATCCGGGGACGAAGATCGACTCCCTGCAGGATCTGATCGCACGCGCCAAGGCAAAGCCGGGCGCCCTGAACTACGGCTCGCCCGGTGCAGGCACGCCGCACCACCTGGCCATGGAACTGCTCAAGAACCGGGCCGGGGTGTCCCTGACGCACATCAGCTATCGCGGCACCGCGCCGGCCGTCACGGACCTGCTGGGCGGCCAGATCGACGTCATGTTCCTGCCGATCCATGTCGCCCTGCAGCACGTCAAGGCGGGCAAGCTCAAGGCGCTTGCGATCAGCTCCGACAAGCCGAGCCCGTTGCTCCCGGAGGTGCCGCCGCTCAGCGTTCTCAAGCTCGGGAACATGAACGTCGACATGTGGTACGGCGTCCTGGCACCCGCGGGCACGCCGCGCCCGTACATCGAGCGCCTGAACAAGGAGTTGCGCGAGATCCTGGCGCAGCCGGCCATCGCCAAGGCCTTCGAGACCCAGGGCATGACGCCTGCCCACAGCACGCCCGAGGCGTTTCAGCAAATGCTGGCGACAGACGCCAAGCGCTGGGCCGACCTGATCAAGGCCCAAGGCATCACCGCGGAGTAGGCAGAGCATGAACAAGGAATCAGCCATCTCGGCGCAATTCGATGCCGAGGTCGTCATCGTCGGCGGAGGTCCCGTGGGCATGGGCCTCGCCATCGAGTTGGGCCAGCGCGGCGTTCGCACCATCGTCGTCGAACGCTATCCGCAGCCCCAGCCCATCCCCAAGGGCCAGAACCTCACCCAGCGCACGATGGAGCACTTCCACTTCTGGGGGGCGGAAAAGCAACTGCGCGCCGCGCGCACCATTCCACCGTCGTACGGGATCGGCGGCCTGACCGCCTACGGCACGCTGCTCGGGCCTCACAGCTACGACTGGCTGCAGCGCGACCTGGTCAAGCCTTATTACTTCACGTCCAACGAAAGGCTTCCGCAGTACGCCACCGAGGCGGTGCTGCGACGACGCGTCGCCGAACTTCCCTCGGTCCAGACCCTGTACGGCTGGGACGCGGAAGCAGTGACTCAGGACGCCAGTGGCGTGTCGATCACGATCGGCGAGCGCGAAGGAAGCGGCCGGCGCGTCTTGAGGTCCGCCTACGCCATCGGTTCGGATGGGGCCCGCTCGCTCGTGAGGGAGCATGCCGGCATCACGCAGACGCGCACCGACCACGACCGCATGATGGTGCTGCTGGTCTTCAAGTCGCACGAATTGCACAGGCTGCTCGAGTGCTACCCGGGCAAGTCCTACTACAACGTGCTGCAGCCGGCGCTGAAGGGCTACTGGAAATTCTTCGGTCGCGTCGATCTGGGCAGCACCTGGTTCTTTCACGCGCCGGTGCCTCCAGGTACCACCAAGGACAACTTCGATTTCGCGGCATACCTTCGCGAGGCCGTCGGAGCGGATTTCGACGTCGAGTTCGAGCACATCGGTTTCTGGGACCTGCGCTTCATGCTGGCCGACAGCTATCGCGAGGGCCGCATCTTCGTTGCAGGCGATGCGGCCCACAGCCACCCGCCCTATGGCGGCTACGGCGTGAACTCCGGGCTGGAGGACGCGCGAAACCTGGGCTGGAAGCTCGCCGCGACGCTGCAGGGCTGGGGTGGCGAAGGCCTGCTCGACTCCTACGATGCCGAGCGGCGCCCCGTGTTCGGCTCGACGATCCGCGACTTCATCGCCAAGTCGATCGATGCCGACCGGGAGTTCCTGGACGCATACGATCCGGCCCGCGACCAGGCGGCGTTCGATGCCGCCTGGCAAGCGCGCGCCCAGGGCGCAGTCGGCGAGGTGCACGCCTTCGAGCCCCACTACGAAGGCTCGACCGTGGTATGCGGGAGCGAAGGCCGAGTGAGCAGCGCGAAGGGGTCCCACCGCTTCGATGCCCGCGCGGGGCACCACCTGGCACCCGCCGCACAGGCGTCCGGCAAGAACATCTACGACGAGCTCGGCGCCGGATTCACGCTCCTGGTGATGGGCGGGCCGGCTTCGGCAGTCGAGGCGTTCCGCGAAGCGGCGCTCGACTTGTCGCTGCCCCTGTCGATCGTGATGGCGGAGAGCAGCGACGAAACCGCCCGCTACGCGGCCAAGCTGGTGCTGGTGCGCCCGGACCAATTCGTCGCCTGGGCAGCCGACGCGGCATCACCCGACGACGCGCGGCGCGTGCTGGCCGTGGCGTCGGGCCAGGGGTAGAGCCGGGGCGGGCTTGCTGTCCTGCGGGCGATCCGATGCTTCTTGGGGCAGCCTGCCGAAAGGGGGCAAAATGGCTGTTTGCGGGCGACTCAGCCCCGCACGCGCCATCGGGACCCGCCCGACCCTCCCAATGAACATCCGCCACCGCAACAACGTACAGATCCAGGGCAGCGGTCCCGCGACCATGATCTTTGCGCATGGCTTCGGCTGCGACCAGAACATGTGGCGCTTCATGGCCCCCCATTTCGCCGAACGCTATCGCGTGGTCACCTTCGACCTCGTGGGGGCAGGCAACTCCGACCCGAGCGCCTACGAGGTGACGAAGTACGCCAGCTTGCAAGGCTACGCGGACGATGTCCTGGAGATCACGCGCGACGTGGCGCTAGGACCGGTATTTTTCGTCGGCCATTCGGTGAGCGCGATGATCGGCATGCTGGCCGACCTGCAAGCGCCTGGCACTTTCGCGGCCCACGTGATGATCGGCCCGTCGCCCTGCTACATCAACGACGGCGACTATGTCGGCGGCTTCACGCGCGAGGACATCGATTCGCTGCTGGACACGCTGGAGAGCAACTACCTCGGCTGGGCCGGCAGCATGGCGCCGGCGATCATGGGCGTGCCCGAACGGCCCGAACTCGGCGAGGAGCTCACGGCCAGCTTCTGCCGCACCGACCCGGACATCGCCAAGCGGTTCGCCAAGACGACCTTCCTGTCGGACAACCGGCAGGACGTGGCCAGGCTCCAGACCCCCACGCTCGTGATCCAGTCGTCGGAAGACCTCATCGCACCCGTCGCCGTGGGCGAATACATGCACAGGACCTTGCCGAACAGCACGCTTCGCATCGTCGACAACACCGGCCATTGCCCGCACCTGAGTGCGCCGGGCGCGAGTTGCGACGCGATCGACGAGTTTCTGCGCGCGCTCGGCCAGCGCTAGCCGCCGATGACCTTCCAGGTCCCGAGCGCGAGCGACCTTTTCGACGAGGCCCCCTGCGGCCTGCTGGTCACCGCGCTGGACGGCACCATCCTGAAGGTGAACACGACCTTCTGCACCTGGGTCGGAATGCCGCGCGAAGACCTCGTCGGCGCGAAGCGCGTGCAGGACCTGTTCACGATGGGTGGCCGCATCTTCCATCAGACCCACTGGGCGCCGACCCTGCAGATGCAAGGCTCCGTGGCCGAAGTGAAGTTCGAGGTGCGGCACCGCGACGGGCACGGCATTCCGATGATCCTCAACGCGCGGCGCCGCAAGCGGGCCGAAGGCGACTTCGACGAAATTGCCGCCTTCGTGGCGGAAGACCGCAACCGCTACGAGCGCGAGCTGATGAACGCACGGAAGAAGGCCGACACCCTGCTCGCAGCGGAGTTCGATGCACAGAACCTGCTGAGAGACCGGGCGCTGTTCGCCGAGCAGATGGTCGGCATCGTGAGCCATGACCTGCGCAACCCGCTGTCGGCCATCCTCATGGGCGTGCAACTGCTGGGGCGGACCGAAAACGAACGCCGGACCCGGGTGCTGGGCCACGTGCGCGATTCCGCCGAGCGTGCCCAGCGCCTGATCGAGGAGCTGCTGGACTTCACGCAGGCGCGGATCGGCGCCGGACTGAGCGTGAGGCTCCAGCGCATCGACCTCCACCAGGTCACCGTGCGCACGCTGGACGAACTGATGCTCGCCTTCCCCGACCGCGTCATCGCACATGAGGCGCAGGGAGAGGCGCAGTGCGTCGCCGACGCCGACAGGCTGGCCCAGATGATCGGCAACCTGGTGAGCAACGCGGCGACCTATGGCCGCAGCGGCACGCCGATCGTGGTGCGATCGGCCATCGACACCGGCACGGCCTTGGTGGCGGTCCACAACGAAGGCGACCCGATTCCCTCCGGCATGCTCGCCAACGTCTTCGAGCCCATGGTGCGCGGCGCCACGAGCAGCAACACCGTGCGCAGCGTCGGCCTGGGGTTGTTCATCGTCAGGGAGATCGCGAAGGCGCATGGCGGAGAGATGGCGGTCGCGTCCTCGGCGGCGGAGGGAACCACCTTCACCCTGCGCTTTCCGGCGCAGGCGCAACGCTGATCGGCGAACGTCCGGCCAAGGACGGACCACATCGCGTGAGTCCACACGCCTCCGCGATCATGCGGCGCGGTCTTACAAGCCAACGATGCGTGCAATTCAGAATGGGCGGAACAACTCAGAGGACACCCCATGAAAGCCATTGCATCCATCGCTATCGCCATCGGCACCATCATGACGCTCGCCGCCTGCGACGTGAAGAAGACGGCTGACGGGAACATCACGGTGCCGAAGTACGAAAAGACGAAAGAGGGCGACGTGACGCTTCCCAAGTACGACGTGACCACTCCCGACGTGAAAGTGACGAAGGAAGAGAAGACCATCACGGTCCCGACGGTGAAGACAGAGGAAAAGGTGATCGAGGTTCCCAAGGTCTCGGTGACCCCTGCCAAGGACAAGTAGTCCGGCACGTCCCATGACCACTTCTCCACGCCGATCCTTTCTCCTCGCCGCCGCCTGCCTCGGCATGGTCGCCGCCGGCGCCGCGCCCTGGCGCGCCAACGCCGCCACCCCGACCACGGGTGCCGCCGCACTCGACCGGCTCAATGCAGCCGACGAGACGCCATTGCTCTCGCAAGGTTCGCGGGGCGCGGCCGTGATGCGGGCGCAGATCCTGCTCGACCGCGCCTGGTTCTCGCCCGGCGAGATCGACGGCAGCTACGGTGCCAACATGCGCCGCGTCGTCGCGGCCTACCAGCGCTCGTTCGGCCTCGCCGAGAGCGGCAAGGTCGACGCCGCGACCTGGGCCGCGCTCAAGGCCGACAGCGCGCCGCTGTTCACCACCCATGTGCTGACCGACAAGGATGTCGCGGGTCCCTACGCACCGACGCCGAAGGAGATGGCGGATCGTGCCAAGCTCAAGTCGATGGGCTACGAGAACCTGCGCGAGGCCCTCTCGGAGAAGTACCACATGTCGCCGAAGGCCCTGGCCGAACTGAACCGCACAGCGAAATTCCAGGCCGGCGACGAGATCGTGGTCGTCAACATCACCGGCGCGGCCGATGCCGGCGTGGTCAAGGCCGCCAAGTCGATCGAGATCGACAAGAGCGAACACATGCTGTTCGTGCTCGACGGCACGGGCAAGCCGCTGGCCGGCTTTCCGATCAGCATCGGCGGACCTCTCGACCCGCTGCCCCTGGGAAGGATGAAGGTCATCAACGAGGTGAAAGACCCGACCTTCACCTACGATCCGTCGATCCTCAAGAACGCGCCGGCCGACGCGGTGAAAGTCGACGTCGCTGCCGGCCCGAACAACCCGATCGGCAATGTGTGGATGGGCCTGTCGAAGCCGCACTGGGGCATCCATGGCACGCCGGCGCCCGATCGCGTCGGCCACGAGGAAACCAATGGCTGCATCCACCTGACCAACTGGGATGCGGCCCGCCTGTCCCAGCTGGCGAAAGCCGGCTTCGCGGTCGAGGTCAAGGCCTGAGAGGCGGCTGCCGTGCACGTGGCTCGCGCTCGACTGGCGGTGGCTTGCGCCTGTCTCGTGGCGTGCTGCGGCGCGCTCGCGCAATCCGCCGGCGAGCGCATCGGGCCGGCGCTTCTCGCGGCCCGTTCGTTGCAGTTCCCGGTCGACGGCATCCGTCCCGAGACGGTGCGCGACACCTTCGAGGACGGCCGTCCCGGCCATCGCCATGAGGCGCTCGACATCATGGCCCCGCTCGGTACGCCGGTGCGCGCCGCGGACGATGGCAAGCTGGTCAAGCTGTTCGACAGCAAGCCGGGCGGGCTCACCATCTACCAGTTCGACCCCGCAGGGCAATTGGCCTACTACTACGCGCACCTCGACCGATACGCCGACGGCCTGCACGAGGGCATGCAGCTGCGGCGCGGCGACCTGATCGGCTATGTGGGCACGACCGGAAACGCTGCGACCGTCGCGCCTCACCTCCATTTCGCGGTCTTCATGCTCGGGCCTGAAAGGCAATGGTGGAAGGGCGAAGCGTTGAACCCGCACAGCGCCCTGATGAGGGCGTCTCGATGAGCCGGTGCGAGGCCGCCCGCGATCCAGGACGGGTTCAGCGCGCCGCCGCCGGCTCGCCACCCCCCAGACTCCCCAATCTCTTCCTCAGGAACTCCGCGAACGCATAGGCGATCACCGGAAGCTGTCGACCCCGCAGGCTCGCCAGCACCATCTCGCCCCTGGGAAACCCTCGATCCTCGATATCGCGCGCGACGATGTCGCGGTCGTCCCAGGCCGCGCCGATGGCCATCTGGAACGAGATCGACCGCCGGTCGTCCAGGCAGCCGCGCAAGAACTCGAAGCTGTTGCTTTCCACCATGGCATTGAGGCGGGTCGAGCTGCGCGCCAGGAAGCGTTCCAGCAGCTGACGCCCCCCGGTGTCGCGGTTCGGCAGCACCACCGGGTACTCGGCGCAGTCGCGCAGGCGCAGTGACGACGCGCTGCCGGCGGCGAGCGGATGCCTCGCATGCAGGATCGCCATGAGCTTCTGCTCGACCACGATCGCGCGCTGGATGTCGGCCTCCGGCGCCAGGTTGAACACCAGGGCCAGGTCGGTCTCGAAGCTGCGCAGCGCACGTGCGGCCTGCACGTGGTCCCCGATGTGGACGTCGAAGGCGACCAGCGGATGCGCCTTGCGGAACTCGCCGATCACACCCGGCAGGAACTTCGGCGCCAGCGCCTGGCTCGCCACCAGGCGCACGCTGCCGCGCCGCAGGCCTTGCAGCTCCTCGATTTCCGAGCGCACCCGCTCCAGGTCGGCGGCGCGGCCGCGGATGTAGCGCACGAAGAGTTCGCCGGCCGCCGTCAGCCGCATGCCGCGCGGCAGGCGCTCGAAGACCGGCGTGCCGAGCTCGTCCTCGATGTCCTGGATGCGGCGGTTCACGGCGGACGGCGCCACGTGCAGCCGCTCGGCCGCCTGGCGGATCGAGCCCGCGCGGGCTACTTCATCGACGTAACGCAGAAGACGCAAATGGTTCATGCGGCCCGTCTTGCAACCTTCGTGCCTTCGATGGCCGTTGCCGTTTCGGCAACGCAGCGAACGCGATAAAGCGTCGTGGTGGCGCACTCCCGGGCACGTCGCGTGCATGACATCGGGCATGAAAGCCCCTCCGCGTCCCCCACGCCCCAGATTGGCGCCCAGCTTGCCTCCTTCGAGGGCATCGTTCGGCCCTGCCGCGCACAACGCCTGGCATTTGCAGGATGACAACCGCGTGAGCTTCGTGCGCAAGGCACGCAAGCCGCGGCCGCTGCTGATCGCCGACGCCGCGCCGCAGGCCGTCGAGATCGACCTGGCGCGCACCGCGCTGCTGGTGGTCGACATGCAGAACGACTTCTGCCACGCCGAAGGCTGGTTCGCGCAGAAGGGCCTGGGCACCCAGGCCGCGCGCAAGCCGATCCCGGTGCTGCAAGCGCTGTTGCCGGCCTGGCGCGATGCGGGCGGCGCGGTGATGTGGCTCAACTGGGGAATCCGCGCCGACAAGCGCAACCTCGCCCCCACGGTCCAGTTCAAGGGCAAGCGCACGGCCGATGGCGTGGGCTATGCCGAGCACTCGCCGATCGACCATGGCCCCTCGCTGGTGCAGGGCTCCTGGGGCGCGCAAGTCGTCGACGAGTTGTCCGTGGCGCGATCCGACATCAGCGTGCACAAGCATCGCCTGAGCGGCTTCTGGGACAACGAACTCGACACGCTGCTGCGCCAGCAGGGCATCACCACGCTGCTGTTCACCGGCATCAACACCGACCGCTGCGTGTTCTCGACCCTGCAGGACGCCAACTTCCTCGGCTACGACTGCGTGCTGCTGAAGGACGCCTGCAGCACGCCGTCGCCGGCCTACGTGACCAAGGGCGTGCTCTACATCGTGCAGTTGCTGCACGGCTTCGTCGCCAGTGCCGCGTCATTGCTCGGCGCGCTTCCAGTCGTCGCTTCCCCCTCTTCTTCCAGAACCAAGGAGTCTTGAGCATGAAATTCCCTCTCCCGCACGCCCTGCTGTCCGCCTGCGGCCTCGCACTCGCGCTCGCGCTGGCCGCGCTGCCGGCCGCGGCGCAGGTCCCGATCAAGGTGGTGCTGAACTGGAAATACGAAGGCCCGCAGGCGTGGTTCTTCCTGGCGCAGGACAAGGGCTACTTCAAGGACGAAGGGCTCGACGTCACCATCGACCAGGGCGAAGGCTCGGCCGCGTCGATCCCGAAGGTGGCCGCCGGCGCCTACCAGGCCGGCTTCGGCGACATCAATGCGCTGGTCGACCTCGCGTCCCGGCGCCCCGCCGACGCCCCGGTGGGCGTCTACATGCTCTACAACACGCCTCCGTTCGCGCTCGTGGTGAAGAGCGACAGCCCGATCAGGACGCCGAAGGACCTCGAAGGCAAGACGGTGGGCGGGCCGGCCAACGATGGCGCACTCAAGCTGTTTCCGGCCTTCGCCAGGATCGCCGGGATCGACGCCGCCAAGGTCGGCATCACCAACATGGCGCCCAACCTGCGCGAGCAGATGCTCTCGCGCGGCCAGATCGACGCCGGCTTCGGCTACGTCACCACCGTCAGCTTCAGCGCCAAGGGCATGGGCCTCGACCCGGCGAAGGACTTGCGCTTCATCCGCTACGGCGACTACGGCATGGACCTCTATGCCAACACGGTGTTCTTCTCGAAGCGCTTCGTGAAGGAGAACCCGAAGGCCGTGGCCGGCTTCGTGAAGGCGCTCAACCGCGCGGTGAAGGAAGTCATCGCGAACCCGGATGCCGGCGTCGACCATGCGATCCAGCGCGAGCCCCTGCTCAAGCGCGAGGTCGAGAAGGACAAGCTGCTCGCCACGCTGAAGAACGACATGAGCCACCCCGAGATCGCGCGCATCGGCCTCGGTGACGTGGACGACGCGCGGCTGAAGAAAGACATCGCGATCGTCGTCGAAGCCAACGCGCTGCCGCGCACGCCCGAGCCGGGCGAGATCTTCGACCGCAGCTTCCTGCCGGTCCGCGCCGATCGCCCTTCCGCCACCACCACCCACTGACCCCGCACAGGAGACCCCCAACATGGACTTGCAACTGAAAGACAAGGTGACCGTCATCACCGGCCCCGCCAAGGGCATGGGCGCCGCCGTGACGCTCGCCTTTGCGCGCGAAGGCGCCACGCTGGTGCTGGCCGGCCGGGACACCGCCGCCATCGAACCCGTGGCCACCGAGGCGCGTGCGCTCGGCGTGCCGGCCATCGTGGTGCCCTGCGACCTGACCGTGGCCGCACAGACCGAGGCGCTGGCCGCGCACGCGCTCGAGGCCTTCGGCCATGTGGACGTGCTGGTCAACGTGGCCGGCGGCTCGGGCCCGATCGGAAAGACCGGCTGGGAAACGACCACCGAAGAGTTCAACGAGATCGTGCAGCTCAACATGACCGGCTGCTTCAACACCATCCACGCCATCCTGCCGTCGATGATCGCCCGCCGCAGCGGCAAGATCGTCAACGTCGGCGGCACCTTCGGCCTGCGCGGGCGCGCCGGCCGGCTGGCCTACTCGGCCTCGAAGTGGGGCCTGCGCGGCATCACCAAGAGCTTTGCGCTCGAAGCCGGCCCCTACAACATCAACGTCAACAACGTCGCGCCCGGCATGGTGGACGGCCCGCGCTTTCGCGAGAAGGTGTGCGCCAACATGGCCGCGAAGCTGGGCATCACGCTCGAAGAAGCCATGACGCGCCATGCCGCCGACTACGCTCTGAAGCGCGTCTCCACCGATGCCGACATCGCCAACGCCTGCCTGTTCATGGCGAGCGATGTGTCGCGCCAGATCACCGGTGTCGACCTGCCCGTCGACGGCGGCTGGGCCGCACTCTGACCGCGCGAGGACATCCCATGACCAGAGAAGTCGACCTCGTCATCCGCGGCGCCCGCGTGGTGTCGCCGGACCAGATCATCGAAGCCTCGGTGGCGATTGCCGGCGAGCACGTCGTCGCCGTCGGCCACGACGACACCATGCCGCCTGCGCGCGCCGAGATGCGCGCCGACGGCCTCTACCTGCTGCCCGGCGCCATCGACAGCCACGTCCACTTTCGCGACCCCGGCTATCCGAACAAGGAGACCTGGAAGACCGGCTCCGCCGCCGCCGCCATGGGCGGCGTGACCACGGTCTTCGAGATGCCCAACACCCACCCGCCGACCGGCACCGTGGAGGCGCTGCGGATCAAGCTGAAGGCGGCCGAGTCGTCGTACTGCGACTTCGGCATCCACGGCCTGCTGGGCGACGAGAGCATCGACCAGCTCGAAGCGCTGCTCGACGCCGGGGTGACGAGCTTCAAGGCCTTCGTCGGCAACACCTTCGGCAACCTGCCGGCACCGACCGACGGCGCGCTGCTCGAAGGCTTCGAGATCCTCGCGCCGCTGGGCATCCGCACGGTGGTGCATGCGGAGAACTCGTCGATTCTCTTCCGCCGCCAGAAGCGCCTGCAGGACGCCAGCCGCATCGACGCGATGGCACACCTGGCGGCTCGCCCGGCGGTGGCCGAGATCGAGGCCATCAACCGCGTGCTGACGCTGGCCGAGTGGACCGGCGCGCGCGTGCACATCGCGCACCACAGCGCGGCCGATTCGCTCTACCTTCTGCGCGAGTTCAAGCGCCGCGGCGTCGACGTCACGGTCGAGACCTGCCCCCAGTACCTGCTGCTCAACACCGACCACATGCGCAAGCTCGGTGGCGTGATGCGCGTGAACCCGCCGATCCGCGAACCTCGCCACAACCAGCCGCTGTGGGACGCACTGATGGACGGCACCCTGGACATGATCGCGACCGACCACGCGCCGCACACGCCCGAAGAAAAAACGCGCGAGAGCATCTGGGAATGCGACTGCGGCTTTCCGGGCGTGGAGACGCAGATGCCGCTGATGCTGACCGAGGTGAATCGCGGCCGCGCCTCGCTGATGGACTACGTCCGCTGGAGTTCGGTGGCGCCGGCCCGGGCCTGGGGTCTGTATGGCACCAAGGGCGTGATCGCGCCCGGTGCCCATGCCGACATCGCGGTCGTCGACATGGCGCGCACCGGCACCTTGTCGCAGAACAAGCTGCAGAGCATCAGCAAGATCTCGCCATGGAACGGCCGGGCGGTGCAAGGCTATCCGCTTCATACCCTGCTGCGCGGACGCTTCGTGATGCGCGACGGCAAGCTCGTCACCGACGCGGCGGGCTGGGGCCGGTCCATCAAGGGCATCCAGCGGATGCCGGCTGCGAAGCCGCGCAACATGGAGCACTACAGCAGCGCCATCGTCGAGGCGCCCGAGGGCATTCCGGCGAACGCCAAACCGCTGGCGGACGCACTGTGAGCGCCGCACAGAAGGTCGACGTGTTCCGCGTTCCCTGCGACGGGCCGGCCGACCTGTCGGGCGTGCAGGCGCTGGTCGACGCGGGGCGCCTCGACCCCCGGCAGATCATCGCCGTGATGGGAAAGACCGAAGGCAACGGCTGCGTCAACGATCACACGCGAGATTTCGCGGCCACGGCCTGGTGCCACTTCCTGGCGCCTCACCTCGACTGCACGGCCGCGCAGGTGCATGGACGCGTGGCGCTCGTGATGTCGGGCGGCACCGAGGGCGTGCTGTCGCCGCATTTCACGGTGTTCGCGCGCGGGCCGGCCGGCGCGGCTGAAGCGACGCACGAGAAGCGCCTGGTGGTCGGGGTCGCGCATACACGTGACTTCGCCCCGGAAGAGCTCGGGCGCATGGCACAGGTCGAGGCCACCGCCGAGGCGGTGAAGGCCGCGATGCGCGATGCCGGCATCGAAGACGCGGCGGACGTTCACTTCGTGCAGGTCAAGTGCCCGTTGCTCACGTCGGCCAAGGTCCGCGCGGCGCAGCAAAGCGGCGCGGCCACCGTCAGCCGCGACACCTACGAGTCGATGGGCTGGTCGCGCGGCGCCTCGGCGCTCGGCGTCGGCCTCGCCCTGGGCGAGTTCGCGGCGGTCGACGAGGCGGCGATCCTGCACGACGGCACGCTCTATTCGGCGCGGGCTTCGTGCTCGGCAGGCATCGAACTCGACGGCAACGTGGTCATCGTGCTCGGCGAGGCGGCCGGCAGCGCCTCGCGTTTTCGCATCGCGCACACGGTGATGCAGGACGCGATCGACGGCAACAGCGTGCGCCGCATGCTGCGCGAGCGCTTCGGGCTCGACCCGGAGGCCGATGCCGACCTCGTCGCGGACCGGCTGGTCAACCTGCTGGCCAAGGCCGAGGCGAGTCCCGGCGGACTCGTTCGCGAGGCGCGCCACACCATGCTCAATGACTCCGACATCCATTCGACGCGGCACGCGCGCGCGGCCGTCGGCGGCGTGCTGGCTTCGGTGGTCGGGTCGACGGCGCTCTACGTGTCGGGCGGTGCCGAACACCAGGGGCCACCCGGCGGCGGGCCGGTGGCCGCCATCTTCGCCATTCCCTCCTTCTGAAAGCTGCCATGGGCAACGCCTACATCCAACTCTCCGACGTGATGCTGCGCTACGGCGGCGGCACCATCGCCCTGGACCACACGACGCTCGGCATCGACGAGGGCGACTTCGTGGCGCTGGTCGGCCCGAGCGGCTGCGGCAAGTCGACCATCCTGAAGCTGGTGGCCGGCCTGTTGCGGCCCAGCGCAGGCGCCGTGATCGCGGGCGGCCGCGAAGTCGGTGCGGCCGGCACGCTGCCCGGTGGCGGCGCGCACGCCTCGCAGGCACCGCGCCTGCGCATCGGCCTCGCGTTCCAGAACCCGACCATGCTGCCGTGGCTGACCATCCGCGACAACGTGATGATCCCGCTCAAGATCGTCGAGCCGTTCCGCCAGCACTTCGGCAAGAAGAAGCATGGCGATTACAAGGACCGCGTCGAGGCATTGCTCGCCCAGGTAGGGCTCAAGGGCTTCGGCGACAAGCGGCCCTGGCAGCTGTCGGGCGGCATGCTGCAACGCGCGTCGCTGTGCCGCGCGCTGGTGCACGACCCGGAACTGCTCCTGCTCGACGAGCCCTTCGGCGCGCTCGACCAGTTCACGCGCGAGGAGCTGTGGGACATCATGCAGACGCTGTGGATGGACCGGCGGCCCACGGTGCTGCTGGTGACGCACGATCTGCGCGAGTCCGCCTACCTGGCCAACCGGATCTGCGTGATGAGCTCGCGGCCCGGCCGCATCCTGGAGACACGCGAGGTCGGCTTTGCCCGGCCGCGCACGCTGGAAAGCAGCTATGCGCCCGAGTTCGCCACGCTGGTGCAGCAGCTGCGCATGCGCATTGCCGATGCGCGGCGCGACGGCGACGCCACGCCGCCGGCTGCGGCCACGGCCACGGCCGCCTCTCTGGAAGAGGTGGCGGCATGACCCTCTCCCCTCGAACCCGCCAGCGCCTGTTGTCCGCCGGCGCGCTGGTCGGCTTCTTCCTGCTGTGGGAGCTGGCCTGCCTGGCCTTCGGCGTGTCCGACCTGATCCTGCCGCGGCCGAGCCAGATCGCGAACGTGCTGATCGACAAGATGTCGCTGCTTTGGCCGCATGCGGTGCAGACGCTCTACACCACCTTCGCCGGCTTCGTGCTCGGCGTGCTGGCGGGCATCGTCATCGGCGTCGGCATCGGCTCGTCCCGGCTCGCCTACGACGTCACCTATCCGCTGCTGGTCGGCTTCTCGAGCATCCCGAAGGTGGCTGTGGTGCCGCTGTTCGTGGTGTGGTTCGGTGCCGGCACGGTGCCGGCGATCCTGACCTCGATGGTGATCAGCATATTCCCGGTGGTGGTCAACGTGGCGACCGGACTCGCCAGCACCGAGCCCGAACTGGAGGACGTGCTGCGCGTGCTCGGCGCCCGCAAGCGCGACATCCTCTGGAACGTCGGCCTGCCGCGCACGCTGCCCTATCTGTTCGCCTCGCTCAAGATCGCGATCACGCTGTCCTTCGTCGGCACCGTGCTGGCCGAGACCGTGGCGTCGAACAAGGGCATCGGCACCGTGATGATGATCGCCAGCGGCAACTTCGACGTGCCGATGGTGTTCGCCGGGCTCTTCCTGCTGGCCGCGATGGGCGTGGCGCTCTACGCCGTGTCCTCGCTGGTCGAACAGCGCATGACCGGCTGGGCGCAGCGCAAGACCGACATGGCGATGGCATGAGCTTGTCACGGCCCCTTCCTTCCTCATCCCACCCTGGAGCTTTCATGCACCACCGTCTTTCGCGCCGCGCCGCGGCCTTCGCTTTCGCCGCACTGGCTTCGCTCGCCGCCGGGCTGCCGGTTCGCCCGGCCGCGGCGCAGCCCGTCACCCCCATCAAGTTCGTGCTCGACTGGAAGCTGCAGGGCATCCACGCCTGGTACTACCTGGCCGAGGACAAGGGCTACTTCGCCGCGGAAAAGCTGGCGGTCACCATCGACCAGGGCGACGGCTCGGCCGCCGCCGTGACCAAGGTGATGGCCGGTGCCTACCAGGCCGGCTTCGGCGACGTCAATGCCATCATCCAGAACGCCGTCGCCAAGCCGGGCACCGCGCCGGTGATGGTCTACATGATCTACAACCGGGCGCCGTTCGCGCTGATCGTGAAGTCGACCAGCCCGATCAGGACGCTGAAGGACCTCGAAGGCAAGACGCTCGGCACGGTGGCCGGCGGTGCGGCCTCGCGGATGTTTCCGGTGATCGCGGGCAAGGGCGGCGTCGACGCGGCCAAGGTCAAATGGACCAACGTGGCGCCCAACCTGCAGGAGCAGATGATGCTGAAAGACCACGTCGACGGCTCGGCGGTGTTCTCGGTCACCAGCTACATGAACCTCGTGGCGCAGGGCATCGACCCCGACAAGGACATCCGCTGGTTCCACTACGGCGACCTCGGCGTCGAGCTGTATGGCAACGGCGTGCTGGTGTCGCAGAAGCTCGTCAAGGACAACCCGCAGGCCGTCGCGGGGCTGGTGCGCGCCATCCACAAGGGACTGCGCGATACCATCGCCAACCCCGACGCCGCCATCGCCGCGCTCATGAAGCGCGAGCCGCTGCTGAACAAGGACCTGGAGAAACGCCGCCTCATGTACACCCTGAAAACCGTGATGCTGACACCCGAAGCCGCCGCCATCGGCCTGGGCGACGTCAGCGATGCGCGCTTCGCGCGCTCTCTCATCCAGGTGCAGGAAGCGTTCGAGCTGCCTCGCGTGCCGACCGCTGCCGAGGTCTTCGACCGCCGCTTCCTGCCGCCGCTGGCCGAGCGCAAGGTGGCGGCCCCATGACGACGCCCGCGACCGACGCCGCCTTTCTCGACTGCGACTGGCTGCTGGCCGACCCGGGCGCGGAGCCCGCGCGACGCGATGTGCGCGTCGGCCTGGCGAATGGGCGCGTGGCCTCCATCGAGGCACGGCCGGGCGCGGGCAGCGGCCGCCGCAGGCTGGCGCTGCCGGCGCTCGCCAACGCCCACGACCATGCGCGCACTTTCCGCAGCGCCACGCTGGGCGCGTTCAACCAGCCGTTGGAAAGCTGGCTGCCCTTTCTCGGCGTGGTGCCGGGCATGGACCCGTACCTGTGCGCCGCGACATCGTTCGCACGCTCGGCGCGCAATGGTGTCGCCCACCTCATGGTGCAATACACCCGGGTGCAGGGCGGCATGCCCTACGTGGACGAAGCGCGCGCCGTGGCACGGGCCGCGCGCGACGTCGGCGTGCGGATCGGCTTCGCGGTGGCCATGCGCGACCGCAACGGCATCGCCTACTGCGACGACGCCACGGTACTGAGCGCGCTGCGCCCGGGCATCCGCGACGCGGTCGCGAAGCGGCTCGCCGTGCAGCCAGTGGCGCCCGCGCAGCAGCTCGCGCTGGTCGACGAGGTTGCCGCGATGGTGCAGGACGACGGATGGGGCGACCACGTCGCCGTGCAGTACGGCCCGACCGCCGTGCAATGGTGCAGCACGCCCCTGCTCGAAGCCATTGCGCGGGCTTCGGCCGACACCGGCCGGCCGGTGCACATGCACTTGCTGGAGACCCGGTACCAGCGCCAATGGGCCGACCGGGTGCATCCCGGCGGCATCGTCAAGTTCCTCGACAGCATCGGGCTGCTCAGCCCGCGCCTCACGCTGGCGCATTGCGCCTGGGCGCGGCCCGATGAGCTGGCACTGATCGCGGAACGCGGCGCGACCATCGCGGTCAACACCAGTTCGAACCTGGGCCTGAAGTCCGGCATCGCCCCCTTGCCCGAGATGCTCGCGCAGGGCTGCCGCGTGGCCATGGGGCTCGATGGCATGGCCTTCGACGAAGACGACGACGCCCTGCGCGAGGCGCGCCTGGCCTATGCGCTGCACCGCGGCTGGGGCTTCGACACGACGATGACGCCGGGGCAGCTCTGGGGCTTCGCGTCGCGCAACGGCCCCCGCAGCGTGTCGGGCGCCGCCGCACTGTCGAACGGCCGGATCGCCCCCGGCGCACCGGCCGACATCGTGCTGCTGGACTGGGACGCGCTCGATGACGATGCCCTGTTTGCCGACACCGACCCGCTCGCGCTGCTTCTGGCGCGCGGCAACGGCACGCACATCGCGGACGTGATCGTCGGCGGCCGGACCGTGGTCGAGGCGGGCCGGGTGACCGGCATCGACGAGGCCGCATTGCGCGCCGAGTTGCTCGCGCGCACGCGCGCCGCCCTGGCCGCCGACGCCGCGCACGGCGGCTGGCGCGCCACCGTGGCCGCGCTCGCGCAGGACCTTGCCCCTTTCTATCGCGACGGCCGCATGGGCGGCTGCTGCGGCTGACTTCCAGGAAACACCGAGACATGACCCGCATCAAGATCACCGCCGGCGGCTTCGGCTTCGTGGCCGAGACCCATCCCGACGCACCACTCACCGTGGCGGCGTTCTGCAAGCTGCTTCCCTATCGGCAGCGGCTCATCCACGTGCGCTGGAGCGGCGAAGGCTGCTGGGTGCCGCTGGGCGAATTCCAGCTCGGCGTCGGCTTCGAGAACCACACCAGCCACCCCTCGGTGGGGGACATCCTGTTCTACCCGGGCGGCTACAGCGAGACCGAGATCATCCTGGCCTACGGCGCCTGCAGCTTCGCGAGCAAGATGGGGCAGCTCGCCGGCAATCACTTCCTGACTATCGTCGAGGGCAAGGAAAACCTGCGCGCGCTCGGCACCAAGGTGCTGTGGGAAGGCGCGCAGGATGTGCTGTTCGAACTGGACCAGCCTGGCTAGGTGCCCCGGATTCCCAGGTCCGCCTCACGCACACCGGGAATCGGCAATGTCATCGGCGCGCCTGGAGACGGGACTCATGTTCCGCACCATGGCGACCTTGGGCGATTCGTGCGCGTCGGTCACGCTGCAGGCGAGCGGCACCTGCGACGGATAGGGAATCGGTTGCGGATTCAGGACCAGCACGATCGCGCTCACGAGCGCCGCGAGGGCGACGCCCAACGCCATCAGCGCTTTCTGCAGCCCCCGTGTGGTGGTCCGCGCCAGTTGCCGATCGATGGAGTTCATGGTCCGTCTCCTGAAGAGCGGTGTCCATTTTTCCGTGAACTCGCCCGGCTGTCTGTGCGTTTCGGCACACCCGGGGCGCATCCGCTCAGCCCGGACGTGCCCGCCGCTAGCTGGCGCCGTCGACCAGGCGTGCCGCCAACTGCCGCGCGCCTCGCACGCTGGCCCCCTTGCCGGTGATCGCCAGCGCCGGGGGGTGGACCAGCATCCGCTCGAAGACCGCCCGCACTTCTTCCGCCCGGATGTCGTCGATCATGGCGATCGCTTCGGCCATCGGCGTCACGCATCCGCTGGCGAAGAGCTCTTCGACGGCCTGCTCCATGCTCGCGTAGGTCCGCTCTGCGGCGCGCACGCGGGACACGGTCAACTGGTTTTTCGCCCGCTCCAGGTGCACCGGATCGATGATCGTGGCCTGCGCCCGCAGCAGGCGGCCGGTCGCGGTCACCAGCGCGTCGAGCTTGTCCGGGGTCGTGACCGCATGCACCGCGAAGTTGGCCCAGACGTCCCCGCTGTCCACCGTGGAATGGGCCGTGTAGGCCAGGCCGAGCTGCTCCCGGACAGTGTCGACCAGGGGCGCCGACATCCCGCCGCCGAACAGGTTGGCCGCCAGCGCAGCCGCAAGGCGCCAGCGCGGCTGCGACATCTCCTCCGGCCGCGCGGGCGCCAGCGGGTAGGCGATGTTCAGGAACACCTGCGACACCTGCGTGAAGCGCCGGGCCATGGCCTGGCCGACATACCTTGCCGGCTCCGGCGGTCGCGAGACGGACAGGTCGGCCGACGCAGGCATCGCAGCGAAGAGTTCCCCGGCGAGCGCCACCCAGGCGTCGACGTCGAAGTTGCCGGCCGCGGCGACGACGGTCTGCTGCGCGACGTAGCGGGACTGCACGTGGCCGACCAGGTCGTTCCGGGTGAAGCCTTCGATGTTGCCGATGGTGCCGATCACCGGCATGCCCATCGGGTCGTCGCCCCAGATGGCGCGGTCGAGCAGGTCGCTGGAGCAATCCTCAGGGTCCTCCTCGTACTCGATGGCCTCCTGGCGAATCACCTCCAGCTCGCGCTGCAATTCGTTATCGGGAAATGTGCTGTTCAGGACAATGTCGGCCGTCATGCGCAGCAGATGCTCCGCGTGGCGGCCCAGGCCGGTCATGAAGTAGCCGGTGGTGTCCTTGCCGGTGAACGCGTTGACATCCGCGCCCAGCCGTTCCGCGTCCAGGTTGATGGCCTGCACCGAGCGGGTTGCGGTCCCCTTGAACGCCATGTGCTCCAGGACATGGCCAATGCCGTTGGTGGCCGGCGTCTCGTCGCGGGAGCCGACGCGCAGGAACACGCCCACACTGGCGCTCTGCACATGTGGCATGGGGATGGCGAGCAGCCTCACCCCGTTCGCAAGCGTGTGAAGGACGACGGTGGCGCGCTTCGACGGCAGCCGATTCATGGTTCAGCGGCCCTCCGGCTGCTGCAGCCTGACGCCGATGCCGTAGAGCGCGAGCAGGCCCAGCACGTGCCCGATGGCCACGCCGGGCTCCCCTGCTTCGATGCGGCCGATGGTTTGCACATGCACGCCCAGGCGCGCGGCGGCGGCGGCCTGGGCCTCCCCGGCCGCCGTTCGGGCCAGCCTGGCCGCCGCCCCCAGTTCCCGAATGGATTGCAAGGCGTCGCCGCCGATGTCTGCAGAGATGCGCTTGCCTTGGGTCATGGGTGGATTGTCGCTCCGCCCGCGGCGTGCTTCAGTGCTTGCACCGGAAACCGGCTGCCCTGCGGGCTCCTCGATTCTTCGAACTCATTCACTGAGTAAGCACTCACGTAAATTGCAGCGACCTCACCCACGGTCGCGTTCCGCGTCAGCCCCTCAGGCGTAGTCCGTCGACGGCTTCTCCCACAGGTTGACCCCGCCTTCGACCGCATGGCGATCGATCTCGGCAAGCTCTTCCGCGGTGAACGCCGGGCCCCGCAGCGCCGCGACGTTGTCCACGATCTGCTCGGGCCGGCTGGCGCCGATCAGCGCGGAGCTCACGCGCGGGTCCCTCAGGGTCCAGGCCAGAGCGAGCTGCGCCAGCGTCTGCCCGCGCCGCTGGGCGATGACGTTCAACGCGCGCGCACGCGCCACGTTGGCTTCGGAAAGATGCTCCGGCTTGAGCGAGCCGCCGCCGGGGCGATGGACGCGCGCGTCGGCGGGCACGCCGTCGAGGTATTTGTCGGTCAGCAAGCCTTGCGCCAGCGGCGTGAATGCGATCACGCCCGCACCCAGTTCTTCGGTCGCCGCCAGCAGATCCTTCTCGGCCCACCGGTTCAGCAGGTTGTAGGCCGGCTGATGGATCAGGAGCGGCACCTTCCACGCGCGCAACAACGCGGCGATTTCCCGCGTCTTGCCTGCGGAGTACGAGGAGATGCCGATGTAGAGGGCCTTGCCCTGGCGCACCGCCTGCGCCAGCGCGCCGGCCGTCTCCTCCAGCGGCGTCTCGGGATCGAAGCGGTGCGAGTAGAAGATATCGACATGGTCGATGCCCAGTCGCTGCAGGCTCTGGTCGAGACTGTTCAGCACATGCTTGCGGGAGCCGCCGCCCTTGCCGTACGGCCCGGGCCACATGTCCCACCCCGCCTTGGTCGAGATGACCAGTTCGTCGCGATGCGCCCTGAAGTCCTCGCGCAGCAGACGCCCGAAATTGACCTCGGCGCTGCCGTAGGGCGGTCCGTAGTTGTTTGCGAGGTCGAAGTGGCTGATGCCGTGGTCGAAGGCCGTACGCAACAGCCGGCGCTGGAGTTCCAGGGGCGTGCTGTCCCCGAAGTTGTGCCACAGGCCGAGCGAGATCGCTGGCAGCACGAGGCCGCTGCGGCCGACCCGGCGGTATTGCATCTCGTCGTAGCGCTTGGGTGAGGCAAGGTAGGTCATGGAGAGGAACTCAAGGAAAAGAAGGATCGATTGTCCAGGGTAGCGGCCGCGACTTCATCCCGGGACGCCGTTGTCGAGGTTGAGCACCTCGAGAAGCGGCAGGCGAAATCGAATCACCAGGAATGCGCCATCGGCAGGCCCGCAGCCACCGCGGCCGCCTGGATGCGCCGCACGACCCGCGCCGGCACATGGCCGCGCGGCGCGCGCCGCGCCACTTCGCGTGGCGACGCCGGCGCGATCCGCCAGGCGGAACCGGTGCGCTCGATCACGTGGCGGGCTTGCTGGGAAGGTGTCGACTCGATGTTCATGCGCGTTGGATTCCGTCTGTGCCGCGGGTCCAAGGCTTGGCCACGAGCGCACCGAGCGCGATGTCGCGCAGCAGCTGCCAGATGGAGCCATCCTGGGGATCGCGTTCGAAGTCCTTGGTGGTGCCTGGCCGCGTCTCGAACTCACCATTCCGGCGGCGTTGGCCGTCTTGAGCCTCATGTCGGCGCCTTCAGCGGAGGCTGCCACAAGCGTCAGTGAGCACGCAGGGCATGATCATCTGATTGCCACAGTCGAATGGATCACTCAAGCTGCATCGGATGCTCGTTGCAAGCACTCTCGCGGGCGTCCTCTGGGATACCGGCGAGCTACCCAGACGACAGGCATCGGAGGTCATGATGAAACGCATAGTCACCATCGTCGCGCTCTCGCTCATGGCGTGCGCCGCTGCGCAAGCGCAGACAGCAAAGGGCTCGGCCTCAGTCCCAGGCACACCCTGGAGCGTCGGCACACCTCCCTCGATGGCTCTCACGGAGGGCGAAGTGGAAAGGGTCGACAAGGAGCACGGCGAGGTCGTCATCGATCACGGCGACCTGCCCAACCTCGGCATGCCGGCGATGACCATGGGATTCGCTGTTGCTGACAAGCGGATGCTGGATAGACTGAAGCCTGGCGACAAGGTGCGATTCAACGCTGAAATCAAGAACGGCGAAGCAACAGTGACGTACATCGAGTCTATTCGCTGAGTACCACAGCTCCCTTCCTGGCTCGAGGTGCCCGAGCACTGTGGCCCCCTCAGCGCAGCCCCCTCCAGTTAACGTCCTTTCCGGTCGTCACTCGTCTAGCTTGGCCGTTCGCAACCGAAGAGAGTTGGCGATGACGCTCACCGAGGACAGCGCCATCGCGGCTGCGGCCACGACCGGCGAGAGCAGGATTCCGAAGAACGGATACAGCACGCCCGCTGCAACCGGGATGCCGAGCACGTTGTAGCCGAAGGCGAACCAGAGGTTCAGGCGGATGTTGCGCATGGTCGCCTTCGACAACTGCCGCGCCTTGACGATTCCCATGAGGTCGCCGTGCAGCAGCGTTACGCCCGAACTCTCCATTGCGACATCGGTTCCGGTGCCCATGGCGATGCCGACGTCTGCCGCGGCGAGTGCCGGCGCGTCGTTCACGCCGTCTCCCGCCATGGCAACGACCCGGCCTTCGGTCTTCAAGCGCTGCACCACCGACGCCTTGTCCTCAGGAAGGACCTCCGCGACGACCTCGTCGATGCCCAGTTCCAGACCGACCGCCTGCGCCGTGGTCTTCCCGTCCCCGGTGAGCATCACCACACGGACGTTTGCCTTTCGCAATGCGGCGATGGCTTGGGCCGTGCTTGCCTTGATGGGGTCCGCGATGCCGACGAATCCGGCCAGGCGTCCATCGATGCCGACGAAGATGACCGTGGCCGCCTTGGCGCTGACGGCCTCTGCCAGCGTGACAAGCGGAGCGACCTCGATGCCGTCCTCCGCCAGGAACTTCGCACCGCCGCAGACGACACGGACGCCATCCACAATCCCGAGCACGCCCTTCCCAAGGGGCGAGTCGAAGTCGGTCACGGGCGAGAGCGAGAGCTTCCGGTCCAGCGCGTCCGCGACGATGGCGGCAGCCAGGGGATGCTCGCTGGCGCGCTCCACGCTCGCCAGCTTCTGAAGAACATCGCCCGGGTCGAAGCCTTCGACCGCTTGCGCTGCCACAACCTTGGGGCGACCTTCGGTCAGGGTGCCCGTCTTGTCCACCACCAGCGTGTCGACCTTCTCCATCCGTTCGAGCGCTTCAGCATCCCGAATGAGCACGCCGCTCTGCGCGCCACGCCCGACGCCCACCATGATGGACATGGGCGTTGCAAGACCGAGGGCACAGGGACACGCGATGATGAGCACCGCGACAGCCGCAATGAGCGCATGCGAGAAAGCTGGACTGGGCCCCCACACGAACCAGGCGACGAAAGCGAGCACCGCTACGGCAATGACGACCGGAACGAACCATCCTGCCACCTGGTCCGCCATGCGTTGAATCGGCGCGCGGCTGCGCTGGGCGGCGGCCACCGTGTGGACTATCTGCGAGAGCAGGGTATCGGCGCCGACCTTCTCGGCCCGCATCACGAAGCCGCCGGTCTGGTTGAGCGTTCCTGCGGTCACCTTGGAGCCAGGCGACTTGGCCACCGGCATGGGCTCCCCGGTGACCATCGATTCGTCGACGGTACCCTTGCCATCGGTGAGTTCGCCATCGACCGGCACCTTTTCGCCGGGACGCACGCGCAGCAACTCACCGACCTGCACGGCTTCCAAGGAGACCCGCTCGTCGGTGCCATCGGCCTTCACGCGAAGCGCCTCCTTCGGCGCCAGGTCGAGCAGTGCGCGTATCGCACCCGATGTCTTTTCCCTGGCCCTCAGTTCCAGCACCTGGCCAAGGAGCACCAGCACGGTGATGACCGCGGCGGCCTCGAAGTAGATGGCCACGGCACCGTCGGCCCCCCTGAACTCGGCCGGATAGACCTGCGGCATCACCGTCCCGACGATGCTGTAGACCCAGGCCACGCCGGTGCCCAATGCGATGAGGCTGAACATGTTCAAGCTACGGTTCTTGACGGACGCCCAAGCACGGACAAAGAACGGCCAGCCCGCCCAGAGGACCACCGGGGTCCCGAACAGAAGCTGAATCCAGTTGGAGGTCTGCTGCCCGATGAGGTGATGGATGTCCATCAAGTGCGCGCCCATCTCCAGCGCGAAGACCGGAATGGTCAGCGCGAGGCCGACCCGGAAGCGACGGGTCATATCGCGCAGCTCGGGGCTGTCGCCGGGTTGGGTCGTGGCCACCACGGGCTCGAGCGCCATGCCACAGATGGGGCAGTTTCCCGGCCCCATCTGCCGAACCTGCGGGTGCATGGGGCAGGTGTACTCGATGTCCTTGGAGTCCGCCTTTGGCGCAACCTTCGACGGGGATTGCGCCTGGCCGGCGAGCGCGCCATGGTCATGAGGACCGTGATGCGCCATGTGCTCGTGCATCTTGGCCGCGTCAAGTTTCGACGAGGTGTCGGACGTCATTGGCATGTTCTTTCCGGAATGGTGATGCTGCAGTCTTCACCCTCCCATGATGGAAAGGTCAAGTCGGTTCGTTTGCCTCAGGGGATGAAGCGTGGCGTCACGGCTGCATACGCACGCCAAAGCTCACCGAACTCGCGCTCTGAATCGTGTTGCGCGGAAATGGCGAGCCGGACCCGGGAACATCGCAAGGGTCGGCAGGTGCTGCGGGATGGGCCGCCATCTCGCTGCCCCCGACTGTCTGAGGCTGCTACTTGGCCGCAGGAGGATTGCCGCCTCGCGGTCCACCATCATCTGCATCATCATTTGCATCATGGCCATGCGCTGCATCATGTCCTTGTGCATGCCGCCGGGCATCGAGGACATGCCACCGTCCATTCGGCTCATCATCTCAGGGCCTGCGCCCATCTGACCCATCATCGCCATGCCGTCCTGCATGACCTTCATGTGGTCCTTCATCAGCGCGGCACGCTCTGCGGGCGTCTTGGCGGCCACCATCTTCCGATGCATCTCCTGCATCGTCTTCATTTGCTGGTCGAACTTGACTGGGTCGACCTTTGGTGCGGTTTCAGCCGCCGGGTGATGCGTTTCGTGCTCTTCGGCCTGCTTGACCGATGAGCCTGGGATTGAAGAACAGCCTGCGAGCGTGACCGCCGCGGACGCAGCCAAGATACCTATGAGCCTCATTGTTCTTCACCTTTTGACTTGAGCACCAGCCGCAGCGCTCGATGGCTCCACAATGCTTCCAAGGGCCGCCTTCGCTCTTGATGCAAATCAAGGCCGGTGCGCGAACCCCCGGCTCTCTTTCACAGACCCCGGCTCGATTTGAACGCGATGTGCGGCCAAGTCGATTTGGACTTTTGCCCGAAAGTGCAAATCTCTCTCCAATATTGTTTGACCTTCCCATAGGGGCAAGCTTTAAAGTTTCTCCTTGCTCTCCCCATTGCACCCGCCAAACTGCCGCCCGTGAAGTTTCTTCGCATCTTCCTCTTGCTGTTGCTCGCAGTGCTTCTCCCCATCCGGGGTGCGGCTGCTGCCGCCATGCAGTGCGAGCCGGACAGGGCGTCGAGCCATGCTGAGTTGCAGGTGCACGCTCACGGCTCCAGCCATGCATCGGCTGGGATGCATGACCACCATCAGATGGGACACGAACACGGGACGAAAGCTGATGACGCCCGGGGCGGCACCTCGGGAGCCTCGGAAAAGTGCAGCCTTTGCTGCGACTTGTGTTCTGTGACTCCGTTGGCCAGCAGCTTGCCCGCGGTCCCCGTCCCTCAGGGCGTCGCCTCGACGTCCTTCCCCGCCCGATCGGCTCCCTCCCCGAGCTTTGTCTCGGAGGGACAGGAGCGCCCCCCACGAAGCATCTGACCTAGACAGGCCTCTGCGAGAGGCCCGATAGCGTTCGTGCGTCCGCCGCACGGGCAAGGGTTGGCCGGGCTCTGCCCTCGTCAACGACTCAGATGCTTCGAAAATGAAAAACCACGTCAAGATCTTGCTAGGCGCTTTGACGCTAGGCGTTCCCCCATGGGCAGCGGCGCAGGCCATGCGGAGCGAGACAGCGCCGGCCAGCCGGGCGACGCCGACACCGACTCCTGCGCCGGAGCGGTTGGACTACCAATCGGCGTTCGCTGACTACCAGGCCTACAAAGACATCAAGCCCGGCGATTGGAGAACTGCCAACGACGCCGTGGGGAAGGCGATCGGTGGCGACTCTGGCAGCGGCAGGGGTATGACCTCCCAATCTTCCTCCGCGGCGCGCTCAAGCGCGGACACCGGACACCAGATGGGTGGGGGTCAAAAATGATGCGCCTCACTGCCGCTGCCGCCGCTGCACTGCTCCTGGCCGGATGCGCCTCCTTTTCGAGCGACGGCGGGTTCGACAAGGTCATTGAGCTGACGAAGGACAGGACAGGCCAGGCGGCCAAATGGCAACGCACTGCTTCAGACACCGAGTCCGCTCACAAGCGTTCGGCCGAAATCCTGAATGGGCCTCTGACCGCTGATGGTGCCGTCGAACTTGCGCTGCTCAACAACCCAGGCCTGCAGGCCAGCTACGCCGAACTTGGCATCGCCGAGGCCGACCTCGTTCGAGCAGGACGCCTCGCCAACCCGTCGTTCAGGTTCGGACGGATAAGCGGTGGCGGAATCACCGAGATCGACCGTTCCGTCATGTTCACCATCCTGGGTCTTCTCACGATGCCGGCAGCCACCGAGGTGGAGCAACGTCGCTTCGAGCAAGCGCAGTATCAGGCTGCTTCCACCACCGTGGGCCTCGCTGCGGACACGCGAAAGGCGTTCTTCAGCGCCGTGGCATCGCAGGACCTCGTCAAGTACTACCAGCGGGTCAAGGAAGCTGCGGACGCTTCCAACGAACTCGCTCGCCGCATGGTGCAGGCAGGCAACTTCAACAAGCTCTCGCAGATGCGCCAGCAGGCGTTCTACGCCGATGCGACTTCGCAGCTCGCCCGCGCACAGCACCGAGCCACCGCCGAACGCGAGCGTCTTGTTCGCCTGCTGGGCCTGTCTGCAAATCGGAGCGCGTTGAAGCTTCCCGACCGGCTGCCTGACTTGCCATCGAGGCCATTGGAGCCCAAGGACGCCGAGCAAACCGCGATGGACAAGCGTCTCGACGTTCAGATGGCCAAGCGGAGTTCGGACGCCACAGCCAAGGCCCTAGGCCTCACCAGGGCGACACGCTTCGTCAATGTTTTGAACGTGGGCTACGCGAACAAGAGCCAGACTGGGGAAGAGCGCGAGAACGGCTACGAGATTGAACTCGAGCTACCCATCTTCGACTTCGGCACCGCGCGCACCGCGAGGGCCGAATCGGCCTACATGCAGTCCCTGCAACGTACGGCTGAGGTTGCGGTCAACGCTCAGTCGGAGGTCCGCGAGTCCTACTCGGCCTATCGGACGGCGTACGACCTCGCCAAGCACAACCGAGACGAGGTTGTGCCGCTCAAGAAGCGTATCTCCGACGAGAACCTGCTTCGCTACAACGGCATGCTCATCGGTGTCTTCGAACTTCTCGCAGATTCCCGCGACCAGGTCAGGAGCGTCACGGACTACGTCGAATCACTACGGGACTACTGGATTGCGGAGACCAACCTCCAAACCGCCTTGACCGGCCGCTCACCTGGAGAAAGCGGGTCGCTGTCGCGACCGTCTGCGATTTCCTCCGCCGCCGGCGGTGACGCCGCGCACTGAAAGACACCCATGAGCAACCGTAGAAATTTTCTCCGAACTGCCGGCGCGACGACGCTCGGCGCAGCGGTCGTCAGCCGCGTGAGCGCTGCGTCCTTGCCAGAAGCTGTCACCCAGAACTCACCGACGATGCAGCCACCACCCGCGCCCAACACGGGGCGGCCGTTCAACCCCGTCGTCACCCTCAACGGCTGGTCATTGCCGTGGCGCATGAGGGGAGGCGTAAAGGAATTCCATCTCGTTGCCGAACCCGTCGTGCGCGAATTGGCACCAGGCATGAAGGCGAATTTGTGGGGATACAACGGGACCAGCGTGGGGCCCACCATCGAGGCCGTCGAAGGTGACCGTGTCCGCATCTTCGTGACGAACAGGTTGCCCGAACCGACAAGCGTGCATTGGCACGGACTCTTGATTCCTTCGGGCATGGACGGTGTGACCGGCCTCACCCAGCCCGCCATAGCTCCGGGCAAGACCTTCGTCTACGAGTTTGCTCTCACGAGGTCCGGTACCTTCATGTATCACCCGCATGCGGATGAAATGCTGCAGATGGCGATGGGGATGATGGGCATGTTCATCGTTCATCCGAAGGACCCGAGCCAGTACAAGGTGGACCGCGACTTCGTGTTGTTGCTGAACGCCTACGACATCGACCCAGGTGCGGCGACGCCCAAGGTGAACACGATGCTCGACTTCAACCTCTGGACCTGGAACAGCCGCGTGTTCCCCGGCATCGACCCGCTGGTCGCGAGAACGGGAGACCGCGTCCGCATTCGCGTGGGCAATCTGACCATGACGAACCATCCAATGCATCTTCACGGACATCACTTCGAAGTCACAGGTACCGACGGTGGGTGGGTGCCGCCGTCCGCACGTTGGCCCGAGGTGACCACGGACGTCGCGGTGGGGCAGATGCGGGCGTTCGAGTTCAACGCGACCGCCGGCGACTGGGCGTTCCACTGCCACAAGTCTCACCACACCATGAATGCGATGGGGCACGACGTCCCGACCATGGTCGGTGTCGATGCGCGCGGAGTCGCCGAGAAGATTACTCAGCTGGTTCCGGACTACATGCACATGGGCGACCGAGGCATGCACGACATGGCGGAGATGGAGATGCCTCTGCCCGACAACACCTTGCCAATGATGACCGGCTCGGGCCCCTTCGGCGCCATCGGCATGGGCGGCATGTTCAGCGTGGTCAAGGTCCGCGACAACCAGAAGCCCGGTGACTACAAGGACCCAGGATGGTTCAAACACCCCGCAGGCGCCCTCGCGAAAGAGTACACGGGCGACCTCGAACAACCGATGCGCGGCAATGCTCCCAAGGCGGACGCCCAAACGCTCAACGCGCGCAAACCCGCCGGACACCAAGGCCACTGACTTCGAACCCACCTATCTAGAAGGCACTCGACATGAAAACCAGACTCGCTCTGCATCTCGCAGCCTCGACTCTCTTGTTTGCGACGGCCGCGGCGTTTGCACACGGCAACGAGGACCATGCCGCCGCCGCGCGGAAATACGACTCGGCGAAGGTGGAAGCAAAGGCCTTCGGACAGGAAGGCGACCCGGCGAAGGTCACCCGCGTCGTCAAGCTGAGCATGGCCGACACCATGCGCTTCACCCCGGCCGACGTCGTCGTCAAACGAGGTGAAACCGTCAAGTTCCTGGTTCACAACGACGGGAAGGTGCTGCACGAGATGGTTCTTGGTACTCCTCGGGAACTCAAGGCACATGCCGAGCTGATGCGAAAGTTTCCCGAAATGGAGCACTCGGAAGCGAATATGGCTCACGTCAAGCCAAGCACCGACGGGGAGATCATCTGGCAGTTCACCAAGGCTGGCGAGTTTCAGTTCGCATGCCTTATCCCCGGCCACTTCGAAGCAGGGATGGTTGGCAAGGTCACGGTCAAGTGAGCGCCTGCGCCTACCCATCACACCTCAATCCAAGGAGAACCTCTATGACCAGATCCAATCTGCTTGCGGCGCTGATCACGCTTTCCATTGCCGCGGTGGCCCACGCGCAGGCCACCTCCACGACACCGCAAGGCGCAGCCGCAACGGCGGCGGCCCCGATGACTGACGGCGAAGTCCGAAGAGTGGACAAGGAAGCGGGCAAGGTGACGCTTCGTCATGGACCCATCGCCAATCTCGACATGCCCGGGATGACGATGGTGTTCAAGGCACCGGACCCAAAGATTCTCGAAAACCTGAAGGAAGGCGACAAGGTCCGGTTCTCAGCAGACCGCATCAACGGCGCGATGGCCGTCACACGGATAGAGACGGCCAACTAGACCTCGAGCACGCGTCAAGTGGCGGTTGGTTATTGCGGCTGCCGTTTGCAACGCAATGGACGAACTGCTGAGACGCCCCCCCAAGGCGTGCACCTCGATACTGCTTGTCCAGGACGGCGATGTTGCTATGGATGAACAGGGAGCGCATTCAACGGAATGCGTAGGTACGCGACCCCGTTGTTGTCAGGGGGCGGCAACTGCCCGCCCCGCACGTTGACCTGAATCGACGGCAGAATGAGCGTCGGTACCTCGAGGGTTGAATCGCGCGCCGTACGCATGGCGACGAAGGCATCCTCGCTGATGCCGTCGCGGACGTGGATGTTGTGGGCTCGCTGCTCGGCGACGGTGGTCTGCCACCGGGGCTGCCGGGATGCAGGCGGATAGTCGTGGCAGACGTACATCGTGGTGTCGGGCGGCAGGGCCAGCAGTCTGCGCATCGAGGCGTAGAGCTGGTGTGCGTCGCCGCCAGGAAAGTCCGCGCGTGCACTGCCGACGTCGGGCATGAAGAGCGTGTCGCCGACAAAGACGGAGCCGTCCATCAGATAAGCCATGTCGGCCGGCGTGTGTCCCGGCACCAACAACGCGGTGGCCTCGACCTCGCCAATCCTGAAGACCTCGCCGTCCTTGAAGAGGTGGTCGAACTGGCTCCCGTCGGGCAGGAAGCTGCGCTCGAGATTGAAGAGCTTCTTGAACGTCGCCTGTACGGTACGGATGTTCTCCCCGATGCCGATGAGTCCACCGACCTGCGCCTGGACGTGGCGTGCGCCGGACAGGTGGTCGGCGTGCGCGTGGGTCTCCAGAATCCAGTCGACCTGCAAGCCCTTGTCCCGGACATAGGCCAGCACCCGGTCGGCCGACGCAGTGCCCGTGTGCCCCGACTTGAAATCGTAGTCGAGCACCGGGTCGATGACCGCGGCCCGCTCCGTCGCATGGTCCCAGACGACGTACGAGACTGTCCATGTGTTGGGATCGAAAAAGCCTTGGGTCGTCGTGCGGGTCGTCATGGAGTCCTCCGTCAGTGCCAATTTCAATCGATTGACGCATATTATATTTTTCTACATAATATGTCAATCGATACTGAAATCCGCACCTATGAAGCACCCTTCTCCTGTCATTGACCCCGAGGCCCTACGCAGCGCCGCCGGCAAGGCGGTCGGCGCCCTCAAGGTGCTCGCCAACGAGGACCGCCTGCTCCTGCTGTGCCAGCTCTCCCAAGGCGAAATGTGCGTCAGCGACCTCGAGCAGACGCTGGGCATCCACCAACCGACCCTGTCGCAGCAGCTCGGTGTTCTCCGCAACGAAGGGGCCGTCCATACGCGCCGCGAAGGCAAGAGCATCTTCTATAGCGTGGCCGACCCGTCGACGCTCGAAATCCTCGAGCTTCTCTACCGCCTCTACTGTCCAAAGGAAGAATGATGTCCATCGACTGGAACCACTTCACGCCGCTTACCGCACTGGCCGGCGGCGTGCTCATCGGCATCGCCGCGGCGATGTTCGCGCTGCTCAACGGCCGCATCGCCGGCATCAGCGGGGTGCTCGGCGGTCTGCTCAGGCCTGTCAAAGGCGACAGCGCCTGGCGCATTGCCTTCGTCCTGGGACTGGTCGGGGCGCCGCTGGTCTACCTGCTGTTCGCGGCGCTGCCCAAGCCACAGATTGACGCCGGCTATGGCGCGCTGATTCTGGCGGGGCTGCTCGTGGGCATCGGCACGCGCTATGGCTCGGGCTGCACCAGCGGCCACGGTGTCTGCGGTCTCTCCCGCCTGTCGCCCCGCTCGCTCGTCGCCACGGCCGCCTTCATGGGCGCCGGCTTCGTAACGGTGTTCGTGACGCGTCATCTGCTCGGTATCTAAGGAGTCCTTCGTGATTGCTTTCGCTTCGCTTCTCGCCGGCCTGGTCTTCGGCCTCGGCCTCATCGTGTCCGGCATGGCCAATCCGGCCAAGGTGCTCGGCTTCCTGGACCTCGCCGGTCACTGGGACCCCTCCCTGGCCTTCGTCATGGCGGGCGCCATCGCCGTCGGCATGGTCGCGTTCATGGTGGCCAGACGACGTACGGTGTCCTTCCTCGGCGCAGAGATGCGGCTGCCTTCGGCCCGCCACATCGACCGCCGCCTGGTGCTCGGCAGCACCCTCTTCGGCATTGGGTGGGGCGTCGCCGGCTTCTGCCCCGGTCCGGCGCTCGTCTCCCTCGGAATGGGCGAAGTCAAGGCGTTTGTCTTCGTGGCCGCGATGCTGGTGGGGATGGGTGTCTTCGAGCTCTTCGAGCACCGCAAGCGTGGGCCGGTTCCGCGTGTCGCCTGAGGTCAGTCCATCACGAACATGGCGACCTGGCTCGCGGCGCTGCGCGAGGAATGGCTCGCCGCCGTCTCGGCGCAGAAGGGCTCGGCACTGTGCGACTCGCGCTGGAATTCGTTCTCATGTCGCTGCTGTTCACCTCGCTCCTGTCATCGGTCATGGCGGTGCGCTACTACAACCATGCAGGCTTCATCAGTGCGATGCCGGTGGGCTCCGAGGCACGCAATCGCTGGAGCGCTGCTGGCAAGAGCTTGAGACGAAGCACAGCAGAAGCGCCAACAAGCCGGCGACGAGGAGTCCCAGGTCCCGGTAGACGCCGAGTGCACAGCCCCGGTCGAGCCCACCGCGGCCTTCAGCAGGGGGACGACGTACACCGACCACGGCACTGGCGCCTTGGCGAATTTCAGCAGTCCCTCTCCTTGCAAGCTGGACTGCGGGCGGGGTCCGACTTCGCGAATTCGTCGCTTGGGCGAAGGCGAATCCAGGTCAGGCGGTCTTCGCCCGGGCAGGAACGCCTTCGCCGTCCGCTGCAGGAGTCCCTTGCTTTTCCGCCCAGTCGCTTCCACAGTGGCTGGACACACACCGATCAGGAGGCAAGCATGGAAACCGATGCAACCGAGGCTGGACGCCAAAGCGAGCGCGTGGACGAGGTCGTTGGCCTGATTCGCGCCAAGGTCAACACGGACCAGGCGGATCTGCTCGCAGCGTTCGTTCGGCAGTACTTTGGCCAGGTGGACCCCGAAGACCTGGCCGACCGCCAGATCGCCGACCTGTATGGCGCCGCGCTCTCGCATTGGAGCTTCGCGCGAAAGCGCGAGCCGGGGCGCGCCAGGTTGCACGTCTTCAACCCGACGATCGCGGAGCACGGCTGGCAGTCGACGCACACGATCATCGAGATCGTCAACGACGACATGCCGTTCCTCGTCGATTCGGTGACGATGGAAGTCAACCGCCACGGGCTGACCCTGCACCTGATCATCCACCCGCTGGTCGCGGTGACCCGCGACAGCAACGGCACGCTCCAGGGGCTGGCGACAGGAGCGCCTTCGCCCGATGCGCGGCGCGAGTCGTTCATCCATGTCGAGGTGGACCGCGTGGCCGACGCGGGCCGGCTCGAGGCGCTCGCTGCCGACCTGACGCGAGTGCTCGGCGACGTGCGGCTGGCCGTGGCCGACTGGAAGACGATGAAGGAGCGCGTGCTGGGCATCGTCCAGGGCCTCGACGAGCGCGCCCCGCCGATCCCGCCGCAGGAACTCGCCGAAGGCCAGGCCTTCCTGCGCTGGCTGGCTGACGATCACTTCACGTTCCTCGGGCACCGCAGCCACGAACTGGTCAAGATCGACGGCGAAGACGCGCTCAAGGTGGTGCCGGATTCGAGCCTCGGCATCCTGCGCGAGGTGATCAAGGACCCGACCGCCGCCTTCGCGGCGCTGCCACCGGAGGTCCGCGCCTACGCACGCCGGCCCGAGTTGCTGGTGGTCACCAAGTCCACCTCGCGCTCCACCGTGCACCGGCCCGGCTACCTTGACTACATCGCAGTCAAGCGCTTCGATGCCGAAGGCCTGGTCTGCGGCGAAGACCGTTTCCTCGGCCTGTTCACTTCCACGGCCTACAGCGCCAGCCCGGCCGACATTCCACTGCTGCGGCGCAAGGTGGCTGACGTGGTCTTGCGCGCCGGCCTCGCGAGCGGCAGCCACTCGGGCAAGGCGCTTGTCAACATCCTCGAGACCTATCCGCGCGACGAGCTGTTCCAGACCAGCGCGGACCAACTGCTGTCCACGTCCATGGGCATCCTCCACCTGGGCGAGCGCCAGCGCTTTCGCCTGTTCGTGCGGCGCGACCCGTTCGAGCGCTTCGTGGCGTGCATGATCTACGCACCGCGCGAGAACTACACGACCGAGCTGCGCGAGAAATGGCAGGCGATCCTGGTGCAGGCCTTCAACGGCACCAGTTCCGAGTTCAATGTGCACCTGTCGGAGTCGGTCCTGGCCTTGATCCAGATCACCGTGCGAACCCGGCCCGGACATATCCCGCCCTTCGACGTGCGCGAGGTCGAGCAGCGCCTGATCGCCGCCGCCCGCCGCTGGGACGACGACCTGAAGTCGGCGCTGATCGAGACGACCGGCGAAGCGCGCGGCAACGAACTGCTGCGCCAGTTCGCCGGCGCCTTCCCGGCCGGCTACCGCGACGAGTTCGCGGCGCGCACCGCCGTGCACGACATCGGACTGATGGAACGGCTGAGCGACGCGCAGCCGATCGGCATGAATCTCTATCGGCCGCTCGAAGCGGCGCCGGGCACCCTGCGCTTCAAGGTGCTGCGGCGCGGCGAACCGCTCATCCTGTCGACCAGCCTGCCGATGCTCGAACACCTGGGCATGAGCGTGCTGGACGAACATCCGCACCGGCTCACACCGCAGGGTGCATCGGCGATCTGGGTCCACGATTTCGGCCTGCGCAGTGCGCTGGGCGATGCCGAGATCGAGGTCGACGCGCTGCGGCCGGTGTTCGAAGACGCATTCGCCGCCGTGCTCGGCGGCAAGGTCGAGAACGACGACTTCAACCGCCTGGTTCTCGCAGCGCGCCTGCCCGCGCACGAGATCGTGGTGCTTCGCGCCTACGCGAAGTACATGCGGCAGATCGGCTTCGCGCTGTCGCAGTCGTTCATCGAGAGCACGCTGTCGGCGAACGCTCCCGTTGCGCGCGCGCTGGTCGAACTGTTCAAGCTGCGCTTCGATCCAGCACAGGCGGCCGGCGCCGACACGCTGGCGGGCGAGAAGGTGCGCGAGATCGAAGCCGCGCTCGAGAACGTGGCCAACCTGTCTGAGGACCGGGTGCTGCGGCAATACCTCGCGCTGATCCTCGCCACCACGCGCACCAACTACTGGCGTCGCGATGCGGCAGGCGGCCAGCGCGATTTCCTGTCGTTCAAGTTCGATTCCTCGAAGGTGCCCGATTTGCCGGCGCCCAAGCCGATGTTCGAGATCTTCGTCTACTCGACCCGCTTCGAGGGCGTGCACCTGCGCGGCGGCCGGGTCGCGCGCGGAGGGCTGCGCTGGTCGGACCGGCCGGAAGACTTCCGCACCGAAGTGCTGGGCCTCGTGAAGGCGCAGATGGTCAAGAACACCGTGATCGTGCCAGTGGGCTCCAAGGGTGGCTTCGTGCTCAAGCGCGCACCCGCGGCGAGCGACCGCGATGCGTACCTGCGCGAAGGCGTGGCCTGCTACCAGGACTACCTGCGCGGCCTGCTCGACATCACCGACAACCGCGTCGGCGACACGATCGTGCCGCCGACGCAGGTCAGGCGCCACGACGATGACGACCCCTACCTCGTGGTTGCGGCCGACAAGGGCACGGCCACCTTCAGCGACTACGCCAACGGCGTCAGCAAGGAATACGGCTTCTGGCTCGGCGACGCCTTTGCTTCCGGCGGCTCGGTGGGCTACGACCACAAGGTCATGGGCATCACGGCACGCGGGGCCTGGGAATCAGTGAAGCGCCACTTCCGCGAGATGGGCATCGACACGCAGACAACCGAATTCACGGTTGCCGGAATCGGCGACATGTCGGGCGACGTGTTCGGCAACGGCATGCTGCTTTCCCCGCACATCCGGCTCGTGGCGGCGTTCGACCATCGGCACGTCTTTCTCGACCCGACCCCCGATGTGCCGAAGAGCTTTGCCGAGCGCCAGCGCCTGTTCAAGCTGCCGCGATCATCGTGGGCCGATTACGACGCGTCGCTGATCTCCGAGGGCGGCGGAATCCATGCGCGCAGCGCCAAGTCGATCCCTGTCACGCCGCAGATGAAGCAGGTGCTCGACATCACCGCCGACGCGCTCACGCCGACCGAACTGGTCAACGCCATCCTCAAGGCCCCGGTCGACCTGATCTACAACGGCGGCATCGGCACTTACGTGAAGGCCGCGAACGAGAGCCACGCGCAGGTGGGCGACCGCGCCAACGACGCCCTGCGCGTCAACGGCGGGGAGTTGCGCTGCAAGGTCTTCGCCGAAGGCGGCAACCTCGGCTGCACGCAATTGGGCCGGATCGAATTCGCGCAGGCGGGCGGGCGCATCAACACCGACGCGATCGACAACTCCGCCGGCGTGGACACTTCGGATCACGAGGTCAACATCAAGATCCTGGTCGGCCTGCCCATCACCGAAGGCGAGCTCACCGAGAAGCAACGCAATGCGCTGCTGCCGGAGATGACCGACGACGTGGCTGCGCTGGTGCTGCGTGACAACATCTTCCAGACGCAGGTACTGTCGGTCACAGGGCGCATCGCGCCACAACTGCTCGATGCGCAAACCCGGTTCATGCAGTACCTCGAGAAGGCCGGACGGTTGAATCGTGCGATCGAGTACCTGCCGTCCGACGAAAAACTGGCCGAGCGCCGTGCCCAAGGCCAGGGCCTGACCAGTCCCGAGCGCGCGGTCCTGTTGGCCTACAGCAAGATCTGGCTCTACGACGAACTGCTGGCCTCGCCGCTGCCCGACGACCCCTGGGTTGCGACGGCGCTGGAGCGCTACTTTCCGAAGCTGCTGAGCGAGAGGTTCGCGGCCTACTTGCCCAGGCATCCGCTGCGGCGCGAGATCATCGCCACGCACGTCACCAACAGCGCCATCAACCGGGTCGGCAGCACCTTCGTGCATCGCCTGGTCGAGACCACTGGCGCCCGTGCGTTCGAGGTCGTGCGTGCCTATCTGATGAGCCGCGAGATCTTCGGCATGGTGCCGCTGTGGCTGTCCATCGAAGCGCTCGACAACCGCATTGACGACGCCGTGCAGTCGAGCCTGTTGATCGACACCAGCCGGCAATTGGAACGCGGCACGAAGTGGTTCCTGCGCTCGCGGCGGTTGAACGAGGACATGGAATCGACCATCGCGCATTTCACGCCGAACGTCGAGGCGCTGTCGGCACGGCTTACTGAACTGCTGGCCCCCGACGAGCGGGCCCTCGTCGACACCGCAGTCTCGCACTATGTGGCCGCCGGCGTGCCGCGCGAACTGGCCGAGCGCGTCGTCACTTTCGACTCGTTGTATGCGACGCTCGACATCGCCGAGATCGCCGGCAGCGCCAGGCGGCCGGTGGCACTCGTGGCGGTGATCTACTTCGACCTCGCGAACCGACTCGGCATGCCGTGGCTGCGCGAGCGCATCGCGGCGCTGCCCGGGGACCAGCACTGGCAAATGCTTGCGAAAGCCGCGATGCTCGACGACCTGTCGAGCCTGCAGCGTTCGATCACTGGCGCGGTGCTCGCCGAGGGCGACGACGAGTCGCCGGCGGTACTCGTCGAGGGATGGCGCGCCACCAATGGCCGGTCGCTCGAACGCGCGGCAGAGTTGATGGGCGAGCTGCGTGCGGTGCCGGTGGCTGATGCCTCGATGTTGTCCGTTGCGTTGCGGGAGCTGCGGGCATTGGCGTAGTGTCCGTGCAAAGCCGCGGACAGACTCCTTCGCAGCGATCATCACGCGGGCGCGTCGTTCCGATCGATGCCGAGGGACGCGTAGTAGCGCGCGCCGAAATCCTGCAGTCGCCCGCGTAACACCTTCGGCAGCGGATCGGGGAAGTGCGCGGGCGCCGGCACGGAGCCTGCGCGAGAGGCCGCCAGCATCGCGTCGGCCAGTTCGTCCTTGGCGCTGCCACCGACCACGCAGACGCGCCAGGGCTGGATGTTGGCCCCGCTGGGCGCCGTCGCGGCATCCTCCAGGATGTCTTCGACCAGTTGCGATCGAGCGGCAGCGGCTTGAAAGCCCGGGTGGCGCAACGGGAGCGCACGACGCTCGACACGCATTGCGCGATGGCCTCCTGCGCCAGTTGACTTGCTGAATTGTCCATCGCTCACTCCTGCGGCGCAGCGTGGTAGGAGATCCGACCCGAGGGCAGGAAGAAAAGAGCGATCACGGCGCCCTCCTTGGCCTCCGGATAGTGCTGGCTGCCCGGAGACGGTGCGGTCCACCCGCCGAAGCACCAGCCGTTGGGGCCGTTCAGGGCAGCGCCAGGCGTGACGGGCACGACCATGTTGAACTCGCCGTAGGGGTGCCCGTGGTACTGGCCCCGAAGCCGGTGGTCTGCATGACCCTGGCTGTTGCCGGTGCTGTCCATGTACACCGCGGTGATGCTGAAGTGCTGCGTGCGCTCGGTTGGTTCGGCAATGCGGCTGCGACGGTAGGCAGGGCCGTCGATCTCGACGTTGGCTGCCCAGCCGTCCTCCACGCCCTTCCTCACCAGATGGGCGAGGGTCTGGTAGAGCTCGCTGTCCGGACCGTACTTCTGGTTCAGCCAGCGTTCGACAGCCGTGCCTGCGGTCATGTCCTTCACTTCCTCGAGGAAGGAAGCCGAGCGCTCGATCAGCGCTTCGCGGTCTCGGACAACGGTCTCGGTGGTCATGGTGTGTGCGCTCCTGCGATGATCTGAAGGCAATCATCGGCCGTGATCGCACTGAAGGGAACTGATGCTTCTGCAAGCTCATAATGCATGCCGTTCAATTTGCCGGGAGAGCGCCAGATGAGCTTTGGCCGCATGGACCTCAACCTGCTCAAGGTCTTCGATGCGATCTATGAAGAGCGCAACCTGGTCGTCGCGGGCAAGCGGCTGAACCTGACCCAGTCCGCGGTGAGCCACGCGCTGGGAAGGCTGCGCGAACTGGTGGGCGACGAGCTCTTCATGCGCACGGGCAAGGGCATGATTCCCACCGGTCGAGCTGCCGCCATGGCGCCAGCCTTGCGCGATGCGCTGCGCCAGATCCAGGCTACGCTGGGCGTGGAGCCTTTCTCTGCGCAGGAATCGAAGCGGCGCTTCGTGATCGCGGCGAACGACCATCTCACCGCGGTGATCATTGCCCCGCTGTCCCGCGAGCTCGAGCACACGGCGCCCGGCGTGGACCTCGTGATCCGGCCCTCGACCCGGCTCGACCTGGCAGAGCAGATCGATCTTGGACGCATCGACCTCGCCATCGGCATCTTCGCCCAGGTGCCGGGCCGCCTGAACTCGCGCACGCTGATGTCCCAGGGCGAAGCCATCCTGATGCGCAAGGGGCACCCTGCCTCGCGCCGCAAGCTCAGCTTGCGCGACATGACCAGGTTCCCGCTGGTCACCCTCTCGGTAGGGGGCCAGGAGGAAGGGGCGGTGGGAGGCTTCTTCCTGGAGCGCGGCCTCGCACGGCAGTCCGAGATGTTCGATCGGCAGGCGCTCGAAGAGGCTCTGCGCGAATTGAGCGAGGTTCCCCGCACGCGCGTGACCGTCCCGCACTCGCTGGCGATACCGGAGCTCCTTCGGGACACCGACATGCTGTCCATCGTGCCGGCGTCGCTTGCTGTCGCGCTGGCCAAGCACGGCGACTTGCTGCGGCGACCTCCGCCCTACCCGGCGGGGACCTCGACGATCCGCGCAGTCTGGCATCGCCGGGACGAGCATGACGTGGGGCACAACTGGCTGCGCGAGATGGTTGCCAACGCAGCGCGGTTGACCGAGGAGGCCCTCGGCTAGCTGGCGCCGCCCAAGTGCACGGCGTGCAACTTGCTCTTGCAAATACTTCAGTTCCCTTCGGCCCGTCTGGCCACCATCATTCCGCCACTTCGAATCGTCCAACCGTGTGGGGTGCAGAATGAACGCAATGAACCGTCGCGCATTTGCGCGGATCGCCTTGACAGTGCCGGCAGCGAGCTGGCTCCCGCCCTCGTTCTCACAGGCGACGGCCGGCGTCGGCAAGCTTCTCGTGGGCTATCCGGCCGGAGGCACCCTCGACACGACCGCACGCCAGCTGGCGGAAGCCTGGCGCAAGCAGGGGCGCCAGTACATCGTCGACAACCGGGTGGGTGCGGCCGGGCGCATCGCCAGCAGCCAGCTCAAGCGCGAACGGCCCGACGGTGGCACGCTTCTTTGCACGCACACCTCCGCGCTGACCATCTACCCGCACGTGTATTCGCGACTCATGTACGACCCGGCAGCAGACCTGCGGCCCGTGTCACCGCTGGTCGCCGCCACCTGTGCATTCGCAGTCAGCAGCACCGCACCTGCCGGCGTTGTCGACGTGAAGACCTATGTCGACTGGGTCCGTCGCGCACAAGACGCCGCCAGCTATGCCTCCCCGGCCGCCGGCTCCTTTGCGCATTTCCTGGGGTATCAGTTCTCCGATGCGGCAGGGCTGAAGCTGCAGCACGTCGGATACCGCGGGTCCGCCCCTGCCATGCAGGACCTGATCGGAGGACAGATCCCGGCCTACTTCGGCTTCGTTGCGGATTTCCTGCCCTACCTGCAGCAAGGACGCATCCGGATCCTCGGCGTCACCGGCGACAAGCGCACACCCTTCCTGCCCAAGGTGGCGACCTTCACCGAGCAGGGGTTTCCCAAAGTTCGCGGCGTCGAGACCTATGGGATCTTCGCGCCTCCCGGCACGCCTGAAAGCACCATCGAGGCGCTGCACACGGCGATGGTGTCTGCGACCAAGGACCCTGCGCTGCGCACGGCCTTCGAGCAGATCGGCCTCGAGCCACTGACGCTCGCACCGCAGGAGTACGCGAAGCAGTTGCAGCGCGAGCGGGATTTCTGGGCGCCCATCGTTCGCGCCTCCGGGTTCCGCTCCGAGGAGTGAGACATGTTCACCCACTGCGTGGACCAGATCCTGCGATCGCGTCGGTCGACGCGCGCCTACAAAACGGACCCTGTGTCCGCGCGAGCGGTGCTCGACATCCTCGACTGCGCTGCCACCGCACCCAGCAACTCGAACACTCAGCCGTGGCGCGTGCATGTGCTGGCCGGCGCGCCCATGCGCGAACTAGGGGATGCCCTGGTCAAGAGCTTCCGCGAGGACCTTCTGCCGCCCTCCTCCCATTTTCCGGATCCGCTCCCGCCAGACTTCGGTGCACGTCAGGCGGACTTCGCGGCCCGCTACTACGGGTGCCTGGGCATCGACCGGCTGGATGCCGCGGCCCGGTCAGCGCAGACCGAGCGGAACTTCCACTTCTTTGGCGCGCCCGTCGGGCTCATCTTCAGCATCGACTCGCGGCTGACGGCACACAGTTGGCTGGACTTGGGGCTGTTCGTGCAAGGCGTGATGATCGCCGCAGGTGCGCGTGGGCTGGCCACCTGCCCGCAGGTCTCGTTCGCGCGCTTCCATCCCGTGATCGCGACGCACCTGCGCATGGCGCCGCATCACGTGACGGCCTGCGGAATGTCCATGGGCTTCGCACAGGACACGGCACCTGTGAACCAGGTCCGCATGCCGCGAGCGAGCGCGCTCGAATTCGCGCAGCTCGTCGGCTTTCCCTGATGCCTTCGCGGCCTTCGTCCTGGCGTTGCTCGTTGGGTATGGAGCATCGGCTCGCGGAGGCTTGGAGGCAACAACCTGAGAGGGCCTTGCCGGCACGGGTGACAACCAAGTTCGCGAAACCGAACGGTCGCTTGGAAGCGCTTTAGTCCGCGTCACCAATCAGCCGCGCGTGCTGGCTCATTGGAGCTTGGCCAGGCGTTCCTCGGCCACGTCAGCCGCTTCGGATTCTGGATACGCGTCTACGACGTCTTGAAGCGTCCGGCGGGCCGCTTTGACATTCATGAGTTCTACTTGGCAATCGGCCACGGACAACAGCGCGTCGGGTGCGCGCAAATGACTGGGCTCGGCCGTCACCAGCGCCCGGAAATTGACTTCAGCGTCCAAGTAGTTGTGCAGGGCGTACTGGACACTACCCAGCCAAAACAGCGCAGAAGGCTTGTATCTGCTTTGCGGATAGTGCTTGACGAAAGCCACAAGGCCATCTTGTGCCTGGGCAATGTCGCCTTCGCGGAGGGTGGCAAGCGCCGCTTCAAACGCATGCTTCTCGGCTGGGCCGACGACAAACCGCTGGCCATCCACCAAGACCATGGTCGACGCAACATTGCGCTCGCCAGCGCTCTGTTCCGTGCCCGTCTGGCCTCGCTGCATATCGGCCATGCCATGGGCCAGCCCCTCGTTTTGTCCGCGCACGTTCGCGACTTCTTTGCGCAACTCCTCCATCTGGTTGGAAAGATCGAGCATGCTGCGACGAAGCTGGACATTGTCCTCGTTGGCTTTTCTCAGGTCGTCTGCGACGCGCTGCTGGGAACTAGAAACCCTTTGTCGCAACTCGATGGCGCTCGCGGCCGAAAGCGCATACAGGCCATGCCCCACGGTGCAGCCCATCGAGCACGCCACGCCCGCGCCCATCAATGCAGCACCTACCCGACGGCGAAAGTCGCTGCCTGACAAAGCCCAGAAAACCACCCCCAAGACAGTCAGCGGGGCCGGGCCCAGCCCAGCGAAGCCGCTCGATATGCCGAGCGCGCTGGGCGTGCTCGATCGGGACATATTCGTTCCTCCAAGGCGGTTGTCAATTAGATCCTGAAGGAAACAGACTTAGGTGAGTAGGGTCATGACGCCATTTCTCCAGGTTTGGCGTGCAGAGGTTGACCCAGCGAACAAACCGCTCTCGCCATGACTGGGACTGGACCCACGTGCCGCCGGGCGATTTCTCGCGATGGTGCCTGGTGGCCGCCATCGCGGGCATCGGCATGAAGTCGCAGTTGAAGGCTTTGGTCACCATCGGCCCGGAACCGGACGTCGGCTCGCCGGCGATGAACTACGGCACCGGCTTCGCCGAGAACGCTGCCACATCGCCTGGCTTGCGCAGCATCTTGTCGACGTCCGCGGCGTGCAACTCCTCGGCGTGGATCATCTGGCGCGCGAACTCCTCCAGCGCCACGGAGCGCCCTTCCACCTGCGACAGCAGTTCGCGATACAAGGCCAGTGCACGCGCCTCGCTGGCGAGCGATTCGCGCAGCATGGCGGCGATGTCGTGCTGGTGCGAATCGAGCAGCGACCCGATGGCGAGCGAGGGGTACTCGCCGAGCGTGGTGATCCACTCGCCGACCTGCTGCGCGTGCAGCAGCGATTCGTTGGCCTGTTCGCGCAGCCACGAGACGATGGGAATCCGGCCGAATCCGAACACCAGGAAGGAGTAGTGGGTGTAGCGCACCACGCCGGCCAGCTCGGCTTCCAGAAGCCGGTTAAGCACGGAGACGACCTTCGCTTGATCGAGCTTTTCCATGTCAGTGCCCGTGGAGGGTGGGGATGAGAAATTATGCGCCTCGCCCCGCGCCACCGCCCGGACTACCAGCGCACGCCGAACGCCATTTCGAGTTCGTGGACCTGCGCATCGGTCAAGCGTGCCGGTCGCGGCTCACGCATCAGCCAGAGTCGCGCCGTTTCCTCCAGCTCTTCGAGCGCGGCGCCGGCGCGCGTGACGCTCGAACTCCAGACAACCGGTCCGAGACGCTCCAGCAGTACCCCGCGCACGTCGCAGGCGAGCGCCGAGACCTGGCCGGCCACAACGGGCGAGCCCGGCCGGGCATACGGAATCAGCGGGACGCGGCCGATCTTCATCACCTGATAAGGGGTGATCGGCGGCAGCACGGCGTCTTCGGAATAGGCGCCGACCAGCGTCAGAGCCACCAGATGCGTCGAATGCGTGTGCAGGACACACTGCGCACCCGCATTGCCCGCGTAGATGGCGCGGTGCAAACCCAGCGTCTTCGAGGGCGCATCACCTGACGTCCATTCGCCGTCCGCTGTGACCTTGGCGAGCCGTGCCGGATCGAGCCGCCCGAGGCAAGCGTCCGTCGGGGTGATGAGCCACCCATCGGCCAGCCGCGCGCTGATATTGCCTGAGGTTCCGCTGGTGTAGCCGCGCGCATGCAGGCTGGCCCCGACCTCGGCAATTTCTTCCCGAAGGCGGGTTTCGTCGGTCGGCCCTGCGGTCACGCGACGGGTCCCTCTAGGTGTCGCAGGGCTTTATCGAAGAAGTCCTCGGTGCCGAAGTTGCCGGACTTGAGGACGACGGCCAATGGCTCGCCCGCGCCGAACGAATGCGTCTCCGGCACGCCGGGATCGATCTGAGCGCCGATCCGCAACGCCCTCAGCCCCAGGGCCTGGACAACCGCGCCCGAGGTCTCGCCGCCGGCCACGACGAAGCGACGCGTGCCCCGCTCGCGCAGCCGGGCCGCGATCTGCCCCAGGGCTTGCTCGACCAGTGCCCCGGCATGCGCCGCGCCGAGTTCCGCCTGCACCCGGCGCACTTCATCGGCGCCGCTGGTCGCATAGACGAGCGTCGTCTCTCCTGCATCGATGAAGTCGAGCGCCGCAGCCACAACCGATTCCCCGCGCGCCAGGGCGAGCGGTTCGATGCGAAAGCCCCGGCGCCCGCCGCGAAGCCAGGCAGCGACCTGGCCATTGGTCGCCACGGATGCACTGCCCGAAAGCACGACGGCCGGGCCGGCGATGCGCGGCAGGAGCGAGGCGTCGGCGTCGGGCAGCGTCCCGCTCCGACGGAAATTGGCCGGCAGGCCCTGGGCCATGCCAGAGCCGCCCGTCACGAGGGGAGCGTCCGCACAGGCTTCGCCGAGCGTGATCAGATCGGCGTCCGAGATGGCGTCGGCGATGGCCAGCCGCACGCCCTGGCTGCGCAACGCGGCGATCCGCTCGCGAACCGCCGCGGCCCCGCCGGCCACGTCGGGGTGGGCGATCAGCCCGACCTTCGACCGGGATTGAGCCTGCAACAAGCGCACCAGGTCCGGATCGCGCATCGGGGTGAGCGGGTGCCTCTCCATGCCCGATTCGCTGAGCAGGCGCTGTTGGACGAAAAGGTGCCCCATGTACGCCGTGCGTCCGGCTGCCGGAAAGGCCGGGCAGGCGATCGCGAAATCGGCGGCCAGCGCCGCCTGCAAGGCCTCGGCCACGGGCCCGATATTGCCGGCGGACGTGGAGTCGAAGGTGGAGCAGTACTTGAAGAAGAATTGCCGGCAGCCCCGACCCTGCAGCCACCGGAGGGCCTGCAAGCTTTCGGATACGGCCTGCTCGACAGGCGCGGTGCGCGACTTCAGCGCGACGACGATCGCATCGGCATCGAGGGAGGCGGCCAGGTCTTCTGACGGCACGCCGATGGTCTGAACGGTGCGCATGCCACCGCGGACCAGGATATTCGCCAGATCGGTGGCACCGGTGAAGTCATCGGCGATACAGCCCAGCAGGGGGCGAAGCTTTTCCATGTGGTTGTGCACGCTGGTACGCGCCATTCAAGAATGTGAAGAAATGGTACTACGATTCACAAATTTGAACAACATCGGGGAATTACTGTTCCGTCTTGTGATTTTTTGTGAATAATGACCACCAAGCGCCTCGCCCCTGCTCTTCCAAGGAACACACCCATGAATTTCGAGCTCCTTTTCGCCGACCAACCTGATCGCGAAGTGCGCTACACGCTGACAGGCGCCAAAGGCGGCTTCGCCCGCACCTTGCTTGCCCAGACCCGACGCATGCCCCGGCTGGTGCCGGCCGCGCTGTGCGACCTCGATCTCCCGGGCCTGCGAGCGCTGTGCGAGGAGCTCGGCTTCCCCGCCGCCCGCCTGCGCGAATGCAGCAGCGCTGAGGAAGTGGCCGCCACGCCGCCTGATGCCATTTGTCTGGTCGCCGATGCCGCGCTGCTGCGCGATGTGCCGCACGACATCCTCGTCGAGGCGACCGGCAATCCCAAGGTGGGCTATCGGGTCGCCTGCGAAGCGATCGACGCGGGTCGCCACGTCGCGATGGTCAGCAAGGAGGTGGATACCGTTGCCGGCGTGACACTATCGCGCCTGGCTGCGTCCAGAGGCGTGGTCTACACCACCGCGGATGGCGACCAGCCGGCCAACCTCATCGGCTGGGTCAGCTGGGCGCGCACACTCGGCCTCGAGATCATCGCTGCGGGGAAGTCGGGTGAATACGACATCGTCTTCGACCCTCAGACCGGCATGGTGCGCCAGCTCGATGAAACCGTTTCCGCCGCGGCCCTGGCCGATCTGCTGATACTCGGGGACGACATCCCCGCCACGCTTGCCGCGCGCCGCGCGGCGCTGCAGACGCTCAAGACCAGCGCCACGGCCGACTACTGCGAGATGGCCGTGGTGGCGTCGAACACCGGCCTCGTCGCCGACGTGGAGGCCATGCACTATCCGGTCGCCCGCATCGCCGAGCTGGCTGACATCTACGCCCTGCGCGCGGACGGCGGCATCATCGAGCGACCGGGCGTGATCGACGTGTTCAACGTGCTGCGCCTGCCCGGCGAAGCCAGCTTCGCCGGTGGCGTGTTCGTCGTCGTTCGCACCGGCGACGGCCCGACCTGGCAGATGCTGGCGCAGAAGGGCCATGTGGTGAGCCGCAATGGCCGCTACGCATGCATGTACCTCCCCTACCACTTCATGGGTGTCGAGACGCCGATCAGCCTGCTCAACGCCGTCCTGCATGGCCGGGCTTCCGGCAGTGATCACCCAGCCCAGCATGCCATCCTGGCCGGGCGCGCCATCGAGACGATCCCCGCCGGCACGATGCTGCGCATGGGCGGCCACCATCACGACGTGACCGGCGTGAAGCCGGTGCTGCTGGTGCGCGCCAACGCGCCCGCGAACGTCGCGCCTCTCTACCTGGCAGCGCACGCCCGGACGGCGCGCGACGTTCGAGCCGGCGATTTGATCCTGCTCGAAGACATCGCAGGCGATGACCCGGCGCTGCGCGAAGCCTGGCTGGCCGGCTTGCGGTGATCCACCCCTCACATCCCGATCCGAACCATGGAACTCCCCCTCGACATCGGCGATCGCAGCCCCGCGCTGGAAGACAAGAGCGCCCGTGGCGCCACGCTCATTCCCGACCAGCGGCGAGAGATGATCGTGCGGCAACTGCACAAGCACCAGGTGCTCAGCGTCCACCAGCTCACGGAACTGCTCGGCTGCTCCCACATGACCGTGCGTCGTGACGTCGCGGCACTGGAAGAGTCCGGTCGTGTGTATGCGATCCCGGGTGGTGTGCGGATTGCAAGTCACCTCGTCACCGAGCCCAGCCACCAGGCCAAGTCCGTCACCGAGCAACCACAAAAGCGCGGCATCGCAGCGCACGTCGCCCGATTGCTGAAGCCGGGAATGACGGTCTACCTCGACGCCGGCACGACGATGGCCTGCCTGGTCCCTCACATCGTGCGACTGGCCGACATGACGGTGATCACGAACGATTTTCATATTGCACTCACGCTGGCCGACTCGCCCCAGGTGACTGTCGTGCATACGGGCGGCGTCCTGGATCACTCCAACCGATCGAGCGTCGGGCCGTTGGCAGCGGCCACGCTGCGCCGCCTGGTGGCGGACCTCGCGTTCCTGTCGGCCAGCTCTTGGGATCTGGAGCGCGGGGTGACGACGCCTTCCGCGCCCAAGATCGAGGTCAAGCGCGCAGCGATGGAGATCGCGTCGCAGCGGGTCCTCGTGGCGACCAGTGCAAAGTACGGGACCTATGGAACCTACCGCGTGGCATCGCTGGATGAATTCGATGTCGTCGTGACAGACAACGGGCTGTCGGATGCCGCCGTGCTCCGAATCCGGGAAACCGGGCTCGATCTGGACATCGCGCTCATTGAACCCGACAGACCTTCCTGACTCCCAACTCCGCGAAGCGCCAAAGCAGAGCGGCCCCAAAAAACCGAGGCAACCATGACACTTCGTATCAAGCTCCATTCATTCGCACTGGCCGCGCTCTGCGCGGTGCCATTCGCCGGCCACGCCGAGGATGCCTGGCCGACCAAGCCGATCACCTTGATCGTCACCTACCCCGCAGGGGGCGCAGCCGACATGCTGGCGCGACTGGTCGCGCCGAAAATGGCGGCCACGCTGGGCCAGCCCGTCGTGATCGAGAATCGCGGCGGAGGCGCCGGGCAGATCGGGGCGGCGGTCGTTGCGCGCAGCAAGCCCGACGGCTACACGCTGATGGTGGATGGCGGCGGTTACGCCATCAACCCATCGCTGTTCCCCAAGCTGCCCTACGACACGGCCAAGGCATTCACGCCAGTCGGCATCCTCGGCGTCTTCCCCCTGGTCCTGGTGGTCACGCCGGGCTTCGAAGCGAAGAGCGTTTCGGACCTCGTCCAGAAGGCACGATCGGCGCCAGGCAGCATCTCTTACGCGTCACCGGGCACGGGCTCGACGCAGCATCTGGCGACCGAACAGTTCCTGCAGCAGGCCAAGGTGCAGATGGTCCATGTGCCCTACAAGGGGGGCAGCCCGGCGATGGCGGACGTGATGGGCGGCCACGTGCCCGTGTATGTGGCGAACATCGGGTCGTCGCTTTCGAACATGAAGGCGGGCAAACTGCGTCCGCTGGCGGTTATGGCCTCGCGTCGATCGCCTTCCCTTCCCGATGTGCCCACGCTGGCCGAAGCGGGCGTCGCCAACGCAGAGGCATACGAATGGAACGGCATGTTCCTGCCAGCGGGTGTGCCGCCTGCGATCGTCGTCAAGCTGACCGAAGCGCTCAAAGCCGCGCTGGACGCGCCGGAAGTGAGGGAGAAGATCGCCAGCGTTGGAGGCGAGCCCTTCACGGGCGGGGCCGGTGACGTCGCAACCTTCATCCAGCAGCAGGCACAGCGCATGGGCAAGGTCGTTCGCGACGGCAATATTCGACCAGAGTGACACAGTTTGACAGTATCCGGGTTGACGAGAAATCGCGGGACGCTGCGAGCACTCAATCCGATTGCGGCGGCGCAACCAGTGCACCTTTGATGTCATGGCGAGCCATGGCGTCGGCAACAAATCCTGAAGATTTCATATCTTCGACGAACTCGCGCAGATAGTTGGCCGCTTCAATCCCCCTGCTGCGCGGTGTTCCCATCGCTTGCTGAATCACCATGAACCTGCCAGGCAGAAGTCGCAGCCCATTCAACCTCGCTGAGTCTGAGGCAAGCTGCTGACGCACGCCCGCGGCTACGTCAACCTTCTGCGCGAGAAACTCGTCCACAACGGCAGGTGACGTGTTTGCGCGAACGAGCTGGGCATTCTTGAGTTCGCGACTCAAGTGGAGGTCGTATGCACTGCCCTTGCCGACCATGATCCGAACGCCTTCGACATCCACCTGCTCGTTGCTTTCGATACTGGAGTCATTTCGAACCAGGTAACTGCCCTCGATCAGGATGTAGGGTGCCGTGAACAGGAGACCTTCTCCGCGCAGCGGATCGACGGCAAAGAAGCCAACGTCAGCCTGCTCGCCAGTGACAGCGGTCACCGATTTTCCGGCGGCGTCGAACACTACGAGCCGGAGTTCGACCTGCAGGCGCCCTGCGAGTCCGGTGGCCAGGTCGACCGATACACCGGCTGCCAGGTTCTGGCCTGCATCCCACCGTGCCAGGATTGGATTGCCAAGATTGATGGAGGCGCGCAGCACGCCAGTGGGCGCAAGCGCAGAACGAATCTCAGGCGAAATTGTCATCAGAGGGGCCTTTCAAAAGTGAGAACGCCAGACCTGCCCGACTGCCTATGCCTTGGCCGCGTACTCTTCGAGCAAGGTCAGCACCGCGGGATCGAGTGCAAGGCCATCGCGCCGATGACGCGCGAGGTTGTTCAACTCGATCTCGCCTGGCACGAGGACGGGTCGCGACGCCTCTGCGGGGGGGCTGGCATGCAGGATCGCCGCGAAGTCGTTCATTCGCTCGGTCAGCCATCCGGTGGACCCGAGGCGCCGCGTGTCGATCAGGATGAAGAAGTGCCCGAGGTTCTGTGGCTCGTCAGGCGCATCGACCCATGACTTCACATGCGTGAGATAGGCAGCGCCGGACAGGAGGCCGGCGAACAGGTCGACCAGCAGCGCGAGGCCGTAGCCTTTGTGGCCACCAATAGGAAGCAGGAAACCGTCCAGGGCCGCCGCCGGATCCGTTGTGGTCCGGCCGCCCTTGTCAGTGGCCCATGTGTCGGGAATCAATTCCCCGCGCTTGAGGGCGTTGCGGATCTTGGCGCGGGCGGCAACGCTGATGGCCATGTCGAGCAGGAACGGCTTGCCGCCGGGATTCGGCACACCAAAGCCAACCGGGCTGTTGCCCAGGCGGGCATCGCTGCCGCCCCATGGCGCGATGGTGGTGGTGGCGTTGCTGCCGATGATGCTGGCGAACCCGGCCTCTGCTGCGATCAGCGAGTACGGCGAGACTGGGCCGAAATGGTTGCTGCCGCGTGCGAAGGCAATGCCGACGCCGGTCTGCTTGGCCATCTCCATGGCTGCCTCCAGAGCGCGCATGCCGACCAGCGGGCCGACACCATTGTCGCCATCGACACTCACGATGGCGGGCGCACGCTGTTCCACCTTGATGTCCGGTCGCGCGTTGATGCCGCCGACACTCAGGCGCTCCCCATAGGACTCGACGCGGCTGAGGCCGTGCGTCGACAAGCCGAAGAGGTCTGCCGTCACCAGAATCCTCGCGACATCTCGCGCATCCTTGGGGAGCAGGCCAAGGCCCTCGAAGGCCTTCGCACCAAGTTCAAGCAACTCGGACTCCAGCTGGACTCGTTTTTCAGCAACAGAGGTGTTCATGATGTCTCGCAAAATATGAAGTGATGAAGGGGGACTCAGTCGACCTTGAGGCCGGACTTGCGGACCACGTTGCCCCAACGTTCGCGCTCGGCTTTGATGTATTTGGCGAACTCGGTCGGCGTCATGGGGGCCGCCGTGCTGCCGTCTTCCTCGAGCCGTGCACGTACCGCCGGCACGCTCAATGCCTTGACCGCGGCGTCATGCAGCCGGCTCACGATCTCGGGGGGCGTCTTCGCCGGCGCAAGAAGACCGAACCATTGAGAGCTGTCGAAGCCGGGATAGCCGAGTTCGGCGACGGTAGGCACCGTGGGCAGCGCCGCCAGGCGTCGAGGCGAGCCGCTCGCAATGATCTTTATCCTGCCTGCCTTGGCCTGCGCAATGAAGCCCGGAGGGCCGGCAGAGGCGGCGTCCGTGTTACCCGCCAGCAGGTCGTTGAGCTGTGCTCCCGTGCCCTTGTACGGAACATGAGTCACATCGATGTTGGCGGTGACCTTCAACATCTCGAAGGCAAGATGACCCGCGCTGCCGTTGCCGGCAGAGCCATAGTTCAGCTTGCCCGGCTTTGACCTGGCCAGCGCGATGAACTCCGGCAGGGTTGCTGCGGGCACCTTCGCTCCGACGGCGAACACCATTGGCACCTTGGCCAGCAAGGCAACGGGCTCGAAGTCCTCATCGCCGTACGGCAGCTTTGCAAACATCGCCGGATTGACAGCCAAAGTACCCACATGCCCCAGGACGATGTTGTAGCCATCCGGTGCCGCGCGTGCCGCTTCCTGCATGGCGATGATCCCGGAGCCCCCCGCCTTGTTGTCCACGATCACGGACTGCCCCAGCGTCTTTGACATCTCGTTGGCGATCAAGCGCGCAATGACATCAGAACTCCCGCCGGGACCATAGGGCACGACCAGGCGTATCGGCTTCTCGGGCCAAGCGGCATGGGCCACAGGGACTGTGGCTGCCATCACCACGGTTGCCAGAACGCCGATCAACTGGCGCATGGAAAGGCGAATCGAACTTCGGTTGGTGCCAACGTCGGGCGAAGTGCTCATCAATGTCTCCTTGTTGATGCGGCCCCTGACTGCAGCCGCTGCCGAGGCTTGAATGTTCGCGGGGGTCCGCTTCGGTGTAAATTGCAAAGATTCGCTCTACCTTTGCGTGAAACGCATGAATTTCGATCTCGCGGATCTCCGCGCATTTCTGTCCGTTGCGGATTTCGGTAGCTTCCGGGTTGCCTCGGAAAACTTGCACCTGTCGCAGTCGGCACTGTCTCGTCGCATAGACAAGCTCGAGATGGCGCTTGGCATCAAGCTCTTCAGCCGCACGACGCGGAAGGTGGAACTGACGACGGTCGGCAGAGCTTTCGTGCCCAGGGCTCAGAACGTCATGCGTGAGCTGGAAGACGCGCTTGTCGGTATCAAGGACACGACGGAACGCATCTCTGGCCTGGTGACGATTGCTTGCGTCCCGTCTGCCGTCGGTTACTTCCTGCCAGCTGTCATCAAGCGGTTTCACGCTTCGTATCCGAAGGTACGCATCCGGCTTATCGATGAATACTCCTCGGAGGTCCTTGTCGCAGTAGCACGGGGAGATGCCGACTTTGGTTTGACGTACATCGGCACCCAAGAAGCTGACATCGATTTCGAGCCCCTGTTGGAAGAGCGATTCGTTGTCGCATGCCCCGTGGGGCATCCTCTTGCGAGGCGGAAGCGGCTGACCTGGAAAGAGTTGTCGGAGTATGAGTACCTGACGCTTGCGCAGGGAAGTGGCAACCGTTTCCTGATCGACCAAGCACTCAGCCGCATTGATCGAAAACCGCAGTGGACGTGTGAGGTGCGTCACGTCCCGGCTTTGGTGAGCCTTGTCGAAGCGGGGCTCGGCCTGGGCGTTGTCCCGCGGCTGGCAATGCCTCCAAAAGGACACTCCGGGCTGGTCAGCGTCCCGCTTGAAGATCCAGAAATCACGAGGGTGATCGGGTTGATCAGGCGACGCGGGCGTGAACTCATGCCGGCGGCCCGACTGTTTCATGACATGCTCTTGCGTGCACGCGTGGACAAGAGGACTGAAGCGCGGCCGAGGCATCGGGGGGAAGTCAGGACTTGAATCCCTCGGTCACGGCCCCGGCGCCGTCCAACCACAACGGCACGGCAACCCGCTTCCAGGGGTGGGGCCTCCGTCCGAAACACGATCATCAGCGCCCTCCCCGTCCGCTGAAATCATATTGCGGCCCTGCGCTGGACGCAGTAGAAGTGTCTCATCGCTCTAAGGGGAGAAAGACATGTTGGCAGCTGAATGTGCATGGGCTGTATTGCGCGCCGAGCACGCGCGCATACGTGAATTGCTCAACCTCGTCAATGACGCCCTGAACGACGGAGCTTGGGTCTGCAGCAGCCCCCAAGCGAAGGCGCTTTCCGCGCTTATCGCGCGCCTGCAGGCATTCGATCACACCACGCATCGGCCCAAAGGCGTGGTTCTGGTGCAAACGCTGCGCGGCAGATCGGTGGAGGCCGACGACCTGCTGCTCCGCCTCGAATCCACACGCGATTGCTGCGATGACCTGCTCCTGCAGGCCATGGCCAGATTGAGGGCCGCGTCCTCGGGCGCGGCCAGCGTAGCTGAGGGCGTCGGAGCGCTACTGCATGAGCACCGCCGATTGATGCTCGTCCATCTGGACGAAGAAGACTCCCTGCTGCATTCGCAGACAGCCGCGCACCTGACGCGCGAAGAATGGGCGGCGGTGGCATCCTCGATCTCGGTGGCCATGGGCCAGGCCAGGGCTTGATTCCGGGTGCGGGCGTCACGATGATCGGCACCGTCAGCACGTCGGCCCCGCGGCCGCGAGAGAACGCGCGGAGCGTGCATGTTGCATCGGCGCCCAGCCGACCAGTGAGTCGGTCCCCAAAAGATCATGCCGCGCTCAGCACCCCGCGACGCACCTGGTCGCGCTCGATCGACTGGAAGAGCGCCTTGAAGTTGCCTTCGCCAAAGCCGTCATCGCCCTTGCGCTGGATGAATTCGAAGAACACCGGCCCCCCGAACGCGGTCTCCGAGAAGATCTGCAGCAATAGTCGCGGCTGCCCGCCCTCGGTGGTGCCGTCGAGCAGGATGCCGCGCGCCTGCAGTTCCGCCACGGGCTGGCCATGGCCCGGCAGGCGGGTCTCCAGCATTTCGTAGTAGATGTCGTTGGGCGCGGTCATCAGCGGCACGCCGGCCAGGCCGAGCTGGTCGATGGTGTCGACCAGGTTGTTGCTGAGCAGGGCGATGTGCTGGATCCCCTCGCCGTTGAACTTCATGAGGAACTCCTCGATCTGGCCCGAGCCCTTGGAGGATTCCTCGTTCAGCGGAATGCGGATCTTGCCGTCCGGCGCGGTCATCGCCTTCGAGGTCAGGCCGGTGTACTCGCCCTGGATGTCGAAGTAGCGGATCTCGCGGAAGTTGAACAGCTTCTCGTAGAAGTTGGCCCAGAAGGCCATGCGGCCGCGGTAGACGTTGTGGGTCAGGTGGTCGATCAGCTTCAGGCCGTGACCCACTGGATGCCGCTCGACGCCGTCGAGGAACTCGAAATCGATGTCGTAGATCGACTTGCCGTCCTCGAAGCGATCGATCAGATAGAGCGGCGCGCCGCCGATACCCTTGATGGCCGGCAGGCGTAACTCCATCGGGCCGGTGGCAATCTCGATCGGCTGGGCGCCGAGCTCGAGTGCGCGCGCATAGGCCTTGTGCGAGTCCCTGACCCGGAACGCCATGCCGCAGGCCGACGGACCGTGCTCCGCGGCGAAGTACGCCGCCGGGCTGTGGGGTTCGCGGTTGACGATGAAGTTGATGTCGCCCTGGCGGTACAGCGCCACGTCCTTGGAACGGTGCCTGGCCACCAGCTGGAAGCCCAGCGTTTCGAAGAAGGGCTCGAGCGTGTCGGGCGTCGGCGAGGCGAACTCGACGAATTCGAAGCCCATCAGCCCCATCGGGTTCTCAAACAGATCCGGCATGGCACTGATCCTGTGGTTGCGTTGACGACGAGAGTGAGCGGAGTGCACGCATCAGACGAGCTCGGTCAGCGCGTTCTCGAACGCGGTGCGGGCAATGCCGGTACGCTCGCCGGAGCGCGCATGGCAGCGTTCGAGCGCTGACGCCACGGTGGCCGAGATGTCGTCGAAGATCGCCGCGTCGGAAATCTCCACGTCGTCCTGCATCAGGAAGGCGAACGCGCGCGCCATGCCGCAATTGGCGATGAAGTCGGGAATCACCGCCACCTTCGAATCGGCTTGCTCGTAGATCGGGCCGTAGAAGATCTCGCGATCGGCAAAGGGCACGTTGGCGCCGCTGGACACGACTTCGAGCCCGCCCTTGACCAACTGCTCGATCTGCTGCTGCGTCACCAGGCGCGACCCGGCGCAGGGCAGGAAGATCTCCGCGCCCGCGCACCAGACGGCACGATTGATGACGTCGAAAGGAAGCATGTCTTTCGCGGCCAATTGGTTGCCCTTCTTCTGCAGGAACAGCGTGCGGATCTGTTCGAAGCTGAAACCGTCGGGATTGAGCAGGCCGCCCTCGCGATCGATGATGCCGACCACGCGCGCGCCGGCTTGCGCAAGATAGTAAGCCGCGGCAGAGCCCACATTGCCCCAGCCCTGCACGATGACGCGTTTGCCAGCGACCTCGCCGCCGTAGAGCCTGTAGTAGTGAAGCACCGATTCGGCCACACCCCAGCCCGTGATCAGGTCGGCCACCAGGTACTTGCGGGCGGAGTCAGGCGTGTAGCGCGGGTCCTCGACAACCTTGGCCACGCCCATGCGCAGCTGACCGACCTTCTGGATGCGCTCGCTGTCGCTCGGCTCGAAGTGGCCGTTGACGACACCCTCCTGCGGATGCCACAAGCCGTAGCTCTCCGTGATGGGGATCACCTCGTGCACCTCGTCGACGTTCAGGTCGCCACCGGTGCCATAGTAGGTCTTGAGCAGCGGCGTCACCGCCTTGTACCAGCGCCGCAGCACGTCGTTCTTGCGCGGATCGGCGGGATCGAAATCAATGCCCGACTTCGCGCCCCCGATGGCCGGGCCGGAGACGCTGAACTTGACCTCCATGGTCTTTGCCAGCGACTCGACCTCACGCCGGTCGAGCCCCGGGCGCATGCGCGTGCCACCACCGGCAGCACCACCGCGCAGTGAGTTGATGACCACCCAGCCCTTGGCGGGCGTCTCGGCGTCGTGCCACTCGAAGACGATCTCAGGCGCCTTGTTCTCGAAGCGATTCAGCAGTTCTTTCATTTCGGTCTTTCAGATTCACTGGAGTCAGGCTAGAAGCAATTTGTCGTCGTCGAGCTTCTCGCCACGGGTCTTCTCGAACATGTGCAGCAGGTCGGGCACGTCCATGCCGGCGCGCTCGGCGCCCTTGACGTCGAGGATCACGCGGCCTTCGTGCAACATCACCGTGCGCGTGCCGTAGTCGAGCGCCTGGCGCATGCTGTGCGTGACCATCATGGCCGTCAGCTTGCCGGCCTCGACGATCCTCGCGGTGAGTTCGAGCACGAAGGCGGCGGTCTTCGGATCGAGCGCGGCCGTATGCTCGTCGAGCAGCAGGATGCGCGACGGCTGCAGCGAGGCCATCAACAGGCTCACGGCCTGACGCTGCCCGCCGGAAAGCAAACCCATGCGGTCGCTCAGGCGGTTCTCGAGCCCGAGGTTGAGGATGCTCAGCTTCTCGCGGAACAGTTCGCGCAGTTTGCGCGTCAGCGAGAAGCCAAAGCTGCGGCGCGCACCGCGCTTCCACGCCAGCGCCATGTTCTCCTCGATCGTGAGCGCTTCGCAGGTGCCGGCCATGGGGTCCTGGAAGACGCGCGCGACCAGGTCCGAGCGCTGCCATGCCGAGCGGCGGGTGACGTCGCTGTCGTCGATCTGGATGCTGCCGCGGTCGACCGCGAGGTCGCCGCTCACTGCGTTCAGGAAGGTCGACTTGCCGGCCCCGTTGGAGCCGATCACGGTGACGAACTGTCCTGTGGGAATGTTCAGGTCCAGCCCGCGCAGCACCCGGTTCTCGATCGGGGTGCCGGGGTTGAAAGTGATTTCCAGGCCTTTGGCGCGCAACATTACTTGGCCTCCTTCACGACGTGCGTCGGATTGGCGCGCACGCCGGGCCACAGGCCAGCCAACTTGCGCTTGTAGGTTGGAACGAGCAGCGCGAACGCGACCAGAACGGCGGTCACCAGGTTCAGGTCCTGGGCCTTCAGGCCGATGAAATCGCTGTTGAGCGCCAGCGCGATGAAGAAGCGGTAGAGCACGGCCCCGAGGACGCAAGCCAGCGTCGTGATGACCAGGCTGCGCGCCGGCAGGATGGTCTCGCCGATGATCACGGCGGCCAGGCCGACCACGATCGTGCCGATGCCCATCGAGATGTCGGCGCCGCCCTGGCTTTGCACGAACAAGGCCCCGGCCAGTGCGACCAGCCCGTTGGACAACGCCAGGCCCCAGACCGTCAGCCGGTCGGTCGAGATGCCCTGCGAGCGGGCCATTCGCGGATTGCCACCTGTGGCGCGCATGGCCAGGCCGACTTCCGACGCAAAGAACAGGTCGATCAGAACCTTGGCGGCGACCACGACCGCAAGCAGCACCAGCGGCTTGAGGAGGTAGTCCGGCAGACCGCCGAATTCGAGCAGGCTGAACACCGTGGGCTCGTCGATCAGCGCAATGTTGGGCTTGCCCATCACGCGCAGGTTGACCGAATAGAGCGCGATCATCACCAGGATGCTGGCGAGCAGCTGCATGATGCGCAGCCGCACGTTGAGCCACGCGGTGAGATAGCCCGACAGCGCGCCGGCGACGATGGCCGCCGCAGTGGCGGCAAACGGGTTCCAGCCCGCGACAATCAGCGCCGCGGCAACAGCACCGCCGAGCGGGAAGCTGCCGTCGACCGTCAGGTCGGGGAAATTGATGATGCGGAACGAGAGGAAGACGCCCAGCGCGACCAGTCCGAATATCAGACCGATCTCGATGGCACCCAGTGAAGCAATGAGCGACATGTTGGCGATGCCGGTTTACTTGATCACCACTTGCGCGGACTTGACGAGCTCGTCCGGCAGCGTCACGCCCTGCTTCAGCGCAGCGCCCGGATTGACGTGCAGTTCGAAGGTGTTGCTGGTCTGCGAGGCGATCGTGCCCGCCGCCTGGCCCTGGAGGATGCGAACCACGATCTTGCCGGTCTGGTGGCCGATGTCGTAGTAGTTCAGGCCCAGCGCCGCGACGGCGCCGCGCTTGACCGCGTCGGTGTCCGCCGCGACCACGGGGATCTTCGCCTGCTGGGCCACCTTGACGATGCCCTCGAATGCCGACATCACGTTGTTGTCGGTGGGCGCGTAGATGACATCGACCTTGCCGACCAGGCTCTGCGCCGCACTCGCCACGTCGACGGTTCGCGCCGCGGCGCCCTCCACCAGCGTCATGCCGGCGGCCGGCACGGCCTTCTTCAGCGCCTCGATGATCGCCACCGAATTGGCCTCGCCCGGGCTGTAGATCACGCCGACGCGCTTCGCGTTGGGAACGACCCGCTTGATCAGCTCGAGGTGCTTGTCCAGCGGAGAGAGATCGGACACGCCCGTCACGTTGGTGCCCGAGGCCTCCCAGCCCTTGACCAGCTTGGCCGCGACGGGGTCGGTCACCGCGCTGTAGACGATCGGGATGTCCTTGCTCGCCGCGACCACGGCCTGCGCCGAGGGCGTCGCGATGGCGACGATGACGTCGGGCCGCTCGCCCACATATTTGCGGGCGATCTGCGCGGCCGTGCCGGTGTTGCCCTGCGCGCTCTGGTATTCGTACTTGAGGTTCTTGCCGGCTTCGAAGCCGGCCGACTTCAGCTCGTCCCTGACGCCGTCGCGCACGGCGTCGAGCGCCTTGTGCTCGACGATCGCTGTGACCGCGACCGACTTCTCGACAGCAAAACTGGGCGTGGCCGCGGCTGAAGCGACGGCGGTGGCGATCAGGGCCAGGGAGGAGCGCAAGAAAGAATGTTGCACGTTGATGTCCTTGTGAGAAATAGTCGGCATGGTTCAATTTCGAAGACTGCTTCGACCGGGAACCTGTTTGATCACCGTCTGCGGCCGTCTTCTAGGGGAAGAAGTGTGAACTTCCGCACGAACAATCTGCTTTCATCGGGGGCTGGGGCGAACCCTTGGACAAGCAACATAATTTCTCGTTGATCACAAAAAAGGAGACGATCTTGTACGACCCCGATTTCGACCGTACCGACCGCAAGATCCTGGCCTTCCTGCAGGAGCACGGGCGCGCGTCCAACCTGGAGCTTGCCGAGGCTGCGGGCCTGTCGCCCGCCCAATGCCATCGCCGCCACCGCCGACTGGAGGAAGCGGGATTCATCGCGCGGTATGAAACGCGCCTGGCCCCAGCGCGGCTTGACCTGCATGTGGTGGCCTTCATCCTCGTGGCCATGGAAAAAGGGCATATCCGCGACCTGTCGAAATTCACCAACGTGGTCATCGACATGCCGGAGGTGCTCGAGTGCTACTCGATCACCGGCGACTACGACTTCGTCATGAAGGTCATCGCGCGCGACCTCAAGGGGCTGTCGCGGTTCCTGATCGACAAGTTGATGCGGCTGCCGGGCGTCGACGGCGTGCGTTCCAGCGTCTGCCTGGACGAATTCAAGTGCACGAGTGCCCTGCCGCTACCTGAATGACGGCGACGCCTCGGCGAAACAGCGCGCTCGGAGGACGATAGTCAACGGGTTCTGGGGCGAGAAACGGGAGTCCGGTGCGCTCAGGCCCTGCGGCGCGAGGCCTCCAGCGCCTCAGGATTGACGACATCCACGAGCCTCCCTTCGGCAAACGCATTGATGTTGTCAAAGGCGATGCCGAAATAGCGCTCGTAGTTGTCCTTCTCGACGTACCCGATGTGAGGTGTGCACAGCACGTTGGGCAATGCGAGCAGCGGATGATCCCGTGCCATGACGGGCTCCTGTTCGTAGACGTCGATCGCCGCGAACCCGGGACGGCCCGCGCGCAACGCCTGCTCGAGGGCGCCCTCGGCGACCAGCTCCGCGCGGCTGGTGTTGACCAGCAGCGCCGTGCGCTTCATCCGGGCGAGGTCGTCGGCCGTGATCAGTCCGTGGGTGTCCGCGGTGAGCCGCACATGCAGGCTGATCACGTCGCTTTCGGCGAAGAAGGCTTTGCGCGACGGTGCTACCTCGAAGCCGTCGGCGCGCGCCGCGTCGGTCGATGCCTCGCGGCCCCAGACCCAGACCTTCATGCCGAACACCCGGCCGTAGGCGGCCACCTGGCGGCCGATGCGTCCGTAGCTCCAGACGCCCAGGCGCTGTCCACCGAGCTGCTGGCCGACGTGCCCCTGCCAGAGCCCCTGGCGCATGCGGTTGGCCTCGTCGACCAGATGGCGCCGGCTCGCGAGCGCGAGCGCCCAGCTCAGTTCCGCAGTGGCGGACCCTGCGCCGCTGCCTTCGGCCACGAGCACGCCGCGCGCCGTGCAGGCCGCCACGTCGACGTGGCCCGCGAGCTTGCCGGTCTGGCTGATCAGTCGGAGCTTCGGCAGGCGGTCGAGCAGCGCCGCATCGATGCGCGTGCGTTCGCGCGTCAGCACGATGGCGTCGGCATCGGCGAAACGCTCGGCCAGCGCGTCGGTGCCCTTGACCGTGTCGTTGAAGATGCGCGCCTCGTGTGCATCGAGTTTCGAGAAGCAGTCCAGGCCGCGGACGCAGTCCTGGTAGTCATCAGGGATCGCGATGTGCATGTGAGAGCGCTCCTTTTTCATTGCAGCGTGATGTGAAGCTCTTCGACCGTGCGCTTCCACATCGCCAGGTCGTTGCGCACGAGCGTCGTGAACTCCTCGGGCGGCATGCCGCCGGGAGCGATGCCCTGGGCCTTGAAGAGATCGCGCACTTCCTTCGTGTCGAGGGCGCGCTTGACTTCGGCGTAGAGGCGCTGCGTCACAGCCGCCGGCGTGCCGGCCTTGAGCAGCAGGCCGTACCAGCCATGCACCTCGAAGCCGGGATAGCCCTGCTCGGCCACGGTTCGCACGGCGGGGAGTCCGTCGAAGCGCGTGGCCGTCGCGACGGCGAGTGCGCGCAGCTTGCCGGCCTGAATGAACGGCAGGGCGCTGCTCATGTCGAGAAACATGAACTGGATCTGCCCGCCCAGGAGGTCCTGCACCGCGGGGCCGGCGCCCCGGTAGGGCACGTGCGTCGCGCGGATGCCGGCACGCTGCGCGAACAGCGCCGCGCCCAGGTGCGCCGAGGTGCCGTTGCCGGACGAGCCGTACGACAAACCGTCTGGTCTGGCCTTCGCGCTCGCTACCAGTGCCTGCAGATCAGGAGCGGGGAAATCGGTGCGCACCACCACGGCGTGGGGCACAAAACCCACCACGGTCAACGGCGAGAAATCGCGCAGGGTGTCGAAGGGGTAGCCGGGCATCAGCGCCGGATTGGTGACCGCCAGGATCGACGGAAAGACCAGCGTGTAGCCATCGGCCGGCTGGTGTTTCACCTCGCTCATGCCGATGACGCCGCCACCACCGGGCTTGTTGTCGATGATCACGGGCTGGCCCAGGTGCGCCGACATGATCTTGCCGATCGCGCGCGCCATGAGGTCGGTCGGGCCGCCGGGCGAGAACGGCACGACGATGCGGACCTGCTTCGATGGGAAGGCGTCGGCCCAGGCGCGCGGGGCAAGTGCCATGAGCGCGAGTGCGCCTCCCATGGCGTTGAAGTGACGCCGGGAGGGGGCGGGAGTGGGGGGCATGAGGGTCTCCTTGGGGGTGCATCGCTGCGTGCGAACATCTTTTGACTCGACGCGCCAGTCTAGGTCCAGGGTGCACCGGCCGCATCCGGCTCATTCCATTGCATGGAATCGAAGGGCGCGCTTCAGAGGGCGACGGACCGAGTGAAGGGTGTCAAGGGCCGCGTCAGACCAGCAGCCTGCCAAGCCGAGCTGGACCTCTGCTTTGCATGGCTCACACAGTTCGAGGCCAGCATTCCTCTGACGCACGACGTCGTCTCGCCGGCGAGTTCTCCGCGTACTACCTGGTGCGATGACCGGCATGCCACTCATCCCGCTCGACTGCCACTGTCAACTGCCGGCTCTCGACATGCGCTCGATCTGGCAGTCAAAGCTGCCGGGGTGGGTTGAACACACCGAGAACTGACGGGGGGGCGGAGTGCCCGAGCAACCGACCAGCAGAAACAGCAGCGTCCCGACCGTGAACCTGAGCATGAGTCCTCTGTGGAGGTGTTGGATTTGCAGGCAGCCTAAGCAGGTCGGTCCGCGGGCGCAACCGCCATGCGCAACCGCCACGAAGCCCCGGTGGGCTTCGGCCCGCCGCGCCGGCGTGTGCTCAATCGCCCTTGAAGCCGGTCGCCGCCACCACCTTCTTCCACTTCGCAGTCTCGTCGACCACCATCCTGGCGGCCTCGGCCTGGCGGGTGCCCAGCACGCTGAAGCCCGCCTCTTCGAGCCGGCGGCGCACATCCGGCGTGCGGACCGCGGCGATGGCCTGTTCGTTGAGCGTGGCGATCACGCCGGGCGGCGTCCCGGCCGGCACGAACAGCACGAACCAGGCCGAGAAGTCGGCCTTCGGAAAGCCCGACTCCGCGAAGGTCGGCACCTCGGGCAACAGCGGCGAACGCTGCGGCGCCGTGGTCGCCAGGGCGCGCATCTTGCCGCCCTTGACCTGGGCCGTGGCCAAGGCAGTGGACACGAAGGCACCCTGCACGTCGCCCGCGATGATCGCCGATACCGCATCGCCGGTGGCCCGGTAGTGGACCGGCTCGACCTTGAAACCCGCCTGCTCGGCGAACATCTCGGCCCCGAAGTGGCCCGGCGTGCCGGCGCCGAAGGTGCCGAAGTTGGTCTTCTCGCGGCTGGCGGCGAGCCTGGCGAACTCGGCCACCGTGCGCGCCGGCGATTGGTTGGGCACCACCAGGATGAAGTCGGTGCGGACCACCTCCGACACCGCGACCAGTTCCTTTGCCGGGTCGTAGCCGAGCCTGGAGAACGCGGCCGGCGCGATGCTGATCGCGCTGACATCGGCGATCAGCAGCGTGTAGCCGTCGGGCGGACTCTTGGCGACGAACTGCGCCGCGATCTGCCCGCCCGCGCCGGCGCGGTTCTCGATCACCAGCGGCTGCTGGAGCAGATCGCCCAGGCGCTGACCGAGGGTGCGCGCGACCACGTCGGGCCCGGTGCCGGGCGCGAAGCCGACCGCCAGCCGCAGCGAGCGACTGGGAAACGCCTGGGCGAACGCGGCCGAGGGCGCGATCGCGGCGGCCGCCAGGCCCAGGCCGCCGAGGAGGCAATGTCTGCGTGAGGATCTGAAAGTCATCTTTCCGGGTCTCCATTGGAATGTTGTCGCGAGAGGCGGTACTCGAGCGCGAAGCCGCTCATCAGCTTTCGGATCCGCGCCTCGAGGCCGGCGTCGGCGACGGCCGAGAACTCGGCCACCGGGCCGCGCGCCTCCAGCAGCACGTCGAGCGCGACGAGGGTGTCGAGTCCGTCGCCCGCCAGGCGGTCCGCCAGCACGGCGCGCACCGCCTGTGCCCTCAGCTCGGGCTTGAACAGCTTGCCGATGGCGGTCATCGGCAGCGACTCGAGCACCACGATGCTCTTCGGGAACGCCGGCCGCTCGGGGATGAACTGCTGCGCGAAGTCATGCAGCGCCGCGGCCGTGACCGCGGCACCGGAGCGCAGCGAGACGAAGGCGACCGGGATCTCGCCGGCGTACTCGTCGGGCGCGCCCACGGCCGCTGCCATCAGCACGTCGGGGTGCCGCAGCAGCGCGTCCTCGATCACGATCGGGTCGATGTTGTGGCCGCTGCGGATGATCAGGTCCTTGGCCCGGCCGGTCACGAACACGCGGCCCTCGAGGTCGATGTGCGCGATGTCGCCCGACACCAGCCAGCCGTCGTCGGTGAAGGTGCCGGCGTTGCGTGATGCCTCGGTGTAGCCGGGCCCGACGTTGGGACCGCTGATCTGCAGCACGCCGTCGACGCCGGCCGCGACCTCGAGGCCGAACTCGTCGACCACCCGCAGCCGCGTGAACGGCAAGGCGAGGCCGACCGAACCCGCCACGCGCGGCCCCGCCACCGGCTCGATCGCGATGACGCCGCCGCACTCGGTCATGCCGAGGATGTTGCGCACCGGGATGCCGAAGCGCTGCTCGAAACCGTCCGCGAGCTCGGTCGGCAGCGGCGAGCCGCCGGTCAGCAGGGCGCGCACGCTCGAAAGATCGGCATCGCCGCGCTCGACGCCGAGCAGGGCCGAGATCACGGTCGGCACCGTGGCCAGCAGGCTGACGCGATGGCGCTCGACGCAGCGCCAGTAGGCTTTCACGAAGTCGAGGTTGCGCATGCCCAGCAAGGTGGGCAGCAGCACTTCGCCACCGGCCAGCAGGGTCGACAGGCCGTAGACCATCGAGCCCGCCACATGGAACAGCGGGAAGCCGTTGAGGATCACATCGGCCGGGCCGGCGCCGTACATGCGCGCCGCGCCCCAGGCCGCATGCAGCTGGTTGCGCTCGGTCTGCATCGCCAGCTTGGGGCGGCCGGTGGTGCCGCCAGTGTGAAACAGCGCCGCCAGCCGGTCGGGGTCGTCGCCGGGCGCCACGAGATCATCGGCGCGGCTGGCGGCCAGCTCGCGATCGAAATCGAGCACGGCACCATCGCCGGCCGACGCGCCGACGGCCAGCACGCAGCGCAGCTGCGGACAGCGCGCGCGGACCTCGGCGATGCGCGGCCAGATGTCGAGTTCCGCGTTCGGCCCCAGCGCCACGAGGATGTTGGCCTCGGCTGCGCAGAGGAGCTCGGCGATGTGCTCCGCGCCCAGCAGGTAGTTGACCGGGCAGGCGACGCCGGCCGCCTCGGCGCCCCAGAGCGTGAAGTAGGCCTGGGGAATGGCCGGCAGCAGCATCGCCACCCTCGGCGTTTCGTCGCCGGCGAGGCGCTGGAACAGGCGCGCGGCGCGGCGGACTTCGGCGACTAACCCGGCGTGGGTCCAGTTGGCCGGAGGCTGCTGCAGATCGGCCGCAGGGATGTAGGTCAGGGCGCGCCTGTCGCCATGCAGGCGGGCCGAGTGCTCGAGCGCCGCCAGCACCGAGGCGTGCGGCAGAAACTCCGCGTACGGCCGCGACTCGATCTGCCGCACCTGCTCGCGATCACGAATGCCTGGAACGCTCACCGGACTTCCTCGCTGGGGCGGCGCGGGATGCGCCACCGGAGCCGGCAGGATAGGAGCAAGCGCCGCCCGGCCTTGTGCATCGCCACAGCCCGCTGGTGCGCATCCGGTCGACGCAGGTGGCGTTCTGGTCCTTACTGATGGCCAGCGGGCACGGCGCCGCGCTGATGTGCGTTGGCGGATCAGCAGCCGCGGACCCAGCCCTATATCCAGTACGACCGCAGCGTGGCAGGCGGGCAGATGGCCGACCGCTATCTGCGCCAGCACGGCCTGACGCCACACACGCGATTGGAGATCAATGGCCTGATGTCCATCGCGGCGATGGTCGACCAAGGCCTTGGCATATCGCTGCTGCCGGATTGGTCAGCGCTCTGGTCGAGCGGACTGTGCATTCAGCGCGTAGCGCTGCCGGGCATCGCGCCCATGCGCAAGAGCGGCTTCGACTGGAGCTCCAATGGCCCTCGTGCGCCGATTGCGCACAAGTTCCTCGAGCATGCGGAGGCGCTCTTCTCGCGACCTTGAACTGAGGGCCGGCTGTCGTCGACGGGCGGCACAATCGCCCGAGATTCGGAGAACGTCCACCAGTGACCTCCGATGTCCTGGCAGCTGTACTGCCGCTCCCCGAAAGGGAAGGCCGTTGAACCACGGCTGTCTTGCGCACGAGCGCTGGGGCCCGGAGACCTTCCTGCCGCAGCGCAGGGAGGCGCAGAAGGCGCCAAGGGCACGCAGATCCGGTGGTCGACCTCGTGGCGGGCCCTGGCGGAAAGCCCGCACTGCCCGAAGAGCTTCCATTGGACCTGCGAGGTCCGGCGGCGGATCATGTGCAGGCATGCGAAGGCATGCCGAGCACCCGCTTCGCATGCCTGCGTCTCAAGCGGAGGCAAAGGAAATGACCGAGGCAATCTACTGTTTCGACACGGCCACGGTGCGATTCGCGATCTACCCGGAAGGCCCTGAGGGCGACAGGGTCGTCGCCGAGATCTCGGAAGACCCGCTGCGCGACCTCTTCGGTGCGACTGGCGGCGGCGACACCTTGGTGGCGGCCTACGAGGCGCACAGGGCGAGCATCGACGCGCTCGCCATCGAGCGCCACCACGAGGCGCCTCGACACCCCGTGCTGCTGGAAACCCACGACTTCGAAATGGCCGGAGTCCACGCCGAATGAGCGGCCGCCGGTTCGGTCGCTTCCACTCTTTTGCGGCCAGTGGCAGACCCGCTCCGGCGCTGAAAATGTCGGATTGCCCCGCAGGCGCGCGGGTGCTCAATGACGGCTCTTTCCATGACGAAGGAGACGTCGATGGCTGGCCGCGGGCGAACCGGGCAACCATGTCCTGACCGTGCAGTTCGAGAACGCGGTGGCGTACGCCAAAGTCACGGATCCGCTGGCCGCCGATCCCGAGTTCCGCCGCTGGCAGGCGGACAACGTCCAGTCCGGGTCATGCACCTGGGTGCGCAGCAACCTCATGCGGGAGCTTCCCCTGGCGTAGGTGCCGTCGGCCCCGGCCTGCCATCAGGCAATCCGCTGCAGGTCGAAAGCGTGGTGGCCCCAGGGCGGCAGGTCGAGGAACAATCCGCGGGACAGCAGGTCGTCGCCCGGACGGTCGTAGACCGCCGTGCCGAGCAGGTCGCTCAAGCGCAGCACGCTTCCTGCCAGCTGCGGGAACGGAAGACGCACGAAGCACTGGGATGGCTGCGGCGCGTAGTTCACGGCAACCAGCACCCGCTCGCCATCGGCCCCCTCCCAATCGAAGGCGATGAAATTGTCCGAACTGGGGTTGCCGTCCCAGGCCGGGAGACAGTCCCGCAGCGACCAGCGGCCGTCGCGCAGCGCCGGCAGCCGAAGCACGTCCAGCAGATGGCCATAGAAGCGTTCGAGCGCGCCGTCAACGGCTTCATCGGGCCCGCGGACCAGATGCGGGGAGATTCGAATGCGCCGGCCTTCGAATTGCCCTTGGTGGAAGAAGCGCAGTCCCGGTGAGAGATAGGTCAACACGGCCGCCGCGGGGTGGACTCCGGGCGCAAAGGCGGCCGCTGCGCGCGGCTCGTCGTGGTTCTCCAGAAAGCGCGCGAGCTTGTCCTGGTAGCCCATGTCCGCGCAGAGGTGCTCGCGAACCGGGCGGGCGCGCTGTTCGTGCAGGCGGTCGTACAGGCGCTTGTCGTAGGCGTAGTCAAAGCCCTGCTGCTGCAGGGTCCATTCCATGTCCCAGTAGATCTCCGCCATGAACAGGAAATCGGACTGGGAGCGCCGCACCGTGTCGATCGCCCTGGGCCAGAACGCTTCGGCCCGAATGCCCCAGGTTCTCTCGAACACCTCGGGCACGATCAGCATCGCCATGTCGCAACGCACGCCGTCGCATTGGCCAGCGATGCGTTCGAGTTCGGCGAGCATCGACGCCTGCAAGTGAGCGTTGCCGTAGTCGAGCTGCAGCGTGTCGGGCCAGCCGTCGAAGTACGGGTCCCGGCCGTGGGCGAGCAGCAGCGGGCCGTTCTTCGTGTTCAGGCGGCAATGGTTCTGGGGTGCTCGCGCCAGATCGGCTTCGCTGGCATGGACGAAGCAGTCCGGCCGCTCGTCCGTCCACGGATGATCGAGGGCCATGTGGTTCGGCACGAAGTCGAGCATCAGGCGCAGCCCGCGCTGGCGCATTCGCGAGCGCAGCCGCGCCAGGGCGGCGTCGCCGCCCAGATCGCGGTGCACGCGGTAGTCCTTGATCGCGAAGCCCGAGCCCGCGATGTCCTCCTCGCGAAGGTCGGGCAGCGTGTGCTCGAACTCCCGCCGCCAGGCCGGATTGCTGCGCGAGATGCGCTGCGCGGCTTCTCCGGTCTGCCAGACGCTCAAGAGCCAGAGCCAGTCGAATCCCATGCCGGACAGCCGATCGAGTTCGGCGTCGGCGATGTCGTCCAGCGTGGCCGCGCGGCCCAGCGACTGCGACAGCGCGGTGAGGAAGACACGCGTATTGAGCTGGTAGAGCGCGGGATAGCGAGAGCCTTGCATGACACTCACCTCGATGACTTCGTCCTTGCGGCAGTGGCGTCCTTGGCCACGCCGTGCAGGGCGCGCGCCGCCGCCGCCTCGGCCCCGGGCATGAGCAGCAGGTCCTTGGTCAGCACCGCATTGACCTGGATGATCCGCGCCACGCAGCCGGTCCAGCCGGTCTGGTGGCTGGCGCCGATGCCGGCGCCGGTGTCACCGTGGAAATACTCGTGGAACTGCACCAGCTCGCGCCAGTGCGGGTCGTCGCGGAACCTCGTGTCGGCTCCGCAGGCCGGCCGCCTGCCGCTGCCGCCATCGCCGCGCAGGAAGATGCGGCTCAGCCGCTCGCCCAGTTCCTTCGCCACTTCGAGCAGCGTCAGCTTCTGCCCCGAGCCGGTCGGGCACTCGACCTTGAAGTCTTCGCCGAAGTACGCGTAGAGGCGCAGCAGCGAGGTGTACAGCAGGAAGTTGATCGGCATCCAGACCGGCCCGCGCCAGTTGGAATTGCCGCCGAACATGCCCGAGTCGGAATCGCCCGGCACGTACGCCACGCGGTACGACTGGCCCGCGTGCTCGAAGACGTACGGATGCTCCAGGTGGCTGCGCGACAGCGCGCGCAGCCCGTGCGGGCTGAAGAACTCGCTCTCGTCGAGCATGCGCGCGAGGATGCGGCGCAGCTTCTTCTCGTCGACGATGGCCAGCATCCGACGATTGGCCACGCCGGGCTCCTGCGGCAGATGCATGTTGGCGGACAGCTCGGGGTGGCGCGCCAGGAACTGCCGCGCCCGCTCGCCGAACTTCGGCAGCTTCACGAGGATGTCCTCCTCGAACACGGCCACCCCGGCCAGGGGCAGCAGGCCGACGATGGACCGCACCTTGAGCCGCGTGGCGCTGCCGTCCGGCAGCCGCAGCACGTCGTAGAAGAAGCCGTCCTCCTCGTCCCACATCTCGTCGTGCCGGTCGCCGACGCGGTCCATCGCGCCGGCGATGAACAGCGTGTGCTGGAAGAACTTCTCGACGAATTCCTCGTACAGCGGCTCCTCCAGCGCCAGCTCGACGGCGATGCGCAGCATCTGCTGGCTGAAGAACACCATCCACGCCGTGCCGTCGGCCTGGTCGAGGTAGCCGCCCGTGGGCAGCGCCGACGAGCGGTCGAAGACGCCGATGTTGTCCAGCCCGAGAAATCCGCCCTCGAACACATTGGCGCCGGTGCGGTCCTTGCGGTTGACCCACCACGTGAAGTTGATGAGCAGCTTGGAAAAGGCGTACTTGAGGAACTCGATGTCGCCGCGGCCGCCGCGGCGCTCCTTGTCGATCAGGTAGAGCTGCATCGTCGCCCAGGCGTGCACCGGGGGATTGACGTCGCCGAAGTTCCACTCGTAGGCGGGCAGCTGGCCGTTCGGATGCAGGTAGTCGTTGCGCAGCATCAGGTCGAGCTGCTGCTTCGCGAAATCCGGGTCGACCATGCCCAGCGGGATCATGTGGAAGGCCAGGTCCCAGGCCGCGTACCACGGATACTCCCACTTGTCGGGCATCGAGATGATGTCGTCGTTGAACATGTGGCCCCACTCGATGTTGCGCACCCGGCGCCGCTCCGAAGGCGGCAGCTGGCCGCCCGCGCCGTGCTCGTCGAGCCAGAGATCGAGGTCGTAGTAGAAGTACTGCTTGGTCCACAGCATGCCGGCCAGCGCCTGGCGCATCACGTTCGCGCGGTCCGGATCGTCCCGCACGGCCGGTGGCGTCACCGCCGCGTAGAACGCGTCGGCCTCCTTCACGCGGGCCGCGAAAACGGCATCGAAGTCCTTGAAAGGCTGCGCCGCCGCACCGGACTCGCTGGCCGCCAGCCGCAGGCGCGCCTGCCGCGACTGGCCCGGGCCGACATCGAGCCGGTAGTGGGCTGCCGCCTTGGTGCCCCGCTGCTCCGGATTGACCGCATCGGCGTTGCCGTGGACGATGAATTCGTGGATGCCGTCCTTCACCCAGGCCGACGCGTTGTCGCCGGCGAAGAGGCGCGCGTTGTTGGTCTCGTTCTCGGTGAACAGCAGCGGCACGTCGGCGTCGCAATGAAGCTCGTAGGCGCCCAGCGATTCGAGGAACAGCGGGTCGGTGTGGCGGGCGCGCACGGTCGCGGCCGCGGCGCCGTCGACGAGTTCGATGACCGGCTTCGAGCCGCCGCCCGGCTGCGACCAGGTGTTGCGGAACCACAGCGTCGGCAGCAGGTCGAGCGACGCCGCCTCCGGCCCGCGGTTGAAGACCGTGATGCGCACCAGGATGTCGTCGGGCGCGGCCTTCGCGTACTCGACGAAGACGTCGAAGTAGCGGTTGTCGTCGAACACGCCGGTGTCGAGCAGTTCGTATTCGGGCTCCTGCTTGCCGCGGCCGCGGTTGGTGGCGACCAGGTCCTGGTACGGATAGGCGGCCTGCGGATACTTGTACAAGTACTTCATGTACGAGTGCGTCGGCGTCGAGTCGAGGTAGAAGTAGTACTCCTTGACGTCCTCGCCGTGGTTGCCTTCGCTGTTGGCCAGGCCGAAGGCACGCTCCTTCAGGATCGGGTCGCGCCCGTTCCACAGCGCCAGCGCGAAGCACAGCACCTGGTGGTCGTCGCTGATGCCGCCGAGCCCGTCTTCGCCCCAGCGGTAGGCGCGAGAACGCGCCTGATCGTGGGTGAAGTAATTCCAGGCATCGCCGTTGTCGCTGTAGTCCTCGCGCACGGTTCCCCATTGCCGCTCGCTGAGGTAGGGGCCCCATTTCTTCCAGGCCGCGCGCTTTGCCTGCGCTTCCTCGAGCCGGTGCTGCTCCGCTGCTTCGGTGCCCATGGAGGTTCTCCTTGAGATCGCTGCCGCCAGCCCGCCAGTGTGTCCCCGCCGAATGGCAATGGCAAGGACTTGAAGCCGGCTCACCTGCGCGACGTCGTGGATCGTGCTGACGCCGGCCTGGGCCCTGACATCGACATCGTGCTGCGGGCGGGCTGGTGAAGTCCGCGCACGGGTAAGTCCCGAGTTCACATACTGGCCATTGCCGAACCTCGCGGCCGCTCGCCCCCCGGACCCGGAAGATAGTCGACGCCAGGAGCCAACGCGGAGATGCCATGACCCCCACCCCTTTCCAACTGCATGTTCCTGAAGCCGCGATCACCGATCTCCGCGAGCGGCTGGCGCGCACGCGTCTGCCCGACCAGGCGCCGGGCGAACCCTGGGCCTACGGGACGGACCTTGCGTGGATGCGCGGGCTCATCGCCCACTGGCTTCACGAATTCGACTGGCGTGCACAGGAGGCGCGGCTGAACGCCTGGCCGCTGTTCAGCGTGCCGCTGGCGGGGATCGACCTGCGCTATCTGCATGTGCCAGGCGTCGGCCCGCGTCCGATGCCCTTGTTGCTGTCGCATGGTTGGCCAGGTTCGATTTTCGAGTTCATGGACCTCATTCCGCGCCTGGCGGACCCGGCGCGCTTCGGCGGCGACCCCGCCGATGCCTTCACGGTCGTGGCCCCCAGTCTGCCCGGCTACGGCCTGTCCTTCGCACCCGGACAGCCACGCTTCTCGGTCGAACAAATCGCCGACGCGTTCGCGTCGCTGATGAGCCAAACCCTTGGGTATCGTCGTTTCGCCACGCAGGGTGGCGACTGGGGGGCATCGATTTCGGCGCGTTTGGGGCTGGTGCATGCCGAGAGAACGATCGGCGTGCACCTGAACCTGCTGCCGCTGCGCCGTGATCCAGCCGCATTGGTTGACGACGATGACGCCGCGCGGCGGTATCGGATCGATCTCGATCGCTGGCTCAGCGAGGAGACCGGCTACAGCACACAGCAGGGAACGCGGCCCCAGACGCTGGCCTTCGCATTGACCGATTCACCCGTGGGGCTTGCCGCTTGGATCGTCGAGAAGATGCGCGCCTGGTCCGATTGCAATGGAGACATCGAGTCCGCCTTCTCGAAGGACGAGATTCTTGCCAACGTCTCGCTGTACTGGTTCACGGGTGCCATCGGCTCGTCGTTCTGGCCGTACTACGCGCGGCAGCACGGGCCGTGGCCGATTCCGGACGGCGAGACCGTCGGCGTGCCGATGGGCTATTGCGAGTTCCCCAAGGAGATCGTCCGGCCGCCGCGCTCGCTCGCCGCGCGCACCTTCACGGACATTCGCCGCTGGAGCGTGATGCCGGCTGGCGGCCATTTCGCAGCGATGGAAGAACCGGAAGCGCTGGCGGCGGAGATCCGCGCCTTCTACCGTCCGCTGCGTGCCGATTGAGAAGCTCGGCGGCGCCCTGATTCAGGCGCCAAGACCCAGGCCGCGCAGTTCGGTCTCGAACATCTGGCGCTCTTGTGCTGGCGCTCGAAGCCGAAGCGCGCGGTCAGCGTGGCAATGCTGATCGCGCCCATGCCGTGCTCGCCCATCCGGAAGGCCATTCCGAAGCCTGCCACGCCGACCTCGCCGAAGGCGTCGAACACCAGCGCGCAACCTTGCTCACGCACGGCCGTGGACCTCGCCTGCAGCATGTCCTCGTCGATCGGGTTCTGCGCGTAGGCTGCAGCATTGCGCGCGTAGGTGCCGGCAATCTCGGCCTTGTCCATGAAGCCGAGCACCGCCGTGCCGCCGGTGCCGGTGCCGATCAGGCGCCGCTGCCCGATGCTGGTGGTCAGGATCTTGATCGGCGAACTGCCCTCCTCCCGGTGCGCGCAGTAGACGAGGTCGCCCTGCCTCATCATGAGGAACACCGTGTCGCCGCCGATGCGCCCGATGCGCTTCATCACGGGGACGAAGCGTCTCAGCAATGGCGTGGGTTGCGGAAGCAATGAACCCAGCAGCACGGCTTGCGGCCCAAGCCGGTAGAGTTGCTCGCCGTCGCGATCGACGAACTGCTCTTCGACCAGACAGGTCATCAACCGGTAGGTCGTGATGCGGTCCAGCCCCTCGTCACGCACCAGTTGCGCGAGTTTCACGCCTTCGTCGTTGTACTTGGCCACGCAGCGCAGAAGCTGGAGTGCCCGCCTGACACTCTGGGTGCCGCGCACGGGGGCGTCGGACGCCGCCTTCGAAGTCTTGGGGGTGTCGGCATCGACGGCCAGAAGTTGCATGGTGGATGCGATTTCACCAGACGCCATCGATCACTGCAGCGGAGAAAACCCGGTGGGCTTGAGGAGTCGATTCTCCATGCGCACGATCCACGGCAGCACCTTGGCGGAGTAGGCGAGCCACTCGGGATCGCTCCACATGGCGGCGCGCGGGCGCTCCCGATCGGCCAGGTCCTCGAAGGCCCAGATGTGCACCGCCGTGTTCAGCGCCCCGGTCTCGGCCGTGAAGTAGCCGACCAGCTGCCCGAGGTGCGCGCAAGTGAGGGCCAGCCCCTCGTCCTCGAAAAGCCGCAGGAAAGGGCGGAAGTTGAGTGGCGCGAAGCTGTAGTTGCGTTCTTCGTAGATCATGGTTCCAGTCTCGTTGCACGAATCGGTCCGGTCGCTCGCATCCTCAGTCGAGCGGCCCGTCGTAGGCGTCGCCCACGGCTCCCCATGCCATGTAGCCGCCGTCCACGGGCAGGGTCGCGCCGGTGATGAACTCGGCGCCGTCGGAGGCCAGGAAGAGCATCGCGTCGGCAATGTGCCGTGCACTGCCCAGTCGGCCTGCCGGGGTGCGGCGCCGAACCTGGTCGGCGTCGAGCTTGCCTTCGTCGACCAGCCGCTGCATGAATGGCGTCAGCATGTAGCCGGGCGCGATGGCATTGACCCGGACGCCTTGCGATGCCCATTCGCAACCCAGCGTGCGGGTCATCATCCCGATGCCGGCCTTGGCGGCGCTGTAGGCGTTGCGGCGCGCAAGACCCAGCACACCGGCGATGGAACTCAGGTTGATCATCGCGCCGCGCCCCTGGCGCAGCATGTGGGGCGCTGCCGCCTTGCACATCATGTAGGTGCCGCCAGATGGACGTCGACCAGTCGGCGGAAGTCGGCGGCGTCCTGGTCGACGGTGGGCTGGAAGGTGTCCGGGATGCCTGCGCTGTTGATCAGCACATCGAGCCGCCCGAATTGCTCCAGCGCGGCTGAGACCAGGAACTGGACGTCGGCTTCGTCGGCGACATCGCCCCCGAGTCCCATGTGCCGCGTCCCCAGGCGCGCCGCTTCAGCGACCGCGCGGTCGGCGCGCAGGTCGGCCAGCACCACCGCTGCGCCCTCGCGCGCAAAGCCCTCGCCGGCGGCCAGCCCCAGCCCGCTCGCGCCACCGGTGATGAGAACCACCCTGTCCTTCAGTTCGGGATAAGGCACGCGCTCATTCCTCCAGCTTGATGTTGGCTGCTCGAATCACGCCGCCCCACAAGGCCGCCTGGGACTTGACCAGTGCACTGAACTCATCGGGCGTGGTCGGCGAGGGCTCGATGCCGAGCTCATCCAGCTTCTTGCGGATGTCGGCCGACGCCAGTGACTGGTTCAGTTCGCGATTCAGGCGGGCGACCACCGCAGGTGGCGTGCCGGCGGGCGCCGCCAGTCCTTGCCAGGAGTAGGATTCGAAATCGGGCACGCCGGCCTCCGCGAAGGTCGGCACGTCGGGCAGCACGGCACTGCGCTTGGTCATCGACAGCGCGATCGGCCGCAGTCGCCCGGAGCGGATGTGCGGCAGGCTGGCGGCCGTGTTGACCAGGTACATGTCGATGTCACCGGCGATCAGTGCCTGCAGCGCCGGCGCGTCGCCCTTGTACGGCACGTGCAGAGTACTTCAGTCCGCCCGGCGTCTTGCGCGCGAGCGCGAGCAATTCCTGCAGAGTCCTGGCCGGTACGTCCGGGTTGACCACCAGAACGAACGGAAAGCGCGTGGTGCCGCCAATGAAGGCGAAATCCTGCTCCGCCTTGTAGGGCACCTTGGCATAGAGATGGGGCGCGAGGGCGACGGTCGAGGTGTCGACCGTGCCGACGGTGTAGCCGTCGGCCTTGGCCTTGGCGACCAGGTCGCCGCCGATCATGGTGCCGGCGCCGGGCTTGTTGTCGATCAGCATCGACTGGCCCAGCGCCTGCCCCATCGACTGGCCCAGCATGCGGGCCACGACGTCGGTGCCGCCGCCGGCGGGGTATGGCACCACCCAGCGCACGGGCTGGTTGGGATAGCTCTGGGCATGCGCTGGCGCGAGCACCGTGCCGGCGGCCAATGCAGCGCCTGCCAGCCTCAGGAGGAAAGAGAATTTCATGGACGTCTCTGGTTGTGTGAATGAAGAAGGGCATCGCTCAGGCTGAAGCCGCGGCACGGACCCCGCCGAAGGTGCTCCATGAACCGGCGACCAGCCAGCCCGCATCGACCGGCAGATTGATCCCGGTGATCACGCCGGCCTGGTCCGACAGCAGGAAGGCCACGGCACGCGCGATGTCCGAGGGCGCGATCAGGCATCCCAGGGCGCTGTTGGCCTTGAGCTTCCCGGGGTCGCGCAGACCGAGGTCGATCTGCCCCTGCAGCGCCGCGGTGACTGTATAGCCCGGCGACACGGTGTTGACCCGCACCCCGGCCCGGCCCCATTCGCCGGCGAGGCACTCGCCGAGCGAAATCACGGCGGCCTTGGCGGGCGAGTAGGCATGCAGCGGCATCGAGCGCATGCCGGCGACCGACGCGATGTTGACGATCGCCCCGCGGCCACGTTGCGCCATCGCGCTGCCGACTCCGCGCAGCACGCATAGGTGCCTTCGAAGTCGATCGCCAGCACGCGCTGGAACGCTGCATGCGCCAAGGTGGCAGGCGCGTCCGGCGACTGCACGATGCCAGCGCAATACGGCGAATCGTTCACGATGTGAACCTGTCGCTTTCCCCTATCCGGAAAGCTCAGCAGATCCATGCAGACGGCGGCACGTAGAAAACCGCGCTCGCGCGCACCAGCGGTTGACCGGCGCAACGAATTTCGCACTCTCCGAAACGCACGCGGCCCCGCTCCTTCGTGAGTGCGACATGGGCTTCAATCCAATCCCCTAGACGCCCGGCGGCGATGTAGTCGAGCTTGAGATTGAGGGTCAGCGTTGTCTCCACGCTTTCTCCGGTCCGGGCCAAGTTGGCGCCAATGGCGACATCTGCAAGCGTTGCCAGCATGCCGCCGTGAACTACCCCATATCTGTTCGCATGCCGCGACTCGGCACGAAAAGCCAGCACAAAACCGCTGGATTGGGCGTCCGTCGATTTCATGAACAGGGGCCCGACATGATCGAGAAATCCTTCATGTAGATCTGACGGACGAAAACCTACTGGTACGCAAGAGGAGTGCATTGCTCGAAGTTCGACAGGGTCCATACATGCACGAACGTACGACGACCCCAAGAACCACTACAAGCTCGAACGGGACATCTTGGCAAACGGCCCACGCGCGTGGCACCTCCCCGTTGGCGCAGAAACACGCCGGCCCCCCGCAGCGGCCGCGATCGTTCGCCTGCACGCAAGGTTCACATCGGAGACAGCGGAAAGTCGAGGTCCCAGGAAGTGGTGTAAGTCTTTCACTCGCTGCGCGGCAACTGCGCGGCGTGAAGCTCGTGATCAGCGACAGCCACGAAGGCATCAAGGCAGCGGCTGCGAAGGTGCTCAAGGCCACCTGGCAGCGTTGCCGGGTGCACTTCATGCGCAACGCACTGGCTCATGCCGGCAAGGCGCAACGGCGCATGGTCTCGGCCGCCATCGGCTTTGAGCGACACTGCGCCCACTCGGCTGTCCGCAGTGGCACGCTGAGTACCGTGCAGCTCAGCCTTCTCCGGGCTGTGGACCTACACCACGGAATGGGACGCGACCCTCGACGATGCTCCTGGGCCGATCAAGCTTCCTATTGCGCAACTGTGGGCGTGTCCGGAATGCCTGCCGACCGCGCTGCAGTGACGCGTCGCTCGCGCAGGGATGCGGCGCGGTCGCCGAATGTCGACCCGAACCATTCGCTCCCTATGCGCGGAACCTTCGCCTGCAGCAGTGCCGCCTCCTTCCGCGCTTCGGGCAGGCGATCGAGTTCGACCAGGGCGGCGATCCGGTCCTGACGACAACGCCAGAAGTCCGGCGCCCGCGTCAGGCAGTCGTCGGCCGCGCGGATTGCTTCCTCGAAGCGTCGATTCGCCCACAGCGCGGTGGCATAGAAAGCCGGGAGATACGCCGGTGGTAGCGGGTTTCGGTTCATCGCCTGCTCCAGGTTTGAGAGTGCAGGTTCGATCTGGCCGAGTTGGAGATGTGCCGCGCCGAGGATGTAGAGGCATTCGGCATCGTTCGGACTGAGCCGGCAAGCCTGCTGCGCAGCGGCGAGCGCGGCATCGAGGTCTCCTGCGCGGCTCTGTGCCTGCGACAGGGCGACATAGGCAACCGGCAGGCCCGGCTGCAGCTCGATCGCGCGTCTGATCTGGCCTAGCACTTCGTCGACGCGCCGCCCGTCCCACTCACCCGTCAGGTGCAGACCGATGTCGACCGTGTTGGCGATGCCAAGAAACGCCCATGCGGCTGCGTAGTCGGGATCGATCGCGATGGCATCGGAAAAATGGCGCCGCGACGCGCGGATGCCGTCGGCGTTGTACCGCACCATCATGGCCCTCCCATGCGCCACCAGCACATAGGCGTCGAGCGTCTTCGGCGGCTGCGCAAGCGCACGCCGCTGCTCGGTCGCGGCCACCTTCGCCTGCAGCGTACCGGCGATGCGGCCCACCAGAGCCAGCTGCGCGGCGCCGAGCTCGGCGCGATCGACCACGTCGGAGGCTGACCAGACGATCCGACCGTCCTGGCTGTCGAGCAACTCGACGCCCATCCGCAACTGCTCGCCTTCGCGCCGCACCTTGCCGTCCACGATATGCCGGCTGCGGAGGCGCCTGCCGATCTCTGCCAACGGCGTCTTGCCTTCGGCGAACTGGAAGCTCGACTGGCTCGAGACGACGCGCAGGTTGGGACTGCGCGCCAGCTCGGACACCAGGTCCGCCGCCACGTTGCGGGCGAGGACCGCGCCGTCGGCATCGCCGGGCGGGCCCTTGAACGCGAGCACCGCGATCGACGGCGGCCCGCCGGGATCGTCTACCGCCCCGGACGCGTCGGTTCGAACGCGCTCTTGCCAGAACACGACCACGCCCAGCAGCAAGATGGCCACGCTGCCCAGGGCCAGCCAACGGCGCGCGGGTCTCGACGAAGTACCCGTGACTCCGGCGTTCTGGCTCGAGGTGTCATCAGCCATGGCGGCCGCCCTCAGCATGTAGCCGCGGCGCGGCACCGTCTTCACCAGGCGATGACCGGCGTCGCCGAGGGCGCGGCGTATGTCGCCGATTGCCTGGACGAGCGAATCGTCGGTGACAACGACCTCCGGCCAGACGGCGGCCATGAGCTCGTCCTTGGTGACCAGTCGCCCCGCGCTTCGGGCCAGGTGTCGCAAGACCTGAAACGCCTGCGGCCGCAGTTCGACCGGCCGGCCGGCAGCATCGAAGATTGCCTCCTGGGCGAAGTCGACGACAAAGCCAGCGACCTGCAGGCGGGTCGGCATGACGATGGAATCCTGTGCGGCTCGATCCAAGCTGTGCCCTTGCGCAGGAACGCGCGCGGACCATTCTGCGCGCGCCCACCTGCGCTTCGGGTGATTTCGTCCGTTTTCGCGATCCGATCGGGACTTTTCCGGGCCGCTGGTCAATCGTCCGGGCTTCGACATTCTTCGAGCACCCGTCATGCACTCCAAGCGCCACGCCCTCCTTGCCTTGGCCCTGCTCTTGAGCGAGGCCGCCTTCGCCGCGCCATCGCTGGTCATCATCAATGCCAACGTCTTCACCGCCGACCCCGCGCGGCCCCGGGCCGAAGCCATGGCGATCGAGGACGGCCAGTTCAGCGCCGTTGGCGGCAATGCTGAAGTTCGCGCGCTGGCAGGGCCTGCCACACGCGTCATCGACGCCGGTGGCCGGCTCGCCACCCCGGGCCTGATCGAATCCCATGTCCACCTGGGCAGCACGCTGCCCTCGGCACCCCTGCCAATGCCGGGCCTGCCGTTTCCCGGACCGACGGCCGAACAGGCCCTGGCCGCCGTCGCCGCCGCGGCAAAGACGCCCGGCGGCTGGATCAGCGCCTGGATCGGCCCGCTCGTTGCCCGCGACCAACGCAACTGGCGGATGGCGCTCGATGCCGTGGCGCCAGACAGGCCCGTGCTTCTGCGCGGCTTCTGGGGGCACACGGCGATCGTCAACAGCGCCGCCTTGCAGCGCATCGGCATCGCAGAGGACGTGGCCGACCCGATCGGTGGCCAATGGGGCCGTGACGCCAGCGGACGGCTCAACGGCCGGGCCGACGAGGGCGCGTCGCCCGTGCCCGAAGTCCGCGCGACGCCGAACGATCCGGCAAAGCTGGCACTGTCGTTCCAGGCTGCGGCACAACGCTATGCGCGTTGGGGGGTGACCAGCATCCACCTGATGAACAGCGGCAAGACGCTGGAGGTCACGCTGGACACGCTGGCGAAAGCAAAGACCCCGCAGAAGTGGACGGTCTATTCGTGGGCGACCGGCGCGGTGCCCAGCATTGCCGGTGCATGGGCTGCGATGGACGAGGCACCGAAGACCTTGCCGCCACGGGTTCGCATCGACGGCCCGAAATGGATGCTCGACGGTACGCCGCTCGAGCAGAACGCGCTGCAGCGCGAACCCTATGCCGGGCGCCCGGACTGGCGCGGCCGCTCCAACCACAGCGATGCGCAGGTGCGCGAGATCCTGCAGACCGCATTGCGCCGGCCCGGGCAAATAGCGCTGCACGTCGTCGGAGATGCCGAAACCGATCGCGTTCTTGCCATGATGGAATCGCTGGCCTCCGCGGAGGCGTGGCGGGAGAAGCGTGTTCGCATCGAACACGGCGACGGCATCCGCGACGACACGCTTGCGCAGGCGGCGCGACTCGGCGTCGTCGTTATCCAGAACCCGACGCACTTTCCGCCTGCCGGCGCACCGCGACGGCCTACCGAACCGCATTCGATGCTCAAGAGCCTGCTGGCAGCCGGCGTGCCGGTCGCGCTGGGGTCGGACGGAGGGGCCGAGGAAGCCAACCCCTTCCTCAACATCATGCTGGCCACCGCCTACGCCGCATCCCCACGCGAGGCGCTGTCGCGCGAGCAAGCCTTGCTCGCCTACACGGCCGGTGCGGCCTTCGCGGAGAAGCAAGAGCGCAGCAAGGGGCGCATCGGAGTCGGCATGGCAGCCGACCTGGCGCTGCTTTCGCAGGACATCCTGACCGCCCCTCTACCGGCGCTGCCCGCCACGAGAAGCCTGCTGACGGTGGTGGATGGCGAGATCGCGTTCGAAGATCCGGCCTTGGCAGATGCGCCCTCGCCCAAGTGACTCGGAAAAGAGTGAAATAGCGGCGGCGCTGGAATCGGCCCGCGCTTGAATGCAGACTGTGGCGAACGTCTGTTCCTGGCCCGAATTCGGCTGTCCGCTGCATTCTGCCCGCCGTGCCCTTTCGCTGCTCTGCCCTGCTCCTCACATCCTCCGCCTGAGCCAGTAGTCGACCGGCTGTCGATGACAGCGGGCCGCAACGACTTGTCGGGGCTGCCGCGGCCCCCAGCCCGACAGGTCGGAAACTCGCAATCTCATGATGCGGGCGGGAAACGGCGAGCAAATAGTGTCCGCACCGGCGCATCTACCGTGTCGCACGAACATTGTGTTGTCATGCGACAGCAAATCCACGCTTGACCCGTCCTACCTGGCAACGAGTTGCCGGCTTTTGGTGACGCAACTTTGGTGAGCCTGCGACAGTTTTTGGCCGCTCACCACGGGTTTGCGACACTAAGGTACCTTGACATCCCTACCTGACGGTTGGGAGCCTCGCCTTCGTGCCCCGAAGAGGTTTACATGAGATTGCGAAGGAGCCCTCCGCCTCCCGGCTCCCACTTCGCCCTCTCGTCGGAGGGAGCACTCACCGCGACGACCGACGCGACGCCCCTCCGACCCGCGACAAGCTGCTGGCCATGCTGCTGCGCCACCACGGTGGCGAACGCGTCTGGTCGGTGTTGCGCGAACCGACGCCCGAGGACGAAGACGCGCGCCGCACGCATCGCGAACTCGCCCGGCTGACGACGGAGCGCACCGCACACATGAACCGCATCGGCTCGCTGCTCGTGCTGCACAACTTGCGTCCGAACGCCGTCATCGGCGGGCGTGATTGGGCAAGCTGGTGGGAGCGTCATCGCGAGGAAGTGCCGCCTGTGTCGCGTGCCGAACTCGAACGCGAAAGCGCGCGGCTGTCGCTGGTCAAGCAGCAGGTGAAGGCGCTGGAAGCTGAACGGCGTCTGGAGGTCGAAACCGGCAAGCAGCCGGTGGTGGCGCACCTGACTCAGCTGCGCGCCATCGGTCTCAAAACGGCCTGGGTGCTGGACAAGGAGCTCTTCGGCTGGCGGCGCTTTGCCAACCGGCGCGAACTGGCTGGCTCACTGGGTCTGGTGCCCACGCCCTATGACAGCGGCGGCAGCAAGATAGAGCAAGGCATCAGCAAGGCGGGCAACAGGCGAGCGCGGGCGTTGCTGGTCGAACTCGCCTGGGGCTGGCTGCGCGTGCAGCCTGACAGCGCGTTGACGCAGTGGTTCAACCGCCGCTTCGCCGGCAGTGGCAAGCGCATGCGACGCGTGGGCATCGTGGCATTGGCCCGGCGCCTGGCCATCGCGCAGTGGCGATACCTCGAGCATGGGGAGATTCCAGCCGGTGCGGTGTTGAAGCCGGCCGGTGCCTGAAGCAACGCGAGCGATTCTGACTCCCACACGGCTAGGCAAGGAGCACATTGATGGTCAAAGGTCGACGCGCCCGGAAGGTCCGCGGGTCACCGCACAGTGACCGTCCAAAAAGATGGGGTGCGTCGATAACTGGGGTTGCCATTGCGCTTCGCGCGCATGCTGCATGAGGTGCACGGCATCCACACCGTGCACGGATAGAAGCTCGTCCGAGCAGTGGCTCGAACGCTCGTCACGCCCCGACCTTGGACCCGGTTGGCATCTCTTGAGCCAAGTCCTGTCCGTAGACTCAATGCAGTGCAGAGGCCATCATGAAATACCATCCATCGATATGTTGACCGACGCCGCTTGACAAACAAGTCCTCATAGAAGCGGACCTCCGGCCCGCTCCTCCGCCGTTCGGCCACTTTCTGTGCCGCGCGTCCACTTCTTCACGACGCAACACGGCCTTAGGCAGGCAAACTGAGACCCATGCTCAGGCTACTTCTTCTCATTCTTGCTGTCCTCATGCCGGTTTGCTTGGTCTATGCGTTCGGCGCCTGGAGCCTGCTAGCGCTGTTCGGAGCGGCGGCCGCGACACTGCTGTTGTCAACCAGGAAGGCTCGCGGCGCTGAGGCGACGCAAGGCGGCAGGCTCACCGGGTACCACACCACCACGACGGCGAACTTTTAGGCTCCGCCGTCCGGGCGAAGAGCTCACAGCGAAGCGAGCTTGACGGGCAGAATGCGACCAGGACCGGACATTCCGTTGTGCCGCTCAATTTCAAGCGCGGGCGGAGAAATCCGACCTATCTGACCAGCGGCGCGCGCCCCTTCCTGACATGTTTAGTTCGAGAAATCTGCGGTACCCCAGATGTCCTCGCGCTGGCGCGTGCTCATCGTAACTGGGGCCAAGTAGTAGGTTCCATTAACCGAGTAGAGCGCGCGGCACCAATCCTCCAGCCGTCTGCTCAAGATCGGCATTCACTTCTGCTACCTGACACCACTCATCTTTGCGGTGCCGCGCTGACTCCTAGCCCGGATTTGCAGCTCCAGCGTCACGCTACCGAGTTGAACTGGTCCGCTCAAATGCAGGTGATCTGACCCTGTTCGGCAAGGGCCTGAGCGCCAACAATCGATCGCATTGACCAGAACGAGGGCGGCCAGGAAGGCCGCGTCCCACGGGATTCGTATGGAGGCAGGACATTGCTAGTTGATTTCTTCCGGCGCGCAGGCTCGAGGCTCATCACCCTGGGCGATGGCGCAAGCGCAGCCATGGCCAACGATCCCGAGACGATCGATCCGTGCGCAGCGCTCGCACCCAAGCTCGACACCGGCTTCATCACCTACGCGGTGCTTCTGGACGGGAAAAAACGTGTCAGGGGCTACAGACTCGCCTGGCGTCCGGCTTCACAGCACGGCGAGCCGAGTGCTATCGACAACTTGAAGGCACTCGTTTCCTGCATCGCGAGGAACCTCAACGACCCCAAGGCCGGCTGGCGCATGGGTGAACTCCTCATCCTTCTCGACGTGACGGCCGAAGGCCTTCTTCTGGACGAGTGGCAAACCGACCTGCCGCCCAAGAACTTCGTCTTGTGCATGGGCCTCGACGAGCTGATGGATGAAGGCACGCGCGCCATGCTACTTCTGCTTCGCGCGAAGGGTTTCGGCGTCATGCTGCGCGGCGCCGCTTCGCTGCCCGAAGATCCGGAGATCCGCGCCATCGTCACCCATGTGGACGTAGTCGACGGCCATGCCGAACTCGTCGCGAGCATCCAGAGCCCATCATTGGGGGCGCCTGCCTTTCAACCCATCGCCACGCGCATGGCGAGCTGGCAGGACTTCGGCGCCTGCGCCGCACGCCGCGTAGACGTCCTCGTGGATGGCAGGGGAGCCCTCTCGCTCGGGGCTGAAGCGGGGGTCGCCCTGCAGCCGGAAGCCATGCTCATCATCCGCCTGATGCAGGTGATCCGGCGCAACGAAGACGTGCGCGTCATCGAAGCCGCTCTTAAACACGACCCGGTGCTCACCTACCGTCTGCTGCGCTACATCAACTCTCCCGGCATGGGGATCGGCGTCGAGATCAAATCGATCCGCCACGCGGTGGCCATGTTCGGCTACTCCCCACTGTTCCGATGGCTCGCGCTGCTGCTAGCGACCAGTAACAAGGGCAGTTCTGCGTTCATGACCAGGAAGGCGATCAAGCGCGGCCGCTTCGTCGAGCTGATGGGCCAGGGGACGCTGCCGCCCGACGAGGCCGACAGTCTATTTGTGGCCGGCATGTTCTCGCTGATCGACAAGTTGCTTGGCGCGTCCCTGGAAGAGGTGCTGGACAAGGTCCAGCTTTCCGAAGCGATTCAACTGGCGATCCTGAAGCGCGAAGGTCTGTACGGCCCCTTCATCACCTTGGCCGAATGCTGCGAGATCGATGCCAGCGAGGCAGCGCAGCTTGCCGAGTCACTCTTCATGAGCTCGGAGAAGGTGAACGCGGCGAACCTGTTGGCAATGGCGTGGACGCAGAACGTGAACCTGGCGGAAATGGCCGATTGAGCGCATCGATGATGAGAGATCCGATTACCCTTGGCTCATTGGTGAGCGGCAGCACCATGCTCGCGATCGCCCTTTGGGATTCTCGCGCCATGCGATGGATCGCCATCTGTGCTGCAATCGGCTCGCTCGCGTGGGCCATCCGGGGCGCAACCTAGCAGGATTCGGAAATACTCCCCTCCGAAGCGCGCCATCTGCTTCGGCGAAGATTTGCTTTTCACATAGTGCCGCAAGCAGCGATTTCGGGATCCGTTGTCGCTGATTTGAGGGTGTTTTTCGAGCCTCTGGTTGCCTCAGAGCCCCTGCGGACGGAGTTGTCCCACCGAGCGCATGCGCGTCAAGTTGTAGGCCGTCATCGTCATGACGTCCCCCCATTTCCGGTTAGTTCTAAACTGGAGTTGAGCGGTTTTCGGCCTGTTGATCTGACCTCTTTTTGACGAACTCACTGGGGGTCAGGTGACCAAGTGATCCGTGTGGGCGGTGATGGTCGTAGTCATGCTGCCATGGCCTGCCGCTCTTGCTCGCCGCAGGCGGCCGCCAGTATGCGCACGTGCCTGAGTTTTTCTCTTGCCAGTCTCCAGAAATTGTCGTTTGACCCCCCTGCAGCCGTTCCCTAAAGTTCTCTGCACCGGTCCCGCCATGAAAGGGCCGATCCCTACAGGAGACAAGAATGAGCCTCGTGAATGCCGGGCGCCGCAGGGCGCTCAAAGGTCTGTCCGCAGCAGCGGCCACTTTCGGTGCAGGTGCCATCGCCCTGCCTAGGTCGGCGCTTGCGGCTGACCAGATACAACTGATCAGCCACCGTTATCCGGCTCTGGAATTCTGGGCCGGCAAGATGAAGACGGCGCTGCCGGGCGTGGACGTCAACGCGCAGCTGATGCCTTTCGAGAAGATGGGTGAGCTCGTCACCATCGCAATGTCCTCCAAGGCGTCGACCTTCGACATCGTCTACGTGATCGACTCCTCCGTCGCCTCCTATGCGCGCAACGGCTGGCTGCGCCCGCTGGACGACCTCTGGGCCAAGTACAAGAATGAGTTCAACCTCGGCGACTTCTCCGACGCGGCGATGAAGATGTGCAGCTACAACGGGCGCATCTACGCCCTGCCTGGCACGGTCAACGTGATGATGCTTTACTACCGCAAGGACCTGCTCGACGCGGCAGGCAAGCCCTTGCCCAGGAGCGTGGCGGAATACCAGGCGCTCGCCAAGGCACTCAATTCCCCGGCCCGTGCCGGCGCGATCAGCTGCCTGAAGCCCACCGACGCGACGATGAACGAGGCCCATTGGTACATGAACACCATCGGCCAGGGCTGGTTCGACAGCAACTGGAAGCCGATCTTCAACAACGAGGCTGGTGTGCGTGCCATCGAGGCCCTGAAGGAGTCGACCCGGGCTGCGCAGCGTGGCTTCGCTACCGCGGCCAACGACGAGTGCACGATCGCCCTGCAGCAGGACGCGGCGGCGATGGGCATGCAGTGGGCGACGCGCGCCCGTTCGGTGGACGACCCCAAGCAGTCGCGCGCAGCCGGCAAGTTCGAGTGGGCGCCCATGCCGCAGGGCCATGCGCGCGTGCTGGCCGACGGCTATGCAATCTCCGCCTTCAGCAAGCAGGACCCCGACCAGCTATTCCGCATCATGGCCACAGCGACGCGCGAGGCCAACATGCGCGAGGCAGCCGGCATGCTCGTGCCGCCGCGCAAGGCGCTGCTCAACGACCCCGAGCTCCGCGCAAAGAACCGCTTCTACCCCGCGGCAGCGCAGGCCATCGAGACCGGCACCCCGTTTCCCGCGCTGCCCGAGTTCTACGCGGTAGGCGAATTCGTCTCGCGCCGCATTCTGCAGGCTGTCACCGGCGAGATGTCCACCAAGCAGGCCATGGACGAGGCTGCCGGCGAGACCGAGGCCTACCTCAAGGGTCGCGGCTACTACCGCTGATCTGCAATCCACAAGTTCCCAGGCACTACATGGCATCCGTACACATCAGCGGCATCGAAAAGCACTTCGGCGGCACCCAGGTCATCCGGGGCGTGGACATCGACATTGCGGACGGCGAATTCTGCGTGCTCGTCGGCCCGTCCGGCTGCGGCAAATCCACGTTGCTGCGGATGATCGCCGGCTTGGAGGACGCCGACGAGGGCGAGATCTCTATCGGCACGCGGGTGGTCAACGAAGTCCCGCCCAAGGACCGGGACATCGCCATGGTGTTCCAGAACTATGCGCTCTACCCCCACATGTCGGTGCGCGAGAACATGTCCTTCGCGCTCAGCCTCGCCCGGCAGCCGAAACGCGAAATCGAGCAACGGGTGGACCGCGCCGCAGGTATCCTGGGCCTGGGCCCGTACCTGGAGCGCTTCCCCCGGCAGCTCTCGGGCGGACAGCGCCAGCGCGTCGCCATGGGGCGCGCGATCGTGCGCAACCCGCAGGTCTTCCTGTTCGACGAACCCCTGTCCAACCTCGATGCCAAGCTGCGCGTGCAGATGCGCATTGAGATCCGCGAGTTGCACCGGCGCCTGAAGGCCACCTCCGTCTACGTGACCCATGACCAGACCGAGGCCATGACCATGGGGGATAAGATCGTGGTGCTGCGCGGCGGGGTCGTGGAGCAGGCCGGGGCGCCGCTGGAGCTCTACGACCGCCCGGTCAACACCTTCGTCGCCACCTTCATCGGCTCCCCGGCCATGAACCTGCTGCCCGGCACGGTTCACGGCGACCGGGTGCAGTTCGAGGGCGGCAGCCTGCCGCTGCCTCCCGGCCAACGAGTGCAGGAGGGACAGAAGGTCCTGTACGGCCTGCGACCCGAGCATTGCGCCCTCGGCGACACCGGCCTGCCGGTGGAGGTCGTGATGGTGGAGCCGACCGGCGCCGATACCCAGCTCTATTGCCGCTGCGCTGGCCACGACGTGACCGTCACGGTGCGTGACCGCAGCGACTGCGCCCCTGGGCATCGGATCGTGCTTGCGCCGGATCCTGCGCGGGCGCACCTGTTCGACGCCGACTGCGGCAGGCGCCTCGAGGCCTGAAGGAAGATGAGCGTGGACACCGTCATCACCCATCAGGCCGTGCGCGCGCACGGCAGCGCGGCGTGCCGCCGCAAACCGGCCAACCCTCGCCGGCTCTGGCCCTTCCTGCTGCCCAGCGCCGTCGTCTGCGTCCTGATCCTGCTGTTCCCGCTGGCGTACGCCCTCTACCTCAGCTTCTTCAACTACTACCTGGACAGCGGCGTCAGCACGTTCGTGGGCCTGGGCAACTACACGGACCTGCTGGGCGATGCCGCCTTCTGGGGCGCGCTGGGACGTACCCTCGGCATCGTGGTGTCGGCCGTGGGCCTGGAGTTCTGCGTCGGGCTGGCGGTCGCCTGGGGCCTGTACCGGCTGACGGTCGGCGTGCGCACCCTCAACCTGCTGATGTTCCTGCCGCACATCATCACCCCGGTTGTGGCGGCGTTGTTCCTCAAGTGGATCTTCGCGGGGCGCTGGGGATTGCTGGACTCCGTTCTCGCCGGCATGGGCGTCTATGCCCCCGACTGGCTGGGCAGCCCAATGTGGGCCCGGCTCGTGGTCGTGCTGGCCGATGCCTGGCAGTTCACGCCTTTCATGATCCTGGTGCTCTACGCCGGCCTCAACACGGTGGACCAGAGCCAGATCGAGGCGGCCCAGCTCGATGGCGCCAACGACCGGCAAATCCTTCTGCGGATCATGCTGCCGGCCATCCGCCCGATCGTGGCCTTCGTGTTGACGATGCGCATGATGGACGCCTTCCGCTACTTCGACACGATCTACGTGCTCACTTCCGGCGGGCCGGGCTCCGCCACGCAGACGCTGACCATGCAGACCTACGCCCTGGCCTTCCGCCTGTTCCAGGTGGGCAAGGCCTCGGCCCTCGGCGTGCTGACGCTGGTGATCGTCCTGCTGCTGGCCGCCACTCTCCTCTTCATCCTGGGCCGCCGCAAGGAGAACGCCGAATGAATACCCACCGCTCCCGTACGTCGCAGCTGCTGCTGCTCCTGGCGTTGTGCCTGTTCACCGCGTTGATGCTGACCCCGGTGGCCTGGGCTTTTCTCACTTCCATCAAGCTGCCGATCGACGCCTTCGCCATTCCACCCAAGCTGGTGTTCACGCCGACCTTCGAGTTCCACCAGCAGGTCTGGATGGAGAAGGGCTTCGCACGCTATTTAGCCAATAGCCTCGTCATCGCCGTGAGCACGGTGGTGGTCTCCGTCTCGATCGGCACGATGGCCGCCTACGGCCTGTCGCGCATGCGGGGCAAGGCGGCGCGCGGCGTCCTGTTCGGCCTGCTCTCGTTGCGCATGTTCCCCCACATGCTGCTGGCGATCCCATTCTTCCTGCTGGCCAAGTTCCTCAACCTGATCGACACCTATCCCGCCATGGTGCTAGCCCTGGTGGCGATCAACCAGCCGTTCACGATCTGGCTGATGCACAGCTTCTTCGTCGACGTTCCGTCAGAGATTGACGAGGCGGCGGCCATCGACGGCGCCAGCGAATGGCAGATCTTCTTCCGGGTTGTGCTACCGATCGTGCGGCCCGGCCTTTGGGTGACAGCGCTGTTCAGCTTGCTGCTGGCCTACAACGAGTTCCTGTTTGCGCTGGTGCTGACCGGCCCGCACACCAAGACCCTGCCCGTCGCCATTGCCGAATACGGTGGCGAAGACCTGAACTACTGGTCGCTGTCGGCCGCCGCCGCCATCGGCATCATGGTGCCGATCATGGCCTTCATGGCGCTGATGCAGCGCCACCTGGTCCGCGGCCTGGCGCTCGGGGCGGTCAAGTGAGCATGCCGGGCATGGTGGACGCGCACCAGCACCTGCTGCAAGTCGGCCGCCACGACTACTTCTGGCTCGAGTCCGACTCAGCCATCGCCCGGGACTACAGCCTCGACGACCTGCGCGCGCAACTGGGTGGGGTCACCGCCACGGTGCTTGTGCAGGCGGCTCCAAGCATGCGCGAGACGGAGGATCTGCTCGAAGCGGCCGCCGCCTCAGGCGGACTGGTCCGCGGCGTGGTGGGCTGGGTAGACCTCGCTTCAGCCGAGGCATCCGAAACCATCGCCGCTCTGGCCCGCCGTCCACTTCTGAAAGGGGTGCGGCCCATGCTCGGCTTCATGCGGGAGACACGCTGGATCCTGCGGCCGGAGGTCCAGCCCGCGCTGGCGACGCTGGCCCATGAAGGGCTGACGCTGGACATGCCGGCGCGGCTGAGACACCTCACGCTGCTCGCGGAACTGGCGCAACGCCACCCGAGCCTGCCCATCGTGATCGATCACGCCGCCAAACCCGCCATTGCGCTCGGCGAGTTCGCGTCGTGGGCGCGCGATATCGCGCAGGTGGCGCGCGAGACCGGAGTGTTCTGCAAGCTGTCCGGCCTGGCCACCGAGGCGACCCCGACCTGGGACGACGAACAATTGCGCCCTTACGTCGATCACCTGCTGGCGAGCTTCGGCCCCGAGCGCCTGATGTGGGGCAGCGACTGGCCCGTGGTGGAACTCGCCGGCGGCTACGCGCGCTGGCGCGACACCTGCCTGCGCCTGCTGCCGGCCTCGGTGCATACCAGCGTCATGGGCGCCACCGCGCGTGCCTTCTACGGCCTCGATAAACAGCGAACAGGAGTAAAACAGGAATGGATATCGTGAACTACTTTCGCAGGGCGGCGCTGTGCGTCGCCCTGGCATGCGCGACCACAGCCGGCATGGCCGAAACCTGGCCGTCGAAGCCGATCCGCATGATCGTCGGCTTCCCGCCCGGAGGCGGGGCGGACATCGTCGCGCGCGTCGTGGGCGCCGAGCTGGGCAAGTCGCTGGGGCAGAGCGTCGTAATCGACAACCGCGGCGGCGCCAATGGCGTGATCGGCACCCAGGAGCTGGCCAAGGCCGCGCCGGACGGCTACACGCTGATGCTCACCATCTCCTCTCACGTCACGAACGCCCTGCTTTACCCGAAGGCCCCTTACGACGCCATGAAGGATTTCGCGCCGGTGTCGCTGGTCGCCAGCTCGCCGTTCGTGCTGGTGGTCAACCCGCAACTGCCCGTGAACAACGTGGCGGAGCTGGTGGCACTGGCGAAAGCGCAGCCGGGCAGGATCAACTATGGCTCGCCAGGCAACGGCTCCACGCAGCACCTGTTCCATGCGCTGATGAACCTGAGCGCCGGCATCGACATGACTCATGTCCCCTACAGGGGCGGCGCGCCGATGGCCAACGACCTGTTGGCCGGCCTCGTGCAGGTAGGCTTCACCACCCCACTGTTCTCGCAGCCGCTGCTGCAGCAGGGCAGGCTCAAGGCGCTGGCGGTCACCAGCAAGCGGCCGATCGCGCAGCTGCCCAACGTGCCACCCATCGGCGATACCCTGCGCGGCTACGAAGCCGAGGTCTGGTATGGCGTCATCGCGCCGGCCGGCGCGCCAAGGGCTGTCATCGACAGGCTGTCGGCGGAGATCGCACGCATCGTGCACGCGCCGGCGGTGCGGGACAAGCTGGTCGCGCAGGCCGCCGAGCCCATCGGCAGCACGCCCGACCAGTTCGCGGCCGTGATGGAGAGCGAGCTGAAGAAGTGGTCGGCCGTGATCCGGCAGACCGGCGTCCGGGCCGAGTGAGATGCTGTGCGAACTGCGCATCTACCACCCCATGCCCGGCCGGCTGGGCGACCTGGTGGAACGCATAGGTGCGGTGATGCCGCCCTTCTTCGAGCGCCACGGCTTCGCGCCGCGCCTGGGACAATGGACCGGCGTCGCCGGCTCGCCCACGCCGGTGTTCGCGTGGCTGCTGCGCTGGCCCAGCCTGGAAGCACGGATGGCCGCATTCGCCGCGCTCGGCGCGGACGTGGAGTGGAACGCCCTGCGCCTGCGGACCAACGGCCCTGGCGATATGGTGCGCCGTTACGACCTGCGCCTGCTGTCGGCCTCGGGCCTCGCCGCGTCCGCAGGCACGCCGTTGCGCGGTCCGGCCTGTGGCCTCTACGAATTGCGCACGCTGCCGGTCGCCGTCGGCCGCACAGGCGCGGCGCAGGCGGCCCTGGCCGCCGTCGACCTGCCGGCGCTGGCCGCCACCGGCACCACGGTCGCCGGCGTATTCGACAACATCTTCGGCGGCACGACACCCGGCGCCACGCTGCTGCTCGGCTGGCCCGACTTCGAGCACCGGCGCCAGGCGCTGGCCGCTTACGAGCGCCGGCCTGAAGTCATGCAGGCGCGCGCGAGCGAGCGTGAACAGTGGGCCGGTGAGCACCTGCTCGGGGAAGGCGGCAACCTGCTGCTGGAGCCCACGCGCTACGGTGGCGTCGACCTGCAGAACTCAACATCCCAGACAACCCAAAGGAAGACCCCATGAGCAACGACAAGCCAAACATCGATCCCTTCGAGCTGAAGAAATACTACGACCCGCTGCGGGTGGCGGATGTGTGCGACGCCCTGGACGGTATCGGCTACTTCAACCTCGGCTTGGTCGCGCCTGAGATCCGCGCCCTACAGCGCGGCACCCGCTTCTGGGGGGTGGCCTTCACCGTGCGCTGCGTGCCCGCGAACAGGCCCATGTGGACGCTGCCGACCACGCCCGAGATTGTCGATTCGCACGACATCTGGTTCCGGAAGGTGGGGCTGGGCGTCTGGCGCTTCTATGACCAGCTCCAGCCAGGCCACGTGGTGGTGACGGACACCGGGGGTTCGCCTCCCGTGGGCCTGTGGGGCTCGGAAAACTCGCTGCGCGCCGTCCAGAAAGGCGCCGTCGGCATCATCACCGACGGCCAGTGTCGCGACAGCGGCGAGTTGCTTGAGCAGGGCACGCCCATCTGCTCGCGCGGGGTGGCTCGCACCATCATCCCGGGCCGCATCGAGATCATCGAGACGCAGACGCGCATCGGCATGGGCGGCGTCCAGGTCTGCCCTGGCGACATCGTCGGCTGCGACGACGACGGCATCGTGGTCGTGCCGCAGACGGTGGCAGCGGAAGTGGCCGGTCATGCGCGGGAAGTGCTGCTGGCCGACATGCGCAAGCGCGCCAGGCATTTCGCCGAACTGGGCTATCCCGCGGACGACAGCGTCGACGTGGCCCGGATCGAGCAGTACTACGCCGAGCTCGACGCCGCGGCGGCAGGTGCGCCCCGATGAAGCCGCCTGAACCCTTCATCGACGCCCACCACCACTTCTGGGACCTGGGGCGCAATCCTTACCCCTGGCTGCAGGATCCGGAGCCCATCCCCTTCCGCTACGGCGACTATTCGAAACTCAAGCGCAACTATCTGCCGGCGGACCTCGCGCGCGACACCGAAGGCTTCGCCCTGGCGAAGACCGTCCATATCGAAGCGGAGTGGGAGCGTGCGAACCCGGTGGACGAGACCCGCTGGCTGAGCGGCCTCGCGGCCGCCACCGGTCGGCCGTCGGCCTGCGTGGCCCATGCGGCGCTGGACGGCGCCGATGTGGAAGATGTTCTGGCGCAGCAGGCGGCCTTTGCACTGGTTCGCGGCATCCGCCACAAGCCGGTCACTGCGCATGCGCACGCCGACGCACGCCGGGGGCTGCCGGGATCCATGGACGACGAGCGCTGGCGCCGCGGCTATGCCATGCTGGCGCGCCACGGTCTGTCCTTCGACCTGCAGGCGCCCTGGTGGAACCTGGACCAGGCGAGCGACCTGGCGCGCGATTTCCCGGGCACGCAGATGATCGTCAACCACACCGGCCTGCCGTCGGACCGCTCGCCCGAGGGCCTGGCGGCCTGGCGTGCGGCACTGGAGCAGCTGGCGCTTCGGCCCAACGTGGCCTTGAAGATCTCGGGGCTGGGCCAATGCGGGCAAGCGTGGAAAGAGGACGCCAACGTGCCGGTGATCCGAGACGCCATCGCGATCTTCGGCGCCGGGCGCTGCATGTTCGCGAGCAACTTTCCGGTGGACAGCCTGGTGGCCGGCTACGAGACCCTCCTGTCCGGCTTCCTGGCTGCGATCGCCGACCGGCCGGACGCCGAACGGCGGCAGCTGCTGCACGACAACGCGCAGCGTATCTACCGGCTGTGAACGGGCGGGCCAAGGTGATCGCCTTGGCCTTCCGCGAAATCACGCCTGCGTGTAAGCGGTCTTCACCACCGTGAAGAACTCCTGCGCATACCTGCCCTGCTCGCGCGGCCCGTAGCTCGATCCCTTGCGCCCGCCGAAGGGCACGTGATAGTCCACCCCCGCCGTCGGCAGGTTGACCATCACCATGCCTGCCTGACTGTGGCGCTTGAAATGCGTCGCGTGCTTCAGCGAGGTGGTGGCGATGCCGGCCGACAGCCCGAACTCGGTGTCGTTGGCCGTGGCCAGCGCTTCCTCGTAGTTCTTCACCCGGATCACGCTCGCCACCGGACCGAAGATCTCTTCCTTGTTGATGCGCATCGACGCCGCCGATTCGCTGAACAGCGCCGGCGACATGTAGTAGCCGTCGGTGTCGAGCTTCAGCCGCTCGCCGCCCGCGGCCAGGGTGGCGCCCTCGCCCTTGCCGATCGCGATGTACTCCAGGTCCTGGTCGAGCTGCGACTTCGACGACACCGGCCCGATGTCGGTGCCCTGCGCCAGCGCATCGCCGACCTTGATCTTCGCCATGCGAACCTTCATCGCCTCGATGAACTTCGGATAGATCCCTTCGGTCACGATCAGCCGGCTCGACGCGGTGCAGCGCTGGCCGGTCGAATAGAAGGCGCTCTGCACGCTGAGCTCCACCGCCTGGTTCAGGTCGGCGTCGTCCAGCACCACCTGCGGGTTCTTGCCGCCCATCTCGAGCTGCACCTTCTTGTGGTTGGTGGCGCACTGGATGGCGATGTTGCGGCCCACGCCGACCGAGCCGGTGAAGCTGATCGCGTGGATTCCCGGGTGGTTGACCAGCGCATCGCCGATCACGCTGCCGCGGCCCATCACCAGGTTGAACACGCCCGGCGCAATGCCCGAGCGGCTGATGATCTCGGCCAGCGCCCAGGCGCAGCCCGGCACCAGGTCGGCTGGCTTCATGACCACGCAGTTGCCGAAGGCCAGCGCCGGGGCGATCTTCCAGGCCGGGATGGCGATCGGGAAATTCCATGGCGTGATCAGGCCGACCACGCCCACCGGCTCGCGCGTGATCTCGATGCCGATGCCCGGGCGCACCGACGGCAGCACCTCGCCCGACAGGCGCAGGCATTCGCCGGCGAAGAACTTGAAGATCTGCGCGGCGCGCGTCGCCTCGCCGATGCCCTCGGCCTTGGTCTTGCCCTCCTCGCGCGCCAGCAGCGTGCCGAGCTCTTCCTTGCGCGCCAGGATCTCGTTGCCGATCTTGTCCAGCGCCTCGGAGCGGGCCTGGATGCCGCCCGTCGACCAGGCCGGGAAGGCGGCCGTGGCAGCCGCCACCGCGGCATCGACTTGCGCGGCGTCGCCCTGCGCGTACTGGCCCAGCACGTCGCCGAGATTGCTCGGATTGACGTTCGGGCTGTAGCTGGCGGCCGCGCGCCATTCGCCGTTGATGAGGTTGTCGAAGTTCTGCATCACTTGCATGGCGAAGGCCCTAGTTGCTCATGTCGATCTTGCTCGCGATCGCCTTGATGGAGGTGCTCTCGCGCGCCATGCTGGCCCGGAAAGTCGCGGCGTCTTCGTAGGTATCCGTCGTGAAGTACTGCTTCTCCATGACCTCGCGCAGCGATGGCTCCTGCATGGCCTTGGCCGTCGCGGCCATGAGCACGTTCACGACTTCCGGCGGCGTGCCCTTTGGCACGGCCAAGCCGCGCCAGGTTCCCAGGACCAGATCGATGTTGCGCTCTCGCAGCGTCGGCACGTTCTCAAAACCCTTGATGCGCTTCTCCGACATCACGCCCAGTGCCTTCAATTTTCCACCGAGCACGTTCGGCGCCACTTCGGGCGAACTGGCGATGACCGCGTCGATGTGGCCGCCGAGCAGTGAGAGGATCGCCGGAGCGCCACCGGCATAGGGGATGTAGTTGAACTTGGTGCGGCCCTTGTCGGCGAGCGCCGCCGCCGCCAGGTGCCACATGGAGCCCTGCCCGGCATTTCCGACGCGCACATTCGCACCCGGCGAGCGAGACGCAACGAGGAACTCTTCGATGGTGTTGTAGGGCGCATCGGCCCTGACCACGACGACGGCCGGGTCGGCGTTGAGCTTGGCGATGGGAATCAGGCTCTCATGGTTGAACTTCGCCAGCCCCAGGTATTGCAGAAAGGTGATTTCGACCGTGGTCAGTGCCACCTTGTAGCCATCGGGCTTGGCATTGATCACGTCCGTCCAGCCAATCACGCCGGCGGCGCCGGCCTTGTTCACCACGACCACGCTCTGCGGCAGGAATTTCGCGACGGCGGTGGCGTAGGCGCGCGCCATGACGTCAGCCCCGCCGCCAGCCTGGTAGGGAACCACCAGTTCGATCGGACGATGCGGATAGGCCACCTGTTGGGCGAATACGGATGTGGTCGCCAGAATTCCGAGGGTTGCAAGGCAGGCAAGAAGCGGTCGTCGAGGAATTTGCAAGTGAGTCTCCTTCTGTTTTGGATTTGGATGAAAGTGATGTGTGGCGAGCCCATGGACGCGGTTCAATGCCACCAACGAGCGACGCCTGAAGGCGCGGTAACAGAAACATAGGGACCGATCACTACGCGCCAGGCAGCAGCACGTCGGCATCGACGTCGCGGATGTCAGTGCGGCCGCAGAAGGCCATCGTGAGGTCGAGTTCCTTGTGGATGATCTGGAGCGCGCGGCTGACGCCCTCTTCGCCGAGCGCGCCCAGTCCGTAAAGCATCGAACGCCCGATGTAGGTGCCCTTGGCACCCAGCGCAATGGCCTTGAGCACGTCCTGGCCTGAGCGGATGCCGCCGTCCATGTGGACCTCGATGCGGTCGCCCACGGCCTCGACAATGGCAGGCAACGCACGGATGGACGAGGGCGCGCCATCGAGCTGCCGGCCGCCGTGGTTGGAGACGATCAATGCGTCAGCGCCGGCAGCCACAGCAAGCCGCGCGTCCTCGACATCCTGAATGCCCTTGAGCACGAGCTTTCGCTTCCACAGACGGCGGATCCAGGCGACGTCGTCCCAGCTGAGGGTGGGATCGTATTGCTGGGACGTCCATTCAGCCAGCGACGTCATGTTCTCGACGCCTTCGACATGGCCGATGATGTTGCCAAAGCTGCGCCGCCTGGTGCCGAGCATGCCAAGACCCCAGCGCGGCTTGCTCGCCATGTTGAGCATGTTGCGTAGGGTGAGCCGCGGGGGGGCCGACAGTCCGTTCTTGAGATCCTTGTGGCGCTGCCCGCTGATCTGAAGGTCCAGCGTGAGCACCAGGGCCGAACAGTTCGCATCGTCCGCGCGGCGTATCAGCCGCTCGACGAACGCGCGATCTCGCATTACATACAACTGGAACCAGAACGGATGGCCGCCGGTGGCCTGCGCGACGTCTTCGATCGAGCAGATGCTCACCGTGGACAGCGTGAACGGAACGCCGAAGGCCTTCGCCGCACGCGCCGCCAGGATTTCTCCGTCCGCGCGTTGCATGCCGGTCAGGCCGGTCGGGGCGATGGCCACCGGCATGGCCACTTCCTGCCCCAGCATGGTCGTGCGGGTGCTGCGGCTCTCGAGGTTGACAGCCACCCGCTGGCGCAGCAGGAGCTGCTGGAAGTCGCGCTCGTTCGCCCGGTAGGTGCCTTCGGTCCAGGACCCAACATCAACGTAGTCATAGAACATGCGGGGCACCCGCTTCTTCGCAAGCACGCGCAGGTCTTCGATACAGGTGATCACGCTCATGGATTTTTCTTCCGGGGCGATGGGGTCGACGCCTCTGCCTCGTACAGCCGGATGATGGAAGTGGAGTCAGCCATGGCCGCGCCGCTGCCGACGTAGGCGGCGTAGCGCTCGGCGGCTTCCTCCATCAAGGGCAGATCGCAGCCGTTGTCGCGGGCGAAGGCGCGCACCGCCTGCATGTCCTTCGAGAGCTGTCGCGCATAGCCGATGGGCGGATCGAAGGTGCGCGCATGGATGCGCGGATAGATGTTCTGTAGCAGCATGCTGTCGGCAAGGCCTCCGGCCAGGCAGGAGGGAAGCCGCGTCGCGTCGATGCCCGCCGCTTCGGCGAGGAGCGCCACCTCGCTCATCAGCACGAAGCCGGCACCGACGATAGCCTGGTTGAGCACCTTGGCCGTCTGCCCGGCACCGAGCGGGCCCATGTGCGTGACGTTGCTGCCAAGGCAGTCCAGGATTGGCGCCGCCTCGGCCATGTCCTCGGCCGTGCCACCGGTCATGATCGTGAGACTGCCCTCCAGCGCTGCCGCCGGGCCGCCGGAGACCGGCGCATCGATCCAGCGCAGACCTGCCTGCCTTGCCGCGCGCGCGGCAAGATCGCGGGTCGACGCCGGCGTAATGGTGGACAGATCGATCAGCAGCCGGTTCGCGAGGTCCTGCACCCTCGCTACCCCAAGTTCGCCCAGGACGCAGTCTTCGACCGCTTGGTCGTCAAACACGCACAACAACACGATGTCGGTGGCCGCGGCCACCTCGGCCGGCGAGGCGGCGGCGGTGGCGCCGAAGGGCAGCACGAGTTGCACTCGTTCGGGCTCGCGGTTCCAGACGGTGACCCCATGGCCACGCGCGAGCAGGCGGCGGCACATCGCCTCGCCCATCAGGCCGATGCCAATGAATCCGATGCGCGGACCGGATGTGAGTGAAGCGGCGGACATCAGGATGAACCTCCCAGCAGCCCGCGGCCCGCGAGATTGGCCATCAGCGCGCCGATTCCGAAGCGCCACGGCGGCAGACGGTCGCTGCGTCCGACGAGGTTGACGAGCGCGCCGAGCCTAGCGCTGCGGATTGCGACCCGGTCGCCTTCATAGTGCGTGAACCCTTCGCCCGGTGCGCCGCGATCCTTTGTCGGGGCGAACATGGTGCCGCAGAAAAGCATGATCCCGTCAGGATACTGGTGATGCGAGCCCATGGCATGCGACACGAGCTCTTCCGGCGACCGGCTAATCAGCGCCATCGAGCTACTGCCCGAGAGAGAGAAACCGTCCAGGCCCTGCACCTCCAGATCGACGACCGCGGAGGTGACATCCGGAAGTGCAAAGCCTTCGTCGAACAGGCGAATGAACGGGCCGATGGCGCAGGATGCGTTGTTGTCCTTGGCCTTGCCCAACAACAAGGCGCTGCGCCCTTCGAAATCGCGCAGGTTCACATCGTTGCCCAGCGCTGCGCCGACGATCTCGCCCTCGGGCGTCACCGCCAGCACGACTTCCGGCTCGGGATTGTTCCAGTTCGAGCCGGGATGCAGACCCACGCAGACGCCAGTGCCCACCGAGGCTAGCGGCGCCGCCTTGGTGAACACCTCGGCGTCCGGCCCGATGCCCACTTCGAGGTACTGCGACCATAGTTGCTGGTCCACCAGTACGCGCTTGAGTTCCTCGGCCTGCGGCGATCCGGGCCGGATCGCCCCCAGGTCCGCGCCGGCGATTGCAATCATCGACTGGCGGATGTCGTGTGCGCGAGTGGCGTCGCCTCGCGCCTGTTCCTCGATCACTCGCTCAAGCATGCTGGCGGCGAACGTGACGCCGGCCGCCTTGACCACCTGCAGGTCGCATGGCGCCAGCAAGTGGCGGTGCGCGGTGTCGGGGCCGTGTACGCAGGTGCTGTCCAGCCACTGCGCCAGCGGGCCGAGCGCCGGGCCAACCGCGTCGCGGGCCAGCGCCACGCGGTCCGCCCGCGCGACCAGCGCCGCCATCGTCGGCGCGTGCGCCGTGATGTCGTGCAGCTGACCATTGCGCAACGCGACCACGCACGGGCCGCCGCGGGCGCCGGGCGACCAGGCGCGGCCCACGAGCGTGGCGGTGTCGGCGTCCTCGGGCAGGGTCTCGGCCAGAGTCTGGGTGAGGCGGGACATCAGACAGTCACCTTCGCTTCACGAATCACTTTCGCCCATTTGCTCTTCTCGGTGCCAATGAAAGCGGTGAACTGCGCGGGAGTCCCACCGCCGTCCGCGGCTCCGACGGCCACCAGCTTCTCGGCCACCTGCGGCAGGCCAAGGACACGGTTAAAGTCACCGTTCATGCGCTCGATGAGCGTGGTGTTCATCTGCCCGGGGCCCGCCAGCCCGTACCAGGTGCTGGCGTCGAAGCCCGCGAAGCCGGACTCGGCGAGCGTCGGCACCTTCGGCATCGCCGCTGCCCGGTGCAGGCGAGTCTGCGCGATCGGCAGCAGCTTGCCGCTGGCGACGTGCGGCGCGGCCGACGACATGGTCTCGAAGCTGTAGTCGATCTGCCCGCCGATCAGGTCGGTGATCATCGGGGCCGAGCCCTTGTAGGGGACATGCATGGCATCGATGCCCGCGCGCAGCTTGAACATCTCAAGCGCGAGATGCTGGACCGATCCCGGGCCCGCCGATCCGAAGCTCACGCTGCCGGGCGCGGCCCGGCAGCGCTCGACGATTGCCTGCACCGTGCGGTCCGGCTGCTCGGGGCGGCAGACCAGTAGGCTCGGCACGATCCCCACGAGCATGATGGGCGAGAAATCCCGCTCCACCACGTAGCCGATGTTCGGATAGAGGTTGGGCGCGACCGCATGGTTGCTGAAGTTCGTCATCAGCAAGGTGCTGCCATCTGCCGGTTGCTTGGCGACGTATTCCGCGGCGATCACGCCGGCAGCGCCGGCCCGGTTGTCGACCAGCACCGGAATGCCCCACAACGTGGCCAGTTGCTGCGCAATGACGCGCGCTACCACATCGGTGCCACCGCCCGGCGGAAAACCCACCACGATCCGCACCGGTCCGCGTGGCAGCGTCTGGGCGATGGCGGTCCGCGGCGCGACTGCGAGGATGCAGATGGTCGCACCAGTGCCTGCAGCCGCGGAAATGAATTGTCGTCGTCGCATGTTGTCTCCAGGTCGCTTGAAATGGTTCGCGGCGCGCGCTTGGCGCAAGGGTGGGACGACAGTCTAGGAAGCGCTGCCACCTGTGGCAACGTGGATTTACTTGAAGGTGGGCGGAGAAATATTCACAAGCGGGAGAACAAGATTTTCTTGAAAGGCCCGCCAGTTTTTCTCGCTTTGAGCCGGCGGCCGATGCTCCCTAAACTGCGCCTCCATTGCCCGCCCTGACGGGTCCAGCCGAAAGAACCCATGACCGAAGCCCTGATCGTTGAACGCGATGCGCACATCGTTACCCTGACCCTCAACAGCCCGCAAAAGATGAACGCCATGAACGAGGCCATGTGGCAGGGTCTGGGTGATATCTTCTGCGACCTCGAGAACGATGATTCGGTTCGCTGCGTGCTGCTGCGTGGCGCTGGCGATAAGGCATTTTCCGCTGGCGCCGACATCGAGGAGTTTCCTCGTACCCGGCTCGACAAGGCGCATGCGCGCGCCTTTGCCGCTGTGACGCACCGTGCAATGAAGGCAGTTTCCGAAAGCAGGCATCCCACCCTGGCGGCGATTCAGGGCGCCTGCGTCGGCGGCGGCCTGGAACTAGCCTCCATCTGCGACATTCGCATCTGCGGCACGTCGAGTCGCTTCGGCGCGCCCATCAACCGGCTGGGCCTCGTCATGTCCCATGGCGAACTCGGCGGCCTGCTGGCACTTGCCGGACGGGCCGTGGCACTGGAGATCGTCCTCGAGGGGCGGGTCTTCGGCGCCGCGGAGGCACTTCAGAAGGGTCTCGTCAATCGGGTCGTCGAAGATGCCCAAGTGCTGCCGGAAAGCCAGGCCACTGCGCGCCGGATCGCCCACGGCGCCCCGCTAGTGGCGCGCTGGCACAAGCGCTTCGTGCGACGGCTCGAGGCGGCAGCGCCCTTGTCGGACGCCGAGCTCGACGAGGCGTTCGACTGTTTCGATACCGAGGACTTCCGCATCGGCTACCGGGCCTTTCTCGACAAGACCCGCCCGGCCTTCGTCGGCCGCTGAAAACGTCCTACTGATTCCCAGACAACGAGCCTCTCCATGACCCTTCCCCTCTCCCGCATTCGTGTCCTCGACGTCAGCCAGATCATGGCCGGCCCCTTCTGCTGCATGCTGCTCGGCGACATGGGCGCAGACGTGATCAAGGTCGAGACGCCCAAGGTCGGCGACCAGACGCGGCGCGCCATGGGCTTCCGCCTAAAGGGCGAGGACAGCGCAGGCTTCCTGGCGCTCAATCGAAACAAGCGCAGTGTCGAGATCGACCTCAAGAATCCGCAAGGCCTGGAGGCTTTCTACGAACTGGTCCGCAATGCCGATGTGCTCGTGGAGAACAACCGTCCGGGGGTCGCGGCCCGCCTGAAGATCGACTTTGACACGCTGCACGCCATCAATCCGCGGCTGGTCTATGCGAGCATCTCGGGATTCGGGCAAACCGGTCCCTGGTCACGCCGGCCGGGCCTGGACCTGATCGCCCAAGCCAGCAGTGGCGTGATGAGCGTGATGGGCGAGCCCGGCGCTGCTCCGGTCAAGTCGAGCGTGCCAATCGCCGACCTCGGGGCGGCGTTGTTCACCGCCTATGCGGTCCTGAGCGCCGTGATCGGCCGCGAGACCAGCGGCAAGGGGCAGTACATCGACGCGTCGCTGCTCGAAACCGCCATGGGCCTGTCGATCTGGGAGACGGCCGAGCTGTGGGGAACCGGCAAGGCACCCCAGCCGCTGGGCAGCGCAAACCGCATGAGCGCGCCCTATCAGGCCGTTCGGGCGTCGGACCGCTACTTGGTCGTCGGTGCCGCGAATCCCAAGTTGTGGAAGGCTCTGTGCGAGGTCGTCGGGCGGCCCGATCTGCCAGCGGATCCGAGGTTCACCGATAACGTGGCGCGCATTCGCAACCGCGGCGAACTGATCCCGCTGCTGGAGAAGGAACTGGCCCGTCGCACCGCCGACGAATGGGTCGACGAACTGCTGGCTGCGGGCGTGCCGGCGGCGCCGATCCTCGACTACGCCGAGGCTATGGACAGCGAGCAGGCGCGCGCTCGCGAGATGACGATGGAGATCGACCATCCGGTCGAGGGCAAGGTCAGGACCCTGGGCTTCCCGATAAAACTACGGGGTACGCCCCAGCAGGTGCGCTATCCCGCACCGCTGCTCGGCCAGCACACGGCTGAAGTGCTCGAGGAATGGGGCATGGACCCGGCCCGGATCGAAGCCCTTCGCCGGGCCGGCGCGTTCGGCACGTTCGATGAGTCGATCGCTTCGCCCACTCCTAAAGAAGTCTGAACACGCATCCGGCAAGACGAAACCTCGTAGGCGCGCACCACAATTTATCTGGCGCCGCGTGCTGCAGCGCAGCGTCTACAGGATCCCAGCCTGCGCGACGTCGTCGGTCTGAGCGTCACGTGCGACTTCCTGCCTGACCCAGCCCAAGAAGATGCCAAGGCGCGGATCGTCAGCACGATCTTCCGGATAGACGAAGAAGTAGGAGAACTCGACCGGCAGGGTCAGGCCTTCGAACGGCCGGACCAGCCGGCCTTCCAACAGGTCGCGCTCCACCCAACTGCGCTTGGCAAGGGCGACGCCCAGCCCATCGATAGCTGCATCGATGACCAAGTGACTCGGCCAGAACGAAGGCCCACGCGTGGTGTCCACGCCCTGCACGCCGGTGTGCTCGAGCCAGGTGGCCCAGTCGGGATTGCTGACGTCGTCGTAGGTGCTGTCGTCGTGCAGCAACCTGTGCAGGCGCAGATCATCGGGAACCCGCAACGGCACGGGCCCGGCCAGCAACGATGGTGCGCACACCGGGAAGACCTCGACCGGCAGGCAGCGCTCGGCACGCAGGCCCGGGTACACACCGCGGCCAAAGCGTACCGCGAGGTCGAAATCCTCGCGAGCAAAGTCCACCATGTGCTTGGACGTTGATATCTTCAGGTCGACCTCGGGATGAGCCTGCACGAAGCGTTTCATGCGCGGGATTAACCACTTGGTCGCGAACGTCGGTGGCAGATTGATCTTGAGCGCGGGGATGCTGCGCTCACGGTGCAACTGGTAGGTCGCAAAGGCCAACTGCCGAAAGGCCTCTTGTACGCCCGGCAAGTAGGCCTTGCCTGCGGCGGTCAGAACCAGGGCCTTGGAATCGCGCAGGAACAGGGTGATGCCAAGGTTCTCCTCCAGCGCCTTGACCTGATGGCTGACGGCCGATGGCGTGACGAAAAGCTCCTCGGCCGCACGCGTGAAGCTCAGGTGCCTTGCGGCAGCTTCAAAAGCACGCAGGGGATTGAGAGGCGGGAGCTGGCGTGACATGGCGAATCCATTGTGAAGGCGCCGGGGCGAGCTCTCGGCAGAAAACAGATGCTGCGAGCCATTACCCGGCTCCATGATTGGCGAAATCATAAGCGCCAAGACGCCAACTGGCGAAGCGAAGCTGCTGACGCGACCGCCTTCGGCGTGCAATCACAACGCGGCGGTAGCCACGGCCGTCGACACCCACGTGATCCGTCGTTGTCATGTTGTCGACGCCCTTCGTTCGGTGCCGTGTTCGTTGACGTGGTGACAGCCGTTGCAACGACCAGCATCGCGAGCTTCCGGTCAGGCATAGGAGAGCATCACATTCCTGGGGGTGTGCAGTGCAGCAAAGTAAGCTTTGGAGATGGAAACCGGGGCATCTTCTCGACAGGAGGTCCTGCAGCTGCGCGCAGTGCTGCGCAGCATCAGCCCGATGATCTGGCGGCGACTTCCGGTGCGCGGCGATACCAGCGTCGCCCGGCTTCACCAGATCCTGCAGGTCGCGTTCGGCTGGCAGGACATGCACCTTCATCGCTTCGAGATTCGCGGTCGCGAGTACGGAGTCCATCAAGAGGGCGGCGTGTTCTTCGACACCGACGCGCACGAAGTCCTGATCGGACAACTGGAGCTGCGGCGCCTTGAGCGATTCCCTACGAATACGAGCAGCTGGATGCCTACCTGTCCGACCGCAGGGCCTGTCCGCATTGCGCCAAGCCGCGCGCGGTCAAAGCTACCACCCGCTGCGCTTTCGCACCGCCTTCGGGAATATCGACTTGCGCAGCCCCGCTGCGAGCAATCCCGGGAGGCTACATTCTCTCCGCTCAGCGAACTGCTGACGGTGCACACGGCCCCAGAACTGACATACCTGCAGGCCAAGTGGGCCGCGCAAGTCTCCTTCGCAGCGGTCGGTGCGCTGTTGCATGATGTGTTGCCCGTCGACCAGGGGCTGCATCCGGAAGCCATTCGTCGGCACGTTCTGGACACCGCGGAGCGACTCGAAGCGCAGCTCGGCCCGGAGCAGTTCACCTACGACGGCGGCTCCCAGCGCGAGATCGAAGCCTCGCCGGAACCTGCCGCTCCCATCTCGGTGGGGCTGGACGGAGGCTACATTCGAGGTCGCGATCGCCTGCCGGGTGCCAACGGATGCTTCGAGGTCATCGCCGGAAAGAGCATCCCGGACGAAGGTGCGGCGAAAGTCTTCGCCTTCGTCCATCGGATAGACCGCAAACCGAAGCGGAGGCTGCGCGCCGTGCTCGAGTCGCAAGGCATTCTCCCTCGACAGCACATCACGCTCCTGTGTGACGGCGGCGACACCGTGCGCGAGCTTGGCGCCTTCCTGCACCCGCGATCCGAGCACGTTCTGGATTGGTTCCACGTGGCCATGCGCATCGAGCAGCTCTTGCAAACGGCACGCGGGCGGCAAGGCTCGGAGAAGGAAAACCTCCTCAAGGGCATCGAACGCGTCAAATGGTTCCTGTGGCATGGAAACGTGATCCGCGCCGACGAAACCTTGTATGACCTGGTCGAGGAAGTCGACGGCGTGCTCGAGCAGGACAGGCAAGCTGGGCGGCCGCCTTCGGTCGTGCTGAAGAAACTTGATCGGGCGCTGGGTGAATTCGCGACCTACGTCGACAACAACGCCGGCGCCATCGTCAACTACGGAGAGCGGTACCGGTGCGGGGAGCGCATTGCAACCGGCTTCGTTGAATCCGCGGTCAACCAGGTGAGCTCCAAGCGGTTCGTGAAAAAGCAGCAGATGCGCTGGACGCCGCGCGGCGCGCATCTGCTCCTCCAGGTTCGTACCCAGGTCCTCAATGACGAGTTACGCGCGTCCTTCGAGAGTTGGTATCCGGGTTTCGGAGCTCGGGACCAGGCACCGCTCGCGGCGTAGGCGGTGGAGCAAGGATGCTGCACTGCACACCCCCAGGATTGCGATGATCTCCGTGTTCGAGAACCTGCACCGTGGTGATGAAGGCGCCTATCTGTACACGCTGGCGAGCTGGAAGACGAACCACAACGGGAAGGGTCCGACGGGAAGACGTGAAGCCGGTGGTGGGGTCGGCCGCCGTGGCGCTGGACGCCTGGCTCAAGGCGAGCGGGATCACATAGGGGCCCCTCTTCCGGGGCATCCTCAAGAACGGCAAGCTCGGCACTGACGGACTCTCGGGCACCGCGGTGCGGGACATCGTGAAGGCCCGGTGTGCGCTGGCAGGGGTGGGAGATGATTCTCGGCGCACTCGCTGCGGTCGGGGTTCGTCACCGAGGCGGGACGTCAGAACATGCCCTTGCAAGAAACGATGGCGATGACGGGCATCGGAGTACGGATACCGTGGCGGGGTATTTCCGTGCAGGTGAGCACGGTTGCGCGAATGATGGATGCGCCGAGGGCTACTTTACAAACCGTCGGGGCATCGCCTACTGACCCGCGGGCCGTCGATCCGTAGATCCCTGGTTCGAGCCCAGGTCCAGGCGCTTGATCACCGGCCGCGTCGTCAGGCCGGCCGCCAGCAGCACGCAACCGTGCGACTGCCTCGTCTCGGCGTCCTGCCAGGCCTCGTGGTACTCGGCCGAGAGGTAGGCGAAGCCGCGCTTGCGCACCGCATCCACTCGACCAGGCAGCGCAGCCGCTGGCCCTCGATCGCCAGCTTCAACAGCTTGGCGGCCGCGCCATCGCTGTGCTTGTGGGCGACGTCCAGGGAGATCTCCCGGCCCACCACCGCTCTTGTCGATAGTGAATTTCAGCAGCGGCACCCGATCGGATTGGCCGCAGCAACTCAGCTTCAGAAAGATGCCCCACGTTTGGTCGGAAGGTCGAGCTCAAGTGGGACCGTGGGCGCGAAGTGCGCGTCGTCGGCCTGCTTGTCGAAATCCCATGCCACCAACCTGCAGTTCGCTGCGTCGACGGGCCAGACTGTCACACACCGGCCGGCCTTCAATTCGGCGGCTGCGTGGTGCAGGGCATCCTTGATCCGTGCAAACGAAGTCGCTGCACGGGTCTGCCCGTCGAGCCGCTGTGCCATCGGGCCGGCCGTGGCTCCTTGATCGAGAGAATTCTTCATCGCAGTCACTTCCTTCATGTCAATACCAATCCGTCTTGATAGCTTCTTTGAGTGATTTCGTCCGGCAACGAATCGCAACGAAGGAAGTGTTGTCCGCTGGGCACCGGCTGCACAGGGTCAGTTTGAACGCATTTCGTCGGTCCAGTCCCGAGCCAGGGGCGGGCCGATGGACTGGCCCGATCGAATCAGCATGAACTGACTCTGGTCGGCGCAGGCCGGACTGCCAACATCGGCCTGGCCGGATGCGAACAACCGGAATGCGGCAGATCGAACTGGTTCATCACTCCAAACACCATGCGATTTGATTTCTTTCGGCGTCCGAGCGACGCCCCGGCGTGCCCGATCGAGGCGCGCGAGCCGGCCGTCAACGAGGCGATGCACGTCGAGTCAGGCGGCTTCGTGACCTAAGAACTTATCCGTAAATTATGTTGACGTCGGCAGGTACCTTGCGGAAGGCAATGATGGCAGCGGCAAGGTGGTTGAGGGCGACGAAGCTGCGCTCGAGTTTCTCGTAG
>NZ_JAUJZH010000080.1 GCF_030486595.1 Variovorax ginsengisoli | reverse complement strand
TAGACAGAATGGCTTGAGCCGTTGAGGCGGCCCGTCTCCGGGACTACCGTGGGTTGCGCACCGTGGGTGCGCCGAGCCACAACGCTGCACCCCGAAGGGCGGACAGCGTGTCAACGAGCAAGGAGACGGGCCATGAGTCAATCTACCACCCCCGCGGCCACTGTGTACGTCGGCCTGGACGTCCACAAGGACAGCATCGACATCGCCCTGGCCGAGGCCGGGCGTGACGGCGAGGTCCGCCATCTGGGCGCCGTAGCCGGCGGCGTCAATGCCGTCAGCAAGGCCCTGCGCCGCCTGGTCAGCCAGGGCCATTGCGTGCATGTGGTCTACGAAGCGGGCCCCTGCGGCTTCGTGCTGCAGCGCCACCTCACCGCAATGGGCTACCACTGCGAGGTGGTGGCGCCCTCATCCATCCCCAAGCGTTCGGGCGACCGGGTGAAGACCGACCGCCGCGATGCGTTGATGCTTGCGCGCCTGGCGCGCGCGGGCGAACTCAGTGCCGTGCGCGTGCCGGACGCCGTGGACGAGGCGCTGCGCGACCTGGTGCGCGCCCGCGAGGATGCCGTGCGCGAGCAGCGCAACGCACGCCACCGCCTGAAGGCGCTGCTGTTGCGCAGCGGCGTGGTGTACGCGGGCAAGAGCGCCTGGACGGCGGCGCATCTGCGCTGGCTGGCCAGCCTGGCGCTGCCGCACGCCGCCCAGCAGATCGCCTTCCAGGAGTACCTGCACGCGGTGAGCGAGTCGGGGGCGCGCATCGCACGCCTGGAGCAGTCGCTGCGCGATGCGCTGGCGGGCTGGTCGCTGGCACCGGTGGTGGCCGCGCTGCAGGCGCTGCGCGGCGTGCAACTCATCGCCGCGATCACGCTGGTGGCCGAGATCCAGGACTTCCACCGCTTCGCCAACCCGCGCCAGTTGATGTCCTATCTGGGCCTGGTGCCCAGCGAGGACTCCAGCGGCCAGCGGCGCCGTCAGGGTGCCATCACCAAGGCCGGCAACTCGGCGGCGCGGCGCATGCTGGTGGAGGTGGCGCACCAGTACCGCTACCCGGCGCGGGTCAGTGCGCTGATCGCTAGGCGCCAGTCGGAGTTGCCCAAGGCCGTGACCGACATCGCCTGGACGGCGCAGTTGCGGTTGTGCGCACGCTTCAGGCGGCTGGCCGCGCGGCACGTGCCACACAACAAGATCGTCGTGGCCATTGCGCGCGAACTCTCGGGCTTCGTGTGGGCCATCGCGTGCGAGGTGACGCCGCCAGCGGCTGCCTCGAGGTGATGACATGAACGCACCACCAGACCACCAGGGGGAGGCGCCTATCGAACAACCTCTTTGAGGCCGGATCGGGAACGCGGCGCAGCCACGGCCACAGGGGAATCCTCGGGGGGGCTATTGCGCAGCCACGCAAGTGACCAATCGCAGACCCTAGAAAGCAGGCAGCCCCGCGACGAATACATGAACTGTCGGTAGCCAATCCACGCATATCAGCATGATCAACCGTCGCTCACGCACCCGGCTCCGTCGCGTTCCCTATCCGGCATTCGCGAAAGATTCTGAAATCCGGCCCCCGGAGAGAGCGGCTCGCCCTCTTGACAGGATCAAGCCATATCAGCCC
>NZ_JAUJZH010000079.1 GCF_030486595.1 Variovorax ginsengisoli | reverse complement strand
TGTCAGTGGTCTTCCAATAATCCCCATCTGTGGTCGTCGAATTTTCCTCACCCATCAACTCCAAGGAGCAAACGATGGAAGTGGAAGTACGAAGCTCGGTGATCTCGCATGATGGTTGCGCTGCCCAGGGCCCGAGGGCCCTGGGCAGCGCGGCGGCTACCGTGCCCGTGTTCATTCAGGACACGGAGGCGCCGGTGCTTGGTCAGCAACAATGGGAAGCAGTTCACGAGCGGCGTGCCGCCGGCTACAACCTCTCGGCGATCGCCCGCGATCTGCAACTGGATCGCAAGACAGTACGAAGTTGTCTACAGCAGGAGTCGTGGCAGCCGTATCAGCGTGCGGCAGCAGCCAGCCTCCTGGATCCGCATCGCGCTTGGCTGGCAGAACGTGCTGTGGAGGTGAACTACTCCGCACGCATTCTTTGGCAGGAGTTGCGGGCGCAACGCGGCTTTGCCGGCAGCTACGTGATCGTGCGGCGCGCGGTGGTGCCACTGCGACTGGCCGCATCGACTGCGGCGCTGACACAGCGGCGCTTCGAGACGGGCCCGGGCGAGCAGGCACAGTGCGACTGGGGACAGATCACCGTCTCACTGGGTGGAGTTCGCACGGAAGTCCACATCTTCGTGATGACGCTGGGCTACAGCCGCCGAGGCTTCGCGCTGGGCTTCCTGCGTGAGCGCATGCCTGACCTGCTGGCCGCACATGAGGCCGCCTTCGCTCACTTCGGTGGTCGTTGCGAATTCCTGCTGTATGACCGCATGCGCACCGTCGTGCTCGGCACTCATCAAGGTCGCCCGCGCCTGAACCCGACGTTTTCCAGCTTCGCCGGCCACTGGGGCTTTACTCCGCGGCTTTGCCAACCCTACCGAGCCCAGACCAAGGGCAAGGTCGAGTCCGGGGTGAAGTACGTCAAGCGCAACTTCGTGCCCGGGCGTACGTTTCTCGATCTCGAGGACTTCAATGACCAGTTGGCCGCCTGGCAAACCGATGTGGCCGATGTGCGCATCCACGGCACAACGCATCAGCGCCCCATTGATCGCTTCGCCGAGGAAGCACGTGCCCTGACACCGACAGCGGGACACCCGAGCTTCCTGCAGGCCATGGTGCGCGAGCGCAGGGTGGCCGAGGACTGGCTGGTGTCCATCGACGGCAATCGCTACTCGGTGCCGTTCGTACTGATCGGCAAATCCGTACAGGTCGTGCGCCAAGGCGGCGCTTGGGTCATTCGCCATCTTGGCGCCGTTGTGGCCGAGCATCCAGTTCTGGCCGGCCGCGGGCAGTTGAGCGTTCAGCCCGCCCACGGGCCCGGCGCGGTGGCGCGCAATGCTCGACAGCGATTCTCAGCGCCCAGGACAGCCCTCACGACCTCCAGGCCCCAGGATCTGTCGCGCGACGTCGAGGTGCGTGACCCGGCGATCTACGAGCAGCTGTTCGCCGCTCCCCTCGTGGAGGCCGCCACATGAGCAGGAATACATCTAAGACCACTTCGGTGGCTGTCGGCGCCGCAGCGGCAATGACCACGCCGGTTCAACTGGAACGCCTGGGCGAACACCTCAAGAAGTTGCGGCTGCTCAAGAGCAGCGAGCGGCTCGAAGCGCTGCTGCAGGACGCGGCCGCCCATGAGTTGCCGTATGCCGAATTCCTTGA
>NZ_JAUJZH010000011.1 GCF_030486595.1 Variovorax ginsengisoli | reverse complement strand
ACGCACCCGGCTCCGTCGCGTTCCCTATCCGGCATTCGCGAAAGATTCTGAAATCCGGCCCCCGGAGAGAGCGGCTCGCCCTCTTGACAGGATCAAGCCATATCAGCCCCCACGCTCCCCACTCCGTGTGGTTCGCTGCCCCCCGAGGGGGCCGCAGGCCGCCTTGGGGCGGCCCGGCGCCGGCCTGGGTTCCCTCGCCGAGCTCGAGCCAGCCACCGGCCGACCTAAAATTCGGCCCATGACCTTCCTGGACAAGCTGCGCGCCGCCGAGCGCCAAAACGGCTCGCTGCTGTGCGTCGGACTCGATCCCGAGCCGACCAAATTCCCCGCCGCCCTGAAAGGCGACGCCAGCCGGATCTACGACTTCTGCGCCCGCATCGTCGACGCCACGGCCGACCTGGCGATCGCCTTCAAGCCGCAGATCGCCTATTTCGCTGCCCATCGTGCCGAAGACCAGCTCGAACAGCTCATGGAGCACATGCGCCGCAACGCGCCGCACGTGCCCACCATCCTCGACGCCAAGCGCGGCGACATCGGCTCGACCGCCGAGCAGTACGCCCGCGAGGCCTTCGAGCGCTACGGCGCCGACGCCGTCACCTTGTCGCCGTTCATGGGCTTCGATTCGGTCGAGCCGTACCTGCGCCACCAGGGCAAGGGCGCCTTCCTGCTGTGCCGCACCAGCAACCCGGGCGGCGCCGACCTGCAGGGTCAGCGGCTGGCCGACGTCGACGGCCAGCCCTTCCTCTACGAGCACGTGGCCAGGCTGGCCCAGGGACCGTGGAACCTCAACGGCCAGCTGGGCCTGGTGGTCGGCGCCACCTACCCGGCCGAGATCGAACGCGTGCGCGCACTGGCGCCCACGGTGCCGCTGCTGATCCCCGGCGTCGGTGCGCAGGGCGGCGACGCGGTCGCCACGGTCCGCGCCGGCTGGCGTCCGGACGCGCCGATCGTGGTTAACTCCTCGCGCGCCATCTGCTACGCGTCGGCCGGGGATGACTTCGCCGAAGCGGCCCGGCGCGAGGCCCTGCGCACCCGCGACGCACTCCAGGCCGCCAGGCCCTGAGCGACATTCCGCGTCAGTCCGCAAGCCGTCGGTTGTATCGATGTGACGAAAAAAGTCACATTTGTTCACAACTGTCGTACTAAACGCTTCTACTGGCCGCATCCAGCCGCCCGAAAACTGCGGGCATGGCACTTGCCTGATGAACGTCGGCGCGTCCGCGTCGAGGAGTGAGGCATCCCATGGTGGAAGACATCGCAACCGGCCGCGACACCGCGGCCGACGAGAGCGCGCGCGTGCCCGAGGCGGCCGCGCCAAGCCCGGCGGGCGCAACGTCTCGCCCCCTGCCCCTCGCGGCCGCCCTGGCCGCGTCGGCGGCGGCGCTGGCGGCCTGTGGGGGTGGCGGCGGCGGCGGCGGTGGAGGCGGCGGCGCGGGCTTCGCGGCGGTTGGCGAGTCGTCCGCGCCCACCGTCCAGGCCGGCTCGCTGAGCGCCCTGGCCAGCACCCCGACCGCGCAGACCTATGTCTACACCCAGGCCAAGACCGACGAGGAGGCCGCGCGCTTCCTGCTGCAGTCGCAGTTCTCGGCCTCGGAAGCGGACATCGCCGCCGTCCGCAGCAAGGGCTACCTGCCCTGGCTCGGCGAGCAGGTCGACCGCCCGGCCGAGCAGGGCGGGCGCGACTGGATCCTGGGCAAGGCCGCCAACGCGGTCAACGCCGACGACATGATCTGGAACCAGCTCATTACCGCGCCGGACGGCTTCCGCAAGCGCATGGCGCTGGTCTTCAGCGAGATCTTCGTTGTCTCGCGCAACGACATCGGATCGAGCTGGCCCGATCTCATGATGGCCCAGTACTGGGACATGCTGGTGGCCGGCGTCACGACCAACTTCCGCAAGCTGCTGGAGGACGTGACGCTCAATCCGGCGATGGGCTACTACCTCAACACAAGGGGCAACCAGAAGGAGAACGCCCAGGGCCGCCAGCCGGACGAGAACTATGCGCGCGAGGTCATGCAGCTCATGACCATCGGGCTCTACCAGCTCAACGCCGACGGCACCGTCAAGACCGGCGGCGACGGCACGCCGCTCGACACCTACAGCCTGGACGACGTGACCAACCTGGCGCGCGTCTTCACCGGCTACGACCTCGACATCCGGGCCAGCGACGTCGACACCAGCGCCTGGACCGCGCGGCCGATGGTGCTCACGGCGGCCCGGCATTCGGTGCTCGAGGCCCGCTTCCTGGGCACCTCGGTGCCGGCCGGCACCGAAGGCAAGGCGGCGCTGAAGATCGCGCTCGACACGCTCTTCAACCACCCCAACGTCGGCCCGTTCATCGGCAAGCAGTTGATTCAGCGCCTGGTCACCAGCAACCCGAGCCCGGCCTACGTGCAGCGGGTGTCGGATGTCTTCGCCGACAACGGGGCCGGCGTGCGCGGCGACATGAAGAGCGTCTTCGCCGCGGTGCTGCTCGACAACGAGGCGCGCAGCCCGGCCGGCCTGTCGGACCCCGGTTTCGGCCGGCTGCGCGAGCCGATGCTGCGCTTCACGCAGTGGGGCCGCACCTTCGGTGCCGGCTCGACCAGCGGCAACTGGAAGATCGGCGACCTCTCGCGGCCCAATGACCAGCTCGGCCAGAGCCCGCTGCGCTCGCCGTCGGTGTTCAATTTCTTCCGGCCCGGCTACGTGCCGCCATCGACCTCGATCGCCGCCGCCAGGATGGTCGCGCCCGAGTTCCAGCTGGTCAACGAGACCAGCGTCGGCGGCTACCTGAACTTCATGCAGAACAGCGTGCTGCCGAAGAGCACCGGGCGGGATGTCAACGCCGCCTATGCGAGCGAGCTGGCGCTGGTGCTCGACCCGGCCGCCCTGGTGCAGCGGCTCAACCTGCTGCTGACCGCCAACCAGCTGTCGGCGGCCACCCAGGCGCTGATCGCCGGTGCGCTGGCCAATCCGGCGGTGTCCGTCAACAGCACCGACGCGGTCAAGCTCAACCGGGTCTACGCGGCGGTGCTGCTGGTGATGGCCTCGCCCTCCTACCTGATCCAGAAATAAGGGACCGCGCGATGTACCTGATCGATCCTGCCGCGCACACGCGACGTGCCTTCCTGCGCCGCTCCGGCCAGCTGGCGATGGCCGGCACCGCGCTGCCCTTCGCCCTCAACCTGGCCGCGATGGGCGAGGCGGCGGCGCAGGCCGCCCCCGCCGACGACTACAAGGCGCTGGTCTGCGTCTTCCTGTTCGGCGGCAACGACTACGCGAACACCGTCATCACCTACGACGACCCGAGCTACAACGCCTACAGCACGATCCGAGTGCCGCAGGGCGCGGGCGGGGTGGCGATCGCCAAGGATGCGCTCGCCGCCACGCTGCTGGCGCCGACCGTGGCGCTGCCCGACGGCCGCCAGTACGCGCTGCACCCGTCGATGACGCAGCTCGCCGGCCTGTTCAACACCGACGGCAAGGTCGCGGTGCAGCTCAACGTCGGCCCGCTGGTGGTGCCGCTGACCCGGGCCCAGTACAACAACAGCAACAAGAAGCTCTACCCGCAGCCGCCCAAGCTGTTCTCGCACAACGACCAGCAGTCGACTTGGCAGTCGTCCTCGCCCGAGGGCTCGACCGTGGGCTGGGGCGGCAACGTCGGCGACCTGGTGCTGGACCAGCGGCAGAACACCAACGCGCTGTTCACCTGCATCTCGGTCGCCGGCAACGCCGTGTTCCTGTCGGGCGACCAGGCCCTGCAATACCAGGTCAGCACCAGCGGCGCGGTCGGCATCCGCAGCATCAAGGACGGCACCACCTACGGCTCCAGCAGCGTCAAGGCGGCGATGGCGCAGCTGGCGCAGGAAACCCGCGGCCACACGCTGGAGAACGAATACAACAAGGTGACCCAGCGCGCGGTCCAGGCCGAGACCACGGTCACCAGCGCGATCCAGACAGCGACCTTCGCGACCGACACCTTCGGCTCGCTCAACACCGGGCTCGCGAACCAGCTCAAGATGGTCGCGCGGCTGATCCGCGGCCGCAGCACCCTGGGCGCCAAGCGGCAGGTGTTCTTCGTCTCGATGGGCGGCTTCGACCTGCACGACAACCTGATCGCCAACCAGCCAGGCCTGATGCAGCAGCTGAGCGATGCCATGGCCGCCTTCCATCGGCAGATGGTCGCCCAGGGCCTGGCCGACAAGGTCACGGCCTTCACCGCCTCGGACTTCGGCCGCACGCTGGCCAGCAACGGCGACGGCTCCGACCATGGCTGGGGCGGCCATCACTTCGTGGTCGGGGGCGCGGTCAACGGCAAGGCGTTCTATGGCACGCCGCAGGTGGTCAGCATCAACAACGACCCCAAGCTGGCGGGCTACGAAGGCCACGTGGGGCAGGGCCGCCTGATCCCGACCACCTCGGTCGACCAGTACGGCGCCACGCTCGCCAAGTGGTTCGGCGTGCCCGACGCCGAGCTGCCGGGCATCCTGCCGAACCTGAAGAACTTCGGCGGCAATTTCAACGGCATCGAGTATCCGAAGAACGTCGGCTTCATGGCCTGAGGCCGCGGTGTAATCTGCGGGTCCCAGCGCCGGAGACTTGCCCGATGACCGATCCCGTCCACCCGGATTCCTTTCCGATCGAGGGCGGCTGCACCTGCCGTGCGGTCCGCTACCGCATGGCCAGCGCGCCGCTGTTCGTGCACTGCTGCCATTGCCGCTGGTGCCAGCGCGAGAGCGGCTCGGCGTTCGCGCTCAACGCGATGATCGAGGCCGACCGCGTGCAGTTGCTCGAGGGCCAGACCGAGCGCGTGGCCACGCCCTCGGCCAGCGGCAAGGGCCAGGCCATCGTGCGCTGCGGCCGCTGCCAGGTCGCGCTGTGGAGCCATTACGCCGGCAGCGGCGACGCGGTCAGCTTCGTTCGCGTCGGCACGCTCGACGACCCCGACCTGCTGCCGCCCGACATCCACATCTTCACGATGTCGAAGCAGCCCTGGGTGCTGCTGCCGCCGGGCACGCCGGCCGTGACCGAGTACTACCGCCGCTCCGAGCACTGGCCGGCGGCCAGCATCGACCGGCTCAAGGCCTTGAAAGCGTAGCGCCGAGACGCTGCGACACCTGGTCGGCGCAGGCCTTGAGCGCCACGGCGATCTCGCCGCCCCAGCGGGTGTCGAAGATCGCTGCCGGCCCGATGGCGGTGACCGCCAGCACGATCGCGCCCATGCTGTCGAACACCGGCGCCGACATCGCGCTGATGCCAGGCAGGATCTCGCCTTCGGAGCGGCTCAGGCCGTGGGCCCGCACCTCGTGCAGCTGCGCCTCGAAGGCCGGCCAGCCGGGCAGCCGCTGGGCCGGCGGCATGCCACGCTGTGGCGGCTGCGCGGCGCCTTTCTGCTCGCGCTGGCGCTCCTGCTCCAGCAGGCCGCGCACCACTTCCGGGTCGAGGTAGGCGCCGAAGAGCCGCCCCGAGGCCGTGTGGGTGAGCGAGAACACCGTGCCGTGGCGCATGTTGACGTGCAGCGGGGCCGGCGATTCGGCGATCCGCACGATGGTCGCGCCGCGGTCGCCCCAGACCGCGATCGCCACCGTGTGGCCGATCTGCTGCGCCAGCTCGGCGATCAGCGGTGTCGCGATGTGCACCGGATTGGCCTGCTGCAGGCTGATCAGCCCCAGTTGCAAGGCCAGCGGTCCGAGCAGATAGTGGCCGGTGGTGCGGTCCTGCTCGATCAGCCCGAGGCGGCCGAAGCTGACCATGTACGGGTGCGCCTTGGCGGCGGACATCTCGGCCTCGCGCGCCAGGTCCTTGAGCGCCATCGGCCGGCCATGGTGCACCAGGGCGCGCAGCAGCTGGCCGCCCACCTCGATGCTCTGGATGCCGCGCTGGGCGCGATCGGAGTCAGCCGCCATGGGATTTCGTCATTCGTTGATACAGAAGGCATTAGACATTAACTGATCCTCGATTTACACTGCGTCCATTCGTCCCACGCGAATTCATTCACTTTAGACAAATTTCAGGAGACTCCGCGATGTCAGAGACCAAGAAGTTCGCCAGCCAGGCCGATCTCGAAGAAAAGAAGATCACCTTCAGCCAGATTTCGGAGCACGCCTGGGCCTACACGGCCGAGGGCGACCCCAACACCGGGATTGTCATCGGCGACGACTGCGTGCTGGTTGCCGACACCCAGGCCACGCCGGCGATGGCGGCCGACGTGATCCGCCGCATCCGCGAGGTGACCGACAAGCCGATCAAGTACGTGGTCCTGACCCACTACCACGCGGTGCGCGTGCTCGGGGCCAGTGCCTACGGCGCCGACCACATCCTCGCCAGCCAGGACACCTACGACCTGATCGTCGAGCGCGGCGAGCAGGACAAGGCCAGCGAGATCGGCCGTTTCCCGCGCCTGTTCGCTGGTGTCGAGACCGTGCCGCCCGGCATGACCTGGCCGACCATGACCTTCACCGGCAAGATGACGCTGTGGCTCGGCAAGCTCGAGGTGCAGCTGCTGCAGCTCGGCCGCGGCCACACCAAGGGCGACACGGTCGTCTGGCTGCCCGGGGAAAAGGCGCTGCTGTCCGGCGACCTGGTGGAATTCGGCGCCACGCCCTATGCCGGCGACGCCTATTTCAAGGACTGGCCGAAGACGCTCGAGAACCTCGCGGCGCTGAAGCCCAAGGCGCTGGTGCCCGGCCGCGGCGCCGCGCTCACCACGCCTGATGAAGTGGCCAAGGGCCTGGACGAAACACGCGCGTTCATCTCGGACGTCTACGCCAACGTCCAGAAGGGCGTCGCGGCCGGCAAGGACCTGAATGCCGTCTACAAGGAAACCTACGCGGCGTTGAAGCCCAAGTACGGCCACTGGGTGATCTTCGACCACTGCATGCCCTTCGACGTCACCCGCTGCTACGACGAGGCCACCAAGTACACCGACCCTCGCATCTGGACCGCCGAGCGCGACATCGAGATGTGGAAAGCCCTCGAAGGCTGAGGATGAAGCTCGCCCCCAGGTTGCCCGGCACTTCGTGTCCGGGCGCCCACCCCCTGCCGGGGGCAACACCAGCGGCCTGGCAAAGCCAGTTCCGCGGTGTTTCACCAACGGGCCCGGCTGCGCCGGCCGAGAAACCCCGCAAAGCGGGTAGCGCACAAGACAAAGGAGACAGACCGTGGACGTAACCGCATCGCTCGATTACCAGTCGCTGCGCTTCGACTACAAGCGGCACCCCGACCAGGATGCCGCGACACCGGCCCACCATCCGGTGGTGGTGGTCGGCGCCGGCCCCGTGGGCCTGGCGCTGGCGATCGACCTCGCCCAGCGGCAGGTCCCGGTGGTGCTGCTCGACAACGACTGCACCCTGTCGACCGGCTCGCGCGCGATCTGCTTCGCCAAGCGCACGCTGGAGGTGTTCGACCGCCTGGGCTGCGCCGGGCGCATGGTCGACAAGGGCGTGTCGTGGAACGTCGGCCGGGTGTTCTTCGGAGACGAGCAGGTCTACAGCTTCGACTTGCTGCCCGAGGCCGGCCACGAGCGCCCGGCCTTCATCAATCTGCAGCAGTACTACGTCGAGGGCTATCTGGCCGAGCGCGCCGCCGAGTTGCCGCTGATCGAGCTGCGCTGGAACAACAAGGTGGTCGGCATCGAACAGGGCGCCGACCAGGCGCTCCTGACCATCGAGACGCCCGAGGGCGAGTACCGCCTCGCGGCCGGCCACGTGGCCGCCTGCGACGGTTCGCGCTCCAGCCTGCGGCAGCTGCTGGGCCTGGAGGCCAAGGGCCGGGTGTTCCGCGACCGCTTCCTGATCGCCGACGTGAACATGGACGCCGACCTGCCGACCGAGCGGCGCTTCTGGTTCGATCCGCCCTTCCACCCGAAGCAGAGCGTGCTGCTGCACAAGCAGGCCGACAACATGTGGCGGGTCGACTTCCAGCTCGGCTGGGACGCCGACCCGGTCGAGGAGCGCAAGCACGAGAACATCATCCCGCGGGTGCGCGCGCTGCTCGACAGCATCGGCCACCAGGGCGCGCGCTTCGACATCGGCTGGGCCAGCGTCTACACCTTCGCCTGCCAGCGCATGGAGCGCTTCCGGCACGGCCGCGTGCTGTTCGCGGGCGATTCGGCGCACGGCGTGTCGCCGTTCGGCGCCCGGGGCGCCAACTCCGGCGTGCAGGACGCCGACAACCTGGCCTGGAAGCTGGCCGCGGTGCTGCGCGGCGAGGCGCCCGACGCCCTGCTCGACAGCTACGCCAGCGAGCGCGAGTACGCGGCCGACGAGAACATCCGCAACTCGACCCGCGCCACCGACTTCATCACGCCCAAGAGCGAGGTCAGCCGGCTGTTCCGCGACGCCGTTCTGGAGCTGTCGAAGCGCCACGCCTTCGCGCGGGCGCTGGTCAACAGCGGCCGGCTGTCGGTGCCGAGCACCCTGCGCGAGTCGACGCTCAACACGCCCGACGTGGATGCGTTCGAAGGCCCGATGGTGCCCGGTGCGGCGGCCGCCGACGCGCCGCTGGCCGGCGCCGATGGCCGCGCCGGCTGGCTGCTGCGCGAACTGAGTCCGCCCGCCGGCGCGGCCACGCGCTTCACGGCACTGGTCTTCGGTGACGGCGCCGAGGCGGAGCGCAGCCTCGCTGCGCTGGCCCGAGCCGACGTGGCGCTGCACATCGTGCGGGTGCCCCCGGGCAGTACGGGCGAACTCGCCGCCCGGCGCTACGACGCCCGGCCCGGCACCGTCTACCTGCTTCGCCCCGACCAGCATGTCTGCGCGCGCTGGCGCGCACCCACACCCGAGGCCGTGCGCGCCGCGCGCGACCGCGCACTCGCCAAGGGCTAGACCGCCATGGACCTGATCACCACCCCCAACCTCGACGCCCCCGACGACTTCTACGAGGCCCTGATCGAAGCCCATCAGGGCCTGTCGAGCGACCAGAGCCACGCCTTCAACGCCCGCTTGGTGCTGGTGCTGGCCAACCATATCGGCTCGACCGCCGTGCTGCGCCAGGCCTTCGAGGCGGCCGCGGCTTCCCGTTGAACCCTCAGAGAGACTCCCCATGACGATCGCATCCGCGGCCGAGCGCCGCTACCAAAGCGGCTTCGGCAACGAGTACGCCACCGAAGCCGTCGCCGGCGCGCTGCCGCAGGGCCGCAACAGCCCGCAGCGCGCGCCCTTCGACCTCTACCCCGAGCTGATCTCGGGCACCGCCTTCACGGCGCCGCGGCACCAGAACCGGCGCACCTGGATGTACCGGCGCCAGCCGTCCGTGGTCGCCGGGCGCTACCAGGCGTATGCGCAGTCGCACTGGACCACCGGCGCCGACCGCGAGATGGCGCTCGCGCCCGAACCGCTGCGCTGGGCCCCGCTGCCGCTCGACGGTGCCGACGCCGATTTCGTCGACGGCATGCGCACGCTGGCCGCCAACGGCGATGCCGAGGCACAGAGCGGCATCGGCGCCCTGGTCTACCTCGCCAACCGCTCGATGGAACGCCGCTCCTTCGTCAACGCCGATGCCGAGATGCTGGTGGTGCCGCAGCAGGGCCGGCTGGTGGTCACCACCGAGATGGGCGTGCTCGACGTCAAGCCCGGCGAGATCGTGCTGCTGCCGCGCGGGGTGGTGTTCAAGGTCGACCTGGTCGACGGGCCCTCGCGCGGCTACGTCTGCGAGAACTACGGCGCCCAGTTCCGGCTGCCCGAGCTGGGCCCGATCGGTTCCAACGGGCTGGCCAACGCGCGCGACTTCCAGGCCCCGGTGGCGGCCTTCGAGGATGCGACGGTGGCCTACGAACTGGTGAAGAAGTCGGGCGGGCGCTTCTGGTCGGCACCGACCTCGCACTCGCCCTTCAACGTGGTCGCCTGGCACGGCAACCTGGCGCCGGTGAAGTACGACACCGCGCACTTCATGACCATCGGCTCGATCAGCTTCGACCATCCCGATCCGTCGATCTTCACGGTCCTGACCTCGCCCTCCGACACGCCCGGCACCGCCAACTGCGACTTCGTGATCTTCCCGCCGCGCTGGCTGGTGATGGAAGACACCTTCCGTCCGCCGTGGTATCACCGCAACCTGATGAGCGAGTTCATGGGCCTGGTCTACGGCGAGTACGACGCCAAGCCCGGCGGCTTCAAGCCGGGCGGCGCGAGCCTGCACAACTGCATGGTGCCGCACGGCCCCGACGAGGAAGCCTTCGACAAGGCGAGCCACAGCGATCTCAAGCCGCAGAAGCTCGACAACACGCTGGCCTTCATGTTCGAAAGCCGGTTCCGATTCATCCCGACCGCCTATGCGATGCAAAGCCCGGCGCTCGACCAGAACTATGCCGACTGCTGGGCCGGCCTCAAGGACAACTTTGGCTCGCCCCCAGGTCGGGCTCACTCCGTGTAGCCCTCCCACCGCCTGCCGGGGGCAACACCAGCGGCCCGGCGAAGCCGGTTTCGCGGTGTTTCTGGAACAAACCGTTTGAAGGATCCGACATGACAGAACTAAACGATACCCACGACCCGAAGCTGCGCAGCTGGGTCGCCTCGGCCAACCAGGCCGGCTGCGACTTTCCGATCCAGAATCTGCCCTTCGGCCGCTTCAGTCACAGCGCCGACGCGGCGCCGCGCATCGGTGTCGCGATCGGCGACCGGATCCTCGACCTGCGCCGCGCCGGCCTGATCGACAGCGACGACATGAACGCGCTGATGGCGGCCACGCCCGAGAAGCGCGCGGCGCTGCGGGCGCTGATCTCCCAGGGGCTGGCCGAAGGCAGCGCGCGGCAGGCGGAATGGGAGTCGGCCCTGGTCAGCCAGTCGGCGGCGACGATGCACGTGCCCTGCCGCATCGGCGACTACACCGACTTCTACACCAGCGTGCACCACGCGACCACGGTCGGCAAGCAGTTCCGTCCGGACAACCCGCTGCTGCCGAACTACAAGTGGGTCCCGATCGGCTACCACGGGCGGGCCTCGTCGATCGGCGTCAGCGGCCAGCGCTTCAAGCGGCCGCAGGGGCAGACCAAGGCGCCGGACGCCGCGGTGCCCAGCTTCGGTCCGTCGAAGCGGCTGGACTACGAACTCGAGCTCGGCTGGTTCGTCGGCCAGGGCAATGCGCAGGGAGAGCCTGTCGGCATCGGTGCGGCGGAGTCGCATCTCTTCGGCGTGACGCTGTTCAACGACTGGTCGGCGCGCGACATCCAGGGCTGGGAGTACCAGCCGCTGGGCCCGTTCCTGTCGAAGAACTTCGCCAGCACGCTGTCGCCCTGGCTGGTCACGACCGAGGCGCTGGCGCCCTTCCGCGCGGCCTTCGAGCGCCCGGCCGACGATCCGCGGCCGCTGCCCTACCTCGACTCGGAGGCCAACCGCGCGCAGGGGGCGTTCTCCATCGAGCTGGAAGTGCTGCTGCAGACCGCGAAGATGCGCGAGGCGGGCGAGGTGCCCGTTCGGTTGTCGAAGACCAACAGCACCCGCGCCGCCTACTGGACGCCGGCCCAGCTGATCGCCCACCACACGGTGAACGGCTGCAACCTCCAGCCTGGCGACCTGCTCGGCTCGGGCACCCTGTCCGGCCCGGAGGCGGTCGAGGCCGGTTCGCTGATGGAGCTCACGAACGGCGGCAAGCAGCCGATCGTGCTGCCCAACGGCGAGCAGCGCAGCTTCCTTGAAGACGGCGATACGCTGGTCATGCACGGCTGGTGCGAGCGCGCGGGCGCGGTGCGCATCGGCCTCGGCGAAGTCAGCGGGACGGTGCTGGCGGCAGGCTGATCCGAAAGCGGTGCGGGGTCGCGGCCCCTCACCAAAGGGCAATTGCGCATCGTCGCGCGGCGGGCACCATCGAGACCGATGAAACCGCACGAGGCGTTCGCGCTGCTGATGGCTGGCGCATTGGGTCCCGCGACCGCCTGTGCGCAGGGGCTGGACATCGTCGGCTCGCGCATCCAGCAGCATGCCAACGGGGTGCTGGCGCTGATGGCCTACCAGGCGGTGCCGGACCTGACCTCGAGCAGCCTGTCGATCACCAACCCGACCAGCGGCAACCCCGGCATCGTGATGTCGCAGCTGGGCGACGGATTCACGGTGAGCAAGAGCCTGCCGCTGTACCTCGAGGGCGCGATCGCCTACAGCCGCTACGACCCGGTCTTCGTCGCCAGCAACGGTGTCGACGCGCGCCAGCTGCCGACGCGCTGGAATTCGTTCAGCGGTACCGCCGGCATCGGCTGGGACTTCCCCATCGCACCGGAGCTCGCCTTCCGTCCGATCTTCAATTTCTCGCTCGGCAAGGTGGCGAGCGACCTGCAGATCGCCAGGGCCTATCTCCGGAACGTCACCGACCGCCAGCTCGACTTCCTCGACGGCGGCTCGCTCAACGCCTATGGGCTCGGCGGTGCAGTCATGCTCGACTGGGAGCACTACCGCCAGGACTACGAAGTCGATGTCGAGCTGCGCTATTCGGACATCGAGCTCAAGTCCTACGGCAGCAGCAGCGCCGCGGTGGAGGGCAGCGCCTCGGCACGCACCGCCAACCTGTGGGCCCGCTGGCGCGCTCCGACCGGGCTGCAGGCCTTCGACCGGCCGTTGCGCTACGTGCTGGAGTTCTCCCATTCACGCTACCTGGGCAGCCAGGCCGACGTGCTGGGCTTCGACCGCCTGACCACGCTGGGCACCGGGCTCGAACTGGACACCAGCGCCCACGACATCTTCATCACCCGGATCCGGGCCGTGGTGCGCTATGTGTTCGGCAACAACGTGTCGGGGTTCTCGCTGGGGCTGGCGGTGAGTTTTTGAGGGTGGTCATTCCCATCGGGCTTCTTCGATGAGGCGGCCGAGTTCGACAACTGCAAAGCCGCGCTCCTCCGCATTGATTTCGCTGTAGGCCAGTGTGAAGTCCAGCATCGGCAACGCAGGAAAGCCCTGACCTTCGTTCAGTACGACCATGCCCGGGCGCAGGTTGTCGCTGGTGAATATCGCCACGGCAAGCCCGCTCAGCGCCACGGTGCGCAAGTCCTCCAGGCTGTGCGAACTGAAGGCCCCGTGCCAGGCGATCTCGGCGCTGTCGAGTGCGGCGACGCCAATTCGATGGCACACGCAGGGCAGCGGCGAGTAGGCCAGTGGCAACGAGGCCCCGTTGGGTCGCTCGAAGCCTTCGGCCGCAGCCCACACCAGCGGCAAGCGCCGCAGCAAGGTGCCCTCGGTCGTGCCCGAAACCGACACCACGACGGCCAAGTCCAATTCGCGCTCACGCACCATCGTCGCCAAGTCGAGGGTGAGGCCCACGCTGACCTCGAGGCGCACCTTGGGACAACTGCGGGAGAACTGGTGCAAGAGCCGTGGCAGGCGTTCGCTCATGAAGCTCTCTGGCACGCCGAAGCGCACCGTTCCTTCGATCGGCGAGGAGCGGAAATGCTGTGCCAGCGCGTCCTGCGCCTGCAATATGCGCTTGGCATGCCGCAGCAAGTCCTCGCCATCGGCCGTCAGGCTCAGGCGCCGTGTGGTGCGACGGAAAAGCGGCCGGCCCACCATTTCCTCCAGCCGACGGATCTGGTGGCTGACCGCCGATTGCGTCAAGTGCAGCTGCTCGGCCGCGCGCGTGAAGCCGTTGGCCTGATGTACCGCGACGAACGCCTGCAGAAGGCTGGTGTCAAAGTTCATAAGCTTAGATTGATGAATCTCATCGTTGAATCGAAGGAAATTCGATCATTTGCATCATAGATCACGACCTTTGAGAATCCCGGTTCTCCGCTCGTCAACGCCTTGGTGAACCGACTCGATGCCCTCCGCATTTCCTTCCTTTCTCTCGCTGTCCGCCGTCTGCCTGGCGGCGCTGATGTTCGGCCTGGAAATCTCCAGTGTTCCGGTCATCCTGCCCGTGCTGGAAGCGCAGCTGCACGCCGATTTCCAGAGCCTGCAATGGGTCATGAACGCGTACACCATCGCCTGCACGACGGTGCTCATGGCGACGGGCACGCTGGCCGACCGCTATGGGCGACGTCGCGTGTTCGCCCTCACCGTGCTGGCCTTCGGGGTCGCCTCGTTGCTGTGCGGCCTCGCGCCCAGTGCGCCGGTCCTGATCGGCGCGCGCTTCCTCCAGGGCATGGCCGGCGGCGCGATGTTCATCTGCTCGATCGCGATCCTGTCGCACCAGTTCCCAGAGGGCAAGGCGCGAGCCCGCGCCTTCGCGATATGGGGCGTGGTGGCGGGCGTCGGGCTGGGCTTCGGCCCGGCGGTTGGCGGATTCATCGTATCGCTAGCCAGTTGGCACTGGGTCTTCCTGGTGCAGGCGCCCCTGGCAGCACTGGGCTTGGCGTTGATCTGGGTCGGCGTGGTCGAGTCCAACGACCCGCAGGCTCGCCAACAGAAGCTGGACCTGGCGGGCATCGTCACTCTGACCATCGCGGTGCTCGGGCTTGCCCTGCTGATCACGCAGGGCGATGGCCTGGGCTGGGCCAGCGGGACCGCCCTGGGCTTGATGGCCGTCACCGCGGCGAGTTGGGTGGGCTTCGTTCTCGTCGAGCGCTTCCGTCCGCATCCGATGTTCGATTTCTCGGTCTTCAGGATCCGCGAGTTTTCGGGCGCCATCGTCGGTTGTATCGGCATGAATTGCAGCTACTGGCCGTTCATGATTTATTTGCCGCTGTATTTCTCGGCTGGACTGGGCTACGACACGACCCTCACCGGGCTGGCTCTTCTGGTCTACACGGTTCCTTTTCTGGTGATGCCACCCGTCGCTCAATGGCTGTTGCTGCGCTACCAGGCACGCGTCGTCATTCCTGCCGGCCTGTCCCTGATCGGCCTTGGCTTTGCGCTGATGAAGTTGGGCAGCGGGCTCGCGCACCTGGGCCACTGGACTGTGTTGCCCGGCGCGCTGTTGGCTGGCATCGGCCTCGGCCTGACCACAACGCCTGCAACCAACATGACCACGGCCTCGGTGCCTGCCAACCGCGCCGGCATGGCCTCGGGCATGGATGTCAGCGCGCGCCTCATCACCCTGGCCATCAATATCGCCGTCATGGGCTTGGTGCTTGTGGCGGGAATCCTGTCCGCGTTGCGCGCGGCGCTCGGAACGGCGCTGGACGACGCGCGACTTCGCACGTTGGCCGAGCGGCTTGCGGGTGGCGACGTTGCGGGGGCGAAGTCCGCATTGGCGCCACTGATGGCCCCGGAGACTGTTGACTCGGTTCTACAGGTTGCCGTGGTCCATGGCTTTGGTTGGGTCATGCTGTACGGAGCGGTCGCGGCATGGATCACCGCCTTGCTGAGTCTCGCTGTATTCGGTCGTCGCAGGCTGCCGGTCCTCTGCGCGGCCCCATCTTCGTGAGTGGGGTGGCAAGGCGAAAAAGCCACGCGGTTCCGCAGCAGCGGCGCGTCAGCTGTCGCCCATCGGCAGCGTGACGTGAAAGCCGGCCCCGTGCCCGCCCAGGCCGTCGGTCAGCATCACACCGCCGCCGTTGCGCAGCACCGCCTGGCTGACGATCGCCAGGCCGAGGCCCGAGCCGGGCGCCTCGTGCCCGCTGCCTCGATGGAAGCGCTTGAACACCTGCTCGCGCTCCGCCGCCGGGACGCCCGGCCCGTCGTCTTCGACCGATAGCCGCAGCTCGCGGGCGGCGTCGATGGCCAGCGTGACCGTGACTCGGGCGCCGTCGTGCGCATAGCGGATCGCGTTGTCGAGCAGGTTTTCCAGTATCGACTGGAAGGCCGGAACGTCGAGGTGCATCACCAGGGTGTCGGGCGCGTCGAGGCTGAGCTCGATGTCGCGCGCGAGCGCCAGTGGAGCGGCCTGCGCCAGCAGTCGCCGCACCAGCTGGGCGGCATCGACCGGCCGTTGCGCGGCGCGTCCGTTCGCGACATCGAGCGATGCCAGTTCGAGCAGCTGCTGAGCAAGATGAGAGGCGCGCGCGATGGCCAACTCCAGCTGCAACTGGGCCCGGGCCCGGTCCTCGCCATTGCTGGCGCCCGTGAGCGCATGGGCCTGCGCTGCGATCACCGCCATCGGCGTGCGCAGCTCGTGCGCGGCGTCATGGACGAAGGCGCGCTCGTGCGCCATCTGGTCGCGCAGTTGCTGCAGCATGCGCTCGAGCGCCGCCACCAGTGGCTTCAGTTCTTCGTAGCGCGCATCGAGCCCGATCGGCGACAGGTCGGTCGCACCGCGTTCGGCGATCCGGTCGGCGAGCTGGCGCAAGGGCCGCAAGCCGAGCTTGACGGCGAACCAGATCGGCAGCAAGACGATCGGGAAGGCCAGCAGCAGGTAGGGCAGCACGCGGCCGGCATTGCGCTGGAGGATCCATTGACCGGTGATCTCGGGCTCGGCCAGATGCAGCGTCCACAGGCCAGCTTCGCTGCGAAAGACCCAGTGCGTGCGGCCGTTGACCTGCTGGTCGACCACCTGCCCCGGCAGGCCGGACAGGACCTGGTCGCCCAGCTTGGGTGAGGCGTAAAGGGTCGGGCCGTCGCGCCGCTGCAGCTGCAGCAGCAGGCTGCCGTCGGGATTGCCGCTCAGGCGCAGCATGCTGTATTCGGTGGCCGTGGCGCGCATCAGGAGGCCCGCCTCGGCGTCGTCTTTGAGGTCGGCCAGTGCGGTGCTCAGCGCCCGGCCGACTCGCTTCAAACCCTGGTCGACCGCCAGCGCCTGGCGGAACTCGATGTAGATGTACGCCAGCAGCGCGACCCAGACCAGCACGAAAGCCATCACCAGCGCGAGAAACACGCGCTGCACGATGGTCGGCCACAGGATCGCCTTCATGACGCCAGCAGGTAGCCCACGCCGCGCACCGTATGCACCCTGGCGCTGCCGATCTTGCGGCGCAGGTTCGACACGTGGACCTCGATTGCGGCGAAGTCCAGCGGCTCGCCCAGCGGCTCGAGCTTCTGCGCCAGCACGCCCTTGGGGACCACCGCGCCGGGTTCGCGCGCCAGTTCCAGAAGCAGACGGAATTCGCGTGGCGACAGCTCGAGCGGTTCGCCGTTCAGGGCGCTCCAATGGCGTCGCGGCTCGATCGTCAGTGCACCCAGGGTCCAGACCTCGCTGGCCTGTCGCGCCGAGCGGCGCAGCACGGCGCGGATGCGGGATATCAGCTCCGCGGTGGCGAAGGGCTTGATGACGAAGTCGTCCGCGCCACCGTCGAGGCCGGCCAGCCGGTCCTCGATCGCCGAGCGCGCGGTGATCACGATCACCGGCAGCAAGGAGCCTTCCCGGCGCCAGCGTTCCAGCAGTTCGAAACCGCTGCCGTCGGGCAGGCTCAAGTCGAGCAGCACGCAGTCGAAGATCGCGCCGTCGAGGGTGCGCGGCGCATCGGCCGCGCGCCGGCGCCACTCGCTGCTGAGGCCGTCGACCTTCAGCGCCGCCTGCAGGGCGCGGCCCAGGTCGAGGTCGTCTTCGATCAGCAGGATATGCACGGCGGCGATTGTGCATGCCGCAACCTTTGGGTTTGCCAAAGGTTGGCCGCGCCACAATCCGGCGCCCAACAACGACATCGAAGAGGGAGACCGCCCATGATTCTTGGATTGCGACGGCTGGCCGCGATGGCCGCCGCTTCGACCGCCTTGGCGCTCGCCGCCTGCTCGACCGCACCCACCGCCCCCGTGCTGGTCACGGCACAGGACGGCGGCGAGCTGCCGCCGCTGGTGCCGATGCGGCGCTTCGTCGCCAACATCGACTATGTCGACGGCCACGCGCTGTCGCCCGACGGCCGCCGGCTGCTGTGGGCGCAGACAGTGGGCACCGACATCGGGCTCGCGGTACGCCCGACCACCGATGCGGCGGTGCTGGCGGGTCCCGGCGTGAAGACCTTTGCCACCGGCACGCTGGCCCGGCCCGGCGTGTCCGGGCCGACCTACTCTTGGCTGCCCGACAGCCACCACGTCGCCTACCTGAAGGATTTCAGCGGCGACGAGAACACCCAGTTCTTCGTGCTCGACGTGGAGCAGCCCGACGCCAGGCCGTGGGCGGTCACGCCCTGGCCCGGCGTGCGCTCGGCCTACGTGGCGCGTGGGGCGCCGGGCAGTGCGCGCTTCTTCTTCGCCAGCAACAAGCGCGACCGCAGCAGCATGGACCTGTTCGAGGCCGACGCCGCCACGCGCACCGTGCGCGAGGTGGCGCGCAGCGAGGACGACGGCCGGGTGCTGGCCTGGATCATCGGCACCGACCACCAGCTGGCCGGGCGCATCCGCCAGCTCGGCAGCGCCGACGGCTCCGACGAGGCGGTCGAGCTGCGCAACCCCGATGGCAGCTGGCGGCGCATCCGCACCGTGAAGGCCTTCGATTTCTTCTGGCCGCACCGCATCGACCTGCAAAACGGCCGCCTCTGGGCCATGACCAACATCGGCCGCGACAAGTCGGCGCTGGTGGAGATGGACCTGGTCAGTGACGCCGAGCGGGTGCTGGCCGAGGATGCCGAGGTCGATCTCGACTCGGCCCAGTACCTGCCGCGGCAGGGCGGACCCTATGGCTACGCCCTGGAGCCCGGGCTGCCCCGCTTCGTCTACCTCGATGCCGCGCTGGGCGCCGAGGTCGCTGCCGCGGTCAAGGAGGCGCGCGGGCGCGGCTGGCTCGACGCCGAGCCGGTGGTGGCGCGGCCGTCGAGCACGGCCGAGGACGGCCGGCAGATGGTGCTGCGTGCCGTCACCGGCGACGAGGCGGTCGAATTGCTGCTCGAGCGCGACAGCGCTCGCCTGACCCGCCTGACGCCGCCGCGCAAGCCCGACGCCGGCCTGTTCTCGCCGACCGAGCCTTTCGCGTTCAAGACCTCCGACGGGCTCACGGTGCACGGTTATGTCGTGCGGCCGCGGGGCGTCGCCGGGCCGGTGCCGCTGGTGGTCGATATCCACGGCGGGCCCTGGGTGCGCGACCGCTGGCAGGCGGCTTCGTTCACCAACACGCAGATGCTGGCCAACCGCGGCTACGCGGTGCTCAAGGTCAACTACCGCGGCTCCAGCGGCTACGGCCGCGCATTCATGCTGGCCGGCGCGCTCGAATACAACGGCCGCATGCAGCGCGACATCGCCGAGGCGGTGCAGTGGGCGATCGACCAGGGCATCGCCGATCCGCAACGCCTGGCGGTCTTCGGCGGCAGCTTCGGCGGCTTCTCGGTGCTGGCCCAGCTGATCCAGCAACCGCACGACTACCGCTGCGGCATCGACGTCGTGGGCGTCGCCAACTGGCCGCGGGTGATCGAGAGATGGCCGCCGTTCTGGCGCAACCGCCACTACTTCGCGATGACCTACGGCGACGTGGCCAAGCCCGACGAGCGCGCCGCGATGCTGGCCAATTCGCCGATCTCGCAGATCGACCGCATCACGGCGCCGCTGCTGGTGATCCACGGCAGCAACGACGTCCGCGTGCTGCGGCAGGACTCCGACGACGTGGTGGCCGAAATGAGGCGGCTGGGGCGGCCGGTGCAATACATGACCTTCGCCGACGAGGGCCACAGCGTGCGCAAGTGGCGCAACCGGCTGGCGCTGTGGCGCGAGGTCGAGGACACGCTGGCCACGTGCCTGGGCGGACGCAGCAACGGCTTCGACTATTACCAGTTGATGCCGCGCTGATCGTCGCGGACCCTAGGCCCCGGTCGCCGCCCGGGTGGCCTCCAGGTGCAAGCGGGCCCGCTCGGCCAGCGCCATCTCTCCCGGCGTGCCGGGCGTGAAGCTGTCGACCGGCAGGGTGCGGCCGTGGGAGTCGACCGAGACGAAGACCACCAGGCATTCGGTGGTCTTGTGCATTTCGCCGCCCTTCATGTCGCCGCTGCGCACCTCGACCGAAATGTTCATGCTGCTGTTGCCGGTGTAGGCGAGGCGGGCCTCGACCTCGACCAGGTCGCCGATCATGATCGGGCGATGGAAGCGGATGCTGCCGATGAAGACCGTCACGCAGTAGCGCTTGGACCAGCTGGTCGCGCAGGCGTAGCCGGCCTCGTCGATCCATTTCATGACGGTGCCGCCGTGGACCTTGCCGCCGAAGTTGACGGTGCTGGGTTCGGCCAGGAAGCGCAGGGTGATGGACGACATGGAGGGCCTGGGCGAGGAGTGGATCGAGTTCGCCGATTATGCGAGCGCCACGGCGACCTGATACAAATGCGCCGGCCTGTCTTAACAATCGCGAGACAAAAAATGAAATCCCTCCTGTCGTTGATCGCCGCCGGCGCCGCGGCCCTGCTGTCCACCACGGTGGCGGCCCAGGCGCCGGCCACGGACTTCCCGAGCAAGCCGGTGACCATCGTCACGCCCTTCGCCGCCGGCAGCGGGCCGGATGCGGTGCTGCGGCTGATCTCCGACAAGCTCGGCCGGCTCTGGAACCAGCGCGTGCTGGTCGACAACAAGCCCGGCGGCGGCGGCTTCATCGCGATCGAGCAGGCCCGGCGCGCCGCACCCGACGGCTACACGCTGCTGCAGCTCGACAGCGAGCACATCGCCGCCCTGCCGCACCTGTACAAGTCGCGCAACTTCGTGACCTTGCAACACTTCGATCCGGTGGCCTCGCTGTTCCGCACGCCCTTCTTCGTCGCGGTGCCGACCGATTCGAAGTGGAAGACCATGGGCGACCTGGTCGCCGCCGCCAGGGCGCAGCCGGGCCAGATCAGCTACGGCTCGTGGGGTGTCGGCAGCCCAGGCCACCTGGGCGGCCAGCAGCTCGAGTCGCTGACCGGCGCCCACATGCAGCACGTGCCCTACCGTGAGGTCTCGCAGCTGTTCGCCAACGTGGGTTCGGGCGAGGTGGCGTGGAGCTTCGCCAGCCTGCCGTCGAGCCAGGGCATCTACAAGGCCGGCAAGCTGCGCTACATCGCGATCGCGGCGCCCAAGCGCATCCCGCAGATGCCCGACGTGCCGACCATGGCCGAATCCGGCGGCCCGGCCGGGCTGGAGGTGAACTCCTTCGTCTCGCTGCTGACGCCCAAGGGCGTGCCGGCGGCGATCCGGGCCCGGATCAACGCCGATGTCGCCAAGGTCATCGCCGACCCCGAGATCCGGGCCCGCTTCGATACCTTCGCCTTCGAGCCGCTGGCCTGGTCGCCCGAGGAGATCGAACGCAACGCCGAAGTCAAGTCGAAGATCTACGGCGAGCTCGTGCGGCGCGGGAACATCAGCCTCGAATGACGTCTCGTTACAAGACAGGGCTATCCTCGGGTTCTCGTTCGTTCCTCATTCCTCCTTCCCCCATGCATCCCTCCAAGAGAGCCCTCCTGATCGCTGCCGCCTGCGGCATCGCCACCGCTGCCCTGCCGTTCGCCGCCTCGGCGCAGGGCGCTGCCTGGCCCACCAAGCCGATCCGGCTGATCGTCGGCTTCCCCGGCGGCTCGACGCCCGACATCGCGGCCCGCGCCATCGCCGAGCCGCTGTCCAAGGCGCTCGGCCAACCGGTGGTGGTCGACAACAAGCCGGGCGCCTCGGGCAACATCGCGGCCGACCAGGTGGCCAAGGCAAGCGACGACCACACGCTGGGCATCGTCATCAACGGCAACCTGACCTCGTCGAAGATGCTGTATCCGAAGCTGCCCTACGACCCGGGCAAGGACTTCACCTACCTGTCGCTGATCGCCACCGCGCCGCTGGTGCTGGTGGGCCAGGCGAGCCTGCCGACCGGCGCCGCCTTCTTCGACGCCGCGCGCAAGGGCGGCGACAAGTGGAGCTACGGCTCGGTCGGCGTCGGCTCGGTGGGCCACCTCGGCATGGAGTTGCTCAAGAGCAAGGTGCCGGGCCTGAAGGCCGAGCACGTGCCCTACCAGGGCAACCCGCAGGTCATGACCGACCTGATCGGCAACCAGATCCAGATGGCGCTGATCCCGCCGGGCGTGGCGCTGCCGCAGATCAAGGCCGGCAAGGTCAAGGCGGTCGGCCTCACCAGCGGACGCAGCACGCTGGCGCCCGACGTGCCGGCGCTGGCGGACGCGGGCGTGCGCGACTTCAACCTCGAAGTCTGGACCGCGCTGGTCGGCCCGGCCAACTTGTCGAAGACGGCGCAGGACCGCATCACGAAGGAACTGGCGATCATCATGAAGTCGCCCGACGTGCGCCAGAAGCTGTTCGAGCAGGGCTGGCAGGCGGTCGGCACCTCGCCCGACGGCATGCGCGCGCGGGTGAAGGAAGAGGCCGCGATCATGACCAAGATCATTTCCACCAACGGCATCAAACTCCAGTGAGCCAGACAGTCGTCGAACCGCAACGCACGCTGCCGGTCTACGGCGAGTACGACGTCGTCGTGGTCGGCGGCGGGCCGGCCGGCATCGCGGCCGCCGTGAGCGCGGCGCGCCACGGCGCCCGCACCTTGCTGGTCGAGCGCTACGGCTTCCTCGGCGGCATGGGCACCGCCGGCGGCGTCACCAACTTCGCCGGCCTCTACGGCCGGCGCGACGGCGAGATGACCCAGCTGGTGCACGGCGTGGCCGACGAGCTGCTGGCGCGCATCGACGCCCTGGGCGGCCTCAACAAGCCGCAGGACGGCATGCAGGGCCGCATCCGGGTGCGCTCCTACGACACCTCGGTCTACAAGTGCGCGGCCGACCGGCTGCTGCTGGACGCCGGGGTGGAACTGCTGTTCCACGCGCTGGCTGCCGCGGTGGTGATGGACGGCGCGCGCATCGCGGCGCTGGTGGTCGAGACCAAGTCGGGGCGCCAGGCGATCCGCGCCAATGCCTTCGTCGACGGCAGCGGCGACGCCGATGTCGCGGCCTTCGCCGGCGTTCCCTTCGCGGTCGGCGATGGCCACGGCAGCGGCCTGTTCCCCTCGACCATGTTCCGGGTCGGCCATGTCGAGGCGGCGCGCGCACTGGCCGCAGTGGGCGAGTTCAAGGCCATCAACGACCTGATGGCGCAGGTGCGCGAACGCGACCCGGAGGCCTACCGGTTTCCGCGCGAGGGCGCGATCCTGCGTCCGCAGATCGACCCGCGCGAATGGCGCGCCAACGTGACGCAGATCCGCAATGCCGAAGGCGGCGCGATGAACGGCATCGATGCCCGCCAGCTCAGCGACGGCGAGGTCGAGGGCCGGCGCCAGATCGGCGAGTTCTTCAGGTTCCTGAAAGCCGAGGTGCCGGGCTTCGAGCAGTCGGCCATCGTCGAGATCGCGCCCCAGGTCGGGATCCGCGAGACCCGGCGCATCGAGGGGCTGTACGCGCTGAGCGGCGACGACATCCTGTCGTCGGCGCGCTTCGACGACAGCATCGGCATCAATGCCTGGCCGATGGAAATGCACGCGGCGGGCCGGATCGAGTGGGCCTTTCCGCGCGACGAGCGGCGCACCTTCAACCAGCTGCCCTGGCGCATGCTGGTGCCGCGCGGGGTCGACAACCTGCTGGTGGCCGGCCGCTGCGCCTCGATGACCCACGAGGGCCAGTCGGCGGCGCGCGCCAGCGGCGGCTGCTTCGTGATGGGGCAGGCCGCGGGCACTGCCGCGGCGGCCCTGGGCGCCGGGCGCTTCGCCGAGGTCGAGGTGCCGGCGCTGCAGCGCAAGCTGGCGGCCGACGGCGCCGACCTGGATCGCTGACATCCGCTGACCGTTGCGGGACAGCGCGGCGGCCGGGTCTTTGCTATCGTGGCAGGCTCCCGTTTTCCCGCCTCCCCGATGATTGATCCTTCCACCGCCGCCCGCGTCGTCGCCGACCTGGTCGATCTCATGCGCCTCGAAACCCTGGGCGCCGACCGCTTCCTGGCCCAGAGCGAGGACATCGGCACCCCCGCCGTCTTCGGCGGCCAGGTGCTCGGCCAGGCCCTGATGGCCGCCAGCCGCACGGTCGAGGCCGACCGGCCGGCCCACTCGATGCACGCCTATTTCCTGCTGCCCGGCGAGCATGCGCCGATCGAATATTCGGTCGACCGGGTGCGCGACGGCCGCAGCTTCACCACCCGCCACGTGGTGGCGCGCCAGGGCGAGCGCATCATCTTCGAGATGTCGGCCTCGTTCCAGACCGTCGACGACGGCATCGAGCACCAGCTGCCGATGCCCGCCGCGGCCGGCCCGGAGGGCCTGGCGAGCGAACTCGAGCAGCGCATCGCGATGGGCGAGCGCCTGCCCGCGCGCTGGCGCGACAAGGGCCTCGTGCCGCACGGGCTCGAATACCGCCGGGTCGACCCCGACGACCTGCTCGCGCCCGCGGTGCGGCCCTCCGAGAGCGCGCTCTGGATGCGCGCCATCGCGCCGCTGCCCGACGACCCCAACGTGCACCGTGCGCTGCTGGCCTATGCCTCGGACCATGGCCTGCTGGGCGCGGCCATGCGACCGCACGGGCTCAGCTTCATGAGCGGCCAGGTGCGGCCCGCGAGCCTCGACCACGCGATGTGGTTCCATCGCGATTTCCGGCTCGACGACTGGCTGCTCTACAGCCTCGATTCGCCCAGCGCGAGCGGCGCCCGCGGCCTCTGCCGCGGCAGCATCTTTGCGCGCGACGGCCGGCTGGTGGCCTCCACCGCGCAGGAGGGGATGCTGCGCGTGCGCCGGGCCGGCACCTAGCCGGGTCCGGCCAGCGCCGCCCGCAGGCCGCCGAAGCGCCGCCGGTACTGCGCCGGCGTCAGGTTCACGCTGCGGCGGAACAGGCGGCCGAAGAAGGCCGCGTCGTCGTAGCCGACCTCGTTGGCGATCGCCTCCAGCGCATCGCCCGTGGTCTCGAGCAGGTGCTTCGCCTCCTCGATCCGCAGCGTCTGCACATAAGCCATCGGCGTCATGCCGGTGGCCAGCTTGAAGCGGCGCTGGAACGAGCGCTCGGCCAGTCCGCTATGGCTCGCCATGCCGGCCACCGGGGCCGAGTGCGCGTAGTGGTCGGCGATCCACGCCTGGCAGCGGCCGATCACCGCATCCTCCACCTGGCGCGTGCTGGCCACCCGCGCGAAAGGCTGCTGGCCGACGTGGTGCCAGTCGATCAGGTTGATCCGCGCCACCTGCATCGCAGCCTCGACGCCGACGCAGCGGGCGATCAGGTACAGCGCGAGGTCCATCCACGAACTGCCGCCGCCGGCCATCACCAGCCGCTGGCCGTCGCCTGCGGCCACCATCGCGCGCTGCGGCCGCACGCGGATGCGCGGATAGCGGCGCTGCATCAGTTCGCAGAAGGCCCAGTGGGTGGTGGCGTCCTCGTCGTCGAGCAGCCCGGCCTCGGCCAGCAGCAAGGCGCCCGAGCAGGCGGTGGCGACCAGGGCGCCGCGGGCGTGGCATTCGCGCACCCAGGCGACCTCGGCCTCGAAGCGGCCGTCCGGCGGTTCGGTTGGGGCGATCATCAGCTCCGGAACGCAAATCACGTCGGGCGGCGCGAGCTCGGCGAAGCCCCGGTGGGCCTCGATCGGCACGCCGTTGGCCGCGCGCAGCACGCCGCCCTTCGCACTGACGATCACGGCCTCGATCAGCGGCGGCCCCGGGGCGCCGTCGACCACCAGCGGCCAGTCGCGGCCGGCGCCCTTGAACAGGTCGTACATGCCGTAGACCACCGAAGCCGCGCTTTCCGGCGTGACCAGGATGGCGAAGAGCGGTAGCGCGCGGCCTTGGGGCATCGGATGGCGGAATCGTCAGGGTTGTTGCGGGAATCGCTGCGGGTCTTCGGAAGCTCCGAACTTACGCTCGGAGCGTCATCGATTCAAGGAGCAGCCATGACCCTCGCCGACGCCCGCGGCCTCGCGCTATCGACCGACCGCCCTGCCTCCGTGGCCGGCTACGCACAGGCGCTCGACCTCTTCAACAGCCTGCGGACCGATCCGGTCGCGGTGCTCCAGCCGGTGCTCGACGAAGACCCCGACTTCATCGCCGGCCACCTCCTGATGGCCGGCTTCATGCTGAGCGGCTTCGATGCCGGGCTGCTGCCGGCGGCGCGCGAGTGCCTGGCGGCGGCCAGCGGCAGCCGGCTTCGCCCGAATCCGCGCGAGCAGTCCTTCCAGGCCGCGCTGCAGCACTGGGCCGACGGCGACATGGCGCATGCCAACCGGCTGCTCGACCGCCACCTGGTCGACCATCCGCGCGACCTCTTCGCGCTGCAGCTGGCGCACATGAGCGACCTGGTGCTGGGCCGCTCGCAGATGCTGCGCGACCGCATCGGCCGCGTGCTCGCGCACTGGAGCGAAGACGACGCGGGCTTCGGCTACCTGCTCGGCATGCAGGCCTTCGGCCTCGAGGAATGCAACGAGTACGCGCGCGCCGAGGCGCTCGGCCTGCAGGCGCTGGAACGCAATCCCCACGACACCTGGGCGGTGCATGCGGTGGCGCATGTGTACGAGATGCAGGGCCGGGTGGACGAGGGCATCCGCTGGCTCACCACCGGCACCTCGCTCTGGCAGCGCGACAACGCGCTGGCGGTGCACAACTTCTGGCACCTGGCGCTGCTGCACCTGTCGAACGACGACCCGGCCTCGGCACTGGCGGTCTACGACCGCGCGATCGCGCCGGGCCCGGCCTCGATGGCAATGGACCTGGCCGATGCCAGCGCGCTGCTGTGGCGGCTCGGCCTGCGCGGTGTCGATGTCGCGGGGCGCTGGCAGTCGCTGGCGGCGCGCTGGCGCGAACAGGCCCACTGGGGCTGGTCGGTCTTCAACGATGTCCACGCCATGCTGGCGCTGGTCGGGGCGCGCGAGCAGGAGGCGGCGCAAGCCGGCCGGCGTGTGATCGCCGCGGTGCCGGCGGCCGCGCCGGGGCCCTGGTGGGCCGAGGCCGGGACCGTGTGCGAGGCGGTCATGGCCTTCGGCGAAGGCCGCCATGCGCACTGCGCCGAACTGCTGCTGCCGCTGCTGCCCGATGCGCAGGGCTACGGCGGCAGCCAGGCCCAGCGCAGCCTGCTGCACCTGACCGCGATGGAGGCGGCGCGGCGGGCCGGCGATGCCGCGCTGTGGCGCGCGCTGGACAGCGAAGGCTCGGCCCGCAGGCCGGCGAGGGGGCGGCCATCGGGCGTCAGCTGCGCCGCTCGCTCGCTCGCCGCCGCCTGACCGCAGCGCCGGCCAAGACTTGCTGAAGCACGTCTCTGCCGGAGAGTCATCCGAGCTTCGCTCGCATGTCACCGACACAGGTATCGCGCCTCCCGAGCATTCATTGCGAGGGTGCGATTTGCCTTGGCCTCTGCAGCGTGATACTCGGCCCGGGCACTTTCTGAGTGAGGATTCTGTGACAAGGCCTTGCGCGCGGGGCGCACTTCCTCCATCGCGGTCTTGCTGTTGGCAATCAAGGCACCCAGGCGCGGTTCGCACTCCTGAGCGGTGGGTCCCCGATCCGAAACGCATGACGCGATCGACACGCTGCCCGCAACCCAGAAAAGCCTCCGAAGAATAGTCATCCATTCATTTCGGTTTGTCACCCGAAGACTTTCCACACGGTGATGACCGATGCAAGCAGCATGACGAAACCGAATGCTCGCTTAAGCTTCTTTGTGGGCAGTCGGTGCGAGGCGGTCACCCCGACAGGAGCGAGAAACATCGCTGGTACAGCAACCGCAAGTGCTGCTGTCCAGCAAACAAGGCCCAGCAATCCCTTTTGATCTGTGGTGATCGGCGAAGGCCCTACCGTGAAGGCGATCGCGCCAACGAGTGCGATCGCCAGCCCGATGGCGCTGCCCGCCGCTACAGCGTTGCGCATCTCGACGTTGCTCCGCTGTGCCAGCAGATAAGGAATGGTCAGGCTGGCACCGCCAACGCCAGCCGTCGCGCTGAAGACACCGATCATTCCACCAATATACCGAGGGGATACCCGCTGGATCAGCCGGAGTTGCGCCGGCAAGGCGGGTGCCTCGATCTGCTGTGCAGCAGTTGTCGAACCCCGAAGCATTCGGATTCCGAAGTACGCTGCATACACACTGAATATCGCCGCCACCCATGTCCCGTGAACCAGACCCGCAAGCACGGCACCGATCGCCGCTCCGAAACCTGCGGCAGGTGCCAGTTGCCAGACCCAAGCCATCGGAAGTGCGCCGCGACGATGTTGGGCGTACACGGCACTTGCCGTTGCAGGCACTGTGGCCGCCAGAGCGGTTGCCACAGCGACTTGTGGAATCGTGGCGAGTTCGAGGGGAAATTGCATCGGCAGCAGGATGATGAAAACCGGAACAATGAGGAATCCGCCACCCACACCCAACAGCCCCGACAGGAACCCCGACACGACACCGGTCAGCACAAGAAATGAATAAACCAAAGTTGGCCTCCCTGGATTGCGCCGCCCCCGTCATCGCTCCAAGGCGGCTGCATTCTTTTGATGTTCGCGAAAGAGAACGCCGCCTGCATCGCGCTTTGTAGCCCTGTCCAGAGCTCTTGTCCTATCCAGTGACATGCAAGTGAGCGAACTGAAAGCAAAGTTCCAAATTCACCGCCACCTGTCGGACGATTCATGCGCACCGATTCTCCCCGCTCACGAGAACGCTGATCGAGTAGGACGGCCTTCGCATCTTCCAGCATGCCGGTGTGGAGCCAGTCGTCCAGCGGCGACGCACCGGGGGGCCAGCGCTGCAGGGCTAGACTCCGCCGACTTTGTCCTTCAGCCGCGGAAGGGGTTGGCCGTAGCGAACCACAGGCCGATGCCGGTGGCGATGATGAAGGCGCCGTCGGTGACGCCGGCGATCAGGAAGAACAGCGTCTGCAGCGTGTCCTTGAGCTCGGGCTGCCGTGCCGTGCCTTCCAGCAGCTTCGCACCCACGATGCCGATGCCGATGCACGAACCCACGGCGGCGATGCCGATGAGGAGGGCCACTGCGAGGGGGAGGATGTCGAAGCCGGTCATGTTTCGCTTTCGTTGGCCTGGAAGGTTCGGCCTGGTGGCTGCCGGTGCCACCCTGGCCCCGGCCCGCATCCAATGTCGCCGAGCCCCTGCGCCGCGTCGATGACCTGACAGGTCATGGCTGTGGCCGATGGTCAGCTTCCGCACTGATTGCCGCAGCAGCGCTTTCGGATTCATCTCATGGTGATGGGGCGCCGCGCCTGTCCCAATAGGCGCCTGCGCTCGGATTCCGGGCTCGTCAAACTTTGTTGCTTCACCATGTTCCCTCAGCTCTTCGGGTTGGCTGCCAGTCAGACGCCCTTGCTGCTCCTTCTATTCGATGTCTCTTGCGCCCTGTTCACAGGTGGGTCGGTCTCCAGGATCCTGAGTCGCGAGCGACGCCGACGCCAGCGCCGCGAGGCGACGTGGCGTCACTACGCCCGGTCCATGGAAGATTTTCCCGAGCTGGCGCGGTGATCTAGCTGCCCAGCAGGCGCTTCAGGTAGCGCCCGGTGTGGCTGGCCTCGTTGGCGGCGATGTCCTCCGGCGTGCCCACCCCCACCACAGTGCCGCCACCGGCGCCCCCCTCGGGGCCCATGTCGATCACCCAGTCGGCGGTCTTGATGACGTCGAGGTTGTGCTCGATCACCACGATCGTGTTGCCGGCATCGCGCAGCTGGTGCAGCACCTTCAGCAGCAGCTCGATGTCGGCGAAGTGCAGCCCGGTGGTCGGCTCGTCGAGGATGTAGAGCGTGCGGCCGGTGTCGCGCTTGCTGAGCTCGAGTGCCAGCTTGACGCGCTGCGCTTCGCCGCCCGACAAGGTGGTCGCCGACTGGCCGAGCTTGATGTAGCTGAGGCCGACGTCGAGCAGGGTGCGCAGCTTGCGCTCGATGGTCGGCACCGCCTTCAGGAAGTCGTGCGCGGTCTCCACCGTCATGTCGAGGATCTGCGCGATGTTGCGGCCCTTGTAGAGCACCTCCAGCGTCTCGCGGTTGTAGCGCTGGCCGTGGCAGACCTCGCAGGGCACGTAGACGTCGGGCAGGAAGTGCATCTCGACCTTGACCACGCCGTCGCCCTGGCAGGCTTCGCAGCGGCCGCCCGCGACGTTGAAGCTGAAGCGGCCGGGCCCGTAGCCGCGCTCGCGCGCGGTGTTGGTCTCGGCCATCAGCTCGCGGATCGGCGTGAAGAGGCCGGTGTAGGTCGCCGGGTTGCTGCGCGGCGTGCGGCCGATCGGCGACTGGTCGACATTGATCACCTTGTCGAAGTACTCGATGCCCTCGATGGTTTCGTGCGCGGCCGGCTCTTCATGCGCGCGGTACAGCGTGCGGGCGACCGCACTGTAGAGCGTATCGTTGACCAGCGTCGACTTGCCCGAGCCCGAGACGCCGGTCACGCAGGTCAGCAGGCCGACCGGGAAGGCGACGCTGACGTCCTGGAGGTTGTTGCCGCTGGCGCCGATGACGCGGATCTCCTGCAGGTCGCTCTGCGAGGCCAGGTGCGCCGCCTCGCGCGCCGCGCGGCGCTCGGCGGCGGGGCTGGGCGGGAAGCGCGGGGGCTTCCTGCCTTCGTGGAAGGCCCGTGTCGCCACCACCGGCAGCCACGGCGTGCGGCGCGCGGGCACCTCGATCTTCTTCGCGCCCGAGAGGTACTGGCCGGTCAGCGAGTCGGCGCTGGCTGCGACCTCGGCGTAGGTGCCCTGCGCCATCACGCGGCCGCCATGGATGCCGGCGCCCGGCCCCATGTCGATCACGTGGTCGGCGGCATGGATCATGTCCTCGTCGTGCTCGACCACGATCACGCTGTTGCCGATGTCGCGCAGATGGCGCAGGGTGCCAATCAGCCGGTCGTTGTCACGCTGGTGCAGGCCGATGCTGGGCTCGTCGAGCACGTACATCACGCCGGTCAGGCCGGAGCCGATCTGCGAGGCCAGCCGGATGCGCTGCGCCTCGCCGCCCGACAGCGTCTCGGCACTGCGATCCAGGCTCAGGTAGTTGAGCCCGACGTCGTTCAGGAACTTGAGCCTGAGCCCGACCTCGCGCACCACCTTGTCGGCGATCTCGGCCTTGGCGCCGCGCAGCTGCAGCTGCTGGAAGTAGGCGAGGCTGTCGCGAAGCGTGGCGCGGCTGATCTCGTAGATCGCCATGCGCTTGGGCTCGGGGCCGGACTCGTCGACCAGGAAGACATTGCGCGCCTCGGGCCGCAGGCGGCTGCCTTCGCAATCGGGGCAGGGCTGCATGTTGCGAAAGCGCGAGAGGTCTTCCCGCACCATCGTCGAATCGGTCTCGCGGTAGCGCCGCGCCATGTTCGGAATGATTCCTTCGAAGGGGTGCTTGCGCACCAGCTTCTTGCCGGCCTGCTGGCCGCTGTCCATCACGTAGCTGAACTTGATCTCTTCCTGCGCCGAGCCGTGCAGCACCGCCTGCTGCACGGATGCCGACAGCTCCTCGAAGGGCTTGTCGATGTCGAACTTGTAGTGCTTGGCCACGCTCTCCAGCATGCTGAAGTAATAGCCATTGCGCCGGTCCCAGCCCTTGACCGCGCCGCTCGCGAGGCTCAGCGACGGGAAGGCGACGACCCGCGCCGGGTCGAAGAACTCGCGATGCCCCAGGCCGTCGCAGCTCGGGCAGGCGCCCACCGGCGAGTTGAACGAGAACAGCCGCGGCTCCAGCTCGGCCAGCGAGTAGTGGCAGATCGGGCAGGCGAACTTGGCGTTGAACAGGTGCTCGCGTGCCGGCTTCGGCGCTGGCGCCGCTTCGGGCTCGCCTGCGGGCGCGTCCATCTCGAGCGCGATCGCGCGGCCGTCGGCCAGCCGCAGCGCGGCCTCGAAGCTCTCGGCCAGCCGCTGCTGCATGTCGGGGCGCGCGCGCAGGCGGTCGATGACCACGTCGATGTCGTGCTTCTCGGTCTTCTTGAGTTTCGGCAGGTCGTTGTATTCGTAGGTCTGGCCGTCGACCCGGAAGCGGATGTAGCCCTGGGCCTGCATCTCGGCGAACAGTTCCAGGAACTCGCCCTTCTTCTCGCGCGCCACCGGCGCCAGGATCATGAGGCGCGGCTCGTCGGGCAGCGCGATCACGGCATCGACCATCTGCGACACGGTCTGCGCCTGCAGCGGCAGGTGGTGTTCGGGGCAGTAGGGCGTGCCGGCGCGGGCGTACAAGAGGCGCAGGTAGTCGTGGATCTCGGTCACCGTGCCGACGGTCGAGCGCGGGTTGTGGCTGGTCGCCTTCTGCTCGATGCTGATCGCGGGCGACAGGCCCTCGATCATGTCGACGTCGGGCTTGTCCATCAGCTGCAGGAACTGCCGCGCATAGGCCGACAGGCTCTCGACGTAGCGCCGCTGCCCCTCGGCATAGAGCGTGTCGAAGGCCAGGCTCGACTTGCCCGAGCCCGACAGGCCGGTGATCACCACCAGCTTGTTGCGCGGAATGTCGAGGTCGACGTTCTTGAGGTTGTGCGTGCGCGCGCCGCGGATGCTGATGCGCTGCTGCGCCAGCACGGCGCCGAGGTAGGCGTCTTCGGGGGGGAGATTCACGGGGCGGTCGATTTTGGGCAACCGGACATGATAAGTCCCCGGAGCTTTCAGGGCACGGGCGGGGAATCTTCCGATTCCGCGGGCTCTTCCTGCCGCGGCGGCAGCGGCGCCCCGATCGCCTGGCTCACCATGAAGTCGGCCAGCACCTCGTAGAGCGGCCGGGTGATCATCCGCGCCACCAGGCTGGCGCCCATCGCGCAGGCCATCAGGCTCAGCACCATCGAATGGCCGTCGACCATCTCCATCACGATGATGAAGGCGGTCAGCGGCGCCTGGGTCACGGCGGCCAGGAAGCCGGCCATGCCCATCGCGATCAGGGCCGGCCGCAGCGCTGGCCCGGCCAGCTGCGACAGGCCCTCGCCGATGCCGGCACCGATGGTCAGCGAGGGCGCGAAGATGCCGCCCGGCACGCCGCACCAGGCGGTGAGCCAGGTGGCGATGAACTTGAGCAGGGTCTGCAGCGGCGTGAAATCGCCCTGGCCGGCCAGCAGCTCCTTGACGGTCTCGGAGCCCGAGCCGAAGGTCGCGCCGCCCGAGGCCAGGCCGATCACGGCCACCGCCAGCCCGAGCCCGGCCGCGAAGCGCACCGGCCAGCGCTGGCGCCAGCGGTTCAGCCGCTCCGGCGCAGCGGTCAGCGAACTGGCCATCAGCTTGGAAAACAGACCGCCTGCCACGCCCGCGACCAGTGCCACCCCCAGGCCCGGGCCGAGGACGTCGATGCCCAGGCGGGGCACCTTGATGACGCCGAAGTAGCTGAAATTGCCGAACACCGAGACCGCCACCAGGCCGGCCAGCACGATGGCCGTGATGATCAGGCCGCTGGCCTTGGCCTCGATCCGGCCCGACAGCTCCTCGATCGCGAACACCACGCCGGCCAGAGGCGCGTTGAAGGCAGCGGCGATTCCGGCCGCGCCGCCGGCCAGGATCAGCGAGCGCCGGTTGATCGTGGTGCCCGGCGACAGCCAGCGCCGCGAATGCTGCAGCAGGCCGGCCGCGACCTGCACCGCCGGCCCTTCGCGGCCGATCGACAGCCCGGCGCCGAAGCCGGCGACCGCCAGGCCGATCTTGGCCAGCGTCAGGCGCAGCGACACGAAACGGCTGCGCAACCCGTGCGGCAGCGCCGGGTGCAGCGCGGCCTTGACCTGCGGAATGCCCGAGCCGCTGGCGGCCGGGGCCCAGCGGCGCGTGGCCCAGACGATCGCCGCGGTGGCGGCGGGCGTCCACAACAGCACCGCCCACGGATGGCTGCCGTACAAGCCGCGGAACAGCGCGAAGGCCCGGTCGCTGGCGATCGTGAACCCGACCACGAACAGGCCGGCGGCCACCGCATAGCCCAGCACGATGGCGCGGTCCAGCCACTGACGGCCGCCGGACAACTCGGCGCGCAGGTTCTCGAGGAAGTCGGGTTCGCGATTCATTGGGAAAGTGGAGCGATTGTCTCAGGCGGCATGCGGCACAATCCTGGGTTTTCCTTCTCCTTCACCACTTCATCAGGGGCAGTGCATATGGCATCGGTCAATAAAGTCATCCTCGTCGGCAATCTGGGACGCGATCCCGAAACCCGCACCTTTCCCAGCGGCGACCAGGTCTGCAACGTGACCCTCGCCACCACCGACAAGTGGAAAGACAAGCAAAGCGGCGAAATGCGCGAGGCTACCGAGTGGCACCGCCTCGTGTTCAACGGCCGGCTGGCCGAGATCGCCGCGCAGTACCTGCGCAAGGGCTCGCAGATCTACGTCGAAGGCCAGATCCGCACGCGCAAGTACAACGACAAGGACGGCGTTGAGAAGTACGCCACCGACATCCGCGTCGACCAGATGCAGATGCTGGGCAGCCGCCAGGGCCAGGGCGGTCCGTCGGGTGGCGGTGACGACGACGGCGGGTACTCGCAGGGCGGCGGCGGCGGCGGTGGCGGTGGCGGCTACTCGCGCCCGCCGGCAGCGGCGCCTCGCGCGCCTGCGGCGGCACCGGCAGCGCGCCAGGCGCCGGCCAAGTCGTCGTCGGGCTTCGACGACATGGACGACGACATCCCGTTCTGATCTCGACCTCCGTCGATCCGCAGACCCAAGGGCCGGTTCTCCACCAGAGCCGGCCCTTCGCATTTCGGCGATGATCTGACGCCCCCCGCCAGGAGCCGGAGCCATGTCGATCCCCCCATCGCCGCCGTCCCGCGCCAAGGTCCGCTCGCTGGCCATCCTCCTGCTGTGCCAGGTCGGCGCCATGACCGTCTGGTTCTCCTCCGCGTCGGTGGTCGCGACCGTCAAGCAGACCCAGGCGGTGAGCGCCCAGGCGGCGGCGCTGCTGACCAGCGCGCTGCAGGTCGGCTTCGTCGCCGGCACCATCTTCAGCGCCGTGCTCTCGCTGGCCGACCGCTTCGATCCGAGGCGCCTGTTCATGGCCTCGGCGCTGGTCGCGGCCGCCGCCACCGCCTGGCTGGTGTTCCTGCCGCCGACCGGCCCGCTCGTCTACGCCTTGCGCTTTCTCACCGGCGTCTGCATGGCCGGCGTGTATCCGGTCGGCATGCGGCTGGCGGCGACCTGGGCCCAGGGCGACCTCGGCTTGCTGATCGGCCTTCTGGTCGGAGCCCTGACGCTGGGCTCGGCTAGCCCGCACCTGCTGGCGGCCAGCGGCGGGCTGGACTGGCGCCTGGTCTACGGCGTCGCCGCGGCCTGCGCCGCGCTCGCGGGCGTCGCCGTGCTGGCCTGCGGGATCGGCCCGCAAATGGCCCGCGCCGCCCGGCTCGACCCGACGAAGTTCATGCAGGCCTGGCGCGACCCGGCGGTCCGGCTCGCCAACCTGGGCTACCTGGGCCACATGTGGGAGCTGTATGCGATGTGGGCCTGGCTGGCCGTGTTCCTGCAGGCCAGCTTCGCACTTAGCGGCCGGCCCGATGCCGCTCACCAGGCCAGCCTCTGGACCTTCGCCGCGGTGGCGTCGGGCATGCTGGGCGCCTGGGGCGGAGGCCTGCTGGCCGACCGCATCGGCCGGACCGCGGTCACCATCGGCGCCATGGCCGCCAGCGCCAGCTGCGCGCTGCTGATCGGATGGCTGCTGGGGGCCTCGCCCTGGATCGTGGTTCCGGTGGCGCTGCTGTGGGGCGTGACCGTGATCGCCGACTCGGCCCAGTTTTCGGCCAGCATCGCCGAACTCGGAGACCCTGCCTCGGTCGGCACCCTGTTGACCATCCAGACCTGCACCGGCTTCCTGCTGACGCTGGTCAGCATCCACCTGGTGCCCGACGTGGTGGCCCTGGCCGGCTGGCCCGGCGCCTTCAGCATGCTGGCGGTGGGGCCGCTGCTCGGCTGCGTGGCGATGTACCGGCTGCGGCAGCGGCCGCAGGCGCTTCGGCTGGCCGGCGGGCGGCGCTGACCTGGCATCGAACCGGCGGCGTTGTTGGCCTAGCTCAAGAAGGTCAAGGCACCGTTCGACAGGTCGTACATCGCCCCGACGATCTTGATCTGCCCTTTCTTCTCGAGGTCCGAGAGGGTCGGGCTGCCGCTGCGCAGCGTGTCGATGGTCTGCTGCACGTTGGTTCGCGCCACCGCGTCGACGAAGGCCGCGTTCTTGCTGGTTCGCTCGCCCGCGTAGGTGGTCGCCGCCACGGCGGGCTTGATGGTGTCGAGCAGGCCGGTCAGGTTGCCGAGCTGCACGTTGTCGATGGCGCCTTTGATCGCGCCGCAGGCGGTGTGGCCCATCACGAGCACCACCTTGGCGCCGGCGGCGGCGCAGGCGAACTCCAGGCTGCCCATCAGGTCCTTGTTGGCGATGTTGCCGGCGATGCGGGCGTTGAAGCTTTCGCCGATCCCCATGTCGAGGATGATCTCGGCCGGCGCGCGCGAGTCGATGCAGCTCAGGATCACCGCCGCCGGGAACTGGCCCGATGCGCTGGACCGCTTCTGCGCCAGGTAGTCGTGCTGCGTCGTCTTGCCGGATCGGAAGCGCTGGTTGCCCCGCTTCATCATCTCGATGATCTGGTCGGGGGTCAGCGCGTCGCGCTGGGCCTGGCTCAGCGAAGCCGCCTCGGCGTCCTCGGTGCGCAGGCCGATGCCGGCCATCAGCACGGCGGCGCCGGTGCCGGCGCCGGCCTTCAGCCAGCTCCGCCGGCCGCAGCAATCCTGGATCGATGTCATGGGCGTTCCTCTGTGGTTGTCCGGCCGATGATGCGGCGATCGATGCCGAAAATCCAGCCGGCGCGCGGCGCTAGAAGACGCGCTTGACAAAGGTTTGCGAGCCATCGATGCTCGCCGCCGGATGTGTTCCATGGACTCGGCCGACGCGCACGACACATCGTGGGAACCCATGAGAACAACGAATCTGGAGGTTGGACGGGCACTTCGGTTCCGCCCTGTTGACCCTGCATGAGCACTTCGCAAGACCAGAAGCTTTCGCGTGGCGCCCTGATCGCGCTCGTCGTCGGGTCCATGATCGGTTCGGGCATCTTCGCGCTGCCCTCGGCCTTCGGCCGTTCGACCGGTGGCCTCGGCGCACTGATCGCATGGACCATCGCCGGCACCGGCATGCTGATGCTCGCGCTGGTCTTCCAGACCCTGTCGATGCGACGGCCCGACCTCGACACCGGCATCTATGCCTACGCCAAGGCCGGCTTTGGCAACTACCTGGGTTTCGCGTCCGCGGTGGGCTACTGGATCGGCTGCTGCCTGGCCGACGTCGCTTGCCTGGTGCTGATCAAGGCCACGCTGGGCCAGTTCTTCCCGGTCTTCGGCGATGGCTCGACCGCGGTCGCGATCGTCTCCGCCTCCGTGATCTTGTGGGGCGTGCATGTGCTGGTGCTGCGCGGCGTCAAGGAGGCGACGGCGCTCAACACCATCGCGACCGTGGCCAAGATCGTGCCGATCGCGGTCTTCCTGGTGGTCGCCGCCGCCGGCTTCAAGGCCGACATCTTTGCCTGGAACTTCTGGGGCGGCGAGGAGCGCAGCCTGTCGAGCGTCGCGAGCCAGGTCCGCAACACCATGCTGGTGACGGTGTTCGTGTTCGTGGGCATCGAGGGCGCCAGCGTCTATTCGCGCCACGCGAGAAAGCGCGAGGACGTCGGCGCCGCCACCGTGCTCGGCTTCCTGGGCGTGCTGTGCCTGCTGATCCTGGTCACGATGTTCTCGTACGGCGTGTTGCTGCGCCCCGACCTGCAGGCGCTGCCGACACCCGCGATGGCTGGCGTGTTCGCCTCGATCGTAGGTCCCTGGGGCCTGGTCTTCATCAGCGTCGGGCTGCTGATCTCGATCCTCGGCAACTACCTGTCGTGGTCGCTGCTCGCGGCCGAGGTGCTGCATTCGGCGGCCAAGAACCAGACCATGCCGAGCTTTCTCGCCCGCGAGAATGCCAACAAGGTGCCGTCCGCCGCGCTGTGGCTGACCAACATCGTGATCCAGCTCTTTCTGCTCGTGACCTGGTTCGCCGAGTACGCCTTCACGATGGCGCTGAAGATGACGAGCTCGATGACGCTCGTCCCCTACCTGCTGGTCGCCGCCTACGGGCTCAAGCTCGCATGGACCGGCAAGACCTACGAGCAGGACGGCCGCAGCCGCACGGGCGACTGGGTGCGCGGCGCCATCGCGACGCTCTACGCCGCGGGCATGCTGTATGCGGGCGGCCTGAAGTTCCTGCTGCTCTCGGCGATCCTCTACGCGCCGGGCACCATCCTGTACTTCCTCGCCCGGCGCGAGCAGAAGGAGCGGATCTTCACCGGGCCCGAGATGGTCGTCTTCGGCGTGCTGGTGCTCGCTGCGATGGCGGCGCTGTGGGCGCTGGTGTCCGGCTCGATCACGGTGTAGTGTGAGGGTGACCATGCCGATCCCCGTCTCGACCCGATGGCTCGCCGCCTTGGCCTTACTGCTGCTGCCGCTGGCGGCGCTGGCACAGACGGCCTCCACCTTGCAGGCGGTCAACATGCGGGCCGGTCCCGACCGCGTTTTCCCGGTCGTGAGCTGGCTGCCGGCGCGCACGCCGGTGCGGGTGTTCGGCTGCACCACGCGCTGGCGCTGGTGCGATGTCGCCGCCGGCCGCAACCGCGGCTGGGTCGATTCGCGCTATCTCTCGAATGCGGTGCGGCGGGCGCCGATCGTCAATTTCTCGGTGCCGACCTACTGGGACCGGCATTACCGCGGACGGCCCTGGGACGTCGATCGCAACCAGTGGTCGAACTGGCGTTCGCCCGGGTTCCGGCCGCCGCCGCCGCCGCCGATGCGGCCGCCTCGATGAACCACGCCGCTTCGCATTTCACCAAGGAGAGACCCCTCATGCACCGCTTCGTCTACATCGTGCTGATCGTGATCCTGGCCGGCATCGTCCTGCTGTTCAAGTTCCAGAACCTGGAGTCCGCGACCGTCTCGCTGTTCTCCATGAGCATCACGCTGCCGATCTCGGTGCTGGTGCTGCTGATCTACGTGCTGGGCATGTTCACAGGCGGCTTCGTGCTGAGCCTGCTGCGCTCGCTGGCGCACGGCGCCACGCGCCGGCCCTGAAGCCGCCTCTGTTTACTCGATTTTTCAACAAGCTAGAAAGACATCCATGAGCAATTTTTGGGACCTGATTCAATTGCTGCTGTCGACCTTCGTCCTGATCGTCTACCTGCTCATCCTGTTCCAGATCATCGGCGACCTGTTCCGCGACTCGGAGCTGGGCGGCGGATCGAAGGTGCTGTGGATCATCGGCCTGGTCGTGATCCCGGGCCTCACGGCGATCCTCTACATCGTGATCCGCGGCCGGGGCATGGCGGAGCGGCAGCGTGCCAGCCTGCAGCGCGCCAAGTCCGACACCGACGCCTACATCCGCGAAGTGGCCGGCAAGTCGCCGGCCGAGCACATCGCGGATGCCAAGGCGCTGCTGGACGCCGGCACCATCACCCCGGAAGAATTCGCCAGGCTCAAGGCCAAGGCCCTGGCCTGAGCAGCGCGCCGACGCGCGTCAGAGCAGGTCCTCGGGCACCAGCGGCTGCAGCAGCAGCCGTTGCAGCGTGTTCCATGGCGACACGCCCGGCTCGGTGTCGACGCCCTGGTCGTCGTCCTCGTTCGGCGACACCCACGCGAGCGCGCTGCCTTGCGTCTCCAGCCGCAGGGCGTAGGCCTCGTTCTTCATCGCGTCGATCAGGCGCAGCGCTTCCCTGGCCAGTGCCGGGCTGTCGATCGCGACCCCGAGCTCGGTGTTGCGTCGCGCCGAGCGCGGGTCGAGGTTGAGCGAGCCGAGCAGCACCACTTCCTGGTCGATCACCATCAGCTTCGCGTGCAGGCGACCGCGCGACGAGCCGCTGAAGAAAGGCTGGCTCGCATTGGCGGAGGGCTGGGCGCTGATCTCGTACAGCCTGACGCCGGCGCGCAGGATCGGCCGCCGGTAGCGCGCATAGCCGATGTTGACCAGGGCCGAGTCGTTGGCCGACAGCGAGTTGGTCACCAGCGTCATCTCGACGCCCTTGCGCTGCAGGCTGTGCATCACCGCCATGCCGCGCGTGCCGGGCACCAGGTAGGGCGAGCTCACCACCAGTTCGCTGCGGGTGCCGAGCATCTGGCTAACTGCGCCGGTCATCAGGCTGCCGGCCTCGAGCTCGTCGCCGATCTGCAGCCGCTTGGACGGCTGGTCGGCGACGGCGTAGGCGAGGCCGGGGACCAGGCTCAGCCGGTTTGCCGCCAGTTCCTTGCCGACCGGCTCGCGTCCCAGCAGGTCGCGCGCGGGCAGTCCGGGATCGATCGGTGCCGCGCTGTCGGGCAAGAGGCGCGCGAGCGCGGCCGTGCGCGCGGACTCGGGGCCGAGCGGTCGCACCAGGGACTTGGCCGGAAAGGATTCTTCGCTGTTCCAGTAGCGGTCGAAGAGCACGCCGAGCTGGGGCACCACGCGACCCGCGGCGATGGCGTCGAGGTCGATGAAGTTCGCCACCGGGTCGCGGCCGAAGTAGGCGTCGGCGATGTTGCGGCCGCCGATGATGGCCAGCGCGCCATCGGCGATCATCAGCTTGTTGTGCATCCGGTGATCGAGCCGGGGCAGGTCGCCGAGCGAGGTCGCGATGCGCCCGGCCAGGCTTTGGCGGGCGCAGCAGAACGGGTTGAACAAGCGGATCTCGAAGTTCGGCAGGTCGACCAGCGCCTCCAGCAGCGGCTCGGCGCTCGCGCTGTTGAGGTCGTCAAGCAGCAGCCGTACGCGCACCCCGCGCTGGGCGGCGTCGCGCAGCGCGGCGAACACGGCACGCCCGGACTCGTCGTTGTCCATGATGTAGACCTGCAGGTCCAGGGTGCGCGTGGCGCGGCCGATCAGCGCCAGCCGGGCATCGAGGCCGTAGGCGCCCAGCGGCAGCAGCCGGAAGCCCGACTGGGCGCTGGCCGGCAGCGCGGACTCGGCCAGCCGGGCCAGCGGGCTTTGATCCGGCGCGGCGGGAAGACTGGTCGACACCGGCCGCTCCACGCCTGCCGGCAGCGAGCCGCAAGCGCCCAGGGCCAGGGCCAGCGCAAAACCAAGCATGCAGGAACCGAAGCGTCGCCAATTCATGGCCGCAAGCCTACCCGGTGGCGGGCCAATATCCCTTCGGCGCTTGAATCCGGCCGATCCGCGCCAAGATAGCGGCATGATTCCGTTTTCAATCCTCGATCTCTCCCCCGTCACCGAAGGCAGCGATCCCGCGCAGTCCTTTCGCAATTCGCTGTCGCTGGCGCGGCATGGCGAGAAGCTGGGCTACCGCCGCTACTGGCTGGCCGAGCACCACGGCATGCCGGGCATCGCGAGCGCGGCCACGGCGGTACTGCTGGCCCACATCGGCGCCGGCACCTCGACGATCCGGATCGGCGCCGGCGGCGTGATGCTGCCGAACCATTCGCCGCTGGTGATCGCCGAACAGTTCGGCACCCTGGAATCGCTGTACCCGGGGCGCATCGACCTCGGCCTCGGCCGCGCGCCCGGCTCCGACCAGCGCACCGCGCAGGCGCTGCGGCGCGACCTTCAATCCGATTCGGACCAGTTCCCGCAGGACGTCGTCGAACTGATGGACTTCATGTCGAAGGAGCCGCGCCAGCCGGTGCTCGCGGTGCCCGGCCGGGGGCTCGAGGTGCCGGTGTGGATCCTCGGATCGAGCACTTTCGGTGCCCAGCTCGCGGCCCATCTCGGCCTGCCCTATGCCTTCGCCTCGCACTTCGCGCCGCAGCAGCTGATGCAGGCGATCCGCATCTACCGCGAGACCTTCAAGCCCTCGGCGCAACTCGCCAAGCCTTACGTGATGCTGGGCTTCAACGTGTTCGCGGCCGAGACCGACGAGGAAGCCGCGTTCCGCGCCACATCCTGGCAGCAGGCCTTCGTCAACCTGCGCAGCGGCCGGCCGGGGCGCCTGCCGCCCCCGGTCGCCAACTATCGGCAGAAAGTCGGCCCGGCCGAGAACGCCTTGCTCGATTCGGTGCTGTCGTGTTCGGCGGTGGGGTCGCGCGACACCGTGCGCGCCGGCATCCAGGCCTTCGTCGAGCGCACCGGTGCGGACGAGCTGATGATCACCTCGCAGGTCTTCGACCACGACGCGCGGCTGCGCTCCTACGAGATCCTGGCCGAACTCCGCGACCAGCTGCCCGCGCGCTGAATTGACCCGCCGCCGGCACCGGCTTGGCCGGTGCTGGGACAATGCCAGCCCTATGGAAAAGCAGCGCATCGTGGTGGGCCTGAGCGGCGGAGTCGACTCCGCGGTCACGGCGCACCTGCTGAAGCAGCAGGGCCACGAGGTGGTCGGCATCTTCATGAAGAACTGGGAAGACGACGACGACAGCGAATACTGCTCGTCGAACATCGACTTCGTCGACGCCGCCAGCGTGGCCGACGTGCTGGGCATCGAGATCGAGCACGTCAATTTCGCCGCCGACTACAAGGACCGCGTGTTCGCCGAATTCCTGCGCGAGTACCAGGCCGGCCGCACGCCGAATCCCGACGTGCTGTGCAATGCCGAGATCAAGTTCAAGGCCTTCCTCGACCACGCGATGCGGCTCGGCGCCGAGAAGATCGCCACGGGGCACTACGCACGCGTTCGCCGCAACGCGGCCAGTGGCCTGCACGAACTGCTCAAGGGACTCGATCCGGCCAAGGACCAGAGCTACTTCCTGCATCGCCTGAACCAGCAGCAGTTGTCGAAGACGCTGTTCCCGGTCGGCGAGCTGCACAAGACCGAGGTGCGGCGCATCGCCGACGAGATTGGCCTGCCGAACGCGAAGAAGAAGGACTCCACCGGCATCTGCTTCATCGGCGAGCGCCCTTTCCGCGAGTTCCTCAACCGCTACATCTCGAAGGAGCCGGGCCCGGTGCGCGACGAGCGCGGCCGCCAGATCGGCGAGCACCAGGGCCTGAGCTTCTACACGCTGGGCCAGCGCCAGGGGCTGGGCATCGGCGGCATCAAGGCCAAGGGCGCCCGGCGCGGCGCCGGCGACCACGCGCCATGGTTCGTGGCGCGCAAGGATGTCGCCGACAACACGTTGTGGGTGGTGCAGGGTCACGACCATCCGTGGCTGCTGTCGTCGGCGCTCGAGGCCGACGATGCGAGCTGGGTCTCGGGCCAGGCGCCGGCGCCCGGCGCGCTGGCCGCCAAGTCGCGCTATCGGCAGGCCGACGCGTCCTGCCGGATGGGCGAGGGGCGCGATGGCGCCTTCCGCCTCGAATTCGAAGAACCGCAATGGGCCGTCACACCGGGCCAGTCGGCCGTGCTGTACGACGGCGAGGTCTGCCTCGGTGGCGGCGTGATCGCGAACTAGGGCGTGTTAACACAAACGAAGTCCGTCGGCGATCAGCGCGAAGCTGATGAAGCCGATGAACATCACATCGAGTTTTTTGAAGCGAGAGAAGATCCGGCGGTAGCCTTTGAGGCGCCGAAAGAGGCGTTCGATCTCATTGTGACGTTTGTACATCGCTCGGTCGTACTCCCATGGCGTCATCGGGGTTTGCTTGGGCGGAACGACAGGAATGAAGCCCAGATCGAGTGCCAACTGCCGTGTCTCATTGCCCTCGTAGGCGCGATCCATGAGCAGGTGGAGAGGTCGGTCGGGTGCACCCAAGCTGCTCAGCAAAGCGCGTCCTGCGGGCGCGTCGTGCGCTTGGCCAGGCGAGAGGGAAAACGTTACGGCCGTTCGAGCATCCGCGGCAACCATATGAATCTTGGTGGTCCACCCGCCTCTGGATTGACCGATAGACTGGGGACCGTTTTTTTTTTTAACGCACCAGTGCCATCGGGATGAACCTTCACGATGGTGCTGTCCAGCGACACCGCCTCGATCTTGATGCGCACGACCTGGGCCTGCTGAAGCTCGGCAAACACGCGATCCAGCACGCCGCTCTTGGACCACCGATTCATGCGCGTGTAGATGGTGTGCCAGTTGCCGAAGCGCTTGGGCAGGCCGCGCCACTTGCATCCGTGCTCTGCAACATAAAGGATCGCATTCAACACGTCCAAATTCGAGAGGCTTACATTGCCGCGCTGCAGAGGCAGGCAGTGCTCGATCTGGGCGAATTGGGCTGGTGTGATCTCCATGCATGAATTATCTGTCGTCATCCATGGTCAACTCAGTTAGTGTTAACACGCCCTAGATCAACGACGGATCGACGCGCACGAGCTCCAGCGGGTAGCGCTTGCCGGCCGCGTGGTCTTCGACGCCCTGCAGCAGCAGCGGGCTGCGATGCCGCGCCACGCTGGCGCGGATTTCATCGATCGTCATCCACAGCGTGCGGACGATGCCGTGGTCGAGCGGCCGCGCCGGCTCGAAGGCGCCGAGCGTGCCCGTGAAGGCGAAGCGCAGGTAGGTGATGTCTTCGGGCTGCCGGGTGCGGGCCAGATAGATGCCGACGAGCGCGGTGGGGCTGAAGTGGTGGGCGGTTTCTTCCAGTGTTTCGCGCACGCAGCCCTGGACGGGCGATTCGCCGCGGTCGAGATGCCCGGCCGGGTTGTTCAGCCGCAGGCCGTCGGCCGTGTCTTCTTCGACCAGCAGGTAGCGGCCCTGCTGCTCGATCACGGCGGCCACCGTGACATTGGGTTTCCAGCGCTTCGCCATGCTCATGACTCCGTGAAAGGCGCCGCAAGTTCGGCCGCGGTCGGCCTGGGCAGCACCAGCGTGACGGTGCAGCCGGCATCGGCTGCGTGTTCGATGTCCAGGCTACCACCATGGCGCTGTGCCACGGTGCGGGCCAACTGCAGCGCCTGTCGCACCGGTGGGCCCGCGGCAGGCTCCCGCAGGGCGACGCGCCACTGCCCGTCGTGCGCCGTGACGGCGCACGACAGGATCGAGCCGGGCGGCGAGCGATCGAGCGCATGGTCGAGCATCGCGCCCAGTGCGCGCGTGAGCATGCCTCGATCGGCGACGCAAGGCGCGTCGTCGGGCAGGGGCCGCAGCAGGATCCGGACCCGTTGCCGGCCCGCCGTGGACCAGGCCGCGTCGACTACCATCCGCAGCAGCGCGGCGAGGTCCAGCAACTCGGTTTGCAGCGGCCGTGCCTGCGTCCTTGCCAGCTGCACGAAGCGGTCGGAGCGGTCGAGGCCGGCCTGCGCCTCGCGCTCGATGCCCTGCAGCAGCCGGCCGTCCGCCTGCGCCGCTTCCGGCCGCTGGCGCGCCAGGTCGAGCATGGCGAGGATCGTCGTCGCGGATTGGCGGGCGTCGTGGGAGAGGAATCGCAAGGCGTGGTCGCGTTGTGCCTCGGCCAACCACAGCAGCGTGACATCGACCAGCACGACCAGCCAGCCGTGCAAGCCCTGACCCTCGTCGACGAGCGGCAGGCAGCGCAGCAACCAGCCGCGGCCCTGCGCATCCTCGCCCTCGCCGCAGGTCGCTCGCGGGCCGCCGCGCAGCGCGGCCCGGGGCAGCAACGGCGCCCCGTCGCCGCGGCGGCGAAGACCGCTGAGCAGGCTGTCTGCAGGCTGGCCCTGCAGCGGCGCCCCGGCGCCTTGCCACTGGCCCTGTGCCACCAGGTTGGCGACCGCCACGCGGCCTTCGGGGTCGAGCAGCAGCGCCGCATCCGGCCAGTGGTCCAGGCTGTCGCGCAACCGGCGCCAGTCGGGCGGCGGCGGCGTGCGGGCGTGCCGCTTCATTCAGATGCGCCGGCCATGGAGCGCCTCGATCTGCTCCGACTCGAGAGGCTCCAGCCTGTAGCCCATGCCATAGACGGCGGACAGCAGGAAACCGTTGGAAGGCTGCAGGTCGAGTTTCTGCCGCAGTCGCGAAATGTGGGTGTCGAGCGATCGCGACGGTGTCTCGGTGTCGAGGCCCCAGACCGCCTCGCGCAGGTGGTCGCGCGACAGCAGGCGGCCCAGGTTGCGGAACAGGAACAGCGCCAGCGCGTGCTCGCGGCGGCTGAGTTCGACCAGTCTGCCGGCGATCCGAAGGGTGCGCGTCGCCGCATCGAAGCGATAGTCGCGAAACAAGAGCTGGCTCTCTTGCTGGGCCGGGTAGGTGCGGCGCAGCAGGGCGCGCACGCGGGCCTGAAGCTCGGCCACCCGGATGGGCTTGGTCATGAAGTCGTCGGCGCCGGCCGCCAGCCCTTCGACCAGGTCTTCTTCCTCGCGCCGGTTGGTGACGAACAGGATCGGCATGGCGCTCTTGAGGTCGTCGCGGATCCGTTTGACCAGCCGCGGGCCCTCGATGTCGGGCAGTCCCCAATCGAGGATCAGCAGATCGTAGGTTTCGCGGTGCAGGTCGCGCAGCAGCGACTTGCCGTCGCCATAGCCGTGGCACTCGTGGCCGATGACCTCCACAGCATGGCGGATCAGTTCGAGCTGAACCCCCTCGTCGTCAAGCGCAGCGATACGCATTCGATCCCCCTGAATCTTGTTGTCATGCGAAGCCGGCGTTCTTCGTTACGGTCATCGCGCCGACAGTGTACCCAGCGAAGCAGGTTCCGGAGTGCTATCGATTTGATAGCGAAATGGACAGCCAGGGCGCTCCAAGGTACCGCTGGCATCGGCACCTGGGGGACAACTTCCGGCTGGCGTCTTCGGGTAAGCTCGGCGCGAATTCCAATGCTGCCCTGAGGAGAAGTCCATGCTGATAGGCGTGCCGGTCGAAACCGTGCCAGGCGAAACCCGTGTCGCCGTGACCCCGGAGACCGCGAAGAAGCTGGTGGCGCAAGGCCATGTCGTTCGTGTGCAGTCGGGCGCCGGCGTGGCCGCCAGTGTGACCGATGCGGCCTACCAGGCCGCCGGCGCCGAGATCACCGATGCCGCGGGCGCCTTCGGCGCCGACATCGTGCTCAAGGTACGCAGCCCCGACGACCGCGAGTGCGCGCTGATGAAGCCCGCCACGGTGCTCATCGGCATGCTCAACCCCTTCGATGCCGCCGGCCTGCAGCGTCTGGCGACCGCAGGCCTGACGGCCTTCGCGCTCGAGGCCGCCCCGCGCACCACCCGTGCCCAGAGCATGGACGTGCTGTCGTCGCAGGCCAACATCGCCGGCTACAAGGCCGTGATGATCGCCGCCGACAAGTACCAGCGCTTCTTCCCGATGCTGATGACCGCCGCCGGCACCGTGAAGGCCGCGCGGGTCGTGATCCTGGGCGTCGGCGTGGCCGGCCTGCAGGCCATCGCCACCGCCAAGCGCCTGGGCGCGGTGATCGAGGCCTCGGACGTGCGGCCCTCGGTCAAGGAGCAGATCGAGTCGCTGGGCGGCAAGTTCATCGAGGTGTCCTACGACACCGACGAAGAGAAGGAAGCCGCGGTCGGCGTCGGCGGCTATGCCAAGCCGATGCCCCCGAGCTGGCTGGCCCGCCAGCAGGTCGAAGTCGCCAAGCGCGTCGCGCTGGCCGACGTCGTGATCAGCACCGCGCTGATCCCGGGCCGGGCGGCCCCCACCCTCATCACCGAGGACATGGTCAAGGCCATGAAGCCGGGCTCGGTGATCGTCGACATCGCCGCCGGCAAGGGCCCCGACGGCGTGGGCGGCAATTGCCCGCTGTCGGAGGCCGACAAGACGGTGGTCAAGCACGGCGTGACGATCGTCGGCGAGACCAACCTGGCGGCGCTGGTGGCGGCCGATGCGTCGGCGCTCTATGCGCGCAACGTGCTCGACTTCCTGAAGCTGATCGTGGCCAAGGAAGGCACGCTCAAGATCGACCTCGAGGACGACATCGTGGCGGCCTGCCGCATGGCGCAAGACGGCCAGGTCACCAGGAAGTAAGACAAGAAACCCCCGGAGGAGCATCGCCATGGATCCCGTATCCCATACCGTCATCAACCTGATCATCTTCGTGCTGGCGATCTACGTCGGCTACCACGTGGTGTGGACCGTCACGCCGGCACTGCACACGCCGCTGATGGCGGTCACCAACGCGATCTCGGCGATCGTGATCGTGGGCGCCATGCTGGCGGCCGCGCTGACCGAGACGGGTCTCGGCAAGACCATGGGCGTGCTGGCCGTGGCGCTGGCCGCGGTCAACGTCTTCGGCGGCTTCCTGGTCACCCGGCGCATGCTGGAGATGTTCAAGAAGAAGGACAAGAAGGCCGCACCAGCAGGTGACAAGGGGAACGCAGCATGAGCATGAATGTCGTCACGCTGCTGTACCTGATCGCCAGCGTCTGCTTCATCCAGGCCCTGAAGGGCCTGAGCCACCCCACCACGTCGATCCGCGGCAACCTCTTCGGCATGGTCGGCATGGCGATCGCCATCCTGACCACCGCGGCGCTGATCGTGCAGCTCTCGGGCGGCAAGGCCATGGGCATGGCCTGGGTGCTGCTCGGGCTGGTGGTCGGCGGCGGCTACGGCGCTTACCGGGCCAAGACGGTCGAGATGACCCAGATGCCCGAGCTGGTGGCCTTCTTCCACAGCATGATCGGTATGGCGGCGGTGTTTATCGCGGTGGCCGCGGTGGTCGAGCCCTGGGCCTTCGGCATCACGCCGCCGCCGGTGGCGGCCGCGGTCGGCGTGCAGACGCCCGAGGGCGCCGCGATCATCGACGGCTTCCTGCGCTATGCCATCCCCGCGGGCAACCGCCTCGAACTGTTCCTGGGTGCGGCCATCGGCGCGATCACCTTCAGCGGCTCGGTGATCGCCTTCGGCAAGCTCTCGGGCAAGTACAAGTTCCGCCTGTTCCAGGGCGCGCCGGTGCAGTTCAAGGGCCAGCACATGCTCAACCTGGTGCTGGGCCTGCTGACCATCGCGCTGGGCCTGGTCTACATGGCGACCGAGAGCTGGGCGGCCTTCCTCGCGATGCTGCTGCTGGCCTTCGTGATGGGCGTCTTGATCATCATCCCGATCGGCGGCGCCGACATGCCGGTGGTGGTGTCGATGCTCAACAGCTACTCGGGCTGGGCGGCCGCGGGCATCGGCTTCAGCCTGAACAACGCGATGCTGATCGTGGCCGGTTCGCTGGTGGGCTCGTCGGGCGCGATCCTGAGCTACATCATGTGCAAGGCGATGAACCGCTCGTTCTTCAACGTGATCCTGGGCGGCTTCGGCGGCGAGGCGGCCACGGCCGGCGGCGCGGCCCAGGAGCAGCGCCCGGTCAAGAGCGGCAGCGCCGACGACGCGGCCTACATGCTGTCCAACGCGGACACGGTGATCATCGTGCCGGGCTACGGCCTGGCGGTGGCGCGGGCGCAGCACGCGGTCAACGAGCTGGCCGAGAAGCTCACCCACAAGGGCGTGACGGTGAAGTACGCGATCCACCCGGTGGCCGGGCGCATGCCGGGCCACATGAACGTGCTCTTGGCCGAGGCCGAGGTGCCCTACGACCAGGTGTTCGAGATGGAGGACATCAACGGCGAGTTCGCGCAGGCCGACGTGGCGATCATCCTGGGTGCCAACGACGTGGTGAACCCGGCCGCGCTCACCAAGGGCACGCCGATCTACGGCATGCCGATCCTGGAGGCCTACAAGGCCAAGACCGTGATCGTCAACAAGCGAAGCATGGCCGCGGGCTACGCAGGTCTCGACAACGAGCTGTTCTACATGGACAAGACCATGATGGTCTTCGGCGACGCCAAGAAGGTGGTCGAGGACATGGCGAAGGCGATCGAGTAGCGCTCGCCGCGTCGCGAAGACCACGGGCCGCGCAATGTCGCGGCCCGTGCCGCATCCGAAGCTCAAGTTACGATGGCGGCAGATTTCCCCACAAGATTTCGTTCTGGAGACTGACAGTGATTGATCGACCCTGGCTCGGCAGCTATCCGCAAGGCGTGCCCGCCGACATCGATGCCTCGCGCTACGCCTCGCTGGTGGCGCTGATGGAAGAGAGCTTCACCCAATACGCCGACCGCACGGCCTACAGCTTCATGGGCAAGGACGTCAGCTACGCCGACGTCGACCACCAGAGCCGCGCCTTCGCCTGCTACCTGCAGGGCCTGGGCCTGGTCAAGGGCGACCGGGTGGCGATCATGATGCCGAACTGCCCGCAGTACCCGATCTCGGTGGCCGGTGTGTTGCGTGCCGGCCTGATCGTGGTCAACGTCAATCCGCTCTACACGCCGCGCGAGCTCGAGCACCAGTTGAAGGATTCGGGCGCGACCGCGATCGTGCTGATGGAGAACTTCGGCACCACGCTGCAGCAGTGCATCGGCGCCACGCAGGTCAAGCACGTGGTGCTGGCCTCGATGGGCGACCGGCTCGGCATGCTGAAAGGCGCGCTGGTCAACTACGTGGTGCGCAGCGTCAAGAAGATGGTGCCGGCGTTCAGCCTGCCGGGCGCGGTGCGCTTCAACGATGCGCTCGAGAAGGGTGCCACGCGCACCTTGAAGGCGCCGGCGCTGGGGCCGGACGACGTCGCGGTGCTGCAATACACGGGCGGCACCACCGGCGTGTCGAAGGGCGCGGTGCTGCTCAACCGGAACGTGATCGCCAACGTGCTGCAGTCCGAGGCCTGGAACGACCCCGTGATGCAGAAGGTGCCGGCCGGCGAGCAGCCGACCAGCATCTGCGCGCTGCCGCTCTATCACATCTTCGCTTTCACGGTGAACATGATGCTCAGCATGCGCACCGGCGGCAAGCTGATCCTGATCCCGAATCCGCGCGACATCCCGGCGGTGCTCAAGGAACTGTCGAAGCACACCTTCCACAGCTTCCCGGCGGTCAACACGCTGTTCAACGGCCTCGCGAACCACCCGGACTTCAACACCGTCAATTGGAAGAACCTCAAGGTCTCGGTCGGCGGCGGCATGGCGGTGCAGGCCGCGGTGGCCAAGCTCTGGCTCGAGAAGACCGGCTGCCCGATCTGCGAGGGCTACGGCCTGTCGGAGACCTCGCCCTCGGTGACCTGCAACCCGACCACCAGCATCGCCTACACAGGCACCATCGGCGTGCCCTTGCCGAGCACCGAGGTCAAGCTGCTCGACGACGACGGCCGAGAGGTCCCGCTGGGCAGCACGGGCGAACTCGCGGTCCGGGGGCCGCAGGTGATGGCCGGCTATTGGCAGCGGCCCGACGAGACCGCCAAGGTCATGACCCCCGACGGCTTTTTCAAGACCGGCGACATCGCGATCGCGGACGAGCGCGGCTACTTCAAGATCGTGGACCGCAAGAAGGACATGATCGTGGTCTCGGGCTTCAACGTGTATCCGAACGAGATCGAGGACGTGGTCGCGCTGATGCCGGGCGTGCTCGAGTGCGCCGCCGTGGGCATTCCGGACGAGAAGACCGGCGAGGGCGTCAAGCTGGTGATCGTCAAGAAGAACCCCGACCTCACCGAGGCCGAGGTCCGGGCCCACTGCCGCGCCAACCTGACCGGTTACAAGCAGCCGCGGGTGATCGAGTTCCGCACCGACCTGCCCAAGACGCCGGTCGGCAAGATCCTGCGGCGCGAACTGCGCGACGTTAAAAAGTAGTAAGGGTTCGGCCGAGGACCATAGCCGGCATCGCTCTTGCATATTGGGCGTGAATGTTCAGATTCATCCTGACCCGCGCCAGCCTGCTCGTGCCGACCTTCATCGGCATGACCTTGCTCGCCTTCTTCCTGATCCGTCTGGTGCCGGGCGACCCGATCGAGACGCTGGCCGGCGAGCGCGGCATCGACCCGGTGCGCCACGCGGCGCTGCTCAAGGACTACGGGCTCGACAAGCCGCTGTTCACCCAGTACGGCATCTACATCGGCCGCGTGCTGCATGGCGACCTCGGCAAGTCGGTGATCACGCAGGAGCCGGTGATGAGCGAGTTCCTGGCGCTGTTCCCGGCCACGGTCGAGCTGGCGCTGTGCGCCATCGCGTTCGCGCTGCTGCTGGGCATTCCGGCCGGCATCCTGGCGGCGGTCAAGCGCAATTCGCTGTTCGACCATGGCGTGATGGCGACCTCTCTCACCGGCTACTCGATGCCGATCTTCTGGTGGGGGCTGCTGCTGATCCTGTTCTTTTCGGTGCAACTCGGCTGGACGCCGGTGTCGGGCCGGATCTCGGTGCAGTATTTCATCGAGCCGGTCACCGGTTTTCTGCTGATCGATACGCTGCTGTCCGATGAAAAGGGCGCCTTCGTCTCGGCGCTGCAGCACCTGATCCTGCCGGCCATCGTGCTCGGCACCAACACCCTGGCCGTGATCGCGCGCATGACACGATCGGCCATGCTCGAAGTGCTCGGCGAGGACTACATCCGCACCGCCCGGGCCAAGGGCCTGGCGCCGCTGCGCGTGATCGGCCTGCATGCGCTGCGCAACGCGATGATCCCGGTGGTCACCGTGATCGGCCTGCAGGTCGGCGTGCTGTTCACCGGCGCGATCCTGACCGAGACCATCTTCTCCTGGCCCGGCGTCGGCAAGTGGCTGATCGAGGCGATCGGGCGGCGCGACTACCCGGTGCTGCAGGGCGGCATGCTGCTGCTCGGCGTGATCGTCATGACGGTCAACGTGGCGGTCGATGTCGCCTACGGGCTCATCAATCCGAGGATCCGCAGATGAGCGCCAGCGCCGTGGTGACCGACAAGAGCACCGCGCCACCCGGCCCGTGGCGCGAGTTCTGGGGCGCGTTCTCGGCCAACCGCGGCGCGGTCATCGGCCTGGCCGTGATCGTCTTGCTGCTGCTGGTGGCGCTGTTCGCGCCGTGGATCGCGCCGCATGCGCCCAACCAGACCGACAGCAGCGCCTTCCTGCGGCCGCCGGCCTGGCAGGAGGGCGGCACCGCCGCGCACCTGCTGGGCACCGACGCGATCGGGCGCGACATACTCTCGCGGCTGATGTTCGGCGCCCGGCTGTCGCTGTCGATCGGCATCGCCGTGGTGGCGATCTCGGCCGCGGCGGGCATCGCGCTGGGCCTGATCGCGGGCTTCTTCCGCGGCGTGCTCGAGATCGCGATCATGCGGCTGATGGACGTCGTGCTGACCTTGCCCAGCCTGCTGCTGGCGATCGTGATCGTCGCCATCCTCGGTCCGGGCCTGACCAACGCGATGCTCGCGGTGGCCGTGGTGGTGCTGCCGCACTACGTGCGCATCACGCGGGCCGCCGTCATCTCCGAAGTCTCGCGCGACTATGTCACGGCGGCCCGCGTGAGCGGCGCCGGCACGCTGCGGCTGATGTTCCGCGAGGTGCTGCCCAACTGCGCCGCACCACTGATCGTCCAGGCCTCGCTGGGCGTCTCGACCGCCATCCTCGACGCCGCGGCGCTGGGCTTTCTCGGCCTCGGCGCGCAGCCGCCGTCGCCCGAGTGGGGCACGATGCTCGCCGATGCGCGCGAGTTCGTGCTGCGTGCCTGGTGGGTCGTGACCTTCCCGGGCATGGCGATCCTCGCCGCGGTGCTGGCCTTCAATCTTCTGGGCGACGGGCTGCGCGACGCGCTCGACCCCAAACTCAAACGCTGAAATGCCTCTTCTCGACATCCGAGACCTCCATGTGGAGTTCCCGACCCAGGGCGGCACGCTGCATGCGGTCGACGGCGTGAGCCTGCGGCTGGAGCAGGGCGAGGTGCTCGGCATCGTCGGCGAATCCGGCTCGGGCAAGAGCGTCACGATGATGGCGCTGATGGGCCTGATCGGCTGGCCGGGCCGCGTGCGGGCGCAGCACCTTCGCTTCGACGGCCACGACCTGCTCGGCCTGTCGGACAAGGCACGGCGCGGACTGGTCGGCAAGGACGTCGCAATGATCTTCCAGGAGCCGACCACCAGCCTGAACCCCTGTTTCACGATCGGCTGGCAGCTGATGGAAACGCTGCGCCTGCATCTCCATCTCGACAAGCGCGAAGCGAAGAAGCGGGCCATCGGCCTGCTCGAGCAGGTCGGCATCCCGGCGGCGTCCTCGCGCCTGGGCAGCTATCCGCACCAGCTGTCCGGCGGCATGAACCAGCGCGTGATGATCGCGATGGCGATCGCCTGCAACCCCAAGCTGCTGATCGCCGACGAGCCCACCACCGCGCTCGACGTCACGATCCAGGCCCAGATCCTCGACCTGCTGCGCAGCCTCCAGAAGGAGCGCGGCATGGGCCTGGTGCTCATCACACACAACATGGGCGTGGTCAGCGAGATGGCGCAGCGCGTGGCCGTGATGTATGCGGGGCAGGTGATGGAGGAGCGCGGCGTGGCCGAATTGTTCGCGGCGCCGCAGCATCCCTACACCGCGGCGCTGCTGGCGGCGTTGCCCGAGCGCGCGGCCGGCGAGGGCCGGCTGGCCACCATCTCGGGCGTGGTGCCGGGCCTGCACGATCGTCCCGCGGGCTGCCTGTTCGCGCCGCGCTGCAGCTACGCGACCGCGCATTCGCGCGCCGTGCGGCCCGAGCTGCGCGACTGGATGGGCGGTCAGGTGCGCTGCCACTATGCGCTCGGCGATCCGCAGCGCGACGCGGCGATGGCGCGTGATGGCGCGCGGGTGGTGGAGTTCGTGCGATGACCGAATGGGTGGTCGAGGCCCAGGACCTGCAGCGTGTCTACGCGGTGCGCCGCGGGCTGTTCCGCGCACCGGCGCAGCTGCAGGCGGTCGGCAACATCTCGTTCAAGGTCGAGAAGGGCCGCACGCTGGCGGTCGTCGGCGAATCCGGCTGCGGCAAGTCCACCTTGGCGCGCATGGTGGCGCTGATCGAGAAACCGACCGCGGGCTCGCTCCGGCTGGTTGGCCACGACGCGGTCGATCCGCCGCACGAGCGCCGGCGCGAGCTGCGCCAGGCGGTGCAGCTGGTGTTCCAGAACCCCTACGGATCGCTCAACCCGCGCAAGAAGATCTCCTCCGTGCTCGAGGACCCGCTGGCGATCAACACCGCGCTCGGCAAGACCGAGCGGGCCGCCAAGGCGCGCGACATGTTGGCCCGGGTCGGCCTGCGGCCCGAGTACGCCAACCGCTATCCGCACATGTTCTCGGGCGGCCAGCGCCAGCGCATCGCGATCGCGCGGGCCCTGATGCTCGACCCGCGCCTGCTGGTGGCCGACGAGCCGGTGTCGGCGCTCGACGTTTCGATCCAGGCCCAGGTGCTGAACCTGCTGGCCGACCTGCAGGCCGAGCTCGGCCTGTCCTATCTCTTCATCTCGCACGACCTCGGCGTGGTGCGCCACATCGCGCACGAAGTGCTCGTGATGTACCTGGGCCATGCGGTCGAGCAGGGCCCCAAGGCGCGCATCTTCGCGCGGCCGCTGCACCCCTACACCCAGGCGCTGCTGGCATCGACGCCCGGTCTTGCCTCCGAACGCATCGTGCTCAAGGGCGAGCTGCCCTCGCCGCTCGCACCGCCGCCGGGCTGCGTCTTCAACACCCGCTGCGCGCATGCCACCGAGCGCTGCCGCAGCGAGCGGCCGCTGCCGCGCCTGCTCGACGAGCGCATGGTGGCCTGCCATCACGCCGAGAAATTCCTGCCCGCCGATGTTTCCCCGTCCGCGTCCGCGCGGCCTCAACCTTGAAGGAGTCGAACGACATGCCCACCACGTCCCCTCTCTCGCGCCGCGTCCGCGCGGCCGCGCTGCTGGCGCCGGCCGCGATCGCGCTGGCCTGCGGCAGCGCAGCGGCCAAGACCCTGGTCTATTGCTCGGAGGGCAGCCCCGAGAACTTCTATGCCGCTGTGAACACCACCGGCACCTCCTTCGACGCCACCACCCAGGTCTACAACAACCTGGTCGACTTCGAGCGCGGCACCACCAAGGTCGTGCCCGGCCTGGCCGAGAGCTGGACCATCTCGCCCGACGGCACCGAGTACACCTTCAAGCTGCGCCAGGGCGTCAAGTGGCACAACACGGCCAAGAGCTTCAAGCCGACGCGGGACTTCAACGCCGACGACGTCATTTTCATGATGGAGCGGCAGTGGAAGGAGAACGATCCCTACTTCAAGGTCACCAGCCCGAACCACTCGTACTTCAACGACATGGGCATGCCCAAGCTCTTGAAGTCCATCGACCGCATCGACGACCACACGGTCAAGTTCGTGCTCAACAAGCCCGAGGCGCCGTTCCTCGCCAACCTCGCGATGCCCTATGCGGGCATCCAGTCGAAGGAATACGCGATCGCGATGCTCAAGGCCGGCACGCCCGAGAAGATCGACCAGGACCCGATCGGAACCGGACCGTTCTACCTCGTCCAGTACCAGAAAGACGCGATCGTGCGCTTCAAGGCCTTCCCGCAGTACTGGGGCGGCAAGGCCAAGATCGACGACCTGATCTTCGCCATCACGCCCGATGCCTCGGTGCGCTGGGCCAAGCTGCAGAAGGGCGAGTGCCACGTCATGCCCTACCCGAACCCGGCCGACCTCGACGCCATCCGCAAGGACCCGAACGTGCAGGTGCTCGAGCAGGCCGGCCTCAATGTCGGCTATCTGGCCTACAACACGCAGAAGAAGCCCTTCGACGACGTGCGGGTGCGCAAGGCGCTCAACATGGCGATCAACAAGAAAGCCATCATCGATGGCGTCTACCTGACCACCGGCGTCGCCGCCAAGAACCCGATCCCGCCGACCATGTGGTCCTACAACGACGCCATCAAGGACGATCCCTACGATCCCGAAGCGGCCAAGAAGCTGCTGGCGCAGGCCGGCTACCCGGACGGCTTCACGACCGACCTGTGGGCGATGCCGGTGCAGCGGCCCTACAACCCGAACGCCAAGCGGATCGCCGAGCTGATGCAGGCCGACCTGGCCAAGGTCGGCGTCAAGGCCGAGATCAAGACCTTCGAATGGGGCGAATACCGCAAGCGCATGCAGGCCGGCGAGCACCAGATGGGCATGCTGGGCTGGACCGGCGACAACGGCGATCCGGACAACTTCATGTATACGCTCCTGGGCTGCGCCTCGGCGCAGTCGAACGGCAGCAACGTCGCCAAGTTCTGCTACCAGCCCTACGAGGAACTGGTCGTCAAGGCCAAGAACGTGCCCAAGCAGGCCGAGCGCGAGGCCCTCTACAAGAAGGCGCAGGTGGTCTTCAAGGAGCAGGCGCCCTGGTTCACGATCGCGCACGCGGTGCAGTTGAAGCCGGTGCGCAAGGAGGTCGTCGACTTCAAGGTGAGCCCCTTCGGGCGCCACATCTTCTACGGGGTCGACATCAAGCAATGACGATCGCCATCGTCGCCGCGATGCACGAGGAACTGGCTGCGCTGCTGGCGCAGATGCCGGACGAGCAGCGCGTGCGCGTGGCGGGGCGCGACTTCTGGGTCGGCCATCTGCAGGGGCAGCCGGTGGTGGCGGTCTTGTCGCGCATCGGCAAGGTCGCGGCGGCGCTCACGGCCACCGTGCTGCTCGAGCGTTTCCAGGCGCAGGCGATCGTCTTCACCGGCGTCGCCGGCGGGCTGGCGCCGGGTGTCCGGGTCGGCGACGTGGTTGTCGCCACCCGGCTGCTGCAGCACGACCTCGATGCCTCGCCGATCTTCCCGAAGTACGAGGTGCCGCTCACCGGCCATGCACGCTTCGCGGCCGACACCGCGATCAGCGACGCGCTGGCCGCGGTGGCCGCCGGCGTGCTGGCCGACACGGTGGGCCTGCTGGGCCAGAAGGCGGTAGAGGATTTTGGGCTGGCCGCGCCCGCGGTGCACCGCGGCCTGCTGGTGAGCGGCGACCGCTTCGTGTCGTCCGCCGCCGAAAGCAGCGCGCTGCGCAACGACCTGCCCGATGCGCTGGCGGTCGAGATGGAAGGCGCCGCGGTGGCCCAGGTGTGCCACGACTTCGGCGTGCCCTTCGCCGCGGTGCGCACCATCTCCGACCGCGCCGACGACGCGGCGCACGGCGACTTCACGCGCTTCGTCTCGGTGGTCGCGAGCCGCTACAGCCTGGCGCTGATCGATGGGTGGCTGGCGACCCTGCCGCCGCCCGACGAGCAAGACGAGGCTACTTGAGCCACCCCCGCCGGCGGAAGTACCACATCGGCCCCAGCGCGCTGATGATCATCAGCACGATCGCATACGCGTAGCCGTAGCTCCAGTCGACTTCGGGCATGAACTTGAAGTTCATGCCGTAGACGCTGGCGATCAGGGTCGGCGGCAGCAGCGCGACGCTCGCCACCGAGAAGATCTTGATGGTCTTGTTCTGGTTGATGTTGATGAAACCGACGGTCGCATCCATCAGGAAGTTGATCTTGTCGAACAGGAAGGCCGTGTGGTTGTCCAGCGACTCGATGTCGCGCAGGATCTGCCGCGCCTCCTCGAACTGCTCGGCGTTGAGCATCCGGCTGCGCATCATGAAGCTCACGGCGCGGCGGGTGTCCATCACGTTGCGGCGGATGCGCCCGTTCAAGTCTTCCTGGCGCGCGATCAGGCCCAGCACCTCGCCGGCCAACTCGTCGCTGACGTTGCCCGAGAGCACCTTCCGGCCGGCGATCTCGAGTTCGTCGTAGATGTTCTCCAGCGTGTCGGCCGAGTACTCGGCGTCAGCGTCGAACAGCTTCAGCAGCACCTCCTTGGCGTCCTCGATCAGCCCCGGGGCACGCCGCGCGCGCATGCGCAGCAGCCGGAACACCGGCACGTCCTCGTCGTGGATCGAGAACAGCACGCCGCGGCTGCGCAGCTCGGTGTTGTGCTGGTTCAGGATGAAGGCGACGCGCACCGAGCGTGGGTTCTCGTCGTCGGCGATCAGGAAGTCGCTGCGGATGTGGAGCTCGCCGTTGTCTTCCTCGTAGAAGCGGGCCGACTCCTCGATGTCCTCGTCCATCGCGTCTTCGGGGATCGACAGGCCGTAGTACTGCTTGATCCAGCGCTTTTCCTCGACCGTCGGCGATTCGAGGTCGACCCAGATCGGCTGGAACTTGGACAGCTCTTCAAGGGCCTCGATCTCTTCCTGGACGAGGCGGCCGTTGGCAAGCGTGAAGATGTTGAGCATGGCTCACTCCCTTGAAATGTCTGGCGTTGGGGCGAGGGGCGGGGCGCTTTCAACTCCCTCGCCAACGGCGCGTCAGAGGGGAAGTGAAAGCTGCCGAGACGGATCGATTTCCATGCGTGAGTCTCCGATTGCAGCGAGGCGCGATTATGTCATCCGGTCCCCGGTGCCGCCGCTGTCCGACTGGACGGACATACAGTACAGTTGCGTCGATGCAGCGCCTTGCCACCCCTCTTCCTCCCGCGGCCGGAAGCCAGGCCGAGCGGCTGGCTGAAGCGCTCGCGATCCTCAACGAGGCCCAGCGCTCCGCGGTCCTGCACGGCGTCGACGCCGCCCTGGGCCCGGCGCAGCAGGACGCGCGTCCGCTGCTGGTCATCGCCGGCGCCGGCTCGGGCAAGACCAGCACGCTGGCGCACCGCGTGGCGCACCTGATCGCCGGCGGCGCCGACCCGCAGCGCCTCCTGCTGCTGACCTTTTCACGCCGCGCGGCGCAGGAGATGGAGCGCCGCGCCGGCCAGGTGCTGCAGCGCGTGCTGGGCCTGGCCTCGCAGTCGCCGCCGGCACTGCCCTGGGCCGGCACTTTCCACGGCATCGGCGCCCGGCTGCTGCGCGCGTACGCGGCGCAGATCGGCCTGGGCGAGAACTTCACCATCCATGACCGCGGCGACGCCGAGGACCTCATGGGACTGGTGCGCCACGACCTCGGCCTGTCGTCCAGCACGCGGCGCTTTCCGCAGAAGGGCACCTGCCTGTCGATCTATTCGCGCACGGTCAACACCTGCGCGCCACTGGACGAGGTGCTGAAAGAGGCCTTCCCCTGGTGCGCCGAATGGGAGGCCGAGCTCAAGCGGCTGTTCGGCGCCTACGTCGAGGCCAAGCAGCAGCAGCAGGTGCTCGACTACGACGACCTGCTCCTCTACTGGTCGGCGATGGTTGCCGAGCCCGCGCTGGCCGAGGAGGTGGGGGGCCGTTTCGACCACGTGCTGGTCGACGAATACCAGGACACCAACCTGCTGCAGGCGGCCATCCTGCGCGCCATGAAGCCCGATGGCCGCGGCCTGACCGTGGTCGGGGACGACGCCCAGTCGATCTATTCGTTCCGTGGCGCGACGGTCCGCAACATCCTCGACTTTCCGCATCAATTCGGCCAGCCTGCGCGGATCGTCACGCTGGAGCGCAACTACCGGTCGACCCAGCCGATCCTCGACGTCTCCAATGCGCTCATCGCCGGCGCCGCCGAGCGGCACGCCAAGACCCTGTGGACCGACAAGCCCTCGGCAGGCAGGCCGCAGCTGGTGCTGGTGCCCGACGAAGCGCAGCAGGCCTGCTGGGTCGCCGACCGGGTGCTGGCCCATCGCGAGGGCGGCCTGGCGCTGAAGTCGCAGGCGGTGCTGTTCCGCACCTCCAGCCACAGCGCCGCGCTCGAACTCGAACTGGCGCGGCGCAACATCCCCTACGTGAAATACGGTGGCCTCAAGTTCCTGGAGGCGGCCCACGTCAAGGACCTGCTCGCGGTGCTGCGTTTCGCCCAGAATCCGCGCGGCCGGATGGCCGGCTTCCGGGTCACCCAGATGATCCCGGGGATCGGCCCGGTCAGCTCGGCGCGGCTGCTCGATGCCATGGACCAGGCGGGCGATCCGGGCGCCGCGGTGCGGGACTTCGTGCCGCCGGCCGCGGCGCAGGTCGAATGGGCCCGCTTCGCAGCCACCTACGCCGCGTTGCGCGCCCCGGGGCTGCCCTGGCCGGCCGACATGGAGCTGGCGCTCGACTGGTACCTCCCGCACCTGGAGCGGCTGCACGACGATGCCGCCGTGCGGCGCGGCGACGTCGAGCAGCTGGCCCGGCTGGCCGCCGGCTACGGCTCGCGCGAGCGCTTCCTGACCGAGCTCACGCTCGACCCGCCCGAGGCCACCAGCGATCGTCCCGGCCCGCCGCTGCTCGACGAGGACTACCTGATCCTGTCGACCATCCACTCCGCCAAGGGCCAGGAGTGGAAATCGGTCCACGTGCTCAACGTGGTCGACGGCTGCATCCCGGCCGACGTGGCTCAGGGCGCCCGCGAGCTCGAAGAAGAGCGCCGGCTGCTGTACGTCGCCATGACCCGTGCCCGCGACCACCTGCACCTGCTGGTGCCGCAGCGCTTCTACGTGACGCAGCAGGCGGCGCGCGGCGACCGCCACCTGTACGCGGGCCGCACCCGCTTCATTCCGGCCGCCGATGCCCAGCGCTTCGAGCAGCAGACCTGGCCGCCGCCGCCCGAGCGCGCGCCGCACGTGCCGCCGCCGGCCGCCACGATCGACCTGCTGAGCCGGATGCGCGCCGCCTGGCGCTGAACGCGCGGCCGGCGGCGGCTTCCTGTCCCTTCGGACTGCGGGGTCGAAAGCCCCCTCGCATGAGCCTGGGTTTGTTTCCAGTGGCGCCGGTCGGCCGCGCCGTCCGGCGCTTGTTGGCTATCAAATCGATAGCGTGTGACAAACTGCATTTGATCTGGCGCAGACCCCTGGCACGAAGGGATTGCAATTCGATGACAGCATGGGCATAGTGACTCGAAGCCTCTCTCTCCCTCCCCCTCTTTCCCCTCTCTCCTTCCCCTCATTCCCCTTTCGATTCCCCGGCCACGCCTCTACTTCCAGGGGCGCGGCCATTTCCCCAACCGTCAATTCCAGGAGGTCATTCATGAATTTGACGATCAGCGGTCATCACCTCGACGTCACACCTGCTTTGCGCAACTACGTTACGAGCAAGCTGGACCGGATCACCCGGCATTTCGACCAGGTGGTCGATGTGAAGGTGATCCTCACGGTGGAAAAGCAGAAGGAAAAGGAACGCCGGCAAAGGGCCGAATGCAATATCCACGTCAAGGGCAACGACATGTTCGCGGAGTCGAGCCACGCTGATCTCTATGCCGCCGTCGACGAACTGGTCGACAAGCTCGACCGCCAGGTCGTGCGCCACAAGGACCGCCTGCAGGATCACCACCACGCCGCCCCCAAGCGCGTGATGTAGTTCCGCTGTTCGGGCAAATACTCTTGCGGGCCGCCGTCAGGCGGCCCTTTGCTTTTTCCAGGGTGGGTGCATAATCGCCCCCGCCCCAACATGAACCGACTCGCGTCCATCCTGCCGCCCGCTCAAGTGCTCGTGAGCGTCGACGCCACTAGCAAGAAGCGTGCTTTTGAAGAAGCAGGGCTGTTGTTCGAGAACCTGCACGGTCTCGGACGCGCCCTGATCACCGACAGCCTGTTTGCGCGCGAGCGCCTGGGCTCAACCGGTCTCGGCCACGGCGTGGCGATCCCCCACGGCCGCATCAAGGGCCTCAAGTCGCCGATGGCCGCGGTGTTCCAGCTCGCCAACGCGATCGGCTTCGACGCCCCGGACGAACAGCCGGTGGTGCTGCTGATCTTCCTTCTGGTGCCGGAAGCCGCGACCCAGAAACATCTGGAAATACTCTCGGAAATCGCCGAGCTGCTGAGCGATGCCAATCTGCGCGAGCAGATCAAGTCCAGCACCGATGCGGCGGCACTGCACGCCCTGATCGCCGGATGGCAGTCCGCACAGGTGGCTTGAACTTCTTCGGCGCCGGACGGGTTCGGACATGAAGCCGACCGTCATCAGCGCCGATGCGATGTTCGAGGAGTTCCGCGGCTCGCTGCGCTGGGAGTGGCTGGCCGGGCTCGGCGCCTCCGAACGGCAGTTCGACCCCGACGTCATCAGCCGCGCCCAGTCGGCCGCCGACCTGGTCGGCTACCTCAACTACATCCACCCGTACCGGGTGCAGATCCTTGGCGCCCGCGAAGTCGCCTACCTGACCCGCGGCACCTTGCAGGACTGCGCCCGGCGGATCGCGCGCATCGTCACGCTGGAGCCGCCGATGCTGGTGCTGGCCGATGGCCAGCCGGCGCCCGACGAGCTGCTGTCGATCTGCGAGCGCGCCCAGCTGCCGCTGTTCGCGACCCGCGAGTCGTCGGCCTTCGTGATCGACCTGCTGCGGGCCTACCTGTCGAAGCATTTCGCCGAGCGCACCTCGATGCACGGCGTCTTCATGGACATCCTGGGCCTGGGCGTGATGATCACGGGCGAGTCGGGGCTGGGCAAGAGCGAACTCGGCCTGGAGCTGATCTCGCGCGGCAACGGCCTGGTGGCCGACGATGCGGTCGACCTCTATCGCATCAACCAGACCACGCTCGAGGGCCGCTGCCCCGAACTGCTGCAGAACCTGCTGGAGGTGCGCGGCATCGGCCTGCTGGACATCCGGGCGATCTTCGGCGAGACCGCCGTGCGGCGGAAGATGAGGCTCAAGCTGATCGTGCACCTGGTGCGGCGCGACAGCTTCGAGCGCGACTACGAGCGCATGCCGTCGGCGCCGTTGACCCAGGACGTGCTGGGCATCCCGGTGCGCAAGGTGATCATCCAGGTGGTGGCCGGGCGCAATATCGCGGTGCTGGTCGAGGCCGCGGTGCGCAATTCGATCCTGCAGCTGCGCGGCATCGACACCTATGCCGATTTCGTGGCGCGCCACCACAAGGCGATGGAAAGCGCGCGCGACGACGATTGACCCGCCCGAGGGCGAACGAGAGTCAGCGCTTGCTTACGCAATCCGCGCAGAGGCCGTAAAGCGACATGGCGTGGTCTTGCAGGATCCAGCCCTTGTCCTTGGCGATCATTTGCTGGCGGCGCTCGATCTCGGCGTCGTAGAACTCCTCGACCTTGCCGCAGCCGGTGCACACCAGGTGGTCGTGGTGCTTGCCTTCGTTGAGCTCGTAGACCGCCTTGCCGCTCTCGAAGTGGCTGCGCTCGAGGATGCCGGCCTGCTCGAACTGCGTCAGGACGCGGTAGACCGTGGCCAGGCCGATGTCGGAGTGGTCGTTGAGCAGCACGCGGAAGACGTCTTCCGCGGTCATGTGGCGCTGATTGCCGTTCTGGAAGATCTCGAGAATCTTCAGGCGTGGCAGGGTGGCCTTGAGGCCGGTGTTCTTGAGTTCGTCGATGTTGCCCATGGGTCGTTCCTCCGCCGGCCAGGCGGGCGAGGCCCGCCGGGGGCCAGCCGCTACAATGATTCGATCATATCGCCCAACCCTTTTCCCATGCCCGCCATTTCCCAACGCCGCCCATGGCTGCTCCTCGGCGCCGTCGCCGCGAGCCTGTGCCTGGGCGCCTGCAGCAGTGTCGGCGACAGCGCGCGCGGTGCACTCACGGCCGTCACGCCCTACAAGGTCGAGGTGGTCCAAGGCAATTTCGTGTCCAAGGAGCAGGTCGAGGCCCTCAAGCCCGGCATGTCGCGCCAGCAGGCGCGCGAAGTCCTCGGCACCTCGCTGCTGACCGATGTCTTCCATTCCAACCGCTGGGACTACGTATTCACGATCCGGCGCCAGGGCGTCGAGGCCCAGCAGCGCCGCCTGACGCTGTATTTCAACGGTGAACTGCTCGAGCGCTTCGAGGGCGACCCGATGCCGAGCGAAGAGGAATTCGTCGCCCAGCTCGACACCCGCAAGCGCCGTGGCTCGGTGCCGCCGCTCGAGGCGACCGACGACCAGCTCAAGAAGTTCGATCCGCCCAAGGAAAAACCGGCGGAAAGCCAGCCGGCACCCACCGCGCCGCAGCCGCCGTTGCCGGCGGTCTACCCGCCGCTCGAATCGACGCGCTGAGCGCGCACCCTGGCCGGGACCTCCGGCCTGCCCGCTCCTTTCCGTTCTTCCGCATTTCCAGAGGCTGAAACGCGTGACCGACTCCTCCGCTTCCAATTCCCAACTCCGGCGTGTGGCGATCGCCGGCGCTTCCGGCCGCATGGGCCACATGTTGATCGAGGCCGTGCGCGAGACGCCCGATTGCCGCCTGGCCGGTGCGCTGGATGTCGCCGGTGGCCCGGCGATCGGCAACGACGCCACCGCCTTCCTCGGTGCCGCGAGCGGCGTGCCGATCGTCTCCGACCTGCGCGCTGGCCTGGCCGATGCGCAGGTGCTGATCGATTTCACGCGGCCCGAGGGCACGCTCGCGCACCTGGCGGTTTGCCGCGAACTCGGGGTGCAGATGGTGATCGGCACCACCGGCTTCAGCGACGCGCAAAAGGCCGAGATCACCAATGCCGCCCAGGACATCGCGATCATGATGGCGCCCAACATGAGCGTCGGCGTCAATGTCACGCTCAAGCTGCTCGAGATGGCGGCCAAGGCGCTCGCCACCGGCTACGACATCGAGATCATCGAGGCCCACCACCGCCACAAGGTCGATGCGCCCTCGGGCACCGCGCTCAAGATGGGCGAGGTGATCGCCGAGGCGCTGGGCCGCGACCTCAAGGACTGCGCGGTCTACGCGCGCGAGGGCATCACCGGCGAGCGCGATCCCTCGAGCATCGGCTTCTCGGCGATCCGCGGCGGCGACATCGTCGGCGATCACACCGTGCTGTTCGCCGGCACCGGCGAGCGCATCGAGATCAGCCACAAGTCGTCCAGCCGCGCGACCTACGCCCAGGGCAGCCTGCGTGCGGTGCGCTTCCTGGCCGGCCAGAAGGCGGGCCTGTTCGACATGTTCGACGTCCTCGGCCTGCGCTGAGGACCGGCCCGGCATGAGCCCGCGCCCGGCCGTTCCGAAGGGGGCTCGCACCGCAGTGCGAAGCACGGAGGTCATTCAATGAGCATCCTCGAGTTGCTCCGCCATGGCGACGGCGTCAGCCGCGCGGTGGCGGCGCTGTTGCTCGCGATGTCGGTGGCGAGCTGGGTCGTGATCCTCTGGAAGGCCTGGCTGCTGCGCGGGGGCACGCGCGACGTGCTGCGCAGCATTGCGGCCTTCTGGCAGTCGGCGTCGCTGCAGGACGCCGAAGCGCGCCTGCAAGCCTTCGACCGGGCGCTGATGGTGCTGCCGGCGGTGCGCGCCCTGAACCGGCTGGCGCTGCCGGCCGAGGGCGCGACGCTCGGCGGCAAGGTCGACCGCACCCAGCGCCTGACACGGATCCTTCGCGACGCCCTGCACGCGGCCCTGCGCCGGCTGCAGGCCGGGCAGATCTTGCTGGCCACGGTCGGCGCCACGGCGCCCTTCGTGGGGCTGCTCGGCACGGTCTGGGGCATCTACGGCGCGCTGGTGGCCATTGCCGCCGAGACCGGCGGCTTCACCATCGACAAGGTGGCGGGGCCGGTCGGCGAGGCGCTCATCATGACCGCCTTCGGCCTGGCGGTCGCGATCCCGGCGGTGCTGGCGTACAACGTCTTCGGCCGGGTGGTCGGCCGCATCGAGGCCGAGCTCGAGGGCTTCGCCCACGACCTGCTCGGCATGTTCGGCGAGCCTGCATCGCGGGAGGCCCCCCTGCCGCCGGCGCGGCCGATGCCGGCCTAGGCGCCAAGGAGCCCGCACATGGCCTTCGGTCGCACCTCGCTCGGCAGCGCCGCCAGCGGCGGCCGCTCGACCGGCGCCGGCGGCCAGCGGCCGCTGTCGGACATCAACGTGACGCCGCTGGTCGACGTGATGCTGGTGCTGCTGGTGATCTTCATCATCACCGCGCCGCTGATGGCCAGCTCGATCAAGCTCGATCTGCCGCGCACCGACGCCGGCCAGCCCGGCGACACGCCGAGGTTCGTCACGCTGGTGGTCGATGCGGCGGGCAAGGTGTACCTGGACGACCAGGCGGTCAGCACCGACGAACTCGCCGCCGGCCTGGCCAAGGCCGCGGCCGGCAGCCGCGACACCGAGGTGCAGCTGCGGGCCGACCAGAGCGTGCCCTACGGCCGCGTGGTCGAACTGATGGGCATCGCCAACAAGGCAGGCTTGAGCCGCATCGGCTTCGTCACCGAGGCGCCGCCGAAGAAACCGTAGCGGCCTCCGCGGCCGGCCCCAGCGCCACCGGCCTGGTCTTCCAGATCTCGTGCGCGTACTGCGCGATCGTCCGGTCCGACGAGAACTCGCCCATGCCCGCCACGTTGAGGATCGCCATCCGGGTCCAGGCATCGGCGTCGCGGTACAGCGCGTCGACCTTGGCCTGGGCCTCGATGTAGCTCGCGTAGTCGGCCAGCAGCAGGTAGTGGTCGCCCCAGCTCACCAGGGCGTCGAAGATCTGCTGGTAGCGTGCCGGCTCGGCGGGCGAGAACAGGCCGTCGCGGATGCTGTCCAGCGTGCGCTGCAGTTCCGGGTCGGCTTCGTAGATGCCGCGCGGGTGGTAGCCGCTGGCGCGGATCTGGGCCACCTCCGGCGTGGTGTTGCCGAAGATGAAGAAATTCTCGGCGCCGACGTTGTCGCGCATCTCGACGTTGGCGCCGTCCAGCGTGCCTATGGTCAGCGCGCCGTTGAGCGCGAACTTCATGTTGCCGGTGCCAGACGCCTCGGTGCCGGCGGTGGAGATCTGCTCCGACAGGTCGGCCGCGGGCATGATGATCTCGGCCAGGCTGACGCTGTAGTTCGGCAGGAACACCACCTTCAGCAGTTTGCCGACCCGCTCGTCCTCGTTGATCACCTTGGCCACGTCGTTGATCAGCCGGATCACCAGCTTGGCCATCTGGTAGGCCGAGGCCGCCTTGCCGGCGAAGACGATCACGCGCGGCACATGGCCGGCCGTCGGATCGGCAAGGATGCGGTGGTAGCGCGTGACCACGTGCAGCACGTTGAGCAGCTGCCGCTTGTACTCGTGCATGCGCTTGACCTGGACGTCGAACAGCGCGTCGGTGTCGATGTCGATGCGCAGGTGCTCGTCGACCCAGTTGGCCAGCCGCAGCTTGTTCTCGCGCTTGGCATGGCGAAAGGCCCGCACGAAGGCCGGCTGCTGCGCCATCGGCCGCAGCGCCTGCAATTGCGTCAGGTCGCGCCGCCAGCCGCGGCCGATGCGGGCGTCGAGCAGCGCGGCCAGCGGCGGATTGGCCTGCGCCAGCCAGCGCCGCGGCGTGACGCCGTTGGTCTTGTTGTTGAAGCGCTCGGGAAACAGGCTGTTGAAGTCGGCGAAGATCGACTGCTTCATGAGCTCCGAGTGCAGCCCCGAGACGCCGTTGATCGAGTGGCTCGCGAGCACCGCCACGTAGGCCATGCGCACCCGCCGCTCGCCCGATTCGTCGATCAGTGAGAGCCGCCGCAGCAGCTCGACATCGTGCCCGTGGGCCTGGGTGACTTCGGCCAGGAAGCGCGAATTCATGTCGAACAGGATCTGCAGGTGGCGCGGCAGGATGCGGCCGAACATCTCGACCGGCCAGGTCTCGAGCGCCTCGTGCATCAGCGTGTGGTTGGTGTAGCTGAAGACCTTCTGGGTGTGGGCCCAGGCGGTGTCCCAGGGCAGGTTGTGCTCGTCGATCAGGAGGCGCATCAGCTCGGGCACCGCAAGCACCGGATGGGTGTCGTTGAGGTGGATGCTGACCTGGTCGGGCAGGTCGTCGAAGGTGGTGTGGTTGCGCAGGTAGCGGCGCAGCAGGTCCTGCACGCTGGCGCTGACGAAGAAGTATTCCTGGTGCAGCCGCAACTCGCGGCCGGAGGGCGTGGAGTCGTCGGGATAAAGCACGCGCGAGACGTTCTCGGAGTGGTTCTTGCTCTCCACGGCCTCCATGTAGTTGCCGCGGTTGAAGGCCGACAGGTCGATCTCCTCGGTGGCCTTGGCCGACCACAGGCGCAGGGTGTTGGTGGCCTGGGTGCCGTAGCCCGGGATGATGGTGTCGTAGGCCATCGCCAGCACGTCGTGTGTGTCGACCCAGTTGGCCGCGCCGTAGGGTGCGTGGATGCCCTCGCGCCGCTGCACGTGGCCGCCGAAGCGGACGCGGAAGGTGACTTCGGGCCGCTGGAACTCCCAGGGGTTGCCGCGCGTGAGCCAGTAGTCGGGCTGCTCGACCTGCTGGCCATCGACGATGCGCTGGCGGAACATGCCGTACTCGTAGCGGATGCCGTAGCCCATGCCCGGCACGCCCAGCGTGGCCATCGAGTCGAGGAAGCAGGCCGCCAGCCGGCCGAGGCCGCCGTTGCCGAGGGCGGCGTCGGGTTCGCGCTCGGACAGCGCCTGGATGTCGACCCCGAAGTCGGCCAGCGCCTGCTTGACGGTGCCCTGCAGCTCGAGCGCCAGCAGCGCGTTGGTGAAGGTGCGCCCGATCAGAAATTCCATCGACATGTAGTAGACGCGCTTGAGCTTCTGCGCGTACTGCGCCCGCGTGGTGCCCATCCAGCGCTCGACCAGCTGGTCGCGCACCGCCAGCGCGGTGGCGTGCAGCCAGTCGTCGGGGCTGGCGGCGAACGGGTCCTTGCCGACCGCATAGATGAGCTTGTTGGCGACCGCGCGCTTGAAGGCTGCGACGTCGCGGTCGGGGTGGTCGTATTTGAAGTCTTCGATGTTCATGGCGGTGGGGAGGGGCGTGGGTTCAGGGCCGCGGCATAGACGCCGAGGTATTGCGCGGCGGCGCTGCCCCAGTCGGCGGGGCGGCGCATGGCGCTGGCGCGGACGGCGCGCCAGTCGGCGGGGCGCTGGTAGAGCGCGAAGGCGCGGCGCACCGCGCGCGCATAGCCCTCGGCCCCGAAATCGTCGAACGCGAAGCCGGTGGCCTCGCCGCTGGCCAGGTCCTCGATCGTGGCGTCGACCACCGTGTCGGCCAGGCCGCCGATCCGGTGCACCAGCGGCAGGCTGCCGTACTTCAGCCCGTACATCTGGGTCAGGCCGCAGGGCTCGAACAGCGAGGGCACCAGCGTGACGTCGCCGGCGCCGAACAGCCGGTGGGCGGTCGCTTCGCTGTAGCCCAGCGTGACGCTGACCGACTGCGGCGCGTGGGCCGCGCGTTGCTTGAACGCCGCCTCGAGCCAGGCGTCGCCGCTGCCCAGCAGGGCCAGCTGGCCGCCTTGTGCGAGCAGCCCGTCGAGGCCTTCGAGCACCAGGTGCAGGCCCTTCTGCTCGGTCAGCCGGCTGACCAGCACGAACAGCGGGGCATGGGTCTGGGGCGCGAGGCCGAGCTCTTCCTGGAGCGCCGCCTTGTTGCGCACCTTGCCGGTCATCCGGCGCAGGTCGTAGCGGTGCGGAATCAGCGCGTCGGTGGCCGGGTTCCAGACCTGGTCGTCGACCGCGTTGAGGATGCCGGTCAGCACCTCGGCCCGGCTTCGCAGCAGGCCGTCGAGGCCGCAGCCCTGCTCGGGCGTCTGGATCTCGCGCGCGTAGGTCGGGCTGACGGTCGTGAGGCGGTCGGCGAAGCACAGGCCGCCCTTCATGAACGACAACTGGCCGTGGTATTCGAGGCCGTCGATCGAGAAGGCCGCCGCCGGCAGGCCGAGTTCGGCGAAATGCGAAGCGGCGAACAGGCCCTGGTAGGCCAGGTTGTGGACCGTGAAGACGCTGCCGGCGCGCGGCTGCCGCCCGCGCGGCGCGAAGGCCATGTAGGCCGGTGCCAGGGCGGCGTGCCAGTCGTGCGCATGCACGATGTCGGGCTGCCAGCCAGGGTCGAGCCCCTGGGCCAGCTGTGCCGCGGCCCAGCCGAGCAGCGCGAAACGCCGGTGGTTGTCGGCATAGGGCTGGCGGCGCGGGTCCTCATAGGGATTGCCGGGACGGTCGTAGAGCGCCGGCGCATCGATGACGTAGGCCGGCGTGTCGGGCGCGCCGGCGGTGGTGATCCGGCCGAGCAGCAGCCGTGCCCGCTCGCCCCAGGGCGCAGTCAGCTCGGCCACCGGCGCCGCATCGGCGACGCCGGCGAGGATGGCGGGGAAGCCCGGCAGCAGCACCCGCGCCTCCTGGCCGGCCGCCATCAGCGCCAGCGGCAGGGCGCCGGCGATGTCGGCCAGGCCTCCGGTCTTGAGCAGGGGAAACAGTTCGGCGCTGACCTGGAGGATCCTCATCGGTCTCAGGGCGCCAGGCGCTTGAGCATCTCGCGCGTCACCAGCACCACGCCGCCCTCGGTGCGCTCGAAGCGCGCGGCGTCGGCGGCCGGGTCCTCGCCGATCACCATCTCGTCGGGGATCACGCAGGCGCGGTCGATCACGACCTTGTTGAGCCGGCAGGCGCGGCCGACCTCGACGTCGGGCAGCAGCACGGCTTCGTTGATCTCGCAGAACGAATGGATGCGCACGCCCGAGAACAGCACCGAGCTGCTGACCTTGGAGCCCGAGACGATGCAGCCGCCCGAGACGATGGTGTTGACCGTCATGCCATGCTTGCCGTCGCGGTCGAGCACGAACTTGGCCGGCGGCAGCTGCCGCTGGTAGGTCCAGATGGGCCAGTCGGTGTCATAGATGTCGAGCTCCGGGGTGATCGAGGCCAGGTCGAGGTTGGCTGCCCAGAATGCATCAATCGTGCCCACATCGCGCCAGTAGGCGGCCGCGCCGGGGCCGCGGCTGGCCCGGGTCACGCAGGACATGCCGAAAGGATGGGCCAGCGCCCGCCCTTCGGCGACCGCGCGGGGGATGATGTCCTTGCCGAAGTCGTGGTCCGAGACGGGGTTGGCGCTGTCCTCCTCGAGCAGTTGGTAGAGGTACTCGGAATCGAAGACGTAGATGCCCATGCTGGCCAGCGCCATGTCGGGCTTGCCCGGCATGGCAGGCGGGTCGGCGGGCTTCTCGAGGAAGGCCGTGATGTTGCGGTTCTCGTCGACATCCATCACGCCGAAGGCCGTGGCCTCCATGCGCGGCACCTCGATGCAGCCGACCGTGCAGCCGCGGCCGCTGGCGACGTGGTCGGTCAGCATGATCGAGTAATCCATCTTGTAGACATGGTCGCCGGCCAGCACCACGACGTAGTCATGCGGCGTGGAGCGGGTCTGGATGATGTCGAGGTTCTGGTAGACCGCATCCGCCGTGCCGCGGTACCAGTGCTCGTCGCCGACCCGCTGCTGGGCCGGCAGCACGTCGACCATTTCGTTGAGTTCGGCGCGCAGGAAGCTCCAGCCGCGCTGCAGGTGGCGCATCAGCGAGTGCGACTTGTACTGCGTCACCACGGCCATCCGCCGGATCCCCGAGTTGAGGCAGTTCGACAGCGCGAAATCGATGATGCGGAACTTGCCGCCGAAATAGACCGCCGGCTTGGCCCGCCGGTCGGTGAGCTGCTTGAGCCGGGAGCCCCGGCCGCCGGCCAGCACCAGGGCGATGGTGCGGCGAACGAGTTGGTGGGCCTGCAGGGTCGGTTGCGCGATGTCTTCCATCAGATGTCTCCGTTGGTTTTCTCGAGTGATTCCAGCCTAGCACCGTGGTGCCGGCGCCTTCATGTTTTTGCGACCCAGAGGCTGCCCGGCGCCAGCGTCTGGGTCGCATCGAGGCGCTGGGCCGCGGCCTCGTCGTCGGCCGCGTCGCTGGCCAGCCGGCAGGTCCAGCGGCCCGGCGGCAGGGTGAAACCGACCGGGGCGGTGCCGGCATTCAGCAGCACCAGCCAGCGCTCGGCCGGTGGCGGCGCCTCGAACAGGATGGCCATTGCACGGCGATCACCGGCCTGCCAGTCTTCGTTGCGCATCGGGTGGCCCTCCGGCGCCAGCCAGCGCAGCGCGGTGGTGCCCGGCACGGCCTCGGCCGGCCACCACTGCGTGCTGCGCAGGGGAGCGGCTTCGCGGCGCAGCGCCAGCAGGCGGGCGACGAAGGCGGGCATGGCGCCGTCGGCACGGTCCCAGTCGAGCCAGGTGGTGTCGTTGTCCTGGCAGTAGGCGTTGTTGTTGCCGCGCTGGGTATGGCCGATTTCGTCGCCGGCCAGCAGCATCGGCGTGCCTTGCGACAGCAGCAGCACGGCCAGCAGCACCCGTTGCAGGCGCCGCCGCTCGGCGCGCACGGCGGGGTCGTCGGTCTCGCCCTCGACGCCGCAATTGCGGCTCAGGTTGTGGCCGCTGCCGTCGCGGTTGCCCTCGCCGTTGGCCAGGTTGTGGCGCTCGTTGTAGCTCAGCAGGTCGCGCAGCGTGAAGCCGTCGTGCGCGGTGATGAAGCTGACACTGGCCGTGGGCGCGCGGGCGTTGCGCCTGAAGTCGTCGCTCGAGGCCGTGAAGCGATGGGCGAATTCGCCCAGGCCCTCGATGCCCTGCAGCCAGAAGCCGCGCTGCACATCGCGGAAGCGGTCGTTCCATTCGAGCCAGCCGGCCGGGAACTCGCCGAGCCGGTAGCCCCCCGGGCCGATGTCCCAGGGTTCGGCGATCAGCAAGGTGCGCGCCAGCACCGGGTCCTGCGCGATGGCCGCGAGGAAGGGCGCGCGAGGGTCGAAGTCGCCGTCGGCGCCGCGCGCGAGCACCGGCGCGAGGTCGAAGCGGAAGCCGTCGACGCCGAGCTCGCAGACCCAGTAGCGCAGGCTGTCCATCACCAGCGCGAGCGCCCTGGGCTCGGCCAGGTTGAGGCAGTTGCCGCAGCCGGTCCAGTTCTGGTAGAGCGCCCGGTCGTCGGGGCGCAGGTGGTAGTAGAGCGCGTTGTCGATGCCGCGCAGGCTCAGCGTCGGCCCGAGCTCGTCGGTCTCGGCGCTGTGGTTGTAGACCACGTCGATTACCAGTTCCATGCCGCGTGCATGGACGGCATCGGCCAGGGCGCGGAACTCGCTCGCCGGCGTGGTGCCGGCTCGGCCGCTCCAGTAGCGGACCTCGGGCACGAACCAGCCGATCGTGCTGTAGCCCCAGTAGTTGCTGAGGCCGAGGGCGAGCAGGCGAGACTCGTCGGCGCGCTGCTGGACCGGCATCAGGCTCAGCGTGGTGACGCCGAGGCGCTGCAGATGGTCGAGCACCACCGGCTCGGCGAGGCCGGCGTAGCTGCCGCGCAGGGCCTCGGGGACACCCGGGTGGCGGCGGGTCTGGCCGCGCACATGGACCTCGTACAGTACCCGTTCACCGGCCGGGATGCGGCTGCGCCCGGGCGGCGCCGCGGGCAGCGGGGTCGTGACGCGGGCCTTGAGCGCGATGGCCGCGTTGTCGCGCGCATCGCGCTGCAGCGGCTGCGCGGGGTCGTGGCCCAGGAACAGGTCTTCGCCGCCATAGCGGCCGACGATCTCGCGCGCGTAGGGGTCGAGCAGCAGCTTGGCGGGGTTGAAGCGCAGCCCCTCGGCGGGCGACCAGGGGCCATGGACGCGCCAGCCGTAGACCAGGCCGGGCCGGGCACCCGGCAGGCGGGCGTGCCAGACGCCGTCGGTCCGGGCCTGCAGCCGCAGGCGCTGCTGCTCGTGGGCGCCGGTGCCGTCGAACAGGCACAGCTCCACGGCCGTGGCGTTGGGTGCAGCGAGCGCGAAATTGACCTCGTCGGGGCTCGCCGTGGCGCCGAGCGGCAGGGGCGTGCCGTCGTTCATGGGCGCTGCCCCGACCTCACGCGAGCACCCACATCACGGTTCCGAGCGGCGGCACCGACATCACCATCGAGCGTGCCCGGCCATGCCAGTGCACGGGCTCGCTGGCAACCGGCCCGTTGCCCACGCCGCTGCCCCCGTAGACGTGGTTGTCGGTGTTGATGATTTCGCGGTAGGTGCCGTCCGCCGGCATCCCGAGTCGATAGCCGATCCGCGGCACCGGCGTGAAGTTGCATACCGCCACCACGAAGCGGCCGTCGCGTGCCCGCCGCACGAAGGAGAACACCGAGTGGTCGGCGTCGTCGTGGCAGATCCACTCGAAGCCTTCGCCCTCGCAGTCGAGCTCGTGCAGCGCCGGGAAGTGCCGGTAGACGTTGTTGAGGTCGCGCACCAGCCGGCGAATTCCCTGGTGCGCCGGCTGGTCGAGCAGGTGCCAGTCGAGGCTGCGGTCGGCGTTCCATTCGGCGAACTGGGCGATTTCGCCGCCCATGAACAGCAGCTTCTTGCCCGGGTAGGCCCACAGGTAGCCGTACAGGTTGCGCAGGCCGGCGAACTTCTGCCAGTTGTCGCCGGGCATGCGCCCGATCATCGAGCCCTTGCCGTGCACCACCTCGTCGTGCGACAGCGGCAGCACGAAGTTCTCGCTGAAGGCGTACATCAGGCCGAAGGTGATCCGCTGGTGATGGTGCTTGCGGTAGATCGGGTTGATCCCGGCATAGGCCAGGGTGTCGTTCATCCAGCCCATGTTCCATTTGTAGTGGAAGCCGAGGCCGCCGTTCTCGGGCGGCCGCGTCACGCCCGGGAAGCTGGTCGATTCCTCGGCCAGGGTCATGGCGCCCGGCCGCTCGACGCCGACCACCCGGTTCATGCGGCGCAGGAACTCGATCGCCTCGAGGTTCTCGCGGCCGCCGAGCGCGTTCGGCACCCATTCGCCGGCCTTGCGGCTGTAGTCGCGGTAGAGCATCGAGGCCACCGCGTCGACCCGCAGGCCGTCGACGCCATAGCGCTCGAGCCAGTACAGCGCGTTGCCGACCAGGTAGTTGCGCACCTCGACCCGCGCATAGTTGAAGATCAGCGTCTGCCAGTCGTTGTGGAAGCCTTCGCGCGGGTCGGCGTACTCGTAGAGAGCGGTGCCGTCGAAGTTGGCGAGCCCGTGGACGTCGGTCGGGAAATGGGCCGGCACCCAGTCGAGGATCACGCCCAGGCCCGCCGCATGGGCGGCTTCGACGAAGTGGCGGAAGTCGCTTGGCGTGCCGAAGCGCGAGGTCGGCGCATAGAGGCCGATCGGCTGGTAGCCCCAGGAACCGTCGAACGGGTGCTCGCTGACCGGCAGCAGCTCGATGTGCGTGAAGCCCATGTCGCGGGCATAGGGCACCAGGGTGTCGGCCAGTTCGCGGTAGTCGAGCCATTCGTGGCCGTTCTTGCGCCGCCAGGAGCCCAGGTGCACCTCGTAGATGCTGATCGCGGCGTCGCGCGCGTTGGCATCGGCGCGTCCGGGCGGCAGGGCCACGGGGGCCGGCAGCGGCTGCACCACACAGGCGGTGTCGGGCCGCAGGCGGGCCGAGAAGCCGAAAGGGTCGGCCTTGCGCAGCACCTGGCCCTGGGCCGAGAGCAGCTCGAATTCGTAGGCGTCGCCGGGTGCCACGTGCGGCGCGAAGATCTCCCAGACCCCACACTCGCGCCGCAGGCGCATCATGTGCCGCCGGCCGTCCCACTGGTTGAAGTCGCCGACCACCGAGACCCGGCGCGCATTCGGTGCCCAGACCGCGAAGGCGACGCCGCGCACGCCGTCGATCTCGCGCAGGTGGGCGCCGAGCTGCTCGTAGGGCCGCAGGTGGGTGCCCTCGGCCAGCAGCCAGACGTCGGTCTCGCCGAGCACCGGCGGGAATCGATACGGGTCTTCGAGCGCCGATCTGTGCGCGCCCCAGTCGACCTCGAAGCGATAGCCGAGCCGGGCCTCCGAGGCCGGCACCAGGGCGGCGAAGAGGTCGCTGTCGCCCTGGCGGTCGAGTTGGGCCAGCGGCCAACCCGAGCCCGAGTGCAGCACGGCCACGGACTGCGCGCCCGGCAGCAGGGCGCGGACCCACAAGCCCTCGTCCGTCTCGTGCGGACCGAGCACGGCGAACGGGTCGCCATGTTCGGCGCGCATCAGTGCGCGGACTTCGGCTTCAGGCAGCATGCGGGGGTTCTCCCATGAAAACGCCATAGGGCGGCAGCGTCAGCATGCGGCCGTCGAGTCCGGCGCCGGCGAACGGCGATCCGGGCAGCGGCACCAACGGCGCGTCCAGTTGCAGCGTCGCCGGTGCGTCGGACAGATTGAACACCGCCTGCAGCGCCTTGTCACCTTCGCGCCGCTCGAACCACAGCAAGGGTTCGGGCGCATCGAAGAAGCGCATGCCGCCGGTCCGCAGCAGCGGCTGGGTGCGGCGCCAGTGCAGCAGGGCGCGGCTGTAGTGCAGCATCGAGCGCGGATCGCCGGCCTGCTGGTCGATCGCCAGTGCCAGGTGGGCTTCCGATACCGGCAGCCAGGGCAGCCCGTCGGTGAAGCCCCCGTGCGGCTGGTCGGCCCGCCAGGGCATCGGGGTGCGGCAGCCGTCGCGGCCCTTGAATTCGGGCCAGAAGGCGCGGCCGTACGGGTCCTGCAGCAGCTCGAAGGGCACCTCGGCCTCGGGCAGGCCGAGTTCCTCGCCCTGGTAGACACTGGCGCTGCCGCGCAGCGACAGCAGCAGCGCCAGCCAGAGCCGGTCGCGCCGGGTGTCGGCCGAGCCGGCGGCGTTCCATCGGCTGGCGACCCGGGGCACGTCGTGGTTCGACACCGCCCAGCAGCCCCAGCCGTCGGTCCTGGCCAGGGCGCTGTCGAGCGCCTCGACCTGGGTCCGCAGGTGGCGCGCGCTGTGTTCGCTGGTCAGCAGGCTGAAGCTGTAGGCCAGGTGCAGCCGCTTGTCGCGTTCGGTGTAGCGCGCCATCACGGGCGGCGCGTCCTCGTCGCCGACCTCGCCCAGCGCGACCGCGCCATAGCCGTCGAGCAGCCGGCGCAGCTTTTCGAGGAACAGCAGGTTCTCAGGCTGGCTCTTGTCGTGCAGGTGCTGCTGCATCGCATAGGGGTTGTCGGCCCGCACCGTGCTCACCTCGCCACCGCTGGCCGGCGGGTTGTCGCGCAATTGCGCATCGTGGAACTGGTGGTTGCAGGCATCGAAGCGGAAGCCGTCGACGCCGCGCTCGCACCAGAACTTCACCTCGCCCAGCAGCGCCTCCTGGACGGCGGGGCAATGGAAATTGAGGTCTGGCTGCTCTGCCAGGAAACTGTGCAGGTAGTACTGGCGCCGCCGCGAGTCCCATTGCCAGGCCGAGCCGCCGAAGACCGAGAGCCAGTTGTTGGGCGGCGTGCCGTCGGGTTGGGGGTCGGCCCAGACGTACCAGTCGGCCTGCGGGTTGTCGCGGCTGGCCCGGCTGGCGGCGAACCAGGCATGTTGGTCGGAGGTGTGGGACAGCACCTGGTCGATGATGATCTTGAGGCCGAGCCCGTGGGCCCGGGCCAGCAGGGCGTCGAAATCGGCCAGGGTGCCGAAGATCGGGTCGACCGCCCGGTAGTCCGAGACGTCGTAGCCGAAATCCTTCATCGGGGAGCGGAAGAACGGAGAAATCCAGATCGCGTCCACCCCCAGGCCCGCCACGTGGCCCAAGGTGCCCGTGATCCCCGGCAGATCGCCGATGCCGTCGCCATTGCTGTCCATGAAGCTGCGCGGGTAGATCTGGTAGATCACCGCGCCCCGCCACCAGTCCTTCGCCATGCATGTCCCCAGGGAATCGAATTCATTGTGGCATGCGAAAAGCATGCCGCTCGCCCCCAGGCAGGCGGTGGACGGGCTACATGAAGTGAGCCTAACCCGGGGGCGAGTATCAGTTCCCCGCGATAATCCGCCTTCCCCCGGCCGCCTGGCGCCGGGTCGTTGTCGAGTGCCCATGAACCCCAGCTACAAACCCGCCGATGTCGAGTCGGCCGCCCAGGCCCACTGGACCGCCGCCGATGCCTACCGCGTGACCGAAGACACGCGCAAGAAGAAGTACTACGCCTGCTCGATGCTGCCCTACCCCAGCGGCAAGCTGCACATGGGCCACGTGCGCAACTACACGATCAACGACATGCTCACGCGCTACCTGCGCATGAGCGGCTACAACGTCCTGATGCCCATGGGCTGGGACGCCTTCGGCTTGCCGGCCGAGAACGCAGCGCTCAAAAACGGCGTTCCACCGGCGAAATGGACCTACGAGAACATCGGCTACATGAAGGGCCAGCTCCAGGCCATGGGCCTGGCGATCGACTGGAGCCGCGAGATCGCCACCTGCGATCCGAGCTACTACAAGTGGAACCAGTGGCTGTTCCTGAAGATGCTCGAGAAGGGCATCGCCTACCGCAAGACCCAGGTGGTCAACTGGGACCCGGTCGACCAGACCGTGCTGGCCAACGAGCAGGTGATCGACGGCAAGGGCTGGCGCACCGGCGCCACGGTCGAGCGGCGCGAGATTCCCGGCTACTACCTCAAGATCAGCGACTACGCCGAGGAACTGCTCGAGCACACCCAGCACAAGTTGCCGGGCTGGCCCGAACGCGTCAAGCTGATGCAGGAGAACTGGATCGGCAAGAGCGAAGGCGTGCGCTTCGCGTTCACGCACAAGATCAAGGACGACCAGGGCCACCTGATCCAGGACGGCCGCATGTACGTCTTCACGACCCGTGCCGACACCATCATGGGCGTGACCTTCTGCGCCGTGGCGCCCGAGCATCCGCTGGCCGTCCATGCCGCGAAGACCAACCCCAAGGTGGCCGCCTTCATCGCCGAGGCCAAGGGCGGCGGCACCACCGAGGCCGAGCTGGCGACGCAGGAAAAGAAGGGCGTGCCGACCGGCCTCACCGTGACCCACCCGATCACCGAGGAGCAGGTCCCGGTCTGGGTCGGCAACTACGTGCTGATGAGCTATGGCGACGGCGCCGTGATGGGGGTGCCGGCGCATGACGAGCGCGACTTCGCCTTCGCCAACAAGTACGGCATCGAGATCATCCAGGTCGTGCTGGTCGACGATGAGCCGCACTTCGACTACCACCGCTGGCAGGACTGGTACGCCGACAAGCAGCGCGGCGTGACCATCAATTCCGACAACTTCAGCGGCATGCACCATGCCGAGGCGGTCAAGGCGGTGGCGCATGCCCTCGGCCAGAAGGGCCTGGGCGAGATGCAGACCACCTGGCGCCTGCGCGACTGGGGCGTGAGCCGCCAGCGCTACTGGGGCACGCCGATCCCGATCATTCATTGCGAAGAGCACGGCGCGGTGCCGGTGCCGGAGAAGGACCTGCCGGTGGTGCTGCCGACCGACTGCGTGCCCGACGGCCACGGCAACCCGCTGATCAAGCACGAAGGCTTCCATGCCGGCGTCGTGTGCCCGGTCTGCGGCAAGCCCGCGCGCCGCGAGACCGACACCATGGACACCTTCGTCGACAGCTCGTGGTACTTCATGCGCTACTGCGATCCGACGAACGACGAAGCCATGGTGGCCGACGGCGCGCAGTACTGGATGCCGATGGACCAGTACATCGGCGGCATCGAGCACGCGATCCTGCACCTGCTCTACGCCCGCTTCTGGACCAAGGTCATGCGCGACCTCGGCCTGGTGAAGGTCGACGAGCCCTTCAGCAAGCTGCTGACGCAGGGCATGGTGCTCAACCACATCTTCTACAACCGGGGCGAGAAGGGCGGCAAGAACTACTTCCCGCCCTCGGAGGTCACGCCGGAACTCGACGCGCAGGGGCGCATCGTCGGCGGCACGCTGGCCGACGGCACGAAGCTCGAATACGGCGGCGTCGGCAAGATGGGCAAGACCGAGCGCAACGGCGTCGACCCGCAGGACCTGATCGAGAAGTACGGCGCCGACACGGCCCGGCTCTACACCATGTTCACCGCGCCGCCCGAGGCCACGCTCGAATGGAACGACGCAGCGGTCGAAGGCAGCTACCGCTTCCTGCGCCGGGTCTGGAACTTCGGCGTCGCGCAGCATGGCGCCGGCGCCGCGGCGGCGCCGGCGGGCCAGCCGGTGTTCGGCAAGGAGGCCAAGGTGCTGCGCCACGAGATCCACACCGTGCTGCGCCAGATCGACTACGACTACCAGCGCATGCAGTACAACACGGTGGTGTCGGGGGCGATGAAGCTGCTCAACGCGCTGGAAGGCTTCAAGCCGGCCGCGGACGACGCCGGCAACCGCGCCGCGGTGCGCGAAGGCTTCGGCATCCTGCTGCGCTGCCTGTACCCGGCGACACCGCACATCGCGCACGCGCTCTGGCATCAGCTCGGCTACGACAAGGACCAGGGCGGCCTGCTCGATGCGCCCTGGCCGGTGGTCGACGCCAGCGCGCTGGCGCGCGACGAGATTGAACTGATGCTGCAGATCAACGGCAAGCTGCGCGGCTCGCTGCGCGTGCCGGCCGCGGCGACCAAGCCGGAGATCGAGAAGATCGCGCTCGCCTGCGAGGATTTCGTTCAGCACGCCGCGGGTGCCGCTGCCAAGCGCATCATCGTCGTGCCGGGCCGGCTGGTGAACGTGGTTCTATGAGACGCCGATCCAACCGCCGCGGCTTTCTGGCGGCCGCGGGCGCGATGGTGCTCGCAGGCTGCGGCTTCGAGTTGCGCAAGGCGCCGGAGTTCGCGTTCAAGAGCATCGCGGTGATGGGGACCTCCGCGTTCTCGAACTACCTGCGGCGGCAGCTGCGGGCCGCCGGCACCCTGGAGGTGTTGCCGGCCGACCAGGCAGACAAGGCCGAGGCGGTGCTGGAGATCCTGGGCGAGAGTCGCAACAACATCGTGCTCTCGACCACGCCCGACGGCCAGGTGCGCGAACTGCAGCTGATCCTGACGCTGCGCTTCAGGGTGCGGGGCCAGGGCGGCAAGGAATTGCTCGGGCCGACCGAGATCCAGCAGTCGCGCGACATCACCTACAACGAGACGGCGGCGCTGGCCAAGGAAGGCGAGGCCGAACTGCTGTACCGCGACATGCAGAACGACATCGCCCAGCAGGTGCTGCGCCGGCTGGCTGCGATCAAGGCCTTCTGACACGCCGTGCAACTCGCGACTGCCCAGCTCTTGTCCCACCTCGCGAAGCGGGTGGCGCCGCTCTACGTCATCCACGGCGACGAGCCGCTGCTGGCGCAGGAGGCCGCCGATGCGATCCGCGCCGCGGCGCGCAGCCAGGGTTATACCGAGCGGAGCGCCTACACCGTGGCCGGTGCCCATTTCGACTGGGGCGCGGTGCTGGCGGCGGGCGGTTCGCTGAGCCTCTTCGCGGACAAGCAGATCGTCGAGATCCGGATCCCGTCGGGCAAGCCCGGCAAGGACGGCAGCGCCGCGCTGCAGCAGATCGCCGAGGCCGCAGCCGGCGATGACAGCACCCTGACGCTGGTGCTGCTGCCCCGGCTCGACAAGGCGACTCGCAGCGGCGCCTGGTTCGCCGCGCTCGAGAGCCATGGCGTCAGCCTGCAGGTCGACACCGTCGAGCGCGCCGCGCTGCCGCAGTGGATCGCCCAGCGGCTGGCGCTGCAGGGGCAGCGCGTGAAGGCCGGCGAAGAAGGCCAGCGCACCTTGCAGTTCTTCGCCGACCGGGTCGAGGGCAACCTGCTGGCCGCCCACCAGGAAATCCAGAAACTGGCGCTGCTGCACCCTGAAGGCGAACTCGGCTGGGAGCAGGTCGAAGCCGCGGTCAACAACGTCGCGCGCTACGACGTCTTCAAGCTGTCGGAAGCGGTGCTGGCGGGCAATCCGCAGCGGGTCGCGCGCATGCTCGACGGCCTGCAGGCCGAAGGCGAGGCCGAGGTGCTGGTGCACTACACGCTGGCCGAGGACATCCGGGCCCTGAAGCGGGTCAGGGACGCGATGGCGGCCGGCCGGCCACTGCCGATGGCGTTGCGCGAGAACCGCATCTGGGGTCCGCGCGAGCGGGCCTTCGAGCGGGTGCTGCCGCGGCTCGACGACCGGGCGCTGGCGCGCATGCTGCGCGCCGCGCACGTGGTCGACGGCATCGTCAAGGGCCTCAAGCAGCCCGACTGGCCGGCCAACGGCTGGCAGGCGCTGCAGCGGCTGGCGCTGATGCTATGCCGGGCCTGCGGACCCGCCGCGTCGGCGCCCCGGGCCCGCTGACCGAGCGGGCGACGGGCCGGCGACGCACAAGAATGGTGCGCAACTGTCCCCTGGCGCACGCCGCCTTTGGCCCTCGCGGCACAATCCGGGGATGAATACGTTGAATGTTTCCGAGTACGTCCAGACGCTCGGGTTGCAAGCCAAGCTCGCTTCGGCCCTGATGGCACGGGCGGATTCCGCCACCAAGAACAAGGCCCTGAAGGCGCTGGCGCGCCGCCTGCGCGCCGCGGCCGCCCCCTTGGCCGAAGCCAATGCCAAGGACCTGGCGCGGGCCGAAGGCGCCGGCCTGTCGGCGCCGATGGTCGATCGCCTCAAGCTGACCCCCAAGGCCATCGAGACCGTCGCCCAGGGCTGCGAGCAGCTGGCCGCGATGTCCGACGTGATCGGCGAGGTCATCGGCATGCGGCAGCAGCCCAGCGGCATCCGGGTCGGCCAGATGCGGGTGCCGATCGGGGTCTTCGGCATGATCTACGAGAGCCGGCCCAACGTGACCATCGAGGCGGCCAGCCTGGCGATCAAGAGCGGCAACGCGGCGATCCTGCGCGGCGGCTCGGAGGCGATCGAATCGAACAAGGCGCTGGCGCTGCTGGTGGCCGAGTCGCTCGAAGAGGCCGGCCTGCCGGTCGACGCCGTGCAACTGGTGGGCACCACCGACCGCGAGGCCGTGGGGCAGCTGATCGCGATGCCGCAATTCGTCGACGTCATCATTCCGCGCGGCGGCAAGGGCCTGATCGAGCGCATCAGCCGCGACGCCCGGGTGCCGGTGATCAAGCACCTCGACGGCAACTGCCATGTCTATGTCGACCACACGGCCGAGCTCGACATGGCCCTGAAGATCGTCGACAACGCGAAGACCCAGAAATACAGCCCCTGCAACGCGGCTGAAGGCCTGCTGGTGGCCTCGTCGATCGCCGAGACCTTCCTGCCCGAGATCGGCGCCATCTTCGCCGCCAAGGGCGTCGAGATGCGCTGCGACCCGGTGGCGGCGCAGATCCTGCGCGCCGAGGGCGGGCACCTGCCGGCCGACAAGGTGCTCGACGCGGTCGAATCGGACTGGTCCGAGGAATACCTGGCCGCGGTCATCAGCATCAAGGTGGTCGAGGGCGTGGACGAGGCCATCGCGCACATCAACCACTACTCGAGCCACCACACGGACGCGATCGTCACCCGCGACCACATGAACGCCCAGCGCTTCCTGCGCGAGGTCGATTCGGCCAGCGTGATGGTGAATGCGAGCACCCGTTTCGCCGACGGCTTCGAGTTCGGCCTGGGCGCCGAGATCGGCATCAGCACCGACAAGTTCCACGCCCGCGGGCCGGTCGGGATCGAGGGCCTGACCTCGCTCAAGTACGTGGTTCTGGGCCAGGGCGAAGTACGGACCTGACCCGGGTGCCCGGACGCGAAGCGCCGGGCAAGCGGGGGCGAGCTTGTCATCGGGGCGTCCGTCCCCAAATCTACAATCCTTGGCTTAGCCCAGGCATAAATCCAACAAGGCCGCCGCATGGTCCCCCATCTCGTCACCGCCCTGACCGGCCCCATCAACGAACTCGAGCAGCGCGTGCTCGACTCGACGCCCGCCATCGAACGCTGGTTCCGGCTCGAATGGATGGAGCACACGCCGCCGTTCTACAGCTCGGTCGACATCCGCAACGCCGGCTTCAAGCTGGCGCCGGTCGACACCAACCTCTATCCGGGCGGCTGGAACAACCTCACGCCCGAGATGCTGCCGCTGGCGGTGCAGGCGGCGCAGGCGGCGATCGAGAAGATCTGCCCCGAGGCGCGCAACCTGCTGGTGATCCCCGAGAACCATTCGCGCAACACCTTCTACCTGGCCAACGTGGCCCAGCTGGTGCGGATCTTCCACATGGCCGGCCTGAACGTGCGGGTCGGCTCGATCGATCCGGCGATCAAGTCGCCGAAGAAGATCGAGCTGCCCAACGGCGATACGGTCTGCCTGGAGCCGGTGGCGCGCAGCAAGCGGCGCCTGGGGCTCAAGCACTTCGACCCCTGCACCATCCTGCTCAACACCGACTTGTCGGCCGGCACGCCGGGCATCCTCGAGGACCTGCACGAGCAGTACCTGCTGCCGCCGCTGCACGCCGGCTGGTCGGTGCGCCGCAAGAGCAACCACTTCCACAGCTACGAAGAGGTGTCCAAGCGCTTCGGCAAGCTGCTGGGCATCGACCCCTGGCTGATCAACCCGATGTACGCCAAGGCGGCCGAGGTCAGCTTCGCGACCGGCCAGGGCATCGACGTCCTGACCAGCCATGTCGACGCCCTGCTCACCAAGGTGCGCCGCAAGTACAAGGAATACGGCATCAACGAGAAGCCTTTCGTGGTGGTCAAGACCGACAACGGCAGCCCCGGCCTGGGCGTCATGACGGTGCGCGACGCCAAGGAGATCGAGGCCCTGGTCCGCCGGCCGCGGGCCAGCAAGGCCGGCGCCGCCAAGGAAGGGCAGGAGCCCTGCGACCTGATCGTCCAGGAGGGCGTGCTGACCAACGAGCGGGTCCACAACGGCGTCGCCGAGCCGGTGGTCTACATGATGGACCGCTACGTGGTCGGCGGTTTCTACCGCGTGCACGCCGAGCGCGCGCCGGACGAGAACCTGAACCTGCCGGGCGCCAGCTTCGTGCCGCTGGCGTTCTCGGAAAGTGCGCACTTACCACAGCCGGGCGCCAAGCCGGGCGCCAGCGCGCCCAACCGCTTCTACATGTACGGCGTGATCGGCCGGCTGGCAATGGTGGCCGCGAGCTACGAACTGGAAGCGACCGACCCGGACGCCGAAGTCTATGAATGATTTGGCGATGCAACTTGCAGACCGTCGCGGCGGCGGCAAAATAGCCACCCCATAACAACGTCGACGAGGGTGGGAGCCGATGCAGCGGCCGCAACGGGCCGCAACAGCGCCTCGTGGCGTGCTGCACGCCGCCGACCCTTTGCAGCCCTTCCGTGTCCGCCCCTAAATCCTCCTCCGCTGCGCTGATCCTCGCGGCCATCGGTGTCGTCTACGGCGACATCGGCACGAGCGTCCTGTATGCGGTCAAAGAGGTGTTCGGCCACGGCCACGTGCCTTTCACGATCGACAACGTCTACGGCATCCTGTCGATGTTCTTCTGGACGCTGACGGTGATCGTCTCGCTGAAGTACGTCGTGCTGGTGCTGCGGGCCGACAACGAAGGCGAGGGCGGCCTGGTCGCGATGCTGGCGCTGGCCTCCCAGGCGGTGGTCGACAAGCCGCGGCTGCGCCGGGTGCTGCTGGTGGTCGGCATCTTCGGCACCTCGCTGTTCTACGGCGACGGCGTCATCACGCCGGCGATCTCGGTGCTGTCGGCGGTCGAGGGCCTGGAGGTGGTGTCGCCGCAGTTCAGGCACTACGTGATCCCGATCACCCTGGTCGTGCTGTTCTGCCTGTTCGCGCTGCAGAAGCACGGCACCGCGGGCATCGGCCGCTTCTTCGGCCCGATCACACTGGCCTGGTTCTTCGCCATCGCGGTGCTCGGCGTGACGCAGATCCTGACCCATCCGGAGATCCTCAAGGCGCTGAGCCCGTTCTACGCGCTGCGCTTCATGTGGGAGAACCCGGGCACCAGCTTCATCATCCTGGGCGCCACCGTGCTGTGCGTGACCGGTGCCGAGGCGCTCTATGCCGACCTCGGCCACTTCGGCAAGAAGCCGATCCGCATCGCCTGGTTCTCGGTCGTCATGCCGGCCCTGACGCTCAACTACTTCGGCCAGGGCGCGCTGCTGCTCGAGAACCCGCTGGCCGTGAAGAACCCGTTCTTCATGATGGCGCCCGAGTGGGCCCTGCTGCCGCTGGTGCTGCTGGCCACGGCCGCCACCGTGATCGCCTCGCAGGCCCTGATCACCGGCGCCTTCAGCGTCACGCGGCAGGTGATCCAGCTCGGCTTCCTGCCGCGCATGAACATCGAGCACACCAGCGTGCGCACCGCGGGCCAGATCTACATCCCGTTCGTCAACTGGGGCCTGTTCGTGGCGATCGTGTTGGCGGTCGTGATGTTCCGTTCGTCGAGCAACCTGGCGGCCGCCTACGGCATCGCGGTGACGACCGACATGCTGATCACCACGGTGCTCACCTTCTTCGTGATCCGCTATGCCTGGAAATACCCGCTGGTCCTGTGCATCGCGGCCACCGGCGCCTTCTTCGTGGTCGACTTCCTGTTCTTCGCCTCGAACCTGCTCAAGCTGTTCGACGGCGGCTGGTTCCCGCTGCTGATCGGCGGCTCGATCTTCACGCTGATGCTGACCTGGAAGGAAGGGCGCCGGCTGATGGGCGAGACCCAGCTGGCCGAGGCCATCGACCTGCGCGGCTTCCTCGATTCGGTCTTCGTGAGCCCGCCGGCGCGGGTCGACGGCACCGCGGTCTTCATGACCGCCGAGCCGGGCGTGGTGCCCAATGCGCTGCTGCACAACTTGAAGCACAACAAGGTGCTGCACGACCAGAACCTGTTCGTCACGGTGCGCAACCACGAGGTGCCCTGGATCCCGATGGACAAGCGCATCGAGATGGAGCCGCTGGGCCATCACTGCTGGCAGGTGGTGGTGCACTACGGCTTCAAGAACGAAATCGACCTGCCGCGCGCGCTCGAACACGCGCGCCTGCGCGGCTGCCAGCTGGAGCCGATGGCGACCAGCTACTTCCTGTCGCGCGACGTCGTGATCCCGACGCTCGGCAGCGGCATGGCGCCCTGGCGCGAGAAGCTGTTCGCGCAGATGCACCACAACGCGAGCGGGGCGGCGGACTTCCTGGGGCTGCCGAACAACGCGGTGGTGGAGCTCGGCTCCAAAATAGAAATCTAGGCCCCGGCACAATCCAGGGATGCGGTTCTTCAAGGATTTGAGCCTCTCGGCCTTCACCGCCGGCTTCGTCGCCGTGCTGGTGGGCTTCACGAGTTCGGTGGCGATCGTGTTCCAGGCCGCCCAGGCCTTCGGCGCCATGCCCGAGATGGTGTCGTCCTGGATGTGGGCGCTGGGCATCGGCATGGGCCTGGCCTCGGTGCTTCCCTCGCTGTGGTGGCGCCAGCCGGTGATGATCGCCTGGAGCACGCCCGGTGCCGCCGTGCTGGCGGTCGCCGGCGCCGGCTACGGCATGGACGAGGCGGTCGGCGCCTTCATCGTCTGCGCGCTGCTGATCGCGCTGGCCGGCGCCACCGGCTGGTTCGAGCGCGTCATGAACAAGATCCCGATGGCACTGGCTTCGGCGCTGCTGGCCGGCGTGCTGGCGCGATTCGGCCTGCAGGCCTTCATCGCCGCCCAGACCGCGCTGCCGCTGGTGCTGCTGATGCTGGGCGCCTACCTGGTGGCCAGGCGGGTGCTGCCGCGCTATGCGGTGCCGCTGACCCTGGGCGTGGGCATCGCCTTCGCCGCCGCACGCGGCGAACTGGCCTGGAGCGCCGTGCATTTCAGCCTGGCGCTGCCGGTGTTCACGATGCCGGCCTTCAGCTGGCAGGCGATGGTCAGCCTGGCGCTGCCGCTGTTCGTCGTCACGATGGCTTCGCAGAACCTGCCCGGCGTGGCCGCGATCCGGGCCGCGGGCTACGACATGCCAGTGTCGAAGCTGATCACGATCAGCGGCCTGTTCACGCTGGTGCTGGCGCCTTTCGGCGCCTTCGCGCTGAACCTGAGCGCCATCACCGCCGCGATCTGCATGGGCCGCGAAGCGCACGAAGACCCGGCACGGCGCTACACGGCGGCGGTAAGCTGCGGCGCGATCTACATCGTGATCGGCGTGTTCGGGGCTGCCGTCACGGGGCTTTTGACCGCCTTCCCGAAAGAACTCGTCGCCACCATCGCAGGCCTGGCGCTGCTCGGCACCATCGGCGGCGGCCTGGCCGCGGCCGTGCGCGACGAGACGCACCGCGAGGCGGCGCTGATCACCTTCCTGGTCACGCTCTCGGGCGTCACGCTGGCGGGCATCGGCTCGGCCTTCTGGGGAGTGGTGGCCGGTGCGCTGGCGCTGGGCATCCAGCAGCTCGGCCGCAAGAAGGCCGCGCCGGGCAAGGACATCGCGCCTGCGTGCAAGATCAAGCAGGAAGCCAAAGCCGCTATTGGAAAGAACAGCCCGTGAACATTCTCTTCGTCGCCGACCCGCTCGAGCAATTCAAGATCTACAAGGACACCACTTTTTCGATGATGCGCGAGGCCCAGCGCCGCGGCCATGGCATCTCGGCCTGCGAGCCGCGCGACCTGGGCTGGCAGACCGGGCAGCCGGTGACGGCCGGCGTGCGCGACATCACGCTCACCGGCAACGGCGACGACTGGTTCACCGAAACCCCGCGCCGCCAGGCGGCGCTGCACGGCTTCGATGCGATCCTGATGCGCAAGGACCCGCCCTTCGACGCCGAGTACATCTACGCCACGCACCTGCTGGGCCAGGCCGAGCGCGAAGGCGCGAAGGTCGTCAACAAGCCGGCCGCGCTGCGCGAGCACCCCGAGAAGCTCGCGGTGATGGAGTTCCAGCAATTCACCAGCCCGACCCTGGTCACGCGCGACCCGGCGGCCGTGCGGGCCTTCCACGCCGAGCACAAGGACATCATCCTGAAGCCGCTCGACGGCATGGGCGGCATGGGCATCTTCCGCGTCCGCGAAGACGGGCTCAACCTGGGCTCGATCACCGAGACCCTCAACAAGAACGGCGCCGAGACCCTCATGGTGCAGCGCTTCGTGCCCGAGATCGCGGCCGGCGACAAGCGCATCCTGATCATCGGCGGCGAGCCGGTGCCCTTCGTGCTGGCCCGCATCCCGCAGGGCACCGAGGTGCGCGGCAACCTGGCGGCCGGCGGCAAGGGCGTGGCGCAGCCGCTGACGCCGAAGAACCGCGAGATCGCGGAGGCCGTGGGCCGCGCGCTGGCGCCGCGCGGGCTGCTGCTGATCGGCCTCGACGTGATCGGCGACTCCGTGACCGAGATCAACGTCACCAGCCCGACCTGCTTCCAGGAGATCACCGAACAGACCGGCTTCGACGTGCCGGCGATGTTCATCGATGCGCTGGAGGCCGAGGTCCGGCGATGAAGGTCGCCGGCGCCTGGAGGGCCACGCTGGCCCCAGAGTCTCCAGAATCCGCGGCAACTTTTTTTTGAGGCCTCAGCTGCAGCGTCGTCCGTCGACGAACACCGCCAGCTCCTGCGGCGCGAACGCCGTCCATTGCTCGTTGGTCGTGAGCGGCGCGGTCACCACCACGGCGACGCGGTCGTTCGGCGTGGTGTGCTGGGCGAAGTCGATGCTCAGGTCTTCGTCGGACAGCTCGGCCGTCAAGAACGGGTGCCGGCGCTCGACGTACCAGAGGTGCGTCGAGGCATGCGCCCACAGCGCCTGGCCGTTCGACAGCATGAAGTTGAAGGTGCCGTGGGCGGCCAGCCGCGGCGCGAGTTCGCGCAAGGTCAAGGTCAGCTCGTCGACGCTCGGCACGCCGGCATGCGACTTGGCCAGCTCCTGCATGATCCAGCAGAACGCGTGTTCGCTGTCGGTGCTGCCGACGGGATGGAAGTTGCCGTGCAGACGGGGCCGGAAATCCTTCAGGTCGCCGTTGTGCGCGAACACCCAGTAGCGGCCCCACAGCTCGCGCACGAACGGGTGGCAGTTCTGCAGGTTGACCGCGCCCTGCGTCGCCTTGCGGATATGGGCGATGACGTTGCGGCTCTGGATCGGGTAGCGCCGGATCAGCTCGGCCACCGGCGACTCGCAGGCCGGCTGATGGTCGACGAAATGCCGCAGCCCCCGGTCTTCGAAGAAGGCGATGCCCCAGCCGTCGGCGTGGTGATCCGTGCGGCCGCCGCGCTGGGCGAAGCCCGTGAAGCTGAAGGTCACGTCGGTCGGCGTGTTGCAGTTCATTCCGAGCAGCTGGCACATGCGGCTATTAGACCTGAAGCGGGCTCATGGCTGCGCGGCGGACGGCTTTACCCGCAGCTGCCAGGCCGCGACGATCGCCAGCGCACACAGGCCCGCCAGCATCAGGAACACCTCGTCGAAGGCCGCCAGCCGCGCCGGGCTGGTCGCCGCGTTGGCGAGCGAATCGCCATGGGCCGCCAACCGCCACTCGAGCACGATCGCGCACAGGCTGACACCAGCGGCGCCGCCGAGCATGCGCAGGAAGTTGATGGCGCTGGCGCCCTGGGGAATCAGCGGCTTGGCCAGCGGCCGCATCGAGCCCAGGTTGAGCGAGGGCAGGATGAAACCGAGTCCGATGCGCCCGATGACCGCGAAGGCCACCAGCAGCCAGAGCGCACTGTCGAGCTTCAGCACCACCATCAGCGCGAAGGAGACGGCCAGCAGCAGCAGCCCGGTGCACACCAGCAGCCAGGTCGGATGCCGGTCGGCCAGCCGGCCCACGCCCGCGATGGTGATCGCGAGCACGATGCCGGCCGGCAGCAGGATGGTGCCGACGTGAGACGCCGACAGCTGCAGCCCGACCTGCATGTAGACCGGCAGCAGGTAGGTCGAGCCGAACAGCGCCGTGCCGTAGATGAAGGCGACCACGCTGCCCATCGCGAACGGGCGGTACTGGAACAGGGCCAGGTTCATCAACGGCGCGCCGCCGCTCGCGGCCAGGCGCTTTTGCCACGCAACGAAAGCGCCGAAGGCGATGCCGGCGCCGGCCAGCAGCAGCGTCGCGTGCAGGGCCGACTCGCCGCGCAGCGCGACCAGGCCGTTCAGCAGGCAGAGCGTGCCGATCGTGCCGAGCGCCAGGCCGCGCCAGTCGAGGCCTTCGCTGCGTGCCGCGACCACGCCGCCGGGCGCGGTGGTCGGCACGAACTTGTAGGCCAGCCAGATCGACGCCAGGCAGAAGGGCACCACCATGAAGAAGATCGAGCGCCAGCCGAACAGGTCGACCAGCACCCCGCCGATGCTCGGTCCGATGGCCGGCGCCAGCACCACGCCCATGCCGAAGATGCCGCTGGCACGGCCCTGCTCGTGGGGCTGGAAGGCGCGCAGGATGATGATCGCCGGGATCGGCTGTACGACCCCGGCCGCCAGCCCCTCGGCCACGCGTGCGGCCAACACCAGCGTGAAATCGGTCGCCAGTCCGCCCGTCATCCCGCCGGCGAGCAGCAGCACCATGGTGCCGACGTAGGTGCGCCGGTAGCCGTAGCGCGAGAGCAGCCAGGGCGTGGTCAGCATCGACACCGTCATCGCCACCATGAAGCCCGAGCTGACCCACTGGGCCCGCTCCTGGCCGAGCGAGAAATGGTGGCTCATGCCGGGGATGGCGACGTTGACGATCGTCGACGACATGATCGAGGCCATCACGCCGACCATGACCGAGACGAGCAGGAGCCAGCGGTAGCGCTCGCCGTAGCGGTTGCTCAGGGACTGCGGGGGAGGATTGTTCATCAAGGAGGGAAATTGCCGCGCTCGGCCGTCCTACAAGGATATCGGCGTTTGCACCGCTCCGCGCCCCGATGCGCGCAGCCACAATCATTCGCCGTCCCCGCACGCGATCCAGACCGCCATGCAAGCCCAGAACCAGAACAACAGCCCCGACGCCGTCCCCGATCCGCTCGAAGCCGACGGCAGCGCCGCCGACAGCGCCGACACCGGCGGCTCGCTGGCCTCCGAGCTGCAGGTGCCGACACTGAGCCGGGCCTACCAGTGCCAGTGCGGCCGCCCGGTGTTCCTGCGCAACAGCCAGTGCCTGGCCTGCCTGACGCCGCTCGGCTACGTGGTCGAGCGGCTCGGCGTGGTGCCGCTCGCGCCTGCCAGTTTCGAGGGCGCCGAAGCCGACACCTTCACGCTCTTCGGCGACGTCCACGGCAAGGCTTACCGGCGTTGCGCCAACCTCATGACGCCGGCTGCCTGCAACTGGATGGTGCCGGCGCCGCGCGAGGGTGACGACCCGGCCTTCAACACCGAGGGCCTGGTGCCTGGCTTGTGCCTGTCGTGCAGCGTGACGCGGACCATTCCCGACCTATCGGTGGAGAGCAACGGCGCGCTCTGGCTGAGCCTCGAACTGGCCAAGCGCCGGCTGATCTCGCAGCTGCTCGCGCTCGGCCTGCCGGTGGTCACGCGCCTGAGCGACCCGGGGCACGGCCTGGCCTTCGACTTCCTGAGCCACGTGCCGGGCGGACCGCATGTCATGACCGGCCACGAGATGGGCGTCATCACGCTGAATGCCGAGGAGGCCGAGGACGCCGTGCGCGAGCGCATCCGGGCCGAGATGCGCGAGCCCTACCGGACCTTGCTGGGCCACTTCCGGCACGAGATCGGCCACTACTACTGGGACCTGCTGGTGGCGCCGACACCGTGGGTCGACGGCTTCCGCCAGCTCTTCGGGGACGAACGCGACGACTACGCCGCGGCCTTGCGCAACCACTACGACAACGGTCCGCCGCTCGACTGGGCCGATCGCTTTGTGACCAGCTACGCGAGCTCGCATCCCTGGGAGGACTGGGCCGAGACCTGGGCCCACTACCTGCACATGGCGGACACTGCCGACACCGCGGTGAGCTTCGGCGTCGACGCGCAGAACGTCGAACTGACGAGCGACCTGTTCGGGCCGTCGGACCTCTGGCAGCCGGAGCACGCCGAGGCAGGCCGTTTCCTCGATTTCCTCAATGGCTGGGTGCGGCTGACCAACGTGCTGAACGAGCTGTCGCGCAGCATGGGCCAGCCCGACTACTACCCCTTCGTGCTGCCCCGCGCGGCGGTGGGCAAGCTGCAGTTCATCCACCAGGTGATCATCGAGCAGCGCGAGCGCGGCGGGTTGCCGGCAATGGCGGCCAAGGAAGAGCCGCCGGTGGCTCAGTCCTGAAGCGCGTCCTGCGCCCCGCAGCGCGCGCAGATGCAGGCCATGCGCCGCTGCCCCTCCGGCACTCGCGCCAGCAGTCCCTCGCTGAAATCCGCCCCCATGCACCAGCAGGGAGGCTGCGCCTGGCCGGTCTCGCGCTCGATCTCCAGTGCGCAACGGTTCGACTCCCCGCACAACGGGCAGCGCGACGGATCGGGGCGCTGGGCCGCGTTCATCCAGCGACCTCGAACCGCGGCAGCTTCTTCGGCACCGCGACGTTCTCCAGTGTTACGTAGACCGGCAGTCCGTCGCGATAAGCCGGGTAGTCCTCGCCCTGGATCAGCGGCAGCAGGTAACGCCGGCATTTGTCGGTGATGCCCCAGCCGTCGTCCGAGATGAAATCGCGCGGCATGAATTTCTCGGCATTGGCCACCGCATCGAGCGATGCCGTGCCGAGCTGGTAGTCGTAGGGGACGTCGGAAATCCGCTCGATGGTCGGCATCACCGCGTTGCGTCCCTCCAGCGCCAGCTCGACCGCGCGCTGGCCGAGTTCATAGGCCTGCTTGACGTCGGTGGCCGACGCGATGTGCCGCGCCGCCCGCTGCAGGTAGTCGGCGACCGCCCAGTGGAACTTGTGGCCCAGCGCCTCCTTGACCATCTGCGCCACCACCGGGGCGGCACCGCCGAGCTGCGCATGGCCGAAGGCATCCTTGGTGCCCTGCTCGGCGAGGAAGCTGCCGTCAGGATGGTGGCAGCCTTCGGACACCACCACCGTGCAGTAGCCGTGGTACTTGACCAGCGCGTCGACCCGGGCCAGGAAGGCCGGCTGGTCAAAGGGAATCTCCGGGAACAGGATCACGACCGGGATGCCCTGGTCGGCCACCAGCCCGCCGGCCGCGGCGATCCAGCCGGCGTGGCGGCCCATCACCTCGATCACGAAGACCTTGGTGGAGGTCGCAGCCATCGAACGCACGTCCATCGAGGCTTCGAGCGTCGACACCGCCACGTACTTGGCGACCGAGCCGAAGCCCGGACAGCAGTCGGTCAGTGGCAGGTCGTTGTCGATGGTCTTGGGCACGTGGATCGCTTGCAGCGGATAGCCCAGCGACTGCGACAGCTGGCTCAGCTTGAAGCAGGTGTCGGCCGAATCGCCGCCGCCGTTGTAGAAGAAATAGCCGATGTCGTGGGCCTTGAAGACCTCGACCAGGCGCTCGTACTCGCGCCGGTTCTTGTCGAGCGACTTGAGCTTGTAGCGGCAGGACCCGAAGGCGCCGCTGGGCGTGCTGCGCAGCGCCGCGATCGCCTCGGCCGACTCGCGGCCGGTGTCGATCAGGTCCTCGGTGAGCGCACCGAGGATGCCGTTGCGGCCGGCGTAGACATGGCCGATGCGATCGGGATGCCGGCGCGCCGTCTCGATCACGCCGCAGGCCGAGGCGTTGATCACGGAGGTGACGCCGCCGGACTGGGCGTAGAAGGCGTTGAGGAGGGGCATGGCGGCATTGTCCCGCAGCCCTCCGCCGGGCGCCAGTGGCCGATTCAGCGGCCCGGCAGGCCCATCGCGCGCGTGATCACTTCCTTCATGATCTCGTTGGTGCCGCCGTAGATGCGCTGCACCCGGGCATCGGCGTAGGCGCGCGTCACCGGGTACTCCCACATGAAGCCGTAGCCGCCGTGCAACTGCACGCAATCGTCCATCACCTTGCACTGCAGGTCGCTGGTCCAGTACTTGGCCATGCTGGCGGTCGCGGTGTCGAGCTTCTCCGCCATGAGCAGCTCGATGCACTTGTCGACGAAGACCTGCGCCACCTGCACCTCGGTCTGCAGTTCGGCCAGCGTGTAGCGGGTGTTCTGGTAGGCGCCCACCGGCTGGCCGAACACCTTGCGCTCCTTCACGTAGGCCACGGTCTGGTCGATCGCCGCCTGCGACGCCGCCACGGCGCTGATCGCGATCTGAAGCCGTTCCCAGGGCAGCTGCTCCATGAGGCAGACGAAGCCGCGGTTCTCCTGCGCCGCGCCGCCCAGCAGCGCCTCGGCCGGCAGCCGCACGCCGTCGAAGAACAGCTCGGAGGTGTCCTGCGCCTTCAGGCCCAGCTTCTTCAGCCGCTTGCCCTTCTCGAAGCCGGGCATGCCGCGCTCGACCAGGAACAGGCTGGTGCCCTTGGCGCCGCCGGCCGGGTCGGTCTTGGCGACCACGATCACCAGGTCGGCATGCCAGCCGTTGGTGATGAAGGTCTTGCTGCCGTTGAGCAGGTAGCTGCCGTCGGGCTGCTTGAGCGCGGTGCTGCGCACCGCCTGCAGATCGCTGCCGGCGGCCGGCTCGCTCATCGCGATGGCGCCGATCATCTCGCCGCTGGCGAGCCGGGGCAGGTAGTGCGCCTTCTGCGCCTCGGTGCCGTAGCGCAGGATGTAGGGCGCCACGATCTCGCTGTGCAGGCCCCAGCCGATGCCGGTGAAGCCGCGGGCCCAGAGCTCCTCGAACTGGATCACCGAATAGAGCAGGTCGGCGCCCGAGCCGCCGTAGGCCTCGGGCAGCGACATGCACAGGAAGCCGTTCTCGCCGGCCTTGGTCCAGACTTCGCGGGCCACGTACCCCTGCTCTTCCCAGGCCTCGTGGAAGGGTGCGATCTCCTTGTCCATGAAGCGGCGGAAAGCGTCGCGGAAGGCCTCGTGGTCGGGCCCGAAAAGAGTGCGTTCGATCATGGCGTCGCGCGCGGTGGAAAGACCGGTGCACGCTTCTGCAGGAAGGCCATCACGCCTTCGGCGAAGCTCGGCTGCTCGATCAGCTCGCGCTGGCGCTCGCTCTCGTAGTGCAGCTGCTCGGCCAGCGTGTGGCGCTCGGAGCGCTCGATCGCGCGGCGCGCCTCGTGCACCGCATGGACCGGCAGCTGCGCCAGGCGCTGGGCGATCTTCAGCGCCTCGAGCAGCAGCGGGCCATCGTCGATCGCGGCCCAGATCAGGCCCCACTGCGCCGCCGTTTCGGCATTGAGCTTCTCGTCGAGCAGCGCCATGCCCATCGCCCGCGCCGGGCCGACCCGCCGCGGGATGAACCAGGTGCAGCCGAGGTCCGGCACGATGCCGAGCTTGGGCAGGAAGGGCAGGTAGAAGTAGGCGCTGCGTGCCGCCACCACGATGTCGCAGGCCAGCGCCAGGCCGACGCCGGCGCCGGCGGCCGGGCCGTTGACCGCGCAGACCACCGGCACCGGGAGCTCGCGCAGCTCCTGGATCAGGGGGTTGCTCATGGCCTGCATCCAGTCGGCGGTCTGGTCGCCCAGAGTCTGGCCGTCTTCGGGTGAGCGCATCGCGCTCAGGTCGGCGCCGACGCAGAAGGCCTTGCCGGCGCCGGTCAGCAGGACGGCGCGCACCTGGCTGTCGCTGCGCACCCGCGCGAAGCATTCGCGCAGTGCCTGCTGCAGATCGAGCGCGACCGGATTGAGCTTGGACGGCAGGTTGAGAGTGATCGTCGCGATGCCTTCGTTGAGCTCGTAGAGAACCGGGCCCATGTCAGAGCCGCTCCACGATCGTGACGTTGGCCATGCCGCCGCCCTCGCACATGGTCTGCAGCCCGTAGCGCTTGCCGCGCTGGCCGAGCGCGTTCACCAGCGTGGTCATCAGCTTGGTGCCCGAGGCGCCGAGCGGATGGCCGAGCGCGATCGCGCCGCCGTTGACATTGAGCCGGGCCGGGTCGGCACCCAGCTTCTGCAGCCAGGCCAGCGGCACCGGCGCGAAGGCCTCGTTGACTTCGTAGAGGTTGATGTCGTCGATCTTCATGCCGGCCTTGGCGAGCGCCCGCGCGGTGGCGGGGATCGGGGCCTCGAGCATGATCACCGGGTCGTGGCCCATCACGCTCATGTGGTGGATGCGCGCCAGCGGCTTCACACCCAGCGCCTTCAGGCCGCGCTCGTTGACCACCAGCACGCCGCTGGCGCCGTCGCAGATCTGGCTCGCGGTGGCCGCCGTGCAGCGCCCGCCCTCGGCGATCAGCTTGACGCCGGCGATGCCTTCCAGCGTGGCTTCGAAGCGAATCCCCTCGTCGACCGTGTGCATCTCGCCGCTGGCGGAACCATCGGCCAGCCGCACCTCGACCGGGACGATCTCGTCGGCGAACAACTGCTCGCGCGTGGCCGCGATCGCGCGCTGGTGGCTCTCGAAGGCATAGCGGTCGAGCATGTCCTTGGTCAGGCCGTAGTTCTTCGCGATCATCTCGGCGCCGGTGAACTGGCTGAACTCGACGCCGGGGTAGCGACGCTGCATCGCCGGGCTCATGTAGGTGCCGAGGCCGGCCTTGGCCGGCAGCGCATTGGGCGTGAACATCGGCACCCGCGTCATGCTCTCGACGCCGGCCGCGATCACCGCGTCCATGCTGCCCGACATCACGGCCTGGGCCGCGAAGTGCAGCGCCTGCTGCGACGAGCCGCACTGGCGGTCGACCGAGGTGCCGGGCACCGATTCGGGCAGCTTCGAGGCCAGCACCGCGTTGCGCGCGACGTTGGTGGCCTGCTCGCCGACCTGGCTCACGCAGCCGAGGATGACGTCCTCCACGGCGGCCGGGTCGATGCCGCTGCGCGCCACCAGCGCGTCGATGACCTGGGCCGCCAAGTCGACCGGGTGCCAGCCCGACAACCTGCCGCCGCGACGGCCGCCCGCGGTGCGCGCGGTGGCCACGATGTATGCCTCTGCCATGGTGTGTCCTTCCTCCGAGAAATGGGGGGCCGGAGCGGACGGCGTCGGGCCGTCGGTTCACGACGGCGACGGAATGCGCCTTTCCTGGCCCGGAGCGTCGATGGTTCAACGCCCCGGGCGCCGGGTCAAGCCGGGGTCATCCCGTGGGCCCACAGTCGCCAAGGCGACCGCTCGGCCGGCGCCGGCCGGGCGGCCACCGACAGCGCGGCGGCGCTGAAGCGCACGCAGGACGGTTCGAGCGCCGCCACCAGTGCGCGGCGGTGCGAGTCGCTGCGGAAGCGCTCGCCGGGCTCCAGCACGATGTCGCGCCGGTCGTGGTCGAGCGTGATCCAGACCGCGCCGCGGGTGCATTCGATATCGACTTCGTGGGCGTCGGGCAGCGTGAAGACGGCCAATTTCGGCAGGCTGAGGCTCAGGCGTTGGGTGCGGGGGTCCATGAAGAGCTCCTTTGCATTCGCGGTGGGAATGAATATAGTGAGCAGGGCCCACCGTGTCATACGGTCATTCGGAACTCGTTGCATGCATCCTGAGAATGCGAAACACGCCGGATCGACGGCCGACCTGCCGCCGCTCGAACTGCTGCGCAGCTTCGAGGCAGCGGCCCGCTGCCTGAGCTTCACGCAGGCCGCGGCCGAGCTGTTCCTGACCCAGTCGGCGGTCAGCCGGCAGATCCAGCAGCTCGAGGCAGCGCTCGGCGTGCTGCTGTTCGAGCGCCGCCATCGGGCGCTGGCGCTGACCGAGGCCGGGGCCGTGCTCCAGCGCGCGGTGGTCGAGAGCCTGGAGCGGCTGCGCGATGCCACCGCCCGGGTTCGCAGCGTGCCGCTGCCGCGGCATGTGGCGGTCACGACCACGCCGGGATTCGCCTCTTTCTGGCTGATCCCGCGGCTGGCGCGCTTCACGGCCGATCATCCCGAGGTCGACGTGCGGGTGTCGGCCACCCTCGACGTGCTCGACCTCGAGCGCAGCCGGGTCGACGTCGCGGTGCGCTTCGTTCCCATCGCGCGCGGCACCGGGCTGGCGCTGTTCGAGGAAACCGTCCTGCCGCTGTGCGCGCCGGAGATCGCGGCGCGGCTGCACGAACCGGCCGACCTGCTGGGCCAGACCCTGCTCACGATCGACGAGCCCGGCCACGCCAGCACGCCCACCGTCGACTGGGAGCCCTGGCTGCAGGTCATGGGCCTGAACGACCTGCGCATGAAGAACACGCTGCGCTTCACGCTCTACACCGACGCGGTCGCCGCGGCGGTGGCGGGCCAGGGCGTGGTGATCGGCCGGCTGCCGCTGGTGGGCGCGCTGGTGCGTAGCGGCCAGCTGGTGTCGCCCTTCGGTGAAGGTGCGGCCTCCCGCCGCGGCTATTTCGTCGACAGCGCGCGCCGAGCGGCGGCCAACCCGGACGCCCAGGATTTCGTGCGCTGGCTGCGGGCCGAGGCCGAGGCCGCTCGGGGGCCGACCTGAGGGCCGCGGGACCTCGGGTCGCGACACGATTACAGTAGGTGCCATTCCGGGGCTTCCTTGCCCCCTCGCTTCGCTGACCAAGATTCCGATGACCCCGACGACAGAGACCGTTTCCGCACCCGAGGCCGCCGAGGCCCCCGCCGCATCCGCCGCGCCCGCCGCCCCCAGGGAAGGCCGTCGCGGACGGCGCAAGCCCCGGCCCGAGGCCAGGCCCGACGCCACGCCGAAGGCTGGCCCCGAGGCCAAGGGCGGCCAGCGCGCGCCGCGCAAGGCCAACGCGGTGCTGGAGCGCCTGTTCGAGCTTTATCCCAAGATGTTCGGGGCCCGCTTCCGGCCGCTCAAGCTCGGCGTCTACCAGGAGCTGCTGGCCCTGCACCCCGACGTCTTCAAGAAAGAAGACCTCAAGATCGCGCTCGGCCTCCATGCACGCTCGACCCGCTACCTCGATGCGGTGGCTGCTGGCGAGCAGCGCCATGACCTGAATGGCATGCCGGTCGAGCCCGTGGCTCCCGAGCACGTGCACCACGCCATCCTCGAAGTCTTCAAGCGCCGCCAGGCGCGCACCGCGGAAGACCTGCGGCCGAAGCTGCGCGCCCGCCTGGTCGAGGCCATCGAGGCCTCGGGCCTGTCGCGCGAGGACTACGTGCTGGCCGTGCGCACGCAGGACGAAGTCACCAACGCCGTGCTCGACGAGGCTTTCGTCGAAGTCGGTGCCCGCACCGCCAAGCGCGAGGCCCTGCTGCGTGCCTTCGAGGCCAGCGGCCGCACGGTGGCAGAGTTCGCCGAGATGTACGGCATGGACCCGGCCGAGGTCGGGCGGACCCTGGCGCGCGCCCGGCCGGCGCCTGGCGGCTGACGACGCCGGTCAGTCAGCCGAGCTTGGCGGGCAGGGTCGGCCGAGTGCGCCGGCGCGGCGTTGTGGAGGTGTCGCCCTTCAGCCACCACCGTTGCAGGAGTTGTCCATGAAAGCTCGCGTCATCGCCTGGGCCCTGGCTTGCGCGGCCTTCGCCGTGTTGCCCGCGCAAGCGCAGCGCGCCTCGGAACCCGACGCGCTCCATGTGCTGAATCGCCTCGGCTACGGCCCCGCGCCCGGCGACCTGGCGCATGTGCGGCAGGTCGGCATCGATCGCTACATCGACGAGCAGCTGCACCCCGAGCGCCTGCCGCTGCCGGCCGATCTCGCGCAGCAGCTCGCCGCCCTGCCGACGGCCGCGGCGTCGCAGCGGGAGCTGATCACGCAGTACCGCGAGGCGGCGCAAGCGGTCAAGGACGGCGGCGACGAGGCCAGGGCGGCACGCCGCGAGGCCCTCCGGCAGCTCGACATCGAATCGGGCCAGGCGCGTCTCTGGCGGGCCGCGCGCAGTCCGCGCCAGCTCGAGGAGCGGATGGTGGACTTCTGGTTCAACCACTTCAACGTCTTCGTCGGCAAGGGCCTGGACCGGGTGCTGGTCGGCAACTACGAGCGCGAGGCGATCCGGCCCTACGCGATGGGCCGCTTCCGCGACCTGCTGGGGGCCACGGCCCATCACCCGGCGATGCTGTTCTACCTGGACAACTGGCAGTCCGTGGCCGCGGGCTCGCAGCCGTCAAGCGGCGCCGGCCCCGCCGCCAGGGCCAGCGGCCTGAACGAGAACTACGCCCGCGAGCTGATGGAGCTGCACACGCTGGGCGTCGATAGCGGCTACACCCAGCAGGACGTGACCGAGCTGGCCCGCGTGCTGACCGGATGGACCTTCGCGCCGCGCCTGACCACCGGCGCCTCGGTCTTCGCGTTCGACGCGCGGCGGCACGACCGCGGCGACAAGCTCTGGCTCGGGCAGCGGATCGGCGACCAGGGGCAGGCCGAGGGCGAGCGGGCGCTGGACCTGCTGGCGATGCATCCGGCCACCGCGCGCCACGTCAGCTACCAGCTGGCGCAGTACTTCGTCGCCGACCAGCCGCCCGCAGCGCTGGTCGACCGCCTCGCCCGGCGCTACCTGGCGAGCGGCGGCGACATCCAGGCGCTGCTCGAGACCCTGTTCGCCAGCCCCGAGTTCCGCAGTCCCAAGGTGCAGGGACAGAAGTTCAAGACGCCCTACGACTACGTGGTCTCGACGGTCCGCGCCACCGACTGGCCTTCGACCGACGTCCGGCCCCTGCTCGGCACGCTGCGCCAACTCGGCATGCCGCTCTACGGCTGCCAGACGCCGGACGGCTACAAGAACACCCAGGACGCGTGGCTCAACCCGGACGCGATCACGCGCCGCATCGCCTTTGCGACCGCTCTGGCCTCGGGCCGGCTGCCGGCCGCGCCCACGCCGCCGGTCGATGCGCAGGCGCTGCTGGCGACGCTGGGCGGCGGCATCTCGCCCAAGACCCGTGCCGCTCTGGCCGAGGCCATGCCCGAGCTGCAGGCGCCGATGGCGCTCGGCAGCCCGGATTTCATGCACCGCTGACTTGCCGGGAGCCGCCATGCTGCGCCGCGATCTGCTGAAACTCGCCGTCCAGGGCGGCGCCGTGCTGCTCCCGATCGGCCCCTCGGCGTGGGCCGCGGTGGGCGAGAGCCTTGCCGCCGCGCCGCCGCGGCTGGTGGTGATCTTCCTGCGCGGCGCCGTCGATGGCCTGAGCGTCGTCGTGCCCCATGCCGACGACACCTATTACGCCGTCCGTCCGTCCATCGCCCTGGCGCGTCCGGGCGTCGATGGCGGGGTGCTCGACCTCGATGGCCGCTTCGGCCTGCATCCCGCGCTGGCGCCCCTGATGCCGCTGTGGCGGGCCGGTCAGCTCGGCTTCGTGCAGGCCTGCGGCTCACCCGATGCGACGCGCTCGCATTTCGATGCCCAGGACTACATGGAATCCGGCACGCCAGGACGCAAGTCGACCGCCGACGGCTGGCTCAACCGGCTGCTCGGCGTGCTGCCGCCCGACCCGGCCGGCAGCGCGAGCGCCACCCGGGCCGTCAGCATGGGCCCGGTGCTGCCGCGCATCTGCGCGGGCCGCAACAGCGTCGCCAATGTCCCGCTGGGGGCCGCCGCCGGCAAGCCGACGCTGCTCGACCGACCGCAGGTCGCGGAAGCCTTCGGCCGGCTCTACGGCGGCGACGACGCCTTGTCGCGCGCCTTCCAGGCGTCGCGCCAATCGCACCAAGAGGTGATGCGCTCGATGAACGGCGACAGCCTGGAGCGCGAGATGCAGGCCGCCAGCAACGGCGCCCCGTTGCCCAACGGCTTCCCCGACAACGCGGCCCGGCTCGCGACCCTGATGCGCAACGACCCGCGGGTGCAGCTGGCCTTCATGGACCTGGGCGGCTGGGACACCCACGCCAACCAGGGCGCCGCCAGCGGCCAGCTCGCCAACCGGCTCGGGCCGCTGGGGCAGGGCCTGTCGGCCCTCGCGACGCGGCTGGGCCCGGTGTGGAACGACACGGTGGTGGTGGTGATGTCCGAGTTCGGCCGGACGGTGCGCCAGAACGGCAACGGCGGCACCGACCACGGCCATGGCAACGTGATGTGGCTGCTCGGCGGGCGGGTGGCCGGCGGCCGCGTGCACGGACGCTGGCCGGGCCTGGACGATGGCGCGCTGCACGAGGGCCGCGACCTGGCGGTGACTACCGATTTCCGCCAGGTGCTGGCGGAAATCGGCGAGCGGCACCTGCGCCTGCAGGACGCGCGGATGGCCGAGCTGTTTCCCGGCTTCGCCTTCAGGGCGCCGGGTGCGGCCCAGGGCCTGATGCGCGCCTGAACTCAGGCCGTGCCGGCCTTCACCTTGAGGCGCCAGGCGTGCAGCAGCGGCTCGGTGTAGCCGCTCGGCTGCTCGATGCCCTTGAACACCAGGTCCTGCGCCGCCTTGTACGCCGCCGAGGTCGAGAAGTGGCCGGCCATGTTCTTGTAGAGCGGGTCGCCGGCGTTCTGCTGGTCGACCACCGCGGCCATGCGCTCGAAGGTGGCGTTGACTTGGGCCGAAGTGACCACGCCGTGCAGCATCCAGTTGGCGATGTGCTGGCTGGAGATGCGCAAGGTGGCGCGGTCTTCCATCAGGCCGATGTCGTGGATGTCCGGCACCTTGGAGCAGCCGACGCCCTGGTCGATCCAGCGCACCACGTAGCCCAGGATGCCCTGCACGTTGTTGTCGAGCTCCTGCTGGCGCTCGGCGGCGGTCCAGTTCACCGACGGCGCCACCGGCACTTGCAGCAGGTTGTTCAGGATGTTGTCGCGCTCGGCATTGGCGTCGATCTTCTCGAGTTCCTTCTGCACCTCGGCCACGCTGACCTGGTGGTAGTGCAGCGCATGCAGCGTGGCGGCCGTGGGCGAGGGCACCCAGGCGGTGTTGGCGCCGGCCTTCGGGTGGGCGATCTTCTGCTCGAGCATCGCGTGCATCAGGTCGGGCATGGCCCACATGCCCTTGCCGATCTGGGCCTTGCCGCGCAGGCCGCACGAGAGGCCCACCAGCACGTTGTTCTTCTCGTAGGCCTGGATCCAGGGTGTGGACTTCATGTCGCCCTTGCGCAGCATCGGGCCGGCCTGCATCGCGGTGTGCATCTCGTCGCCGGTGCGGTCGAGGAAGCCGGTGTTGATGAAGGCCACGCGGGCGGCCGCCTCGGCGATGCAGGCCTTGAGGTTGATGCTGGTGCGGCGTTCCTCGTCCATGATGCCGAGCTTGACCGTGTTGGCCGGCAGGCCGAGCAGCTGCTCGACCGCGCCGAACAGCGCGCTCGCGAAGGCCACTTCGGCCGGGCCGTGCATCTTCGGCTTCACGATGTAGACGCTGCCGGTGCGCGAGTTGCCCTTGCGCTTCAGGTCGATGGTGGCGATGGTCGTGGTGATGACCGCGTCCATGATGCCTTCGGGGATCTCCTTGCCGCCGGCGTACAGGATGGCCGGGTTGGTCATCAGGTGGCCGACGTTGCGCACGAACATCAGCGAGCGGCCGTGCAGCTTCACCGGCTGGCCATCGGCGCCGGTGTATTCGCGGTCCGGATTCAGACCGCGGGTGAAGGTCTTGCCGCCCTTGGCGACTTCCTCGGTCAGGTCGCCCTTGAGGATGCCGAGCCAGTTCGAGTAGGCCAGCACCTTGTCGGCCGCATCGACCACCGCCACCGAGTCCTCGAGGTCGAGGATGGTCGACAGCGCCGCTTCGAGCACCACGTCGCTGACGCCGGCCGCGTCGCTCTTGCCGATCGCGGTCGAGCGGTCGATCTGGATGTCGAGGTGGATGCCGTTGTGCTTCAGCAGCACCGACTTCGGCGCCGCCGCCTCGCCGGTGTAGCCGATGAACTGCGACGGGTCCTTGAGGCCGGTGCTGCTGCTCTGCAGGGCGATCACCAGCTTGCCGTGTTCGACCTTGTAGCCGGTCGCCATCTTGTGCGAGCCGTTGTCCAGCGGCGCGGCCTGGTCGAGCACATGGCGCGCGAACTCGATCACCTTGGCGCCGCGTGCCGGGTTGTAGCCCTTGCCCTTCTCGGCGCCGCCGGTCTCGGGGATCGCGTCGGTGCCGTAGAGCGCGTCGTACAGCGAGCCCCAACGCGCGTTGGCCGCGTTCAGCGCATAGCGCGCGTTCAGGATCGGCACCACCAGCTGCGGGCCGGCCTGGAGGGCCAGCTCGGCGTCGACGTTGGCGGTGGTGGTCTGGACGTCCTTGGGCTGCGGCAGCAGGTAGCCGATCGATTCGAGGAAGGCGCGGTAGGCCGGCATGTCGGCGATCGGGCCCGGGTGCGCCTTGTGCCAGGCATCCATCTCGGATTGCAGCCGGTCGCGTTCGGCCAGCAGGGCCAGGTTCTTGGGCGCGAACTCGCTCACGATAGTGTCGAAGCCCTTCCAGAAGACCTCGCCGGCGACTCCGGTCGCGGGCAGCACCTGCTGCTCGATGAACTGGTGCAGTTCGGTGGCGACCTGGAGGCCGTGGACGGTGGTGCGGGCGGTCATGGTTCTGTACTCCTTGAATAGATGCTTGCCAGCACTTTATTCGATACAAGTCTGGCGAGTAATAGCAGAAAACGGGTTTTATCAGTGACCAAAACGAAGGTAATCAATGATTGGGTCCGTGCACCGCAAGCGTACGCGCCCCGCCGCGGGAAATCCGCGCTGCAAGCTTCAGACCCGACAGTCGAGCCGGCATACAGTGCATGCGGGCGCGGCTTGACAAGAAGCGGAATTGCCGGTCTAATTCTGTTGCATAGAATACAGTTCTGCTAGATAGAACTTCCAAGCCACCACCCCGAAGGAGTTGCCCCCGATGCCCGCCCCCGACGTGCTCATCAGCGAGGTCGGCCCTCGCGACGGCCTGCAATCGGTCAAGGCCACCATGCCGACCGCCGACAAGCTGCGCTGGATCGACGCCCTCCATGCCGCCGGCCTGCGGGAGATCGAGGTGGCCTCGTTCGTGCCGGCCCGCCTGCTGCCGCAGATGGCCGACGCCGCCGAGGTGGTCAGGCACGCGATCACCTTGCCCGGCCTCACCGTGATGGCGCTGGTGCCCAATCGCCGCGGCGCCGAAGCCGCGCTCGCTGCCGGCGTCCACAAGCTCACCATGCCGGTGTCGGCCAGCGCCGCCCATTCGCTCGCCAACGTGCGCAAGACACGCGAGGAGATGGTCGAGGAAGTCCGCGCCATCGCGGCGCTGCGGCGCGAGATGGCGCCGCAGGTCCGGCTCGAGGCCGGCGTCTCGACCGCCTTCGGCTGCACGCTGCAGGGCAAGGTGCCTGAAGACGAGGTGATCCGGCTCGCGGTGCAATGCGTCGCCGCGGGCGCCGACGAATCGGGCCTGTCGGACACCGTCGGCTATGCCAATCCGGCGCAGGTGCGCCGCCTGTTCAGGCGCTTGCGCGCGGAACTCGGCGACCGGGCGGGTGCGGCCCACATGCACAACACGCGCGGACTCGGCCTGGCCAACTGCCTGGCCGCCTACGAAGAGGGCGTACGCACCTTCGATGCATCGCTTGGCGGCCTGGGCGGCTGTCCCTATGCGCCGGGCGCGTCGGGCAACGTGGTCACCGAAGACCTGGTCTTCATGTTCGAAGCCATGGGCGTCCGCACCGGCGTCGATCTCGCCAGACTCATCGCGGCCCGCGCGCCGCTCGCGGCCGGCCTGCCGGGAGAACCGGTCTACGGCATGACGCCCGAGGCCGGCCTGCCCAAGGGCTTCACGCAAGGAAAGTCCCATGTCTGAGTCCAAGCCCCCCCTGCCGTACGCCGGCATCCGCGTCGTGGAGTTCACCCACATGGTGATGGGCCCCACCTGCGGCCTGCTGCTGGGCGACCTCGGGGCCGAGGTCATCAAGGTCGAGCCGATCGACGGCGACAACACCCGTCGCCTGCTCGGCTCGGGCGCCGGCTTCTTCCCGACCTTCAACCGCAACAAGAAGAGCATCGCGCTCGACCTCAAGAAACCCGAGGGCGTGGAGGCCGCGCTGCGCCTGATCGCCACCGCCGACATCGTGAGCGAGAACTTCAAGCCCGGCACGATGAAGAAGCTCGGCCTCGACTACGACAGCCTGAGGAAGCTGAACCCGCGGCTGATCTACGTCAGCCACAAGGGCTTCCTGCCCGGCCCCTACGACCACCGCACGGCGCTCGACGAAGTGGTGCAGATGATGGGCGGCCTGGCCTACATGACCGGCCGCGCCGGGGACCCGCTGCGCGCCGGCACCAGCGTCAACGACATCATGGGCGGCATGTTCGGCGCCATCGGCGCGATGGCCGCGCTGCGCCAGCGCGACCAGACCGGCCAGGGTTGCGAGGTGCAGTCGGCGCTGTTCGAGAACAACGTCTTCCTGGTTGCGCAGCACATGATGCAGTTCGCCGCCACCGGCCGCGCCGCCGACCCGATGCCCAGCCGCATCTCGGCCTGGGGCGTGTACGACGTCTTCACCGTCAAGGACGGCGAGCAGATCTTCCTGGCGGCGGTCAGCGACAAGCAGTGGGGCATCTTCTGCAAGGCCTTCGGGCTCGAGGAACTGCTGGCGGATCCGCGCCTGGCGACCAACAACGACCGCGTGATGGCGCGCGACTGGATGATGCCGATGCTGCGTTCGCACCTGGCCGGCCGCAGCGCGGCCGAGCTCAGCGCCGTGTTCGAGCAGAACGAACTGCCCTTCGCGCCCATCACCCGGCCGCAGGCGCTGTTCGACGATCCGCACCTCAATGCCACCGGCGGACTGGCGCCGATCCGCATGAACGACGGCAGCCAGTCGAAGGTGCCGCTGATGCCGTTCACGCTCGGCGGCGAACGTCCGGGCGTACGGCTGCAGCCGCCGCTGCTCGGCGAGCACACGGACGCGCTTCTAGGCGAAGTCGGCTACAGCGAGGCGCAGATCGCGCAGCTCAAGGCGAAGGGCGCGATCGCCGGCGAATGAAGGCCATGCCCCGCAGGACCGCGCCCGCTCGTGATAATCGCCGGCGATGGACCGCCTGAAGCAACTCGAATCCTTCGTCGCGATCGCCGCCCGCGGCAGCCTCACGGCGGCGGCCAAGGCCGAGGGCGTGGCGCCGGCGATCGTCGGCCGGCGCATCGACGCGCTCGAGGAGCGGCTGGGCGTCAAGCTGCTGGTGCGCACCACGCGCCGGATCGCGCTCACCCACGAAGGCAGCGCCTTCCTGGAAGACTGCCAGCGGCTGCTGGTCGAACTGGCGAACGCCGAGGCCAGCGTCAGCGCCGGCGGTGTCAAGGCCAGCGGCCACCTGCGCGTCACCGCGCCGGCCGGTTTCGGCCGCCGCCACGTGGCACCACTGGTGCCGCGCTTCCACGAACTGCACCCCGAGGTCACGATCTCGCTGAACCTCAGCGACCGGCTGGTCGACATGGCGGGCGAGAGCTTCGATTGCGCAGTGCGGGTCGGCGACCTGCCCGACTCGTCGCTGGTCAGCCTGCGGCTGGCCGACAACCGTCGGCGCTGCGTTGCCACGCCCGATTTCGTGCGCCGCCACGGGGCCCCGCGCCATCCGGGGGAGCTGGCGCGCTTCGCCTGCCTGAGCCTGTCGAGCGACGCCTCGCAAACCCGCGGCTGGGCCTTCCGCGTGCCGGCGGCCGGGGGCGAGCATGAAGTGATCTACCTGAAGCCGACCGGTCCGCTCGACTGCTCCGACGGCCAGGTGCTGCACGACTGGTGCCTGGCCGGCCATGGCATCGCCTGGCGCAGCACCTGGGAGGTCGAGGCCGAGATCGATGCCGGCCTGCTGGTGCCGCTGCTCGACGAGTTCGCCGCGCCGCCCAACGGCATCTACGCCGTGTTCCCGCAGCGCAAGCATCTGCCGCTGCGGGTGCGGCTGTGGCTGGATTTCCTGAAGGCCCAGTACGCCCGGCCGGAGTTCTGGGGCGGCACAATCGCGGCGCCGTAGAAACCCAAGAAGGAAACCCCCCGATGACCCTCGAAGCCATCCTTGCCTATCTGCACCTGCTGGCCATCCTGACCATGGTGGTCTTCGTCGCCAGCGAGGCCGCGCTGTGCCGCGTCGAGTGGCTCAACGCCGCGGTGGTCGAGCGCCTGGCCAGGGTCGACAGGGTCTACGGCATCGCCGCGGTGGCGGTGATCGCCACCGGCGTGGCGCGCACCTGGTGGGGCATGAAGGGCACGGCCTGGTACTGGACCAATCCGCTGCTGCACCTGAAGCTCACGCTGTTCGTCGTCGTCGGCGTGATCTCGATCTTTCCGACGATGCGCTACCTGCGCTGGCGCCAGGCGCTGCGCACCACCGGCGCACTGCCGGCCGAGGCCGAGGTCCGCAAGACCCGCAAGCTGGTGATGATCCAGGCCCACCTGATCGCGGTCATCCCGCTGGCGGCGGTCTTCCTGGCGCGCGGCTTCGGCAAGTAGGCCGAAAGCCGGCCCGGCTCGAATCGCCCTGCGGACCGGGCCTGGGGCGGATCAGCCCTTCGCGTCGGCTTCGCACTTCTTCATGAAGCTCGTCTTGGCGGCGCCGGCCAGCGGCTTGCCGTTCTTGTCGATCGCCTTGGCGGCGCAAGCCGGTGCGGCGGCGGCCGCGGTGTCCTTCTCGCACTTCTTGACGAAGCTGGTCTTGGCCGCGCCGCTCAGCTTCTTGTCCGCCGCCTGGGTGTCGCAGGGGGACGCGTGGGCGATGCCGAAGGACAGGGAGGCGCCCAGAGCCAGCAGGGAAAGGAGCTTTTTCATGATGTAGGAGTCCTTGGGTTGAGGTTGAGACGGTGTTCCCCGCCTCGGGGCTGTTCATCCTAACGGCCGAAGTTCACTCTTGGATGACGTTCGTTACGGGGGTGCCTTTTGCCCCCGGTAAAATTCCCAGATGCTATTGGTCAAACTGGAGCTGCTCGCGGCGCTCGCGAACACGCTCGAATCCCTCTCGCCCGGCGCCGGCAGCAAAGCCGCGTTCGAGTCGCCCAAGGTGGCGGCCCATGGCGATTTCGCCAGCACCGCCGCCATGCAGCTGGCCAAGCCGCTGCAGCGCAAGCCGCGCGAACTGGCCGAACAGCTGGCCGCCGCGCTGCAGGCCACGCCCGCCTTCGCCCGCTGGGTCGACGCGATCGAGATCGCCGGCCCCGGCTTCCTCAACATCCGCCTGAAGACCGCCGCTCGCCAGCAGGTGGTGCGCGAAGTTCTGGAGGCCGGCCCCGCCTTCGGCAGCCAGCCCGCGCGCGAGGACCGGGTGCTGGTCGAGTTCGTGTCGGCCAACCCGACCGGCCCGCTGCACGTCGGCCACGGCCGCCAGGCGGCGCTGGGCGACGCCATCTGCAACCTGCTCGCGACCCAGGGCGACAAGGTCTGGCGCGAGTTCTATTACAACGACGCCGGCGTGCAGATCCAGACGCTGGCCACCAGCACCCAGCTGCGCGCCAAGGGTTTCAAGCCGGGCGACCCCGAGTGGCCCGAGCAGGCCTACAACGGCGAGTACATCGCCGACATCGCGGCCGACTTCAAGGCGAAGAAGACCGTCCGTTCGGACGACCGCGAATACACCGCCAGCGGCGATGTCGAGGACATCGACTCGATCCGCCAGTTCGCGGTGGCCTACCTGCGCCACGAGCAGGACCTGGACCTCAAGGCCTTCCAGGTGAAGTTCGACAACTACTACCTCGAATCCAGCCTGTACACCAGCGGCCGGGTCGCGGCCACGGTGCAGAAGCTGATCGACGCCGGCAAGACCTACGAGCTGGACGGCGCGCTGTGGCTCAAGTCGACCGACTACGGCGACGACAAGGACCGCGTGATGCGCAAGGGCGACGGCACCTACACCTACTTCGTGCCCGACGTCGCCTATCACATCGCCAAGTGGGAGCGCGGCTTCCACCAGGTGGTCAACATCCAGGGCACCGACCACCACGGCACGATTGCGCGCGTGCGTGCCGGCCTGCAGGCGGCCGGGGTCGGCATTCCGGCCGGCTACCCCGACTACGTGCTGCACACCATGGTGCGCGTGGTGCGCGGCGGCGAGGAGGTCAAGATCAGCAAGCGCGCCGGCAGCTACGTCACCTTGCGCGACCTGATCGAATGGACCAGCACCGACGCGGTGCGCTTCTTCCTGCTGAGCCGCAAGCCCGACACCGAATACACCTTCGACATCGATCTGGCGCTGGCGCAGAACAACGACAACCCGGTGTACTACGTGCAGTACGCCCACGCGCGCATCTGCTCGGTGCTGGCGGCCTGGGGCGGCGACGCCGCGAGCCTCGTGGGCGCCGACCTGTCGCCGCTCGAGAGCCCGGCTTCGCAGGCGCTGCTGCTGCAACTGGCCAAGTACCCGGCCATGCTGACCGCGGCGGCCAAGGACTTCGCGCCCCACGACGTCACTTTCTACCTGCGCGAACTGGCTGCCAGCTACCACAGCTACTACGACGCGGAGCGCATCCTGGTCGACGACGAGCCGGTCAAGCGGGCCCGCCTGGCGCTGGTCGCGGCGACCGCGCGGGTGCTGCACAATGGCCTCGCTGTTCTGGGCGTCAGCGCGCCGCAAAAGATGTGATTCCCTCCTCCACCATGAAGACAAGACAAAGCGGCAATATCGTCATCGGGCTGATCGTCGGCCTGGTGCTCGGGCTCGGCATCGCCCTCGGGATCGCGGTCTACGTGACCAAGGTGCCGATCCCGTTCATGACCAAGACCCAGCGTGGCGGCGCCGAGCAGGACGAGGCCGAGGCGCGCAAGAACCGCGATTGGGACCCGAACGCGCCGCTGGCCGGCAAGGCCGGCGCGCCGGGCCGTGGCCCGGCCACCGCGGCCCCGGTTCCGGCCACCGCCCCTGCAACGGCCGCGGCGCCGCCCACGGCCCCGGTGCCGGTGGTGGTGGCCCCCGGCAGCGCCGCCACGCCGCGGCCACCGCGGACCGCGCCGGTTCCGGCGGAAGCCAATGCGCTTCCGCCCTCGAACGACCCGATCGGCGATCTTGCCAAGGCGCGCAGCGGCTCGGGCAGCGGCGCGGCGGCGGCCGGCGCCGGAACCGACCCCTTCATGTACTTCGTCCAGGCGGGCGCTTTCCGGACCCAGGAGGATGCCGACGCCCAGCGCGCCAAGCTCTCGCTGATGGGCGTCGAGGCGCGCGTGACCGAGCGCGAGCAGGCGGGACGCACGGTCTACCGGGTGCGCGCGGGTCCGTTCAACAAGAAGGACGACGCCGACCAGCTCAAGGAGCGGCTCGACAGCGGCGGCCTCGAGTCCGCCCTGGTGCGCGTCCAGCGATAGGCCGGCGCCGGACTGGTACTTCACCGATCTTTACTTCGAGCGCCCGGGGAACTCCACCCCGGTTCGCGGGCTCTTTCTGCCGACAGGAGATTTTCCAAATGCAACGTCGTGACTTTTCTTTGGCCGCTGCTTCGCTGGCCCTTCTTCCGCTGGCCAGCCCGTCGCATGCGCAGGGCCGCCCCTTCAAGGCCGGCACCGACTACATCGTGCTCGGCAAGCCGGCACCGGTCGATGCGCCGGCCGGCAAGGTCGAGGTGATCGAGTTTTTCTCGTTCAACTGCCCGCACTGCGCGGCCTTCGAGCCGAAGGTCGAGCCCTGGATCAAGCAGCTGCCGCCGCATGTCGCGTTCCGGCGGGTCCCGGTGCCTTTCGTCGGCAACGACACCGACGCCAAGGCGCGCTTCTACTATGCGCTGGAGGCCATGGGCAAGGCCGACGAATTCGTGCCCAAGGTCTTCCAGGCGATCCACCAGCAGCGCCTGAACCTGACCGGCGACGCCGCGATCCTGGCCTGGGTCGAGAAGCAGCCGGGCCTCGATTCGAAGAAGTTCGCCGAGCTGTTCAAGTCCTTCTCGGTGGTCGGCAAGGCCAAGCGCGCCGCGCAGCTGACGACCGACTACCAGGTCGCCGGCGTGCCCGCCCTCGGCGTGGCCGGCCGCTGGTATGTCGACGGCGATACCGCCGGCTCGCTCGACCGCGCCTTGCAGACGGTCGATTTCCTGGTCACCGAAGCCCGCAAGGGCTGAGCGCAGGGCGGCCGCGCCGCCACTTTTCCGTTCATGAAGCCCGCATCCGCGGGCTTTTTCGTCAAGGCCGCGCGAGGCAGCGTCCCGCGGACGCTTACAATCGCAGAGCAAGTTTCGTGCCTCTATGACATTTCCCTTACGCTCTTCCCCCCGCCGTCGTCCTGTGCGCGTGCTGATGCTCGCCCTGGCGCTGGCCGGCTTCGCATCGCTGGCCCCGGCCGAGCAGGCCGACCGGAGCAAGCCGATGAACATCGAGGCCGACAACATGCGCTACGACGACCTCAAGCAGATCAGCGTGTTCACCGGCAACGTGGTGGTCAACAAGGGCACGATCCAGATCCGCGGCACCCGGATCGACGTGCGCCAGGATCCCGAGGGCTACCAATACGGCGTCGTCACGGCCGAACCGGGCAAATTGGCCTACTTCAAGCAGAAGCGCAACAGCGGCACCGACGAGTGGATCGAGGGCGAGGGCGAGGTGATCGAATACGACAGCCGCGCCGACAACGTGAAGTTCATCCGCCGCGCGGTCATGCGCCGCCTGATCGGCGCCACCCCGAACGACGAGAGCAGCGGACCGCTGATCGTCTACGACCAGAGCAACGACACCTTCACGGTGAATGGTTCGTCGCTGCCGCCGAATGCCGGCGTCTCGACCCAGGCGAGCGGCCGGGTCAAGGCGATCCTCACGCCCAAGGCGGCCGCGGCACCCGCAACCCCCGGCGCCAAGCCGGCGGTGCCGGCCACCACGCCGGCGCCGGGCAACAGCCTGCGTTCCACCACCACGCTGGGCGGAGACTCCAAGAAGTGATCGAAACAGCCGGGATGAGTGTCAGCGACAGCCAGCCGGGCAGCCGGCTGGAAGCACGCAGCCTGCAGAAGAGTTATGGCAGCCGCACGGTCGTCAAGGACGTGTCGCTGGCGGTACAGAAGGGCGAAGTGGTCGGCCTGCTGGGCCCCAACGGCGCCGGAAAGACCACCTCGTTCTACATGATCGTCGGCCTGGTGCGGGCCGATGCCGGCGAGATTTCGATCGATGGCGAGCCGATCGCCCACATGCCGATCCATCGCCGCGCCCGCATGGGCCTGAGCTACCTGCCCCAGGAGGCATCGATCTTCCGCAAGCTGACGGTCGAGGAAAACGTCCGCGCGGTGCTCGAGCTGCAGGCCGAGCCCGATGAACGCGGCCGGATGGTGCCGCTCGACAAGGCCCGCATCGAGGAGCGCCTGGGCGAACTGCTGGCCGACCTCCGGGTCGACCACCTGCGCGATTCGTCGGCGCTGTCGCTGTCCGGCGGCGAGCGCCGCCGGGTCGAGATCGCCCGCGCCCTGGCGACGCAGCCGCGCTTCATCCTGCTGGACGAACCCTTCGCCGGCATCGACCCGATCGCGGTGATCGAGATCCAGCGGATCATCAGTTTCCTGAAGGAGCGCGGCATCGGCGTGCTCATCACCGACCACAACGTGCGTGAAACGCTGGGCATCTGCGATCACGCGTTCATCATCAGCGACGGGCATGTGCTGGCACAAGGCACGCCTTCGGAGATCGTCGACAACGCCGAGGTACGACGCGTGTACCTGGGCGAGCACTTCCGGATGTAGGAGCGCAATCTCGATGAAGCAGGGGCTTTCGCTTCGCGTCTCTCAGCACCTGGCGCTCACGCCGCAGCTGCAGCAGTCGATCCGGCTGCTGCAGCTCTCCACGCTCGAGTTGAGCCAGGAGGTCGAGCAGATGCTCGACGACAACCCGTTCCTCGAACGCACGGCAGAGGAAGCCGCGCGCGAGGAATTCGGCCTCGAGAGCGCCGATGCGCCGGTGCGCGACGAAGATCGCCAGGCCGAATTCAGCGGCGACGCCGACGGCGACTTCACGCCCGGCCCCTCGGCGCCCGCCGCCGAGATCGCGGTGGCCGCCGACGTTGGCGAGCCCGCCACCCTGGACGCGGTCGACGGCGAGCCCGACTGGGAGGGTGACGGCACGGTCGACATGGCGCCCGACGACAGCGAGTGGGGCAGCGATGCGCCCGCGCGCACCAACAACCTGGGCGACGACGAGCGCACCGACGCCACCGAGCTGGCGCGCAGCCAGGAGTCGCTGCAGTCCTTCCTGCACCGCCAGGCGCTGGGCCTGCGGCTCGGCGAGACCGACCGCGCGGCGCTGCGCTTCCTGATCGAATCGCTCAACGACGACGGCTACCTCGAGGATTCGCTGCCGGCGCTGGCCTCGGGCTTGGCCGGCGACGACAACGACCAGTTCGACGACCTGGTGCATCACTTCCAGGTCGCGCTCGGCCTGCTGCAGAGCCTGGAGCCGGTCGGTGTCGGCGCGCGCAACCTGGGCGAGTGCCTGACGATCCAGCTGCGAGCCCTGGCGCAGCCCGACGAGGACGCCGACGAGGCGCAGGTGCGCGCGACCGCGATCGCGATCTGCAAGCAGCCGATGGAACTGCTCGCGCGGCGCGACTTCAAGCGGCTGGCGACGCTCACGCGCAGCAACGAGGAAGAGGTCCGCGCGGCGCTGCAGCTGATCGCGCGGCTCGAGCCCAAGCCGGGCCGCCGCTTCGTCGACGTCGAGCGCAACGTGGTGATACCCGACGTGATCGTGACGCGCATCGGCAACGGCACCCACACCAAGTTCCGCGTCATGCTCAACCCCGAGGTCATGCCGCGGCTGCGGGTGCACGACATCTACGCCGGCGCGCTCAAGCAGCACAAGGGCGAGGGCAGCCAGGCCCTGTCGCAGCGGCTGCAGGAGGCGCGCTGGTTCATCAAGAACATCCAGCAGCGCTTCGACACCATCCTGCGGGTGTCGAACGCGATCGTCGAGCGGCAGAAGAGCTTCTTCGTGCACGGCGAGCTCGCGATGCGGCCGCTGGTGCTGCGCGAGATCGCCGACGAGCTCGGCCTGCACGAGTCCACCATCAGCCGCGTGACCACCGCCAAGTACATGGCGACGCCCTACGGCACGGTCGAGCTCAAGTACTTCTTCGGTTCGGCGCTCGGCACCGAGACTGGCGGCAACGCCTCCAGCACCGCGGTGCGGGCGCTGATCAAGCAGTTCGTGAGCGCCGAAGACCTGAAGAAGCCGCTGTCGGACAGCCAGATCTCCGAGATGCTCAAGGAGCAGGGCATCGAATGCGCGCGCCGCACGGTGGCGAAGTACCGCGAGGCCCTGCGCATCGCGCCGGCCAATCTGCGCAAGGCGCTCTAGCATGAGCGGCGCCCCGGGCCTGCTGGCGCGCCGGTGGCGGCTCGGCCTGGCGCTGGTGGCGACGACGCTGCTGGTCAGCGGCTGCGCGATGCTGCCGGCCGACTTCGAGCGCCAGCCCTCGAGCGCGATCGCGGCCTCCGCGGAGACCACGCTGGGGCGGATCGCCAAGGCCTCCTCGCCCGACCCGGACCTGAGCGGTTTCCGGCTCATGCCCGGCGGCGATTTCGCCCTCGACACCCGCTTGCAGCTCGCGCGCCGCGCCGAGCGCACGCTCGACGTCCAGTACTACCAGATCGAGAACGACGAGACCGGCCGCTACTTCCTGCGCGCCCTGCGCGACGCGGCGCTGCGCGGCGTGCGCGTGCGGCTGCTGATGGACGACCTCTACACCTCCGGCGAGGACGAACTGCTGCTCGCGCTGGCCGCGACGCCGAACCTCGAGCTGCGGCTGTTCAACCCGTTTCCGGCCGGCCGCGGCAGCCTGCTGCAGCGCTTCTCCAGCTCGCTGTTCGACTTCGACCGCGTCAATCGCCGGATGCACAACAAGCTCTTCATCGCCGATGGCGCGATGGCGGTGGCGGGCGGCCGCAACATCGGGAACCAGTACTTCACGCAGACCGCCGGCGCGAACTTCCTGGACATCGACACCTTCGTTGCCGGCGCCCTCGTGAAGCGCCTCGGCAGCCTGTTCGACCTGTTCTGGAACAGCCCCTACGTGCGGCCAATCGGGACCGTGGTCGCCTCCCCGCTGCCGCCGGCGGAACTGCAGCAGCGTTTCGAGCAGGCCACGGGCCCCGCCAACACCCCGGCGCCGCGCCCACCGGCACCCAACGACGTGCTGGGCTACGCGCCGCTCGGACCGGCGCTGAAGGACGGCGCCCGGCTCGACCTGATCTGGACCCTGGCCGAGGCCTATGCCGACGCCCCCGACCGGGTCGTCGGCAAGACCGCGTCGTACGGCGGCGTGCCGCTGCTCGATGTCGACAGCGTGCGCTACAACGTGATCGAGCAGATGCGGCGCTCGCGCTCCGAAGTCACGCTGGTGTCGCCCTACCTGATCCCTGGGAAGGCCGGTCTCGAGGTCATGCGCGAGATCCGCGGGCGCGGGGTGCGCATCAGCGTCGTCACAAATTCGCTCGCCGCCACCGACGAGCCGGTGGTCCACACCGGCTACCGGCGCTACCGGCCCGACATGCTGCGGCTCGGCGTCGAGATCTACGAGCTGAGTTCGGCGCGCACCAAGCGCAGCGTGCGGCTGGGCCTGTTCGGCTCGCAGGTCGGCCGGCTGCATGCGAAGTCGGCGATCTTCGACCGCCGGGCGCTGTTCCTGGGTTCGATGAATTTCGACCCGCGTTCGGACACCCACAACACCGAGATCGGGCTCTTCATCGCCAGCCCCGAGATGGCGCAGCAGGTACTGAAGCTGCTCGAGGTGCTGAAGCAGCAGGGCGCCTACCGGGTGCGCTTCGCCGAGGGCGGTGAAAAGCTCGAATGGGTCACCAGCGAAGACGGCGCCGACCAGGTGCTGACCGTCGAGCCCGACTCGAAGCTTTGGGACCGCCTGATGCTGGAACTGCTCGCGCCGCTCGCGCCGGAGAGCCTGCTGTAGAAGCCGCAGACCGGGCCGGCCGTCGAGCCGAGGTGGGAGCGCTGCGGACTTGACTCACTTCGACGACCGTTGGCGCGGGTCGAATGTGGGGAAGCCTGGTTCTCGGGTCTGCGCCAAGCCCCAGTGGTAGCCGTTGATGTCCGCGATGAGGGCGAACCGATCCCCCCAGGGGGCGTCACGGGGCGGCTCGAGCACCGTTCCGCCAGCAGCCCTCGCACGCGCAGCCACCGCATCCACGTCGTCTACGTAGATGTAGAAGTAGGCGGTGTGCTGCCTGGGGTCGGCGAAAGAGATCGGCGCCAATGTCGGGCGGCCACCGACGTTCTCCGGCACGAACATGAGCGCCAGTTCGCCGTGATAGTCCATCTCGACGTGCACGGGAAGGCCATCCTTGAGGTTTTCGTAGCGCAGCTTGAAGCCGAAGGTCTGCGTGTAGAACTGCTTGCTGGCGGTGACGTTCTTGACTGTCAGGTGGGGCGTGATCAGCCGGGAAGACAGCCACGGCGAGCCCGTCGTACTCGCGTGTTGGGTCTGCGCATCGTTCGATGCAATGGCAACGCTTGCACCCGTCAGTGACGCAGCAAGCAAGAAGACGCTGAAGAAATTCACTTGATGATCTCCTGTGGAATAAAAGAACACATGCGGGATCTGCCTCGGGGCGATCCCACCGGACCCGCGGCTCAAAGCTTGGTTCGATCCGCCACGTACTCGCCAAGCCGGTCGATGTCGTTGACCACGATCGTGCGCCCCTCCAGGCTGAGCAGCCCGCGGTCGGCCAGTTCGCGGAAGTAGCGCGACAGGGTCTCCGGCGTGAGGTTGAGCTGCGCCGCGACCACGTTCTTGTGCATCGACAGTTCGATCTTGGCGGGCGTCATGCTGCCCGGTGGAAGCAGGCGCAGCAGGTACGTCACCAGCCGCGCGGCAGGGGGCTGCAGCGAGAAGCATTCGATGTCGTCGACCACGTTGCGCATCCGCATCGACAGGCTGGCGAGCATGCGCATCGCGAAGCGGCTGTCGCTCTCGATCAACCGCACGATCGCATTGCGCGGAAGGTAGAGCAGCAGGCTGTCTTCGAGCGCCTGCGCAGTCAGGTAGTACGGGCGCTCCAGCAGCATCGTGATGTCTCCGAAGCTGCCGCCGGAAGTGACGATGTCCAATGGCTTGTCGACGCCCTGCGAAGACACCAGAGACAGCTTGACCTTGCCCGACACCAGCATATGGAAGCCCTCGCAGGGGTCACCTCGCTTGAACAGCACCTTCCGGCGTTCGGCGTGCACGGTTCGAACCGATGGCACGAGCGCATCGAGGTCCGCCTGCCTGACCTCCAGGAACAGAGGCAGGTTGCGGAGAATTTCAAGGTAGCGTTGTGTGGGGGCTGTCACTCGAGCGGGTTCCAGGGACCTGGCGACCATCAGCCGGATGCGCCCAGCACGACACCGGGCGGAAGGCTGCTTTTGCGCTCGCGCCACCAGAGGATGCCGCCGCAGGCGAAGACGATCGCCTGCGTACCGATGAGCAGCGCGAAGCCGGCGAAGAAACCGGCGGCCGCGCCGCCCGTTCCGTCGGTGTTGGCGGAAACGGAGCCGATCACGATGCCCATCAGCGCCGGCATGAAGCCGGCCACCAGGCTGCCCGTGCCATTGACGACGCCGAAGGCGCTGGCAACGTGTTCCGGCCGCGAGAAGTACTGCACCGTGCTCGGAATGGCCGGGCTCAGCAGGCCCCAGCAGAAGCTGGCGGCGATCAGACAGTAGGTGGCCGAATAGCCGTCTTCGACGTTGATGGCCAGCAGCACCGACAGCGCAACGCCGACGCTGGCGGCCATGAAGACCAGCGGCACCTGCGGGCGGTCGATCCGGTCGAGCAGGATGCCTCCGAGCAGGACCGCCAGCACCGTGGCGTACTGCGGCAGGGAGGCGAGCCAGCCCATTTCCGCGCGGCTGAAGCCGCGTGCCTGCTCCAGGTAGGCAGGCAGCCAGTTGCTGGCGCCCCACAGGTAGGCCAGCGCCGCCGAGGTGAGCACCGTGATCAGCAGCAGATGGCGCGTCTGGAGGGCGCCCTTGATGATGCCCTGGATCTGGCTGAGGGCGGCGCCGACGGATTCCGGCCGGGCCTGGTGGCCGATGGTCTTGGGCATGTGGATGAAGGCGAAGACGAGCGGAATGCCCAGTGCGACATTCACCAGGCCCAGCAGGTAGAACGAGGTCTGCCACTGGAAGTGCACCAGCATCAGGCTGATCAGCGGGAAGCCGACGGCCAGGCCGAGGCCGGTGCCCATGTTCACGAAGGCATTCGGCTTGCCGTTCTCGCGGTCTTCGAAATGCGCCTTGATGTAGGCGGAGGCGAGCGAGAAGAGCGGGCCTTCGGAGACGCCGAGCAGGACCCGCGACGCCAGCAGGCTGCCGTAGCTGTCGAACGAGGGCGATATCGCCGTGACCCCGCCCCAGATCAGGAGTCCGCCGAGCAGGCTGTTGCGCACGCCGAAGAGCGCGGCGCAGAAAGGCGTGAAGATGAAGGCCGAGATGCCGTAGCCCAGCATGAAGGCGGTGGCCAGGAAGCCCTGCCTGCCCTTGTCGTCGAGCGTCAGCCCGATGTGCTCCAGGAAGTCGGCGTTGTTGAACAGGATGGCGATGTTGATGCGGTCGATGTAGGAGATGGCAACGACGACGAACAGCGTGGTGATGCCGTACCACCGCATGGAACTCTGTGATTTCATGTGTCTCCCCGCCTGAATGGTGGCAGTGGCCTCGGCGGCCTGCTGGTTTTGTTCTTGACCCGGATCGGCCGCGTGGGCTCGAAACGAAGATTCGCCGGCGCTTCGGAGGAAGCCGGGCCGGCGAATCGGGACCGCGCTGGCGGGCTCGCCTACTTGGTCAGCCAGATGGCGTCTTCGACGCTCGAGAAGATGCCTTCGGGTGCCACCGGGATCTTGCCGCTGGAGGAGTCCTCGATGACGCGGCGCTTGATGTCCTCGAGTTCCTGGATGCTCTTGTGGTAGGACACCATGACCATCTGGCCGATCGGGCCGCCGATGCGGACATGGACCTCGGCATTGGTGCCGTAGGCCTTGTTGACTGCGGCGGCGCGGCCCTTGCGAATTCGAAAGCCTCGGCCTGCTTGCCGGGCAGCGGGGTTCCGATGCGGGTGAATACAACGCTCATGATCAATCCCTTTTTATGGCTGTGTGACGATATCGGCGAGGCGATGGATCCGTGACCGGATAACGCCTCTGCATCCCTGCAGCCGATCCGCAGAGGATCGACTACGGTGTAGCGTACGTTTGCCACCGCCCCGCGTGAACGGGTCGCCTTGATTCAAATCAAGCGATCAGGCGCCTGCGACTAAAGGAAAACCATGGGTGAATGCAACGCGAATGCAAACGTCGATCGCGCCGCCCGCCGATTCACTGGATATTGACCGCCTCGACCTGCACCAGCAGCCGGACCTTGTCCTCGAAGCCGAAGGCCAGGCCCCAGCTGATGCCCCACTGGCTGCGCTCGACCGTGGTCTCGAAGTCGCCGCCGCAGATCTGGCGATTGATCAGCGGGCTCAGGTAGCAGTTGAAGCGGTTGGCCTTGAGCAGCACCGGGCGGGTCTGGCCCATCAGGGTCAGCGTGCCGTTGACCTGCGTGACCTTGTCGCCGCTGAAGTCGATCTGGCCGGCGACGAAGCGCGCGGTCGGAAACTCGGCGACGTTGAAGAAGTCCTTGCTCATCAGATGCCGGTTGAGCAGGTCGACGCCGGTGTTGATGGAGCTGATGTCCATCGTGATGTCGACCTTGCCGGTGCTGCCCGACGGGTCGATCTTGATGCTGCCGTCCTTGGTGCTGAAGCGGCCGCGGTTGGTGGTGGTGCCGTAGTGGCCCATCTCGTAGTTGACGAAGGTGTGGGTCGGGTCGACCACGTAGGTGGCGCCCTTGACCGGGCCGCCGGCCGGCTTGGCGGCGGCTTCGGGCGCCTGCTGGGCGCCGGCCAGTGCCGTCGCAGTCGTCAGCGCGGCGAGCGTGAGCAGTTTCTTCATGACGAGCTTTCGGATGGACGTGGAGAGGGTGGCGGGCTCACAGCGGACCGAGTCCCGCCAGCACCAGCTTGAAGCGGACCTGGACGTCGTCGGCCACCACCGACGTGTCGGTCCATTCGCCGTCGCCGATCTTGAAGGCGAGGCGCTGGATCGTGAGGCTTCCGCTCGCGGTCGACTGGCCGGCCGACTGCGTGATCTCGACCGGCACCAGCGCGTCCCGGGTGCTGCCCTTGATCGTGAGCTTGCCGGCGATCTCGAAGCGGCCGCCGCCGAGCGCCTTGATCGCGCTGGAGCGGAACTCGGCCTTGGGGAAGTGCTGGCTGTCGAACCAGGCCGCCTTGGGCAGTTCGGCGTCGCTCTGCGGGATGCCCAGGCTGGCGCTGCCGACCTCGATCTGCAGTGCCACGCTGCCGCCTTCGGGCTTGCGCGGATCGAAGGCCACCTGGGCGTCGAATTTCTTGAACGAGCCTTCCACCGGCACGCCCATCTGCCGGGTCACGAAGACGATCTGGCTCTGGGCCGGCAGCAGCGTCGCCGGCGTGACCGGTTCGGCGCCGGCCGCAGGGACGGCGAGCAGCGCGGCCGCGCACAGCAGGTGGCGGCCCGGGAATGAAAACGTCATGGCAGGCGATTCCGGCGTGGGAAGGGCGACATGCGACCGAGCAGGCCGTCGCGGTCGATGAAATGGTGCTTCAGGGCGGCGGCGGCATGGACCCCGGCCACAGCGGCCAGGCTGAAGGCGCCGAGGGCGTGCAGCGGCTTCAGCACCGCTTCGGCGAAATCCTTGTCGACCGGCACGAAGTCCGGCAGAGGCAGCACGCCGAGCCAGACGATCGGGACACCGAGCGCCGAGCTGTAGGCCCAGCCCAGCAGGGGCACGGCGAAGAACAGCAGGTAGAGCAGGGCGTGCAGCCCGCGGTGGGCGGCCAGCTGCCAGCCTGGCATGGCCGAGCGGATGGGCGCGGGCAGCGGCGGCGGCGGGTGCGACAGGCGCCACAGCAGCCGAACCGCCGACAGCGCCAGGATCGTGATGCCGGCCCACTTGTGCCAGTTGTAGAGCTTGAGGCGCAGCGGCGAGAAGGGCAGGCCGGTCATCGACAGGCCGACGCAGAAAGAGGTCAGGATCATCAGCGCCAGCAGCCAGTGGAGGGCGATCGCCACCGGCCCGTAGCGGGGGGCGTCGCGGGACTTGGCCGGGGAGGACTGCAGCGCGGGGGACATGGCGGCAGCATAGGCGCTTCAGCGCTGCAAGCGCCGCAGCAGCGCCTGCAGCGTGGCGGGGTGGACGGGCTTTCGCAGCGCCTGCCAGCCGCGCTCGTGCGCCAGCTGCCGGGTCGCGTCGTCGATGTCGGCCGAGACCAGCGCGATCGGCAGCGATGGGCGGCGGCGCTGGAGCTCGGTCGCCAGCGCGATGCCGTCAAGCCGGCCGGGCAGCCGGATGTCGCACAGCGCGATGTCGAAAGGTGCCAGGTCGGGCAGCGCGAGCGCCTCGGCCGCGCTGCCGCAGAGCTGCGGCCGGGCGCCCCACAGGCGCAGCAGCGCCGCGATGCCGTCGGCCACCACGGCGTTGTCCTCGACCACCAGCACGACCAGGCCGGGACGCAGCGGCTGCGGCGCCTGCGCGGCCTCGGCGTCCGCCACCGGTGTCGGCGCCAGCGGCACCCCCGGCGGGGCCGCGGGCAGCGCGAAGGCGAACACCGAGCCGCGCCCCGGCGCCGAGCGCAGCGACATCTCGACGCCCAGCCTCAGCGCCAGCCGCCGCACGATCGCCAGGCCCAGCCCGTGGCCGCGCTGCAGGTTGCGCTCGACATTGCCGACCTGCTCGAAGTCGCCGAAGACGCGATCCTGGGCCTCCGGCGCGATGCCGATGCCGGCGTCCCGGACCTCGATGCGCCAGCGCTCGCCGCGCTGGCGACAGGCCAGCAGCACCCGCCCCCGGGGCGTGAACTTGAGCGCGTTGTCGACCAGGTTGCCGAGGATCCGGCGCAGCGCCACCAGGTCGGTCCAGACCACGGCCGTGGCCGGGCAGCGCACCCGCACGCGGCCGCTGCCGGCCTGGCGCGCGAATTCGTTCAAAAGCGGCGCCAGCGCGATCGCCACCGGCGCGATCGGGTCGGCGGCGGCCTCGATGCGGCCGATCTCGAGCAACTGGTTGGTGAGCCCCTCGAGCGCCTGCTGGGCCCGCGACAGCGCGGCGACCGTGTTCATCACGCGGGCCATGTCCTCGCCCGCATGCAGCTGCTGGCGCAGCACCTCGGCCTGCAAGCCCATCGCCATCACCGGCTGGCGCAGGTCGTGATTGGCGGCCGAGAAGAAGCGCAGCCGCTCGGCCTCGGCCTGCTGCGCTTCCTGCAGCCCGGCCAGCGCCTGCTGGCGCAGCGTGCTTTCGTTGTGGCGCAGGCCGATGTTCTCCTCGAGCTGGCGGGAGCGCTCCGACACCAGCTTCCAGACCATCGCCAGCAGGCCGATGCCGAGCAGCGACAACACCTTCATGACCGGCGCGCCCAGCGCCAGCCCCATCGCGATCACCGGCGCCAGCAGCAAGGTGATCGCGAGCTGCATCGCCGGCGTGTAGTAGGAAACCGAGAAGGCCGAGGACAACGTCATCGCCATCACCACCAGGCCGATCATCAGCTGCGAGGTCGGATCGTGGGGGTTGAAGAGCAGGACGCCGGCCAGCCCGTGGGCGCCCTCGTGCAGCGCGATGCGCAGCGTGTGCTGGCGCAGTGCCGGCGGCAGGTTGTCGGCGGTCAGCGGCACGGGGAGCCGTTGCGGGAAGAAGCCGCGCCAGGCGGTGGTGGCCGCGATCAGCGCGAGCCAGGCGGCGGCGTGCGGCACAGAGTATTGCCAGGCGAACAGGGCCGCCACGCCGCAGTCGAGCAGGAATTGCACCGACAGCACCGCGCCGCTCGGCTGGGCGCTGAGCCGCAGCACCTCGCAGCGTATGGCGAACCGGTCCGCGCCGGCGGCCTCGGGGTGTGCGGGGGTGGGCGAGAAGCTCATCGGCCGGTCGACTATAGAACAGCCGACGGCTGGCCGGGCCCTGTCGAGGCGACAATCGCGGCGTGAACGATCTCTCGCTTTTTCTCCCTTGCGCCGCCGGCGTCGAGGATTTCCTGGCGCAGGAAGTGCATGCGCTGACCGGGCGCATGGGGCAGGACCTGCTCACCCTGCGCGGCGGCGTGCGGGTGCGCGCCGACTGGCGCGACGCGCTCAAGCTCAATCTGCACAGCCGGCTGGCCCAGCGGGTGCTGATCGAACTCGCGCATGCGCCCTACCGCAGCGAGAACGACCTCTACGCGATCGCCAGCGGGGTTGCCTGGGAGATCTGGTTCACGCCGAAGCAGACCTTCAAGATCGAGACCACGGCCCAGCACAGCCCGCTGCAGAGCCTGAACTTCGCCACCCTGCGCATCAAGGACGCGATCGCCGACCGCTTCCGCGCCAAGGCGGGCGGGGTGCGCCCGAGCATCGAGACCCAGTGGCCCGACTGCCGCGTCTTCGCCCACCTCACGACCGACACCTGCACGCTCTACATCGACACCTCGGGCGAGCCGCTGTTCAAGCGCGGCTGGCGCCAGGACAAGGGCGATGCGCCGCTCAAGGAGACCCTGGCGGCGGCGATGCTGGCGGCCAGCGGCTGGTGGAACCCGGAAACCGGCGCGGTGGCCGCCCAGCCGCTCTACGACCCCTGCTGCGGCAGCGGCACGATCGCGATCGAGGCGGCGCAGATCGCCTCGGGCATCGCCGCCGGCTCGCTGCGGCGCTTCGGCTTCGAGAAGCTGCTGCCCTTCCAGCCCCATGTCTGGTCGGCCCTGAAGGCCGCGTCGGTGCCGGCGTCGCCGCCGCAGCCGCCGGCGATCTTCGGTTCCGACGTCTCGCACCGCATGGTCGACTTCGCCGAGCGCAACGCCGAGCGCGCCGGCGTGGCGTCGGCGATCCAGTTTCGCGGCGGCGATGCCCTGCAGCGCATGCCGCCGGCCGAATCGGGCGTGATCGTGCTCAACCCGCCCTATGGCGAGCGGATCGAAGTCGGCGGCGTGGCCCGCGGCCGCGAGGATGCGCAGACCGAGGATGGCGGCGAGTTCTTCGTCCAGCTCGCCAGCCACTGGAAAAAGAACTACGCCGGCTGGACCGCCTGGGTGCTGACGCCCGAGCTGCAGCTGCCCAAGCGCATGCGCCTGAAGGAGTCGCGCCGGGTGCCCATGTGGAACGGCCCGATCGAGTGCCGGCTCTTCAGGTTCGACATGGTGGCGGGCTCCGCACGCGGCAAGGCCGCTTGAGACAGAATGCGGCCCACCCCGGGCCGCTGCGGCCCGACACAGGAATCTTCATGACCGATTTGTCCGCCTTCCCGATCACCAGGAAATGGCCCGCCACCCACCCCGACCGCCTGCAGCTCTATTCGCTGCCGACGCCCAACGGCGTCAAGGTGTCGATCATGCTCGAGGAGACCGGGCTCGCCTACGAGCCGCACCTGGTCAGCTTCGAGACCAACGACCAGACGTCGTCGGCCTTCCTGTCGATCAACCCGAACAACAAGATCCCGGCCATCCTCGATCCGAACGGTCCGGGCGGCGAGCCGCTGGCACTGTTCGAATCGGGCGCGATCCTGATCTACCTGGCCGACAAGACCGGCCAACTGGTCCCGCAGGATGCGGCCGGACGCTACCAGACCCTGCAGTGGCTGATGTTCCAGATGGGCGGCATCGGCCCGATGTTCGGCCAGCTCGGTTTCTTCAGCAAGTTCGCCGGCAAGGCCTACGAGGACAAGCGCCCGCGCGACCGCTACGTGGCCGAATCGCGACGCCTGCTCGGCGTGCTGGAGCAGCGGCTGGCCGGCCGCGCCTGGCTGATGGGCGACGCCTACACGATCGCCGACATCGCGACCTTCCCGTGGGTGCGCAACCTGATCGGCTTCTACGAGGCCGGCGATCTGGTCGGCTTTGCCGATTTCCCGAACGTGGGCCGCGTGCTGGAGGCCTTCCTGAAGCGCCCCGCGGTGGTGGCCGGGCTCAATATCCCCAAGCGCGGCTGAGTCTCCGGTGCGGGTCGTCATCGACACCAACATCGCGCTCGACCTGCTGGTGTTCGACGACCCGGCCCAGGCGCCGCTGGTGGAAGCCCTGGCGGCCGGCGCGCTCGAATGGATCGCGACCGCCGCGATGCGCGACGAACTGGCGCGCGTGCTCGGCTATCCGCTGATCGCCCGCCGGCTGCAGGCCAGCGGGCGGCAGGCCGCCGCGGTGCTGGCGGCCTTCGATGCCCGCACGCGCCGGATCGAGGGCGCGCCGCCGCGCGCACCCTGCGTGTGCAGCGATCCCGACGACCAGGTCTTCATCGATCTCGCCGTGGCGCATGGCGCGCGGCTGCTGAGCAAGGACCGCGCGGTGCTGTCGATGCGCAAGCGGCTGGCGGCCCGCGGCGTCGCGGTGTCGCCTGCGTTCTAGCGGCCGTACCAGCGCGCCAGCAAGCGCGCCACGGCCCGCACCCGCTGCGTGTCGCGGCCCCAGCGCCGGCCCGCGGGCAGGTGCCGCAGCCAGCGCATGCGCCCCGCCGCGATCGCCAGCCGGTCGCGCACGTCCTCGCTGGCCTGGTCCAGCACTTCGTGCCATTGGGCGGCGGCCGCATGCGGCGAGGCGGCGTCGACCAGCATCGCGGTGGAGTGCAGGTAGCTGAGCCAGTCGCGCGCCTGGCATTCGGCCAGCGGCAGCGTCTCGCCGGGATCGTCCTCGAAATCGATGTAGCCGATGGTGCCGTCGGGGCACTGCACGAGGTTGCGGTCGAAGGCCTGGCTCAGGTAGGTCTGGCGCGCATGCACGAGCGCGATCGCGGCCAGGCCTTCGCGCCAGGTCGCCAGCAGCGCCGCCGGCCCGGCGGCCGCCGCCTGGTCGAGCCGCTCCTGCAGCACCACAGGCGGGCGCCCGCTTTGCCCGAGGTCGGAGATCAGCAGCCCGTCGGCCTGCTGCGCCAGCACCGCCGGCACCCTGAGCCCGGCGGCGCCGAGCTCGCGCAGCCGCTCGGCCTCGATCGCGATCGCCGCCTCGCCGCCCGGATTCGGCACCGGCTTGAGCACGTCGAGCCGCAGCGCACCGGCGATCGCCGCCAGCAGGTGGTAGCGCAGCTTGCCGTGGCGCGGTCCGGCCTTCTTGAGCCAGACGCGCTCGCTGCCGAAACGGTGGCTGGCCACGGCCTTCTCCTGCTGCGGCAAGGTGACGCGCAGGAATTCGGCGTAGTCCTCGGGCAGCGGCGGTGCGCCGGCTTCGAGCGGCGCCGGCGCGGAGGCCATGCTCTTGCGCATCTGTACGCGCGTGGACGCGCCTCGTCGGACGGGATTCATAGGGCCAGGGGCTGGAAGCTCTGGGCGCTGGCCAGCGGCCAGTAGGTGCGGAACACGTTGTGCTGGCCGTCGAGCGGCCCGAGCAGCGCGCCGGGCCGCACCTGCATCACCAGGTTGCTGAGCAGCCGCACCTCGGTGTCGGAGATGCGCCGCACGATGTGGTGGGCCGTGATCTGCTGCGGGTGGTCGAGGCCGGCGGCCTGCACCAGCTCCTGCAGCGCATGCAGCGTGCTGCGGTGGAAGTTGCGCACCCGGTCGGCCTTGGTCGGCACCACCAGCGCCTGCTGGCGCACCGGGTCCTGGGTGGTCACGCCGGTCGGACAGAAGCCGGTGTGGCAGGCCTGGGCCTGGATGCAGCCCAGCGACATCATGAAGCCGCGCGCCGCGTTGCACCAGTCGGCGCCCAGCGCCATCATGCGCGCCAGGTCGAAGGCGGTGATCACCTTGCCGGCGCAGCCGATCTTGATGCGCTCACGCAGGCCGACGCCGACCAGCGTGTTGTGCACCAGCAGCAGGCCCTCCTGCAGCGGCGCGCCGACGTGGTCGCTGAACTCGACCGGCGCCGCGCCGGTGCCGCCCTCGGCGCCGTCGACCACGATGAAATCGGGCGTCAGGCCGGTCTGCTGCATCGCCTTGACGATCGCGAACCATTCCCAGGGGTGGCCGAGGCAGAACTTGAATCCGGTGGGCTTGCCGCCCGACAGCACGCGCAGCCGGGCGATGAAATGCATCATCTCGACCGGCGTCGAGAAGGCGCTGTGGGAGGACGGCGAGATGCAGTCCACACCCACCGGCACGCCGCGCGCGGCGGCAATCTCGGCCGTCACCTTGGGCGCCGGCAGCACACCGCCGTGGCCGGGCTTGGCGCCCTGGCTCAGCTTGATCTCGATCATCTTCACCTGCGGGTCGCGCGCGTTGGCGATGAAGCGCTCCTCGCTGAAGGAGCCGTCGTCGTTGCGGCAGCCGAAGTAGCCCGAGCCGATCTCCCAGATCAGGTCGCCGCCGTGCACGCGGTGGTGCGAGGAGATCGAGCCCTCGCCGGTGTCGTGCGCGAAGCCGCCGAGGCGGGCGCCCTGGTTCAAGGCCAGGATCGCGTTGGCCGACAGCGCGCCGAAGCTCATCGCCGAGATGTTGAACACGCTCGCGTTATAGGGCTGGGTGCAGGTCTCGCCCGCGGGCGAGGCCGGGTTGGGCGTGCCGCCGATGACGATGCGGAAGTCGTGGTCGGCCAGCCGGGTTGGCCGCATCGAGTGATTGATCCATTCGTAGCCCGAGACCGTGACGTCGAGTTGGGTGCCGAAGGGCCGGTTGTCGGGTTCGCCCTTGCTTCGCTGGTAGACCAGCGAGCGCTGGGCGCGCGAGAACGGCGCCGCCTCGGCATCGCTTTCGATGAAGTACTGCCGCATTTCGGGGCGGATGTATTCGAGCAGGAAGCGCAGGTGGCCGATGACCGGATAGTTGCGCAGGATCGCGTGGCGGGACTGGCGCAGGTCGTGCACGCCCGTGCCCGTGAGCCCTCCGAAAACGGCCAGCGCCACCCAGGCGGCCCAGAGCTGCGGGGCCATCAGGACGGCCGCCAGGCTGGCGACCGCGCCGGCCGCGGACAGCGCGAACGCGGTGTAGCGCGCCGGGAACGGCGAAATCATCGGTGTCGAAATAGTGGGTCTCCGCAAGCCTTGCTGCATCATAGAGGGCTGCATTTGTAACGCCATGACAACCCAGCCCGACACCCCGACCCCCGCCCCGCTCGAGCAAGCCCCGCTCGGCCCCGACGATTTCGACGCCCAGGACCAGGTCCTCGACGCCCTGCGCGAGCAGGACGACGAGACGCCGCAGTGGGAGTTCTGCGAGGGCTTCATGGCCGCGCTGGTCTGCACCCGGCGCCCGATCGAGCCAGCCGAATACTGGCCGGTGCTGCTCGGCGAGGGCTTCGTGCCGGCGCAGCACATGGAATTCGTCTGGCGCTGGAAGCGGCGCTGGCGCGAGATCGAGACCGGCCTCGACGCCGACGTCGAGTCTCTCGACGACGAGCGCACCTGGCAGCCGGAGGTGCTCGACACCCGCGGCGCGATCGCCGCCCTGCCTGAAGAGGAGCGCGCCGAGATGGCCGGGGAGGCGATCCCGTCCTTCGCCCAGGTCTGGGCGCTTGGCTTCATGTACGCGGTCGAGAACTGGCCCGACGACTGGGCACCGCCGCGCGACAAGGAGGCGGCCGGAATGCTCGACGAAGCGCTCGACGCCATCGTCACGCTGACCGAGGACGACACCGGCAAGCCGGCGCTCTCGATGTACGCCGAAGACGGCCCGCCGAGCGTCAGCCAGCAGCGGGTTGACGACTTCGGCGCCGCGATCTGGGCCGTGTACGACCTGCGCCAGCTGTGGCGCAGCATGGGGCCGCGCGTCGAGACGATCCGCAAGGAGGCGACGCCGGGCCGCAACGATCCCTGCCCCTGCGGCAGCGGCAAGAAGTACAAGAAGTGCCACGGTGCCGGCTGAGACGGCCGCCGCGGGACTGGCGCCGCGGCCGTTGACGCTGCGCGCCGCCTGGGCCATGGTGCTGGCCCTGTGCACCGCCTTTGCGCTGAGCCAGGCCTACCGCACCGTCGGGGCGATCATGGCCAGCCAGCTGCAGGCGGAGTTCAGGCTCTCGGCCCAGGCGCTCGGCCTGTTCTCGGCCGCCTTCCATTTTTCCTTCGGCGCGATGCAGCTGTTCATGGGCATCGGCATCGACCTGCACGGCGTGCGCCGCACCGTGCTGACCGCCTTTCCGCTCGCGATAGTGGGCGCCTTGCTGTCCTCGGTGTCCCAGGACTACGCGCTGCTGGTGGCCGGCCAGGTGCTGATCGGCGTCGGCTGCGCGCCGGCCTTCCTGGTCTGCACGGTGTTCATCGCGCGCCATTTCCCGGCCGCGCGCTTCGCTTCGGTGTCGGGCCTGGTGCTGGGCATCGGGGGCGTCGGCATGCTGATCACCGGCACGCCGCTCGCGTGGCTGGTGCAGGAGCACTCCTGGCGGATGGGCTTCGTCGTGCTCGCCGCGGTCTCGGTGCTGGCCTGGCTGGCGATCTGGCACTGGGTGCGCGAGCCGGCGCGCCCGGGCGGCCAGCCGCGCGAGTCGGCGCTCGCGGCGCTGCGTCAGTTCGGCGCGCTGTTCGCGCTGCCGCACACGCTCGGCATCCTGGTGCTCGGGGCCGTGACCTACGCGGCCTTCATCTCGCTGCGCGGGCTCTGGCTCGGGCCGCTGCTGATCGAGCGCCACGGCTACACGCTGGTGCAGAGCGGCAACGTCGCGCTGATCGTCTCGGTGATCTCGCTGGTCGGCCCGCCGCTGTTCGGCCGGCTCGACCGCGAGGGCCCGGTGCGGCGGCGCCGCATCATCGGCTGCAGCCTGGCCTATGCGGCGTTGTTCGCCGCGATCGGTTTCTTCACCGAGGCCTGGGTCGACGTGGGCGGCACGATCGCGATCGGGCTGCTTTCGGGCTTCATCGTCTGGCAGTATGCCGACGTGCGGGCCGCCTATCCGACGGCGATCACCGGCCGCGCGATGGCGGTCTTCACGATGGCGATGTTCCTCGGCGTGGCGCTGATGCAGTGGGTCACTGGCGTCGCGGCATCCATCGCGGTGGCGCATGGCGCGGAGCCCTTCACCGCGGTGCTGGCGACCATCGCCGCCCTGTTGCTGGCTGCGACCGTCGGGTTCGCGATGCTTCCGGCACCCGCGCCGCGGCCGGGGCGAGTGTCTTCGTAGCGGGTGATCGATCGGAGGTGGGGATGAAGATTGCAGTCATGGGCGCCGGCGCGGTCGGCTGCTACTACGGCGCGATGCTCGCGCGGCAGGGCCACGAGGTCGTGCTGATCGGGCGTGCGCTGCATGTCGATGCCGTGCGGACCCTGGGGCTGCGGCTCGAGACCGCGGACTTCGACCAACGGATCGGGCTGGCGGCCAGCACCGAAGCGAGCGCCGCGAAGGGCGCGGAACTGGTGCTGTTCTGCGTCAAGTCGACCGACACCGAGGCCGCCGGCGCATTGCTCGCGCCGTGGCTCGAGCCGCAGGCGCTGGTGCTGTGCCTGCAGAACGGGGTCGACAACGCCGAGCGCCTGCGCGGCGTGCTGCCGCAGGAGGTGGCCGCGGCGGTCGTCTACGTCGCGACCGAGATGGCCGGGCCGGGCCATGTGAAGCACCACGGGCGCGGCGAACTCGTGATCGAGCCGTCGTCCGGCAGCGGCGCTCTGGCGCAGGCGCTGGCCGAGGCCGGGGTCCCGGTCGAGATCTCTGACAACGTGCGCGGCGCGCTGTGGGCCAAGCTGATCCTCAATTGCGCCTACAACGCCCTGTCGGCCATCACGCAGCTGCCCTACGGCAGGATCGTTGCCGGGGTCGGCGTGGCCGAGGTGCTGCGCGACATCGTGGCCGAGTGCGTCGCGGTCGCCGAGGCCGACGGCGTGCGGCTGCCGGGCGGCCTGGACCTCGCGGTGCGCCGCATTCCCGAGACGATGCCGACGCAGTATTCGTCCACGGCGCAGGACCTGGCGCGCGGCCGGGCGAGCGAGATCGACCACCTGAACGGCTACATCCTCCAGCGCGGCGCGCTGCGGGGCGTGGCGACGCCGGTCAACCGCGTGCTGCACACGCTGGTCAGGCTGCTGGAGCGAAAGCACGCCGAGACGGCGGCCTGACGGGGCCCTGGTGCCGGAGCGGCCAAAATGGAGCCCATCGAGAAATTCAAGACATGACCGAAAACACGCCCCTTCCCCCGCTGCCCGACCATCTGTCGATCGACCCGCGCAGCCCGCACCACGTCGCCGCCGTCTTCGAGCGCGACATCGGCATCCGCTTCAACGGCAAGGACCGTTCCGACGTCGAGGAGTACTGCATCAGCGAAGGCTGGATCAAGGTGCCCGCGGGCCGCACGCTGGACCGCAAGGGCAAGCCGCTGCTGATCAAGCTCAAGGGCAAGGTCGAGGTGTTCTATCAAGACTGAGCTCTGCGCCCTGGCCGTGGCGGCGGTGCTCGCCGCCGGCTGTGCGTCGCGCCCGGTGCCGCGCGTGACCCGGCTCGGCGATGGCGTCTTCAAGTCGCCCACCGCGCAGGATGCCGAGGCCTACTGCCGCAACTTCGGCGCCCCGACCCGCTTCCTGGACGGCGCGGCAGCGCGCGTTCAGGCGGGCGAGGTCAGCTACCGCTGCGACTGACGCCCGGCCTCAGATCTTGAAGGCCCGCTGCACGTCGGGGCGCACCAGGTCCGCGTAGTCGCGGTGCTTGCGGATGTAGCCGGCGATGAACTGGCAGACCGGGATCACGTGCTTGCCGTCGGCCCGGGCCTGGTCGAGCACGTGCCTGGCGAGCGCCGAGCCGACTCCCTTGCCTTCGAAGGCCTCCAGCACTTCCGTGTGGGTGAACATGATGGCTTCGCTCAGCAGGTTGTATTCGCAGTAGCCGGCGAGTTCGCCGCCGATGCGGGCTTCGTAGCGGTGCTCGGCGGGGTGGTCGGCGATCGTGATGTCGGTCATGGACGGGTCCGTGGTGGGGTCAGGGGTTGCGGGCCAGGAAGGCCTGGAGGTTCGCCGCCGCGGTGGCGCGCACCTTCTTCTTCAGCATCGGCGACCAGCCCAGCAGCAGGCCGGGTGCGCCCAGCGCCTGCCGCGACCAGCGCCAGAAGTCGAAGCGGTCGCGCTGGGTGGCGATCAGGCCCGCGGGCGTGAAGGTGAAGCGCGAGTCGATCGCGTTGTCGACGATGCGGCCGGTGGCGCTGAAGAGATAGTGCGCGTCCCAGTGCGCCTTGCCGCCGGCGGCATCGGCCTCGACGTCGCGGTAGTCGAGCTTCCAGACCGAGGCGCCCTTGGCCTGGGTGCCGCTGCAGAGCATCTTCCACATGCCGCCGACTTCGCGCGCGCCGCGCAGCGAGAAGGCCTCGTCGTCGAAGCGCGCGTCCGGCGCGTAGCAGGCCGCCATGGTGTCGGCGTCGAGCCGGGCGAAGGCGTCGTAGAAGCGGCGAAGGGTCTGTTCGGTGGGCGACATGCGGCATCGTATCAAGGGGGCGCCCGCAGCAGCTCGACCAACGTCTGCAGCGCGTAGTGCACCGTGGCCGCGCGCACCGCCGCGCGGTCGCCATCGAAGCGGCGGCGCTCGGTGCGCGTGCGGCCATCGACCGACCAGCCGAACCAGACGGTGCCGATCGGTTTGTCGGCCGAGCCGCCGCTGGGCCCGGCGACGCCGGTGACGGCGACCGAGACCTGGGCCCGCGAGCGGGCGACCGCGCCTTCGGCCATCGCCCGGGCCACCGGCTCGCTGACCGCGCCATGGGCCTCGATCAGCGCGGCGTCGACGCCCAGCAGCTCGCTCTTGGCTTCGTTCGAATAGGTCACGAAGCCGCGCTCGAACCAGACGCTGGAGCCGGCGAGGTCGGTGCAGGCGCCGGCGATCAGGCCGCCGGTGCAGCTTTCGGCCGTGGCCATCATCCAGCCCTTCTGCGGCAGCAAATCGGCGAGCTGGAGCACCAGGGCGGAAACGTCGAGATCGGACAAGGAGGTCGGGTGGTCGTTCATCGGGTTCACCATGCGCGCAAGGCGGCGATCACCAGCAGCGTGCAGAAGGCCGCCACCAGGTCGTCGAACAGGATGCCGAAGCCGGCGGCGCCCCAGCCGGTCGTGCCCGTGCCATCGGCCGACGCCCGCGGCTTGAAGAGCCGGTCGGCCCAACCCACCGGGCCCGGCTTCACGGCATCGAAGAAGCGGAACAGCCCGAAGGCGATGAGCTGGGCCAGCAGCCCGCCCGGCAGCACCAGCCAGAGGATGATCCAGAAGGCGACCACCTCGTCCCAGACGATGCAGCCGGGGTCGGCGATGTTCATGTGGCGGGCGGTCACGGTGCAGGCCCACCAGCCGATCGGCAGCGACGCCAGGATCACCCAGCCGATGGCGGCGCTCGACAGCCAGCGCTCCATCACGAGGAACGCGACCCAGGCCCAGAGCGTGCCGACGGTGCCGGGCGCCCGGCGCGGCAGCCCGGAGCCGAAGCCCAGGGCGATCAGGTGCGCCGGATGCGCGAACAGGAAGCGCAAAGTCGGGCGGAACGGGGGCGCGGCGGCAGGGGAATCGGGAGCGGTTGGCATCAACCCGCAGTGTCGCCCATCTTTGGCTGCGCACCGGTGACCGGCGTGATCCGGTAGACGCAGCGGCGCGCGCCGGCGATCAGGTGTTCCTCGCGGCGCAGGTGCCCCTGGGGCCCGGCCACTTCTCGGAACAGCGCCAGCTCGGAGCGGCAGAACCCCTGGCAGGCCTCGGCGGCGACGCAGATCGGGCAATGGTCCTCGATCAGCAGCCAGTCGTCGCCATCGGCCTCCAGCCGCGCCATGTAGCCTTCCTGGTCGCGCAGCGCGGCCAGCTTGCGCAGCCTCGGCGCCAAGTCGGGCAGGTCCCGGCAGGCTTCGAGGTAGCTGGCGCGGGAAGCCTCTTCGCGGCGGGCGATGAGCTGCTCCAGCCCGGCTTCGCCGAACACCTCGCGCACCGTGTCGACCAGCTGGCGCGTGAGTTCGGCGTGCCGGTCCGGAAAGCGGGCGTGGCCGCGGGCGCTCAGCGACCAGGCCTGGCCCGGGCGTCCGACGCCTGAGGGCGCTTCGGCGACGCCACGCACCAGGCCGGCCTCCGCCAGCTTGTGCACCTGCTGCCTCACCGCCTCGGTGGTGGTCTGCAGCGCGGCCGCCAGCGCGGCCGTCGACATCGGGCCGCGGCTTTTGAGCAGCAGCAGGATGCGATCGGCGGTGGTGGTGGCGCTTGGCGTCATGTTATCCAAGAGTTTACTTGCTTAATTGTGGTGTACTGCTAATATGCAAGTTATTACTTTGATAATTGCCGCCAGGGAGCCGATTGCATGTCCTCGTCGTTCACCGCCGCCCTCCCGCCCCCGACCGCCTCGTGGGCCGAGCTTTTCTCGGGCCGCAACGCGTGGCGCGCGGTCGCCGTCACCGGCGGCGTCGCGTTGCATGCAGTCAACGTCCACATCGTGACCACCGTCCTGCCCTCGGTGGTGCGGGAGATCGGCGGGGTCGAATGGTATGCCTGGAACACCACGTTGTTCGTGGCGGCGTCGATCCTCGGGGCCACGCTCTCGGTGCGCCTGCTGCAGCAGTTCGGGCCGCGCCGCAGCTACCTCGCGGCCTTGGCCGTATTCGTGCTGGGCAGCATCGGCTGCGCCACGGCCCCGGACATGGCCTGGATGCTGGCCGGACGCACGGTGCAGGGGCTTGGCGGCGGCGTGCTCGCGGCCTTGGGCTATGCCTTGATCCGCCTGATGTTCGAGGCTCGGCTGTGGCCGCGCGCCGTGGCGCTGGTGTCGGGCATGTGGGGCGTCGCGACCCTGTGCGGGCCGGCGGTCGGCGGCGTCTTCGCCGAACTGGGGCATTGGCGCTGGGCCTTCTGGGCCCTGCTGCCGGTGGCGCTGGGGCAGGCGCTGATCGCCGGCCTGCAGCTGCCGGCGCGCAGCCCCGGCGAGACGGGCGCGCCACGCGTCGCCCTGCCGATCGGCCAGATCCTGCTGCTGATCGCTTCGGCCTTGAGCGTGGCGACCGCCAGCCTGTTCGACACGCTGTACGCGCAGTTGGGCATGGTGCTCTTCGGGCTGACGCTGGGCCTGGCGCTGGTGCGGATCGACCGGCGCGCGAAGGTCCGCCTGCTGCCGACCGGCGCCTGCGCCCCCTTCACCGCCTTCGGTGCGATCTACGCCAGCGTGGCGCTGCTGCTGATCGGCACCGACACCGAGATCTTCGTGCCGTATTTCCTGCAGACGCTGCACGGCCATTCGCCGCTCGCCGCCGGCTACCTCACGGCCGCGATGGCCGGCGGCTGGAGCGCGGCCTCGCTGCTGTCCGCCGGCCGCAGCGGCCCGCAGGCCGACCGCATGCTGCGCTTCGGCCCGCTGGTCAGCCTGGCCGGCCTGATCGGATTGATGCTGCTGGTGCCGGTGGCGCGATGGGCGCCGGCGGCCCAGGCCGTGGGCATGGCGCTCGCGCTGGGCGCCACCGGCTTCGGCGTCGGCATGGGGTGGCCGCATCTGCTGACCCGGGTGTTGACGCTGGCGCCGCGCGGCGAAGAGAACCTGGCCTCGGCATCGATCACCACCGTGCAGCTCTACGGCATGGCGATCGGTGCCGCGGTGGCCGGGCTGGTGGCAAACGCAGCGGGGTTGACCACGCCGGGCGGCAGTGCGGGCGCGCAATCGGCCGCCGGCTGGCTGTTCGGGAGTTTTGCGCTGGCGCCCGCGCTCGCGGCCCTGCTGGCCTGGCGCTTCGTCGCCGGGCCGACGGTCAGGCCGGCTGGAAGTGCTGGCTGATGCGGCGGGCCACGGCCAGCGGGGTGTTGCGCAGCGCGTCGACGGCGCAAGCGCCCAGGAACAGGCCGTCGAACTTGAGTTCCACCTGCTGGAAGTAGCGGCCCAGGGACTCACCGGCGTCGCGCAGGCAGTGCTCCAGCGCGGCGAAGCTGCGGCTCTCTTCCTGGACCGCGCCGCCCTGGGCGCTGATGCGGTGGCGGAAGGCATCCGGTCCGATGCGTTGGATGTCGATCAGGGGCTTCATTCGGCGTGGCGGCAGGCGGGGGTTCGTCAACGGAGAGAGCTTCGGCACATCGATGGTCGCTCCTGGGGCGCCGCTGGTAAATAGTCCATTTGGACCGGTCCGACTTCGCGCAGAATCGGCGCCTCATGCTCCCGGCCCGCATCCTCCTCATCGACGACCACGCGCTGTTCCGCTGCGGCCTTCGCATGGTGCTCGCCTCCGGCATTCCGGAGCTCGAAGTGGCCGAGGCGAGCTCGCTCGAAGAAGGGCTGCGCGCCGGCATGGACGACCCGGCCCTGGTGCTGCTCGACATCCAGCTGCACGGGCTCAATGGCCTGGAGGGCATCGCGCTGGTGAAGCGCAAGTGGCCCGAGGCGGTGGTGGTGATCCTGTCCTCCGACGCCGGCCCGCACAACGTGCGCATGGCGCTGGAGCGCGGCGCCGCCGCCTTCGTCTCCAAGGCCGACAGCGCCGACAACATCCTGGCCGTGATCGAACGGCTGCGCCGCGGCGAGCCGGCTGGCGCCGCCGCGCAGGCAGCGGCCGGCGAGGGCGCCGGGTCGCCCCAGCTGCTGACGCCGCGGCAGTTCGAGGTGCTGGACCTGCTGTGCCAGGGCCTGCCGAACAAGGTCATCGGGCGCCGCCTCGGGCTGTCGGAGAACACGGTGCGCGGCCACGTGCAGGCGGTGCTGGCGGCGCTGCAGGTGTCGAGCCGCTCCGAGGCCGGCTTCGCGGCGCGCCGCCGGGGGCTGGTCGGCTGATGACGGGGTTCCTGCGCCTGGCCGACGGGCGCACGCTGGTGGAGCAGCTGCGGCTGCAGCTCGGCAATATCGGCAGTTCGGTGGGCCCGACGATCGGTGTCGCGCTGCTGCTGGTCTGGGTGCTGGCCAACGACACCAATGCGCTGGCGCTGCGGCTGTGGGCCGGCATCGTGATCCTGATCAAGCTGTATTGCGCCCGCGATGCCCGCCGCACACTGGCCCGCGAGATCTCGTTCGAGCGCGCGCCCCGGCTGGTCTGGCGGCAGATGGCGCTCAACGGCATCGACGCCGCCGCCTGGGGCGCCCTGGCCTGGGTCACGCTGGGCAGCACCTCGACGGCCGGCAGCATCCTGGTCATCGCGGTGCTGGCGGGCGTGGCCGGCAGCTCGATGTCTTCGCTCTCGCCGGTGCTGCCGGTGTTCGTGGTCTTCGGCACGATCGAGCTGGCCGTGCTGGCCGCCAAGCTGGTGCTGCTGGGCGACCCGGCCTTCAATGCGCTCGGGGCGGCGGGGGTGCTGTACGTGGCGACCCTGCTTGGCCAGGCGCGCAACGGCGCCCGGGCGGCGCGGGCGGCGATCGACCTGCGCTTCGAGAACCTCGAGCTGATCGAGCGGCTGCGGATCGAGACCGGCCATGCGCAGGCGGCCCAGCTCAAGGCCGACGAGGCCAACCTGGCGAAGTCCAAGTTCCTGGCCGCCGCCAGCCACGACCTGCGCCAGCCGATCCACGCCCAGGGGCTGTTCCTAGAGGTGCTGGCGCGCAGCAAGCTGTCGGCCGCGCAGTACGACGCGCTGGCCAACGCCCGGGCCACCTGGCACGCCTCGGCCGAGATGCTCGACACCCTGCTCGACTTCTCGCGCATCGAGGCCGGGGTGGTCGAGCCGCAGATGCAGGACTTCCAGCTGCAGCCGCTGCTCAACCGGATCGAGAACGAACTGGCGCCGCAGGCCGACGCCAAGGGCATCGTCTACCGTTCGCGCGAGACCCATGCGGCGGTGCGCTCCGATCCGGCGCTGGTGGCGCTGATCCTGCGCAACCTGGTGTCGAACGCGATCCGCTACACCGACAGCGGCGGCGTGCTGGTGGCCTGCCGCGCGCGCCGCCGGGAGCTGCTGCTCGAAGTCTGGGACACCGGCATCGGCATCGCGCCGACCCAGCAGGGCGAGATCTTTCGCGAGTTCCATCAGCTCGGCAACGCCGAGCGCGACCGGCGCAAGGGCCTGGGGCTGGGCCTGGCGATCGCCCAGGGCCTGGCGCGCGCGCTCGGCCACTCGCTGTCGCTGGTGTCGGTGCCGGGGCGCGGCAGCGTGTTCAGGCTGGCACTGCCGATGGCGCAGGCGGGCGTGGCCAGCGGCGGCCTAGAGGCGGCGGCCGGGCATGCGCGCGTGTTCGACGTGCGGGTGCTGGTGATCGACGACGACGAAGCGGTGCGCGCCGGCATGAAGCAGTTGCTGACCGCCTGGGGCTGCGAATGCGACGTCGCCGATTCGATCGAGGACGCCCAGGCGCTCGCCCGGGCCCATCCGCCGGGCCTGGTCATCAGCGACTACCGGCTGCGCGAGCTGCGCACCGGCGCCGAGGCCATCGCCGCGCTGCGCGCCGAGTTCGGCGAGCAGCTGCCGGCGCTGCTGATCACCGGCGACACGGCGCCGCAGCGGCTGCGCGAGGCCCGTGCCAGCGGCGTGCCGCTGCTGCACAAGCCGGTGTCGCCGAACGAGCTGTACCGGGGCTTGACCTGCGTGCTGAACGATCTCGAGATCGATTCGGCGTTCGCGGTGCTGGAGGCGGTGCCGGTGCAGACCCGGCGCCGCGCCTGACCGTGCTTCAGGCGAAGTGGTCGAACGACGCGAAGCGCTGCGTCACGGCCGCGCCTTGCGCATCGACCAGCCGCAGTCCCGCTTCGGCCTCGATGGCGCCGATGCGCGTGACCGGCGTCGCGCTGGCGCGGCCCGCCTGCTCGACCGCGGCGCGCGCCGCCGGCGGCGCGGTGAACGCGAGTTCGTAGTCGTCGCCGCCGGCCAGTGCGCAGAGGCGCCGAAGGTCGATATCCAGGCCTGTCGAATCACCGGTCGCCAGCAGTTTCGCGGCGGCATCGGCGTCGAGCCGCGCACCGACGCCGCTGGCTTTCAGAATGTGCCCGAGGTCGCCCACCAGCCCGTCGCTGATGTCGACCGCCGCCGTGGCGATGCCGCGCAGCGCCATGCCGAGCGCGACCCGCGGCGTCGGCTGCTCCATGCGGCCGCGCGCCAGTTCGAATGAATCGGCCGGCAGCGCCAGGGTGCCGCGAAAGACCTCGAGCGCCAGCCGCGCATCGCCCAGCGTGCCGCTGACCCAGACATCGTCGCCGGCGCGCGCGCCCGAGCGCAGCAGCGCCGCGCCGGCCGGCACCTCACCGAACACCGTGATACAGAGGTTGAGCGGGCCGCGCGTGGTGTCTCCACCGACCAGCTCGCAGCCGTGCGCATCGGCCAGCGCGAACAGGCCGCGCGAGAAGCCCTCCAGCCAGGCCGCGTCGACCGCCGGCAGCGAGAGCGCCAGCGTGAAGGCCAGCGGCCTGGCGCCACAGGCCGCCAGGTCGCTGAGGTTGACCGCCAGCGCCTTGTGGCCGAGGCGCGCCGGGTCGACCGTCGACAGGAAGTGCCGCCCCTCGACCAGCATGTCGGTGGACACCGCGAGCTGCATGCCCGCGGCCGGCGCCAGCAGGGCGCAGTCGTCGCCGACGCCCAGCGGCGAGCGCCGCGCGGGGCGCGTGAAGTAGCGCGCGATGAGATCGAATTCGCCGGTGCCGCTCATGCCGTGCTCACACCGTCGTGCTGCGGAAGCGCAGCGCCGCCTGCCGCACCACCTCGGCCAGCAGGCGTTCCTTGCCCTGCTTCTCGCGCAGCCAGCGGGCGTCGTTGCGGTTGGCCTCGACGCTGGTGCGCAGCTCGCCGAGCGCCTGCGTGGCGTTAAGGGCTTCGCTATGCCATTCGAGCTGCGTCATGGTCATGAGGATATGGTCGCGCAGCGGCATGTGCTCGCCGCTGGCCGGGTCGACATACAGCGCATCGAGGCCGAAGCGGCAGGCCTGGAAGCGGTTGTAGGTGTAGACCAGGTAGTCGTCTTCGGTCGGCGTGAAGGGCTGCTCCTGCAGGAACCAGGCGGCCAGCGACTGCACGTAGCCCGCCAGCGCGGCGGCGCGCTCCACCGTGAGCGGGGTGTCGAAGACGCGGATCTCGATGGTGCCGAACTCGGGCTTGGGCCGGATGTCCCAGTAGAAGTCCTTCATGCTGCGGACCACGCCGGTGCGGGTCATGCGCTTGAAGTAGTTTTCGAATTCGCGCCACGACAGGGTGAAGGGCGCGCGGCCCGACAGCGGGAACGCGAACACGGAATTGAGCCGGGCCGAATCGAACTGCGTGTCCTGCCCCTGCACGAAGGGCGACGATGCCGACAGCGCGATGAAGTGCGGGATGTAGCGCGACATGCGGTGCAGCATCAGCAGCGCCGCGTCGGCATCGGGGCAGCCGATGTGCACGTGCTGGCCGAAGATCGTGAACTGCTTCGACAGGTAGCCGTACAGCTCGGACAGCTCGCGGAAGCGCGGCTTGTCGTAGATGCGCCGCTCGTGCCACTGCTGGAAGGCATGGGTGCCGCCGCCGACCACCGCGATGTTGAGCTTGTCGGCGTTGCGCACCAGCGCGTCGCGGATCGGCGTCAGCTGGGCGATCACGTCCTGCGCCGAATGGCAGACGTCGGTCGAGATCTCGATCATGCTCGAGGTCATCTCGGGCACCACGCTGCCGGGCAGCGGCGTCTGCGCCATCAGCCGCAGCATGTCCTCGGCATAGGGCGCGAGGTCGTAGTCGTGGGTGTTGACCAGCTGCAGCTCGAGCTCGACGCCGAGCGACAGCGCCACCGACTTGTTGAAGGGCTCGAGCGGCACCACCCGGCTGGCGGGCGTGTTGGCCGGCGAGCCGGTGGCGGGATCGATCGTGCGATGACTCATCTTTGCGTGTCCTCCACGGTGCCGAAGGCTTCGGGGGTCCAGGGCGTGGAGCTCTCGCCGGCGGCGTGGATGGCGACCGTCGCGAGCACCGCGCCGAGCACCTCCATCAGCAGGATCGCCGGCAAGGCGATCTGGGTGATCATCGCGCCCAGCAGCGGCGAGGCGGTGACGAAGGCCGAGGTGATCAGCAGTGCGATCGAGGACAGCGGCGACATCGCGCAGCCGACCCAGAAAGCTTGCTTCCAGCTCGCGCCGCTGCCCGGGTTGGCGATCGCGACGCCGGCGATCTTGGCGACCGCGCGCACGCCGATCACGCTCAGCACCACGCTGGCCACCGGCAGGCTCCAGTCGGCCTGGGCGGCGACGATCGAGACCAGGACGAACATCAGCATCGTGAGCAGCGAGGCCGCGGTGCCGAGCTGCCGCGGCCAGGCCCAGGGCTTGGGGTTCAGCGCCTTCAGCAGCACGCCGCCGATCAGGGCCGCCAGTGGCGCCGAACCGCCGAAGTGCGCCGCCAGCGCGGCCCCGGCGGCGATGATCGCCAGCAGCAGGATCGAGGTGTTCTCGCTGGTCGGGCTCATGACGCGCAGCGCCGAGCGCAGCGACAGCGCCATCAGCCCGCCGACCACGAAGGACAGGCCGAGCACTACGCCGACCGGGTTGAGCTTCTCGAGCAGTCCGGTGGGCGCGTGCTCGATCAGCCCGGCCTGCGCATAGCCGAGCGCCAGCGCGTAGAAAGTGTTCAGGGTGGCGAGCGTCATTGCGCGCTCGGTCACGGGGCCCGAGGCCCGGGTGTCGATCACGACCCGGCTCAGCACCGCCGGCGAGGCCACGATCGCCATCAGCGCGATCGGATTGGCCACCGGGTCGGGTATGCCGAGCCAGTGCAGGGCCCAGAAGACGCCGAAGTAGGTCAAGGTCGACTCGAGCAGGCTCTGCACCAGCACCATCGGGTTGTGGCGGAACCAGCGCAGCGGCAGGCGGCCGCCGGCCTCGAACAGCACGATCGCCACGCCGAGCTCGAGCAGGAACAGGCTGATGCCCTGCAGCGGCCAGATCGCGCCCTCGAAGCCGGCGAAGCCGACCACGGTGCCGACGATCGAATAGCCGACCACCTTGGGCAGGCCCATGTAGCGTTGCACCAGGTGGCCGGCCGCGGCCGCGGTGGCCAGCAGCAACGACCACAACACGGTCGGCAGGCCGGCCGAGGGCCGCACCCACTCCGACCAGAAACCCAGCAGATCATTGGGCAGGAAAGACGTCATCGGTTCAGCTTGAGGGGGGCATCGCCCCCCGCGGAAGATCCAGAGCGCGCAAGGCGTTCATGGCGCGAAAGAGAAAAGCGTGCTCAGTGCAGCACGCGCGAAGTGGGCATGTCGCCCGCGTCGGCTTCCAGCACCAGCGTGGGGATCGGAACGTCGAAGCGTTCGCCGCGCTCGGTGACGAAGAAGAAGCTGCCGTGCATGGTACCGCTGGGGGCCTGCAGCCGGCAGCCGCTGGTGTAGCGGAACGATTCCCCTGGCGCCAGCAGGGGCTGCTGGCCGATGACGCCGAGGCCGTCGACCTCCTGCGTGTGGCCGGAGGCGTCGGCGAAGATCCAGTGGCGCGCGATCAGCTGCGCCGCCACCGGGCCGTTGTTGGTGACCGTCACGGCGTAGGCGAAGGTGTGGACCCGGTCCTCGGGCGAGGACTGGTCTGGCAGGTAGCGTGGCTCGACCTGGACACTGATCGGTAGCGTGGACATCGCAGGGATAGTAACGGAAGGCTCCTGTGGCGCTGCAAGCCGCCGCCCCTGCTGCGACAATCCGGACCCATGAGCAGCCCCTTCAGAATCGCCCCATCCATCCTCTCGGCCGACTTCGCCCGCCTTGGCGACGAGGTGCGCGACGTCATCGCCGCTGGCGCCGACTGGATCCATTTCGACGTGATGGACAACCACTATGTGCCGAACCTGACCTTCGGGCCGATGGTCTGCCAGGCGCTCAAGCCGCATGCGAAGACGCCCGACGGCCAGCCGGTGCCGATCGACGTCCACCTGATGATCCAGCCGGTGGACGCCTTGGCCGCGGCCTTCGCGCAGGCCGGCGCCGACTACATCAGCTTCCATCCCGACGCCTCGCCGCACGTGCACCGCAGCATCCAGGCGATCAAGGCGGCGGGCTGCAAGGCCGGTCTGGTGTTCAACCCGGGCCTGGGCCTGGAAGCGCTCGACTGGGTGATCGACGACATCGACCTGATCCTGATCATGAGCGTGAACCCCGGCTTCGGCGGCCAGAGCTTCATCGATTCCGCCCTGCGCAAGATCGAGCACGCGCGCAAGCGCATCGACGCGACCGGTCGCGACATCCGGCTCGAAGTCGATGGCGGCATCAAGGCCGACAACATCGCGCAGGTGGCGAGCGCGGGCGCCGACACTTTCGTGGCGGGCAGCGCGATCTTCAATGCCAAGGACTATGCGGGCGTGGTGCGGGCGATGCGCGATCAACTCGCCACCGCCGTCAAGGCTTGAGCTTGTCGTTGTAGACCCGGTCGGTCACCGGGCCCTTGTCGGTGTCGACCAGGCCGCGCTCGAGGTCCTCGTGCGCCTGGCGGCCGACGCGCGGCGGGGCGCCGTCGGCGCTTTTCTGGCTGTCGGACGACTGGTCGTGCTCGTGCGGCAGGCGCGGCGCCGATTCGCCCTCCTGCTCGACCTGGGTATTGCCTCCTCCCGCATCCTTCGAACCCTGGGCATCGGTCTTCGCGGGATTGTTCTTCGTGGCCATCGCTTGCTCCTGTCTGGTGCCTGCGTTTGTCTCACGGTACCGGGGAGAACGCGGTAGGACCGGCTTTCGCGGGCCTGTAGGATGGACAGCGAAATGACCGCCTCCACCGACCTCCTTCGCATCCATGGCTACGCCAGCCTGCAGCCGGGGCCGCGGCTGATCGTCCTCGGCGGGGTGCACGGCGACGAGACCTGCGGCACCGCCGGCATCGAGCGCGTCGTGTCCGCGCTGGATGACGGTTCGCTCCAGCTTCTGCGCGGCCAGCTGACCCTGGTGCCGGTCGCCAATCCGCTGGCGCGGCGGCTGCTCCGGCGCGAGGGCGAGCGCAACCTCAACCGCCTGTTCCGCCCGACCGCGCCAGGCGCCGAGCCGGCCGACTACGAGGCCCGCATCACCGACCTGCTGTGCCCGCTGCTCGATCGCCACGAGGTGCTGCTCGACCTGCATTCGTTCCAGAGCGAGGGCGAGGCCTTCGCGATGATCGGGCCGCGCGACAACCAGGGCCCGCTCGAGCCGTTCTCGCGCGCCTTCGAGGAAGGGCAGCTGGCGCTGCACCTCGGCACCCCCCGGGTGGTCGAGGGCTGGCTCGACATCTATGCGGCGGGGCTGGCGCAGCGCGGGCAGGCCGCCGACGAGGCCGCGCTGGCCTTCGGCTGGGGCACCAACGAATACATGCGCAGCCGCGGCGGCTACGGCGTGACGCTCGAATGCGGCCAGCACCAGGACCCGGCGGCGCCCGACGTGGCCCGGCGGGCGATCCTGTCGGCCTTGCGCCTGCTGGGCATGATCGAGCCCGATCCGGCGGCGGCGCCCCCGCGGGCGCCTTCGCTGCTGCGGCTGGTCAGCGTGGTGGACCGGCTGCACGCCGAAGACCAGTTCGTGCGCGAGTGGGCCACCTTCGACCCGGTGGCGCGGGGCGAGCCGATCGGCGTGCGCGCGGACGGCAGCATGCTGCACGCCGAACGCGACGGGTTCATCGTGTTCCCGAATGCCGAGGCCTTGCCGGGGACCGAGTGGTTCTATTTCGCGGTCGAGAGCGACCGCGACCTGACGCGGCCCGCGCCAGCCCTCAGCCGCGCCTGGTCGCGATGAGCGGCTTGACGTCCGGCGCCGCCACGCGCGGCCGCTCGGGCTCGACCGCGGTCAGGGCCGCCACTTCCTGCATGCTGGCCAGGCTGCGCAAGGTCAGCGCCTGGTAGGTGCGGGTGCCTTCGAGCTTCCAGGCCACTTCCTGGTCGCTGAGGGCGCGCATCACCTTGGCCGGCATGCCGGCGGCCAGCGAGCGCGGCGGGATCTTGCGGCCGGCCGGCACGAAGGCGCAGGCGGCGACGATCGAGGCCTCGCCGATCTCCGCCTCGTCCATCACCACCGCGTTCATGCCCACCAGCGCATCGCGCCGCACGATGCAGCTGTGCAGCACCGCGCCGTGGCCGATGTGGCCGTTTTCCTCGACCACCGTGTCCTGCGCCGGGAAGCCGTGGACCACGCAGGTGTCCTGCACGTTCGAGCCGCGCTCCAGGACGATGCGGCCGAAATCGCCGCGCAGTACGGCGCAGGGCCCGACATAGCAGTCGGGGCCGACGATCACGTCGCCGATCAGGACCGCGGTGGGGTGCACGTAGGCGCTCGGGTCGATGACCGGCACCACGCCTTCGATGGAATAACAAGGCATCGCGAAATCTCCGTCGTTTGAATTAAGGGTTATCCCTTGGCACTTTTGACTTGCGTCAAGCTCGGACCGATCCTATGATTAACCGACCGGTCGGTCAACGATACTTTTGACGCCGGTCAAGACCCCCAGCCCCACGCCAATAACCCAGACAGGAGGCACAGCTTGTCCGACTCCCTCGTCCTCGCGACCCAGCAGGGTCCGGTCCTGACGCTGACCTTGAACCGGCCCGCCGCCCTCAACAGCTTCACCGAAGGCATGCACCAGGCACTGCGCGCGGGGCTCGACGCCGCTGCCGCCAACCCCGAAGTGCGTTGCGTAGTGCTGACCGGCGCCGGCCGCGGCTTCTGTGCCGGCCAGGACCTGGCCGACCCGATGGTCGCGCCCGCGGCGCCGGGCGAGCCGCCCAAGGACCTCGCGCTGGCGATCAACACGCTCTACAAGCCGCTGGTGCAGCGCCTCAAGTCGATGCCGGTGCCGGTGATCGCCGCGGTCAACGGCGTGGCGGCAGGCGCGGGCGCCAACCTGGCGCTGAACTGCGACTTCGTGCTGGCCGGGCAGTCGGCCAGCTTCATCCAGGCTTTCGCCAAGATCGGGCTGGTGCCCGACACCGGCGGCACTTGGCTGCTGCCGCGCATCGTCGGCCGCGCCCGTGCGCTGGGCCTGGCGATGCTGGGCGACAAGCTGCCCGCGGCCGAGGCCGAGCGCATCGGCCTGATCTGGAAATGCGTCGACGACGCAGCCCTGGCCGACGAATGCGCCAAGCTCGCCCAGCGGCTGGCCGCGATGCCCGCGAAGGCGCTGGCCGCGACCCGCGCCGCGATCGACGGCGCGCAGGCGCTCACGCTCGACCAGGCGCTCGACATGGAAGCCGCGCTGCAGTCGCAGCTCGGCAGCGCCCACGACTACCTCGAGGGCGTGGCCGCCTTCGGCGCCAAGCGCGCCCCCGTCTTCACCGACCGATGAACGCAAGCCCCACAGACATGCCCGACACCTCCGACCGCACCCCCCAGCAGACCGCCGAACGGGTCCGCGAGCGCATGTACGCGAACGATCCCGCCGTGCGCGGCCTGGGCATCGACGTGACCGAGGTCGCGCCGGGCCAGGCCACGGTCACGATGACGGTGCAGGGCCACATGCTCAACGGCCACGCCACCTGCCACGGCGGCTTCCTGGCGGCGCTGGCCGACACCGCCTTTGCCTACGCCTGCAACTCGTACAACGAACTGACGGTGGCTTCGGGCTTCTCGATCGACCTGGTGGCGCCGGCGCGCGAGGGCGACGTGCTCACGGCCCGCAGCTTCGAGCTGTCGAAGGCCGGCCGCACCGGCGTCTACGACAGCGAGATCACCAACCAGCACGGCGAGCGCATCGCGATGTTCCGCGGCCGCTCCTACACCATCAAGGGCAAGCCGGCGGTCGCTGACTGACACGCCGCCGACCGAACCGCCAGAGGAGACACCACATGCCCGTCAAGCAACCCCAGCCCGGCGACCTCGATGCCATCGAGACCGCCAGCCGCGACGAGATCCAGGCGCTGCAGCTCCAGCGCCTGCGCTGGACCCTGCAGCACGCCTACGACAACGTGCCGCACTACCGCCAGGCCTTCGATGCCAAGGGCGTTCATCCGTCCGACCTGAAGCAGCTGAGCGACCTCGCGAAGTTTCCGTTCACGGCCAAGAAGGACCTGCGCGACAACTATCCCTTCGGCATGTTCGCGGTGCCGCGCGAGCAGGTGGCGCGCATCCATGCCTCGTCGGGCACCACCGGCAAGCCGACCGTGGTCGGCTATACGCAGGGCGACATCGACCGCTGGGCCGACCTGGTGGCGCGCTCGATCCGCGCCGCGGGCGGGCGCCGTGGCGACATCATCCACGTGGCCTATGGCTACGGCCTGTTCACCGGCGGCCTCGGGGCCCACTACGGCGCCGAGCGCGCGGGCTGCACCGTGATCCCGATGTCGGGCGGCCAGACCGAGAAGCAGGTGCAGCTGATCCGCGACTTCCGGCCCGACCTGATCATGGTCACGCCGAGCTACATGCAGGTGATCATCGAGGAGTTCGTGCGCCAGGGGCTGGACCCGCGCGAGAGTTCGCTCAAGGTCGGCATCTTCGGCGCCGAGCCCTGGACCGAGGCCATGCGGCGCGAGATCGAAGGCAAGGCCGGCATCGATGCGGTCGACATCTACGGCCTGTCCGAGGTCATGGGCCCGGGTGTCGCCAGCGAATGCATCGAGAGCAAGGACGGCCCGGTGGTCTGGGAAGACCACTTCTACCCCGAGATCGTCGACCCCGAGACCGGCGAAGTGCTGCCCGACGGCTCGGAGGGCGAGCTGGTCTTCACCTCGCTCACCAAGGAGGCGCTGCCGATCATCCGCTACCGCACGCGCGACCTCACGCGCCTGCTGGCGCCGACCTCGCGCAGCTTCCGCCGCATGGGCAAGATCGTCGGCCGCTCCGACGACATGCTGATCATCCGCGGCGTCAACGTGTTCCCGACCCAGATCGAGGAGATCGTGCTGCAGCACGCCAAGCTCTCGGGCCAATACCAGATCAACGTGGCGCGCGAAGGGCTGCTCGATACGGTCGTGGTGCAGTGCGAGCTGCAGCCGCAGGCCGCGGCGGGCACCGATGCCGCCGAGCTGCGCGAGATCACGCAATGGCTGCAGCAGCGCATCAAGACCCTGGTGGGCATCTCGACCACGGTCAACGTGCTCACCCCCGACACCATCGAACGCACGCTGACCGGCAAGGCCCGGCGCGTCGTCGACCAGCGACCGAAATAAGGCCCCGCGCCTGAAAGGATCACGATGTACACCCAAGCGATGGATACGATGGGCAAGGAGCCCGGCGACGCCAAGAAGCCGATCCGCTCCGCCGAAGAGATGCAGCTCGAGCAGCGCTTCGACGCCCGCATCGACGAAGGCGGCTTCATCGAAGCCAAGGACTGGATGCCCGAGCACTACCGCAAGACGCTGGTGCGGCAGATCAGCCAGCACGCGCACTCCGAGATCGTCGGCATGCTGCCCGAAGGCAACTGGATCACGCGCGCGCCGACCCTCAAGCGCAAGGCGATCCTGCTGGCCAAGGTGCAGGACGAGGCCGGCCACGGGCTCTACCTGTACTCGGCCGCCGAGACCCTCGGCACCTCGCGCGACCAGATGGTCGACGCGCTGCACAGCGGCCGCGCCAAGTACAGCTCGATCTTCAACTACCCGACCCTGACCTGGGCCGACATGGGCACCATCGGCTGGCTGGTCGACGGCGCCGCGATCATGAACCAGGTGCCGATCTGCCGCTGCTCCTACGCGCCCTATGCGCGCGCCATGATCCGCATCTGCCGCGAGGAGAGCTTCCACCAGCGCCAGGGCTTCGAGGCGCTGCTGACGATGATGCAGCACGGCACCGAGGCGCAGAAGGCGATGGTGCAGGACGCGGTCGACCGCTGGTGGTGGCCGTCGATCATGATGTTCGGCCCGCCGGACGACCAGTCGCCCAACTCGGCGCAGTCGATGCGCTGGGGCATCAAGCGCTTCACCAACGACGACCTGCGTGCCAAGTTCATCGACGCCGCGGTCGAGCAGGCCAAGGTGCTCGGCGTGACCCTGCCCGACCCCGACCTGAAGTGGAACGAGGAGCGCCAGCACCACGACCATGGCCCGATCGACTGGAGCGAGTTCTGGCGCGTGATCGGCGGCGACGGCCCCTGCAACCGCGAGCGCCTGGGCGCCCGGGTCAAGGCCTGGGAAGACGGTGCCTGGGTGCGCGAGGCCGCGCTCGCCCATGCCGCCAAGCGCGCCGAACCCACCTCACTGGCGGCCTGAGCGCCCCATCTGCAAGGAAAAGACGACATGACGAACCCCACCCCCGCCTCCGCCGCCGAATGGCCCCTCTGGGAGGTCTTCGTGCGCAGCCGCTCGGGCCTCGACCACAAGCATTGCGGCAGCCTGCACGCGGCCGACCCGAAGATGGCGATCCAGATGGCGCGCGACGTCTACACGCGGCGCCAGGAAGGCACCAGCGTGTGGGTGGTGCGCTCCGACCAGATCGTCGCCAGCGACCCGGCCGACAAGGACATGTACTTCGATCCGATGGAAGACAAGGTCTATCGCCATCCGACCTTCTACAAGCTCCCCGGTTCCGTCGACCACATGTGAGCGCCCGACCATGCAAGCCTCCATCGCCATCGAATCCACGCCCGCCGTGCAGTACCTGCTGCGCCTCGGCGACACCTGCCTGATCCTCAGCCAGCGCATCGCCGAATGGTCCGGCCACGCGCCGATCCTCGAAGAGGACATCGCCCTGTCGAACATGGCGCTCGACCTGATCGGCCAGGCCCGCGCCGTGCTGACGCACGCCGGCCGCATCGAGGGCCTCGGCCATGACGAGGACCAGCTGGCCTTCCTGCGCGACGAGAAGGACTACCGAAACCTGACGCTGGTCGAGCTGCCGCGCGGCGACTTCGCCTTCACGGTGCTGCGCAATGCCATGGTCGCGACGCTGATGAAGCTGCTGTGGGAGCGCCTGCGCGACTCTTCCGATGCCGAGCTCGCCGGCATCGCCGGCAAGGCGGTCAAGGAGGCGCGCTACCACCAGCAGCATGCGGCCGACTGGGTGGTGCGCCTGGGCGACGGCACCGAGGAATCGCGCCGGCGCATCGAAGCGGCGCTGGCCGACCTGTGGCGCTACACGCCCGAGATGTTCGAGTCCGACGCGGTCGACGAGGCCGCGGCCGCCGCCGGCCTGGGGCCGCGCTGGTCCGAGCTGGAGGCGCCCTGGCGTGCGGAGATGCGCACGATCCTCGGCGAAGCCGCGCTGGTCGAGCCCAAGGAAGCAGCCTTCCGCAGCACCGGCAAGAAGGGCGTCCACACCGAGCACATGGGCTACATCCTGGCCGAGATGCAGCACCTGCAGCGCTCGTTCCCAGGAGGCGTGTGGTGACTGCGCCCGCCGCGGCCGTCACGCGCTGCGCCCAGGCCTGGGACGTGCTCGGCACCGTGCTCGACCCCGAGGTGCCGGCGCTGTCGGTGCGCGACCTCGGCATCGTGCGCGACGTGATCGAGCATGACGACCGGCTCGAAGTCGTGCTGACGCCGACCTACTCGGGCTGCCCCGCCACCGAGGTGATCGAGCACGACGTGCTGGCCGCCATCGACCAGGCCGGCCTTGGCCCGGCCTATGTCACCTTGCAGCGCGCACCGGCCTGGACCACCGACTGGATCAGCGCCGACGGCCGCCGCAAGCTGTCCGAGTACGGCATCGCGCCGCCCGGACCGGCCTCGGCCGACGGCACGGTGCCGATCCGCTTCTTCGGCCGCCGGGTCGATGCGGTGGCCTGCCCGCGCTGCGGCAGCAGCAACACCGAGCGGCTGTCGGCCTTCGGCTCCACCGCCTGCAAGGCGATGTACCGCTGCGTGAGCTGCCGCGAACCTTTCGAACATTTCAAACCGATCTGACGGGCCTCCCATGAGCGTCATCTTTCATCCGCTTCGCGTGCGCGCCGTCGAGCCCGACACCGACGAAGCCGTCATCGTCTCCTTCGACGTGCCGACCGACCTGCGCGAGGCCTTCGGCTTCACCCAGGGCCAGTACCTCACCTTGCGCAAGGACATCGAGGGCCAGGACCTGCGCCGGTCCTACTCGATCTGCGCCGGCGTCGACGACGGCGAACTGCGCGTCGGCGTGCGCAAGGTCAAGGGCGGCACCTTCTCGAACTGGATCAACGAGAAGCTGCAGCCCGGCGACACCATCAGCGTGATGGCGCCGCAGGGCCGCTTCTTCGTGCCGATCGAGCCGCAGTCGAAGCGCCAGCACGTGGGGATCGTCGGCGGCAGCGGCATCACGCCGATCCTGTCGATCATGAAGACGGTGCTGGCGCGCGAGCCGCAGTCGCGCTTCACCCTCATCTACGGCAACCGCAAGCTGCAGTCCACGATGTTCAAGGAAGAACTCGAGGACCTGAAAAACCGCTACATGTCGCGCCTGGTGCTGCACCACGTGTTCTCGGGCGAGCCGACCGACGCGCCGCTCAACATGGGGCGCATGGACCGCGCCAAGCTCGGCGAATTCCTGTCGAGCGTGGTGCCGGCGGGCAGCATCGACCATGCCTACATCTGCGGCCCGTTCCAGATGAACGACGAAGCCGAGGCCGCGCTGCTCGCGGCCGGCGTGCCCGAGGAGCGCATCCACATCGAGCGCTTCGGGGTTGCCGCGCCCGAAGGCGCACCGGTCGGCGCCGTGATCCACGAGGCGAAACCGGGCGACGCCGAAGTGGCGAAGATCGTCATCGTGCGCGACGGCCTGCAGCGCGAGATCGAATTCCGCAAGGACCAGCCGAGCATCCTCGACTGCGCTTCGGCGGCCGGCATGGAAGTGCCTTTCTCGTGCACCTCGGGCGTCTGCGGCACCTGCCGCGCCAAGGTGATCGAGGGCAAGGTCCGGATGGAGCGAAACTTCGCCCTCGACAAGAATGAAGTGGCGGCCGGCTTCGTGCTGACCTGCCAGGCCCACCCGCTGACCGAGCGCGTGGTCCTCTCTTTCGACGAACGCTGAAACCAACACCCCCGAAGGAAGCCATGGCCCGAGGACGAGCTGCCGGATACGACGACCAACGCGACATGATCCTGGAGCATGCCGCGCTGCTGTTCGCCAACCGCGGCTATTCGGCGACCTCGATGAACCAGGTGGCGGAGGCCTGCGGCTTCTCGAAGGCGCTGCTCTATCACTACTACCGCGACAAATACAGCCTGCTCGTGAGCATCGCCGAGAACCACGTCTCGCGCCTCGAGGACCTGGTGAGCGACGTCGAGCGGCAGGGCCTGGCGCCGGCCGCGCGGCTGCGCGAACTGATCCGCCGCTTCGTCGAGGAATACGCCGGCGCCAAGCACGCGCATCGGGTGCTGACCGAGGACGTCAAGTTCCTCGAGGAAGACGACCGCGAGCGCGTGCTCGGCACGCAGCGCACCGTGGTGGCGGGATTCGCGCGCGTGGTCGCCGAACTGCGGCCCGACCTGGAGCAGGCCGCGCTGGCCAAGCCGCTGACCATGCTGCTGTTCGGCATGATCAACTGGATGTTCATCTGGATGCGCCCCGACGGCGAGCTCGACTACGACGCGATGGCGCCGGTGGTGGCCGACCTTTTTCTCGGCGGCCTGCCCGCCGTGCAAACGCCTGTTCGCGTGACGGCCATCGACGACTGACGCCCACGCTTCCCGCTTATCCTCAACCCCCTCGAAAAACCGGAGACAACCCGAATGAAACTACTCAAACCGATCGCCCTCGCCGCGATGCTGCTGGCCTCGGCGCTGGCCCAGGCCGACATCAACGTCGGCGTCACCGTGTCGGCCACCGGCCCGGCCGCCTCGCTCGGCATCCCCGAGAAGAACACGATCGCGCTGATGCCCAAGACCATCGGCGGCCAGAAGATCAACTACATCGTGCTCGACGACGCCAGCGACACCACCGCCGCGGTCAACAACACGCGCAAGCTGATCTCCGAGAACAAGGTCGACATCATCCTGGGCTCGACCACCACGCCGAACTCGCTGGCGATGATCGACGTCGCGGCCGAGAGCCAGACGCCGGTGATCTCGATGGCCGCCTCGGCCCGCATCATCGAGCCGATGGATGCCAAGAAGCGCTGGGTCTTCAAGACGCCGCAGAACGACATCATGATGTCGCTCGCGATCGCCGAGCACATGGCCGCCAGCGGCGTGAAGACGGTCGGCTTCGTCGGCTTCTCCGACGCCTACGGCGAAGGCTGGTACCAGGAATTCGCCAAGGCCGCCGAGCTCAAGAAGCTGCAGATCGTCGCCAACGAGCGCTATTCGCGCACCGACACCTCGGTCACCGGCCAGACGCTCAAGCTGATGTCGGCCAAGCCCGATGCGGTGCTGGTCGCGGGCTCCGGCACGCCGGCCGCGCTGCCGCAGAAGAGCCTCAAGGAACGCGGCTACGCCGGCAAGATCTACCAGACCCACGGCGTGGCCAATGCCGACTTCCTGCGTGTCGGCGGCAAGGACGTCGAAGGCACGCTGCTGCCGGCCGGCCCGGTGCTGGTGGCCGAGCAGCTGCCCGCGAGCAACCCTGTGAAGAAGTCGGCGCTGGCCTACGTCGCCGCCTACGAAGCCGCCAACGGCAAGGGCACGGTCTCGACCTTCGGTGCCCACGCCTGGGACACCGGCCTGCTGATGGCCGCCGCGGTGCCGGTGGCGCTCAAGAAGGCGCAGCCGGGCACGCCCGAGTTCCGCGCGGCGCTGCGCGATGCGCTCGAGCAGGTCAAGGAGCTGCCCGGTGCGCACGGCGTGTTCAACATGACGCCGAACGATCACCTGGGTCTGGATCAGCGCGCACGCGTGATGGTGAAGATCGAGAACGGCGCCTGGAAGTACATCCCTCCGGCGAACTGAGCGCAGCCGCTTGAAAGGAGGCGCCGCGCGGCGCCTCCTGCCTCCCTCCGATGAATGAAGGCCGCCGCACGGCCGATCCGGAATCAATATGGACTTGCAGATTGCCCTGTTGCTCGGGCAGGACGGCATCGTCAACGGCGCGGTCTACGGACTGATGGCCTTGGCCCTGGTGCTGGTGTTTTCAGTCACGCGGGTGATCTTCATCCCGCAGGGCGAACTGGTCGCGTTCGGCGCGCTGTCGATGGCGGCGCTGACCGCCGGGCGCGTGCCGGCCACGCTGTGGCTGCTGGTCGCGCTGGCCGCGATGACGCTGGTGGTCGAGGCCTGGCGCTGGAAGCGCGGGGCGACGGTCGACTGGAAGTCGACGCTGGTCTGGACGGTTCTGTTTCCCGTGCTCGCGGCCGGCCTGGTGCTGGGCCTGCGCCCCTCGTCGCTGGCGCTGCAGGCGGTGACCACGCTGTTCCTCATCACGCCGCTGGGGCCGCTGCTCTACCGGCTGGCCTACCGTCCGCTGGCCCACGCGACGGTGCTGATCCTGCTGATCGTCTCGGTGGCGCTGCATGGCGTGCTGGTCGGCCTCGGCCTGCTGTTCTTCGGCGCCGAGGGTTCGCGCACCCCGGCCTTCTCGGAAGCGCGCTTCGACATCGGCGGCGTGCCGATCAGCGGCCAGTCGCTGGTGGTGGTCGGCGTCGCCTTCGTGCTGGTGGTGCTGATGTTCCTGTTCTTCGAACGTTCGATTGTCGGCAAGGCGCTGCGCGCCACCGCGATGAACCGGGTCGGTGCGCGGCTGATGGGCATTCCGACCGACCTCTCGGGCGACCTGAGCTTCGCGCTCTCGGCGCTGATCGGCGCGGTCTCGGGCCTGCTGATCGCGCCGCTGACCACGGTCTACTACGACACCGGCTTTCTGATCGGCCTCAAGGGCTTCGTGGCCGCCATCGTCGGTGGCCTCGGCAGCTACCCGATCGCGCTGCTGGGCGCGTTGCTGGTCGGGCAGCTCGAAGCCTTCTCCTCTTTCTGGGCCAGCGCCTTCAAGGAAGTGCTGGTGTTCACCTTGATCATCCCTGTGCTCTGGTGGCGATCGCTGCGCAGCCGTCATGTGGAGGACGAGGAATGACCCGTCGCCACCTCACCCTCCTCTGCATCGCCGCGCTGGCGCTCAGCTGGCCCTGGCTGCCCGAGTTCACGGTCACGCTGTTCAGCTACATCGCGCTCTATTCGCTGGTCGCGGCCGGACTCGTGATGCTCACCGGCGTCGGCGGCATGACCTCCTTCGGCCAGGCGGCCTTCGTCGCCGTGGGGGCCTATGCCACCGCCTGGGTCTGCACCTCGCCGACCGCCGCCGCCGCGCTCGGCGGCGTCGTGCCTGCGCCACTGCTGCCATGGGTCGGCCTGCTGTTCGGCCTGCTGCTGACCTTCCTGGTCGCCTGGGGGCTCGGCGCGATCACGCTCAAGCTCTCGGGCCACTACCTGCCGCTGTGCACCATCGCCTGGGGCCTGAGCCTCTACTTCCTGTTCGGCAACCTCGAGTTCCTCGGCGGCCAGACCGGCATCACGGGCGTCCCGGCACTGACGGTCTTCGGCGTCTCGCTGGCGTCGCCGCGGGCGCTCGGGCCGCTGATCTGGGCGGTGCTGCTGCTGGCGCTGTGGGCGCTGCACAACCTGCTCGACTCGCGCGAGGGCCGCGCCGTGCGGGCGCTCAAGTCGGGCCGCGTGATGGCCGAATCGATGGGTGTCGACACGGCGCGCTACCGGGTCAAGGTGTTCGTGCTCGCTGCGCTGCTGGCGGCCCTGTCGGGCTGGCTCTACGCGCACCTGCAACGCTTCGTGAACCCGACGCCGTTCAACATCAACATCGGCATCGAATACCTGTTCATGGCGGTGGTCGGCGGCTCGGGCCACCTGTGGGGCGCGGTGTTGGGCGCGACCTTGATCACGCTGGTCAAGGAGCAGCTGCAGGACCTGTTGCCGAAGCTGCTGGGCGCCAGCGGCAACTTCGAGGTGATCGTCTTCGGCCTCTTGATGCTGTTCGTGCTGCAGCGCTTCGCCGAGGGGCTCTGGCCGACGCTGGCGCGCGTGAGCGGCCGCTTCCTGAAGCCGCAGCCGGTGAAGCCCGCCAAGGCGATCGCGGCGCTGGACGCCCGCACGCTGCCGGCCGCCGGCGAACTGCTGCTCGAGGCCGACCGCGTGACCAAGCGCTTCGGCGGCCTGGTCGCCAACAACGCGGTCGCCATGACGCTCAAGGCCGGCGAGGTGCATGCGCTGATCGGCCCCAACGGCGCCGGCAAGAGCACCTTCTTCAACATGATCTCGGGCGTCGACGACCCGACCGAAGGCGAAGTGCGCCTGCTCGGCGCGGCCATGACCGGCAAGCCCTCGCGCGACTTCGCGGCGCGCGGTCTGGGCCGGACCTTCCAGCACGTGCGGCTGCTCGGCAACCGCAGCGTGCTCGAGAACGTCGCGCTCGGCGCCCACCGGCGCGGACATCGCGGCTGGATCGCATCGATGCTGCGCCTCGACCGGGCCGAAGAGGCCGCGCTGCTGGCCGAAGCCCGCCGCCAGATCGAACGCTGCGGACTCGGCGCCCATGCCGACGCGCCGGCCGCCTCGCTGGCGCTGGGCCAGCAGCGGGTGGTCGAGATCGCGCGCGCGCTCGCCGGCCAGCCGGCCGCGCTGCTGCTCGACGAGCCGGCCGCCGGCCTGCGCCACCTCGAGAAGCAGGCGCTGGCCGAACTGCTGTCGCAACTGCGCGCGGAAGGCCTCGGCATCCTGGTGGTCGAGCACGACATGGAGTTCGTCATGAACCTGGCCGACCGCATCACGGTGCTCGAGTTCGGCGCCGTCATCGCCGAGGGCACGCCGGCCCAGGTGCAATCCAATCCCCGTGTGCTGGACGCCTATCTGGGCGGCAGCGACGAAGAACCGATGGCGGTGACTGCATGACAGCGCTTTTTGAACTCCGGGACTTCAGCGTCGCATACGGCGCGGTGGAGGCGGTGCACCAGGTCGCGCTGCAGGTGAACGAAGGCGAGATCGTCACCGTCATCGGCCCCAACGGCGCCGGCAAGACCACGCTGCTGTGCGCCGCGATGGGCCTGCTGCCGTCCAGCGGCAGCCTGAGCTTGGCGGGCGAACGCATCGCGCGGCCGAGCGTCGAGGCGATGGTCGCGCGCGGTGTGGCGCTGGTGCCCGAGCGGCGTGAGCTGTTCGGCGAGATGCCGGTCGAGGACAACCTGCTGCTCGGCGGCTTCTACCGCTGGCGCACCGGCAAGCGCGACCAGAAGGAGCGCATGGATGAGGTCTTCGCGATCTTCCCGCGCCTCAAGGAACGACGCGCCCAGCTCGCCAGCACGCTGTCGGGCGGCGAGCGCCAGATGCTCGCCATCGGCCGGGCGCTGATGGCGCGGCCGCGCCTGCTGATGCTCGATGAGCCCTCGCTGGGCCTGGCGCCGCTGATCGTGCGCGAGGTGCTGCACGTGGTGTCGTCGCTGCGCGCGCACGGCGTGTCGGTGCTGCTGGTCGAGCAGAACGCGCGCGCCGCGCTGCAGGTCGCCGACCGCGGCTATGTGCTGGAGACCGGCGCCGTCGCGTTGACCGGACCGGCGCAGGACCTGCTCCACGACCGGCGAATCATCGACACCTACCTCGGCCTCGGCAACAAGACCGCTGTGATATGACCCCCACGCTCTCTCACTTCGTGTAGTCGCTGCCCCCCGAGGGGGCCGCAGGCCGCCTTGGGGCGGCCCGGCGCCGGCCTCGTCTCTTCCTTCCTGGAGAACTCTATGACTCAAATCCTTCAAAGCTTCATCGGCGGCCGCTGGCTCGGCGCGCAGGCAGCGCAAGCGCTGCGCAGCGCGGTCAACGGCCGGCCGGTCGCCAGCACGCATGCCGAGGCCATCGACTTCGGCGAGGCGCTCCAGCATGCCCGCACGGTCGGCCTCGCCAACCTGCTGGCCATGGACTTCCAGCAGCGGGCCCAGCGCCTGCGCGCGCTCGCCAAGTACCTGGCCGAGCACAAGGAAGAGCTCTACGCGGTCTCGGCCCACACCGGTGCCACCCGCGCCGACAGCTGGGTCGACATCGAGGGCGGCGCCGGCACGCTGGCCGCCTATGCCGGCATCGGCGGCAACGAGCTGCCCTCGGGCAACCTGGTGCACGAAGGCCCGGCGATGCCCCTGGGCAAGAAGGGCGGTTTCGCGGGCACCCACATCCTGGTGCCGCGGCGCGGCGTGGCGGTCCACATCAACGCCTTCAACTTCCCGGTCTGGGGCCTGCTCGAGAAGTGGGCGCCGAGCTTCCTGGCGGGCATGCCCTGCATCGGCAAGCCGGCCACTTCGACCAGTTACCTCACCGAAGCGCTGGTGCGCCTGATGCACCGCTCGGGCCTGTTGCCCGAAGGCAGCCTGCAGCTGGTGATCGGCAGCACCGGCGACCTGCTCGACCGGCTCGACGGCATGGACGTCGTGACCTTCACCGGCTCGGCCGACACCGCGGCCAAGCTGCGCGTGCACCCCAACATCGTGCGCCAGTCGATCCCGTTCAATGCCGAGGCCGACTCGCTCAACTGCGCGATCCTGGCACCGGACGTGACGCCCGACGACGAGGAGTTCGACCTCTTCGTCAAGGAAGTGGCGCGCGAGATGACGGTCAAGTCGGGCCAGAAGTGCACCGCGATCCGCCGTGCCATCGTGCCGCGCCAGCACATCGACGCGGTGGCCGAGAAGCTGCGCGCGCGGCTGGCCAAGACCGTGGTCGGCGACCCGGCGCGCGAGGACGTGCGCATGGGCGCCCTGGCCTCGCATGCGCAGCAGGCCGACGTCGCCGAGCGCGTGCGCCTGCTGATGCAGGGCGCCGAACTGGTCTACGGCGAGCGCGACGGCTTCGCGCCGCAGGGCGAGGGCGTGGCCGAAGGCGCGTTCTTCTCGCCGACCCTGCTGCTGGCCCGCGACCCGATGGGCAACGATGCGGTGCACGACATCGAGGCCTTCGGTCCGGTCAGCACGCTGATGGCCTACGACGGCCTCGACGAAGCACTGGCGCTGGCCGCGCGCGGCCGCGGCAGCCTGGTCGGCACCTTGGTCACCAAGGACCCGGCGACCGCGGCCAAGGCGATTCCGATCGCCGCCGCCCACCATGGCCGCATGCTGGTGCTCGACCGCGAGGCCGCGGCCGAATCGACCGGCCATGGCTCGCCGCTGCCCTTCCTGAAGCACGGCGGCCCGGGCCGCGCCGGCGGCGGCGAGGAGCTCGGCGGCCTGCGCGCCGTCAAGCACTACCTGCAGCGCGCGGCGCTGCAGGGCTCGCCGAGCATGATCGCCGCCGTGACCGGCGAATACCTGCGCGGCGCGAAGCTCAACGAATCCGAACTGCATCCGTTCCGCAAGCACTTCGAGGACCTGGCCATCGGCGACTCGCTGCTGACCCACCGCCGCACCGTCGGCGAGGCCGACATCGTGGCCTTCGGCGGCATCTCGGGCGACTACTTCTACATGCACTTCGACGAGATCGCGGCCAAGGAAAGCCCGTTCGGCAAGCGCATCGCGCATGGCTACTTCGTGCTGTCGGCGGCGGCCGGGCTGTTCGTCTCGCCGGCGCCCGGCCCGGTGCTGGCGAACTACGGCCTCGACACGCTGCGCTTCGTCAAGCCGGTGGGCATCGGCGACACCATCCGCGCGCGCCTCACCTGCAAGCGCAAGATCGATCGGCAGAAGAAGGACGCCAACGGCGTCGGCCAAGGCGTCGTCGCCTGGGATGTCGAGGTGACCAACCAGGATGGCGACCTGGTCGCGAGCTACGACATCCTGACGCTGGTGGCCAAGCGGGGCTGAGGCCCGGGCTCCGACTCGGGGCGCGTTCCTACAGGCGGGTTCTCCAGTGCACACTAACGTGCCAGACTGGAGAACCCCCATGCCTGCAGCCACTCGAGCGAGCGACGCCCTGGCGCCCTACCACGGCAAGCGCGATTTCAAGAAGACGCCCGAACCTCGCACCGGCGGCAAGTCGGCGCGGGGCATGCTCTCCTTCGTCGTTCAGAAGCACCATGCAAGCCATCTGCACTACGACTTCCGCCTCGAACTCGACGGCACGCTGAAGAGCTGGGCGGTGCCCAAAGGGCCTTGCCTCGATCCGACGGTCAAGCGCATGGCGGTGCAGGTCGAGGACCACCCGCTCTCCTACGCGAGCTTCGAAGGCACGATCCCGCCCAAGCAGTACGGCGCCGGCAGCGTGATCGTCTGGGACCGCGGCCAGTGGGCGGCCGAGGGCGATGCGCGCGCGGCGCTGGCCGAAGGCAAGCTCAAGTTCGAACTGCGCGGCGACAAGCTGCGCGGCCACTGGACCCTGGTGCGGATGCGCGGCGAGGGCGAGAAGCAGGTGCCCTGGCTGCTCATCAAGGAGCGCGATGGCGAGGCGCGCCCGCTGGCCGACTACGACGTCGTCGAGGCCGAGCCCGACAGCGTGCTGAGCGGCCGCGGCGTGGACGACCCGGTGCGGCGCGAGGCGCCGGCCGCGAAGAAGGGCGTCGCAAAGAAGAGCGCCGCGAAGAGCGAGGGCCGCAAGGCGGCCCTGCCCGAAGCGCTGGCCCCGCAACTCGCGACTCTCGCCTCGGCGCCACCCGCCACGCCCGGCGACTGGCTCTACGAGCTCAAGTTCGATGGCTATCGGCTGCTGGCCCGCATCGACGGCGACAAGGTCCGGTGCTTCACGCGCAACGGCCACGACTGGACCTCGAAGCTGCCCACGCTCGCCAAGTCGCTGGCCAGGCTGAAGACGACTTCGGCCTGGCTCGACGGCGAGATCGTGGTCGCCGGCGAGCATGGCGCTCCCGACTTCCAGGCGCTGCAGAACGCCTTCGACAGCGGCGCCACGTCGGACATCGTCTACTGGCTGTTCGACGCCCCCTTCCTCGACGGCGTCGACCTGCGCGCGGTGCCGCTCGAAGAGCGCCGCGCCCGGCTGGCGCGACTGCTCGGCAGCCGGCCGCCGGCGCAGCTGCGTCTCAGCGAGGTCTTCGACGCCGCGCCGCGCGACCTGCTCGCCTCGTCGGCGCAGCTGGGCTTCGAAGGCATCGTCGGCAAGCGCAAGGGATCGATCTATGTCTCGCGCCGCTCGCCCGACTGGATCAAGCTCAAGAACCAGCGCCGCCAGGAGTTCGTGATCGGCGGCTACACGGCGCCCAAGGGATCGCGTTCGGGCTTCGGCGCGCTGCTGCTCGGCGTGCGCGACGATGCCGGCACGCTGGTCTACTGCGGCAACGTCGGCACCGGCTTCGACGAGAGCCGGCTGGCAGACATCAAGGCGCGGCTCGACCGCCAGGCCAGCGACACCTGCCCGTTCGGCGAGAAGCCCGCCGGGGTCAAGGCGCAGTGGGTGAAGCCGGTGCTGGTGTGCGAGGTGTCCTTCGGCGAGTGGACCCGCGAGGGCCGGATCCGCCACCCGGTGTTCCAGGGGCTGCGCAGCGACAAGCCGGCGGCGCAGATCCGGCGCGAGCGCGCCGAGCCGCCCGAGGCCGCCCCCGCGCGCGCCGACGGCCACGAAAGAGGAGCGATGAAGTCCATGGCGATGCGCATCACCCACGCCGAGCGCGTGATCGACACCGAGAGCGGCACCACCAAGGGCGAGCTGGTGGCGTTCTACGAGCAGGTGGCCGAACTCATGCTGCCGCACCTGAAGGGGCGGCCGGTGTCGCTGGTGCGGGCGCCCGAGGGGATCGGCGGCGAGCTGTTCTTCCAGAAACATGCGCAGCACAGCGAGCTGCCGGGCGTGAAGTTGCTCGACCCGTCGCTCGACCGCGATCACGATCCGCTGCTGCAGATCGACACCGCGCGCGGGCTGCTGTCGGCGGCGCAGATGAACGTGATCGAGTTCCATACCTGGAACGCGACGTCGAAGGCGATCGACACGCCCGACCGCATGACCTTCGACCTCGATCCGGGTGAGGGCGTTCCGTGGGCACGCATGCAGGAGGCGGCGATGCTGGTGCAGACGCTGCTGGCCGAGCTCGGCCTGCCGGCCTTTCTCAAGACCAGCGGCGGCAAGGGCCTGCACGTGCTGGTGCCGATCAAGCGGCAGCACGGCTGGGATGCGGTCAAGGGCTTCTCGCAAGCCGTCGTGCAGCACCTGGCGACCACCATCCCGGAGCGCTTCGTCGCCAAGAGCGGGCCGCGCAATCGCGTCGGCAAGATCTTCGTCGACTACCTGCGCAACGGTTTCGGCGCGACCACCGCCAGCGCCTGGTCGGCGCGCTCGCGTCCGGGGCTCGGCGCGTCGGTGCCGCTGGCATGGGACGAACTGCCCGATCTGCGCAGCGCATCGCAATGGACGGTGCGCAACATCGCCGAACGGCTGGCGGTTGGCAATGGTCCCTGGGACGGCATGGAGAAGAGCCGCAAGGCGCTGGGGCCGGCGATGAAGAAGCTGGGCTACGTGCCGGCCTGATGCGAGCTCTTCGTCCGCCTTGCGCAATCGGCGCGGGGATGCAATATTGCGCGGCATGAACAAGGTGATCCCGACCCTGCTCCTGGCCATGGCCGGGCTCCTGACCGCGGGGCCCGCCTCGGCCCAGTGGCACAACAGCCCGCAGTTCGACCGCGACCTCAGGGCGTGCGACCGGCGGGGCGTGAACTTCGAGCGCTGCATGTGGGAGCGCGGCTGGCAGCGGGGCCATGGCCAGCGCTGGGATCACAACCAGAACTGGCACCGGCCGCCGCACCAGCAGAACTGGCACCGGCCGCCACCGAATCACTGGAACCAGCCGCCGCCGCCGCGGCGCAACCAACCCCGGCTGAGCGACATGCAGCAGCGTGCCCTCGACAACTGCCGCCTGCTGCAGCCGTCCGAGCAGCCCCGCTGCCGCGCCACCGTGATGTCGACGGTGCGCTGACGGCCCTTGATTTCGCGGGCTGCCCGCGCGCTGCCTCGAGGCCATCGATGCGGCATACTGCCAGGCCCCCAACTCGCCACAAGCCTACTGAATGGACAAGGAAGTCGACCCCCAGGTACTCGCTGTCATCGATGAGAAGCGACTGTCAGGACCACGGCTCACCCCGGTCGAGATCGTCGCCAAGATGGGCGTGTTCGATGCCCGCGACAAGCCCTACGAGTACGCCTGGATGGCGACCGGCGACAACGTCATCGCCACCATCTGGGCCGAATATGTCAGCGTCGGCGCCGGTGGACGCTGGTTCTACCTCGAGTCGCTGGACACCCAGCACCGCGCGAGCGGCGGCGCACGCACGGCCAACCAGGTCCAGCGCGCCAAGGACCGGCTGGCCTTGCTCAAGCGAACCCTCGACGCCGGCCAGGGCTTCAGGGCGGTCGTGCAGACCAACCGGGTCCCGATCGCCGAACTCGAGACCAACAAGAGCGCCAAGGTGTCGACCCGGGTGCGCGACGACGACGAATGGCACGTCGCCTCCTGGGAACCCGACCAGCTGCTGGCGGTGCTGGTCCGCGGCCCGCGCGGCTGGCTGCCCACCGAGGCCGAAGTGCAGGCCGCCAAGGCGCGTGGCGGTGTTCCGGCTCCGGCCGAGGCGGCCCCTGCGGCGGCGCAGGCCGCTTCGCCGGAGCAGCTCCAGGCCGCCGCGCTCGACTACGTGAAGCGTCACTTCGGCGGCTACGGCTACAAGGCCGAGGACGTCAGCGCCCAGCAGATCGGCTTCGACCTCGAGGTGTCGAACGCCAAGGGCGTGACCTTGCTGAAGGTCGCGGTGAAAGGCACCGCCTCGGGCCTGCCGGGTTTCAAGCTCACCGGCGAAGAGCGCACGGCCTCGGCGCGCGATCCCCTCTGGCGCCTGCTGGTGGTCACGGACGCCGGCGGCCCGGCGGCGCAGCACAAGATCTACAAGCCTTCCGAGATGAGCCAGGCACCCGGCTTCGACCCGCTGGGCTGAGGCCCCTCAGCGGTTCTCGCGCAGCTGCTCCGCCTGCTGCGCGAGCCGCGCGGCCTCGATGATCTGCGCGATCGACAGCACGCCCGTGGGCTCGATGTCGCCGGTGAGGAGGCTCTCGAGCGCTGCCTGCCCCGCCGGCCCGGCCAGCCACGCGAATGCGGACGTGATCGATCCGCCGCCGAACCTGGCTTGCAACGCCTTCGACGCCGCCCGACCGACCTGGGCGAAGGCCTGCTGGTCCGGTGCGGCCGAGGCGGCACGCACGATCATGCAGAACGCATCGAGCTTCTCGGCTTCGGTGCGCAGGCGTCGGGCCTTGGCCTCGCTGTGGGCGGCGGGCCCCAGCAGCGCCGCCTCGAAGGCATCGCCGAAGAGCCGGATGTCGCGTCCTTCGACCGCGTCGGAATCCGCTCGCGCCAGCACGGCCACGGTGCGGCCGCGCGCCGCGGACGCGCGCTCGGCCGCCGCCTGCGCGGCAGGCGCCTCGGTCGCGGGCCACGCCAGCAGGGGGGATCGCGCACTGCCCTGCAGGGCCCATCGGCCCGCGGCATTCAGCACGCGCGGAGGGCCGCCCGGCGACGCAGGGTCCGCAAGGCTGAGGAACAGTGGCTGTGGGGGCGGCATCTTGGCGGTGATTTCGAACGACGCGCCGATTGTCGCCCCAGGCTGCCGCGTCGCCGCGAAGCCTTCGGCTTGCAGGATTCTGGAGGATGTTTGCACGATGGTCCGGCAGACGCGCCCGGGCCGAGACAAGCGGGCGCGAGATGCCTAAGCTTCGCTCCATGTTCACTTCCACCCCTCGATCGCTGCACGGCGAGCGCCCCGTCGAGCAACTGCAGACCACCGTGATGCGGGCCGAACTCGCCGCGCTGATCGACCGGATGACCGTCGTCGACGGCGCCCATCAGACCGCGATACCGCGCCTGCTCCTGGCCCGGGCTTCGCAGATGCAGCATCCGGTGCATGCGATCCACGAGCCGGCGTTCTGCGTGCTGGCGCAGGGCAGCAAGCGGGTCCTGCTCGGCGAAGATGTCTACATCTACGACAGCAGCCAGTACCTGGTCGTGGCGCAGAACCTGCCGGTGTCGGGCCAGGTGGTCGACGCCTCGCCGGAGGCGCCGTACCTTGGCCTGCGGCTGAGTTTCGACGTCAAGGACATCGCGGCGCTCGGCCTGGACCTGCAGCTCGACGCCGCGCTCCCGAACCGACGCTCGCCGCGCGGCATCTTCACCGGCGACCTGTCGACCACCCTGCTGGACCCGCTGCTGCGCCTGACCCGGCTGCTGGACACGCCCGAGGACGTGCCGGCGCTGGCGCCGCTGATCACGCGCGAGATCCTGTACCGGCTCCTGAAGGCGCCAGACGGCTGGCGGCTGGCCCAGATGGCGATGGTCGACAGCCACAGCCAGCGCATCGCCCAGGCCATCAGCGTGCTCTCGCAGCGCTTCCAGCAGGCGCTGCGGGTCGAGGACCTGGCGGACGAGGTCCACATGAGCGTGTCGTCGCTGCACCAGCACTTCAAGGCGGTCACGGCGATGAGTCCGCTGCAGTTCCAGAAGCAGCTGCGGCTGCAGGAGTCGCGGCGCATCATGATCAGCGAAAACGTCGACGCCGCCACGGCGGGGCATCGGGTCGGCTACGAGAGCCAGTCGCAGTTCAATCGCGAATACAGCCGCTTCTTCGGCTCGCCCCCCGCGCGCGACGTCAAGCGCCTGCGCGAACTCGAGCTGGGCCGGGGAGGGCAGACATGAAGATCCATCTGAAGCTGAATGGCCAGGTGATCCCGGCCACCCTGGCGGACAACCGGGCGGCGCAGGAGTTCGTCGCCATGCTGCCGCTGACGCTCACGCTGCACGACCTGTTCAGGCGCGAGAAATTCGGCCCGCTGCCCTCGGCCGTCTCGGCGAGCGGCACGCGGACCCAGGCCTACGAGGTCGGCGACATGATCTGCTGGGCGCCCGGCCCCGACCTGGCGATCCTCTATCGCCAGGACGGGCAGGCCATCAGCGGCGGCTTCCACGTCCTCGGCCGGATCGATGCCGGGGTCGAGGCCTTCGCTGCGCCGGGTCCGATCGAGGTGACGATCGAAGTGCCGGCGGGCGAAGTCGACGAGGCGGTGCTCGCCGTCGGTGCCCGCGGCCTGCGCTCGCGGGGCGGGCCTTGCGTCATCGGCGGGCGTTGTTCTTGATGAGGAAGAAGGTCAGGGCGCCGATCACCAGGGCCATGCCGGCGCCGAACGCGGCGATGGCGCTGGTGCCGTCCCAGGCTACGACCTCGCGCAGGAACAGCACGGCGAGCACCGCGATGACCACGCTGACCAGGTTGCCCTTGAGGTCCTCGAGGTTGTGGACCTCGAGCCACTTGGGCAGCGGCAGCTTGTCGTCGATGAACAGCGAATAGAGGCCGATGCTGATGATGTAGACCGCGATGGCGATCAGGAAGACGTCGACCGCCTCGACGATGCCGACCGCGAAGATCTTGACCGCCTTGGCCGAGACGGTGCCGTCGCGGATGGTGTCGATGAAGCTCGCGTACAGCGCCATGGCCTCGTACAGGATCAGCGCCATCGACCCCAGGAAGGTGCCGATCACGGGGACGATCATGATGTAGCGGCTCGAAGCCAGGATTGTTCGCAGCATCCGGCACCTTCCTCTGCAGTGGGGTTCGCCGGATCTTAGCCTTGGGCAGAATGCGGCAACGGATCACCAGAAAGAGGCTCCATGACGCCCGACGCCCCCCTCCTCGCCAGCCAGGTCATCGTGCGTGCCTGCCTGTTGCTCGTGGCCGCCATCGCCCTGTTCGGCGGCACCGTGCAGATGGTGCTCGGCCAACCGGACACCAGTCCGCGCCTGGACAACGTTCACCGCTTCATGGCGGGCGCCTATTTCTCGATGGGGCTGATCTGCCTCTGGGCCGGCATCACGGTCCGCCAGCAGGGCTTCCTGGTCTACCTGATCGCCCTGGGCGTGCTGCTGGCGGGCCTGGGCCGGCTGTTGTCGATCTCGAAGGTGGGCCTGCCCGAGCCGCGCCGGGTCTGGCTCGCGTACCTGGTTCCCGAACTGGTGATTCCGTTCGTGATGGCGGGGGCGCACTTCAGTGCAAGCTAGGCAAGCACCTCGTCGGTCGTGACCTCGAAGCGCTGCAACGTGTTGACGCCGAACACCATCGTGATCGGCACGTCGGCCGCGTCGCGGCCCCGCGCGATCACCACCCGTCCGATGCGCGGCGTGTTGTGCCGGGCATCGAAGGTGTGCCAGCGGTCGCCCAGGTAGACCTCGAACCAGGCACTGAAGTCCATCGGATACGGCACCGGTGGAATGCCGATGTCGCCCAGGTAGCCCGTGACGTAGCGCGCCGGGATGTTCATGCAGCGGCACAGGGTGATCGCCAAGTGCGTGAAGTCGCGGCAGACGCCGACACGCTCCCGCCAGCCTTCCAGCGCGGTGCGCGTGGCGCGGGCGCATTGGTAGTCGAATCGCAGGTGCCGGTGCACGAAATTGCAGATCGCCTGCACCCGCTGCCATCCCTGCGGCACGCCGCCGAACTGGGCCCACGCGAACTGCAGCAGTTCACTGTCGACCTCGCAATAGCGGCTCGGCAGCAGGAACTGCAGTGTCTCCAGAGGCAGGTCGGCGGGCGCATGTTCGATCGCGTCCAGGCTCACCGGGTCCGGCCAGCCGGTGTCGAACACCACCGCTTCGTTGCGCAGTCGCACGCGGCTCACGCCGGCGGGCACCGCCACGCGAGCGCAGTGGTTGTTGAAGCTGTCTGTGTAGTGGTCGGTGCGCAACGGCGGGCTGATCGTGAGCTGCTCGCTGCCTTGGAGATCGGCCGCGCGCGAAGGATGGAGCTGCAGCATGTAGATGAGGGCCGTCGGCGCCGTGACCCCGAGCTCGATGTCGAATCCGATTCTGATGAGCATGGTGCGCGGACCTTTGGGTGGGGAGAAGCTGGTAAAGCAGGTTTGATGCCGACCGTCGGCGTTTCATCGTAAAGAAGTGCACCGCGGCGTCGCGTGGGCAGGGCCGCCCGAAACCGCGTAGGTCATCCCGCGGGATCGTCGGCGCGGTCCTACCGTGACCGCCTCGCACTGCCGACAGCCGGGAGCGCGCGCCCACTACGTGCTTCGCGCCGGCCCGACCTTAAGCTGGAGGCATCACCCGCAGTATGGACCGCGGCCCGGTCGCCGGCCGTCGTTTTGCGAAAACCCGAGGACACCCCGATGACGCAACAGAACAAGGCGGCCGCCGGCCGTCGCCCGAAGCCGGGCGACGGCAGCCAGGCCAAACAGGAGCAATTGGCTGCCTTCACCAGCGACAATGTCGCCCGGCTGACCACCAACCAGGGCCTGCAGGTGCCCGACAACCACAACTCGCTGAAGGCGGGGCCGCGCGGGCCGACCTTGCTCGAGGACTTCATCCTGCGCGAGAAGATCACGCACTTCGACCACGAGCGCATTCCCGAGCGTGCGGTGCATGCCCGGGGGTCCGCGGCGCACGGCTATTTCGAGGTCTACAAATCGATGTCGCAATTCACGGCGGCCGAATTCCTGCAGGATCCGGCGGTGAAGACGCCCGTTTTCGTGCGCTTCTCGACCGTGGCGGGATCGAAAGGCTCGGCCGACACGGTGCGCGACGTGCGCGGCTTTGCGGTCAAGTTCTACACGCAGCAGGGCAACTACGACCTGGTGGGCAACAACATCCCGGTGTTCTTCATCCAGGACGCGATGAAGTTCCCCGACCTGGTCCACGCCGTCAAGCCGGAGCCGCACCATGGCATGCCGCAGGCGGCGAGCGCGCACGACACCTTCTGGGACTTCGCCTCGCTGATGCCCGAGACCACCCACATGCTGATGTGGGCCATGTCGGACCGCGCCATTCCGCGCAGCCTGCGCATGATGGAGGGCTTCGGCGTCCATACCTTCCGCTTCGTCAACGCGCGTGGCGAGAGCCACTTCGTCAAGTTCCACTGGAAGCCCAAGCTGGGTATTCACGGCCTGGCCTGGGACGAGGCGCAGAAGATCGCCGGCAAGGATGCCGACTTCCATCGGCGCGACCTGTGGGAGGCGATCGAGGCCGGTGATTTCCCCGAATGGGAGCTCGGCGTGCAGATGATCCCGCAGGACAAGGAACACGCCTTCGGCTTCGACCTGCTCGATCCGACCAAGCTGATCCCGGAGGAAATGGTGCCGGTGCAGCGCATCGGCCGCATGGTGCTGAACCGCAATCCGGACAACTTCTTCGCCGAGACCGAGCAGGTGGCGTTCCATCCGGGCCACGTGGTGCCGGGCATCGATTTCTCGAACGACCCGCTGCTCCAGGGGCGCTTGTTTTCCTACACCGACACGCAGATCTCGCGCCTGGGCGGCGCCAACTTCCACGAGTTGCCGATCAACAAGGGCGTCTGCCCCTTCCACAACTTCCAGCGCGACGGCATGCACCGGCAGACCATCGCGCGCGGCCAGGTGGCGTATGAGCCGAATTCGCTGGGCGACGGCAAGGAGTTCCGGGTCGATGGCGCCAGCGCCGGCTTCCAGTCCTTCCCGGAGGAGCTGGAGCCGCCCAAGCTGCGCCGGCGCAGTCCGTCCTTCGACGATCACTTCACGCAGGCCCGGCTCTTCTTCAACAGCCAGAGTGCGCCCGAGAAGGAGCACATCATCGCGGCCTTCCGCTTCGAGTTGTCCAAGGTCGAGGTGCCGGCCGTGCGCCAGCGCATGGTCGACAACCTGGCGCATGTGGACGAGAAGCTGGCGCGGCGCGTCGCAGAGGTGCTGGGCATCAACGCGCCCGACGCCAAGGCCGCGGCCGGGCGCGCGGGCTTCCGGGCCCACCGCTTCACGATGCCGATCGACGAATCGCGGGCGCTCCGCATGGCAGACACCGGCAACGGCTCGATCAAGACCCGCAAGGTCGCCATCCTGGTCGCCGACGGGGTCGACTCGGCGTCGCTGAAGGCGATCCGCGAGGGCATCGAGCAGGCCGGCGCGCAGTGCAAGCTGGTCGGACCGCGGCTCGGCACCGTCGCCAGCGCCTCGAAGCGCCAGCTCGATATCGATGCGACTTTCGTCAACATGCCCTCGGTGATGTTCGACGCCGTGCTGGTGCCGGCCGGGGCCGAGGGCGCTCGAACGCTGGCAGCCAACGGCGACGCGGTGCACTTCGTGCTCGAGGCCTACAAGCACTGCAAGGCGATCTGCACCGTGGGCGAGGGGGTCGAACTGCTGGCCACGCTGGGCATCGGCGCCGACCCGAAGGCGGCGCCGTCGGGCGTGGTCGTGGCGGCGACCCCGGTCACCAACCTGGGCGATGCCAGCGCCGCGCAGCAGGTGGCGCAGGACTTCGTCGCCGCGATCGCGAAGCACCGGCACTGGGACCGGGCCAACGTCGACGCGGTGCCGGCCTGAACCTTATTTGTGGCCGTCGGCCGGCTGCAGCAGCTTGCCCTTGAGTGTGACCGCCTTGCCGACCGGCGGCGCGGTGGCGGTCTCGACGGTGCGCAGCGATCCGTCCTGCATCCGCACTCCGACCTCGTAGACGGTGGCGGTGTGGTAGCGCTTCTCGACCTCGTTGCCCGCGAAGCCACCGCCCACCGCGCCGATCACCGTCGCCGCGGTGCGGCCGTTGCCATGGCCGATCTGGTTGCCCAGGACGCCGCCCAGCACCCCGCCCGCGACTGCGCCGACGCCGGTGGCCGGAACCTGGCGCTGCACGGGGTGGACCGACTCGACGTGGCCGCAGGTGGCGCAGACCGGCACCGGGCGCGGCGCCGGGGCGGCTGCTGCCGGCGCGGCAGGTGGCGGCAGCACGTCGGGCGCGCGAACGGGGGCGGGCGCCTGCGCCACGACCGGCGGTGGCGGCGCGGCCGGCACCAGGCCGGGCTTGCCGTCATCGGGCGCGGGCGCCAGCATCGGCGGCGCCGCGGCCACCGGTGAAGCCGGCGCCGAGTCCGCGTTGCGGGCCAGCTGGTGCAGCAGGACGCCACCCAGCGCCGCGACCGCCACGGCGAGGGCGCCGATGGTGGCCCACATCGCCTTGAGCGAGCGGCCCGGGGGAGGGTGGAGGGGTGTGGGGTCCATGGCGGTTCCTTTCCGGCGCCGCGCGGCTCAGTCGGTCCATCCAAAAAGCCGTCGGGGCGTTTCCCAGAACAGCTTCCGGCGCTCGCCGGCATCCGGGAAGAGCTGCTCCATCAGTTTCAGCTGTAGGCCATAGTCGATTCGTTCGGTCGCCCTCAGGTAGGGCCAGACGGAGCCCCACAGGCAGCGCTCGAGCGTGAACGCCTCGGCCAGGGCCCGCACGAAGGGCCAGACATCTTGGTGCGGATGCGGTTGGCCCGAGAACTTCGCGAAGCCGGACAGCTTGACGCAGGCCTTGCCCGATCGTCCCAGGCCGAGCAGCGCCTGGAAGCCGGGCTGCCGCAGGCCTGCCGCGATATCGGGCTTGCCGCAATGGTCGATCAGGATCGGCACCCCGGCGTCCGCCAGCAGCGGCAGCAGGGCGGGCAGCTGGTCCCGCTCGACCTGCACCTGCAGCAGCAGGCCGAGCTCGCGCAGCTTGCCGATCAGCGCGCCGGCACCGAGGTAGTAATCGACGCCGAGGAAGGAGGGGTTGAAGGCCACGCCCACGATGCCCTGCGCCTTCAGCTCGGCCAGTGCGTCGAGCGCGATGCCGTTGTCGACCACCGCGATCCCCTTCATGCGGCCCTGGCTGCGCGCGATGGCGTCGATCAAGCAGGCGTTGTTGCCGGTGCCGTAGCCGGAGTTGGGGCCGACGACCAGGGCCCGCTGCACGCCATGGGCCGCCATCACGGTCAGGAAGAGATCGGCCGAGCCCGTCTCCTGGCCCGCCGGCGCGTAGTGCGTGTCGCTCGCATAGGGGAAGCGCCTGGGGTCGAGGATGTGGTTGTGGCAGTCGATCTTGGGTTCGTCGAAGATGTCCATGGGGCAAGGGTAGCGCGGCGCTGCCGCATCGTAAGGCGCGGCGGCCCAGTTCGCGGCCATATCCGACAGGGCTCCGCCGCCGGGTCTGGCACGCTTGTCGGGTTTTGCTTCGTCCATCTTCGCCTCCATGAAAACTCCTTCCGCGATCGACCCCGAGGAATTCCAGCGCCTGCTCAGCCGCAACCTGAAGCTGCCGCTGATCGGCGGCGTGGTCGGGGCCGTGGTGTTCGTCGGGTTGATCCTCTACCTGCTGTCGGTGATCGGCTGGGTCGAGCACACCGACCGCGTCACGGGCAGCGCGACCGAGCTGCAGCGCCGCAGCATCGACATGGAGACCGGCATGCGGGGCTTCCTGATCACCGGCGACGAGAGTTTCCTGGAGCCCTACGACAGCGCCCTGGCGCGCGTGAAAGACGACTTCGGCGCCTTGAAGGCCCTGGTGTCTGACAACCCCGCGCAGGCGACGCGGGTCGACCGCATCGCTGCGCTGCAGGCCTCGTGGAACGACTTCGCCCGCGAGACCATCGCCCTGCGGCGCAACGGCGGCGACTACCAGCAGGCGGTGAGCCTGGGCCGCGGCAAGCGCCTGACCGACGACATGCGCGCCGAGTTCGCGGCCTTCGTCGACACCGAGCGCAACCTGCGATTCCAGCGCAACAACGAGGTCACGAGCACCAGCATCGCGATCGTCGCGCTGTTCGTGCTGTTCACCCTGGCCTCCACCGGGCTGCTGGCCTATTTCGGCCGGCGCCAACTGCTGCGCCTGTCGGACAGCTACGACGCGGTGCTGGGCGAGCAGGCCGCGCATGCCGAGACGCTGCGGCAGCAGGCCTGGCTGCGCAGCGCCCAGACCGAGCTGGGTGCCGAACTGGTGGGCGAGCCCGGCGCCCAGGAGATGGGGCGCAAGGTGCTGGCCTTCTTCTCGCGCCATGTCGGCAGCCTGGTCGGCGCGATGTACCTGCGCGAGCGCCATGGCGCGCTGCACCGGATCGCGAGCTATGGCTTCTCGACCGCGGCCGAGGCCTCGTCACAGGTGTTCGCTCCCAACGAGGGCCTGGTCGGGCAGGCGGCGTCGGAGAGGCGATTGCTGCGGGTCGAGCCGGTGCAGGCCGACTACCTGAAGGTCAATTCGGGGCTTGGCGAGATGGCGCCGGCGGCCGCGGTGCTGCTGCCGGTCCAGAACGACGGCGTCGTCAACGGCGTGATCGAGCTCGGCCTGCCGCGCCCGCCGAACGAGCGCGACCTGCAGCTGCTCGACCTGGTGGCCGCCACCATCGGCAGCGCGGTCGGCGCGGTGCGCTATCGCCAGCAACTGCAGGACGCGCTGGCCGAGACCCAGCAGCTCAACGAGGAACTCCAGGTCCAGCAGGAAGAGCTGCGCACCGCCAACGAGGAGCTCGAGGAGCAGTCGCGCGCATTGCGGGCCTCGCAGGCCACGCTGGAGAACCAGCAGGCCGAACTGGAACAGACCAACAGCCAGCTCTCGGAGCGCACGGAGGCGCTGGACCAGCGCAATGCCGCGCTGCGCCGGGTCCAGCGCGACCTCGAGGAGCGGGCCGACGAACTGCAGCGCGCCAGCCGCTACAAGTCCGAATTCCTGGCCAACATGTCGCACGAGCTGCGCACGCCGCTCAACAGCGCGCTGATCCTGGCCAAGCTGCTGGGTGACAACCCGCGGGGCAACCTCGACGCCGAGCAGGTGAAGTTCGCCGAATCGATCTACGCCTCAGGCAACGACCTGCTGGTCCTGATCAACGACATCCTCGACATCGCCAAGGTCGAGGCCGGCAAGCTCGACGTGGTGGCCGAGCATGTGCCGTTGGCCAGGCTCGGCGAGAGCCTGCGCATGAACTTCGCTCCGCTGGCGGGGCAGAAGCAGCTCGGCTTCCGGCTCGACATCCGTCCCGACGCGCCGGCTTCGCTGGTCACCGACCGGCAGCGGGTCGAGCAGATCCTCAAGAACCTGCTGTCGAACGCGCTCAAGTTCACCGACCGTGGCGAGGTCGCACTGACCGTGTCGGGCACGGCCGATGGGGGAGCCGCCTTCGCGGTGTCCGACTCGGGCATCGGCATCCCGGCCGACCAGCAGGAGGTGATCTTCGAAGCCTTCCGCCAGGCCGACGGCACCACCAGCCGGCGCTACGGCGGCACCGGCCTGGGCCTCTCGATCTCGCGCGACCTGACCCGCCTGCTCGGCGGCACGCTGAACGTGCACAGCGTGCCCGGCGCCGGCAGCACCTTCACGCTGCAATTGCCGGCGCGGGCGCCGCAGGCCGACGCGCAGGCGGCGCCCATGGCGCCCCCTGCGCCGGCCCGCGCCGATCTGCCGCCGGCGCCGCCGGCCCCTGCGGCCCCGGTCGCGGCGGCGATCCCCGCGCCCCAGTTCGCCGACGATCGCGCCCTGCCGCGCGACCAGGCCCGGCGGGTGCTCGTGATCGAGGACGAACCGCAGTTCGCCCACATCCTCTACGACCTCGCGCACGAGCTCGGCTACCGCTGCCTGATCGCCCACGGCGCGGCCGACGGCTTCAGCCTGGCGACCCAGTTCCTGCCCGACGCGATCCTGCTCGACATGGGGCTGCCCGACAGCCCCGGCCTGGGCGTGCTGCAGCGCCTCAAGGACGATCCGCTGACCCGCCACATCCCGGTCCACGTCGTGTCGGCCCAGGACAGCGCCGAGGCGGCGCTGCACATGGGCGCGATCGGCTATGCGCTGAAGCCGACCACGCGCGACCAGCTGAAGGCCGTGTTCCGCAAATTCGAGGACAAGCTGACGCAGAAGGTCAAGGCGGTGCTGCTGGTCGAGGACGACGCGCTGCAGCGTGAAAGCGTGGTGAAGCTGATCGCCGACGACGACGTCGTGATCACCGCGGTGGCGTCGGGCGAGGAGGCGCTGGCGCTGCTGCGCAGCCGCGTCTTCGACTGCATGATCACCGACCTGCGCCTGCCCGACATGCAGGGCAGCGAGCTGCTCAAGCGGATGGCGACCGAGGAGATCGTCTCGTTCCCGCCGGTGATCGTTTACACCGGGCGCAACCTGACCCGCGACGAGGAAGCCGAGCTGCTGCGCTATTCGCGCTCGATCATCATCAAGGGCGCGCGCTCGCCCGAGCGCCTGCTCGACGAGGTCACGCTGTTCCTGCACAAGGTCGAGGCCGACCTGTCGAGCGAACGCCAGAGCATGCTGAAGACCTCGCGCGGCCGCGACCGGGTGTTCGAGGGCCGCCGCATCCTGCTGGTGGACGACGACGTACGCAACATCTTCGCTCTCACCAGCGCGCTGGAGCAGCGCGGCGCCACGGTCGAGATCGGCCGCAACGGCCGCGAGGCGCTCGAAAAGCTCGACCAGGTCGAGGACATCGACCTGGTGCTGATGGACGTCATGATGCCGGAGATGGACGGCCTCGAGGCCACGCGCCGGCTGCGCCAGGACCCGCGTTTCGAGAAACTGCCGGTGATCGCGGTCACCGCCAAGGCCATGAAGGACGACCAGGAGCAGTGCCTGGCGGCCGGCGCCAACGACTATCTGGCGAAGCCGGTCGACCTCGACCGGCTGTTCTCGCTGCTGCGCGTGTGGATGCCGAAGATGGAGCGGCTGTGAAGACGAATCCGGTGCAACGCGCACTGCATCCGCCGAGCGCCACGGAGATCGAGCTGCGCCTGCTGATGGAGGCGATCTACCTCAAGTACAGCTACGACTTCCGCGACTACACCGGCGCCTCGCAGAAACGGCGCGTGCTGTATGCGCTGGGCCAGCTCGGCCTGCCGAACATCTCGGCGCTGCAGGAGCGCGTGCTGCGGGACCCGGCGCTGTTCGCGCAGCTGCTGCAATACCTCACGATCCCGGTCAGCGAGATGTTCCGCGACCCGGCCTACTTCCTGGCGCTCAGGCGCCAGGTGGTGCCGGTGCTCCACACCTATCCGTCGCTGACGGTCTGGGTGGCTGGCTGCAGCACCGGCGAGGAGGTGTTCTCGCTGGCCATCCTGCTGCGCGAGGAAGGCCTGCTCGAGCGCACCCGCATCTATGCGACCGACATCAATCCGGCCTCGCTCGAGAAGGCGCGCCAGGGCATCTTTCCGCTCGAGTCGGTGCGCAACTACACCGCCAACTACCAGCGCGCCGGCGGCCAGCGCGCCTTCTCGGACTACTACACGGCGGCCTACGACGCCGCCCGCTTCGATCCTTCGCTGTGCGCCGACGTGACCTTCGCCGACCACAGCCTGGCGACCGACAGCGTGTTCGCCGAGACCCACCTGGTGTCCTGCCGCAACGTGCTGATCTACTTCAACCGGGCCCTGCAGGACCGCGCGCTGGGTCTGTTCCACGAGTCGCTGTGCCACCGCGGCTTTCTCGGCCTCGGCGCCAAGGAGAGCATCGACTTCTCCGGCTATGCCGAGCGCTTCGGGGTGCTGGCGCGCGCCGAGCGCATCTACCGGAAGGCCTCATGAGCCCCCGCCCGGCCGCTCCGAAGGGGGCTCGCACCGCAGTGCGAAGCACGGAGGTTGCCGCATGACCGCCAGTCCGCTGCCGGCGCGCCGGATCGAGGCCGTGGTCGTCGGCGCCTCGGCCGGTGGCGTCGACGCGCTGATCGCGCTGCTCGGCAACCTGCCGGCAAGCTGGCGGCTGCCGACCGCGGTCGTGATCCACTTGCCCGAGGCCCATGAAAGCCGGCTGGCCGAGATCTTCCGCCACCGGCTGCCGTTCCCGGTCCTGGAGGCCGAGGACAAGGCGCCGGTGGCGCAGGGCACGCTGTACTTCGCGCCGCCTGGCTATCACCTGTCGATCGAGCGCGACCGCTGCTTCTCGCTCAGCTGCGAGCCGCCGGTGCTGTTCTCGCGGCCGGCGATCGACGTGCTGATGGCTTCGGCGGCCGATGCCTATGGCCCGGCGCTGGCCGGCGTGCTGCTCACCGGGGCCAACGAAGACGGCGCCGAGGGCCTGCTGCGCATCCACCAGGCCGGCGGACTGACGGTGGTCCAGGACCCGGCCGAGGCCTTGGTGCCGACCATGCCGCGCGCGGCCATCGCCGCCCACGCGCCCGATTTCGTGCTACCCCTGCGCGAGATCCGCGCGCTTCTGCTGGAACTGGATGCTGCCCATGCCCATTGATGTCGAAAGCAAGCTGCTGATCGTCGACGACCTGCCGGAAAACCTGCTGGCGCTCGAGGCGCTGATCCGCGGCCCGGGACGGCCGGTGTACCAGGCGTCGTCGGCCGAGCAGGCGCTGGCGCTGTTGCTGGAGCACGAGTTCGCGCTCGCCATCCTCGACGTCCAGATGCCAGGCATGAACGGCTTCGAACTGGCCGAGATGATGCGCGGCACCGAGCGCACGCGCCACATCCCGATCATCTTCGTGAGCGCCGCCGGGCGCGAGATGAACTACGCCTTCAAGGGCTACGAGAGCGGCGCGGTCGACTTCCTGCAGAAGCCGCTGGACGCCCAGACGGTCAGCAGCAAGGTCAGCGTCTTCGTCGACCTGTACCGGCATCGCAAGGCGCTCAAGCACGAGATCGACGCGTTGGCCGTGTCACACCGCCGGCAGGAGGCACTGGTGCAGCAGCTGCAGTGCACCCAGCGCGAGCTGGAGCGCGCGGTGCGCATGCGCGACGACTTCATGTCGATGGTCTCTCACGAGCTGCGCACGCCGCTCAACACGCTCTACCTCGAGACCCAGGTGCGAAAGCTGCACCTGTCGAAGAACAACATGGCGCCTTTCGCGCCCGACCGCCTGCCGGCGATGATCGAGCGCGACCAGCGGCAGATCCAGAACATGGTGCGGCTGATCGACGACATGCTCGACGTCACCCGCATGCGCAGCGGCGCCCTGTCGATCCAGCCCCGGCCGGTGGACCTCGCGCAGCTGGCGCGCGGCGTGGTCGAGAGCCTGGCACAGCAGGCCGAGGCGGTGGGCCCGCCGATCCGCTTCGAAGCGCCGGCCGGCGTGCCGGGCGTGTGGGACGAGTTCCGCATCGAGCAGGTGCTGACCAACCTGATCACCAACGCCCTGCGCTACGGTGCCGGCAAGCAGGTCGAGGTCAGCGTGCGCCAGGAGGGTGGCCGCGCGCGGATGAGCGTCAGCGACCAGGGCCCGGGCATCGCGGCCGAGGACCATGCGCGGATCTTCGAGCAGTTCGAGCGTACCGACGACAGCCGCCGGCAGGCCCCGGGTCTGGGCCTGGGCCTCTATATCGCGCGCCAGATCGTGCGCTCGCACGGCGGCGAAATCGACTTGGCGAGTGCGCCGGGCCAGGGCGCCGCCTTCAGCGTGATTCTGCCGCTGAGCGCCGAAACGCCGGCGGCCTGAACGGTGCGGGGCGGCGTCCTACACCGCCGCCGCGCTTGCCGGCCCGATACTCTGGAACTTTGCTTTGGCGGAGATTTGCAAGTGAATGTCCTGATCGTCGACGACAACCACGCCGCGGCGGACCTGCTGCAGGAGCTGCTGGTGCTGCAGGATCACACGGCATGCTGCACCTACACCGGCCAGCAGGCGCTCGATGTGGCCGCCCAGCAGCGCTTCGACGCCGCGCTGGTCGACCTCACCCTTCCCGATTTTCCCGGCACCGAGGTGGCGCGCCAGTTGCGCGCCAGCGCCCGCGGCGAGCCGCCGCTCCTGGTCGCGATCTCGGGCTACGCCGCCGACGAGGCCGGCGACGCCGCGGGTCTGTTCGATCACCACCTGCAGAAGCCGATCGATTTCGACGTCCTCGATCGCATCCTGGCGCGGCCGTTGGCGGGATGACGGCTCGATGAAGTCTTCGCCCGGAGCGCGCAGCTGGATGGCGGCAGGGGTGCGCCACGAGCTGCTGACCCGCGCCTTGCCGGCGCTGCGCCACGAGATGGCGGCCCCGGTGTCGGTGATCCGGATGGGCGTGCTGCTGCTCAAGCGCCAACTCGCCAGCGGGGCCGAGGCTCCCCCCGATGCCGCCGCCATGGCCGAGCGCGTGGCGCTGATCGAGGACCAGGTGGCGGCCCTCGCCACCGGCGTGCGCTCGTTGCGCGACTGGGAGCTGGCCACACATGACGACGGCATCACGCGCAGCGCACTGGTGGCCCAGTGCACGACCTTGATGCGGGTGGCATTCGAGCTCAACGGCATCGGGCTGAGGCTCGGCGAGGGGCTCGCGTCGGTCGAAGGCGAGCCCCGCTTTCCGGCCGCCGCGGCGCTGCGCTACATGGCGCTGGGCGCCCTCGGCCACCTGCACGACAGCGTGCCCAACCTGGGCGAGATCCGGGTCGAGGCCGAGGGCAGCGACGGGCTGCGCTTCGTGGCCAGCCACGGCGCCGCGGAGCCGGTCGAGCCCATCGCCGGCGCCCACCGGGCGCCGCGCGCGCTCGCGATCGACGCCATCGCGCTGCAGGCACTGGCCGACGGGCTGGGCTGTGCGGTGGCGGTGGAGGGCGAGAGCGTGCGTTTCGGGCTCGGAACCGCCATGGATCCCGTCCTGACGGAGCCGGGCCGCGCGCCAGGCTGAACGCGCTCAGCGAAGCCGCGAGCCCGCCGGGCCGGCCTCGGCGCCTGTGGCCATCGGATTCATGCGCTCTTCGCACTCGGACATCATGCGGATGCTGCGCTTGACCCGGGCCGTCATCTTGTCGTTGAGGTGGTTCCAGCCACGGTACATCGGCACCACGACCAGCCAGCCGATGCCGATCACGCCGCCCAGGGCGCCCATGTATTCCCAGTGCATCGGTTCCATGTCCCACTCATCCTTCCGCACCAGGCGGGCCGGGGTAAAGACACAAATGGTATCAATAGCGCGCAACAAAACCGGCGATCGTCGTGCCGGCGCATGCGTCATTCCGCAGCGATGTCACGGTCAACCAACAAGTTGACGCGACAAGGAGTGCTTTCGAATTCATCGGAGCGGCCGTGCCGCAGGGCCGCCGTCAGGCCATGACAGTGCTGCGCCGGGTCGACAGCAGGGCCCGCAGCTTGGCCGGCGCCACCGGCTTGGTGAGCAGCAGCACGCCGCCCTGCCGCAAACGCTGCAGCGCCTCGGGCCCGGTGGCGCCCGACACCAGCACCGGCAGCGCGTCCGGCTGCAGTCGGTGCGCCGCCGCGAGCACTTCCATGCCGTCCTCGTCGTGGGCCAGCTGCAGGTCGCACAGCACGACGTCGAAGTGGGCGCCGTCGGTGCCGAGCTGCGCCAGGGCCTCGGCCCGGTTGGAGGCGCAATCCACCTGGCAGCCCCATTGCGCGAGCAGCGTCCGGCTGCCCTCGAGGATCGCCGGGTCGTCGTCCACCACCAGACAGTGCAGGCCCGCCAGCTGCGCCGACGCCGGTGCTTCGGGCGCCACCGGCACCACCTCGCGCGGGCTCGCCAGCGGCAGCTCGATCGCGAAGGTGCTGCCGGCCTGGAGCGCCGAGCGCACCGAGATGCGGGCGCCGAGCAGGGCCGCGATGCGCGAGCAGATCGCGAGGCCGAGGCCAAAGCCCTGGCGCCGGTCGCGCTCGGTGTTCGCGACCTGGTAGAACTCCTCGAAGATGCGGGTCTGGTGGATCGGCGCAATGCCGACCCCGTTGTCGCGCACCTCGATGCGCACGTCGGCGCCGCGTCGCCGCGCGGTCACCAGCACCGTGCCGTCCGGCGGCGTGTGGTGCACCGCGTTGCTGACCAGGTTGCCGACGATCCGCAGCAGCAGCGCGGCATCGCTGCGCACCGCCAGGCCGCGATCGCGCCACAGCAGCCGCACCCGGGCGGCGGCCGCGGGCGCGGCGTGCCGGGCCTCGAGCTGGTCGAACAGCGTGGCCAGCGAGACGCCGCCGATCGCCGGCGTCAGCACCTGCGCGTCGAGCCGCGAGATCTCCAGCAGGTCGTCAAGCAGCACGCCCATGAACTCGGTCGCTTCCTGCAGCCGCAGCACCGCCGGCCGCTGGAGCGTCGAGGCGGTCGGCAGCAGGCCGTCGATGAACAGGCCCATGGCGTGCAGCGGCTGGCGCAGGTCGTGGCTGGCGGCCGCCAGGAACCGGGCGCGGGAAAGTGCCGCCTGCTCGGCCTCGGCCATCCGCTGCAGTGCGACCGCGGTCGCTTCGCGCACCCGCTCCTCGCTCGCCTGGCGGTTGCGCTGCAGCCGCTCGGCCAGGCGATTGATATCGTGCGCCAGGTTGGCGAACTCGTGCCGGGCGCGACGGTCGCGGGCGCCGGCTTCGCGCTCTCCCTCGTCCTCGGCCACCACGTTGCAGCGAGCGTCGAAGCGGCCGGATTCCAGCGCCGCCACGGTGCGCGAGATGCGCCGCAGCGGCTGGGCGACCGCGCGCGCCGTATGGCGCACCCAGGCCCAGGCCGCCAGCAGCGCGATCATCGCGATGCCGATGCCGGCCATCAGCGAGCGGGTGCGTTCGCGATCGTAGGCGGTGGTGTCGCGGAAGGTCTGGACCAAGCCGATCGGCGTCTCGCCGGAGGCGGTCGACCCGGCCGGCGCGAAGGCGTTGGCGCGCGAGGCCTCACGCAGCGTGACCGGCGCGGTGAACATGCGCAGCTGGGCCAGCGGCGCGGTCTTCGGTCCGGCCGTGACATAGATGCCGGCGCTGTTGCTGATCTCGACCCGCGTCACCTGGCCCCCGCGCAGGGCCGCGTTGGCGACGCTCTGAAGCGCTGGCAGGTCGCCGGCGTAGAGGCTCAGGTCGGACATCGCCGCCACCTGGCGTGCCACCGCCTCGCCCTCTGCATCGAAGGCCGCTTCGAGCGTCGCCAGCCGGCCCTGGGTGAACCACGCGGTCAGCGCCAGCGCCACCGCCACGCACGGCACCACGCCCAGCCGGAACAGGTCGCGCTGCAGGCTGGCGCCGACCACCAGTGCCCGGCGCTCCGCAACCGGCGGGTCGCTGGCCCGCACGATCGGCGCGGGCGCGGCGAGGCGGTGGCTCGGGGCGGTCATCGGAGGGCGCTCACCCGCGCGGTCAGTTCGCGTTCGTCGGGCAGGCGCAGGCCGAGGCCGCGCGCCACGGTGGTATTGACGCGGACCGTCGCCGGCGCGGCGACCTCGACCCGCACGCCGGACGGCGTGCCGGACGCCTCCAGCTTGCGACCGAGCGAGTGCGCCTGCCGGGCCAACTGTCCCGGCGTCGCCACCACGGCGGCGAGGCCACCCGAGCGCACCAGGCCATCGCTGGTACCGAACACCGGCAGGCCGGCACTGGCGCCGGCGCGCAGCACCGCCAGCGTGGCGGCCTGGCTGTCGCCGATCTTGTCGGGCAGCACCAGCAACGCGTCGCTGCGCGACACCAGCAAGCGCAGCACCACCGCCAGCGACTTGGCGTCCGGCGCGTATTCGACCTGCAGGTCCCAGCCCTGGCCGGCGCGCAGCAGTTCGCTCACGATCGGCTCCGACTCGGCGGTGGCGACGACGCCCACCCGGCGCTTCGCCGGCAGCAGCGCATCGATCAGCGCCAACTGGTCGGCCATCGCGGGTTCGCGCAGCAGCACGCCGATCTGGCGCTCCGGCCGCCGCAGGGCGGGCGTGGCCTTGAGGCTTTCGTAGTCGAGCCGGCTGAGCATCGCGAGCACCAGCGGATCCTGGCCGGGCCGCTCGATCGCCGAGCGCGCCGCGCTCATGCCGACCGCCATCGTGATGCCGGGCGCATGCTCGTCGAGGCTGCTTTCGCCGGCCGCCAGGTGGATAAGGTCGAACCGGCTGTCGGCCTCCTGGGCGTCGCGCAGCTGGCGCACGAATTCGGCATGGGCGGCGGTCTCGTCGGCCATCAGCACCGTCAGCCCGGCCGCCTGCGCGCCGCCGCACAGCCAGGCTGCACAGAACACGGCGACAAGGGCGCGCTGCGCTCGAAGCAGCGTAGGGAAACGGCAGGCAAACATCGGGACTGCTTCCGCAGGGGTGAGAGGTCCAATGAATGTACGGAGCCGGCTGTTTCGGCGCGATAAGGCAGAGGGCTTATGTCGCCCCGCGGCCTGCCGCATTGTGGGAAACGCAGGCGAAAATCCGCAGCCTGTCGGTCTATGCCGGACGACGTACGGGCGCGTCCGACGGCGGGCGCCTACAGTGCCGCGGCGGCGCTGCGCACCGCGGCCAGCTGGATGTTGATGGCCTGGCGCAGCACCCGTGGCGAAACCGGCTTGTAGAGCACCGCGACGCCGGCGCTGGCGACTTCGCGCAAGCGGTCGGGCTTGGTCTCGCCGGTCACCAGCAGCCGCGCGGTCGATGGCCCGATGCCGCGCGGATGGCGTTCCAGCGCCGCGATCACGTCGAGCCCGTTGTCCCCGCCCTGCAGCAGCAGGTCGCTCACGACGATGTCGGGCGGCCGGTCCCAGGCGTCGGCCAGTGCCAGGGCTTCGGAACGGCTCTGCGCCGCCAGCACCTGCGCGCCCCAGTTCGCCAGCACGACCTGCAGGCCCTCGAGGATGGTGCGCTCGTCGTCGATCACCAGCACCACCATGTCGACCAGGCCGGCATCGTCTTCGGCCGGCGGGCCGAACGCCTGCGCGGGCGGCGCAGGCAGGCTGGTCGCGGGCGCGGTGGCGCGCACCGGCACCCGCACGCAGGTGCCCTTGTTGGGCCGGGAAATGAGCTCGACCCGGGTGTTGAGCAGGGCCGCGAGCCGCTGCACCGTGGCCAGGCCCAGCCCCATCCCGCGCGACTCCCGGCCACCCTGCCGGCCCTGCGGGTCGACCTGGTAGAACTCCTCGAAGACCCGCGGCTGGTGATGGGCCGCGATGCCGATGCCGGTGTCCCAGACGTCGATGCGGATCGCCTTGCCGCGCCGCCGGGCGCCGACCAGGATTCCCCCCTCGGTGGTGTGGCGCAGCGAGTTCGAGACCAGGTTGTTGAGGATCCGCGACAGCATGACGTAGTCGCAGCGCACCCAGGCCTCGGTCTTGCGCACCACCAGCCGCAGGTTCTTCTGCTCTGCCACCGCCCGGAAGTTGCGGCTGATTTCGTCGAACAGGGTATCGAGCGCGAAGTCGGTCCACTGCGGCTGCAGCACGCCGGCGTCGAGCTGCGAGAGGTTCAGCAGCTCCGAGAACAGCCGGTCCAGCGACTCGACGCACTCCCGGATGTGGCCGATGCGCTGCAGCCGCACCGGATCGGTCTCGCCCTTGGCGAGGCCGTCCGAGAACAAGGTCAGCGCATGCAGCGGTTGCCGCAAGTCGTGGCTGGCGGCGGCCAGCAAACGGGTCTTGGCCTGGCTGGCGACCTCCAGCTGCTGGTTCTTGCTGGCCAGCTCGGCGGTGGCGTTGACGATGCGGCTCTCCAGCTGGTTGCGGCTGTCCAGCAGCGCCCGCGCCGCCAGGTTGAAGCCGTGCTGCAGCCGCCGCACCTCGGCCGAACCCTCGATCTCGACCTGCGCGTCCTCTCCGGCGCCGAGCCGGTCGACCGCCTCGCCGAGCGCCTGGATCGGCGCGCTGATGCGTCGCGCCGCCCACCAGCCGGCCAGCCCGACGCCGGCCAGGCTGGCGCCCAGGACGATCACGACATTGAGCCAGACCGCCTGCTTGGCGCTGGCGACCGCGTCCAGGCTCATCTCCACCATCACCTTGCCGTTGTGCCTGCCGTCATCGCCGGTGATCGGGGCGACCACCTGCAGCCCCTCCCCGCGCTGCCGGTCCACGGTTTCGGCATTGGCGACGATCTCGCCTTCTTCCGACCAGATCTGCACCTGCTGCACATGCGGCTGGAAGCTGCCGGACAGCGCGGTGCGCTGCAGCGCCCGGCGGTCCATGTGCTGCATCTGCGACTGGGCCACGGTCGCGACCTGAAGCGCCACCGTCTGGGCGTTGGCGCGCATCAGCGCGGTCAGGTTCTCCAGGTGCTGGCGCGTCAGCACCGCGATCGCGCCCAGGGTCGCCACGGTCGCCGGCAACAGCGCCAGCAGGACCAGCTGCTGCGCCAGTGTCAGACCGGCCAGCAGGCGCAGGGCGCGGAAGGACCAGCTCATCGAGGAGCTGGAACGGCTGCGGCTGTCAGCCACTGAGCGGCACCCCGTTGCGCATGGATCAATGAAAATGACACGTTTACTGCTTAAGTTGGTTTCTAATTGTGTTGTAGGCAGCACTCGCTTGACCAGCCCATTCGGCTCGTCGGGCCGATGCGGTCCAGAAAAAGATGCAGGCTTCCGTCCTATGCGCTTCCCTTGTTGTCGCGGTTTCCCGGCCGGATCGGTTCCGGGCCGGTGCGGCGCGGGTGGCGGCCTGGATGCTGCGCGCCGGGCTCGCGCTGGCGCTGGGCTGGCAGCTCGGGGCGGCGGCGCAGGCGGCCGGCGGGGCCGAAGCCGCCGCCGGCACCGCCGTGCGCTTCGGCATCCTGCCGCTTGGCGGGGCTTTCGAGTCGCGCAACGACTGGGAGCCGTTGCTGGCGGACCTGCAGCGCGCCATCGGCCGGCCGGTCACCATGCTGTCGGTCACCTCGTACGAGGCCCTGGAGCAGGCGATCCAGCGCGACCAGGTCGACATGGCCTTCCTGTCCGGCAAGATGGCGCTCGACGCCGTGACGCTGCGGCGCATGAAGGTGGTGGCGCAGGTGACGCGCCATGACGGCCTGCCGGGCTATCGCGCGCTGCTGCTGACGCGCAAGTCGGGCCCTCGCACCACCCTCAAGGAGCTGCTGGCCGAACCCGAAGGCTGGCGCCTGGCGCGCGGCGAGAGCCGGTCGGTGTCGGGCTTCATCGTGCCGCAGCTGCAGCTCTTCCTGCCCAACCACATCGCGATGGAGACCCGCTTCCGCAGCGAGGTGGTGGGCACCCACCAGGTGACCGCGCTGGCGGTGGCCAACGGCGAGGCCGACGTCGCCACCAACAACACGGCCGACTTCGAACGCTTCCGGCTGCAGTTCCCGGCCGAAGCCGATCGACTGCAGGTGATCTGGGAGTCGGAACTGATTCCGCATGCGCAGATCGTGATCCGGCGCGGTTACGGGCCCGAGTTCGAGAAGAAGGTGCAGCTCTTCCTGGTCGAGTACGCGCGCGGCAAGGGCCCGCGCGGCGACAGCGAGCGCGCAGTGCTGAAGTCGCTGCACGACCTGGCCGGCTTCGTGGCGGCCGACAACAGCTCGCTGCTGCCGGCCGCCAAGCTGGCCTACCAGCTGGCGCGGCAGAGCACCATGACCTCGCAGTGGGTCAACGAGGCGGCGCGCCAGGCGCGGTTGCAGCGCATCGAAGCCACCTATGCCGAGCAGGTGGCGGCGTTGCGTTCGGGGGCGCCGTGACGGCATGCTGAGACGAGGCGCCCTGGCGATCGCCGGCGTGGCGCTGGCCGCTGCGCTCGGCTGGCACGCCGGTGCCGCGGCGCAGGCCGCGCCGGCCGAGTTGCGCTTCGGCGTGCTGCCGGTCGGCGGCGTGGTCGAGTCGCGCGAAAGCTGGACCCCGTTGCTGGCCGAGCTCAGCCGTGCGCTGGGCCGGCCCGTGACGGTGCATTCGGCGACCACCTACGAGGCGCTCGGCGAGGCCATCCGGCGGCGCCAGGTCGACCTGAGCCTGCTGTCGGCGCAGCTCGCGCTCGATGCCGTGACCCAGCGCCGCATGGTGGTGCTGGCCCAGGTCGAGCGGCATGGCGGTACACCGGACCACCGCGCCGTGCTGCTGGTGCGCAAGGACGGGCCGTCCGACCCGCTCGCCGACCTGCTGGCCCGGCCCGAGCAATGGCGCCTGGCGCGCGGCGACAGCCGGTCGGTGTCGGGCTTCATCCTGCCGCAGGTCCAGCTCTTCCTGCCGAACCGGATCGCGATGGAGACCCGCTTCAAGAGCGAGATCGTCGGCACCCACCAGACCACGGCGTTGGCGGTGGCCAATGGCGACGCCGACGTGGCGACCAACAACACCACCGATTTCGAGCGCTTCCGCGCGCAGTTCCCGGCCGAGGCCGAGCGCCTGCAGGTGATCTGGCAGTCGGAGCCGACGCCGCCGGCCCAGGTGCTGGTGCGCAGCGACGTGCCGCCGGAACTCCAGAAAAAGCTGCGCGCCTTCCTGGTGGGCTACGGGCGAGGGCGGGGTCCGCGGGCCGAGGCCCAGCGCGAGGTCCTCAAGTCGCTGCGGGCGTCGCTGGGCTATGCCGCCGCCGACAACAAGGCGCTGCTGCCGGCGGCCCGGCTGCAATACCAGCTCGCCCGGCAGAGCGCGCTGAACGCGCAATGGGTCAGCGAGGCCGCGCGCCAGGCCCGGCTGCAGCGCATCGAGACCGCCTACGCGGAGCAGGTCGCCGCCTTGCAGGACTAGGGCCTGTTCACGCCCTGATCCTGCGGGCGCTCCAGCAGCCATTCCGGCGGCGCGTAGATGTCGGCGAAGCGGACACGGGCGATCGAGTAGTGGATCTCTGTGCCCGGCGGCACGCCGATCGCCGGCAGCGCCGCCTGCAGCAGGGCCCGTCCGGCGGCGATGTCCGAGATGTCGATGTCGACCCGGGTGAACGCGACCCGGCGCCGGCCGCGCCGCGTCGGCTCCCCGAGCGAGTCGCCCCAGCCGAGCACCGAGCCCAGCCCGTCGGCGCGCAGCGCCTGGTCGATGCGTTCCTCGCGCTGGTGCCAGCGGTCGTCCACGTCCTCGACGACCGGGATCTTGACGACCATGAATTCGCGGCGTTGGTAGCCCGTGCTGTCGGGGGTGGAGGCGATCGGCAGTCCCATGGCCGACATTGTCCGGCAAGCGGCGGCTGGCGCGTCCGGCTTGCATCGGAGCGGCCGATCCCGTACGCTGGGCCGCCGCCCAGGCGCCGAGGAGACAGCCCATGCCAAGCCGAACGAACGGCCAGACGGCCGAAATGGAAGCGGTGCGAACCCTGGCGCTCGTCGGCGCCTCCGCCGCCGGCAAGACCTCGCTCGCCGAGGCCCTGCTGCACAAGGCGGGTGCCATCGGCGCCCGCGGCAGCGTCGAGCGCGGCAGCACCGTGAGCGACCACGATCCCCTCGAGCGCCGCATGCAGCATTCGCTCAATGCCTCGGTCATGCACCTGACGCACGCCGGCACCCGGGTCCACTTCATCGACACGCCCGGCGGCGCCGACTTCCTCGGCCAGAGCCTGCCGGCCCTGGAAGCCGTCGAGACCGCGGCGGTGGTCGTCAATGCGGCCACCGGGATCGAGCCGATGACCCTGCGCATGATGGCCTATGCCGCCGAGCGGCACCTGGCGCGGATGGTGATCGTCAACAAGATCGACACCCAGGGCGTCGACCTGCGCAGCCTGCTGGCGCAGATCCAGGCGACCTTCGGGCGCGAGTGCCTGCCGCTCAACCTGCCGGCAGCGGGTGGCACGCAGGTCGTCGACTGCTTCTTCAACCGCGAGGGGCAGTCCGACATCGGCAGCGTCGAGGACGCGCATCGGGCGCTGGTCGAGCAGGTGGTCGAGGTCGATGCGGCCTTCGTCGACCGCTACCTGTCCGAGGGCGACGTCGATGCTGCCGAGTTGCACGCGCCGCTCGAGCAGGCGCTGCGCGAAGGCCACCTGATCCCGGTCTGCTTCGTCTCGGCGCGCAACGGCGCCGGCCTGGCGGAGCTGCTCGACGTCGTCGTCAAGCTGCTGCCCGATCCGACCGAAGCCAATCCGCCGGACTTCCTGCTCGGCGAGGGCGCCGCGGCCGAGCCGATGCAGGCCCGGCCCGACCCGTCGCTGCACGTGCTGGCGCATGTCTTCAAGGTCACGGTCGATCCCTACGTGGGCAAGCTCGGGATCTTCCGCGTCCACCAGGGCACGGTCACGCGCGACAGCCAGCTCTATGTCGGCGACGGCCGCAAGCCCTTCAAGGTCGGCCACCTGTTCATGCTGCAGGGCAAGGACTACGTCGAGGTGGGGCGGGCGCTGCCGGGCGACATCGTGGCGGTGGCCAAGGTCGACGAGATCCACTTCGACGCCGTGCTGCACGACGCCGCCGAGGACGACCACGTGCACCTGGCGCCGCTGGCCTTCCCGGTGCCGGTGCACGGCCTGGCGGTCGAGCCCAAGCGCCACGGCGACGAACAGCGGGCCTGGGAAATCCTCGGCAAGCTGGTCGCCGAGGACCCCTGCCTGCGGGTCGAGCACGTGGTGGCCACCAACGAGACCATCATCTACGGCCTCGGCGAGCTGCACCTGCGGGTGATGCTCGAGCGGCTGCGCGAGGTCTACCGCTTCGAGGTCGAGACCCGCCCGCCGCGCATCGCCTACCGCGAGACCGTGACCGCGCCGGCCGAGGGCCACCACCGCCACAAGAAGCAGACCGGCGGCGCCGGCCAGTTCGGCGAGGTCTTCCTGCGCATCGAGCCGCTGGCGCGCGGCGCCGGCTTCGAGTTCGCCGACGAGGTCAAGGGCGGCGCGATCCCGGGCCAGTTCATCCCGGCGGTCGAGAAGGGCGTGCGCGAGGTGCTGGCGTCGGGCGCGATCGCCGGCTACCCGGTGGTCGACGTCCGGGTGGTGGTGCATGACGGCAAGCACCACAGCGTCGACAGCAAGGACATCGCCTTCGCGACCGCCGGGCGCAAGGCCTTCATGGCCGCCATCCGGGCGGCGCGGCCGATCGTGCTGGAGCCGATCGTGCAGATCGAGATCGCCGCGCCCGACCACGCGATCGGCGACGTCACCGGCGACCTGTCCTCGCGCCGCGGGCTGGTCACGGGCACCGCGAACGGCGGCGCCGGGACGGTCGTGGTCCGGGGCCAGGTGCCGATGTCGGAGCTGGCCAGCTACCAGTCGCGGCTCAACGCCATGACCAGCGGCCAGGGCCGCTACACCATCGCGCTGTCGCACTACGAGGCGGTGCCGCCGGGCACCCAGCAGACCTTGACCGCGCAGCATCGCGTGCGCGACGACGACTGAGCTGGTTCAGAACCTCAGCGCGGCACCGTTTCGAGGAACACCATCTCGGCCACGGCGCGGGCGCCGAATTCGCCCACCGCCAGCGATTCGCGCAGCCGCTGCAGGTAGGCCGAGGCCAGCTCGAAGGGCGGCCGCTCCGACGCCTGGGCGAAGGGCATCGGAGAGGACAGCGCGGTCACCAGCACCGTGCCGAAGGGCGGCGCCGCGAGCCAGCTCGACGGGATGTCGCGTCCGAGCTCGATGGTCTCTCCTGCGGTCAGGCGCAGCTGCACCGGCCCCGCGTTCAGGTGCAGCACGGCGCCGTCGGCCGTGTAGTAGTCAACCCACAGGTAGCCGTCGCGCCGCGCGTTCGTGACCTCGATCAGGACCCGGTCGCCTTCCCGCAGGCGGCCCGTCGGTGCCGTCGGCGTGGCGATCGCCAGCCCGAGGGCCAGCTCGCGGTTGCGCGCCTGGTAGGGCTTGAGCAGGGCCAGCACCTCGCAGTGCGGCCAGATCCGCAGCTGGAGGTCGAACTCTGCGGCGCTGACCCCCGGCAGGGCGCGCACGTCCTGCTGCACCTGCACCATCTCCTCGGCGTTCGAGACGAAGCCCTGCACCCGCGCCTGGCCATCGGGCGCCACCGTGGCGGACAGGTCCGCGCAGGCATAGGCCTGGAGTTGCAGGTCGATGCGCTGGGCCAGCGTCAGCGGCGCTTCGCTCGACCCCGCGAACATGAACCAGAGCGCGTAGGCCAGCGGGACCAGCAGCGCCAGCGCCCCGCCGGCTCGCAGCAGCGCGCGCCGGCGCCACAGCGGATCGCGCGGATCGCGCGGGCCGGGCGGGCCGGGCGGGCCGGGGAGGCCATCGGGCTGCGGCGTGATGGGGGCCTGGGCCAGGCCGTCGATCGGCGCCGGCTGCAGCGCGAGCTGCTCGGCGTGCAGCGCCTTGAGCTTGCCCAGCTCGCCGCTGTCGTCGTTCTCGAAGTAGTACTGGCCCTTGAAGCCGAGTGCCAGCACGCGCCAGTAGACCTCGCGCACCTCGTCGTCGTCGACCGTGAGCGTCGACAGGTGATGGAAGAACTCGCTGGCGGCATTGCTGGAATTGAACAGCCGCAGCTGCAGCGGCGACCCGCCCGCGTTCTTGCAGCCGGGGTGCCGCGCCAGGATCTCGTCGATCCAGGCGACCATCGCGAAGCGGGCCGACTCGACCGCCGCGGCCGGGCGGCCGAGCGCCAGGGCCGCCGTCCGGGCCTCTTCCAGCAGGTTCAGCGCCTGCTGCCGGGCGCTCTCGCAGCCGGGCTCGGCACGGTCCGCCGCGATCGACGCATCGAGGCCCAGCCCGAACGACACGAAGCTGGAAAAAGTGTCGAGCAGGCGAGCCATTCAGCCCTCGCGGCCGTGCCTGTTCACGCCGGGGCGTGGCTGCCGATCGGAGCCCTGCGGTTGCGCCTGCATCGTTGGCACATGCCCTTGTCTCCGCTCGTTCTTGGATGCGAAATATTCCTTCATTGCCGCGCGCCGGCGCCATATCGCTTGGGAGCTATGTCGTTCGAGGAGCGAAATCCGCCTTGATGCGCGTCTCGTTCACCGTTATCGTCGGCGAGCCAATATCCATCCATGTCGCTGGGGAAAGCCATGAAAATCCTGATCGCCGACGACCACCGGCTCGTCATCGAGGCGGTCAAGGCCAAGCTGTCGGAACTAGAGCCCGGCATCGACTTCGTCCTGGCCATGAGCGTCGACGAGTTGCTCGCCAGCGCCAGCGACGACCTCGACCTGGCCGTGATCGACCTGAACATGCCCGGTGCCGAGGGCCAGGCCCACATCGACGAGGTCCGCCGCCGCCTGCCGGCGGTGCCGGTCATCGTGCTGTCGGGCTACGAAGACCCGGCCGTGATGCGCAGCGTGCTCGAGCGCGGCGTGCTCGGCTTCATTCCCAAGGCCTATTCGCCGGAGGTCATGCTGTCGGCGGTGCGGCTGGTGCTGGCCGGCGGCGTCTACGTGCCGCCGATGATGCTGTCGTCGCTGCCGCCCGGCGTGGTCGCCGGCATCCCCGGCGTCGGCGCCGCCGACGGTGTCCAGCGCGGATCGGGTGCCGCGACGGCCCAGACGCTCGAGCACCTGCGCAACGTGCTCACCGAACGCCAGGTCGAGGTGCTGCAGCTGCTGTCGCAGGGCAAGCCCAACAAGCTCATCGGCCGCGCCCTCGGCATCAGCGAGGGCACGGTCAAGATCCACCTCGCGGCGATTTTCCGCGCGCTCAACGTGCGCAACCGCACCGAGGCGGTGGTCGCGGCCCAGACTGTCACCGAGGCTTGAATCGGGGCGCGTGCGGCATTTCCGCATCGCTGCTGCTGTCGCCGGACCCCTATGATCCGGCGCGTGAAACCTCAACCCATCGACCTTTCCCGCTTCGACGCCGCGATCGTCGACCTCGACGGCACCCTGGTCGACACCCTCGGCGATTTCGTCGTCGCCCTGAACCTCATGCTGCGCGACCTGTCGCTGGCGGCGGTCGAGGCGCCGGCCGTCGAGGCCATGGTCGGCAAGGGTTCCGAGCACCTGATCGCGTCCGTGCTGCGCCATGTCGGCGCCGCCGCGGCGCTCTACGAACGCGCCTGGGACCGCTATCAGCACCACTACCTCGCGATCAACGGGGCGCATGCCCGGGTCTACGAAGGCGTGGCCGCCGGGCTGTCGGCGCTGCGGGCGCGGGGCCTGCGCCTGGCCTGCCTGACCAACAAGCCGACCGCCTTCGCCCTCCCGCTGCTGGCCGCCAAAGGCCTCGACGGCTACTTCGAGCAGGTCTTCGGCGGCGACGCCTTCGAGCGCAAGAAGCCCGACCCGCTGCCGTTGCTGAAGACCTGCGAGGCGCTGGGCACGCTGCCGGCGCGCACCCTGATGGTGGGCGACTCGAGCAACGACGCCCGGGCAGCGCGCGCGGCCGGCTGCCCGGTGGTGCTGGTCAGCTACGGGTACAACCATGGCGAACCGGTGCGCGGCGTGGACGCCGACGGTTTCGTCGACTCGCTGCTCGAATTGAGCGCTCAGGACGATTTGCCCAGCAGCGCGTCCTTCAGCTTGTAGTCGGCCGGGGACGGCCCGATCCAGATGCGCAGCAGCGCATTGAAGAAGGCCTGCTCCTTGATCGGCTCGCCCTGCGGCACGCCGCGCACCGTGACCAGGCTGCCGCTGCCCGGGATCCAGTCGACCGTGAAGCCGTCACCGGCCTTCAGCATCTTCTGGTCCGCGAACATCTGCCCCATGCGCAGCAGGCCGGGGATCAGCTGCGACATGTCGCTCTTGGGCGAGTTGTCCTCGACGCCGCGCGTGAACAGCTTGCCGAGCTCGTTGGCATCGATGTCGCGCAGCATGGTGATGGTCACGCGCTTCGGCCCCGGTGCGGCCAGCACTTCTTCGACGGTGTCGGCCTTCTTGCCGAGGTAGAGCCCGGCGGTGTAGACCTTGAAGACGGCCTTGTAGCGCACGCCGGCGCCGTTCAGCAGCAGCTTGCTGCCGCGCAGGTCGAGGGTGTCGTCGAGCTTGACCCCCGCCACATCGACCTGGGCGGCCGATGCCGCGAAGGATGCGAGCGCAAGGGTGGACAGCGCGAGCAGGCGCCGCAGGTGGAAGAAGGGCATCAGGGTCTCCGTAGGCCGCACGAATTTTTTAAAGAACCCCAATGTATCTTTTTGTATGTGCCTTGTCCCTGGGCTAAACTCCCGATTCACATGTTCATTCATCACGTCATTCAGACAGGTCAAGGCAGCCGGGGAGCCTGGCCTTGGCGCACGCCATCGTCGTTGCCTGTCTGATTGCACGGCGCACGCCGTGCGCCCGCGGCCTTCAGTTCACCTGAACCGGCCAACCAGAATGACCCCGCCAGCGACCATCGAAGCGTCAGCTGGCCGACGGAGACCCCACCCGTGATCACCGAACTCGAATTCAAGAGCCTCAGCGCGCAGGGCTACAACCGCATCCCGCTGATGGTCGAGGCTTTTGCCGACCTCGAAACGCCTCTTTCCCTCTATCTCAAGCTGGCCTACACCAAGGACAGCGGCAAGCACAGCTTCCTGCTCGAATCGGTGGTGGGCGGCGAGCGCTTCGGCCGCTACAGCTTCATCGGCCTGCCGGCGCGCACGCTGCTGCGGGCCAGCGGCTTCGGCGCCGACGCCCTGACCGAGGTTGTAACGGACGGCAAAGTCGTGGAAAAAGCCCATGGCAACCCGCTCGACTTCGTTGCGGCCTACCAACAGCGTTTCAAGGTGGCGCTGCGTCCGGGCCTGCCGCGCTTCTGCGGCGGCCTGGCCGGCTACTTCGGTTACGACACCGTGCGCCACATCGAGAAGAAGCTCGAGAAGAGCTGCCCCCCCGACACCCTGGGCTGCCCCGACATCCTGCTGCTGCAGTGCGAGGAGCTGGCGGTGATCGACAACCTCTCGGGCAAGCTCTACCTGATCGTCTATGCAGACCCGGCGCAGCCCGAGGCCTATGCCAACGCCAAGCGCCGGCTGCGCGAACTGCGCGACCAGCTCAAGTACTCGGTCAGCGCGCCGCAGGTGAAGGCCAGCCAGGCGCATCCGGCGCAGCGCAGCTTTGCCAAGGCCGACTACCTGGCGGCGGTCGAGCGCGCCAAGGAGCTGATCGCGGCCGGCGACTTCATGCAGGTGCAGGTCGGCCAGCGCATCAGCAAGCGCTACACCGAGTCGCCGCTGTCGCTGTACCGGGCGCTGCGTTCGCTCAACCCGTCGCCCTATATGTACTACTACCACCTGGGAGATTTCCACGTGGTGGGCGCCTCGCCCGAGATCCTGGTGCGGCAGGAGCACACCGGCGAGGGCGAGCAGAAGATCACGATCCGCCCGCTGGCCGGCACCCGGCCGCGCGGCGCCTCGCCCGAGCTCGACCGCGCGGCCGAGGTCGAGCTCATCAACGACCCCAAGGAGCGCGCCGAGCACGTGATGCTGATCGACCTGGCGCGCAACGACATCGGCCGCATCGCCAAGACCGGCACGGTGAAGGTGACCGAGGCCTTCGCGGTCGAGCGCTACAGCCACGTGATGCACATCGTCAGCAATGTCGAAGGCACGCTCAAGGACGGCATGACCGCGATCGACGTGCTCAAGGCCACCTTCCCCGCCGGCACCCTCACGGGCGCGCCCAAGGTGCACGCGATGGAGCTGATCGACCAGCTTGAGCCGACCAAGCGCGGCCTCTACGGCGGCGCCTGCGGTTACATCAGCTATGCCGGCGACATGGACGTCGCGATCGCGATCCGCACCGGCATCGTCAAGGACCAGATGCTGCACGTGCAGGCCGCGGCCGGCGTGGTGGCCGACTCGGTGCCCGAGCTCGAATGGAAAGAGACCGAGGCCAAGGCGCGGGCGCTGCTGCGCGCTGCCGAGCTGGTCGAGGAGGGCCTGGAATGAGCACCGAAGACAACAACAACAACGACTTCTCGCACGAGATCATCGGCGCCGCGGTGGAGGTGCAGCGGGTGCTCGGCACCGGCCTGCCCGAAGCGGTCTACGCCGCCGCGCTCGAGATCGAGCTCGCCGAGCGCGAGATCGGCTTCCAGCGCGACGTGCCGGTGGCGGCCAGCTACAAGGGCCGTTCGCTGGGCGAAGTCTGCCGCGCCGCCTTCGTGGTCGAGCAGTCGGTGGTGGTCGAACTCAGGGCGGTCGACGCGCTGACCGACCTGCACCGCGCGCAGGCACAGGCGGCCGTGCGGCTGTCGGGGCTCAGGCTGGGCCTCCTGATCAACTTCAACGTGTTCCCGGTGGTCAAGGGCGTGCACCGGATCGGAGTCAAGCCATGAAGCTCCTGATGATCGACAACTACGACAGCTTCACCTACAACCTGGTGCAGTATTTTGGCGAGCTCGGCGCCGAGGTCGAGGTGCATCGGAACGACGAGATCACGCTCGAGGGCCTGCAGGAGCGCATCGCCGGCGGTGTCGACCGGCTGGTGATCTCGCCGGGGCCGTGCTCGCCGGCCGAGGCCGGCGTCTCGGTGGCGGCGATCCAGGCCTTCGCGGGCCAGCTTCCGATCCTCGGCGTCTGCCTCGGGCACCAGGCGATCGGCGCCGCCTTCGGCGGCAAGATCATCCGTGCCCAGCAGCTGATGCACGGCAAGGTCAGCGAGATCACGACCACGCGCGAAGGCGTCTTCGCCGGCCTGCCCGAGAAGTTCAGCGTCAACCGCTATCACTCGCTGGCGATCGAGCGCCAAAGCTGCCCCGAGACGCTCGCGCTCACCGCCTGGACCGACGACGGCGAGATCATGGGCGTGCGCCACACCGGCTTCGCCCATGCGGTGCGCGTCGAAGGCGTGCAATTCCACCCTGAATCGATCCTCACCGAGCATGGCCACGCGATGCTCAAGAACTTCCTGGAGTGACGCCAATGAGCCATCCCTCGTCCAAGGTCGTCGACCTGCGCAGCGACACCGTGACCCAGCCGACCGAGGCCATGCGCGCAGCCATGCTCGCGGCGCCGCTCGGCGACGACGTCTTCGCCGACGACCCCAGCGTCAACGCGCTGCAGCGCCAGATCGCCGAGCTGCTGGGCTTCGAGGCGGCGCTGTTCGTGCCCACCGGCACGCAGAGCAACCTGTGCGCGATCCTCTCGCACTGCCAGCGCGGCGACGAATACATCGTCGGCCAGCAGGCGCACTGCTACCGCTGGGAAGGTGGCGGCGCGGCGGTGTTCGGCAGCGTGCAGCCGCAGCCGCTCGACCACCAGCCCGACGGCACGCTGGCGCTGGACGCGATCGAGGCCGCCATCAAGCCCGACGACGCCCACTTTGCGCGCACCCGGCTGCTGGCGCTCGAGAACACGCTGGGCGGCAAGCTGCTGCCTTTCGCCTATGTGGAGCAGGCCACGCAACTCGCGCAGGGCAAGGGGCTGGCGCGCCACCTTGACGGCGCCCGGCTCTTCAACGCGGCCACCGCCCAGGCGGCCGCGCTCGGCGCCGACGTGCGCGCCGAGGCGCGGCGGATCGCCGGCTGCTTCGACAGCGTGTCGGTCTGCTTCAGCAAGGGCCTAGGCGCGCCGGTCGGCTCGGCCCTGTGCGGGTCGCGCGAGTTCATTGCACGTGCCCACCGCATCCGCAAGATGGCGGGCGGCGGCATGCGCCAGGCCGGACTGCTGGCCGCGGCCGCTTCCTACGCGCTCGAAAACCACGTCGATCGCCTAGCCGACGACCATGCGCTGGCGCAGCGGCTGGCGCAAGGCCTGCAAGGCATCGACGGCCTGCAGGTCGAGCTGCCGCAGACCAACCTGCTGTTCGTCGACCTGACGGGCGCGGCGCGTTCGCGCTCCGGCGAGTTGCTGGCCCACCTGAAGGAACACGGCGTGCTCGCCACCGGCCTCTACCGGCTGCGCTTCGCCACCCACCTGGACGTCGACGCTGCCGGCATCGACCGCGCCATCGGCGCGATCCGGAGCTTCTTCCGTGCCTGACGCCCATTCCCTGCTGCTGTTCGTCGCCGCCGGACTGCTGCTGAACCTCACGCCGGGGCCCGACGTGCTCTACATCGTGAGCCATTCGCTGCGCTCGGGCGCGCGAGCCGGCATCCTGGCGGGCTTCGGCATCACCGCCGGCTGCTTCGTCCACATCATCGCCGCGGCGCTGGGCCTGAGCGCGCTGATGGCCGCCTCCAGCACCGCCTTCACCGTGCTCAAGTGGGTCGGCGCGGCCTACCTGCTGTGGGTCGGCGTGCGGATGCTGTTTTCCCGGCCTTCGGGCGCCGCGCCGGCCCTGGCCGCGGCCGGCCCGGCGAACGCGAAGAGCGTGTTCCTCGGCGGCTTCTGGACCAATGCCCTGAACCCCAAGGTGGCGCTGTTCTTCCTGGCCTTCGTGCCGCAGTTCATCGCGCCGGGCACCGACGACAAGGCGCTGGCCTTCTTCCTGCTCGGCGTGCTGTTCAACTTCAATGCGATCTTCGTCAACGTGGCGTGGGCGCTGGCGGCCGGCTGGACCGCGCGCCGCGTCGGCCTGGTGCAGCGCGGCATGCACTGGCTGCAGCGCGGCGCCGGCGCGCTGTTCGTCGGCTTCGGTCTTCGCCTCGCGCTTTCCGATTCACCGCTGGCGCCGCCAGCCACCCACTAGAGAGACCAGCACCATGCCCATCACTCCCCAGGAAGCCCTGCAGCGCACTGTCGAGCACCGCGAGGTGTTCCACGACGAGATGCTGCACATCGTGCGCCTCATCATGAGCGGCGAATGCTCGCCCGTGATGATGGCGGCGCTGATCACAGGCCTGCGCGTCAAGAAGGAGACCATCGGCGAGATCACCGCTGCCGCGCAGGTGATGCGCGAGGTCGCGACCAAGGTGCCGGTGGCGGACACCACGAACCTGGTCGACATCGTCGGCACCGGCGGCGACGGCTCCCACACTTTCAACATCTCGACCTGCACGATGTTCGTCGCCGCGGCGGCCGGCGCCAAGGTCAGCAAGCATGGCGGGCGCAGCGTCAGCAGCAAGTCCGGCAGCGCCGACGTGCTCGAGTCGCTGGGCATCAACATCAACCTGAAGCCCGAGCAGATCGCCAAGTGCATCGCCGATGTCGGCATCGGCTTCATGTTCGCGCCGAACCACCATCCGGCGATGAAGAACGTGGCCCCGGTGCGCAAGGAACTCGGCATCAAGACCATCTTCAACATCCTTGGTCCGCTGACCAATCCGGCCGGCGCGCCGAACATCCTGATGGGCGTGTTCCACCCCGACCTGGTCGGCATCCAGGTGCGCGCGCTGCAGCGCCTGGGCGCCGAGCATGCGCTGGTGGTCTATGGCCGCGACGGCATGGACGAGGTCTCGCTCGGCGCCGCCACCATGGTCGGCGAACTGAAGGACGGCGAGGTCCGCGAGTACGAGCTGCACCCCGAGGACTTCGGCTTCTCGATGTCGAGCAACCGCAGCCTGCGCGTCGAGACCCCCGAGCAGTCGAAGGCGATGCTGCTCGACGTACTCGACAACCAGCCGGGCCCGGCGCGCGACATCGTCGTGCTGAACGCCGCCGCCGCGCTCTACGCGGCCAATGTCAGCGATTCGATCGCCGCCGGCGTCGAGCGCGCCCGGGCCGCGCTCGACAGCGGCGCGGCCAAGGCCAAGCTGGCCGAATTCGCTGCCGCCACCGCGGCCGCCTGAGGAGGACACGAGACATGTCGAACACCCTGGACAAGATCGTCGCCGTCAAGCGCGAGGAGATCGCCGCCGCCAAGAAGAAAAGCCCGCTGGAAGCGGTGCGCTTCGATGCCGAGAGCCGCGTGCTGACGCGCGACTTCGTCGGCGCCCTGCGCGCCAAGATCGACGCCGGCGCCGCCGCGGTGATCGCCGAGGTCAAGAAGGCGAGCCCGAGCAAGGGCGTGCTGCGCGCCGAATTCATCCCGGCCGACATCGCGCAAAGCTACGCCGAGGGCGACGGCCAGGTCAGCGCCGCCTGCCTCTCGGTCCTGACCGACCGCCAGTTCTTCCAGGGCGGGGTCGACTACCTGAAGCAGGCCCGGGCGTCCTGCGAGCTGCCGGTGCTGCGCAAGGATTTCATCGTCGACCCCTACCAGGTCTACGAGTCGCGCGCGATGGGCGCCGATGCCATCCTGCTGATCGTCGCCTGCCTCGACGATGCCCAGATGCGCGACTATGAAGCCATCGCGGCCGGGCTCGGCATGGCGGTGCTGGTGGAAGCGCACGACGGCGCCGAACTCGAGCGCGCCCTCAAGCTGCGCACGCCGCTGATCGGCATCAACAACCGCAACCTGCGCACCTTCGAGGTGTCGGTGCAGACCACGCTCGACCTGCGGGCCCAGGTGCCGGCCGATCGCCTGCTGGTGACCGAGTCGGGCATCGCGACCCGCGACGAGGTGGCCCGGCTGCGCGCCGCTGGCGTCCACGCCTTCCTGGTCGGTGAGACCTTCATGCGGGCGGACGAGCCGGGCGAGGCGCTGGCCGAGCTTTTCAGATGAGCTTGCACGGCCAACTCGCCACGGCCGATCCGGCCGATTGGCCGGTCGCGCCGGGCTGGCAGCCGCTGGTCGACGGGTTCTTCGCCGGCCCGGTCGGCGTCAAGCTGCTGGCCTACCTGCGCGAGCGGCTCGACGCCGGCGCCGTGATCTTCCCGCCGCAGCCGCTGCGGGCGCTCGAACTGACACCGCCCGAGGAAGTCCGGGTCGTCATCCTCGGCCAGGACCCGTACCACGGCCGCGGCCAGGCCGAGGGGCTGGCGTTCTCGGTGGCGCCCGGCGTGCCGCTGCCGCCGTCGCTGCGCAACATCTTCAAGGAATTGCAGCGCGACCTCGGCACGCCGCCGCCGGCCTTCCCGAACCCGGGCGGCAGCCTGGCGAAATGGGCCACGCACGGCGTCCTGCTGCTCAACACCTGCCTGACGGTGGAGGAGGGCCAGGCCGCCAGCCATTCGGGGCGCGGCTGGGAGACGCTGACCGACGCGGTGATCCGTCACGTGGCCGAGCGCGACCGGCCGGTGGTCTTCATGCTGTGGGGGGCGCATGCCCAGACCAAGCGGGCCCTGATCGATACAAGTCGTCACAAAATATTGGTAGCCAACCATCCCTCGCCGCTGTCGGCCCTGCGGCCCCCGCTGCCCTTTATCGGTTGTGGCCACTTCGGGCAGGTGCGCGCCTGGCGCGAAGCAGAAACCTTGGGGTCGGGGCAAGAAGGGGCCTGATTTCGTGCGAAAATCTAAGGCTCTCGGGAAATGAGCCCCGGTAGAAGGCCTGCGATCGACCAGCCCTTCTACTCGTGCTATATTCCGAGGTTCGCCGGAGAGGTGGCCGAGTGGTTAATGGCAGCAGACTGTAAATCTGCCCTCTTACGAGTACGCTGGTTCGAATCCAGCCCTCTCCACCAGCGAAAAATGGATTTTGCAGAGCGCTTGACTGTGACCGTTGCGGCACCCCGGAGGGTGTCACGATGCGGGAGTAGTTCAATGGTAGAACCCTAGCCTTCCAAGCTAATGACGCGGGTTCGATTCCCGTCTCCCGCTCCAGAGGTCCAGGTCAGCGCGAAGCGCAGGTTTTTTTTGATATCGCCCATTTGGCTCAGTGGTAGAGCACTCCCTTGGTAAGGGAGAGGTCGCGGGTCCGATTCCCGCAATGGGCACCAGTTTTGGGGTTGCAGCCGGCCGGTTGCAACCCCATGTCAGTGTGTTGATCTAGTTATTTTTCGGAGTCGAGAAAATGGCAAAAGGAAAATTCACCCGCACGAAGCCGCACGTCAACGTGGGCACGATCGGTCACGTGGACCATGGCAAGACGACGTTGACGGCGGCGATCGCCACCGTGCTGTCGGCCAAGTTCGGCGGCGAAGCGAAGGCCTACGACCAGATCGACGCGGCTCCTGAAGAAAAGGCGCGCGGCATCACGATCAACACCGCGCACGTCGAATACGAAACGGCCAACCGCCACTACGCGCACGTCGACTGCCCGGGTCACGCCGACTACGTGAAGAACATGATCACCGGCGCCGCCCAGATGGACGGCGCGATCCTGGTGTGTTCGGCCGCCGACGGCCCGATGCCCCAGACCCGCGAGCACATC
>NZ_JAUJZH010000078.1 GCF_030486595.1 Variovorax ginsengisoli | reverse complement strand
CACCTCCCGAAGGAAGCAGTCGCTGCGCGGCAAGCCGCTTCGGGCTACGCCCTACGCGCCTTGCCGCGCAGCGAGTGAAAGAAGACTTACACCACTTCCTGGGACATCAACTTGTGGACTACAAGTTGTCTCATGCCCGCCCTGGTCTTGAACAGGTCATCCCACCAAGAGCCTGGTTGATCCAGCTCAGCAAGGAGTGGCCCTACCGGCGCCAACTCCCTAGGATGATTTTGCAGCCAGGCATTCTTAATCCCGCCCATGCTGTCATCGCGATTGCTCTGAAACTGCAACGCAAGGGCAATCACAATCGCCACGTCATCTACGACAGTGCCTAGGTAATTCAAGAGCGAATCGGCCAGACATTCGCCACTAAGCATCTGCGGCAAACCTTCTAGCATCATGCTGTCACGCGTGTATTCCTCCACGATCCTTTGCATGGTTCCGTTCAACTGCTGCACTGAGTAAAGAAAGCGCTGAACAACCTGACTGAGATGTCGCTGAATGTCGAGGGCTCGTGCCACGTCCACCGGTCGAATGAGGCCACCACGAGCTAGCTCGTCGGCAAAAGACAGCATCCCAAAGCGCATCGAAGGAAAACATCCGCTAGGAATTGTCCCTGTCGGTGGAAGAGCGCTGTAGAGGCCGTGACGAGTGGGCATGATTGTGCGGCGGCTAGCGCCGATAGCTGAGGGCTGTTTCAAAGCCTGCTCTTGGCTGCCGATGGCCGCCGTTCGTCACTTGCGGCCGCCAGACTGCATCAGCCCGGCTCCATGATCGGTCCGGCGTCGAACACCTCGACCGGCGTCAGCTTGAGCAACTGCTGCGCCTCCTCGATGGTCCCGGCCAGCCACTGGTCGACGTCACCGAGCTCGATCGGGATCACCGAGCGTTTGTCCTGCTGGTCCGGCGGCAGCTTCGGATCTGGCTTGTGCATCCGGTTCATCAGCGGGTGGTGGTCGGCGTTCAGGGTGAGCATCGTGTAGCTCTCGTGCACCTCGCCCGTGGCTTTGTCGGTCCAGGTGCTCCACAGGCCGGCCGGGCCCCACGGATCGCCGTCGGCGCGGCGGAACTGCCACCACTGGTTTTTCCCGCTCTCCCAGTTCGGCTCGTCGAAGCTGGCCGCCGGGATGATGCAGCGCTGGCCGCGCTTCCAGGGGTCCTTGAAGGTGGCCTTGGCCGCCAGCTCTTCGGCCCGCGCGTTGTTCGTGCTGAAAGTCAGCTTGGCGGTCTTGGCGAACCAGGGGATCAGGGCCCACTGGCCGACCACGAGCTCGCGCTCGTAGCCGCTGGCGTCGCGCGCGCGGCGGATGAACGGGCCCGGCGCACGCGGGAACACTTGACGCGGCCAGGACAGTTGGTTGTGACGGCCGATGTGCCAGAAGCGCTCGACTTCCCACACCTCCGGCGTCTCGTATCGATTGCACATCGGCGCATTGTGCTGGAAGGCCGAAGGACGGCACCGGGCCCATACGTGCTCATGCTATTTCCTTCATGTTCTGCAATTTGAGAAACGCCTCATTTTTGGTCAACCACCGTGTCCAGATCATGAAAGGCACCATTAGTTTGCCGCGCTTCGAGGTCGTGAACAGATCATCCGATATGTCATTCATGAATCGCACTCGGTACGGCTCTGGAATTCGGTGTACCAACGCGTACATCACGCCGTTCGCCATTGATGGTCGAACAGCGTCGACGAGTCTGTGGTGGTTGATGTCCCAGGAAGTGGTGTAAGTCTTCTTTCACTCGCTGCGCGGCAAGGCGCGTAGGGCGTAGCCCGAAGCGGCTTGCCGCGCAGCGACTGCTTCCTTCGGGAGGT
>NZ_JAUJZH010000010.1 GCF_030486595.1 Variovorax ginsengisoli | reverse complement strand
ACACGCTGTCCGCCCTTCGGGGTGCAGCGTTGTGGCTCGGCGCACCCACGGTGCGCAACCCACGGTAGTCCCGGAGACGGGCCGCCTCAACGGCTCAAGCCATTCTGTCTAGTGAAGGTGCCGCGGACGGCGGCCGCCGCCGTGGCCGCCGCCGCCGGCGCCCCCGGTGCCGCCGCGCGGGCGCTTGCCGATCTCGAGCGAATTGACCAGCGCGTCGAAGCGCTCGCCGAAGAGCTTGTCGATCTCGGCCACCACGCCGCCGAGTTCGGCGCCATCGAAGTGGCGCTCCATGAGGTTCACCACGTCTTCGACCAGCAGGTCGCGCTGCACCTGCATGATCGCGGCCGGGTTCGGACCGACGAACAGCATCAGGAAATCGTCGCGCGACTCTTCGTCGGGATCGCCCTCTTCCTCGTCGAAGTCGGTGTCGTAGAAGGTGACCTCGAGCGCGGCGCCCTGCTCGGACAGCTCGTTGAGCGCCATGCACATCTCGTCGAGCGCCTGGCGGAAGTCTTCGTCGCCGGCCACGGTCCAGCAGATCTGGAGCATGTGCTCTTTCTGCTCGAAGCGGATGCCCGGTTCTTCTTCGTAGACGCTGGTGGCGCCATCGGCCAGCGACTTGGCGCCGGCGTACTTCCAGAGCGGCGCGAGCGCTTCCTGGATCTGCTCGAAGCTCACGTCGGAACGCAGCGGCACGTCGCCGTGCACATGGATTTCGAACGGAGCGTTGTAGCGAGGCATGTCTTGCTCCCTTGTAATGTGGTGGTGCCCGGAACCGGGGTCGAACCGGTATGCCCCTTATTCAGGAAGCGGCGGATTTTAAGTCCGATGTGTCTACCAATTTCACCATCCGGGCTTCCGGTCGAACAACGACGATACCGCAAACGAACGCAGCCCCGGCAACGTGGGTTGGCGGGGCTGCACTTTGGGTACCGATGTCGGTGGAGGCGCGACCCGGAGTCGAACCGGGCTAGACGGATTTGCAATCCGTTGCATAACCGCTTTGCTATCGCGCCACGCTTTTTCAGTCTTGCGGCTCCGAACGCGCGTCGAACGCGTCGAAGCCGCGAGGGGCCAGCTTTTCGGGGATTCCAGCCTGCAGAACCTGCCGCGAGGCTTTTCTCCCGGAAAGCCTACGATTCTACAACACGCCAGTCCCGCCTCGGCGACACATCTTGGCGAAACGGCTCCGGCAGCGGGCAACGCCATGGTTCGTCGCCGCGATCAGGTCGCGCACGAGGTGATGTACGAGGGTGACCGCGCGCATCGGCCGCGTGGCGGGTCGAAGCGAGCACTCGCCGGATTCAACGACTCGATCACGCCAATGAAGTCGGGTATACCCTTTAATTCAATTGGAAAAACAATTCCTTGATTCAAATCAAGAATTTCAAGCCTGAGAAATGCATCAGCCCGTAAAAATAGAATGGATGGTTAGCATGACATCCGGGTCGTTGAAATACCCCGGAGCAGCGATCTTTCACAACCATTCATCCGGCGGATCTACTTCAAGGAGTCAATATGCCCGTCCTTTTCACCCGTATCGGAATCCCCCATCCCGGCCAGCAAACGGAAGCCCTGAAATTCGCCAAAGCCCGCAAGGAAGCAGTCAACAAGCTCTACTCCCTGAACGCAGAAGTCTACGTCCGCTTTGGCGGTCCGGTGGGCCAGATCGTCATGGTGGAGAGCTTCGAAAGCTTGGCGGAAGTCGAAAAAATGAAGACCGCGGCGATCAGGGATTCCATCGACAACAAGATTCCAATGGCTCCGCCCGGCGTTTTTCAGACCGTGGAAGAGCACGCCTGGATGACAGTTTGACGTGATGCGATAGAGAACCAGAAACACAAGGTATTTTTTCGGCAGCTCAATTCATTTTTGAGCTGCCGATTTTTTTACCATCAGGCAGAAGGGAGGCAAGAATGAAATCGAACAAATCGAGGTGGCACGGCGTATTCACGCTGTTTGCGATCGTCATCATCGCTTACATCGACAGAATCAATATTTCGATTCTCATCGCCGACAGGGACTTTCTCTCGCACATGGGGATCGTGGCCTCCGATCGCGCAGCCCAGGGTCTCTTGGCGACCGCCTTCATGATCGGCTATGGCTCGGCAGCGTTCTTCCTGACGCCGTTCTGCGAGGCCTTGTTCGGCGTGCGACGCAGCCTGATCTACGGCCTCCTGCTCTGGGGATCCGTCACCCTGGCAACACCATTTTTCGACAGCTACGGCGCTCTCCTGCTGTCGCGGGTCTTCCTGGGACTCAGCGAAGGACCCTTGTTCGCATTGGCATCGTCGTACATCAAGTCGTACTACGACGCCCAGGAAAACGGAAAACCGAACGCCATCCTGAACACAGGCACCGGCATTGGCCTGGCACTCGGCTATCCATTGATCAGCGCGCTGGTGGTCGGTATCCATTGGCAGGCCTCGTTCGTGGTGCTTGGCCTGGTCAACATCCTCATCGGAATTCCCCTGGTATTGGCTTTCATCAGCATGCCGGTCGCGCCGGACGGGGCGCCGGCCAAGCCCACTTTCACCCAGGCCTGCGCCAAGGTGCCCACCATGATCCATGGCGCGCTCCAGACGCGCAATATCCTGTTGATGGCCGCGATCGCCACCATGACGCTGGCCTATCTGTGGGGGAGCGGCAGCTGGCTGCCCTCCTACCTCAAGGAGGCGCGCGGTTTCTCATTCAGCGAGATGGGACCGCTGGCATCCTTGCCGCAGTGGGCATCGGTCGTCTCGATCCTGCTGAGCGGCGTGTTGCTGGACCGCATCGAGCGGCGCAACGTGCCAATGCTGTTCAGCGCATCGGCGCTGCTGGTGGCGCTCTCGATCTATCTCGCCATCAACGCCGAGGACAGACTCGTGGCGGTCGGTTTTCTGACCGCGGCCAATTTCTTCTGGGGCCTGAGCTACCCCGGCGTCCTGGCGCTGATCCAGTACTTTTCCAAGCCCGAGTACACCGCAAGTTCCTGCGGTGTGGCCTTGGGCTGCGCAGGCCTGGTTTCGGGCCTGATGCCGCTCTTGATGGGATGGGCCATCGCCCTGGCGTCCGAAGGCGGCGACGCCAAGGCCGGATTCTTCGTCGGGTTCGCGCTATTGATCGGGACGCAAGTCGTGATCGTTGCGTGCAGCGCGGTCATCTGGCTGCGCGAGCGCACATTCTTCCAGGCAGCGGCCATCCGGGCTTGACGGCCCGAACGGGTCGACCCCGACACGCAAGCACGAGCCGCCTCACAGCAGTTTGTGCTTGCGCTTGCCAGCGACACCCTTCATGTTTTCGCTCGATACATATTGGCAGAGCCGATCCACGCTCAAGATCGTGATCCTGCTGCCATCGAGTTCGATCAACCCCTGGCTGCAGAACTCCCGGAAGTAGCGAGACAGTGTTTCGGGCTTCAAGTTCAACTGTGCGGCCATCAGGTGTTTGTGCAAGAACAATTGCACGTTCCTGGTCTCGATGCTGCGCGGCGGGATGAGGCGCAACAGATAGGTCGCCAATCTCGCGGCAGGCGGCTGCAACAGGAAGTCGTCAATGTCATCCACCATCAGATGCAGGCGGTAGGCCAGATTGGCCAGCATGCGCATGGCCAGTCGGCCATCGGATTGCAAAAGCTCGGTCACGACATCTTTGGGGACATAGACGAGGCCTGAGTCCTCCACCGCGATGCCGGTGGTGTAGTGCGCCAATTCCTGCAGCATGGTCGCGTCGCCAAAGCTGTTTCCCATGCCAGCAATCTGGATCGGCTTCTCAAGTCCTTGGCTCGAAAACAAGGACAACCGGATGCGGCCATAGGACACCAGATAGAACCCATCGCAAACGTCGCCCTTGCGATAGACGATGTCTCGCTTCAAGACTCGCATCACGCGCGCCGCCTTCGCGATCTTCTCGACCAGCGCGGCATCCAAGCCTTGAAAAAGCGGCAGATTCTCGATGAGTCCTATGGTGTGCGCGAACTTCATTGCCGGATGCTCCTGAATTTCGGGTGAATTTCCAGCCTGTATCCGCTGCGATGCAGTCGACGGGCGCGCAGGAAGCCATTCGGGGTTGAATACCGTCGTTGGCCTCAAGGGGCGAAGCTACGTAAAACGCCTTGCTGTATCCATAGGAGCGGTCTCGATTTGGCGAAGAAGGGTCCGTCGGGGAGGCACTTCCTGTCGGGCCGTCGCTGCGCATCGCGTGCAAGGGAACGAGCACCGCCAAGCGAGCGGTCGTGCGCGAAGATCGAAGGGGGAGGGTCGTGGCCGCCACGGGATGGCGCCGCACAAATGAAAAAAGAGGCCGAAGCCTCTTTTTTTTTGACTCATGGCGCGCCGTGGACGGCCATGAAACTTGAATTGGAGCGGGAAAAGAGTCTCGAACTCTCGACCTCAACCTTGGCAAGGTTGCGCTCTACCAACTGAGCTATTCCCGCGTTTCGAGCCTCGAATTATATAGCATTTTTTCGGGGCTCCGCAACTCCCGAAGCTCAATGCTTCACCGATCCTTCGGCCGGCGCCGCCGCGCGTTGCTTGGCGAGCTCGGCCACCGCGGCCGCGGACGCAGCGACCTCTTCGTCGGACAGCGGCGTCGGCATCTTCTCGAGCGCGATCTCGAGCACCTTGTCGATCCACTTGACGGGCACGATCTCGAGGCCGTTCTTCACGTTCTCGGGAATGTCCTGCAGGTCCTTGGCGTTCTCCTCGGGGATCAGCACGGTCTTGATGCCGCCGCGCAGTGCCGCCAGCAGCTTTTCCTTCAGGCCGCCGATCGCCGTGACCTCGCCGCGCAGCGTGATCTCGCCGGTCATGGCGACGTCGCCGCGCACCGGGATGCCGGTCAGCGCCGACACGAAGGCGGTGGTCATCGCCGCGCCCGCGCTCGGGCCGTCCTTGGGCGTCGCGCCATCGGGCACGTGGATGTGGATGTCGCGCTTCTCGAACACCTCGTCCTTGATGCCGAGCCGGCGGGCACGGCTGCGTACCACGGTACGCGCCGCTTCCACCGATTCCTTCATGACGTCGCCCAGCGATCCGGTGCGGCTGATCACGCCCTTGCCGGGCATCGTCACCGCCTCGATCGTCAGCAGATCGCCGCCGACCTCGGTCCAGGCCAGGCCGACCACCTGGCCGACCTGGTTCTGCTTCTCGGCCAGGCCGAAGCTGTACTTGCGCACGCCCAGGAAGTCGTTGAGGTTGGCGCCGGTGACCAGCACCTTGGGCTCCATCTTCTTGAGCAGCAGGCCCTTGACCACCTTGCGGCAGATCTTCGACAGCTCGCGCTCGAGCGAACGCACGCCAGCCTCGCGGGTGTAGTAGCGCACGATGTCGCGCACCGCTTCCTCGTTGATCAGCAGCTCGTCTTCCTTCACGCCGTTGTTCTTCATCTGCTTGGGCAGCAGGTACTTCAGCGCGATGTGGGTCTTCTCGTCCTCGGTGTAGCCCGCCAGGCGGATCACTTCCATCCGGTCCAGCAACGCCGGCGGGATGTTCATCGAGTTCGAGGTGGCGACGAACATCACGTCGGAGAGGTCGAAGTCGACCTCGACGTAGTGGTCGCCGAAGGTGTGGTTCTGTTCCGGATCGAGCACTTCGAGCAGCGCGCTCGACGGATCGCCGCGGAAGTCGGTACCGAGCTTGTCGATCTCGTCGAGCAGGAACAGCGGGTTGCGCGTGCCGACCTTGTTGAGGCTCTGCAGCACCTTGCCCGGCAGTGCGCCGATGTAGGTGCGGCGATGGCCGCGGATCTCGGCCTCGTCGCGCATGCCGCCCAGCGCCATGCGGGTGTACTTGCGGCCGGTCGCCTTCGCGATCGACTGCCCGAGCGAGGTCTTGCCGACCCCCGGAGGGCCGACCAGGCACAGGATCGGCGCCTTCACCTTGTCGACGCGCTGCTGCACCGCGAGATATTCCAGGATACGGTCCTTGACCTTCTCCAGCCCGTAGTGGTCTTCGTTGAGCACCGCCTCGGCATTGGCGAGGTCGTGCTTGATCTTGGTCTTCTTGCTCCAGGGCAGGCCGATCAGCACGTCGATGTAGTTGCGCACCACCGTGGCCTCGGCCGACATCGGCGACATCAGCTTGAGCTTCTTGAGTTCGCCCTCGGCCTTCTTGAGCGCTTCCTTGGGCATCTTGGCGAGCTTGATCTTCTTCTCGATCTCCTCGATGTCCGCGCCCTCCTCGCCTTCGCCGAGCTCCTTCTGGATCGCCTTGACCTGCTCGTTGAGGTAGAAGTCGCGCTGGTTCTTCTCCATCTGGCGCTTCACGCGGCCGCGGATCTTCTTGTCGACGTTGAGGATGTCGACTTCGCGCTCGAGCTGGCCGAACAGGTTCTCGAGCCGGGCCTTGATGTCGTCCAGGTCGAGCACCGCCTGCTTGTTGTCGAGCTTGAGCGGCAGGTGGGCGGCGATGGTGTCGGCCAGCCGGCCCGGATCGTCGATGCTCGAGATCGAGGTCAGGATCTCGGGCGGGATCTTCTTGTTGAGCTTCACGTACTGGTCGAACTGCTGCATCACCGCGCGGCGCAGCGCCTCGATCTCGGTTCCCTTCTGGGTCGCGGCCTCGGCCACTTCGACCGGGGTCACGTTGGCCGAGAAATGGGTCTCGCCGTCGTCGATGCGGTTCACGCGGGCACGCTGCTGGCCCTCGACCAGCACTTTCACCGTGCCGTCGGGCAGCTTGAGCATCTGGAGGATGGTCGAAATGCAGCCGACCTCGAACATGTCCTCGACCGAGGGCTCGTCCTTTGCGGCGGCCTTCTGCGCCACCAGCATGATGCGGCGCTCGGCCTCCATCGCCAGCTCGAGCGCCTTGATGCTCTTGGGCCGGCCGACGAACAGCGGGATGACCATGTGGGGAAACACGACCACGTCGCGCAGCGGCAGCAGCGGGAGGTCGAGCTCGGTGGCAGGCAGGGGGGTATGACCGGACATGGGAATCCTTTACTTGATCATGGAAAGATGGTCGGCCGCGCGCACTTTTCAAGTGCGCGGGCACGGTCTTCGTCGAAGACGCCGGACGCCTCGCGGGAAAGGGCCGTCCGGAGCTGCATTCAGGCCTTCTTGGCCGCCTCGCGATAGACCAAGAGCGGCGGCTTGTTCTCGTCGATCGTGGATTCTTCGACCACTACCTTGTCGACATTGGTCGCGTTCGGCAGCTCGAACATGGTGTCGATCAGCGACTGCTCGAGGATCGAGCGCAGGCCGCGGGCACCGGTCTTGCGGGCCAGCGCCTTGCGGGCGATCGCCTTCAGCGCCGCCGGACGGATCTCGAGGTCGACGCCTTCCATTTGCAGCAGCTTGGTGAACTGCTTGACGACCGCGTTCTTGGGCTCGGTCAGGATCTGCACCAGCGCGTCCTCGCTGAGCTCGGCCAGCGACGCCACGACCGGCATCCGGCCGACCAGTTCAGGGATCAGGCCGAACTTGATCAGGTCCTCGGGCTCGACCTCGCGGAACACCTCGGTGAGGCTTCGCTGCTGCTTGCTCTTGACTGAGGCGCCGAAGCCAATGCCAGAGGCCTCGGTGCGGTTCTCGATGACCTTCTCGAGCCCGGCGAAGGCGCCGCCGCAGATGAACAGGATGTTGGTCGTGTCGATCTGCAGGAAGTCCTGGTTCGGGTGCTTGCGCCCGCCCTGCGGCGGCACGCTGGCCATGGTGCCTTCGATCAGCTTCAGCAGCGCCTGCTGCACGCCCTCGCCCGAGACGTCGCGGGTGATCGAGGGGTTGTCCGACTTGCGCGAGATCTTGTCGATCTCGTCGATGTAGACGATGCCGCGCTGGGCCCGCTCGACCTCGTAGTTGCAGCTCTGCAGCAGCTTCTGGATGATGTTCTCGACGTCTTCACCGACGTAGCCGGCCTCGGTCAGGGTGGTGGCGTCGGCCATCACGAAGGGCACATCGAGCATGCGCGCGAGCGTCTGGGCGAGCAGCGTCTTGCCGGAGCCGGTCGGACCGATCAGCAGGATGTTGCTCTTGCTGAGCTCGACGTCGTCACCCTTGGACTTCTCCTTGTGGCGCAACCGCTTGTAGTGGTTGTAGACCGCCACCGCGAGCATCCGCTTGGCGGGCTCCTGGCCGATCACGTAGTTGTCGAGGTTGGCCTTGATCTCGAGCGGCGTCGGCAGGTCGTTGCGCGCCTCGCGCGACTCGTCACCCGCGGGCAGTTCGTCGCGGATGATCTCGTTGCACAGATCGATGCACTCGTCGCAGATGAAGACCGACGGACCGGCGATCAGCTTCTTGACCTCGTGCTGACTCTTCCCGCAGAACGAGCAGTAAAGCGTTTTTTCGCTGGAGGAGCCTTTTTTCTCGGCCATGGGCAGATGCCTCGTAACAGGGGTTTAACAATGATAGCGAAGATGAAAGCCCACAAGCCCGTCGGTGACCTGAAGAAAAACGGCGCTTTCCCCTATGGAAAACGCCGTTGTTGCTCGCGCGCCTCGGCGCGGGGGCTTTTTTTCAGCTGCGCTTGGCGATGACCTGGTCGATCAGGCCGTATTCCTTGGACTCGTCGGCCGTCAGGAAGTAGTCGCGCTCGGTGTCGCGGGCGATCTTCTCGAACGACTGGCCGGTGCGGTCGGCCAGGATGCGGTTCATCTGCTCGCGGGTCTTGAGGATGTCGCGGGCATGGATCTCGATGTCCGTGGCCTGGCCGCGGGCGCCGCCGAGCACCTGGTGGATCATGATCTTGGAGTTGGGCAGCGAAAAACGCTTGCCCTTCTCGCCGGCCGCCAGCAGGAAGGCGCCCATGCTGGCCGCGAAGCCGATGCACAGGGTCGAGACGTCGGGCTTGATGAACTGCATGGTGTCGTAGATCGCCATGCCGGCGCTGACGCTTCCGCCCGGGGAGTTGATGTAGAACGAGATGTCCTTGTCGGGGTTCTCGCTTTCGAGGAACAGCAGCTGCGCCACCACCAGGTTGGCGGTCTGGTCGTTGACTTCGCCGACCAGGAAGATCACGCGCTCCTTGAGCAGGCGCGAATAGATGTCGTAGGAACGCTCGCCGCGGCCCGATTGCTCGATGACCATCGGAACCATGCCGAGGCCTTGAATGTCCTGTGCGCTCATGTGTGCTCTCCAGAGGGGTTTTATACGGTACCCAGACGACATGGGGCCCGTGCCGCAAAGCACAAGCCCCAGGGCGCGGTGGCCGGCAGGATCAACCCTGCTGGGCCATCAGTTCGTCGAAGGACACCGACTTGGCATTGACCTTGGCCTTGCCGAGCACGAAGTCCGTGACGTTGTTCTCGATCACCACCGCTTCGACTTCGGCCAGGCGGCGGTTGTCGCTGAAGTACCAGCGCACCACGTCGGCCGGCTTCTCGTAGCTGGCGGCCAGCTCGTCGATGTGGGCCTTGATCTGCTCGGGCTTGGCCTGGAGGTTGTTGGCGCGAACCAGTTCGGCCACCACCAGGCCCAGGCGCACGCGGCGCTCGGCTTGCGGGCGGAACACGTCGTCGGGGATCGGCGCCTTGTCGGCGTCCTTGATGCCGCGCTGCTTGAGCTCGGCGCGGGCGCCTTCGACCATGCGGTCGACTTCGGCCTGCACGCTGGAGTTGGGCAGGTCGAGTTCGGCGTTGGCGATCAGGGCGTCCATGACGGCGTTCTTGTTGCGCGCCAGCAGGCGGAACTTGACCTCGCGCTCGAGGTTGCGCTTGATGTCGGCGCGCAGGCCCTCGACCGTGGCGTCGGCGATGCCGAGCGACTTGGCCAGCTGTTCGTTGACTTCGGGCAGGTGCGAGGCTTCGATCTTCTTCACGGTGACCATGAAGTCGGCCTGCTTGCCGGCCACGTCCTTGCCGTGGTAGTCGGCCGGGAACGAGAGCGGGAAGGTGCGGCTGTCGCCGGACTTGAGGCCGCGCACCGCGTCTTCGAATTCCTTCAGCATCTGGCCTTCGCCCACGATGAACTGGAAGTCCTCGGCCTTGCCGCCCTGGAAGGTCTCGCCGTCGATCTTGCCTTCGAAGTCGACCGTCACGCGGTCGCCATCGGCCACCGTGGCGTCCTGCGCGCGCTGGGCGAAGGTGCGGCGCTGCTTGCGCAGGATGTCGAGGGTCTTGTCGATCGCTTCGTCGCCCACTTCGGCGTCGAGTTTCTCGACTTCGGCGCCCGACAGGTCGTTGATCTTGACGTCGGGGAAGACTTCGAACACCGCGTCGAAGGCGAGTTGGCCTTCGGGCGACTCTTCCTTCTCGGTGATGCGCGGCTGGCCGGCGACGCGCAGCTTGGCTTCGTTGGCGGCCTGCGAGAAGGCCTCGCCGACCTTGTCGTTCATGACTTCGTAGTGGACCGAATAGCCGTAACGCTGGGCGACGACGTTCATCGGAACCTTGCCGGGACGGAAACCGTCCATCTTGACGGTGCGGGCCAGCTTCTTGAGGCGCGAATCGACCTCGGACTGGATGGTGCCGACCGGCAAGGTCAGCGTGATCTTGCGTTCGAGCTTCTCGAGGGTTTCAACGTTCACGGTCATTTCAGTCTTCCTTTTGAGGGGTCTTTTTTGCTGGTGCGCGGGGCCGGACTCGAACCGGCACGTTCTTGCGAACGTCAGGACCTAAACCTGGTGCGTCTACCAATTTCGCCACCCGCGCAATTCCAGTTTTTCAGGTGAATACCGAGAAAGGCTCAGCTCAGACGTGCCGCGCTTCCGGTAAATGGCGGCGGGTGGGCTTGCGCGCCACCCGCCTGAAATCGGTCAACCGCGTATTTTAAACGCTAACCGGAGCGATTCCTGACGCCACCGGCGTCTCGCGCTTGACGCGGAAGCAGGCTGCGTACATCGCCGGCAACGCCAGCAGGGTCAGCACGGTGGCGACGATCAGGCCGCCCATGATCGCGACCGCCATCGGGCCCCAGAACACGCTGCGCGACAGCGGGATCATGGCCAGCACCGCCGCCGCGGCGGTCAGCACGATCGGCCGCAGCCGCCGCACCGCCGATTCGACGATCGCGTCCCAGGCCGGCACGCCGGCGGCGCGGTCGCTCTCGATCTGGTCGATCAGGATCACCGCATTGCGCTGGATCATGCCCATCAGCGCGATCACGCCCAGCAGCGCCACGAAGCCGAAGGGCCGGTTCAGGGCCAGCAGCGCGCCGGCCACGCCGACGATGCCGAGCGGCCCGGTGATGAACACCAGCAGCGAGCGGCTGAAGCTGTGCAGCTGCAGCATCAGCAGGGTGAACACCAGGAACAGCATGATCGGCACGCCGGCGACGATCGAGGCCGAGCCCTTGCTGCTCTCCTCGACCGCGCCCGCGACGTCGATGCGGTAGGCGCCCTGGCCGTCGGCGGCCCATTTCGCCTCGAGCGCGCGCAGCTGGGGCAGCAGTTCGTTGGTGACGGTCGCGCCCTGCATGCCTTCGACGATGTCACCCTGGACGGTGATCGCGTAGTCGCGGTTCCAGCGCCACATCACGCCCGGCTCCCAGCTGAACACCGGCTTGGCGATCTGGGTCAGCGGGATCGAGCGGCCCGAGCTGGTCGGCAGGTAGGCATTGCCGATGTCCGAGATCGCCTCGCGCTCGTCCGGCGACTGGCGCAGCACGATGTCGATCAGCAGGTCGTTCTCGCGAAACTGGCCGACCGTGGTGCCGCTGAACATGGTGCGCGACGCCTGCGCGATCGCCTGGCTGGTGACGCCGAGCGCGCGCGCCTTGTCCTGGTCGACCTCGAGGCGGATCACCTTGACCGATTCGTTCCAGTTGTCGTTGACGCCGCGCATGTGGGCGTTCTCGCGCATCACGGCCTTGACCTCGTCGGCCCGCACCCGCAGCTGGGCCGGGTCGGCGCCGACGACGCGGAACTGCACCGGGTAGGGCACCGGCGGGCCGTTGGGCAGCAGCTTGACGCGGCCTCGGGCCTCGGGGAATTCCTGCGCCAGCACCGCCGGCAGCCTGAGCCGCAGCTTCTCGCGCCAATGCAGGTCCTTGGACAACAGCAGCAACTGCGACACGTTGGTCTGCTGGAACACCTGGTCGAGCGGCAGGTAGAAGCGCGGCACGCCCGAGCCGATCCAGCTGGTGACGGTGTCGACGCCCTCCTCTTCCTTCATCCGCTGCTCGACCCGCTTGACCACTTCCTCGTTGGCGGCGAACGACGTGCCCTCGGGGAACCAGAGCTCGACCAGGATCTCGGGCCGGCTGGAATCGGGGAAGAACTGCTGCTGGACCTTGCCCATGCCGACGATGCCCAACGCGAACACGAGCACGGTGGCGCCGATGGTGAGCCAGCGGTGCTCGACGCACCAGTTCACCGACTTGCGGAAGGCGTTGTAGAACGGCGTGTCGAACAGCTCGTGCGGCGGCGCGTCGGGGTCGTGCGGCTTGACCTTGAGCAGCAAGGTGCCCAGGTAGGGCACGAAATACACCGAGACGAACCAGCTCAGGACCAGCGCGATCACGGTGACCGCGAAGATCGCGAAGGTGTATTCGCCGGTGACCGATTTCGCCAGCCCGATAGGCAGGAAGCCGGCCGCGGTGATCAGCGTGCCGGTCAGCATCGGCTTGGCCGTGACGTCGTAGGCGAAGGTGGCGGCGCGGACCTTGTCGTAGCCCTCCTCCATCTTGCGCACCATCATCTCGACCGCGATGATCGCGTCGTCGACCAAGAGGCCGAGCGCGATGATCAGCGAGCCCAGCGATATCTTGTGCAGCCCGATGCCGAAGTAGTTCATTGCCAGGAAGGTGACGGCCAGCACCAGCGGGATCGTGATCGCGACCACCAGCCCGGGCCGGATGTCGATATACCAGCCGAAGCGCCCGCCCTTGTGCAGGCCGAGGGCGACGAAGCTCACCGCCAGCACGATCGCCACCGCCTCGATCAGCACGTGCACGAATTCGTTGACCGAGCGCGACACCGACACCGGCTGGTCCTGCACCTGCACCAGCTTGACGCCCAGCGGCAGCCGCTTGTCGATCTCCGTGGTGGCGCCGCGCAGCGCCTTGCCGAGCGCGATGATGTCGCCGCCCTTGGCCATCGAGACGCCGAGCGCGATCACCTCGCGGCCCTCGTGGCGCACCTTGATCGCCGGCGGGTCGATGTAGCCGCGGCGGATCTCGGCGATGTCGCCGAGCCGCAGGTGGTTGCCGGAGCTGCCGCGGATCGGCATGGCGCGCAGCTGGTCGACGCTGATGAACTGGCCCGCCACCCGGACCTGCACCACGTCCTGCGGCGCCTGGATCGTGCCGGCGCTCTCGACCGCGTTCTGCGACCCGATCTGGGCCAGCACCGCATTGAAATCCAGGCCCAGCTGGGCAATGCGCTTCTGCGAGACCTCGATGAAGATCTTCTCGTCCTGGACGCCGAACTGCTCGACCTTGGCCACGTCCTTGACCCGCAGCAGCCGCTGGCGCACGTCGTCCGCGAAGGTCTTGAGTTCGGCGTAGCTGAAGCCGTCGCTCTCGAGCGCGTAGATCACGCCGTACACATCGCCGAAGTCGTCGTTGAAGAACGGGCCCTGGACGCCCGCGGGCAGCGTCTGGCGCATGTCGGAAATCTTCTTGCGCACCGTGTACCAGACGTTGGCGACGTCGCCGGCCTTCGACGAATCCTTGATCTCGAAGATGATCTGCGACTCGCCAGGCTTGGAATAGCTGCGGATCTTGTCGGCGTACGGCGCCTCCTGCAGCGTGCGTTCGAGCTTGTCGGTGACCTGCTCGGCGACCTGCTGCGCGGTGGCGCCGGGCCAGTAGGTGCGCACCACCATCGCCCGGAAGGTGAATGGCGGGTCTTCGTCCTGGCCGAGCTGGAAATAGGACGCGAAGCCCAGCAGCATCAGCACCAGCATCAGGTAGCGGGTGAGAGCCGCGTGCTCGAGGGCCCATTTCGAAAGGTTGAATCCGGCCTTGCCGGCGTCGGCGTTCTGCTGCGCGCTCATCGCGATGTCCTCAGCGCACCGCCACCGGCGCCGCCGCGGACTTGTCGCGGTAGATCGACACTTTCTGCCCCGGCGACAGCACGTGCACGCCGGCCGCCACCACCAGCATGCCGGGCATGAGGCCGGAGGCGATGACCGCCTCGTTGCCGTCGGCGGTCGCCACCTGCACCGGCTGCGAGCGCACCGTCAGGCTGGCCGGATCGAGCACCCAGACGGCGCTGCCGCTGCCCTCCTGGCGCAGGGCGCTGGTCGGCAGCTTGAGCACCGGCGTGCCGTTGTGCGACAGGGCCTTGGGCCGCGCGTAGACAGTGGCGCCCAGCGCCGGCGCCGTGGCGGCATCGATCGCCACCTTGACCGAATAGGTGCGGGTGACGGCATCGGCGCTGGCCGCGACCTCGCGCACCTTGCCCTCGAGTTCGCCGCCGCCGGACCAGCCGCGCACCGCGACCGGCGAGCCCGGCTTGACCAGGGCCGCGCGGTCTTCGGGCACCGCGAAGACCACGTCGCGGGCGCCGTCCTGGGCGATCCGCACCACCGGCGCGCCGGCAGCGACCACCTGGCCGGGCTCGGCTTCGATCGCCGTCACGATGCCGGGCACGTCGGCCACCAGCGAGGTATAGCTGGTCTGGTTGCCCTGCGCCGACAGCTGCGCCTGCGCCTGCTCGAGCTGCGCCTGGGCGGCCTTGTAGGTGCTTTCCCGGCGCTCGAGGTCGGCACCGCTGATGAAGTTCTGCTCGCGCAGTTCGCGATAGCGCTTCAGGTCGGCCAGCGAGAGGTCGCGGTTGGTCAGGGCCGCGGCATGCGCGGCGCGCGCACCTTCGGCGGCCAGCCGGAAGTCCTGCGGATCGAGCTGGGCCAGCACCTGGCCGGCCTGGACGTGCTGGCCCAGTTCAGCCTGGCGCCGGGCGATCTTGCCGGCAACCCGGAAGCCGAGCCGCGACTCGACCCGGGCCTTCACCTCGGCCGAGAACTCGGGCTCGGTGTCGTAGGCGCTGGTCCCGACCTGGACCACCTTGACCGCACGCAAGGGTTCCTCGGCCGCCGGCGGGCGCGAGCAGCCGGCCAGCGCGAGCACGGCCAGCAACAGCCAGGCGCGGCCAGGAAATGGGTTGGAGGTCGACGCGGTCATGGAGCACCCTTGAGATTGCGGATGGGGCCATTAATGACCCGCCGGTTAGTAATCTAGGGTAAACGCGAATCGGTGTCAAACGGAATCGGGGGCGACTGGCCTCCCGCCGGCCCTCCGCTATCCCCGCTGCCCCATCTCCACCAGCCGGTTCCCCGGCAGCTCGAAATAGTCGGAAGCCCGGCCCGCGTTGCGCTGAAGCCAGCGGAACAGGGCCCGGCGCAAGGGGTTCATGCCCGGCAGGTGGGCATCGACGACGGAGGCCCGCGAGACGAAGTACGAGGTCGTCATCGAATCGCAGGCCAGGCCCTTCTGGTAGGCCAGGATGCGGATGAACTCAGGCACGTCGGGGCGTTCCATGTAGCCGTGGCGGGCGGTGACCACCCAGACGCCGCTGCCGAGCGACGCGGCCTCGATCCGCTCGCGGGCGTCGACCCGCGGCGTGTTGCAGGGCAGCACCCGCAGCACGATCGCCTGTTCGTGCAGCACCTGGTTGTGCTTGAGGTTGTGCAGCAACGCGTGCGGGACCGAATCGGCATCGGCATTGAGGAACACCGCCGTGCCGCGGACCCGGTGCGGCATGTGGGCCTCCAGCGAGCGGACGAAGGGTTCGAGCGGCAGCCGCTCGGCCTCGGCCGCGGCCAGCCCGAGCCGGCGGCCCTTGCCCCAGGTCGTGAACAGCAGCATCACCCCCACCGCCACGGCCAGCGTGAGCCAGCCGCCCTGCAGGACCTTCAAACTGTTGGCGGTCACGAAGGTGACGTCGACCAGGGCGAAAAGCAGCACCCCGGCCAGCACCGCCACCCGGTTCCAGCGCCACAGGCGCCAGGCCACCACCCCGGTCAGCAGCGTGGTCGTGACCATCGTGATCGACACCGCGATCCCGTAGGCGGCCGACAGCGCGCTCGAACTGCGAAAGCCGATCACCAGCAGCAGCACGCCCACCATCAGCAGCCAGTTGATGGTCGGCACGTAGATCTGACCGATGGAGTGCCCGCTGGTCTGGACGACCTGCATGCGCGGCAGGTAGCCCATGCGCATGGCCTGCGCCGTGATCGAGAAGGCGCCGGAAATCACCGCCTGCGAGGCGATCACGGTGGCCATGGCGGCCAGCACCACCATCGGCAGCACGCCCCAGGACGGGAAGAGGCGGAAGAACGGGTTGTCGATGGCGGCCGGATTGCCCAGCACCAGCGCACCCTGGCCGAAATAGTTCAGGGCCAGCGCGGGCAAGGCGATGAAAAGCCAGGCCAGCCGGATCGGCCGGGCGCCGAAATGCCCCATGTCGGCATAGAGCGCCTCGCCGCCGGTAAAGGCCAGGAACACCGCGCCCAGCACCGCCAGCGACTGGGCCCGGTGGTGCAGCAGGAAGCCGATCGCGTGCCGCGGGTCGAGCGCCGCCAGCACCTGCGGCTGCTGCAGCACCTGCCACAGGCCCGACAGCCCGATCAGGACGAACCACAGCAGCATCACCGGCCCGAAGATGTTGCCGACCACCCCGGTGCCCTTGCGCTGGACCGCGAAGAAGGCGATCAGGATCGAGACCGTGATCGGGATCACGAAGGGCTGCAGCCCCGGCGCTTCGACTTCGAGGCCCTCGACCGCCGACAGGACCGAGATGGCGGGCGTGATCAGGCTGTCGCCATAGAAGGTGGCGGCACCCACCAGGCCCAGCCAGCCAACGCCCTGAACGAGCCAGCGTCCGGCCGGCGGCTTCGACACCGCGCCCGCGGCCAGCGCCTGCAGCGCCAGGATGCCGCCTTCGCCGTCGTGGTCGGCTCGCAGCACGAACACCACGTACTTCAGCGTCACGACAAACATCAGCCCCCAGAAGATCAGCGACAGGAGCCCGAGGACCGAGTCGGGCGTGAACGGCACGCCGTGTTCCGGGTTCAGCGTCTCCTTGAAGGCATAGAGCGGCGAGGTCCCGATGTCGCCGAAGACCACGCCGAGCGCGGCGACCATGACGAGCGGCAGCCGCGGCCGATGCAGCGCAGAGTGGGAGAGATTCGTCTGCGGCGTCGAGGTGGGCATGGTGGGTGGTCCGTGGCGGCTCCGATCGTAGCGTGCGGGACAATCTGCTGCGTGTCATCCCTCTCCCCTCCCCCGCTCGCAGCCGCGCCCACGCACTACGAGAACTTCCCCGTCGCCTCCTGGCTGTGCCCGCCCCGGCTTCGCCCGCCGATCGCGGCCATCTACGCCTTCGCCCGCACCGCGGACGACATCGCCGACGAAGGCGATGCCGGTCCGGCCGAACGGCTGGAGGCCCTGCGCGACTTCCGTGCCGACCTCGCCGCCGCCGCGGGAGGTGCGGCGCCCGCCAGCCGTTGGCCCGAGGTATTCGGGCCGCTGGCCTTCGCGATGCGCGAATTCGCGCTGCCCGAGAAGCTGTTGGCGGACCTGCTGTCGGCCTTCGTGCAGGACATCGAGAAAACCCGCGATCGCGCCGGCTATGCCGACCGTGCCGAGTTGCTGGACTACTGCCGGCGCTCGGCCAACCCGATCGGGCGCCTGCTGCTGCACCTGTACGGCGTCACCGACGCGCGCTCGCTGGCGCAGAGCGACGCCGTCTGCAGCGCGCTGCAGCTGATCAACTTCTGGCAGGACCTGAGCGTCGACCTGCCGCGCGGGCGCCGCTACCTGCCGCGCGAGGACTGTCGCGTACATGGCCTCGCCGAAGGCGATTTCGACCGCTTCGCGCCGCTGGCGACCACCGCGCCGCCGTCCGCCGCCATTGCGCTGGTGGCGAGCGAAGTGGCGTGGGCCCGCGGGCTGATGCAGGAAGGCGCACCGCTGGTGCACCGGCTGCCCGGGCGCGCCGGCTGGGAACTGCGCTTCGTGGTCCAGGGCGGCAGCCGGATCCTCGACAAGATCGAGGCCCAGGGCTGCGACACCTTCTCGGCCCGGCCGACCCTCGGGCGCGGCGATGCGGCGCTGCTGGCCTGGCGGGCCTTGCGGATGCGGAGACAATCGGCCGCATGAAGAGTCCCGCAAGATGACCCCCGAGCAGTACGTCCAGGACAAGGCCGCTGCGTCGGGCAGCAGCTTTTACTACGCTTTCCTGTTTCTCCCGAAACCGCGCCGCGCGGCGATCACGGCTTTCTATGCCTTCTGCCGCGAGGTCGACGACGTGGTCGACGAAGTCAGCGACCCCGGCGTCGCGGCGACCAAGCTGGCCTGGTGGCGCAGCGAGGTCGCGCAGTCCTTCGCCGGCCAGCCGCACCACCCGGTGATGCAGGCCCTGATGCCGCACGCGGCCGCCTACGGCATCGAGGAACGCCAGTTGCAGCAGGTGATCGAGGGCTGCCAGATGGACCTCGACCAGACCCGCTACCTCGACTTCCCGGCGCTGCGCCGCTATTGCCACCTGGTGGCGGGCGTGGTGGGCGAAGGCGCGGCACGCATCTTCGGCCAGACCGATTCGCAAACCACCGAGTACGCGCACAAGCTGGGCCTGGCGCTGCAGCTGACCAACATCATCCGCGACGTCGGCGAAGACGCGCTGCGTGGCCGCATCTACCTGCCGGTCAACGAACTGCAGCAGTTCGACGTCAAGGCCCACGAGATCCTGAACCGGGTCCATTCCGAGCGCTTCGTGGCGCTCATGAAGTTCCAGGCCGGCCGGGCGCTGGGGGCCTATGACGAGGCCCTGGCGCTGCTGCCCGCGGCCGACCGGCGGACCCAGAAGCCCGGACTGATGATGGCCAGCATCTATCGCACGCTGCTCGAGGAGATCGCGCGCGACGACTTCAAGGTGCTCGACCAGCGCGTGAGCCTGACGCCGGTGCGCAAGCTGTGGCTGGCGTGGCGTGTCCAGGCACTCGGGAAATTGTGACTTGAGCACTGTTGCGGTCGTCGGTGGCGGCTGGGCCGGCATGGCCTGCGCGGTCGAGGCGGCGCGGGCCGGTCATTCGGTCACGGTCTTCGAGGCCGCGCGGCAATGGGGCGGGCGGGCGCGGGCGCTGTCGGCGACGCTGCCCGACGGAAGCCCGCTCTTGCTCGACAACGGGCAGCACATCCTGATCGGCGCCTACACCGAGACCCTGGCGCTGATGGCGCGGGTGGGCGTCGATGCCGGCGCGGCTCTCCAGCGCATTCCGCTGGTGCTGCGCTTTCCGGACGGCGGCGGACTATCGCTGCCGCAGCTGCCGCACTGGCTCGACCGGGCGACGCGCCGGCTGGCACCGCTCGACGTGCTGGCCGGGGTGCTGGCGGCGCGCGGCTGGTCGTGGCGGGACAAGCTGTCGCTGCTGCAGACGTCGACACGCTGGCAGCGGCAAGGCTTCGCCTGCGCCGACACGGCCACGGTGGCCGACCTGTGCAGCACCTTGACGCCGCGCGTGCAGGCCGAGCTCACCGAGCCGCTGTGCCTGTCGGCCCTGAACACGCCGCCGGCCGAAGCCAGCGGCCAGGTGTTCCTGCAAGTACTGGCCGATGCGCTGTTCAAGACGCCCGGCGGGTCGCAGCTGCTGCTGCCGCGGGTCGACCTCGGCGCGCTGTTCCCTGACGCGGCCGATCGATGGCTGCGGCAGCACGGCGCCCGGACCGAAACCGGCCGCCGGGTGCGCACGCTGGCGCGCCATGGCGCCGGCTGGCAGGTCGACGGCGAGCCCTTCGATCGGGTGGTGCTGGCCTGCCCGCCCTGGGAAGCGGCACGGCTGGCGGCCGACGAGGCGCCGCACTGGGCGGCGGCGGCCGGGGCACTGGCGCACGAAGCCATCGCCACCGTCTACCTGCACGGCGACGCCGTGCTGCCGGCGCCGATGCTCGCACTGCGCAGCCGGGACGACGCGCCGGCGCAGTTCGTCTTCGATCGCGGCCAGCTCGGCGGTCCGCGCGGCCTGCTGGCCTGCGTGATCAGTGCCAGCGGTGCCGACCGCGAACAATTGCAGCGGCAGGTGCTGGCGCAAGCCCGGCAGCAACTCGGCCAGCCCGACTTGCAGGTGGTGCTGACGGTGGTCGAGCGGCGCGCCACCTTCGCCTGCGTGCCCGGACTGGTCCGCCCGCTGCAGGCGGTGGCGCCGGGCCTGCTGGCCTGCGGCGACTATGTGGATGGCGCCTATCCCGCCACGCTCGAAGGCGCCGTGCGCAGCGCGATCGACGCCGCGCGCGCGCTGGCCTAAGCCCGCCCCGCCGGCTTGCCGGCACCCGCCCAATCGGCGTGGAAGCCCGCGGACGGCGCATTCATCATGGCCTCGAGCGGATCGCCGACCCGCGGCGAGGGCGTCGGCCGAATCACCGGCGCCGGCTCCGGCCAGACCGGGGCCACGTGAAGCCGGGACTCCGATTCGAGCGCGATGCCGTGCTTTTCCATCAGCCGGTACAGGGTCATGCGCGAGACTCCGAGTTCGCGCGCGGCATGCGTGATGTTGCGTCCCACCCGCGTCAGCGTCAGGCAGATCACGTCGCGCTCGGCCGCCGTGCGCGCCACGTCGAGCCCCATGCCGGCCACGTTCTCGACCGCCTGCAGGCCCAGGTCGGCGGGTCCGATCAGGCGCCGGTCGGTCATGACGACCGCGCGCTGCACGCGGTTGAACAGCTCACGCACGTTGCCGGGCCAGGCGTGGGCGAGCATCGCGGCCAGCGCCTGGCGGCTGAACCCGCGCACCCGCGTGCGGCTCTTGGCGACGCAGCGCTGGAAGAAATACTCGGCCAGGATCGGCACGTCTTCCATCCGCCGGCGCAGCGGCGCGACGTCGATCGACAGCACGTTCAGCCGATAGAACAGGTCTTCCCGGAACTGCCCGACGGCGACCGCCTCGGCCAGGTCCACGTGGGATGCGGCGACCACCCGCACATCCACATGGATGTTGCGCACGCCGCCCACGCGGCTGATCGTCTTTTCCTGCAGGAAGCGCAGCAGGTTGGTCTGCAGCTCGATCGGCAGGTCGCCGATCTCGTCGAGGAAGATGGTGCCGCCGCTGGCTGCTTCGATCAGCCCTCGGCGTTCAGACGATGCGCCGGTGAAGGCGCCGCGCTCGTGGCCGAACAGTTCGGACTGGATCAGCGACGGCGATATCGCGCCGCAGTTGACGGCCACGAAGGACCCGGCCGAGCGGTGCGAGCACTGATGGATCGCGCGCGCCGCCAGTTCCTTGCCGCTGCCGCTCTCGCCTCCGATCAGCACCGGCGCCTCGGTCGCGGCGACCTTGCGGATCTGCTCGCGCAAGCGGGTGATCGCGGGCCCCTGGCCGACCATGCCGAGCGCATCCACCGCATGCCGGCGGGCCGCGTCGTGGCGCTGCCGCAGGATGGCGCGCTGGGTCGCGTGGCCGAGCACCAGTTCCAGCTCGTTCAAGTGGAAGGGCATCAGCAGGTGATCGAAGAAGCTCCCCAGGACGAGGTCGCGGAAGGCCGGAGACTCCAGCGCCTGGGGCTCGCACACCGCCACCCACTCGCTGCCGCCCGAAGCGCCGATGCAGGCCTCGACCGCCGTCTCGGGCACGGTCGACTCGGCGCCAACCACCAACAGGCCGAGCATGAAGCTGCGGTGCGCCTGCAGGCGGCCGGCGGCGGCCAGGTCGTTCGCCTGCGCCAGGTCCCAGCCGCGCCCGAGCAGCTGCTCGGCCACCCGCATCGAATGGCCGCCTAGCGTCACGCAAAGAATGCTGCCTGGTTGCTGCATGGTGACCAATCCCAGCCGCGGCTAGAACGACATCGGCACCCGGACTGTCATCTGGAGATCGGGCGTGTCGCGCGTCAGCCCCGCGCCCACGGTCACGTTCAAGGTGGTCTTGGGGCTGTAGCGATACGAGTAGCCCAGCAGCAGCGAAGCCAGTTGCGTGCGCACCGAGCCGATCACGCGCTGGCCGTTCTGTTCGGTGGGGCCGATCGAATACAGCTCCATGCCGAGGCTGAAGGACGAACGGTCGTTGATGGACAGGCCCATGCCGAAGTTCAAGCCCCACACGTTGCCGGGCTTGACGTCGCCGATGAACTCGCGCTCGCCGTTGAGCACCAGCCGGCTGATGCCGCTGCGGGGGAAGTTGTAGGTGAAGTTAAGACCGCCGAAGAACACCGCGGGGTCCGAAGGCAACAGCCAGGTGAATCCCGGCTGCAGCGAATAGAAGCCCGAACCAGTGGCCAGGTCGAGCGGCAGGCCGGTGCCGGTGGTGTTGCCGATGCAGCGAGTCACGCAGTCGGTGACCACCTCGAACGGGTCCGTGCCGGTCCGGGACTTGAAGCGCAAACCGCCGATCACGTAGGGCATGCCGTCCTTGCCGTCGGTGATCTGGTAGCGAGCCGCGAATTCGGCATCGCCGATGCCTCTTCCCGTGGTATTGAAGACGTTGTCGAACGCCGAGCCGGTGAAAATCTCGCGGCTGATCGTGTCGTCCGAACGCGAGACGTAGGGCAGCTTGGCTTCGAACTCGAGCCGGTTGGTGGCGCCCCAGCGGCCGGTCAGGGTGCCGATGAAGGTGTTGCGCTTGAACTCGCGCACGTCGATCAGCCCGATCAGCAGAGCCGGGATCACGGTGTAGCCCACCAGCGCGGCGCGGTTGCTGGACGAATAACCGTAGAAGAGCGAAGGCTCGAAGACGAACTTGCCCTTGGGCGTGAGGACGCCGGGTTCGTCGAACAGCTGCGCATATTGCGGCGGCTGCGGCGTCTCGTCGCTGGGCGCGACGCCGACCTGCACCGGCCTCGCGCCGGCATCGGCCGCCTCGCCCTCCGGGGCCGGCTTGCGGGTGGCGGTCCGGGTCGCATCGGGGGCTGGCGCGCCGCGCGCCTCCTGGGTCTCGAGGCGCTGCTGCAGTTCGCGGTAGCGAGCCTCCTGCTGGTCGGCCTGCTCCTTCAGTGCGTCGATCTGCCGGCCCTGGTCCTTCACCTGCTGCTGCAGCGCCTCCAGGCGCTTGGCTGCATTGCGCGTCGAGGAAGCACCCTGGCTCTGAGCAAGGGCACCCGACCATGCCAGTGACGAACAGGCCAGCAATGCCAGCGCCCTGTGCGGACCGAAGGTCTCCATGGTGTCCCTCTCATGCTTCTTGGTACGAGCGTTTTCGCGTGCCAGCCTAATCGTAAAGAACAAGCACACCAAGCTACAAGTTGCAAACAAAGGTAAGGAATTTGTAGCGAATTCGGTCGCTGTCTCAGATTTGTTGCACTTCGATCCGGACGACCGCCGGCGGCTGCGCGGCGCGCGGCGCCAAGCCTGGCCTCGCAGCCAAAGGAGCGCCCCCCGAGCAAGGCCTAGCTTCGACGCGATCGACTGTCACACCCACGTGACGAAAAGCACGCCGGGACAAGGCTGGAGTCGGTCCGAGGATTGTCGGACCCTTCGGCGCACGGCCCTGCCGCTACATCGAACGGCCGTCAAGGGAGTGTGACAAAGCGAGTGCTCATTCGATGGGCCCGCAGCCCTTCCGACCGCCGGCGTCGAGCCTGCGAACCGTGGCCGAAGCGGGCCCTTGCCTCTGTACGGAAGCCCTCGCGAAACAAGCCGTAAATTGCTGGCACCGAAGTTGCACATGGCCCCACCGATTTGCGGCCGCATATCAAGTCAAGCCTTGTCCGTTCAACTTACTGGAGGGTTCATGAAAAAGTCACTTCTGGCTTCAGCCATTGCTGTGGCGTTCGGTTTTGGTGGCGCCGCGTTCGCGCAGCAGACGGCCGGCCCATCGGGTGCCGGCGCCGACACCAATGTCAACGTCAACTACAGCGACAGCAGTACCTATTCGCGCACCGACAGCAGCCAGCGCACCCGCACTGACAGCAGCACGCATTCGAGCACGCGTACCGACAGCAGTACCAACAAGGACTCGGGCGACGCCGTGAGCAGTGCGGCGCGTTCAGCTGCGCTGAACAACGGTTCCACGGGCACGTTCGACAACGCCTTCAACTTCAACAAGACCACAGCCACGGCGAGCAGCGAGTTGAATGGCACGGTGTCGAACAACGGCATCTGGGGCATCGGCAACCAAGCCACCAACAACGGCTCGGCCGCGGGCGGCAAGGGCTATGGCGGCACCGGTGGTCGTGGTGCTGGCGGCACCGCCTCCGGAAGCGGCACGGGCGGCAACGGCGGCGTCGGCAACGGCGCGGTCGGCGCATTGGGCGGCACCGCCTCGAACGGCTCCATCACCCATGGCAGCGCCACCAATGGCGGCGCCGGTGACGCCGGCAACGGCGGTCGCGGCTCCGGTGGCAGCGCCAGCGGTTCGAGCGAAAGCGGCAGGGCCGTCTCGAGTGGCGGCGACGGCGGACGCGGCGGCTCGAGCGGCGACAGCGGTCGCGGCGGCGGCAGCGGCAGCCTGGCGGCAGGCCTTGGCGGCCGGACCGGCGGTGGTGGTGGTGGTGGCAGCACCGGCAGCACCTCCGGCGGCTCGGGCGGCGACGGCGGCAACGGCACCCTGGGTGCCGGCGGCGCTGGCGGCGCAGGTGGCGCAGGCGGCACCAGCGGCACGGCCGGTGCGGGCGGCGCGAGCGGCACAGGCGGCGCGGGCTCCGGAACGAGCACCGCAGGCGCAGGCGGCGGGAGCGGTGCCACGGGCGCTGGCGGCGCTGGCGGCGCAGGCGGCGCAGGCGGCGCAGCCACCAGCACCTCGGGCGGCACCCGCACGGCCGGCAACGGCACGGGCGGCAATGGCGGCTCGAGCACCAACGGCAGTGCCACCAACGGCAGCGCCAGCAACGGCAACAACACCGCCGGCAATGGCGGCAACGGCGGCAATGGCACCGGCGGCGCTGGCAGCGGCGGCAACGGTGGAACCAACACGGCCGCAGGCGGTACCGGCGGCGTGGGCCAAGGCGGCTCCGGTGGTGGCGGCGGGACGAACACCGTCGATGCAGGCACGTTCAACATGTCGAACACGATGTCCAGCGTCGGACAAAGTGCAGCCGGCATCATGATCGCTAACCAGAACAGCGGCTTGTCCTCGCTGGTTCAGCAAAGCGTGAACGTGCAGGCCAACCTGTCAGTGGGTCGCTGATCGAAGCGCGGGACCGATCGCCGCCGTGCGTTCCGGGTGACCGGGGTGCACGGCGTGGATCGGCCTGCCCTCCACACAGGCCGAAGGGAGACACGATGAAATCCATCACCCGCCTCGGGCCCATTTGCCTGGCGCTCGGGATCATGCTGCCGGTGACGGTGGCGGCGCAGAGTGCGCAACCGGAACGCGACGCCGCCGGCGCCGAGTCCCGAAGCGTGGCATTCGTCGCCCAACCGGTCGACGCGGACACTCTGGCACACACCCGCGGCGGCGCCGAAGTCGTGAACAACGACATGACCCTGCGCGGCGTCACGGCCAACAACTCGGCACGCAATGTCACGACGGGCGACAACACGATCAGCGCCGGATCGTTCGCCAACATGAGCGGGCTGCCGACGGTGATCCAGAACAGCGGCGCCAACGTGCTGATACAGAACGCCACGATCCTCAATCTCCAGATGAACTGAAGGGCGTTCCATCATGCGTCGGTTGTTGCTCTGCATCGCGTTGTTGGCGACGGCCGACCTGGCCGTCGCCGATGGCGCCTACATGCCGTCGATCGCCATGGGCGACGTCGTCATTCCACTCACGTCGCTGAAGCAGGCCCGTACGGGACGCACGCTGATCCAGAAATACGACTTCAGCTGCGGCTCGGCCGCGCTGGCCACGCTGCTGACCCACCACTACGGCTTCCCGGTCACGGAGCAGACCGTGTTCCAGCAGATGTACGAGCACGGCGACCAGGCCAAGATTCGCACCCAAGGATTTTCGCTGCTAGACATGAAACGCTTCCTCGAGGCCCAGGGCTTCGAGGCCGACGGCTTCAAGCAGCCGCTGGACAAGCTCAGCGAGGCCCGCGTCCCGGCCATCGTGCTGATCAACTCCGACGGCTATCACCATTTCGTGGTCATCAAGGGCCTGCAGGACGACCGGGTCCTGCTCGGCGACCCGGCGCTGGGAACGCGCGCCATGCCGCGCAAGGTGTTCGAGAGCAAGTGGCAGAACGGCCTGCTGTTCGTGATCCACAACCGCATGAATTCCGCGCGCTTCAACGTCGCGGCCGACTGGCGCGCCGCGCCACGGGCACCGGTGGGCACGGGCATCAGCCGCGACGGCATGAACGACATCGCGCTGCCCAAGCTGGGACCGGGAGACTTCTGATGCGCCGCGTACGCGCCCTGTCGATGCGATCGGTCCTCGGCCTGTCGTTGCTGGTGGGCGCCTGCGCCGCCCCGGCCTGGGCCGATGGCCTGGCCGACCCGGTGCAGCGGCACAACGAGACATGGATGGCGGTGGGCGACAGCACCCTCGACAGCCTGCGTGGCGGCTTCGACACCGGCAACGGACTGATGGTGACTTTCGGCATCTCGCGCGCCACCTATGTCAACGGGGACCTGGTGACGCAGACCACCCTCAACTTCGGACAGTTGAACAACCTGAGCGCGGCCCAGGCGGCGCAGCTCAGCAAGCAGATGGCGGCCATCAACCTGATCCAGATCGGCCCCGGGAACAGCTTCCTGCCCCAACAGGCCGGGACCTCAGGCACCGTCATCCAGAACACGCTGGACAACCAGCACATCGTGAACCAGACCGTGATCGATGCCAGCAGCAACGCGCTGGGCATGATCAAGAACCTCAACACCCAGGCCCCCGTGACCGACGGCCTGGCGCGCGCGATCACCGGGCCGCGCTGAAACGCTGCGGATCAGCTCAATCGCGGGCCGTGTCCAGGGCCATGCACAGCGCGTGCAGGTTCGGCACGATCAACTGCGGCCGCGCGCCGTGCTCCCAGGGCCGCTCCTCGCGCACCAGCCAGGCGGCCTGCATGCCGGCATCGAGCGCGCCCACCACATCGAGCGCCGCATCGTCGCCGACGTGCAGCACGTCCTTGGGCAGCAGGCCGACCGAGGCCGCGGCGGCCCGGAAGATCGGCGCGTGCGGCTTGCCGCTGCCGAAATCGCGCGCATTGAAAGCGGTGCGGAACCAGCGTCCGACGCCGGTGCGATGGATGTCGGCGTTGCCGTTGGAGACCGCCACCAGCGGATAGCGTTCGCTGAGCCACTTGAGCGCCGGCAGTGCGTCGTCATAGAGGGTGACGCGCTGTCGCTCTTCGAAGAAGACATCGAAAGCCGGCTCGGCCAGCGCCGGGTCTTCGCCGGCGCGCCGCAGCGCGCCGCGGATCGACTCGCGGCGCAGCGCGCTCAGGTCATGCGCAAGGTCGGAGCGCTCCTTGGCGGCGGCCTCGCGCAGCTCGCGCAGGATGCCCGGCGTCACCAGCAGGTCGGCGGTCCTGGGCGCCTCGCGCAGCAGCCAGTCGTGCAGCACGCGCTCGGCGCGCTCGATGGTGGGCCAGATCGGCCACAACGTGTCGTCGAGGTCGAGCGAGATCGCGGCGATGCGCTTGACGTCGAGCGCGAGGGAATCGGGGGTCGCAAAAGCCATGACCGAGAATATCGCATGCCCTTCAGAGACGAACCGCCCGCCGCCCCCATGACCCCGGAGCGCACCTCGGTGCTCTGGTGCAACCTCGGCTCGCCCGACGAGCCCACCGCCCGGGCCGTGCGGCCGTACCTCGCGGACTTTCTCGGCGATCCGCGCGTGGTCGAGATCCCACGCCTGCTGTGGGCGCTGATCCTGCACGGCATCATCCTGCGGACTCGGCCGGCCAAGTCGGCTGCCAAGTACGCCAGCATCTGGACGCCCGCGGGATCGCCGCTCAAAGTCTGGACCCGCAAGCAGGCCGTGCTGCTGGCCGGCTGGCTCGGGGAGCGCGGCCATCGCCTGACGGTGCTTGATGCCATGCGCTACGGCCAGCCCTCGATCGCCTCGCGGCTGGACGAACTCAAGGCCGAAGGCGCGACCCGGGTGCTGGTGCTGCAGGCCTACCCGCAGTACTCCGCCACCACCACCGCCAGCGTGATCGATGCGGTCAACGCATGGAGCGCACGGGTGCGCCGCCTGCCCGAGCTGCGCTTCGTCAACGACTACCACGACGACCCGCTCTACATCGACGCGCTGGCGCAGAGCGTGCAGCGGCACTGGCAGCACAACGGCCGCGGCGATCTGCTCGTGATGAGCTTCCATGGCATTCCCGAGCGCAACATCCGGCTCGGTGATCCGTACCAGGCGCAATGCCTCGCGACGGCGCGCCTGCTGGCCGAGCGGCTCGCGCTCGCGCCGGCGCAGTACCGCGTGACTTTCCAGTCGCGCTTCGGCCGCGCGAAGTGGCTCGAGCCCTACACCGAGCCCACGCTGCGCGAACTCGGCGCAGCGGGGGTCTCAAGGGTCGATGTGATGTGCCCGGGCTTTCCGGCCGACTGCCTGGAGACCCTGGAAGAGATCGCGATGGAAGGCCGCGAAGCCTTCATCGCGTCGGGCGGCAAGGAGTTCAACTACATCCCCTGCCTCAACGACAGCCCGGCATGGATCACCGCGCTCAGCGGCATCGCCGAGCGCCATCTCGCGGGCTGGCCGACCCGGCCTTAGAAGCGTCCCAGGTAGTCGAGCTTGCTCAGCGGCACGCCGCTGTGCCGCAACACGTCGTAGGCCGTCGTCACGTGGAAGAAGAAGTTCGGCAGCGCGAACTGCAGCAGGTAGCGTTCGGCCGTGAACTTCAGCTCGTTGCCGCGCACCTTCATCACGACCTCGCGCGCCTCGGCGCCGTCGACGCCCGCACGGTCGACGCCATTGAGGAATTCGATCGTCTTCGCGACCCGCGCCTGCAACTCGGCGTAGGTGGTCTCGGTGTCGGGAAAGCTCGGCGCCGTGATGCCGGCGATGCGGGCCGTGCCGAGCTTGGACGCATCGCTGGCGCTCTGCACCTGGCCGGCCAGCGTGAACATGTCGGGCGCGAGGCGCGCATTGAACAAGGCGGCCGGGTCGGTGCCGCTGGCCTGCGCATGGGCCAGGCCCTTGTCGAGCACGTGCGAGAGTTGGCCGAGTCCGCGGACGAAAACCGGGACCGAGATGTCGTAGAACGAAAGCGCCATGGATGAAAGTCTCCGAGTGAATGAGCGGGCCGATTGTCTGCCCGTCTCGATTCACATGCCGGCGGCGCGCACAAAGGCCTCGATCGGCGCCAGATGCCCGGGCACGTTGAGCGCCGGCGCGTGGCCGCAGCCCGGCACCTCGATGATCTGCAGGCGGCCGGCGGCACCGGGGCCGCGGCTGCGCATCTCGGCCAGGGTCTCGGGCAGCACCAGGTCGGAGTCGACGCCGCGCAGGCACAAGACCGGCGCCTCGATCGCGTCGTAGTGCTGCCACACCAGATAGTCGTCCGGATGGGCTTCGAACTGCCGCACCATCGCCGGATCGTAGTGCGGCGTCACGCGGCCGTCGGGCAGGCGCCGGGTCGAGCTCTCGGTCAGGCGGCGCCACTGCGCGTCGCTGAGCCAGCCATAGGGCTTGTAGACGGTGCGGAAGAACTGCTCGAGTTCGACCACCGTATCGAAGGCCGGCGGATGGCCGGCATAGGAACGGATGCGCTCGACCGCTGCCGCGGCGATCTGCGGCGCGTTGTCGTTGAGCACCAGGCTCGCGATGCGCGGCTTCATCGTCGCCTCGAGCAGGCCCGACGCGCAGACCATGCCGATCGCGCCGCCCATCGAGGTGCCGATCCAGTGGACGCGCGCGAGCTTCAGCGCATCGAACAGCCCGAGCGCGAGCCGGCCGTAGAAGGACAGCTGGTAGTCCTCGTCCGGCGCCGGGCTCCACTGGCTCAGTCCGCGGCCGATGGTGTCGGGGCAGATCACGCGGAAGCCGCGCTCGGCGAAGTGCCGGGCCAGCTCGTCCATGTCGCGGCAGGTGCGCGCCAGCCCGTGCCAGGCCACCACCACCGGGCCATCGCGCGGGCCCCAGTCGAGCCAGTGGACCTCGCGGCCGGCGATCTGAAGGTAGTTCGAGCTTGGAGCGTTCATTTCAATGCCCTCGCGCGCAGGCGGCCGACGATGCCGGTCGGGAAGTAGTAGACAGAGAGTACGAACAGCACGCCCAGCCACAAGAGCCAGCGGTCGGGCGACAGCAGCGCCGCGAGCCAGCCGATGCCGCTCGCCGCCTCGCTGCCGATGCGCAGCAGATCCTGCAGGTAGCTCTGCGCGATCACGAACAGCACCGCGCCGACCACCGCGCCATAGATCGTGCCCATGCCGCCGATCACCACGATCAGCAGCACGTCGACCATGATCTCGAAGCTCAGCGAGGTGTCGGGCCCGTTGTAGCGCAGCCAGATGGCGAGCATCGCACCGGCCAGCGTCGCGAACAGCGCCGACAGCACCGAGGCCGTGGTGCGATAGACCACCACGCGGTAGCCGATCGCCTCGGCGCGGAACTCGTTCTCGCGGATCGCCTGCAGGACGCGGCCGAAGGGCGAATTCACGATCCGCAGCAGTGCCAGCACCAGCAGCACCGTGGCGACGAAGAGCAGGTAGTAGCACAGCAGCCGGCCGTCGAGCGAGACGCCGAGGAAGGGCTCTTCGGCAAACTCGAAGCTCGGCGAGATCAGCTCGGGCAGCTTGAAGGTCAGGCCATCCTCGCCGCCCGTGAAATCCGACATCTGCGAGGCCAGGGTCTGGAAGGCCGAGGCCACGGCCAGCGTGATCATGGCGAAGAAGATCGCCCGCACGCGCAGCGAGAACAGGCCGATCGCGAGCGACAGCACGAGCGAGATCGCAAGCGCGGCCCCGAGGCCGACCGCCACCGCGCCCCAGTTGGCGCCCAGCCGACTGGCCGAGATCGCGATGCCGTAGGCGCCGATGCCGAAGAACATCGTGTGCGCGAAGCTCACGATGCCGGTGTAGCCCAGCAGCAGGTCGAAGCTCGCGACCAGCACGATGAAGACCAGGATCTTGGCCGCCACGCTGAGCGCCTTGACGCCCGGGAACAGGAAGGGTGCGAAGGCCAGCGCCAGCACCAGGGCCGCGAGCAGCAAGGCCAGCAGGCGGCTGCGCGGCAGGTCGTTGGAAAGAAGTCGGGACAGCATGGGTTTCTCTTCAACGATTGGCCACCGGGTACACGCCCTGCGGACGCCACAGCAGCACCGCCACCATCAGAAAGATGCTGGCGAACTGGGTCAGCGTCGGCACGATGAAGCCGATGTAGTTGGTCATGAGGCCGACCAGCAAGGCGCCGATCAGGGCGCCGGCGGTCGAGCCGAGCCCGCCGATGATGATCACGATGAAGATCAGCACGTTGACTTGCGCGCCCATCTGCGGGATCAGGTTCTGCTGGAACAGCCCCCACATCACGCCGCCCAGGCCGGCCAGCGCGCTGCCGACCACGAAGACGCCGACGAACAGCCGGCCGATGCGGTAGCCCAGCGACTCGACCATCTCGCGGTCCTGCACGCCGGCGCGGATCAGGAGGCCGATCTTGGTGCGGCCCAGGGTCCAGGCCAGCAGGCCGAAGACGAAGGCGCCGATCACGACCGCGAGGATGCGGTACTTGCTGATCGCCGCGTCGCCAACCAGCAGCGAGCCGCGCAGGGCTTCGGGCAGCGGCAGCGGGATCTGCGCCGGCCCCCAGATGACCTTGATCAGCTCCTCGCCGATGATCATGCCGCCCATCGTGATCAGGATCTGCTTCAGGTGCTGGCCGTACACCGGCCGCACGATGAAGCGCTCGAAGGCCAGGCCGACCACGCCGGCCACCCCCATGGCGACCAGCATCGCGGGGAACACGGCCACCAGATTGCGCCACAGCTCGCCCGAGCCGGTCCAGTCGCCCATCAGGCCGAGCACGCTGCTGGCGACGAAGGCGCCGAGCGCGATGAACACGCCGTGGCCGAAGTTGAGCACGTCCATCAGGCCGAAGATCAGGGTCAGCCCGGAGGCGATGATGAAGATGATCATGCCCATCGCGAGGCCGGCCACCGTGAGCGTGAGCCAGGTCGAGACCGAGCCCGTAAGCGGCAGCGCCACCAGCGCGAGCACCGGCACCAGCAGAAGCGGCTTCCAGTCGAAGTCGGTATTTTTCATAGCGCGAGTCCCAGCAGGGATTGCTGCAGTCGTTCGTCGGCCGAGAACGCGGCCATGCTGCCGCTGTGCACCACGCGGCCGTTGTCCATCACGGCCACCTGGTCGCCCAGGCGCTGCGCGAAGCTGATGTTCTGCTCGACCAGCAGGATCGTCACGCCGCTGCGCTTGAGCTCGCCGAAGGCGTCGATCATGTTGTTGATGATGGCCGGCGCCAGGCCCTTGCTGGGCTCGTCGATGACCAGCAGCTCGCGCGGCTCGACGATCGCGCGCGACACCGCCAGCATCTGCTTCTGTCCACCCGAGAGCTTGCCCGCCGGGTGGTTCCAGAACTTCTCGACCGCCGGGAACAGCTTGAAGATCCACTTCAGGCGCGCGTCGTCCATCTGCTCGGCGTTCTTCGCCTTGCGGGCCGCCAGCAGCATGTTCTCCTTGACCGTGAGGTCCGAGAAGATGCCCATGTTCTCGGGCACGTAGGCGATGCCGAGCTCGGCGATCTGCGGCGTGCGCATCGCCGTGATGTCGGTGTCGCCGAAGCGCACGCTGCCCTGCGAGGCATGCCAAAGGCCCATCAGTGTGCGCAGCGTGGTGGTCTTGCCGGCGCCGTTGCGGCCCAGCAGCATCGTGAGCTGGCCGCGGGGCACGGCCAGGTCGACGCCGTGCAGGATGTGATACGCCCCGATGTGCGTGTGCACGCCCTTCATCTCGAGAAGATTCGTGTTCATGCGGCGGCCTCCTTCGCGACGCCCAGGTAGGCTTCCTGCACGATCGGCGAGGCGATCACTTCCGCCGGCTCGCCGTCGGCCACCAGTTGCCCGTTGTGCAGCACGATGATGCAGTCGGCCAGTTCGCGCACCACGTCCATCTTGTGCTCGACCAGCAGGATGGTCTTGCTCTTGTCCTGCTTGAGCTTGCGGATCAGGTCGAGGATCACCGGTGCCTCGGCCGCGTTCATGCCGGCCGTCGGTTCGTCGAACATGAAGACCTTGGGTTCGAGCGCCATCAGCAGCGCCACCTCGAGCTTGCGCTGGTCGCCGTGCGGCAGGCTGGCCACGGTCGCGTGCTCCTTCGACTTCAGCGCGACGTCGGCCAGGATCTGGTCGGCGCGCTCGGTCAAGGCGCGGTGGTCGCTCCAGATGCTCCACAGGTTGAGGCCGCGCCGATGCGCGCCCTCGCGCGTCGCCTGCACCGCGAGCCGCACGTTCTCGAGCACCGAGAGGTTCGGGAACAGGTTGGTCAGCTGGAACGCCCGGCCGAGCCCGGCCCGCGTGCGCGCCGAGGCCGGCAGGCCCGACAGCAGCTGGCCGTCGAGTGACACCGTGCCCGCGGACGCCTTGAGCTGCCCCGAGATCAGGTTGAAGTACGTGGTCTTGCCGGCCCCGTTGGGACCGACGATCGCAGTGAGCGTGCCCGGCGCGAACGCGCAGGAGACAGCATTCACCGCCACGTGTCCGCCGAAGCGGATGGTGAGATCAGTAGTTTCAAGCATGGAAATGGGGCTCCCCCCAGGTTGGCTCACTTCGTGTAGCCGCCCACCCCCTACCGGGGGCAACGCCTGCGGCCCGGCAAAGCCGGTTCCGCGGCATTTCCCGAATGGGCCGGGCTTCGCCGGCCGCGATCGCTTTCTTAGCGCTTGTTTTTGATGGGAATGTCCATCTCTTCAGGCTTGATTTCGTGCACCAGCTCCGGCACGCCCCAGGCGAAGGCCGGGTCGACCTTGATCTTGAAGTGGTACATCGATTGCATCGCCTGGTGGTCTTCCTTGCGGAAGGTCATCTTGCCCTTGGGCGTGTCGAAGCTCATGCCTTCCATCGCCGTGATCAGCTTGTTGGTGGCGGTGTCGCCGCCGGTCTTCTTGAGCGCGGTCACGATCGCCATCGCGGCCGAGAAGCCGCCGGCTGTGAAGAAGTCCGGCGGCGTCTTGAATTCCTTGTAGTGCATCGAGACCATGGCCTCGTTCACCGGATTCTTCGGAATTCCGAAGTAGTAGTAGGCCGCGCCTTCCATGCCCGGCAGCGCCTTGTAGGCGGCCATCGCAGGCAGGATGTTGCCGCCGGTCGCGATCTCGATGCCGTAGCGCTTCAGGTCGAGGTCGACGATCTTGAAGGGGTTGCCGGCACCGGCCCACACGATCCAGATGATCTTGCGGCCCGGCTGGTCCTTGAGCTTGTCGATCAGGCGCTGGGCGCCGGCCGTGAAGTCGGTGGTGGCCGGTGGCAGGTATTCCTCATGGACCAGCTTGGCCTTCTTCAGCGCGCTGCCGAAAGCCTTCACGCCGTCGCGGCCGAAGGCGTTGTCCTGGGCCAGCGTGGCGACCGTGACGCCGGCCTTGTCGACCGCGACCGCGTTCGAGATCGCGTCCTGCGAGCTGTTGCGGCCGGTGCGGAAGATGTACTTGTTCCACTTGTCGCCGGTGATCGAGTCGGCCACGGCGGGCTCGACCAGGAGGATCTTCTTGTATTCCTCGGCCACCGGCAGCATCGCCAGCGCCACGCCCGAAGAGGTCGGGCCGACTGCCAGTGCTGCCTTGTCGTCGGCATAGGCCGCGGCCAGCAGCGACTTGCCGAGATCGGGCTTGCCCTGGTCGTCCTTTTCGATGACCACGATCTTCTTGCCGTTGACGGTCATGGTGCCGCCGGTCGCGTAGTCCAGGCCCATCATCAGGCCGGTCTGGGTCTGCTTGCCGTAGGCTTCCAGCGGACCGGTCTTGCTGTAGATGTGGGCGATCTTGATCTCGTTGGACTGGGCCCAGGCCGGAGCGGCCAGGGCACCTGCGGCAGCCAGGGTGGCCAGCGCGACGAGGTAGCGACGTTGCATTCTTAGTCTCCTGAAGGTGATGGCTGAATATTGCACAGTTCGTGCCAGCCGCCATCACCTTGAAAACAAAGGACTTTCCCTTGGTTTTCGCCTGAAGCGCCCGGAATCAGGACAACTGTATTGTCCGAATTTCAGGCAATTGCATGTTTTCTATTCAGGGTTTTCCAGACGTTCATAGAGCGTCGCGCGCGAGATGCCGAGGAGCCTCGAGGTCGCGAGCTTGTTGCCGCCGGTCGCGGCCATGGCGGCGGCGATCGCGCGGCGTTCGAGTTCGGCCACCTGCTGTGCCAGCGGCCGCAGCAGCGCCGCGCCTTCGGCCGTATCGGCGGCGGCGCTCGGCAGCGGCTCGGGCGCCGCGATCTTTTCCTGCCCGGCCTCACGCAGGATGCGCTCGAGTTGCGCGGCGTCGATGCGCTGCGAGTCGCTGCGCATGGTCACCTGCTCCAGCACGTTGCGCAGTTCGCGGATGTTGCCGCGCCAGTGCTGCGCGGCCAGCAGCGCCAGCGCGTCGGGCGTGAGCTCGGGCGGCGCTTCGCCGCTGCGCAGCGCCATGTCCTCGCCGAGCGCCTCGACCAGCGCCGGGATGTCGGCGCGCCTTTCGCGCAGCGGCGGCACGCGCACCGGCAGCACGTTGAGGCGGTAGTACAGGTCTTCGCGGAAGCGACCTTCGCGCACCAGCGCCGCCAGATCGCGCGAGGTGGCGGCGATCACGCGGGCATCGAAGGGCACCAGCTTGTTCGAGCCCAGCGGCTCGATCTCGCCCTCTTGCAGGGCGCGCAGCAGCTTGGCCTGCAGGCCCAGCGGCATGTCGCCGATCTCGTCGAGGAACAGCGTGCCGCCGTCGGCCAGCTTGAACTTGCCCTCGCGCGCCTTGCGGTCGGCGCCGGTGTAGGCGCCCGGCGCGACGCCGAAGAACTCGGCTTCGAGCAGGGTGTCGGGCACGGCTGCGATGTTGACGCTGACGAACATCCCGCCGGCCCGCGCCGAGGCGGCATGGATCGCGTGGGCCAGCAGTTCCTTGCCGGTGCCGGTCTCGCCGAGCAGCAGCACCGGGCTCGATGACTGCGCCGCGCGCCGTGCGTGGCGCTTGACCTCGACCGCGGCCGGGCTGCTGCCGATGAAGCTGGCGAAGGTGTACTTGGAGCGCCGCTGGCCGTCGGCCGACTGCTGGTAGAGCGGATTGGCGCGCTGGCTCGCGAGCTCGCGCCGGGCATCGTCGAGGTCACGCTGCAGCAGCGCGAACTTGCTGATCAGCGGCTGCAGCGTGGTCTCGGGATGGTCGAAGAGCACGATGCCGATGGCGCCGATCACCTCGCCCGGCGTGGCGCCGGCATCGCCCTCGCGCTCCTCGCGCAGCGGGATCCGGCTGACCACGAAGGTGCCGGCCTTGTTGGTCAGCAGGTCGATCAGGATCGGCTCGCCGGTGTCGAGCACGCGGCGCATCTGCGTGTTCGGGATCACGTCCTCGACCAGATGGCCGAGGAACTGGTCGATCGACGAGAAACCCAGCGCCGGCAGGAAGCGCCGGTAGCCCTCGTTGACCCAGACGATGCGCCCGCCCCGGTCGACCAGGAACATGCCCTGGCTGATGCTGGAAAACAGATGGAACATCGAGCGCGCGGCGAGCGCGAGGATGCCTTCGGCATCGAGCGGCAGGGCGGGAGGTGCGGCGGCGGGTGGCATGGCGGAATCGTAGCGTGCATCCTTCCGACATCCGAATCGGACGATTCCGACTCGCCGAGTCGCTACCATCGATAGCCCTTTGAAAACGCGGTGCGCGACTACAGAGGCGCTCGAGGGGCCTTGCTATGCTGCGCCCCTTGCACGCACGGTCCACCGGCCGCCTGCCGACGCCCTGGCGCACCCCCCGTTCGCCAGCGCACGTCACCCCCTTTCTTGCGGAATCTCATGAGGAACTCCCGGCTCCCCGCGCTTTGTCTCGTCGCTCCCCTGCTGCTCGCCGCCTGCGCCGTTCCACGGCCGCCCGAGCAGGTCGCGGCGCCGACGCCGGCGCAGTGGCAGACGCCGCTGCCGACCGGCACCGCGGCCCTGCCGCATGGCGGCTCGATGCCGTCGCTGGCCGAGTGGTGGCGGCAGCTCGACGACCCGCTGCTGGTCGAGCTGATCGTCGCCGCCGAGGCCGCCAGCCCGACCGTGGCCAGCGCCCAGGCGCGCATCGGCGAAGCCCGCGCCGCGCGCGTCGCGGCCGGCGCAGCGCTGGTGCCCAATCTCAACGGCTCGCTGTCGGCCAGCCGCGGCAATTCGCCGACTTCCGGCTTCTCGACCGGCGCCACGGGCGGAACCAGCACCGACATCCCTCCGATCACCACCCAGCAGGCCGCCCTGCAGTCGAGCTGGGAGATCGACCTGTTCGGCGGCCTGCGCGCCAGCCGCGACGCCAGCCAGTCGCGCTATGCGGGCGCCGACGCCCGCTGGCACGACGCCCGCGTGTCGGTGGCCGCCGAGACCGCCAACGCCTACCTGGGCGAGCGTGCCTGCCGGCGCCAGCTCGTGGTGTCGACCTCGGATGCGCAATCGCGCGCCGAGACCGCGCGCCTGACCGAGCTGTCGGCGCGCGCCGGCTTCACGGCGCCCGCCGATGCCGCCTTGGCGCGCGCCAGCGCGGCCGAAGCCGCGGGGAGGCTGACGCAGCAGCGCGCGCTGTGCAGCGTGCAGCAGCAGGCGCTGGTGGCGCTGACCGGCATCGAGGGAACGGTACTGGCACCCAAGCTCGCAGCCGCCCCGATCGACGTCACGCTGCCCGCTGTGCAGGCGGTCTACAGCGTGCCGGCCCAGGCGCTGGCGCAGCGGCCGGACGTCTACGCGGCCGAGCTCGACGTCGCCATGGCGAGCGCCGAGGCCGGCGCGGCGCTGGCCCAGCGCTTTCCGAGCCTGACGCTGCAGGGCTCGATCGGCGTGCTGAAGGTGCGCGGCGGAAGGTTCAGCGAAACGCTGGACACCTGGACCCTGGGCCCCCTGGCGCTCACCGTACCGATCTTCGACGGCGGCACCCTGGCCGCCAACTATGACGCCGCCAAAGGCCGCTACGAAGAATCCGTGTCGCTGTACCGCGCCAACGTGCGACGCGCTGTGAGCGAGGTCGAGCAGGCGCTGATCAACCTGCAAAGCACCAGCGACCGCGCGGCCGACGCCGACACCGCGGTGCAGAACTACCAGATCTCCTTCGACGCCACCCAGGCCCGCTTCAACACCGGACTGGCCAGCCTGTTCGACCTGGAGGATGCGCGGCGCACGCTGTTCGTCTCGCAGACCGCCCGCGTCGCGCTGCAGCGCGAACGCGCCGAAGCCTGGGTCTCGCTCTACCGCGCCATGGGCGGCGGCTGGACACGACCCGAAGCCCTCGCCTCCACGGCCTCCGCCTCCGCCCCGTCGCCATGAAAAGAATGAAGCGTTCCACCCTCCTCGCCGTGCTGGCTGCCGCGCTGGTCCTTGTCGCCGGCGCCTTCTGGCTGCTGCGCGGCAAGCCTGCCGCCACGCCCGAGAAAAAGCCCGAGGCCGCAGCCCGGCCGTCGCTGACCGTCACGGTCGCCAAGCCCGAGAACAGCGAACTCAGCGTCACACTGGCGGCCAACGGCAACGTCGCCGCCTGGCAGGAGGCCAGCATCGGCTCCGAATCGACCGGCCTCAAGCTCGCCGAGGTGCGGGTCAATGTCGGCGACGTGGTCAAGAAAGGCCAGGTGCTCGCCACCTTCTCGGCCGAGTCGGTGCAGGCCGACGTGGCACAGGCCAAGGCCTCGCTGGCCGAGGCCCGCGCCACCGCCGCCGACGCCACCGGCACCGCGGCGCGGGCGCGCACGCTGCAGGCCACCGGCGCCATGAGCCAGCAGCAGATCAACCAATACCAGACCGCCGAGCAGACCGCCAAGGCGCGGGTCGAAGCCGCCGAGGCGGTGCTCGCCGCCCAGCAGGTGCGCGGGCGCAACACGCAGGTGCTGGCGCCCGACGACGGCGTGATCTCGGCGCGCACCGCCACGGTCGGCAGCGTGGTCAGTGCCGGCACCGAGCTGTTCCGCATGGTGCGGCAGGGCCGGCTCGAATGGCGCGCCGAGGTCACCTCCTCCGAACTCGGCCGGATCGCGGTCGGCACGCCGGCCGTGATCACCAGCGCCAGCGGCGCCACCGTCAGCGGCAAGGTCCGCAGCATCGCGCCGACGGTCGATCCGCAGACCCGCAATGCGCTGGTCTACGTCGACATCCCGAACGTGCTGCAGAACACCGGCCTCAAGGCCGGCATGTTCGCGCGCGGCGATTTCCAGCTCGGCCGCACCAGCGCGCTGACGGTGCCGCAGGCCTCGGTGGTGCCGCGCGACGGCTTCAACTACCTGTTGCTGCTGCAGCCCGACAACCGGGTCGCCCAGCTCAAGGTCGAGACCGGCCGCCGGGTCGGCGACCGGGTCGAGATCACGACGGCGCTGCCGGGCGACGCCCGCGTGGTGGTCCAGGGTGCCGGCTTCCTGAACGACGGCGACCTGGTGCGCGTGGTCGAGACGCCCGCGGCCGCCGCCAAGCCCGCGGCCGAAGCCGCAGCCAAGTGAAGGAGCAGCGATCTTGAACGTCTCGGCCTGGTCCATCCGCAACCCGATCCCGGCGGTGATGCTGTTCGTGCTGCTGACCTTCGCGGGTCTCTTGTCCTTCAACGCCATGAAGGTCCAGAACTTCCCGGACATCGACCTGCCGACCGTCACGGTGTCGGCCGCGCTGCCGGGCGCCGCGCCCTCGCAGCTCGAGAACGATGTCGCGCGCAAGCTCGAGAACTCGATCGCCACCATCCAGGGCCTGAAGCACATCACGACCAAGGTGCAGGACGGCGCGGCCACGCTGATCGTCGAGTTCCGGCTCGAGAAGCCGGTCCAGGAAGCGGTCGACGACGTGCGCTCGGCGGTGCAGCGGGTGCGCGCCGACCTCCCGGCCGACGTCCGCGACCCGGTGGTCACCAAGCTCGACTTCGCGGCCCAGCCGGTGCTGGCCTTCACGATCGCGTCATCGAAGATGGACGACGAGGCGCTGTCCTGGTTCGTCGACAACGACGTCACCAAGAAGCTGCTGGCGCTGCCCGGCGTCGGCGCGGTGAACCGGGTCGGCGGCGTCACCCGCCAGGTGCATGTCGACCTCGATCCGGCCAAGCTGCAGGCGCTGGGCGCCACCGCGGCCGACATCTCGCGCCAGCTGCGGCTGGTACAGACAGAGAGCGCGGGTGGCCGCACCGACGTCGGCGGCAGCGAGCAGCCGGTGCGCACGCTGGCCACGGTGCAGTCGGCCGACCAACTGGCCGACATGCAGATCGCGCTGACCGACGGCCGCCGCATCCGGCTCGACGAGTTGGCCCGCATCAGCGACACCATCGCCGAGCCGCGCGCCGCGGCGCTGCTCGACGGCCGGCCGGTGGTCGGCTTCGAGGTGGCGCGCAGCCGCGGCGCCAGCGAGGTCGAGGTCGGCGCCGCGATCCAGAAGGCGCTGGCCGAGATGCGCCTGCAGCACCCCGACATCCAGCTCACCGAGGCCTTCAATTTCGTCGCCCCGGTCGAGGAGGAATACGAAGGCTCGCTGCACCTGCTCTACGAGGGCGCGATCCTGGCCGTAATCGTGGTCTGGCTGTTCCTGCGCGACTGGCGCGCGACCTTCATTTCCGCGGTGGCACTCCCGATGTCGGTGATCCCGGCCTTCGTGGGCATGTACCTGCTGGGCTTCTCGATCAACGTGGTGTCGCTGCTGGCGCTGTCGCTGGTGGTCGGGATCCTGGTCGACGATGCGATCGTGGAGGTCGAGAACATCGTGCGTCACCTGCGGATGGGCAAGTCGCCCTACCAGGCCGCGATGGAAGCCGCCGACGAGATCGGCCTGGCCGTGATCGCCACCACCTTCACCCTGATCGCGGTGTTCCTTCCGACCGCCTTCATGAGCGGCGTGGCCGGCAAGTTCTTCAAGCAGTTCGGCTGGACCGCCTCGCTCGCGGTGTTCGCATCCCTGGTGGTGGCCCGGGTGCTGACGCCGATGATGGCGGCCTACATCCTGAAGCCGATCGTCCACGCCGAGAAAGAGCCGCGCTGGCTCAGGATCTACATGCGGATGGCCGAGTGGTGCCTGAAACATCGCTTCACGACGATGGTGCTGGCCACCCTCTTCTTCTTCGGCTCGGTGGCGATGATCCCGCTGCTCAAGACCGGCTTCATCCCGCCCGACGACAACTCGCAGACCCAGGTCTACCTGTCGCTCGCGCCCGGCGCCACCTTGGCCCAGACCACGGCCACCGCCGAGGAAACGCGCCGGCGCCTGATGGCGATCGACCATGTGCGCAGCGTCTACACCACGGTCGGCGGCGGCAGCGCCGGCGGCGACCCCTTCGCCAACTTCGGCACCCCCGAGACCCGCAAGGCGACACTCACGATCCAGCTCGACCCGCGCGGCGACCGGCCACGCAAGCAGGTGATCGAGAACCGCATTCGGGCCGCGCTCGAGACCCTGCCCGGCGTGCGCAGCACCGTGGGCCTCGGCGGCTCGGGCGAGAAATACATCCTGGCGCTGAGCGGCGACGACCCGAACGCGCTGACCACCGCCGCGCGCGCGGTGGAACGCGACCTGCGCACCATTCCCGGCCTCGGCAACATCACCTCGACCGCCAGCCTGATCCGGCCCGAGATCGCGGTCAGGCCCGACTTCGCGCGCGCCGCCGACCTCGGCGTCACGAGTTCGGCGATCGCCGAGACGCTGCGGGTCGCCACGCTCGGCGACTACGACCAGAACCTGCCCAAGCTCAACCTGGCGCAGCGGCAGGTGCCGATCGTGGTCAAGCTGGAGAATTCGGCGCGGCAGAACCTGGCGCTGCTCGAACGGCTCGCGGTGCCCGGCACGCGCGGCCCGGTCATGCTGGGCCAGGTGGCGGCGCTCACGATGGAAGGCGGCCCGGCCGTGATCGATCGCTACGACCGCTCGCGCAACGTCAATTTCGAGATCGAGCTGTCGGGCGTCGGCCTCGGCGACGCCAAGGACGCGGCGATGAAGCTGCCCTCGATCCGCAGCCTGCCGCCCGGCGTGCGGGTGGCCGAGGTCGGCGACGCCGAGGTCATGACCGAGCTGTTCGCGAGCTTCGGCCTGGCCATGCTGACCGGCGTGCTGTGCATCTACATCGTGCTGGTGCTGCTGTTCAAGGACTTCCTGCACCCGATCACGATCCTTTGCGCGCTGCCGCTGGCGCTCGGCGGCGCCTTCGTCGGCCTGCTGATCGGCCAGAAGGCGCTGTCGATGCCTTCGCTGATCGGTCTCATCATGCTGATGGGCATTGCGACCAAGAACTCGATCCTGCTGGTCGAGTACGCGATCGTGGCGCGCCGCGACCACGGCATGAGCCGCTGGGACGCCCTGCGCGACGCCTGTCACAAGCGGGCCCGGCCGATCATCATGACCACGCTGGCGATGGGCGCGGGCATGCTGCCGATCGCGATCGGTCTCGGCGCCGCCGATTCCAGCTTCCGCTCGCCGATGGCGATGGCCGTGATCGGCGGGCTGATCACTTCCACCGTGCTGAGCCTGCTGGTGGTGCCGGCGGTGTTCACCTACGTCGACGACGTCGAGGGCTGGATCAAGCGCACCGCGCGACGCCTGCGCGGCCAGCCGCCGGCGGCCGAAGCAGGCCCGGACGCGGCCCACGGCGCCGGATAGACTAGCCCCGTCACTCGACGGAGCCACACCATGACTCGACCCGTTTCCCGTGCCGCACTGTGCGGCGTCCTGCTGGCCAGCGCCTTCTGCGCCCACGCGCAGACCGCGACCGATCTGCAGCATGCCCAGGAGCGCCACCAACGCCAGCTGGCCGTCTGCAACAGCGGCAAGCTGCCGGCACCCGAGCGCGAAGCCTGCGTGCGCGACGCCGGCGCGGCACTGGACCGCGCGCGCGGCGGACCGCCGGCCAACGTCACGACGCGCACACCCGACCGGCGCGCCACGGTGGTCACGCCGGCCGGCCAGCCGGTGCCGGGCGCGACCGAAACGGTCCGCTCGCGCCGCTCCACCACCGTGGTGCCGGCCGACGCCCCCGCTCGCTGAGCCCCGCCCGCACGACGCCGGTCCGCCCGCCGCACGCCAAGCCGCATAATCGCGCCCATGTCCGCACTCCGCCGCGCCCGCCTCCTCGCCAGCTTCGTGCTGGCGTGGTTCGCGCTGTCGCTCGGTGTCGCGGTGGCCTCTCCGCTGGTCCAGCCGAAGCCGATGGAAATCGTCTGCTCGGCCGCCGGCGCCACCATGCTGGTGGTCATGACCGACGACGGCGCGCAGGCGCCCGCCGCCGGCCACCTCGACTGCCCGCTGTGCCTGCCGGCCGGTGCACCGCCGCCGGCCTTGCCGCTGGCGCAATTGCCGACGGTGCAGCCCCTGGGCCATGCGGTCCAGTCGATCCCGGCCGCGCGCATCGCCGCGGCCACCGCCGCCCCGCTGCCGGCGCGCGGACCTCCTCTCTCCTGAGCTTGCTCCAGCCCTGACGCACACGGCGCATGGAAGGCGCCGCGCTGTGCGTTTCCGCAATGCGCAGGCAGCCGACGGCTGCCGAGGAGATCCTTCCATGAACAAGACCCTGCTGTCGCTCGCGTTGAGCGCGGCTTTTCCCTGGTCGACCCTGCCGGCGTCGGCCCAGGAGCGGCCGGCATCGCGTGCCGCCGACGAGGCCCCCGAGCGCACGCGCTCACTCGGCGTCGTCACCGTGACCGGCGGCCAGCCGACCTCGCTGCCGACCCAGATCCCGACCACCATCGAGGGCATCACCCGCGAGGAGATCGAGACCCGCATCAACGCCACCGACAGCGAGGACGCGCTCAAGTACCTGCCCAGCCTGCTGGTGCGCAAGCGCTACATCGGCGACTACAACCACGCCATCCTGTCGACCCGCGCCTCGGGCACCGGCAACAGCGCCCGCTCGGCGGTCTATGCCGACGGCATCCTGCTGTCGAACTACCTCGGCAACGGCATCGCCAACGGCAGCAACTACGCGCCGCGCTGGGGCCTCGTCACGCCCGAGGAGATCGAGCGGGTCGACGTGATGTACGGCCCCTTCTCGGCCGCCTACCCCGGCAACTCGGCCGGCGCGGTGGTCGACTACGTGACCCGCATGCCCTCGCAGCTCGAGGCCCACGTCAAGATGGGCTACCAGTCGCAGCCCAACGACCTCTACAACACGCGCCAGACCTTCAACAGCTGGCAGACCAGCGCCTCGCTCGGCAGCCGCAGCGGCGATTGGTCGTGGTTCATCGACCTGAGCCGGGGCGACAGCCAGGGCCAGCCGCTGACCTTCACGACCGCGACCGTGGCCTCGGGCACGCCCGGGCGCGCCGGCACCCCGGTGGTGGGCTTCGTGCCGGGCCTCAACACCACCAACACGCCGTGGTACATCCTGGGCACCGGCACCCAGTACCACACGCTCCAGGACCACGCCAAGCTCAAGCTGGCCTACGATTTCTCGCCCACCGTGACCGCCACCTACACGCTGGGCTGGTGGCAGAACAGCTCCGAAGGCCGGCCGGAGAGCTACCTGAGCAATGCCCAGGGCCAGCCGGTCTACACCGGGCTGGTCAACATCCTCGGACGCAGCTTCACGCTCGGGCCGACGGCGTTTCCGCTCACCAACGACGAACAGACCCACTACATGCACGGCCTCTCGGTCAAGAGCAACACCCAGGGCGAGTGGGACTGGGAGGTGGCCGCCAGCCTCTACGACTATTCGAAGGATCAGCAGCGCGCGCCCACGGTGGCGCTGCCGCTGGCGGCCATCGGCGGCGCCGGCACCCTGCAGGACCAGGGTGGCTCCACGGGCTGGAACACGCTGACGGCCAAGGGCACCTGGCGGCCGCAGGGGGTGGGCGGTGCCCACATCGTTGACTTCGGCGTCGAGCGCGATGCCTACAAGCTCGGCATCCTCAAGACCAATGTGATCGGCAACTGGCTCTACGGCCCTTCCGGCACGCTGGTCAGCAACGTCGGCGGCAACACCGAGACCATTGCCGGATGGGCGCAGGACAGCTGGTCCTTCGCGCCGAAGTGGAAGGCCGTGCTGGGCTTGCGATGGGAAGACTGGCAAGCCAGCAACGGCTTCACCGCCACCGCGACCAGCGTCCTGCCCTACCCGTCGCGCAGCGAATCGGACGCCTCGCCGAAAGCGGCGCTGGCCTACCAGTGGGCCGACGACACGGTGCTCAAGGCCTCGCTCGGCCGGGCGGTGCGCTACCCGACCGTGGGCGAGCTGTATGGCGCCACCACCGGCGGCGCGCTGTCTTTCATCAACAACCCCTTCCTCAAGCCCGAGAAATCGTGGACCAGCGAGCTGAGCGCCGAGAAGGACCTCGGCAACGGCCTGGCCCGCGCCACGCTGTTCCACGAGACCACCGACGACGCGCTCTACAGCCAGCTGATCCCGAACACGAGCATCTCGCGGGTGGAGAACATCGCCAAGGTACGCACCACCGGCTTCGAGCTGTCCTACACCGGGCAAAACGTCTGGATGCGCGGCCTCGACATGGGCGCCAGCCTCACCTATGCCGACTCGAAGATCGTCTCGAACCCGTTGTTCCCGGCCAGCGTCGGCAAGTGGCAGCCGCGGGTTCCGCAATGGCGCTCCACCGTCTACGCGACCTACAGGCCCGACGCCCGCTGGGCCTTCACCGCGGCCGCGCGCTACAGCGGCAAGCAGTACTCGACCCTCGACAACAGCGACGTCAACGGCTTCGCCTACTTCGGCGCCAGCAAGTACTTCACGGTCGATCTGCGGGCACGCTTTCAGATCGACAGGCAATGGTCGGCCGCCTTCGGTGTCGACAATGCCAACAACTACCAGTACTGGAACTTCCACCCCTACCCGCAGCGCACGTATTCTGCCGAGTTGCGCTGGGATTACTGAGACCTTGCGGGGCAGACCAAGAAACTGCGAAGCAGTTTTTGCTCTGTCCTCAACTGACTAAAGGAGCCACCCAATGACCCACACCACCCCCCTCCGCACCCTCGCCGCCTGCGCCGCACTCTGCAGCAGCGCCGCCATGGCCCACGTCACCCTGCCCGCCGGCGGCGCCGCGGCCGGCAGCGAATACGACGCTGCCTTCCGCGTCGGCCATGCCTGCACCGACGCCAAGGCCACCACCGGCGTGCGGGTCCAGCTGCCCCAGGGCTTCACGCTGATCCAGGCCCAGCCGCGCCAGGGCTGGACCCTGGCCGCCACGCCGGGCGAGGTGTCCTGGAAGGCCGACTCGGCGCAGACCGCATTGCCGGGCGCCGAGCGGGCCGAATTCATCGTCCGCGGCAAGCTCACCGACAAGCCCGGCCCGCTCTACTTCAAGGTCCTGCAGAGCTGCGACGTCGGCAGCGCCGACTGGGCCCAGGTGCCGGCCGCCGGATCGACCGAGAAGCTGGCCCTGCCGGCGGCCCGCCTCGACGTGCTGCCGGCCGGCGTGGCCGCGGTCGACGTGCGTGACGCCTGGGTCCGCCAGGCGGTGCCCGGCCAGAGCGGCACCGGCGCCTTCATGAAGCTCATGGCGCCCTCGGGGGCCCGGCTGGTCGGCGCCTCGACGCCCGCGGCGGGGGTGGCCGAAGTGCACGAGATGAAGATGGAAGGCGACACCATGAAGATGCGCGAAGTCACCGGCGGCCTCGAACTGCCGCCGCGGCAGACCGTGGAGCTCAAGGCCAGCGGCCTGCACGTGATGCTGATGGACCTGAAGCAGCCGATCGCCAAGGGCGGCAGCATCCCGCTCACCCTGCGCTTCGAGGACGCCAAGGGTGTCAAGAGTTCGCTCCAGGTCGACGTCCCGGTCGGTGCACCGGCCGGCGCTGCGACAGAATCGCACGGCCACATGCACAACTGACTGCCCATGCAAAGCCTGCCGCTCTCCACCGTCCTGTCGCTCTCCAATGCACAGATCGCGATCGAGGCGGCGGCGACGCTGGCATTTGCGATATCGGGACTGATCGAGGCCGCGCGCAAGCGGCTCGACGCGGTCGGCGTGGTCATGGTGGCCGGCCTCGCGGCCTTCGGCGGCGGCACCCTGCGCGATGTGCTGCTCGACCGCCGGCCCTTCTTCTGGGTCGAGCATGCGGGCTGGCTGTGGCTGCTGCTGGCGCTGTGCATGGCGGCGATGCTGTTCCTGCGCGATCGCCATTTCGCGCTCACCGAGCGCGCGATGCAGTGGCCCGACGCGCTCGGCCTGGGCCTCTTCACCGCCACCGGCACGCAGATCGCGCTCGGCGCCTCGATGCCGCCGATCGTGGCCGTGCTGATGGGCATGATGACCGCGGTGTTCGGCGGCGTGCTGCGCGACATCGTCTGCAACGAGATCCCGCGCGCCTTCAGCGACCATCAGCCGTACGCGATCTGCTCTTTCGCGGGCGCCTGGGTCATCGTCGGCGCCGACGCCCTGCAGGCGCCCGATTGGGTCGGACTGACCGCTGCTGCCGCGACCGCGATCGTCTTGCGTCTCGGGGCGCTCTGGACCGGCTGGAAGCTGCCGGCCTGGCGCTCGAACGACTAGGGACCGCCCTCCCGCGCAGGTCAGTCGAAGCCCCGGACTTCGGCCACCAGTCCCGCCAGCCGCGCCACGTCAGGCACCACCAGCGCCTTGCCGTCCTTGGCGAGCACGCCCTCGCGGCGCAGCGCGTTGAGCTCCCGCGTGACCTGTTCGCGGTTGGTGCTGATCCGCCCGGCCAGTTCGGCATGGGTCGGCATCGGCTCCAGCCGCGCGCGGTTGTCGACCACACCGGCCAGTTGGGCGAGCCGCAGCAGTTCGGCGTGCACCCGGTTCTGGACCCCGAGCGTGCTCAGATCGATGACCCGGTCCGACAGCTGCCGCACCAGCGCCGCCAGGCCGCGCATCACGCGCTCGGCGACCATCGGCTCGTCGCGCAGCAGTTCGAGGAACGCAGTGCGGTCCAGGCTGGCCACCACGGCGGGCGTGAGCGTCACGACGTCCGCCGAGCGCGGCTGGCCGTCGATCGCCGCGATGTCGCCGAAATGCTCGCCCGCCTGCGGATCGCGAAAAGTGACCTGCCGGCCATTGGCCGCGTAGGAGGTCACGCGCAGGGCGCCCGAGACCACGAAGTAGACCTCGCTCTTCTGCTCGGAACGCATCAGCACCGGTGTCGCGGCCGGCAGGCTCTTCCATTGGCAGCGCTGCGCCAGCTGCTCCAGCCGTTCGGCCGACAGGCCTTGCAGCAGCGCGATGTGCTGCAGGCCGAGAGTGGAACGTTGGAGCGCCATGGCGGACCTCCCAGCGGCATCGGGCGGATTGAGAAACGAGGTGCCAAAACGCACAGCCCCCAAGGCCCGGAGCCGTCACAGTCACGCCCTGTGATGGCCGCGATGTCCGCGACTGCACGTCCAAGCCTTCGGGAGATTTCATCATGAATGCCAGGCAAGTTCTCGGTGTCTCCGTCCTCGCGCTGGCCGGTGCGACCGCCTTTGCCCAGACGGTCCCGGCCGAGCAGTGGGTCGGAGCGCCCATCACGACCACGGGCGGCGCCTACAGCCGTTCGGCCGTCACGGCCGACATGGCGGCGAGCCGGTCGATGATGAGTGCGCCGCAGGAGTATCGCGTCGGCCCCGCCGATCCCGCGACCGGCGCGATGAGCCGGGTCGAGGTCGCCGCCGATACGAATCTCTGGATCCGCTCCGGCATGAGCCAGGTCGCCAACCGGGACAGCTTCGACCCGTCGAGCCCGGCCTACCGGGCCCAGATGGCGGCCTATCAGCGCATGCGCAGCGGCCCGGAATTCATGGCCGAAATGCAGCGCCTGCAGGGCGCCAGGATGCAGCAGACCGCGACCGCCCCGTCCGACGCGGGCTCGGCCGCGAACTGAGCGCCGCGGCCTCAGGCGGCTGCGGCGGCGCGCCGCTCGCTCAGCCGCTTGGCCACGCGCGGCAGGATCATCACCGCCAGCACGATGATCACCAGCACGATCGACATCGGGCGCTGGAAGAACACCGTCGCGCTGCCCTCGCCGATCGACATCGCGTTGCGCAGCTGCGCTTCGGCCAGCGGCCCGAGGATCATGCCGACGACCACCGGCGCGGTCGGGAAGTCGTAGCGCCGCATCACGACGCCGAGCACGCCGATGACATACAGCAGCACCAGGTCGAAGGCGCTCTGGCGCATGCCGTAGGCACCGACCGTGGCGAAGATCAGGATGCCCGCGTAAAGCTGCGGCTTCGGTATCTTGAGCAGCTTGACCCACAGCCCGACCATCGGCAGGTTCAGGACCAGCAGCATCACGTTGCCGATGTAGAGCGAGGCGATCAGCGCCCAGACCAGCGCGGCCGACGTCGTGAACAACTGCGGCCCCGGCTGGATGCCGTAGTTCTGAAAGGCGCCGAGCAGGATGGCGGTGGTGTTCGAGGTCGGGATGCCGAGCGTCAGCAGCGGAATCAGCGCCGCCGTCACGGTGGCGTTGTTGGCAGCCTCGGGGCCGGCCACGCCTTCGATCGCGCCGCTGGTGCCGAACTCGGCCTTGGCATCCGAATCCTTGGCCAGCTTCTTTTCGGTCGCGTAGCTCAGGAAGGTCGGGATCTCGGTGCCACCGGCCGGGATGCAGCCGAAGGGCGTGCCGATCGCGGTGCCCCGCAGCCAGGCAGGGATCGAGCGCTTCCAGTCGCGCGCAGTCATGTGGACGCGGCTGAGCTTGTTCTGCCCTTCGACCACCTTGCCCTCGTAGAGCACGGCGTATAGCACCTCGGCGACCGCGAACAGGCCGACCGCGACCAGCACGATCTCGATGCCGTCGAGCAACTCGGGGATGCCGCCCGTGTAGCGGCCCTGGCCCGAGATCTGGTCGAGTCCGATACATCCGGCCGCCAGGCCGATGAACAGCGCCGTCATGCCGCGCAGCGTGCTCTTGCCGAGCACCGCGCTCACGGTGGTGAAGGCCAGCAGCATCAGCAGGAAATACTCGGGCGGGCCGAGCTTGACCGCGAAGTCGGCCACGAAGGGCGCGAACAGCGTGACGATCACGGTGGCGATGGTGCCGGCGACGAAGGAGCCGATCGCCGCCGTGGCGAGCGCCGCCCCGGCGCGCCCGCTCTTGGCCATCTTGTTGCCCTCCATGGCGGTCACCATGCTGGCGGTCTCGCCGGGCGTGTTGAGCAGGATCGAGGTGGTCGAGCCGCCGTACATCGCCCCGTAGTAGATCCCCGAGAAGAAGATCATCGAGGCCGTGACGTCGACCTTGCCGGTGATCGGCAGCAGCATCGCGACGGCGACCGCCGGGCCGATGCCGGGCAGCACGCCGACCGCCGTGCCCAGGGCGCAGCCGACCAGGCACCAGAGAAGGTTCGCGGGCGTGATCGCCAGCGCGAAGCCGTGCATCAATGCGTTGAAGATATCCATGTCAGATCCAGCCCGTGGCGGTCAGGCCCGGCAGGTTGATCGCCAGGAACTTGGTGAACGTCCAGAAGACCGGCGCCGCGATCAGCAGGCCGGTCACGAGGTCGATGATCCAGGTGCGCGGCAAGTTGACGCCGCCTTGCCCGCTGGCGCGGCGCAGGCCCTGCACCGCGAGCAGATAGCACAGGGTGCAGCTCAGGATGAAGCCGATGCTGGTGATCAGCGCCGCGTTGAGCAGCAAGCCCGCCGAGACCCAGATGAAACCGGCCCAGTAGGCCTTGGTGGCGCCCGAAGGCTGGTCCATTTCGCGGAAGCCGCCGGTGCGTGACTCCCAGACGATCCAGCCGCCGCAGATGGTCAGCGCGATCGACACCAGCCAGGGCAGGAAGTTGGGCCCGACACCGCCGTAGCCGGCCTCGGACGAAATGCCGATGGCACCGAAGGCGAGCGCCAGCCCGGTGACGAGAACCCCGGCGCCGACCAGCGTCTGCGGCCACAAAGGCGGGGGTGAATGGGGGAGTGAGTCGATGTTGGACATTCTTCTGGACCTCGCTGGGGGCGGAAAAAGGGCGCAGGCCGATCGACGGCCTGCGCCCGTTGCCGTGCCGATCAGGCGTTCAAACCATGCCCGACTTGACCATGGTCGCGCGCAGGCTCGCGAACTCGTCGTCGACGAACTTGGCGAAGGCCTCGCCGGACAGCACTGCCGGCGTCCAGTCGTTCTTCTTGAGCGCCTCGCCCCAGGTCGGCGTCTTGAGCGCCGCCAGCACCATGTCGGTCAGCGCCTTGCGCTGCTCGGGCGTGATGCCGGGCGCGCCGTAGACGCCGCGCCAGTTGCCGATCTCGACGTCGATTCCCTGCTCCTTGAGCGTCGGCACGTTGATGCCCGTCAGCCGCTGGGCCGAGGTCACCGCGATGGCGCGCATCTTGCCAGCATTGATGTACTCGGCGAATTCGCTGAAGCCGCTGCCGCCGACCGTGACATTGCCGCCCAGGATCGCCGCCGTCGCCTCGCCGCCGCCACGGAACGCGACGTAGTTGATCTTCGAGGGATCGACGCCGACCTTCTGCGCGATCATGGCCGCGGCGATGTGCTCGGTGGAGCCGCGCGAGCCGCCGCCCCACTTGACGCTGCCCGGGTCCTTCTTGAGCTGCTCGACCACGTCCTTCATGGTCTTCAGGGGCGAGCTGGCGGGCAGCACGAAGACGTTGTATTCGCTCGTGATGCGGGCGATCGGCGTCGCCTGCGACAGGCTCACCGGCGGCTTGCCGGTAATGATGCCGCCCAGCATCACGGCGCCCATGATCATCATCGCGTTCGGGTCGCCCTTGGAACCGTTGACGAACTGGGCCAGGCCCAGTGCGCCGGCGGCGCCGCCCTTGTTGTCGAAGGTCACGGTGTCGGCCAGCTTGGCATCGGTCAGGGCCTTGCCCAGCGCCCGCCCGGTGGTGTCCCAGCCGCCGCCCGGATTGGCGGGGATCATCATCTTGACGTTGGGAGCGGCCCAGGCCGACAGCGGCAGGGCACCGGTGGCGGCCAGGGCGGCCAGTGACTTCAGAAAGGTATCGCGACGCATGCGGGTCTCCTTGGATTTTGGCAAGCTGAGTAGAAGCTGACGCCGCTATGATGCGCCGCCCTGCTGTCAGTTGGCTGTCCTTCGGACTGGGGTAAACACCGAAAATCGCGCCATGAAGCTGCTGCTAGTCGAAGACGATCCGTCGATGCAAACCACCTTGCAGCGCACGCTCGGGCGGCGCCACATCGACGTCCGGATCTGCGGCGACGGCGCTCAGGCGCTGGCCCAGTGGCGGGCGCTCGAACCCGACGTGGTGGCGCTCGACCTCAGCCTGCCCGGGCTCGACGGCCTGCAGGTGCTGGCCCAGGCGCGCGCCGCCGGGCTGCGCACGCCGGTGCTGCTGCTCACCGCCCGCGGCACGGTCGGCGACCGCATCGTCGGCCTCAACGCCGGGGCCGACGACTACCTGCCCAAGCCCTTCGACCTCGACGAACTCGAGGCCCGCATCCGGGCGCTCAAGCGGCGTCACCAGGGCGCCGAGGCGACGGCGCGCCTGCCGGAAGTCGGGGGCCTGCGCTACGAACCCGACAGCGGCGCCATCTACCACCGCGCCGAGGTGCTCGAACTGACGCCGCGCGAACTGGCGCTGCTGAAAGCGCTGATGGCCAAGCCCGGCCACGCGGTCAGCAAGGAGCGCCTGTTCGAGCTGGTGTTTCCGGGCGAGGCCGACGTGCAGTACGAAGCCATCGAGGTCGTGGTCTACCGGCTGCGCAAGAAGCTCGCCGCCACCGGCGCGACGCTGATGACGCTGCGCGGCCTGGGCTACCTGCTGCGCGAAGACGCGTGATGCGGGCCACCTCGCTGCGCGCCCGGCTGCTCATGGGCATCCTGGGGCCGATCGCCGTGTTCATCCTCATCAACAGCGTGAGCCTCTACCGGCAGAGCCTGGCTGCCGCCACGACCGCCTACGACCGCACGCTGCTGGCCTCGGCCAAGACCATCGGCGAGCAGCTCGACGTCGAAGGCTACGACGAGGCGGCCACGCTGCGCGCCATCGTCCCCTACTCCGCCCTCGAGGCCTTCGAGGCCGACAACCAGAGCCGGATGTACTACCGGGTCTCGGCGCTGGACGGCCAGCTGGTCTCGGGCTTCGAGGAACTGCCCTTCTGGCGTGGCAAGCTGCCGAACCGCCCGCCCTATGCCGCGCTGGTCGACTTCTACGACGCCGAGTTCCGCGCCATGCCGGTGCGCGTCGCCGTGCTGCTGCAGCCGATCGCCAGCGGCCGCGGACGCGCGATGGCCGTGGTGCAGGTGGCGGAGACGCTGGAGTTGCGCGAAACGCTGGCGCGCAAGCTGCTGGTCGACATGTTATGGCGCCAGCTGGTGCTGATGGGGGTGATCGCCGCGGTCACGGTCGTCGTGGTGCAGCGCGCCACCCGCCCGGTGCGCGCGCTGGGCGAGGCGATCCAGGCCCGCGCCGCCGACGACCTGTCGCCGATAGACGCCCCCGACGCGCCGCGCGAGCTGCGCCCGCTGATCGACGCCACGACCCAGGTCATGGGCCGCCTGCAGCGCCTGCTCGACCACCAGAAGCGCTTCGTGCGGGACAGCGCGCACCAGCTGCGCACGCCGCTCGCGGTGCTCAAGGCGCAGGTGCAGTCGGCCCGCCGCGGCGACGTCCCGCCCGACCAGGCGCTGGGCGAGATCAGCGAGACCGTCGAGCGCGCGACCGCGCTGGCCAACCAGATGCTGTCGCTGGCAAAGGTCGAGCAGCTGCGCCAGCAGCCCGAGTCGGTCACCCTGGACCTGGCCGACGCGGTGCGCGCGGTGGCGCTCGACCTGTCGCCGCTGGTCGCCGACAAGGCGCTCGACTTCGAGCTCTCGACGGATTCGGCGCCGGTGCCGGTGCGCGCCCATCTCTGGATGCTGCAGGAGCTCGCGCGCAACCTGCTGCACAACGCCATCAAGCACAGCCCGCGCGCGGCGGCGCTGACGGTGCGGGTTCATGCCGAAGGCGAGCTGGCGCTGCTGCAGGTCAGCGACCAAGGCCGCGGCATCTCCGACGCGCTGCGCCAGCGGCTGTTCGCGCCGTTCGCGGCCGGCGACGTGGGCAGCGGCTCCGGCCTGGGGCTGGCGATCTGCCGCGAGATCGTGCTGGCCCTGGGCGGCACCATCGCGCTGGACAACCGCGAGGCCGGCGGCCGGACCGTCGGGCTGGACGCCGTCGTGCGAATCCCGCTGGCGCGCGACAATCGCTGAACTCATGGACCGACTTCGAATCGACAAATGGCTCTGGGCGGCGCGCTTCTTCAAGACGCGCTCGCTGGCCGCCGACGAGATCGGCAAGAACCGCGTGCAGGTCAACGGCGATGTCGCCAAGGCCTCGCGCGAGGTCAAGGTGGGCGACACGGTCAGCTTGCGTCTCGGCAGCCTGTCGCGGGTGGTCTGGGTGCGCGGCATCAGCGGCCAGCGCGGCCCGGCCCCGGTGGCCCAGCAGCTCTACGAAGAAACTCCCGAGAGCCTGGCGGCCCAGGCGGCGGCACGCGAGCAGCGCCGGCTCGGCAGCGAACCGGCGTTGAGCATCGAGCAGGGCCGCCCCACCAAGCGCGACCGGCGTGACCTCGACGGCGCCCGGCGCGCCGACTGGGACAGCCGCTGGAGCGCCTCCATCGATCCCGACGACGAGACCTGAAAGACCCCCTGCCATGGCCAGTTTCAAGAAATTCCGTGCCGGTCCCAAGTTCAAGCTGTCCGGCGTCGATCCGGCCGCGACGCCGTTCTCTTCCGGCGGCGACGACGCCCAGCGCGAGCAGCTCGACACACTGGCCATCGAGCTCGACCGGCTGCAGAACGTGCTGCACGCCGAAGGCCGGCGCAAGCTGCTGCTGGTGCTGCAGGGGCTGGACACCAGCGGCAAGGACGGCACCATCCGCTGGGTGTTCTCGCGCACCTCGCCGCTGGGCGTCAAGGTGACGGCCTTCAAGGCGCCGACCGAGGAAGAGCGCGCGCGCGACTTCCTGTGGCGCTGCCATGCCGTGGTGCCGCGCGCCGGCGAGATCACGGTCTGGAACCGCAGCCACTACGAAGACGTGCTGGTGCCGGTGGTCGAAGGCTGGATCGACAAGGACCAGACCCGGCAGCGCTATGCCCAGATCAACGACTTCGAGCGCCTGCTGACCCAGACCGGCACAGTCATCGTCAAATGCATGCTGCACATCAGCAAGCAGGAGCAGCGCGTGCGCCTGCAGGAGCGGGTCGACCAGCCCGACAAACACTGGAAGTTCTCGCTCGACGACCTGGCGGTGCGCAAGAAGTGGGACGCCTACCAGGCGGCCTACGAAAAGGCGCTGACCGCCACGTCGACCGACGACGCGCCGTGGTACGTCATCCCGGCCGACAGCAAGCATCACCGCAACCTGATGATCGCCGGGCTGCTGGTGAAGACGCTCAAGGACATGAAGCTGCGCGTGCCGCCCGCCGATCCGGCTCTGAAGGGGCTGGTCGTCGAGTAGTCAGAACTTCGGCACGATGCCGTAGGCGATGATGGCCAGGAAGCCCACGATGCCGACCATCATCAGCGCCGGACCCCACTTGCGCTCACGCCAGGCGAAGCCGACGGTCATGATGGCGGCGAAGGTCACGGCGACGACGGATGCGAGTTCCAGGGTGAATTCAGGCATCACGGAATGGTAGCGCGCGCCGCGCGCGGAGGAATTAGGCGGCGGCCGTCACGAGCCGATCCAGCCACTGTGCAGCGGCGGCATCGGCGGCCGCGACGGCTGCGGACTCCGAATCGAAGAACAGGTGGGTCGCGTGATGCGAATCCATCTCGCCCGCCGCCGTCGGCTCGGTGACCACGAAGACGGCCTCGAATCGCCCGTCGTCGAGCGCCTTGCCGTAGCCCCTCAGGGCAAAAGGCCCTCTGTACTGAATCTGCATTCGCCTGTTCCAAAGAAAAAGCCCCGAAGCTGGATCAGCGTCGGGGCTTTCAAAGATCATTGAAGATCAATTTGGCGGAACCGGAGGGATTCGAACCCTCGATGAGGCTCTACACCCCATACTCCCTTAGCAGGGGAGCACCTTCGGCCACTCGGTCACAGTTCCTGAGCCTTGGATTATGCCATCTTCAGGCGGTCGGTTGGTCCAGATCGAAGGCTTTATGCAACGCGCGGACCGCAAGTTCCATGTATTTCTCGTCGATCACGACCGAGGTCTTGATCTCGCTGGTCGAGATCATCTGGATGTTGATGCCCTCTTCGCTCAGCACGCGGAACATCTTGGATGCAACGCCGACGTGGCTGCGCATGCCGATGCCGACGATGCTGACCTTGCAGATCTTGGTGTCGCCGACGATGTCGGCGGCGCCCAGGGTCGGCAGCACCTTGTCCTTGAGCAGGTCGACCGCGCGGGCGTAGTCGTTGCGGTGCACCGTGAAGCTGAAATCGGTGCGGCCGTCCTTGCTCAGGTTCTGGATGATGACGTCGACTTCGATGTTGGCGTCGGCCACCGCGCCCAGGATGTGGTACGCGATGCCCGGCTTGTCGGGCACGCCGAGCACCGAGATCTTGGCCTCGTCGCGGTTGAAGGCAATGCCGGATACGACGGCTTTTTCCATGTTTTCGTCTTCCTCGAAAGTGATCAGGGTGCCGGACTTGGCTTCTTCCTCGATGTCGATGTCCCAGGGCGTGAAGCTCGACAGCACGCGCAGCGGCACCTTGTACTTGCCCGCAAACTCGACCGAGCGGATCTGCAGCACCTTGGAGCCCAGGCTCGCCATCTCGAGCATCTCCTCGAAGCTCACGGTCTTGAGCCGGCGGGCGTCGGGTTCGACCCGCGGGTCGGTCGTGTAGACGCCGTCGACGTCGGTGAAGGTCAGGCACTCGTGGGCCTTCAGCGCCGCGGCGATCGCCACCGCCGAAGTGTCGCTGCCGCCGCGCCCGAGGGTCGTGATGTTGCCGCCTTCGTCGACGCCCTGGAAGCCGGTGATGACGACCACGCGGCCGGCATCGAGGTCGGCGCGCACGCGCTCGTCGTCGATGCTCTCGATGCGTGCCTTGGTGTAGGCGCTGTCGGTCTTCACCTGGACCTGCCAGCCGGCGTAGCTCACGGCCTCCAGGCCCTCGGCCTGCAGCGCGATCGCCAGCAGCGCCGACGAGGCCTGCTCGCCGGTGGAGGCGAGCATGTCGAGTTCGCGGTAGTGGCCGGCACCGGGGGTGGCGGGCGCCAGTTCCTTGGCGAGGCCGAGCAGGCGGTTGGTCTCGCCGCTCATGGCGCTCGGGACCACCACCATCTGGTGGCCGGCGCGTGCCCACTTGGCAACGCGCTTGGCGACATTCCGGATGCGCTCGGTCGAGCCCATCGACGTGCCGCCGTATTTATGAACGATCAATGCCATGGGTGAAAGTCAAAGAGAAGGATTCGGATGCCGCATCGCCGGCCATCGCTGCTGCTGGCCGACAAAGGCCTTGCAGAGCTTCCGCCGGGCCGGATTCAGCGCTTCAACGCTAACGCTTCCGCGCCGGGTCGGCGGACCGCGACAAGGGCGAAGCATTGTACCAATGCAGCACGGCGCCCTCCCGCTCGACCCGCCCGGAGGCGATCTTGAGGCGGATCTGGTGCCCGCGCGTGCTGCAGGCCGCGATCTGATCCTGCAGCTGCTCCAGCTGCGCCTCGCTCGGCACCACGCCGTGGTCGCGCCGCAGCCAGTGGCGCAGCGCATTGGCCAGGCGTTCCCGCGGCAGCGCCCGCAGGACGGCCAGCGCCGGCGGCGCGCCGGCCTCCGCCAGGTCCAGGACCGCCAGCTCGGCCAGCAGCGCCGAGCCCCGGGCCGCATTGCGCGCCGAGCGGGCGAAGGTCTCGCGGAACTGCGGCAGCGCGGCCTCCAGCGCCGGCAGCACCAGCTGCCGGAGCCGGTTGCGCGTGTAGCGCAGGTCGGCGTTGGTGGGATCGACGACATGGGCGACGCCGCTGGCGGCGAGCCAGGCGCGCAGCGCGTCGGCAGGCACGTCCAGCAGCGGCCGGTGGAAGCTCACGCCGTGCCGCGCCATGCAGCGCGGCATGCCCGCCAGGCCGTCGAGGCCGGCGCCGCGGCCAAGCGCGATCAGCATCGTCTCGACCTGGTCGTCCGCATGCTGGGCCAGCGCCACGTGGCGCAATCCCCGGGACAGCGCCAACGCCGCCAGCGTGGCGTAGCGGGCCCGGCGGGCCGCGTCCTCCGGGCTCTCGCCGGGTGCGTGGCGGGCGTCGACGCGGGCCGAATGCAGCGGAACGCCCAGCACCGCGCAGGCAGTGGCGCAGTGCGCCTCGAAATCATCGGCCGCCTGCTGCAGGCCATGGTGCACGTGCAGGGCATGCACCTGCCCGGGCCAGCGGGCCGCGGCCGCGTGCAGCAGCGCGGTCGAATCGGCGCCGCCGCTGTAGGCGATCGCGAGCGGCAACGGCGCCGCCGCCCAGGACGCGAGAGCTTGGGCGGCCGGATTTTCCATGGAACCGAGCGGGCGGTGGAGCGCCGGGCCTGCCCGGTGCTCAGCGCCTCACTTGCTGCTGTCGGCCTTGGTATCGGCGAAGCGGCCGTAGCTCTGGAGCCGCTCGTAGCGTCGGTTGAGCAGGTCCTTGGTCGACAGGTCGCCGACCTGGCGGAAGGCATCGTTGAGCGCCCGCTTGAGGAAGGCGGCCATCTGGCGATGGTCGCGGTGCGCACCGCCCACCGGCTCGTTGACGATCTTGTCGACCAGCCCGAGCGCCTTCAGCCGATGCGCGGTGATGCCGAGCGCATCGGCCGCTTCCTGGGCTTTGTCGCTGGTCTTCCAGAGGATCGAGGCGCAGCCTTCGGGGCTGATCACCGAATAGATCGAATACTGCAGCATCACCAGCTGGTCGCCGACCGAGATCGCCAGCGCGCCGCCGGAGCCGCCCTCGCCGATGATGGTGACGATGATCGGCACCTCGAGCTGCGCCATCTCGAAGATGTTGCGGCCGATGGCCTCGGACTGGCCGCGCTCCTCGGCATCGATGCCCGGGTAGGCGCCCGGCGTGTCGACAAAGGTGAAGACCGGCAGCTTGAACTTCTCGGCCGTCTTCATGAGGCGCAGCGCCTTGCGGTAGCCCTCGGGCTTGCTCATGCCGAAGTTGCGCGCCGTGCGCTCGCGGGTGTCGCGGCCCTTCTGGTGGCCCAGCACCATGCAGGGCGTGCCGTTGAAGCGCGCCAGGCCACCGACGATCGACAGGTCGTCCGAGAAATGCCGGTCGCCGTGCAGTTCGACGAAATCGGTGAAGATCTCGTTCACGTAGTCGAGCGTGTAGGGGCGTTCCGGATGGCGGGCGATCTTGGTGATCTGCCAGGGCGTCAGGTCGCTGTAGATGTCCTTGGTGAGCTGCAGGCTTTTCTTGCCCAGCTGATCGATTTCTTCCGAGATGTCGACCGCGGATTCGGTCTGGACATAACGCAGTTCTTCGATCTTGCTTTCGAGCTCGGCCACGGGCTGCTCGAAGTCGAGAAAGGTTCGTTTCGCCAACGTCTTCTCCTGTTTTTCAAATTGCGACCGGTAGCGGGTCGAGCGATCGCCAAATATACCAAGTCGCCACGCTGCAATACGGGGCCCAGGCCACGGCGACCTCGCGGGCATCGCTGCGGCTGACCGGATCGCCCGAAAAGTAATTCTGGCTGATGCCGCTGATGAGGCCGGGGTCGTCCAGCGGCAGCACGTTGGGCCGCATCAGGTGGAAGATCAGGAACATCTCGGCGGTCCAGCGTGAGATGCCGCGGATCGCGACCAGTTCCGCGATGATCATCTCGTCGGACATGTTTTCCCAGGCGTCGACGTGCACCGCGCCCGAGTCGAAATGGATCGCCAGGTCGACCAGGTATTCGACCTTGCGCGCCGACAGCCCGGCGCCGCGCATGTCGTCGACCTTGAGCTTCAGCACGCTGGCCGGCGTCAGCTTGCGCGGCAGTTCGACGAAGCGGCGCCAGACCGTCTGGGCCGCCGGCACCGAGATCTGCTGGCCGACGATGCTGCGGGCGAGCGTCGTGAAGGCATCGCCGCGCGACTCCAGGCGGACGTCGCCGAAGCGCGGGATCAGCCGCTTCATGACGCGGTCTTTCTTGCCCAGGTGCTTGCAGGCTTCTTCCCAGTAGTCGGGCGTGAAGACCTGGACGATCGGCTCCTTGGCGGCAGCCATGGTTCGGGGGGCGGCGCTCACTGCGCCGAGGTCCAGGTGGTGCCGCTCGCCGAGTCCTTGAGCACGATGCCCTGGGCCAGCAGTTCGTTGCGGATGCGGTCGGCCTCGGCGAAGTTCTTCGCCGCCTTGGCTTGCGCACGCTGCAGGATCAGGCCCTGGATGGTGGCGTCGTCGAGCGTGCTGCCGGCCTGCAGGAAGGCTTGCGGGTCGGCTTGCAGCAGGTTCAGGCAGCCGGCCAGCGCCTTCAGCAGGCCGGCGGATTCGGCGGACTGCGTGCGGTTGACCTCACCGGCGAGGTCGAACAGCACCGCCACGGCCTCGGGCGTGCCGAAGTCCTCGTCCAGGGCGGCCTTGAAGCGCGCCGCATGGGCCTGGGTCCAGTCGATGGCGACCGGCGCCGGCGGCACCAGCGCCAGCGCGTTGTAGAGCCGGCGCAGCGAATTGCGGGCGTCGTTGAGGTGCACGTCGCTGTAGTTGAGCGGGCTGCGGTAGTGGGCCCGGACGACGAAGAAACGCACGGTCTCGGCGTCGAACTTCTTCAGCACGTCGCGGATGAGGAAGAAGTTGCCCAGGCTCTTGGACATCTTCTCGTCGTCGATGTTGATGAAGCCGTTGTGCATCCAGGTGCGTGCCAGCGGCTTGCCGGTGGCGCCTTCGCTCTGGGCGATCTCGTTCTCGTGATGCGGGAACTGCAGGTCGGCGCCGCCGCCGTGGATGTCCAGCGTCTCGCCCAGCAGTTGGCAGGCCATGGCCGAGCACTCGATGTGCCAGCCGGGCCGGCCGGGGCCGAATTCGCTTGCCCACTTGACCTCGTCGGGTTCGCTGGCCTTGGCGCTCTTCCAGAGCACCGGGTCGAGCGGATCGTCCTTGCCGTCGAGCACCGCGACGCGCTCGCCGGCATGAAGCTCGTCGAGGCTCTTGCCGCTCAGCTTGCCGTAGCCGGGAAACTTGCGCACCGCGTAGTTGACGTCGCCGTTGGGCGAGCGATAGGCCAGGCCCTTGTGCTCCAGCGTGGAGATCATCGACAGCATCGGCGCAATGAACTCCGTCGCCCGCGGCTCGTGCGTAGGCCGTTCGATGCCCAGCGCGTCGGCGTCCTCGTGCAGGGCGTCGATCATGCGGTCGGTCAGGGCCCGGATGCTCTCGCCGTTCTCGACCGCCCGGCGGATGATCTTGTCGTCGATGTCGGTGATGTTGCGCACGTAGTCCACGTCGAGCCCCGAAATCCGGAGCCAGCGCTGCACCACGTCGAAGGCAATCATCGAGCGCGCATGGCCCAGATGGCAGTAATCGTAGACCGTCATGCCGCAGACGTACATGCGCACCCTGCCGGGTTGCAGAGGCGTAAATTCCTCCAGTTCACGCGAGAGCGTGTTGTAGATGCGAAGACTCATGAGGCTCGGAAACGTCGATTCGCGCACGTGCAGGGAACGGGCGAACGATGGGGGTTTTTCAGGGGTGACGGGGGTGTGGCGACGAGCGGTTGGAAAAGACCCCTCGGCTACAATCTTGCAAGTATAAACGGCCACCGCCGGATGTTTTCCGCGTGTTTACGAGGCCCATTCCCTCCACCTCTCGAGACACCATGCCGCACGCCGCTTTTGCCCCCTCCTCCCGTCTGCGCATCGTCCAGGCCGTCACGGCGCTGCTGGTCGCCCTCACGGTCGGCATCGCCCACGCCGACGACTATTCCGATGTCAATACCCTGCTGCGCCAGGGCAAGGCCGACCAGGCGCTGGCCAAGGCCGACGCCTACATCGCGGGCAAGCCCCGCGACCCTCAGATGCGCTTCCTGCGCGGCGTGATCCTGACCGAGCAGGGCAAGCAGGCCGACGCGGTCGTGGTCTTCACGGCGCTGACGCAGGACTTCCCCGAACTGCCCGAGCCCTACAACAACTTGGCCGCCCTCTATGCGGCCCAGAGCCAGTTCGACAAGGCGCGCGCCGCCCTCGAGATGGCGATCAAGCTCAATCCCGACTACGCGACCGCGCACGAAAACCTCGGCGACGTGTATGCGCGGCTGGCGGCCCAGTCCTATGGCCGGGCGCTCAAGCTGGAGCCCGGCAACACGACCGCGCCGCCCAAACTGGCCCTGGTGCGCCAGATGTTCGGCGCACCCGCGCCCGACACCCTGCCACCGGCCACGCCGGCGGTCCGCAAGCCGGTGCGCAACTGAAGAAGCCATCTTCTTTCCTGAACGCGCCGCGGCGCACTCCTTCGAAAGCGATCCACCCGTGATTCTTCAAGCCTTTTCGCGTCGCCGGGCCCTGGCCCTGGCTGCCACGCTGGCCATCGCCACGACCGCCGTGTCCAGCTGGGCGCAGGGCGCGCCGCGCGTCAAGCTCGCCACCTCGGCCGGCGACATCGTCATCGAGCTGGCACCCGACAAGGCCCCCAAGACGGTCGACAACTTCCTGCAATACGTCAAGGACAAGCAGTACGACGGCACGGTGTTCCACCGCGTCATCGACGGCTTCATGATCCAGGGCGGCGGCTTCACGCCCGACCTGAAGCAGAAGCCGACCCGCGCGCCGATCCCGCTCGAGGCCAGGAACGGCCTCAAGAACGACAAATACACGATCGCCATGGCGCGCACCTCCGATCCGAACTCGGCCACCGCGCAGTTCTTCATCAACGTGAAGGACAACGCCATGCTCGACGCTCCCAACCCCGACGGCCACGGCTACGCGGTGTTCGGCAAGGTCGTCTCGGGCACCGAGGTCGTCGACAAGATCCGCGCCGCGCGCACCGGCAACAAGGGCGGCATGCAGGACGTGCCGCTCGAAACCATCACCATCCAGTCCGCCACCCTGGCGAAATAAGCAAAGGAACACAGCCATGAGCAACCCCCAAGTCGAACTGCACATCAAGGACAAGGGCATCATCACGCTCGAACTCGACGAGGCCAAGGCGCCCAAGACCGTCGCCAACTTCCTCGAGTACGTGACCAAGGGCCACTACGACAACACCGTGTTCCACCGCGTCATTCCCGGCTTCATGGTGCAGGGCGGCGGCTTCGAGCCCGGCATGAGCCAGAAGCCGACCGGCGCCGAGATCCAGAACGAAGCCAACAACGGCCTCAAGAACGACAACTACACGGTCGCCATGGCGCGCACCAACGCGCCCCACTCGGCCACCGCGCAGTTCTTCATCAACGTCGCCGACAACGGCTTCCTGAACCACACGGCACCGTCGGCCCAGGGCTGGGGCTACGCGGTGTTCGGCAAGGTGGTCGGCGGCAAGGAAGTCGTCGACGGCATCAAGGCCGTCAAGACCGGCCGCAAAGGCTTCCACGACGACGTGCCACTCGAAGACGTGGTGATCGAAAAGGCCGTCGTCAAGGCTTGAGCCTGACGAGCCGCGCATGGCATTCCCCGAGATCGTCGCGCCGCCCGCGTGGCGCACGGTCGACCTGATCTCCGACCTGCACCTGCAGCCGTCGGAGCCTGCCACCGTCGCAGCCTGGCAGGGCTACCTGGAGACGACGCCGGCGGACGCGATCTTCATCCTCGGCGACCTGTTCGAGGTCTGGGTCGGCGACGACGCAGCCGCCCTGCCCGGCTTCGAAGCCCAGTGCGCCGAGGTGCTGCGGGCCGCGTCCGCGCGCCGGCCGGTGTTCTTCATGCACGGCAACCGCGACTTCCTGGTCGGCGCCAAGTTTGCGGCGCGCTGCGGCATGACGCTGGTCGCCGACCCGACGGTGCTGGTGCTGCACGGCGAGCGCTGGCTGCTCAGCCATGGCGACGCCCTGTGCCTCGAAGACACCGACTACCTGCGTTTTCGGGCCCAGGTGCGCACGCCCGAGTGGCAGCAGGCGCTGCTGGCCCGTCCGCTCGAGGAGCGGCGCACCCTCGCGCGCTCGGTCCGGGCCCAGAGCGAGGACCGCAAACGCAGTCCCGACATGGTCTGGGCCGATGTCGATGCCGACGCCGCACGCGACTGGCTGCGGCAGGCCGGCGCCGGGACGCTGGTGCACGGCCACACCCACCGGCCGGCGGCCCACGACCTCGGCGACGGCATGCGGCGCATCGTGCTGAGCGACTGGGACGCGGCGGCGCATCCGCCGCGCGCCCAGTTGCTGTGCCTGTCGAGCGCGGGTGCCCAGCGGGTCGATCTGCGCTGATGTTCGGCTGGCTGCGCAAGCTGCGCCCGCCTCCCGGCCTGCCCGACGCCCTCTGGCAGGCCACGCTGGCCCGCTATCGCTTCCTGGGCGAACGCCCGGCGGCCGACCTCGAACGGCTGCGCGCGCTGGCGGTGGCGTTCCTGCGCGACAAGGAATTCCATGGCGCGCACGGCTTCGTCATCACCGACGAGGTGGCGCTGGCGATCGCCGCCCAGGCGGTGCTGCCGGTGCTGCACCTGAAAGGCGGCCTGGCCTGGTACGACGATTTCGTCGGCATCGTGGTGCACCCGTCCGAGGTGGTGGCGCACCGCACGACCACCGACGCCAGCGGCGTGGTCCACCAGTACGACGAGATCGTGGCCGGCGAGGCCATGGACCGCGGGCCGGTGATGCTGAGCTGGCAGGACGTGCTCGCGAGCAGCGTCACGCGGGCCGAGGGCTACAACGTGGTGATTCACGAATTTGCCCACAAGATCGACATGCGCAGCGGAGAAGCCGACGGCTGCCCGCCGCTGCCGCCCGGTTTCCTCGGCACGCGCAGCGCGCGGGAGGCCCGCGCCGCCTGGTTCGCGACCCTGCAGCCGGCCTACGAGGCGCTGCGCGAAAAGGCGATCATGGCCGAGCGCTTCGGCGGCGAGGCGCCCTGGCTCGATCCCTACGGCGCGCAGTCGCCGGCCGAGTTCTTCGCCGTCGCCTGCGAGGCGTATTTCGTGAATCGCTCGGCGCTGGAGGCCGAGTTTGCCGGATTGGTGGGGCTGTTCGACGCCTTCTTCAAGGCGCCGCCAGGCCGCTGAGCATGACCGCCCCTTGCGGGACGGCCGCCGCCCTTACTTGCGCAGCAGTGCCTTGAGTGCGTTCTGCAGCCGGCGCGCCGAAGCAGCGTCGTGGCTGGCAGCCAGCACCTTGCCGGCGTCCTGGCCCCAGGTCTGCTCCGGGGTCGGATCGCCGCGCCGGGTCAACAGCTTGAGCTGAAGGGCCCGGCGGGCGTCGAGCTGCTCGGCCGGCGTCGGCACTTCGGCCGCCATCTCAAGCCGCAGCAGCGCTTCGGCGGCGTCGGCGGCCTGGGCCGACGGCGCGGCGCCGATCGCCTGCGACCAGCTGCTGCGCACCGCCGGCGTCACCGCGCGGCCCAGTTCCTGGACGCTGGGCAACTGCGCGGCGTCGCGCTTCTCCCAGGCGCCGAGCACCTGCGTGAGCGCTTCGCCATGGGCCTGCGACGCCAGCTTGCGCAGTGCGAATTCAGCCCGCTCGAGCGCTTCGCGCTGGGCCCGGAAAGCCGCCTCGCCGAGGCGGGGACCGCGGTCTTCGAAGCGCGGCGGGCGATCACCAAAGCGGCCGCCGCCGGCGGGCGCGCCACGCTCGCCCGGCCGTGCCGGCCGATCGCCGGTGCGGCCGCCCGGGCCGCCACGCGCATCGCGGCGATCGCCGAACTTGCCGCCGCGGCCGGCGGGCATGGCCTCGGCTTTCTTGTTGCCGGGACGGTCGTCGCCGCGCACAGCGATCACCGGCTTCGGCGCCGGCTTCGGGGGTGCCACGGGAGCCGGTGCGGCTTCGGCATCGGAGCGCGCCGAAGGGTCGGCGCCATCGGCCGGCGCCACCAGGTCCGGCGCCGCGGGGGCGTCGGCCGGCGCGGCCGACGGCAGCGCCTCCGCATCCTCGGGCGCCGGCGCCTGGCCGGCGCTCTCGCCGAATTCGGCCGCCGCCTGCCCCGGGGCGACCACTTCGGTCGCCCCGACCGCGGGACCATCGCTCGGCGCGCTGGCCGGCGCTGCTGCGGGCGGAGGGGCCTCGCCGCGCAGGGCGGCCTCGAGCTGCGCCACCGCGGCACGGATCTTCTGGGCATCGCCGGTGCTGTTGGCGGCCTCGAGCGCCTTGGAGGCATTCAGCACGTGGCGGTCGTGCTCGCTCATCGCGGCCGAAGCCTTCTCGCGCTCGGCCGTCTTGCGGTTGAAGGCTTCGTCGATCGGGGCCCGGAAGGCGTCCCAGAGCTTTTGTTCGTGGCGGCGCTCGAGCGGCACCGATTGCGCCTCATGCTGCCAGCGCTGCTGCAGCGCCTTGACCGCGTCGATGCGCAGCATCGGCGCCGCGCCGAGTTCGGCCGCCTCGGCAATCATCGCCTGGCGACGCTCGACGCTGGCCTTCTGGGCCGATTCGAAAGGCGCACGGGCGGCACCGAAGGCTTCGTTCCACTGGGCCTGCAGCTCGGCGAACACCTTTTCGCCGACATGGCCGGCATCGCGCCAGCGATCGGCGAACTGGTGCAGAGCCCGATTGTGCGCCTTCAGGTCGGACGCCTGGGCGTGCTCGGCGGCCCAGGCCTTGACTTCCTCGATCAGCGCGGTTCGCAGCGCCCGATGCTCGGCGGCGTCGGCACGGACCTTCTCGAGCCAGGCCTCGACCACCTTGTGGGCTTCGTTGCAGGCTTCGTCGAAACGCTTCCAGAGTGCATGGTTGGGCACGCCGCCCTGGTCAGCCTGCTTCCATTGCTCGCGCAGGGCGCGCAGGGTCTCCTGCATCTTGCGGCCGCCCAGCGCCTGGCCTTCGGGCCGCTTCAGCAGCCCTTCGGCCTTGGCGACCAAGTCTTCGCGCACCTTGTCGGCGCTCCAGCGCTGCCAGCCTTCGAGCTCGCCTGCGGCCACCAGCGCCGCATGGACGCGGGCCTCCAGCGGCGGCTCGACCAGCTTGCCGTGGTCCTTGAGCACCGCACGCAGCGCGGCGGCCGCACCGGCGCTGGCCTTGCCGTGGCCCTCAGCGGTTTCCTGCTCGAGCTTGGCGAGCGCGGCCTGGACCGCATCCTGCGCGGCGGCGCGCTTCTCGGGGTCGATCTTGGGCGCGGGCGGCTTGGCCGGCGCCGGCGCGGCCTCGGGCGTGCCGCCACGGGCCACCCGCAGCTCGTCGGCCCAGACCGGCACCGGGGGCAACGGCGCCGCGGCGTCCGCGGCGGCGGCCACGGCCAGGGTCAGGGCGCCGTGGAAGGCGTCGGACACCACCAGCAGCTGCGCCTTGGAAGACTCGAGTTGGGGCGCGAATCGGGCATCGAGGCTGCTCCAGTTGGGGTCAGCCACGATTTCGGCCGCCTGCTGCTGCCAGTGCGCCACGTCGGCCCGCAGGGCCTCTTCGACGCCCTGGGCATCGCGCCAGCTCTTGGTCGAGAGCACCTCGAAGCGCTGCGCCAGCAGCACCGCCGCCTCGCGATGGACCTGGGCCCGGTGCTGCAGGTCCTCGATGCCCTTCACGCGCTCGGCCAGCCGGGCCTTGAAACCGGCCAGGGGCTCGCGCGACAGCGGCGCGCCGGCCTTGGCGGCGTCGCGTTGCCAGGCCAGCGCATCGGCGATGTTGAGCTTCGGCTGGGCCAGAAGGGCCTCGGCCTTGTGGGTCCATTCGACGGCGATCGCCTCCTGGCTCTTGGCGCGCTTGAGCTCGTCGAGCTTTTCGCGCAGCAGCCTGGCGGCGCCCTTGTCGCGCCCGCTCAGCTCCTTGAAGACGTCCTGCATCTGCTCGGGCGTCGGGTTGGCCGCGAGCCAATCCCGGATGCGCTGGGCGCGCTCGCCAGAGGTCGGCGCGGTGAAGGCACCCCCGGTCAAGGTGTCGAGGGACTGGAGGTCGTGAGGCTTGGAGGAAGTTGAAGTCACTGAGCGAATGTCGTTATCTGTAAGAAAAAGCGAGGCGCCGGCATTTGGCCGGCGCATGGCTCCATTTTCACCGACTTGCGGTGCTGCGGGTCAACGGGTCGCCAGTTTCAGTTCGGCGCCGGGTTTCCAGTCGGCCCCTTCGGCCTTGGTGCGGACCGCGCCGAGGAACAGGCGTTCGGTCGGCAGCTTCTGCTCGAGCAGGTAGTCCCGGGCCGCCGCGCCCCGCGCCACGGCCAGCTGCCGCATCGACTCCTCGTCGACCGGAATGCTGGCCAGCAGCAGGTCTTCCATGTCCTTGACCGGCAGGTCCTTGGCCAGCCCGACCACGTTGCGCGGCTTGGTGACCTCCGAACGCTTGTAGACGGCGGTCAGCAGCTCCGGATATTCGGTGTCGGTGACCGGAGCCACCTCGGCCGCGTCCTTGCCGGCGCGGATCGCGACCCGGCGCTTTTCGGCCTGCGTCATCTCGCGCAGCCGCTGGCGCTGGTAGGCGTCGCGTTCCTTGTCGAGGCTGGCGGTGCCGACCACGGTCATCTGCAGGCCCGGCCGGTCGTTCAGCGCCTTGGCCACCTTGTCGAGGTTTTCCTTCGCCTCCTTGGACAGTTCGGCGCTGCCGGGCGCGAAGGCGATCGTGCTTGAGTCTCCCCCGCCGCCGCCGAAGCCGCCGGTCAGCAGCGCGAAAGGCGCGGTGACGGCCTTGGCGAGCAGGTTCACGATCGCCTTCAGGATCAGCGGGCCGATGCTGAACTGCGGGTCGTTGATCGATCCGCGCAGTGGCAGGTCGATGTCGATCACCCCGTTGCGGTCGGCCAGCAGCGCCACGGCCAGCCGCACCGGCAGGCTGGCGGGCGCGCCTTCGACCTGCTCGCCGAACTGCAGCTGGTTCAGCACCAGCTTGTTGGCCGCGGTCAGCGTGCCGTCGGGGGCGATCTTGTAGTTGACGTCCATGCTGAGCTTGCCGCGCTCGATGCCGTGGCCGGCAAAACGGATCGTATAGGGCGACAACGGCGGCAGGTCGAGCTCCTTCATCCGCGCCGTGATGTCGAGCTCGAGCGGCTTGACCAGCGGATTGAGCTTGCCGGTGATCTCCAGCGAGGCGGTCTGCTGTGCCTTGCCGCGCAGTTCGAGGTCGGCCAGCGCGGGCTTGTCGCCCTGGGGCTTCGACGAGAAGGCGCTCAGCTTGCCGGTCAGCTCGGTCAGGTCGGCCGAGTAGTTGGGCTTGATGAACAGGTCGGAAAAGTCGATCTTGCCGTTGACCAGGCTCATGGGGCCGAAATTGATCACCGGCGCCATCGCGTTGTCGACCGGCGCCGGCGCGGCCGCCACCGGTGCCGCGGCCGGTGTGTCGGGGCCGCCGCCGACCACCATCTCCTGCGGCGGCGCCTGCTGCGGCGCCGGCGCGCGGGGCCTTGCCGAGCGCGGCCGGGCAGTGGTCGTGGTGGTGCCGCCCAGGCTGCGCTTGCTTTCGACCTCGACCGCCGGCGCCTCGCCGGCCGCCGGCTGCCCGGGCTGCTTGACCAGGTACAGCAGGTTGAGCTTGCCGGTCGGGTCGATGATCACGCGGGCGTAGAAATCGGTCAGCGAGGTCTCCCGGACGTCGACCTTGAGCGGCGCGCCGGGCACCATTGCCACCTGCAGGCCACGCATGCCCAGCGTCTTCCAGCTCAGCAGCTGCCGGTTGCTCGACAGGCCGGGCGCCTGCGTCAGCACGACGCTGTTGGCGCGAAATTCGTCGACCGCGGTGTCGCCGGCCAGGTTGACGCTCAGGCCCGCCGGCAGGGTCGCGACCTTGACCGTGCCGCGGTAGCTGGCGAAGGCGCGGCGGATGTCGATATTGAGTGCGTCCGCGTAGTAGGCCTTGAAGGCATGGGCCGGCAGCGAGCCCACCACCAGCCGGCCTTCGGCCGCGATCGGCTTCAGCACCAGATTGCCGTCGTACTCGAAGCGCCCCGCCTCGGCCCGCCCGGCAGCGATGCGGCCCGACAGCTTGAGCGGCGACACGGTGGCCGTGTTCGGCGCCAGCTTCTGCGCGTTCAGCGTGAAGGCGCTGATCTCGAAGGCCACCGGCGTGGCGCCGGCGTTGTCCTCGTAGCTCAGCGCGCCGTTGTCGATCGCCAGCTTGCCGATGGCGAGCGACCACGGCGTGGTGTTGGCGCCCGCCGGCGCGCCCTCGGCCGCCTTCGGATCCTTGGGCGCCGCGACCTTGGCGTCGGCCGTGCCGGCCTGGCTGCTGTCCGCCGGCGCCTTCAGCCAGCGCTCGAACATCCAGCGCTTCTCGTTGTCGCGCACGACCCGCAACTTCGGGTTCGAGGCGGTGAAGGAGGCCACCGTCAGGGTGTGCCTGGTCATGTCGGCCTCGGCGTCGACCAGTTCGAAGCGGCCGACGCTGACCAGCGCCGTCTTTTCCTGCGTCAGGGCCAGCCCGTCGGCGACCACGCTGCGGGCCTTGAACTTCAGCTCAGGCTGCGTCCACTCGACATCGACCTTGCCGCTCAGCTTGCCGTCGAGCGAGGGTTCGAGGCTCTGCGCCAGATACGGCGCGGCCAGCGACAACGGCAGCGCGTCGATCTCGGTGGCGACCCGGGCCCGCTTGTCGGTCGCCTCGCCGCTGAACTTGAGGGCCGCGCCGCCCACCGAGGTCGAGCCGCTGAAGGTGGCCGGCTTCTCCATCGGCCAGGTCACGGCCTGGACCTCGAGCGCCAGTTGCTTGACGTCGATCGCCGCTGCGGGCCGGGTGGTCTGGTCGCGCCAGCCGATCTGGCCGTCGCTTAGGGCCACCTTGTCGACCTGGATCCGCCAGGGCTGCGGCTCGGCCGGCGGGGCCGCGCCGTCGGCGGCCGGCGCCGGCGCGGCCGCCGGCTTGTCGGCCGCGCCGGTGCTCGGGTCGGTCGCCAGCAGATTGAGGCGCCCCGCGGCGTCGCGGGCGACGACCAGATCGGGCCCGGCCAGCGCCACTTCGCTCAGATGAACCACGCGCTCCAGGGGGCGGACGTCGGCCAGCGCGACCTTGAGCGCATCGAAGCCGAGCAGGTCGCGCCCCTTCGCGTCCACCACCTTGATGCCGTTGGCCGCGATGCTGCCGGTGATCTTGAGCCCGGCCGTCGCCGCCTGCTCGAAATCGATCCTCAGGTCGGCATCCAGCTTGCCGGCCTTCAGCGCCACCGGCAGCCCGCCCGGGATGTAGCCCAAATAGGGCACCAGGTCGAGCCCCTGGAAGTTGATGCGGGCGTCGGTCTTGCGGTTGGCGGCGAACGGCGTCGACTCGGCCGCCGAATCGAACTTGCTGCCGTTGAGGACGAAGGCCAGCTTCGGCTCGGTCTTGATCTCGCGCTTGGAGGCCAGGTTGCTCAGAAAGGGCACGCTGAGCGCGAATTCGCGCAACTCGTGGCGGCGCTTGACGGTTTCGTCGCTGAAGTCGACGGCGCCGTCGGTGATGGCGATGTTGTAGACGGCGAACCGCGGCGGATCCTTCTTGGGTGCATCGGCGGGCTCCGGCGCAGGAGTCAGCCGGGCCAGGATGTCGTCGATGTCGTAGCGGCCATCGGCGAGGTGCGTGAGCTGGATCGCCGGCGCCTCGATCCGGACCGCGTCGATCACCGGTGCGAGGCGCAGGATGGACTGCAGCTCGGCGTCGACATAGATGCGCTTGACGGCGACCTGCGGCTGGCTGCCGTCGGCGGTGGCGATGCGCAGGTCGTTCACCGCCAGCTCGAGCGTCCAGGGCTTGAACTCGATCTTGCCCACCGTGACCTGGCGGCCCAGCTTGTCGCTGGCGATCTTCTGCACCTGGCCCTTGACGATCGGCGGTACCGCCAGCCAGGCGATCACCCAGACCGCCAGCAGGATCAGCAACGCCCAGACCCCGCGCCGCACCCATTTGTTCTGTTTCAGCAAAGCAGCATTCATCGACGGGGAGTGTGCCCCAAACCCATGGCGGCCCCAAAGTGAGAAAGCCCGGCGGCTCGACGCGAAGTCAGGCCTCCGGGCTCGATGGCGGGCGAAACACCCATGCCATCTTTTCGCTCGACCGGAAGTTCAATCGTTCCGGTCATGCTGGCAGCAAGGGATTGCCACCGTTGGGCCTCAGCCGCTGGACCGTCGGATTTTGCTCGTCGGGCCACTGGACCTTGGTAGACGCCTGATAGCTCAGGCAAGTAGAGCCTATGCGCTATGCGGATGGATTGCAAATCGCGTTTTCAATGGACTCGGTGCCACCGATTCGTGCACTATTTCATACATTTCTTTACATCACAATTGGAATATCAAACCTATTTCATATTCTTGACCAGATATTTAGCGGTCCCTAGAATGCCAATCTTTCCCGAGCCCCCGAGTGGCCGGACTCTCCCAAATCCGCTGCCGGCATCTGCCGGCTTGATCAGGCGGCCGCGCTCTCTCCCTCTTTTTCGCGCGGGCCTGATTCGTACCAATCCAAGCGCCGCTTCCATTCTGCTCCGCCCCCATGGCGCTGCGAACGGGTGCCGCACAGAAAGGAAGAGCGATGAAACAGGCGTTAGATGCCACAGCCCGCGGGCTACGGACCTTCGTGTCCGACGTGGTCGACGGCTTCTTCGAGATCACGCACAACAGCTTCGCCCTGCTCGGCCTGGCCACCGTGTTCGCCGTGCTGGCGCTGGCCGCCCGTCCGGACCTGCGCCAGACCGGCGAAGAGCAGCTGATGGGCTGGCTGCAATCGCGCAAGCCCGCGCCCGAGGCCGTCGAGGTCAGCGATCTCGAGCCCACCGCGATCGAACGGACCACCGCCGCCAGCCCCCACGAACTGCCCAAGCAGCAGGCCGCGGTGGCCTACTGGCTCAGCAAGAAGTACCGGGTGGCCGCCGAGCCGTTGAGCGTGCTGGTCGCCGAGGCTTTCGACCTCGGCAAGAAGACCAAGCTCGACCCGACCCTGATCCTGGCGATCATGGCGGTCGAGTCCAGCTTCAACCCCTTCGCCCAGAGCCAGGTCGGCGCCCAGGGCCTGATGCAGGTCATGACCCGGGTCCACGGCGAGAAGTACGAAAGCGCCGGCGGAACCCTGACCGCCTTCGACCCGGTGACCAACATGCGGGTCGGCGTCAAGGTGCTGCAGGAATGCATCGCCCGGGCCGGCTCCCTCGAGGGCGGCCTGCGCTACTACGTCGGTGCCGCCAATCTGACCGAGGACGGCGGCTATGCCGGCAAGGTGCTGGCCGAGCACGAGCGGCTGCGCCAGGTGGTCGCCGGCCGCGCGCCGCCCACCACGACGACGGCGCCGCGCGCCAATCCGGTCCAGGTCGTGGCGCCGCCGGCGGCGGCCAAGCCGGCCCAACCCGATCCGCAGCAAGTCGCCCTGCTCGGGGATTCCTAGCCCTTCGGGCCGCGCCGGCGCCCACTGTCGGCTACACTCGGCCGGCACGCGACTGGCGATAGGCGCAACCCTTTTCAGGTGCATTGCGCTGACGTGGACTACCACTGGGAAGCGTGCCGCCCGCGGTTCTTTTGCGGGTGATCAGCCGTTCGCCTGGGCAGCCCTTGTTTGGTTGAAGAACAAGGACCATCGTCTTGAAGGACTGCCATGTATCACCGCAACATCCTGGTCGAACAGACCGATCCTGAAATCTGGGCTGCCATCCAGGCCGAGAACGCCCGCCAGGAGCACCACATCGAGCTGATCGCGAGCGAGAACTACGCCTCGCCGGCCGTCATGGCCGCCCAGGGCTCGCAGCTCACCAACAAGTACGCCGAGGGCTATCCGGGCAAGCGCTATTACGGCGGCTGCGAGCACGTCGACGTGGCCGAGCAGCTCGCCATCGACCGCATCAAGCAGATCTTCGGCGCCGACGCCGCCAACGTGCAGCCGCATTGCGGCGCCTCGGCCAACGAGGCCGTGATGCTGGCCTTTCTGAAGCCCGGCGACACCATCATGGGCATGAGCCTGGCCGAAGGCGGCCATCTGACCCACGGCATGCCGCTCAACATGAGCGGCAAGTGGTTCAACGTCGTGAGCTACGGCCTGAACGCCGACGAAGCCATCGACTACGACGCCATGGAACGCAAGGCGCACGAGCACCTGCCGAAGCTGATCATCGCCGGCGCCTCGGCCTATTCGCTGCGGATCGACTTCGAGCGCTTCGCCAAGGTCGCCAAGGATGTCGGTGCCATCTTCATGGTCGACATCGCCCACTACGCCGGCCTGGTGGCCGCGGGCGTGTACCCGAACCCGGTGCCGCACGCGGACGTCGTCACCTCGACCACCCACAAGAGCCTGCGCGGCCCGCGCGGCGGCATCATCCTGATGAAGTCGCAGCACGAGAAGGCGATCAACAGCGCCATCTTCCCCGGCTTGCAGGGGGGCCCGCTGATGCACGTGATCGCGGCCAAGGCGGTGGCCTTCAAGGAAGCGCTGTCGCCCGAGTTCAAGGCCTACCAGCAGCAGGTCGTGACCAATGCCCGGATCGTCGCCGAGACGTTTACCGAGCGCGGCCTGCGCATCGTCAGCGGCCGCACCGAGAGCCACGTGATGCTGGTCGACCTGCGCGCCAAGGGCATCACCGGCAAGGAAGCCGAAGCCGTGCTGGGCGCGGCCCACATGACGATCAACAAGAACGCGATCCCGAACGACCCTGAAAAGCCGATGGTCACCAGCGGCGTGCGCATCGGCACGCCGGCGATGACCACCCGCGGCTTCAAGGACGAGGAAGCGCGCGCCACCGCCAACCTGATCGCCGACGTGCTCGAGAACCCGCGCGACGCCGCGAACATCGATGCGGTGCGGGCCAAGGTGCACGCGCTCACGAGCCGCTTCCCGGTCTACAAGTAACCGGCACGACAGCGCATGAAGTGCCCCTTCTGCGGTCATCTGGAGACCCAGGTCATGGAGACCCGGGTGTCGGAAGACGGCGACTTCGTGCGCCGCCGGCGCCAGTGCGGTGGCTGCGACAAGCGCTTCACCACCTACGAGCGGCCGGACGTCAACTTTCCGGTGGTGGTCAAGAAGGACGGCAGCCGGGCCGACTTCGACACCGCCAAGGTGCGGGCCTCGATGATGCTGGCGCTGCGCAAGCGGCCGGTCGGCATCGAACAGATCGACAACGCGCTGCTGCGCATCGAACAAGAGCTGCTGTCCAGCGGCTTGCGCGAGATCGAATCGACCAAGGTCGGCGAACTGGTCATGCGCGAGCTCAAGCGGCTCGACAAGGTGGCCTACGTGCGCTTCGCCTCGGTGTACCGCAGCTTCGAGGACGTGGACGAGTTCAGGCAGTTGCTCAGGGACATCTGACACCCTGACCTCACATTGGTCGTGGTTTGTTGACCCTGGCAGCAATCCGCCGTCTGTCATGACGATGCGCCCCTCGGGCCGCTGAGCGTCGGCCAGGGGTTCTGCCGCGCCTAGCATTCGGGCGGTGATGCCCACTCTGCCTCTTCACCTGTCCCGCTCCCTTGGGCGATCCACGGGTCTCAGCACGATCGAACTGGTCGCGGCGCTCGCCATCGCCGCGATCCTCGCTGCCCTCGCGATGCCGAGCTTCGGCGGCGTCATCGAACGCTATCGGCTGCGCCGCGCCGGCGAGGACATGACCGCCACGATCTACCTGGCGCGCGCGGAGGCGCTGCGGCGCGGCGGCCACGTCACGCTGCGGAAGGCCTCGCCGCCCGGCTGCGTGGTCCGCGAAGTCGCCGACTGGAGTTGCGGATGGCAGATTCTCGTCGAGGTCCCCGAAGACGGCACCCGCCGCGCAGGCGGCGAAATCCTCCAGGCCTGGCCCGCACCCGAGCACGTGAAGGTGATGTTCCGCACCGCGCAAGCGACATCGCAACTCTCCCTGAACCGTTGGGGACGCTTCGGCAACACCCTCGGATTCAGCGTGGCGCTGAGCCCGGCCGGCAACGATGACAAGACCGCCGCAATGGTCCTGTGCATGTCCGTAGGCGGTCGACTTCAAGCGTTCCAGCAGGCCGACAAATGTCCCGATTGAACCGCCAAGCCGGCATCAGCCTGCTCGAGTCGCTGGTGGCGATGTCGATCCTCGCGGTGGCGGTGCTGGGCATGCTCGGGGTGCAGTTGCGAACGCTCGCCGACACCCGGACCAGCGTTGGGCGTGCCCAGTCCGTGCGGCTGATCGAGGATTTCGCGGAGCGCATCAAGACCCACCCCGAAGCCTTTGGCCCGCCGCAAGACCATCTCGACGCACCGGGGCCGATGCCGGCCCGGGCCGACTGCAGAATCGCCGCCTGCGACGCCGGAATGCTGGCGCACTGGGATCTCGCAGCCTGGAAGCTGGCGATCGCGGACACCCTGCCCCGCGGCGCGGGCCAGGTCTTCGCAACTGGCGGCCACGAAGCCGGTCGAGGGCAGTTGCTCGGCGTGATGGTGGCGTGGCGCGCCAATGAGCGCGCAGGGGGCGATGCGGCCTATCGCCAACCCCTCGTGGTCGACTCGCCAGCCGGTTTCGATTGCCCGACGGGCCTCACCTGCCACCTGGCGCATGTCCAACCTTGACCGTCCGCGTCCGCGCCCGGGCCGCGAGCGCGGCCTGAGCCTGCTCGAACTGCTGGCGGGGCTGGTGGTCGGCATGCTGGTCATGATGTCGGCCCTGGCCACGCTGCTGCTGTCGCGCGAGGCCGCCGGAGCCGTCGCCGACCTCAGCCAGTTGCAGCAGCAAGGCGCCTATGCGCTGCACGTGATCGGGCTGCAGTTCCGCCAGGCCGGGGCGGTCGAGCTGATGCGCAACGAGGTCACCGGACGCTACGCGTTCGGTCCCAGCCGTGCGCAGGCGGCCGGCACGGATTTCGCCGTGTTCGGCGTCGACGGCAAGGGGGCCGCGCCCGACAAGGTTTCGGTCGCCTTTGCCGCCGCTGCATGGGCGAAGGCACCGGGGCAGTACGACTGCAGCGGCTCCGGGGTTTCCGGCGGCGAGCGCGTCGACGCGACTTTCGAAGTCGATGCCAAGGGCCAACTGAGCTGCACCGGCCGCCGAAAGCAGCCGCTGGTCAGCGGTGTCGCCGACTTCCAGGTCCGCTACCGGGTCGCCACCTCCGATGGCGTCCAGATCATGGCGGCCCGCGAGGTCGAAGCCCTGAAGCGCTGGGGGGCCGTCGCCGCGATCGAGATCTGCCTCGACCTGCAAGGCAGCGAGAAAAGTCCACAAGCAGGGCAGGTCTACCGGGGCTGCGATGGCGACCGGCCTTCCAACGGACGTGCGCACCTGGTGTCGCGCAACGTCTTCAGCGTGCGGCCGCAATGAGGCCCCGAGTGCCAAGCCGCGCGTCCCGCCCACGCCAACGCGGCATCGCGCTGTTCGTGGTCTTCGTGGTGGTGCTCTTGACCACCCTGCTGGTGCTCGGGTCCTCGCGCATCGCCCTGATCATCGAAATGGCCACCGGCGTCGACAGCGACCACCAGCGCACGTTCGAGGCCGCCCAGGCCATGCTGCGCGACGCCGAATCCGACATCCGGGGCCTGCAAGCCGATGGCTCCCCGTGCGAAGGCCCGGGTTGCCGGGCCTGGGGCGTTCTGGATGCCGCGGGCGGACGCGCGTTCTATCCCACCGATGCCGGCGAGCTGTCGGACCTGCAAGATGCCCTCGGTGGCAGGTCACCCTCCTGCGCGGCGGGGATCTGCGTCCCCGATCGCGTGATGGCGCAGTTCTGGACCGACGCGGCGGCTCTGGCCGAGATGAAGAAGGTGGCGGCGTCCCATGGCGCCTACACCGGGGGCGAGCCGGCCGGCGGCCATCCCCTGCTGGCCTCGGGCGCGGCGCAGCGGGCCTGGTACTGGGTCGAACTCCTGCCTTACGACACCGCGGCGGCGACCCGTGGCGGATTGGCCGAGGCGCTCGCCCCCGACAGCGAGACGCCATTCGTCTACCGGATCACGGCCATCGCCCAAGGGCACCGGGCAGCCACGCAAACCGTCCTCCAGACCACGCTGGTATGGAAACGGCATCGCTCCTGAGTCCAGCATGAAACCCCGCAGCACCTTCGGCATGACCTTGCTGTCCGCCATCGCATCGACCGGCGGGGGAAGCGTCTCGGCCCTCGCCGAACCCCTGCCGCTGAGCACCGCGCCCGTCGAAGTCGCGGCTTTGTCGTCTCTGGTGGCCAGTTCACGTTCGAGCCGGCTCGACGCCGCACTCTTCGTGGCCGCCTACGACGCGCGGGGCTGGAGCGGTTCGGTCACCGGCTATCGGATCCGGGCCACGACCGCTGCGCTCGACACCGCCGGTCTGTGGGGCACCGCGAACCTCATGGATGCCCGCGACGACCGCTGGCCCGCCAACCGCCTGGTGCTCTCGGCCAGGACCGAAGACGGTGCCACCACCGGAATCTCCTGGCAGTGGCCCGCGCTCTCGCTGGCCCAGCAGCAGGCGCTCATGACCGTCGATGGGGTCCTCGACACCGCGCCCGATGCCACCGAACGGGCCAAGGAAAGGCTGGACCACATCCGGGGTGACCGCACCCGGGAGCAGTCGGCCATGCCGCCCGGACCGCTGCGCGCGCGGGCATCACGCCAGAGCGACATCGTGAATTCCAAGCTCTGGCTGCTCGCGGGGCCGCCTTCGAGCCCGCACGCGGCCGAGAATCACGCGGCCTTTCGCGCCGCCAGGCGCTTGCGCCCCTCGATGCTCTACGTCGGCGGCAACGACGGCCTGCTGCACGGTTTCGATGCGGCCTCGGGCGAGGAAAAGATCGCCTACCTGCCCGAAGGCCTGCACCCTGGGATCGGGACGCTCACCCAACCCGACTACCAGCACACCTATTTCGTCGACGGTTCGCCACTCACCGGCGACCTCTATCTGGGGCCGCCCGGCAGCCGCGACGCCCACCATTGGAGAACCTACCTCGCGGGCTTCCTCGGCGCCGGTGGCCGGGGTTATTTCGTGCTGGACGTCACCGATCCGAGTGCCTTCGACGCCGCCAACGCAGCCGCGCTGGTGGTGCTCGACCGCACCCGCAGCGCCGGATTGGACCGGGATATCGGGCACCTGACGAGCGCCCCCGTGATCGAAGCCGGCGATCCAGCACTCAGCCGCCAGATCGCGCGCATGAACAACGGCCGCTGGGCGCTGGTGATGGGCAACGGCTACAACAGCGCCGACGAACGGGCTGTCCTGCTGATCCAGTACCTCGACGAAGGACGGGAACTGTTCAAGATCGCAGCCGAGGGCGACAAGGTCGCGGGCCGCGGCAACGGGCTTTCGGCGCCGCGCCTGATCGACCTCGACGGCAACGGCACCCCCGACCTTGCCTATGCGGGCGACCTGCACGGCAACCTCTGGAAGTTCGACCTCGGCGCAGTCTCGCCCGGTCAATGGGAAGTCGCCTTTGGCGGGGTTCCCTTGTTCATCGCGACCCGCCCCGGCCCCGTCGTGTCACGCCAGCCGATCACGACCGCACCGGTCTGGAAGGCGCATCCGGACGGCGGCCTGATGCTGGCATTCGGGACCGGGCGCGAACTCACGGTCGCCGACCGCGTCGACAGCCAGGTGCAGACGGTCTACGGCGTCCGCGACGACTCGGCGGTCAGCGGCGTCAGGACGCAGGGCCAGGGCCCGATCGACACGGGCCGAGACGCGCTGGTGGCGCAGAGCTTGCGCACCGGCAAGGGCCGTGGTCCCGGCACGGTGTCGTCCAACCCCGTCCCCTACACCGGCAGCCAGGCGCGCGGAGGGTGGTTCCTTGATCTACCAGTCGCGCGCGAGCGCGTGCTGCAGCACCCGAGCTGGTTCGAGGGCGACCTGATCGACATCTGGAGCATCGTTCCGGCGAGCTCCGACGGAACGAAAAGCAGCGCGGCACGGCACTTTCGAACCACGATCGACATCGTCAACGGTGCGGCGCCCAAGTCGCCGCTCTACGTCGACCTGCCGGCGACGACGAGCGGGCAGCCGTCGCGCATCGAGACCGGGCCCGGCGTCGGCAGCCGGGACGCCCAGCAGGAGACCGGCGTGTCCGCGCCCGGCGTGCAGGCGCCGCCCGCCCGGCATCGGCTCGGCACCTTCATCCGGCGCCCGAGCTGGCGCCAGATGCAATGACGCCGCGGCGCGCACCCTGGCAAACGGCGGGCTTCTCGATGATCGAGCTCATGGTCGCCCTCGCCATCGTGGCCATCCTCGCCGCCCTTTCGCTGCCGGGCTACCACGAAGCCGTTCGGCGAGGCCGGCGGGCCGAAGCCCGGGCCGGATTGCTGCAAGCGTCGCACTGGCTCGAGCGCGTCGCGACCCGCACGGGCAGCTATCTCGACGACGAAGCCGATTTCCCGGAGACCTTGAAAGGCGTGCCTTCAAACAGCTATGCCATCGGCTTCGAGGCCTCGCAGGCCAAGGGCAGCGGCTACACTTTGACCGCCACTCCCCGGGGGGCCCAGGTCGGCGACAGATGCGGCGGCTTCACAATCGACCAGGCCGGTCTCCGGGGCCTCGCTTCCGCCAGCGCCACCGAGGCCCTCCAGGCCGAATGCTGGAACCGCTGAAAGTCCGATCCTGAGCACCACCACGCCCCCCCGCCTGCCCACGCATCCGACCCCGTCCGAGGCGATGCTTCTCGCCTTCTCGCTGGCGCAGGAGGCCAGCACCACGGCGCCTCCGAATCCGGCGGTCGGCTGCGTCATCGTCGCGCCCGACGGCCGGATGATCGGCAGCGGACACACCCAGCGCACCGGCGGGCCGCACGCCGAAGTGATGGCCCTGCGCGATGCCGCTGCCCGTGGCGCCTCGACCGCCGGCGCGACCGCCTTCGTCACGCTGGAACCCTGCGCCCACCACGGCCGCACCGGCCCCTGCTGCGATGCACTGGTCGAGGCCGGCATCCGAAGAGTCGTGGCTTCGATCGCCGACCCCAACCCGAAGGTCGCAGGCCAGGGCTTCGAGCGCCTGCGCGCTGCCGGCGTCGAGGTCGAAGTCGGGCCGCTGGCGATGGAGGCGCGCGAACTCAACCTCGGCTTCTTCAGCCGGATGGTCCGCCAGATCCCCTGGGTCCGGCTCAAGGCCGCGGCCTCGATCGACGGCAAGACCGCACTCGAGAACGGCACCAGCCAGTGGATCACGGGCGAGCGGGCGCGCGCCGACGGCCACGCCTGGCGCGCCCGCGCCGGCGCCATCCTGACCGGCGTCGGCACCGTGATCGAGGACGACCCGCGACTCGACGTCCGGCTGGTCGAGACCGTGCGCCAGCCGTCGCTGGTGATCGTCGACAGCCGCCTGCAGACCCCGCCCGACGCCCGGCTGTTCGAGATCGGGCGCCCGGTCTGGATCTACGCCGCCGCGCGCGACGAGGCCAAGGCCCTGGCGCTCGAAGCCCGCGGCGCCACCATCAGCTGCCTGGCCAACGCGGACGGCAAGGTCGACCTGGCCGCCCTGCTCGCCGACCTGGCCCGGCGCGAAGTCAACGAACTGCACGTCGAGGCCGGCCACAAGCTCAACGGCTCGCTGATGCGCGAAGGCCTGGTCGACGAGATCCTGCTGTACCTGGCGCCGAAGTTCATCGGCGACGGCCTGGGCATCGCCAGCCGGCCCCATGCGGGCGGCCCGCTCACTGCGCTGGACGAGGCCCTGGCGCTCGAATTCCGGTCGTTCGAGGCGATCGGCCCCGACCTGCGGATCGTCGCCCGCGTCGCCGGCCGGGACAAGTTTTAGGCAGCGGGCCGGGCAGCCCCCGCATCTCTGCGAAAATGCGGCGATGTTCACCGGAATCATCACCGGCGTGGGGCGCATCGCCGCCGTCCACGACCTCGGCAGTTCTTCCTCCCACGGCAAGCGTCTCAGCATTGCGGTGCCCGACGGCTATCTGGACGACGTGGGGCTCGGCGACAGCATCGCGCTCAACGGCGCCTGCATGACCGTCACCACCCTCGACCCGACGCAAAAGCTGTTCACCATCGACATCTCGGCCGAATCGCTCGACAAGACCGCAGGCCTGTCGGAAGCGCAGACACGGGTCAACCTCGAGAAGGCGCTGCGTGCCAGCGACCGGCTGGGCGGCCACATCGTGTCCGGCCATGTCGACGGCATCGGCACGGTGCGCCGTTTCGAACCCGTCGGCGAAAGCTGGGAGCTGCGCGTGCTGGCGCCGCCGGCGCTGGCCCGCTTCCTGGCCTACAAGGGCTCGATCACGATCAACGGCGTCAGCCTCACCGTCAACAGCGTGAACGACGTCGCCGACGGCAGCGAGGTCAGCATCAACCTGATCCCGCACACGGTCGAGAACACCGCGCTCGGCAGCCTCTCGGCAGGTAGCCGGGTCAACCTCGAGATCGACACCGTCGCCCGCTACGTGGAGCGCATGCTCCAGGCCGGCGCCATCCAACCACCCACCCAAGACAAGCTCCCATGAATGCATCCGTCACGCCGATCGGCGCCCCGCGCAGCGGCCGTGCCCCCGCGCCGATATCCCCGGTCGAAGACATCGTGGCCGAGCTGCGCGCCGGCCGCATGGTGATCCTGGTCGACGAGGAAGACCGCGAGAACGAAGGCGACATCGTGCTGGCCGCCGACCACGTCACGCCCGAGGCGATCAATTTCATGGCCCGCCATGCGCGCGGCCTGATCTGTCTCACGCTCTCGCGCGAGATGTGCGAGCGGCTGCAGCTGCCGCCGATGGTGGCGCGCAATGGCGCCAAGCACTCGACCGCCTTCACGGTCTCGATCGAAGCCGCCGAGGGCGTGACCACCGGCATCTCGGCCGCCGACCGTTCGCGCACCGTCCAGGCCGCGGTGGCGCCCAACGCCGTGGCCGCCGACCTGGTCCAGCCCGGCCACATCTTCCCGCTGCAGGCGGTCGACGGCGGCGTGCTGATGCGCGCCGGCCATACCGAAGCCGGCTGCGACCTGGCGGCCATGGCCGGCTGCTCGCCGGCCTCGGTGATCTGCGAGGTGATGAACGAAGACGGCACGATGGCGCGCCTGCCCGACCTGCAGCTGTTCGCGGCCGAACACGACATCAAGATCGGCACCATCGCCGCCCTGATCGAGCACCGCAGCCGCACCGAGACCCTGGTCGAGAAGGTCGGCTGCCGCGAGATCCAGACCGCCTGGGGCCCCTTCACCGCCCACGCCTTCAAGGACAAGCCCAGCAACGGCGTGCACCTGGCGCTGGTGCGCGGCAAGTGGGGTGCCGGCGACACGGTCGACGTGCGCGTGCACGAGCCGCTGTCGGTGCTCGATGCGCTCGAACTCAACCGCGCGCTGCATTCCTGGAGCCTCGACGCCAGCCTGGCGCATCTCGCGGCCCAGGGCAAGGGCGTGGCGGTGCTCCTGAACTGCGGCGAGACCGGCGCCGAGCTGCTGTCGCAGTTCGACGGCACAGCGCGGCCGGCGCAGGCGCCCGAGCGCGGCCGCATGGATCTGCGCAGCTACGGCATCGGCGCCCAGATCCTGCGCGAGTGCGGCGTCCACAAGATGAATCTGCTCGGCACTCCGCGCCGCATGCCCAGCATGGCGGCCGGCTACGGCCTCGAGATCGCCGGCTACATCTCGAAAGAAAACCTCTGATGCAACACGCGAACAAGGGCGCCGACGTCGCGCTCGACGGCAAGGGCCTGCGCATCGGGATCGTGCAGGCGCGATTCAACGAAGACATCACGGACGCATTGGCCAAGGCCTGCCGCGATGAACTCGCGGCGCTCGGCGTCGCCGACGACGACATCGAGCACGTGAGCGTGCCTGGCGCGCTCGAAGTTCCGGTGGCGCTGCAGGCGCTGGCCGAGCGCGAGCGCTACGACGCCCTGGTGGCGCTGGGCTGCATCATCCGCGGCGAGACCTACCACTTCGAGTTGGTGGCCAACGAGTCCGGCGCCAGCGTCAGCCGGCTGGCGCTCGACTACCGCATCCCGATCGCCAACGCGATCCTGACCACCGAGAACCTCGAACAAGCCGTGGCGCGACAGACCGACAAGGGCCGCGACGCCGCGCGCGTGGCGGTCGAGATGGCGCAGCTGCTCGCCACCCTTTCATGACCGAAGACACCAAATCATCCAGCGGCAAGCCGCGCCAGACCCGCACCGGGCTCACCAGCACCGGGGCGCGCAAGGCCGCCGCCAAGTCGAACCGCAGCCGGGCCCGCGAGTTCGCCTTGCAGGCTCTCTACCAGCACCTCGTGGGTCGAAACGACGCCGCCTCGATCGACCAGTTCACCCGTGACCTGGCCGGCTTCCACAAGGCCGACGCCGCGCACTACGACGCACTGTTGCACGGGTCGATCGAAAGCGCCGACGAGCTCGACGCCCTGATCGTGCCCCTGCTCGACCGCAAGCTGGAGGAGATCTCGCCGATCGAGCATGGCGTGATGTGGATCGGCGTCTACGAGTTCAAGCATTGCCTCGACGTGCCCTGGCGCGTGGTGCTCAACGAGTGCATCGAGCTGGCCAAGGAATTCGGCGGCACCGACGGTCACAAGTACGTCAACGCGGTGCTCAACGGCCTGGCGCCCCAACTGCGTCCCGACGAGGTGGAGGCGGACCGCTTGTCGGGCAAGGCAAAGCCATGAGGATTTCGCAGCGGGCCGAACGCATCGAGCCGTTCTACGTCATGGAGGTCGCGAAGGCGGCCTCCAAGCTGGCGCGCGAGGTCGCCCACACCGACCGGCCGATGATCTTCCTGAACATTGGCGAGCCCGATTTCACGGCGCCGCCGTTGGTGCAGGAAGCCGCCGCGCGCGCCGTGCGTGCCGGCGCCACGCAGTACACCCAGGCCACCGGCCTCGAGCACCTGCGCGAACGCATCAGCGGCTGGTACGCCGAGCGCTTCAAGGTCGACGTGCCGGCCCGCCGCATCGTCATCACGGCCGGGGCCTCGGCCGCGCTGCAGCTGGCCTGCCTGGCACTCATCGAGGCCGACGACGAGATGCTGCTGCCCGACCCCAGCTATCCCTGCAACCGCCACTTCGTGACCGCGGCCGACGGCCGCGCGGTGCTGGTGCCGACCACCGCGGCCGAACGCTTCCAGCTCAGCGCCGCCAAGGTCGAGGCGGCCTGGACCGAGCGCACCCGCGGCGTGCTGCTGGCTTCGCCTTCGAACCCGACAGGCACCTCGATCGCGCCTGGCGAACTGCGCCGCATCCACGAGGTCGTGAGCGCGCGCGGCGGGATCACGCTGATCGACGAGATCTACCTCGGCCTGTCGTACGACGACCAGTTCGGCCAGACCGCGCTGGCGATCGACGACCAGGTCATCAGCATCAACAGCTTCAGCAAGTACTTCAACATGACCGGCTGGCGGCTCGGCTGGCTGGTGGTGCCCGATGCCCTGGTGCCGGCGGTCGAACGCCTGGCGCAAAACCTGTTCATCTGCGCCAGCACGGTCTCGCAATACGCGGCGCTGGCCTGCTTCGAGGCCGACAGCATCGCCGAATACGAGCGCCGCCGGGCCGAATTCAAGGCCCGTCGCGACTGGTTCATCCCGCAGCTGAACGCGCTGGGGCTCCAGGTGCCGGTGATGCCCGACGGTGCCTTCTACGCCTGGGCCGACTGCTCCTCGTTGGCCGAGAAGCTCGGCATCGACGGCAGCTGGGATTTCGCCTTCGAGGCGATGCAGCAAGCCCATGTCGCGGTCACGCCCGGGCGCGACTTCGGCAGTGCCGAGACCGGGCGCTTCATCCGCTTCTCGACCGCCAGCTCGATGGCGCACCTCGAGGAGTCGGTGGCCCGCCTGCGCGCCTGGGCCGGCGCCGCCGTTGCCGCCTGACCGAATGAGCTTTGCGCTGCCCATCCGCGTCTACTGGGAGGACACCGATGCCGGCGGCATCGTGTTCTACGCCAACTACCTGAAGTTCATGGAGCGCGCCCGCACCGAGTGGCTGCGCTCCCTGGGCATCGCCCAGCGGCAGCTGCGCGAGGACACGGGCGGCATCTTCGTGGTGATCGAGACGCAGCTCAAGTACCACCGTCCGGCCCGGCTCGACGACGAACTGCTGGTTACAGCCGAGCTGCGTCAAATCGGCTCGGCGTCACTGATAATCGCCCAGCGCGTGCTATCAAATTCGGAGCAAGACGCAACATCGGGCCCTGCCCTGCTGTGCGAAGGCACGATCCGCATCGGCTGGGTCGATGCGGCCAGCCTGCGGCCCGCACGCATCCCGCGCCAGGTTTCGGGAACCCTCGAGCGCGTCGCGGGCTCCATGTCTCAACCTCTCAAGCCATGAATCAACAAGACCTGTCGATACTCTCCCTCCTGCTCCACGCCAGCCTGCCGGTGCAGCTCGTGGTGCTGCTGCTGATCGTGGTGTCCGTCGCCAGCTGGGCGGCCATCTTCCGCAAGTACTTCGCGCTCAAGCGCACCCGCTCGCTCAACGAGGAGTTCGAGCGCGACTTCTGGTCCGGCACCAGCCTCAACGAGCTGTTCTCCTCGGCGGCCCAGAACGCCAAGTTCGCCGGCCCGATGGAGCGCATCTTCGCCTCCGGCATGCGCGAATATCAGAAGCTGCGCGAGCGCCACGTGTCCGACACCGGCACCCTGCTCGACGGCTCGCGCCGCGCCATGCGGGCCAGCTACCAGCGCGAGCTCGATGCGGTCGAGCAGAACCTGTCCTTCCTCGCCACGGTCGGCTCGGTCTCGCCCTATGTGGGCCTGTTCGGCACGGTCTGGGGGATCATGCATGCCTTCACCGGCCTCGCGGCGCTGGCGCAGGTGACGCTCTCCACCGTGGCGCCCGGCATCGCCGAAGCGCTGGTCGCCACCGCGATCGGCCTGTTCGCGGCGATCCCGGCGGTCGTCGCCTACAACCGCTTCGCCCGCGAGATCGACAAGATCGCGATCGCGCTCGAGACCTTCATCGAAGAGTTCTCGAACATCCTGCAGCGCAACCTCACGGCCCACGTGAACCCGGCGTCGGTGACCCCGGCCGGCCGCTGAACCGGAGCACCGCACCATGCCCGCCATGTCCTCCCGCGGCCGCGGCCGCCGCACGATCAACGAGATCAACATGGTCCCGTTCATCGACGTCATGCTGGTGCTGCTGATCATCTTCATGGTCACGGCGCCGCTGATCACGCCGAGCGTGATCAACCTGCCGAGCGTCGACAAGGCCAACAAGCAACCCGATCGCCCGATCGAGATCGTGATCAAGAGCGACGACGAGGTGCAGATCAAGAAAGACCCGTCGACCGGCAGCGGCGGCAGCTCGATCCCGATGACGCAGATCGGCGCGGCCGCCAAGCAGGCTCAAGGCGGCGATGCCGAGCGGCCGGTGGTGATCAGCGCCGACAAGACCGTCAAGTACGAGACCGTCGTGAAGGCCATGAACCAGCTCAAGCGCAGCGGCATCGAGCGGGTCGGGCTGTCGGTCCAAACCACGGGCGCCAGGTAAGTGTCGCTCGCTGCCGACCGCCCCGAATTTGCGCCGCCGCCGCAGCGCGGCACGCCGCGCGCTGTCGCGCTGGCCCTGGTCGCCCATGCGCTGCTGATCGCCGCCCTGACCTGGGGCGTGAACTGGCGCCGCGAGGCCGAGAACGACGCCGTCGAGGCCGAACTGTGGTCGAGCACGGTGCAGCAGGCCGCGCCGCGCGCCGTTGCACCGGTGCCAGTGCCGCCGGTCCCGACGCCGACCCCTGCCCCACCGCCGCCTCCCCCTCCGCCGCCACCGCCTCAGGCGCTTCGACCGCCGGAGCCGACGCCTGCGCCGAAGGCGCCCGACATTGCCCTCGAACGCGAGAAGAAGCAAAAGGAACTGAAGGAGCAGAAGGAGCGCGAACTCGAGCAGCAGGCCCAGCAGCAGAAGAAGCTCGAGGCCCAGAAGAAGGCGGCGCAGGAAAAGCGCGAGGCCGAGGCACGCGAGCGCGCCGAGGACGAGGCCGAGCGCAAGAAGGAAGAACAGAAGAAGCTCGCCGAGCAGAAGCGCAAGGAGGCCGAGGCCGCCAAGCAGGCTGAAGCCGCGAAGAAAAAGGAAGCCGAGGCCAAGCAGACTGCGCAGGCGGCCGCCGATCGGGCGGCCACGCTCAAGCGGATGCAGGCGATGGCCGGTTCGGGTGGAGAAGGCGCTGCCGCGAAGTCGTCGGGCCCGTCGGGCAGCTACGGCGGCAAGGTCGCCGCCGCGGTGCGGCCGAACGTCGTGTTCCCCGACGCCGATCTGGTGAGCGGCAATCCGGGCGCCGAGTTCGACGTCCGGCTGGCGCCCGATGGCACCATCGTCGGCACCCCGCAGCTGGTCAAGACCAGCGGCCTGCCGAACTGGGACGACGCCGCCCTGCGCGCCTTGCAGAAAACCGAAAAGCTGCCGCGCGACATCGACGGCACCGTGCCCGCGCGATTGATCGTGACGCTGCGGCCGAAGCGCTGACCCGGCCTGGGTTCTATGCGCTGCGCCCTGCGCTCAACCCGCGTTGAGCAGCAGGAACAGCTCACGGTCGCGCCTGAACATGCGCCGGTCTACTCGTAGACCACCGCCGCCTTGCCGGCGTCGGCCTGCGCCGTCCAGCTGGCCAGCGCCGCATCGGTGGGGAAGAACTTGGCCCGCTCGCCCAACTGCAGTTCGACCTGCGCACCGCCGCGCTCCATCGACAGGCGCACGCCCAGCCCCTGCCGCAGCTCGCCGTGTTCGCTCTGCTCGGTGCGGGGCGGGAAGTCCTTGACCAGCCGCGCGATGTCGGGCGCCTTGCCGTTCACCGCCACGCGCAGGAACTTGCCGAAGCGGCAGCGCGCCGTGGCCAGGTCCCAGACCTGCTGGACCTGGAAGCGGGCCTCGAAACCGCCGCGGCCGGGCTGCAGGCGACCGCTGACGATCACCAGCTCGTCGTCCTTGAGCACGTTGCGGTTGGCATTGAATAGCGCTTCGTCGGCGGTGCCGTCGATCGCGCCCGACTTGTCGTCGAGCTTGAAGATCGCGAGCCGGCCGCGCTGGCCGTTGATGACCCGGAAGTCGCTCACGATGCCGGCGATCACCTGGGGCTCACGGCTGTCGAGCAGCTCGTCGATCTCACGCTTGCAGAAGCGCCGCACCTCGTGCTCGACCTCGTCGAACAGGTGGCCCGACAGGTAGAAGCCAACGGCCGTCTTCTCGTAGGTGAGCCGCTCCTTGACGCCCCAGGGCGTGGCGTCGACCAGGCCGGGCTCCTGGGCCGCCGAGCCGTGCTCGCAGTCGCCGAAGATGTCGGCCTGCGCCACGTTGGCCTGGGTCGCGTTGGCGAATTCGAAGGCGCGATCGACCGAGGCGATCAGCGAGGCCCGGTTCTGCTGGATCGCGTCGAAGGCGCCGGCCTTGATCAGGGCCTCGACGGTGCGCTTGTTGATGCGCTGGCGGTCGACGCGCACGCAGAAGTCGAACAGGCTCGTGAACGCGCCGCCCTCCTCGCGCGCCTTCACGATGGCCTCGACCGCGAGCTGGCCCGTGCCCTTGACCGCGCCCAGTCCGTAGCGGATCACGCGGTCGGTCACCGGCTCGAAGCGGTAGTTGCCGCGGTTCACGTCCGGCGGCTCGAAGCTGATGCCGAAGTTCTTCTGGGCGTCCTCGAACAGCACCTTGAGCTTGTCGGTGTCGTCCATTTCCACCGTCATGTTGGCGCAGAAGAACTCGGCCGTGTAGTGGACCTTCAGCCAGCCCGTGTGGTACGCCAGCAGCGAGTAGGCGGCCGCGTGCGACTTGTTGAAGCCGTAGCCCGCGAACTTCTCCATCAGGTCGAAGATCTCGTCGGCCTTCTTCTGGTCGATGTCGTTCTTGGCCGCGCCCTTGCGGAAGATCTCGCGGTGCTCGGCCATTTCCTCGGCCTTCTTCTTGCCCATCGCGCGGCGCAGCAGGTCGGCGCCGCCGAGCGAGTAGCCGCCCAGGATCTGCGCCGTCTGCATCACCTGCTCTTGATAGACCATGATCCCGTAGGTCTCGGACAGCATCTCGGCCACCAGCGGATGCGGATACTCGACCGGCTCGCGCCCGTGCTTGCGCGCCACGAAGCTGGGGATCAGGTCCATCGGGCCCGGGCGGTACAGCGCGTTGAGCGCGATCAGATCCTCGAGGCGGGTCGGCCGCGCGTCCTTCAGCATGCCCTGCATGCCGCGCGATTCGAACTGGAACACGGCCTCGGTCTTGCCCTCGGAGAAGAGCTTGTAGGTGGGCACGTCGTTGAGCGGGATGTTCTCGAAGGCGAAGTTCTCCTGGCCCTTGTGGCGGGCGACGATGAAGTCCTTGGCGATCTCCAGGATGGTCAGCGTGGCCAGGCCCAGGAAGTCGAACTTGACCAGGCCCACGGCCTCGACGTCGTCCTTGTCGTACTGGCTCACGGCCGAATCGCTGCCCGGCTGCTGGTAGAGCGGGCAGAAGTCGGTGAGCTTGCCCGGCGCGATCAGCACGCCGCCCGCGTGCATGCCGATGTTGCGGGTCATGCCTTCGAGCTTCTGCGCCAGCTCGACCAGCATGCGGACTTCTTCTTCCTTCTCGATGCGGGCGGCGAGCTGCGGCTCGGCGGCGATCGCGTACTTTTCCCGGTCGGCTTCCGACAGGTCCGCCGGCGGGTACTGGATCGTGACCGGCTTGCCGGGCTTGTTCGGGATCAGCTTGCTGACGCCGTCGCAGAACATGTAGCTCATGTCGAGCACCCGGCCGACGTCGCGGATCGCGGCCCGCGCGGCCATGGTGCCGAAGGTGGCGATCTGGCTCACCGCGTCGCGCCCGTACTTGTCCTTGACGTAGTCGATCACGCGGTCGCGGTTGCCCTGGCAGAAGTCGATGTCGAAGTCGGGCATCGAGACCCGCTCGGGGTTCAGGAAGCGTTCGAACAGCAGCTTGTATTCGAGCGGGTCGAGGTCGGTGATCTTGAGCGCGTAGGCCACCAGCGAGCCGGCACCCGAGCCCCGGCCCGGACCGACTGGACAGCCGTTCTTCTTGGCCCAGTTGATGAAGTCGCCGACGATCAGGAAGTAGCCCGGAAAGCCCATCTTCAGGATCGTGTTGATCTCGAACTCGAGCCGCTCGACGTAGCGCGGCCGCTCGGCATCGCGCTTGGCGGCGTCGGGGTACAGGTGCGCCAGGCGCTCTTCGAGCCCTTCGAACGAGGCGACGCGGAAGTACTCCTCGATCGGCATGCCATTGGGCGTCGGGAAGTTCGGCAGCTGCGGCTTGCCGAGCACCAGCGTGAGGTTGCAGCGCTTGGCGATCTCGACCGTGTTGGCCAACGCGCTCGGCACGTCGGCGAACAGCGCCGCCATCTCGGCCGAGGACTTGAAATACTGCTCGCGCGTGAACTTGCGCACCCGGCGCGGGTTGCCGAGGATCTCGCCCTCGGAGATGCAGACCCGTGCCTCGTGCGCCTCGTAGTCGTCGGCGGTGGCGAACTGCACCGGATGGGTCGCGACCACCGGCAGCCTGAGGCGCGCGGCGAGCTTGACGGCGGCGACCACGTGCGGCTCGTCGTCGGGCCGGCCGGCCCGCTGCAGCTCGATATAGAAGCGGTGCGGGAACAGGCCGGCGAGCTGCAGTGCGATCTCGGCGGCGCGCTCTTCGTGGCCCTGCAGCAGCGCCGCGCCGAGCGGTCCGGCCTGCGCGCCCGACAGCGCGATCAGGCCGCCCTGCAGTTCCTCGAGCCAGGCCAGCTTGCAGGCCGCCTGGGCCTGGCCGCGGCCCACGTTCTGGGTCCAGGCGCGCGCCAGCAGCTCGGACAGGTGCAGGTAGCCTTCCTTGTTTTGCACCAGCAGGACGATGCGGGTCAGCGCGCCCGGCTCGGCGCCCAGGCCTTCGACATGGATTTCGGCGCCCAGCACCGGCTTGACGCCCTTGCCGCGCGCCTCCTTGTAGAACTTGACGGCGCCAAACAGGTTGTTGAGGTCGGTGATCGCCAGCGAGGGCTGGCCGTCGGCGGCCGCGGCCTTGACGACTTCATCGATGCGGTTGGTGCCGTCGACGACGGAAAACTCGGTGTGCAGGCGCAGGTGAACGAACATCCGGCCATTGTAGAAAACGCCGCCTCCACGATGTGATGCGGGCATCCCTACAATCGCGCCCCGTGCAAGAAATACTGAACATCGCCGCTTACAAATTCGTCGGCATCGCCGACAGCGCCGAGCTGCGCGAGCACTTGCGTGCACGCACCCATGCGCTGGCGCTCAAGGGCACCATCCTGCTCGCGCCTGAAGGCATCAACCTGTTCCTCGCCGGGGAAAAAGAGAAGGTCCACGCCTTCCTCGCGGAACTGCGCGCCGATCCTCGTTTTGCCGACCTTGAGGCCAAGGAGAGCTGGTCGCAGGCGCAGCCGTTCCGGCGCATGCTGGTCAAGCTGAAGCGCGAGATCATCCGGATGGACCATCCGGCGATCCAGCCGGCCGCAGGCCGGGCGCCGGGCGTCGACGCCCCGACGCTCAAGCGCTGGCTCGACCAGGGGCACGACGACGCCGGCAAGCCGGTCGCGCTGCTCGACACCCGCAATGCCTTCGAGGTCGACCACGGCACCTTCGACGGCGCGATCGACTGGCGGATCGGCAAGTTCACCGAGTTCCCGAAGGCGCTGAGCCAGCACGCCGGCGACCTGGCCGGCAAGACCGTGGTCAGCTTCTGCACCGGGGGCATCCGCTGCGAGAAGGCCGCGATCCTGATGCGCGAGGCCGGCCTGGCCGACGTGCTGCAGCTCGAAGGCGGCATCCTAAAGTATTTCGAACAGGTCGGCGGTGCGCACTACCACGGCGAGTGCTTCGTGTTCGACGGCCGCGAATCGCTGGCGCCGGACCTGAGCGCGCGTTCGAACCGCGCCAGCGCGCGGGCCTCGGAAGACCCGGACCTGGCGCTCAAGAACTGAGGCTCAGACCGGCGTCGTGCCGGAATCCGCCGCCTGCTGCACCTGGAACGGATGCCCCGGCAGCGGGATGAATTCGGTTTCGCCGGGCACCTGGCCCATGCGCTGGGCGGCCCAGTCGGCGCCGGCCTCGAGAATGCGTTCGCGCCGGCTCGAGACGAAGTTCCAGGTGATGAAGCGCGGCCCGTCGAGCGGCTCGCCGCCGATCACCACCAGCCGCACCGCGCCCTGCGCGGCCAGCACGCCGCCCTGGCCTTCGGCCAGCATCGCCATCTGGTGCTGCGCCACCGGCTCGCCGTCGAGCGTGATGTCGCCATCGACCGGATAGACCGCGAGCTCGCGCGCCAGCGCCGGCAGTTCGAATCGCCCGCCGGCCGGCAATGCCACGTCGAGGTAGACGGTCTGCGACAGCGTCGTCACCGGCGAACGAACGCCGAACGCTTCGCCGACCAGCACCCGCACCGGCACACCCTGCACCTCCAGCGCCGGAATGTCCGCCGCCGCCGTGTGGACGAAGCTCGGCTCGACTTCTTCGTGGGCCTGGGGCAAGGCGACCCACAGCTGCAGGCCATGGTTGACGTACGTGGCATCGCGCAGCGTGTCGGGCTTGCGCTCGGAGTGCACGATGCCGCGCCCGGCGGTCATCCAGTTGATCGCGCCGGGGCGGATCTCCTGCACGCTGCCGAGGCTGTCGCGGTGCATCATCGCGCCCTCGAAGAGATAGGTGACGGTCGCCAGGCCGATGTGCGGATGCGGGCGCACGTCGTGCTCGGAGCCGGGCGTCTCGGTGGCCGGCCCGAAATGGTCGAAGAAGACGAACGGGCCGACCGAGCGCTGCTTCGCCGCCGGCAGCAATCGCCGCACCTTGAAGCCGCCGCCGAGGTCCTTGTCGTGGGGTTGAAGCAGAAGCGGTGCGGTCATCGGGGTTCTCCGTGGGGCGGTTGCGGGATCAGGCCCGCGATCTTGCCACCTCGGCGACCCGCTCGCCAAACGCGCGCGCGGTGTCGAAGTCGCCGCGGGCCATTTCGGCCGGGCTCGCGTCTGTGGGTGATGTCGTCAGCAGGCCGTTGTAGCCGCCGACGTAGTTGAGTGAGTCGCGCGTCGCCGCTTTGTCGTTGCTCGGCATGATCCCGAGGCTGACCCACAGCCCGCTGTGCTGCATCGCCAGGTGCCAGAGATAGGTCAGCGTGGCGTCCTTGTCGCCGTTCATGGCGGCGCTGTTGCTGAAGCCGGCGAAGAGCTTGTTCTTCCAGCCCTGCACGTACCAGACCTTCGAGGAGGCGTCGGCGAACTTCTTGAACTGCCAGCTCGGCCCGCCCATGTAGGTGGGCGCGCCCATGATGATCGCATCGGCCGCCGCCAGCAGCTCCCAGCCGTGGGCCGGGAGATTGCCGTCGGCGTCGATCGCCAGCAGGTGGGCCTCGGCGCCGTCGGCCACCGCCTGCGCGATGCGCTGCGTATGGCCATAGCCCGAATGAAAAACCACGACGATGTCCGCCATCGAATACTTCCTGGAAGAAAACAATCGCGCATCGTACGCAATAGCCCGGCCGGCGCGGCCGGGCTGGGGCGAGGACTACTTCCGGTCGATCGAGAACCGACCGGCGCCGAGGGCGGCGATCGCGAGCAGACCACCGGCGATGGCGATGTTCTTGAAGAACATCAGCTGGTTCACGTACGCCTTGTCGGCGGGCATGGCCCAGTAGTTGTGGAAGAACACCGCCGTCGCGACCGTGAACACGGCCAGCACGATCGACACGATGCGCGTCTTGTAGCCGACCAGCAGCAGCAGGCCGAGACCGAGTTCCACGGCGATCGCGATGACAGCGCCGAGCTGCGGCATCGGCAGGCCGACGGCGCCGATGTAGCCGACGACGCCGGCGAAGCCGCCGATCTTGCCGAAGCCGGCCGGCACGAAGAGCAAGGCGATCAGCACGCGGCCGAGCAGCGCGAGCGCGTCTTGCGAGGCGCCGGCGCTGGGCGCGGCGGCGTAGGGGGCGGTGGTGGTGGACATGGGATGGACTCCTCTAGGTTGAAAAAAAGTTGGATCTCAGGCTGCGAGATCGAATACGAGCACTTCGGCATCCTTGGCGGCACCGAGCGTCAGCCGGCTTTCGCCTTCGATCAGCGCAGCGTCACCGGTAGCGAGCTTCGTGCCATTCGCTTCGAGTTCGCCGCGCACCAGGTGCACGTAGCTCTTGCGCTTCGGGTCCAGCGCCAGGCTGGCTTGTTCGTCGCCGTCGAGCAGGCCCGCGAACAGGCGGGCGTCGGCATGCAGCAGCACCGAGCCGTCGGCACCGTCGGGCGACGCGACCAGGCGCAGCCTGCCGCGCTTCTGTTCGGCTGGGAAGGTCTTCTGCTCGTAGCCCGGCGCGATGCCGCGCACGTTCGGCTCGATCCAGATCTGCAGGAAGTGCGTGGTCTCGTCGGCCTTGTGGTTGAACTCGCTGTGCATCACGCCGCGGCCCGCGCTCATGCGCTGGACGTCGCCGGGCGGGATCGACTCCACGTTGCCCATGCTGTCCTTGTGCGCCAGCTCGCCGGAAAGGACATAGCTGATGATCTCCATGTCCTTGTGGCCATGGGTCCCGAAGCCGGCGCCGGCGGCGACCCGGTCCTCGTTGATCACGCGCAGATTGCCGAAGCCCATGTGGGCCGGATCGTAGTAGCCTGCGAAAGAGAAGCTGTGAAAGGAGCGCAGCCAGCCGTGATCGGCATAACCGCGTTCCTGGGATTTGCGAACCTGCAACATCGTCGAACTCCTGCCCTCTCATGAAGGGCCTTCCGAAATGCCGCGCCCTGTGCGCAGCGGATGCCTCAACTTTAGGGTCCGGGGCAGGCCCTGAAAGCGCTCGGCTTTGATGGCATCATTCAATTTTTTTGAATGATCGAGCCCCATGCCTACTGCCCGTGACGTGCTGACGCCCGATGCCCTGGCCATGCTGCAGACCGTGGCCAGCACCGGCAGCTTCGCCGCTGCCGCCCGCTCGCTGAACCTGGTGCCGAGCGCCCTGAGCTACCGGGTGCGGCTGATCGAGGACGCGCTCGACGTGCTGCTGTTCGACCGCAGCGGACGCCAGGCGCGAGTGACGGAGGCCGGCGTCGAGCTGCTGCGCGAATCGTCCCGCCTGCTGGGCGAGATCGATTCGGTCGCCAACCGGGTCAAGCGCATCGCCACCGGCTGGGAACCGATGCTGACGATCGCGGTCGACAGCGTGATCGCGCGCGACCCGCTGCTCGACCTGGTCAGCGCCTTCTATGCCCTGGAGCCGCCGACGCGGCTCAAGCTGCGCGACGAAACCCTGCTCGGCACGATCGAGGCCCTGACCAGCGGCGAGGCAGATCTGGCGGTCGGCGCGGTGCTCGATGCCGCCAGCCTGGCCTTCACCGCCACCGGGATCCGCAGCCGGCCGCTGGGCCAGTTGCTCTTCGTCTATGCGGTGGCGCCGCACCATCCGCTGGCCCGGCTCCCGGAACCGCTCAGCGACGACGTCCTGCGCCAGCATCGCGCGGTGGCCGCGGCCGATTCGTCGCGCTCGGGGCCGAGCATGACGGTCAACCTGGTCGGCGGCCAGGACGTGCTCACGGTGCCGACCATGCAGGCCAAGCTGGCGGCCCAGCTGCACGGGCTGGGCGGCGGCTTCCTGCCGGAGCCGATGGCGCGCCCGTACATCGAGGCCGGCCACCTGGTCGAACGCAAGACCGAGCGGGTGCTGCCGATCGCGACCATGCACTGCGCCTGGCGGGTGCGCAGCGCCGGCAGCCCGGGCCGCGCGATGCAGTGGTGGCTGGAGCGCTTCGACAACGAAGGCACGCGCCGCGCCTTGCTCGAACGCCACCGTGGGCGCTAGCCAACCCGGTTAGAGTCACATGGCAACAACCGAGAGACTGCCATGACACTGCGCCCCGACGCCGACCGCCACCGATCCCCCGCCTCCCGCCACTACGCCGTCATCGGCGCCGGCATCGCCGGCGTGGCCTGTGCCCGAACGCTGCTGCAGGCCGGCCACCGCGTGACGGTGTTCGAACGCGAAGCCGCCGCCGGCGGCCGCATGGCCAGCGAGTCCACGCCCTTCGGCCGCTTCGACAGCGGCGCCCAGTACTTCACGGTGCGCGATCCGCGCTTCGCACGGGTGCTGGAAACCACCCCCCAGATCTGCAAGCCCTGGAGCGCCAACCTGGTGCGCGTGCTCGACGCCCACGGCCGGGTCGCCGAGGCCGCCCTGCCGGCGCGCGAACCGCATTTCGTCGCCCAGCCCGGCATGGATGCGCTGGTCGCGCATTGGGCCCAGCCCCTCGGCGACGCGCTGCTGACCGGCACCCACGTGACGCAGATCGAGCGCGACGCCCTCGACGGCCGGCGCTGGCAGCTGCGCACGGCCGGTGCCGACGACTCGCAGCATGTCTATTCCGGGTTCGACGCGGTGCTGCTGGCAGTGCCGCCGGCGCGCGCCCGCGCGCTGCTGGGCGACGGCGGACTGTCCGCCGACCTCAGCCGCCGGATCGAGCCGGTTCGCATCGCGCCCTGCTGGACGCTGATGATCGCCTTTCCACAGGCCAACCAGCCGACGCTGTCGCACCTGGGGCCGCAATGGAATGCCGCCCGCAGCACCCACCATCGCGTGGCCTGGCTGGCGCGCGAATCTTCCAAGCCCGGGCGCGATCCGATCGAGCGCTGGACCCTGCAGGCCAGCGCCGCCTGGTCGCAGGAGCACCTGCGCGACGACGCCGCGCGGGTCGAGGCCAAGCTGCTGCGCGCCTTCGCCGAGATCACCGGCATCCGCGCCGAGCCTTCGCACGCGCAGGCCCGCTGCTGGCCCGAGGCACAGACCCAGGTGCCGGTGGGCAAGCCGCACCTGTGGGACGCCAAGGCCCGCATCGGCATCGCCGGCGACTGGTGCACCGGCCATCGGGTCGAGGACGCCTTCCTCTCCGGCCTGACGCTGGCGCTCAAGCTGGCCTGATCCGCTCGCCGGACCGATGCGCCGGATCGGCCGTTTCGCGCCTTCGCCAACCGGGCCGCTGCATGCCGGCTCGCTGGTCGCGGCGCTGGCCAGCTGGCTCGATGTCCGGGCCCGCGGCCCGCAGGCACGCTGGCTGGTGCGCATCGAGGATGCCGACACAGAACGCTGCCTGCCCGGCATGGACCAGCGCATCCTCGCGCAGCTGGCCGCCTGCGGGCTGCTCCCGGACGAAGCGCCCGAGTGGCAGACCCGCCGCACGGGCCTCTACCAGGACGCGCTCGATCGCCTCGTGGCCGCGCAATGGGCCTACCCCTGCGGCTGTTCACGCAAGGACATCGAGCAGGCACTGGCCGCCCGCGGCATCGCGCATGCACGCCATGGCGAACGGGTCTACCCCGGGACCTGCCGCGACGGCCTGCACGGCAAGCCGCCACGGGCCTGGCGCTTCGCGACCTCGAAGTTCGAAGCCGCTCGAGGCGCCGGCCTGCTGCAATGGAACGACCGCCGTCTCGGCGCCCGGCAACAGGCGGTCGGCCGGGAGGTCGGCGACTTCGTTCTCAAGCGCGCCGACGGGCCGTGGGCCTACCAGCTCGCGGTGGTGGTCGACGACGCCGACCAGGGCGTGACCGACGTGGTGCGCGGTGAAGACCTGGCGGACAACACGGCACGCCAGATCCTGCTGCAGCAGGCCCTCGGACTGCCGACGCCGAGCTACCTCCATACGCCGCTGGTGCTCGCCGCCGACGGCAACAAGCTGTCCAAGCAGAACGGCGCCCAAGCGCTCGCCACGGCGACGCCGGCAGAGGCGCTGGCGGCGCTGCAGAGCGCAGCACAGGTGCTCGGGCTGCGGCCGGCGGCCGCCGCCGCGCCGGCCGAAGCGCTCGCCTCATGGGTGGTCGAATGGCGCGGTCTCTACAATCCGCCGCCGTGACTCCCAGTTCCCCCACCGACCTCCCCTCCGACCCACCGGCCGATGCGCCCGCGGGCGACAAACCCACCGGCGAGGCGCATCCGCTGCACCGCCGGCTGAAGAGCTTCGTCAAGCGCGGCGGCCGCACCACCGAAGGCCAGGCCCGGGCCTACGAGCAGTTCGGGCCGCGCTTCCTGCTTCCCTACCGTGCCGAAGCGCTGGACTTCGCGGCCGCTTTCGGCCGCCAGGCCCCGACCGTGCTCGAAATCGGCTTCGGCATGGGCGAGGCGACGGCGCACATCGCGGCCCTGATGCCCGAGAAGAACTTCCTTTGCTGCGAGGTGCATGAACCCGGTGTCGGTGCGCTGCTCAAGCGCATCGGCGAACAGCAATTGCAGAACATCCGCATCTGCGCCCACGACGCGGTCGACGTGCTCGACCACATGCTGCCGCCGGCGTCGCTGGCGGGCGTGCACGTGTTCTTTCCGGACCCCTGGCACAAGACCCGGCACAACAAGCGCCGCCTGATCCAGCCGCCCTTCGTGCGCAAGCTGGCTGATCGGCTGGCGCCCGGCGGCTACCTGCACTGCGCCACCGACTGGCAACCCTACGCCGAGCAGATGCTCGAGGTGCTGTCGGGCGAGCCGCTGCTGCGCAATACCGCCGAGGGCTATGCGCCGAAGCCGGACTACCGGCCGCTGACCAAGTTCGAGAACCGGGGCCTCAAGCTGGGCCACGGCGTCTGGGACGTGGTGTTCGAGCGCCGCTGAACGGCGCTCGGCCTTCAGTGCGCGAGGCTGGGCAACTGGCCCGCCGGCGTGGGCTCCACGCCCTGCGCCTGCAGCAGGTTCTTCTGCGCCGCCATGATGAGCGCGGCGCGATAGGCCGAGCGGCTTGCGATCTTGGTGTGCGTGATGAGGGCCTGCCACTCGCGCTCGAGTTCAGGGTCCGAGCGGTCGCGGCGGCGGTTCAGCAGCGCCTGGCTGACATCGACCAGGGCGGCGGCCGAGCTGAGGCAGATGTTGGCCGCGGTCTGGGCCGCACTGGCACGGAACCGCTGCTCGTCGGTCTGCGAGGCGGTGCGCAGCGCTTCCAGCGGCAGGTTGGCGGTCGGCCCAAGGTAGAGAGTGCCCTGGAGTTCGCTGTCGGCGTGGGCCAGCACTTTCTCGATGGCCAGCAGCGCGCTTTCCAACATTGCGATTTCAGTTGACGTTTGCTTCATTTCATCCCATCCGGAGCTATTCCGGCACAGCCAGGATGTTGCCAGCGGACAGTCCTCGGCCCCTGTGCAAAAAGCCACAACTCAAATACAAAAGTTAACAAATTTGGAACTCGCGGTGGTTCCGCCAGCCACCTGTCGGGTTTCCATGCCCATCTCACCGTGACTTAATCCCTTCGCTGGAGGCGCCAAAGTTGCTACATTTTTTAATAAATGTAGTGAAAGGCTTCCAATGATGCTGAATCGCAGGACCTGGCTGGCGAACTCCGGCGCCGCGCTGCTGCTGGGCGCAGGCCTCGGCCACAGCCAGGCCCAGACTGTGCCGCGCCCTGCTGCTGCAGCAGCGCGCACGGTCGTTCTCGGCCAATCGGTGCCCCTGACCGGCGCGGCCAGCGAGATCGGACTGGCCTTCGCGGCCGGCGCTCGACTCTACGCGACCGAGTTCAACGAGAACAGCGCCGCCAGCGGAATCCAGCTGAAGCTGGTGCAACTGGACGACGGCTACGACGCGACCCGCGCCGGGGCCAACGCGCGCGCGCTGCTCGACACGCACAAGGCCGACATGCTGTTCGGCTTCGTCGGCACCGCCAGCAGCGACGCCGGCGCGGCGGTCGCGGCGAAGCAGGGCAGCATCCTGTTCGCGCCTTTCGCGGCGGCCGACAACCTGCGCGCCGCCGCGCATCCCAACGTGTTCCACGTCCGGCCCAGCATGGCGGACGAGGCCTTCAAGATCGTGCGCCAGTGCGAAACGGTCGGCCAGACCCGCATCGCGCTGATCGGCGACGACGACCCGATGGGCCGCGCCGGCCTGGCCGCCGTGCAGCAGGCGATGACCGATCTCAAGCTGGCGCCGCTGGTGGCGAGCGCCCTGGTGCCGGCCAGCGGCGACAAGCTCGAATCGGCACTGGCCGCGGTCCAGAAGCAGTCGCCGCAGGCCATCGTGCTGGTGTCGCTCTCGAGCACCACGGCCGACGTCATCCGCCGGCTCCGAAAGACCGGCTACGCCGGCAGCTTCACGGCCTTCTCGATCGTCGGCATCGATCCGCTCTATGCGGAACTCGGCAAGGACATCGGCGGCATCGTGATTTCGCAGGTCGTGCCTTCGCCGCGGCCCTCGGCGATCCCGATCGTCAAGGAGTATCTGGCGGCGATCGAGAACTCGGACCAGGCGCCTTCGTACGAGGGCCTTGAGGGCTTCATCGCCACCAAGGCCGCGGCCGAGGCGGTGCGCCGCGCCGGCAAGGCCTACACGCCCGCCACCTTGCAGCGCTCGATGGCCGGCATGACGGACTACGACGTCGGCGGCTTCCGCATCAACCTGCGCCCGGGCCTGCGCGACCCGGGGCGCAGCATCGACCTGATCAGCATCACCAAGGAAGGCCGGATCCTGCGCTGAGCGGGTGGCCGCTGTTCAGCGGCGACGCCGGCACAAGGTTGTGCGCCGCGAGGGACCACTAGCCCGTGTTGCCCATCCGCTGCAGCGCCGCGGGCGACAGCAGCTCGATGCGGCCATAGCCCAGCCCGATCGCACCTTCCCTCGCCAGCGCGTTGAGTTCCTTCGACAGGGTCTGGCGCGTCACGCCCAGCATCATCGCCAGCGCTTCCTGCGGCAGCGCCACCGAAACCCTCGGCTCGGGCGACTGGGTCGCATCGCCGCGGGCCAGCGCCAGCAGGCGGCGGGCCACCCGGGCACGCAGCCCGCGCAGCGTGGCGTCTTCCATCAGGCCGTACAGCCCCCGCACGCGGGCCGCGAGCAGGGCTGCGATCGCCCGCCCGAAGGGGGCGCCCTGCATCTGCTGCGCGAAGGCCTGGTGCGGCACCACCAGCAGGTCGAGCGCGCTGAGCGCCGTGGCATCGTGGGTGCGCGGCGAGCCGTCGATCAGGCTGATCTCTCCGAACCAGTTGCCGGGCTCGAGCACCGCCAGAATTGCCTCGCGGCCATCGTGGCGCAGGGTCGAGATCTTGATCATGCCGGCCGCCAGGCCGTAGAAGCCGCCGCCCGCCGCATGCACCGGATCGCCCTGGCGGAACACCATCGCGCCGCGTTGCAGGTGGATCAGCTCGGCCGCCGCAAGCAGGCCTTCACGCTGCGCGCGAGGCATCGAGGCGAACCAGGGGTTGGCCTCCATCGAGGCACGGTGGGCGGCCGACAGCGGGCGCCCGGGAGGCTGCGGCATGGAATTCCGATCGGGTCCGGGGGTTTACCAGAGCGCTCAATTGTCAAATTCTTGACAGTTGAACGTCAAGTGCGGGTCTACAGTGGGCCGCGAACCCCACGGAGACACACGATGAATGCAAGAGCGAATTTCGTCCGCATGCAAGACAGCACGCAGCAGGACTGGCAACTGATCGGCGGCGAATTCATGCAGTTCGCGCAGGGCCTGCCCGCGCGCGTGATCAAGCACCTGCAGATCCTCGAGGGCGACTACGGCGGTTTCCCGATCGACCGCTACAGCCATTCGCTGCAGACGGCCACCCGCGCGCTGCGCGACGGCCGCGACGAGGAGTACGTGGTGTGCGCCCTGCTGCACGACATCGGCGACACGCTCGGCACCATGAACCACCCCGACATCGCAGCGGCGATCCTGAAGCCCTTCGTGAGCGAGGAAAACCACTGGATGGTGGCGCACCACGGCATCTTCCAGGGCCACTACTTCTTCCACCACATCGGACTCGACCGCGACCTGCGCGAGAACTTCCGCAGCCATCCCTGCTTCGACCGCACGGCCGAGTTCTGCGAGCTCTACGACAACCCGGCCTTCGACCCGATGGCCGAGACCTTGCCGATCAGCGAGTTCGAGCCCATGCTTCGGCGCCTGATGGCCCAGCCGAAGCAGAGCATCTACAAGGCCGCGCAGCAACCCGCCGCCGCTGCCGCCTGACCCTTTTCCCAGGAGACCTCCCATGAACGCCAGCACCCCGACCGAAATCCAGAAACTCGTCAGCGCCGAAGAATGGCAACTGCGCGTCGACCTCGCCGCCTGCTACCGGCTGGTCGCGTTGTACGGCTGGAGCGACCTCGTCTTCACGCACATCAGCGCCCGCGTGCCGGGCCCCGAGCACCACTTCCTGATCAACCCCTACGGCCTGATGTTCGACGAGATCACGGCGTCCAGCCTGATCAAGGTCGACCAGGACTGCAACAAGGTCATCGATTCGCCCTACCCCGTGAACCCGGCTGGCTTCGTGATCCACAGTGCGGTGCATGCGGCGCGGGAAGACGTGCAATGCGTGCTGCACACCCACACCCGCGCCGGCATCGCGGTCAGCGCGCAGAAGAACGGCGTGCTGCCGATCAGCCAGCAGTCGACCTTCGTGCTGGCCTCGCTGGCCTATCACGACTACGAGGGCGTCGCCTTCCGCGACGACGAGAAGCCGCGCCTGCAGGCCGACATGGGCAGCGCCAACTTCCTGATGCTGCGCAACCATGGCCTGCTGACCGTCGGCAAGACCGTGGCCGACGCCTTCCTGAGCATGTATACCTTCGAGAACACCTGCCAGATCCAGATCGCGGCGCAGGCCGGCGGCGGCGAGCTGACGCAGGTCGACCCCCGCATCGTCGACGGCGTCGGCCATGCCATGAAGGTGCAGACGGGCGGCATGGGCGGGGCTTTTGTCTGGCCCTCGCTGATCCGCAAGCTGGACCGCGTCGACGGCAGCTACAAGGATTGATCGCTGTCGGATTGCGTCGGGGCGGGATCCTGCCGACGGCGTACTCTGCTCCGCGAATGTCCCCCGGCCTTCGGCCTCCTCCTTTATTTCGCTGCGCTGAGCACGCCATCGACGTGATCCGTCACGGCGGTCGTTGATCGGCCGCACGACACGGCTCGTCCCGTGCGGAGGGTGGTGGGTAGCCCCCGCAGCGAAATAAAGGAGGAGCCGAAGGCGGGGGACATTCGCGGAGGGGGCTACCCACTGCCCTCCGCACCCGCCCCGGATGGCCGATCGGGCGAATCCGAAGCTCAGGCAGCAATCGCGCCGCGCATCCCCGAGGGACGCTCGCGCCACCACAGCACGAAGCCGCAGACGAACACCACCGCCTGGGTCCCGATCAGCAGCGCGAAGCCGGCGAAGAAGCCGTGGGCCGCACCGCCTGATGCGCCGGGGCCGGCCGACACCGCGCTGATCACGCCGCCCATCAGTGCAGGCATGAAGCCCGCGACCAGGCTGCCGGTGCCGTTGACGACGCCGAAGGCGCTGGCCACGTGCTCGGGCCGGGCGCAGTACTGCACCGTGCTCGGGATCGCCGGGCTCTGCAGTCCCCAGCAGAAATTGGCCGCGATCAGGCAGTAGGCCGCCGCATAGGGGTCGTGCACGTTGATCGCCAGCAGCACCGACAGCGCCACGCCCGCGCTCGCCGCCATGAAGATGAAAGGCACGCGCTGGCGCTCGATCCGGTCGATCAGGACGCCGCCCAGCAGCACCGCGAGCACGGTGGCGTACTGCGGCAGGGACGCGAGCCAGCCCATCTCGCGCAGCGAGAAGCCGCGCACTTCCTTCAGATAGGCCGGCAGCCAGTTGCTGGCACCCCAGAGGTAGGCCAGCGCGGCCGAGGTCAGCACCGTGACCAGCACCAGGTAGCGCGTGTGGAGCGCGCCTTTCACGATGTAGCCGACCTTGTGCATCGCATCGCCGAAGGACTCGGGCTTCGCCATCCCGGCGTATGACTTCGGCATCTTCACGAAAGCCACCACCAACGGAATGCCGAGCGCGATGTTCAGCACGCCGAGCACATGGAACGAAGTCTGCCAGTCGAAGCTCGCCAGCAGGAAGCCGATCAGCGGATAGCCGAGCGCCAGGCCGAGCCCGGTGCCCATGTTGACGAATGAGTTCGGCTTGCCGTTCTCGTGGTTCTCGAAATGCGCCTTGATGTAGGACGAGGCCAGCGAGAACAAGGGCCCTTCGGACACCCCGAGCAGGATCCGCGAAGCCAGCAGCATGCCGTAGCCGTTGAACCAGGGCGTGATGAAGGTGACCACGCCCCACACGATCAAGCCGATCACCAGGCTCTTGCGGACCCCGAACAAGGCCGCGCAAAAGGGCGTCAGCACGAAGGCCGAGACGCCGTAGCCGACCATGAAGGCCGTCGCCAGCAGCCCCTGGCTGACGCGGTCCGACGGCGCGATGCCGATGTGCTGCAGGAACGAGGCATCGGTGATCAGCACGGCGATGTTGATCCGGTCGATGTACGAGATGGCGACGATCACGAACAGCGTGATGACGCCGTACCAGCGGAATGCTCTGGGATGCATGGCAACGCTCCTGCAGGAAGGGACTAGAAGGCGTGGCGCAATCCGAACTCGGTGCCACGCGAGCCGTGGTCGGGAGAGGTCAGGACGCCACCGAGGGCTTGCGCGGCGCCATCGCTGTTGGTCAGCCAGGCGGCGGTCGCATAGACCGCGCTGCGCTTGGACAGGTTGTAGACATAGCCGAGTGCGAACTTGCCCACGGTAGGCCGCGGCAGGTCGAAGCCCGGTTCCCGCCGGTACCACGCATACGAAGCCTTGATCTCGCCGGTGCCGACCGGCAGGTTGAAGCCCAGCAGCGCGCCCTTGCCGTCGACCTCGCCGAGCGAGTCGGTGTAGTACTCGCCCATCACCCTGAGGCCCATGAAGGCGGTGAAGGTGTAGGAAGCGCCGAGATTCGTGACCCTCAGGTCGCCGACCGCATACTTTGTGCGTCCGGTCGAAAGCGCCACGTTGAACGGGCCGTTGAGATAGCCGACGCGCATCCCGGTGTAGTCGCCGTCGTCCTCGATCGACAGCGGCACGGGTCCGGGCAGCACGGCGTTCGAGGGGTTCTCGCCCAGCGCCACCATCAGCTGTCCGTAGAAACCGCCGAGCGTGGGCGGCAGGAAGTAGCCGACGCTGTTCGAGGCCCGCGTGCCGGTGGGTGCGCTCAGGCCGCTCAGGCTGGTGAAGTAGATCTGGTTGGCACCGATGCCGCCGCCGGTCCCGAAGGGGTCGAACAACGCCGTGTTCCAGAACGTCGGCGTGTAGTCGCGGCCCAGCCGCACTTCGCCGAAGGGGCCCGACAGGCTCACGGTCGAACGGCGCCCATAGATCAACCCGCCGTCGCCGACGTTGCCGTTGCGCTGGTTGTTGATGTTGGTGCCGAAGCTGGTGCCGGTGTCGTTCTGCAGGCCGGACTCGAGCCAGAAGCTCGCCGCCACACCGCCGCCGAGGTCTTCTGTCCCCCGGAAGCCGAGCCGGCTGAAGGTGTTGGCGCTGTTGGTGAGCTGCCATTTGCTCGACGACACCGGGCCCGACCCGGTGGTGTAGGTGACTGCCGCGTCGACGACGCCGAACAGTGTCACGCTCGATTGCGCGCCGGCCCCGGACACGGCTGCGCAGGCGGCCGCGGCCACCGAAAATCTCTTCATGTCTTCCTCCCTCTGTTGATGAACTCTTCTTCGCCCTAGATGTCGAGCACCAGCGGGCCGCGCTTGCAGCCCGAGACGCAGATCATCATGGTCTTGTTCGACGCCCGTTCGAGCTTGGTCAGGATGCCGTCGTGGTGGTCGACCTCGCCGTCGAGCACCTTGGTTTCGCAGGCGCCGCAGACGCCTTCCTTGCAGCTGTGGTCGGGGTTGAGGCCGGCGTCGATCAGGCTGTCGAGGATCGACTTGCCGGGCGGGACCTCGACCGTCTTGCCGCTCTTCGCGCACTCGACCACGTAGCTCTGGGTGGCGCTCGGCGTCTCGACGTGCACGGCGGCGAAGCGTTCGATGTGGGCGTTCGGGAGCCCGAGCTGCTCGCAGGTCTTCTCGAAGTTGTCGAGCATCGGCGTCGGGCCGCAGCAGTAGTAGTGGCTGTCGGCGCCCTTGCCGCCCAGCAGCGCGGCGAGGTCGGGCGGGCCGCCCTTCTCTTCGTCGAAGTGCCAGGTCAGCGGAATGGCCTTCTCGGCCGCCAGCGCGGCGATCGCTTCGCCGAAGGCCGATTCCTTGCGCGAGCGCGCGCAATAGATCAGCTCGGCCGGCTTGCCGATCGCGGCCAGCCGCTGCAGCATGCACCAGATCGGCGTCACGCCGATGCCGCCCGCCACCAGTACCGAGCGCCCGGCGCCCTCTTCCAGCTTGAAGTTGTTGCGCGGATGCGAGATCGCGAGTGTCATGCCCACGCGCAGCTGCTGGTGCACGTAGCGCGAGCCGCCGCGGCTCTTGCGATCGTTCAGCACGCCGACCACGTAGCGCTGGCGGTCGGTCGACGGATTGCACAGCGAATAGCTGCGCACCAGCCCGTTGGGCAAGTGCAGGTCGATGTGGGAGCCGGCCTCGAAGGCGGGGAAATCCACCTCGGGCGAAGCCGGGCGGAACTCGACGCTCACGATGCCGTCGGCTTCGTAGCGCATCGTGTGAACCAGGGCGTTCAGCGTGGGGGAAGACATGGGAAACCTCGACGATGGGTGGGTCGGTGGGCCGCGCGCCTCGGTGACGCGGCCCGCGCGTTGATCAGGCGCTCGCGCCTTCGAGCTGCTGCTGGGCCAGGCCGCGCAGGTGGCGGCGCAGGCGCACGATGCCGAGGTCGTGCTGGTAGAGCTGTTCGTGCTGGTTGGCGTCGGGCTCCATGTTCTCGATCAGGACGCGGTCCTGTTCGAGCACGTGCCAGTGGCGCGCCTCGAGGCGGTTCTTGTAGAGGAAGCGCCAGGTGTCGCGCTCCCAGCCCTTGGCCAGCTTGCGCACGCGCCAGTGGAAGGCGCACGAGAGCGTCGGCGAGATCGGCGTGTAGCTGCCGACGATGATGAAGTTGCCGCCGGGGCCGCCGGTCTTCGGGTAGGGGATCTCCAGGCGCATCCAGTGCATGCCGGTGTCGGCCCACTCGGTCCAGTCGAAGTTGACGTTGCGCTGGCCTTCCTTCTCGAACACGAAGCCGGTGTCGGTCGCGCGGATTCCGAACTTGGCGGTCGAATCGCCCTCGGCCATCGAATGCGACTGCTTGTGCAGGAAGGTGCCGTGCATCGGGTCCATGACGTTGTCGAGCACGTAGCGGTAGTCGCCCTTCCACTCGGCATAGCAGAGGAAGCTCGAGTACTGCTCGTCGTCGGTCAACTGCTCGGGCAGCACCAGCGGCGGCGGCGTCTCGACCGACTCCTTCGAGTTGTAGAGCCAGACCGCACCGGCGCGCTCCTCGACGTGGAAGAAGCGCGTAGCCTGCGAGCCTTCGAGCTTGCAGCCGGGGCTGCCGGGCACGCGCACCGCGACGCCGTCGCAGCGGACCTCGACGCCATGGTACGGACATGAAAGCCGATCGCCGAGGATCACGCCCTGCGACAGCGGCGCGCCGCGGTGCGGGCAGCGGTCTTCGAGCGCGTGCAGCTTGCCGCCGTGGTCGCGCCAGAGGGCGAACTTGCGGCCCAGGCGGCGCAGCGACACGGGCGATTCCTTGATGAAGCCGGTGGGGCAGATCGGATACCAGAGATCCTTCAGGCCGATCTCGAGCAACTGGTCGACGGGGTCTTCGCGGGAGGGGGTCATGGTGGGGTTCCTCTTGTGGGAAAAAATCGGCGGCTCGGGGCTCAGGCGCCGAGGGTCGCCATCTCTTCGCGGTAGATGGCCTCGGTCCAGGCCTTGCCGCTGGGGCTCGCGAGACCGCTGTCGTTGAGCCGTTCGACCAGCCCGGCGAGGTCGTGCACGCCGGCTGCGAAGGCGCGCTCGATGGCGTCGCCGAGCAGGTCCTCGTAGGTGGTAGGGGTGCGCTGACGCGCCTGGTGGGGATCGAGATAACGGTCGGTCATGGGTCGCTCCATCGGAAAAAAGAGGTTGTCGGGGGTGGCCGTGGGAGGCCTCTGCCTACGCCGCGAGCGCCACGGGCACCGCCCAGGCGTCGTAGCCGTAGACCCAGTCGGCGTTGCCGCCTTCGCGCAGCCAGTTGTTGCCACGCGATCCGAGCTGCACCTGGCTGGCGCGCTCGATGCGAGCCTGCTCATAGCATTTCAGCGCGGCCGCCGCGTCGCTCATCGGCACGCCCTCGAGATGGCGGGCCAGCACCACGGCATCCTCGATCGCCATGCCGGCGCCCTGCGCCATGAAGGGCAGCATCGGGTGGGCGGCGTCGCCCAGCAGCGCCATCCGGCCCTGGGCCCAGGCGGGCATCGGATCGCGCTCGTACAGCGCCGTCTTGAGCACCGTGTCGCAGGCATCGAGCAGCGCGCGGGCGTCGGGGTGGTAGGCCACGTACTGCTCGCGCAGTTCGTCGACGCTGCCGGGCGCGGTCCACGATTCGAGATGCCAGGTGTCCTGCGGCGTGGTGGCGAAGATGAAGATGTCGCGCCCGCGGTTCAGCGGAAAGGTGACGATCTGGCTCTGCGGGTTCGGCCCCCACCACTTGGTGAAGGCGCCGAGGTTCGGCACGCTGGCGACGCGCTCGGCCGGGACCACCGCGCGGTAGGCCACGATGCCCGTGAAGCGCGGGCTCTCGGCGCCGAACATCGCGGTGCGCACCGCCGAGTGGATGCCATCGGCGCCGATCAGCAGGCCGACGCGCGCGCTGCTGCCGTCCTCGAAGCGCAGGTCGACGCCTTCGGCGTCCGGCGTGATCGACTGCGCCCGCTTGCCGAGCGCCACGCGTTCAGCCGGGAACATGTCGGCCAGCGCGGCCAGCAGGTCGGCGCGGTGGATCGTGAGCTGCGGCGCGCCGTACTTCGCTTCGGCCGAGTCGGCCATCTCGAGGCGCGAGGTTTCCTCGCCGCTGTCGTAGGTGCGGCTGATGCGATGGCTGGGCCGGGCGGCGGTCGTGCGGGCTGCCTCGCCGACGCCGAGGCCGTCGAGGGCGCGCACCGCATTGGGCGTCAGGTTGATGTCGGCGCCGACGCGGGCGAACTGCTTCGCCTGCTCGAACACGACCACGTCGTGGCCGGCGCGCTGCAGCGCGATGCCGGCCACCAGCCCGCCGATGCCGGCACCGACGATGCCGATGGTGGATTCATTGCATTGCATGGGTGTCTCCTCGGGTTCTTGTTATTCGGCGACGATGTTGCGGGCCTTGATGATCTTGGCCCACACGGCGGTTTCGTCGCGGATCGCGGCGGCGAACTCGGCCGGCTTCATCGAGGCATCGGTCATGCCCTGCGCCATCAGGCGCTCGCGCACGGCCGGCGCGGCGAGGATCTCGGCGGCGTCCTTGGCGAGTTGCTCGGCAACGGCCGGCGAGGTTCCGGCCGGTGCAAGCAGGCCGTACCAGGAGGTCACGTTGACGCCCTGGATGCCCTGCTCCGCCAAGGTCGGGATCTCGGGCGCGACCGGACTGCGCTTGGCTTCGGTGACGCCGAGCGCGACCAGCTTGCCGCTCTTGATGAAGGGCAGCGTCGCCGGCAGGTTGCTGAACATCAGCGGCACCACACCGCCGAGCACATCGTTGAGCGCCGGCGCCGTGCCCTTGTAGGGCACGTGCAGCAGGTCGACCGCCGCCTGCTGCTTGAACAGCTCGCCCGCCAGGTGCAGGCCGCTGCCGACGCCGGGCGATGCATAGGACAGGGTGCCGGGCTTGGCCTTGGCCTGGGCCACGACTTCCTTCGCGTTCTTGAAGCCCGAGCCCGGCGTCGCGACCAGCACGTTGGGCGCGGTCGCCAGCATGGTGACCGGCACGAAGTCCTTCTGGATGTCGAACGGGAAGTTCGGCATCAGGGTCGGGTTGATCGTCAGGTTGCCGGCCGGCACCACCAGCAGCGTGTGGCCGTCGCCCTTGGCGCGCTTGACCTTGTCGATGCCGATGTTGCCGGCCGCGCCCGCGAGGTTCTCGACCACGGCCGGCTGGCCGTAGCGCTTGGCGAGGCCGTCGGAAAGCACCCGCGCCAGCGTGTCGACCGGCCCGCCGGGCGGGAACGGCGAGACGATCGTGAAGCGGTCGCCCGCCAGCTGCTTCTGGGCCTCGCTCTGCGCCTGCACGGCGGTGGTGGCCGCCAGCGCCAGCACGGCGGCGCCGAGCAGTCGGGACAGGGGGATGCGTCGTGTCATTGGCATTTCGATCATTTCTTTTCGGTCAGGAAGGCGCCCTTCGGTCCTTCGGCATTTTTCTGGCGGCGCGTGTGGCCGTCGAGGCCGCCGTCGACCGCCCATTCGGCGAACACCGTCGGACCCGGTTCGAACTCGCGCGGCTGCCACTCGGCGGTCAGCTGGTCTTCGTCGGCGTAGTACTCGATCAGGCCGCCGGCCGGGTTCTTGAAGTACCAGAAGTAGGCCGAGGACACCGGATGGCGGCCCGGGCCGAGCTGCGTCTCCCACCCCTTGCGCGAGAAATGCAGCCCGCCGCCGAACACCTCGTGGATGTCGCGCACGGTGAAGGCCACGTGGTTCAGTCCGCGCTTGCCCGAAGGCAGCTGCAGCAGGAACAGGTCGTGGTGGCCACCCTCGGGCGCGCAGCGCATGAAGGCGCCGCGGTTCGGGTAGCTGTCGGACGCGACGAAGCCGAAACGGTCGCTGTAGAAAGCGCTGGTGGCCTTGACGTCGCTGACGAAGAACACGACGTGGCCGACCTCGATCGGCGTCGCGTGGTCATACACCGGCGCGGCCTGGTTGATGCGCGGCTTGGCGTTCCAGGTGTTCATCGCGCCGCAGTCGACCTCGACCGCATGCTTGCGGCTGACCTGCAGCCGCACGGCCAGGCCGTTCGGGTCGATGCAGCCGATGCGGCGGGCACCATCGGCCTCGCCGTCGACGAAGCCCGGGTCCCTGGCGATCGCCGCGGCATAGCGCGCGAGGTCGGCGTCGCTCTCGACGCCCCACACCACTTCACGCAGGGTCGGGCCCTCTTCCATGCCGGCCGGCAGGCCCGGCTTGTCCAACGCCGCGACCACCACCTTGCAGCCGTTGAGGCATTCGAAGACGAGCTGGTCGGTGGCCTCGGACTTGAGCACGAGGCCCCAATCCTGGAAGAAGGTGCGGCAGACCGCGAGGTCGTCGGCCGCATAGGTGATCTGGTCGATGCCCAGTACGCTCATGATCGTTGTCCTTTCAGTTGGCCCACGGCAGCGGCTGCTCGTTGGTGCCCCAGTACATGCTCTTCTGCTCCATGTACTGGAAGATGCCCTCGCGGCCCTTCTCGCGGCCCAGGCCGCTGTCGCGCCAGCCGCCGAACGGGGTCGAGACCGAGAACTGCTTGTAGGTGTTGACCCAGACCGTGCCGGCCTGCACCGCGCGGCCGAGGCGCCAGGCGCGCTTGAAGTCGCGGCTCCAGACGCCGGCTGCCAGCGCGTAGACGCTGTCGTTGGCCTGCTGGATCAGTTGTTCCTCGTCGTCGAAAGGCATCGCGACCAGCACCGGGCCGAAGATCTCCTCCTGGCTGATGCGGGCGTTGTTGGTCAGGCCTTCGAGGATCGTCGGCGTGTAGAAGTAGCCGCGGTCGAGGCCGTTGCCGTGGGGGCGCACGCCGCCGGTGCGGATGCGGCCGCCTTCGGACACGCCGAGCTCGACGTAGCGCTCGATGCCCTCGCGGTGCTTCGCCGTGATCAGCGGGCCCATCTGGGTGTTCTCGGCCGCCGGGTCGCCGACGCGCAGCGCGTTGGCGCCTTCGGCCAGCCGGGTCAGGAATTCGTCGTAGATCGAACGGGCGACGAACAGGCGCGAGCCCGCGATGCACGATTCGCCCGAGGAGCTGAAGATGCCGTAGAGCACGCCGGCGACCGCGTGGTCGAGGTCGGCGTCTTCGAGCACCATGGTCGGCGACTTGCCGCCGAGTTCGAGCGACACCGGCATCATCTTGTCGGCCGCGATGTGGGCGATGTGCTTGCCCGTGGTGGTGCCGCCCGTGAAGGACACGCGCTTGACCAGCGGATGCTTGGTGATGGCGTCGCCGATCAACGAGCCCTTGCCCGGAAGCACGCTGACGATGCCCTTGGGCACGCCGGCTTCTTCGCAGATGCGCGCCAGTTCGAGCGCCATCAGCGGCGTGACCTCGGCCGGCTTGACCACCACCGCATTGCCCGCGGCCAGCGCCGGCGCCAGCTTTTGCGCTTCGCTCGCGATCGGCGAGTTCCACGGCGTGATCGCCGCGACAACGCCCATCGGCTCGTGCACGCTCATCGTCACGAAGGGGCCGCGCGAGGGCGTGATCGTGTCTTCGAGGGTCTCGAGCGCGGCCGCGAAGAACTGGAAGGTGCCGGCGGCGCTGGCCACCAGGTTGCGGGTCTCGCTGATCGGCTTGCCGTTGTCGAGACGCTGCTTCTGGGCCAGGGCTTCGGACTGCTCGCGGATCAGCTGCGCCACGCGGTGCAGCACGCTCGCGCGCTGGTGCGGCAGCATCTGGGCCCAGCCGCTGGTGAGGAAGGCGTGGTGCGCGCGTTCGATGGCCTCGTCGACGTCGGCCAGGCTGGCGGCCCGGAGGCGCGCGATCGGCTCGCCGGTGGCCGGGTACAGGCTCTCGTAGACGTCGCCGCCGCCCAGGCGCCACTCGCCCGCGACATTGAGGGGAAGGAGTTCGGAAGAAATCATCGGGGTTCCTCGGTTCAGATCGCCAGCGCCGCGACGCGGTTGCGCAGCGCCCGCACGGCGCTGTAGACCGTCAGCGCGGAGGTCTTGGGATTGGCGGCCAGCGGCTTGTTGCGCATCGTGAGTTCGAAGCTGCCGAAGGCGCCCCGGGCCTCGACCACGTGGACGTTGTCGGCCACCGCCGGATCGGCGATCAGCCGCACCAGCGTGCGGTCCAGGCCCAGGCCGGCGAGCGACACGGTGGCCGCCACGTTGGCGTTCTTGGGGTACAGCGTGGCCGCTTCGCGCGCGCTGCCTTCGAAGATCACGGTCTCGCGCGCCAGGGATGCGAGATCGCGGCCCTGCTCGGCCGGTGTGCCCTTCCAGGCCTGCGGCGGCTTGCGGCCGATGTAGCGCACTTCGTCGAGCCCGCCGACACGCGCCGCGGCCAGCGCGTCGATGGCGCCGATCGCACCCGCGATCAACTGCACCTGGGTGCCGCCGGCGAGCGCGGCGGCTTCGAGCTTCTCGGCAAGGCCCGGGGCCGAGAGCGCGCCCACCGAGGCCACGACGCAGGGCGTGCCGCGCTGCAGGGCCGGCAGCACGTGGGCCTCGATCGCCGCATGGCCCGCGGCCTCGACCACCAGGTCGATGCCTCCGGGCGGAACGCAAGACACGACCTGCGCGCCGGGTGCGAGCCGCTCTGCCGTGGCCTGGGCCGCTGCGAAGGCATCGGCCGGCACGACGATCGCCTGGATCTCCAGTGCCGCATCGGCCTGGAGCAGCTCGAGCATCGCGCTGCCGATGGCACCGCAGCCGATGAGCGCAATGCGCGTGGGGTTGGACATGCGAAGGGCTCCGCTCACTTGGCCGTGCCGAGCGCAGGAATCTGCGTGATCGTGTTGGTCGGCGGACCGGCGAAGGTGCTCTTGAAGCCGCCGATGGACAGCATGTCGATCTCGAGCAGGAAGGGACCGTCGCCGGCCAGGGCCTGGTCGAGCCGCGCCGGCAGGTCGTCCAGCTTCTGCACGCGGGCGTGCGGCAGCGCGATCGACTTGCACAGCAGGTCGTAGTCGGGCGTGTGCAGTTCGGCGTAGCACTGGCGGCCGCCGTACTGCGCGTCCTGGATGTTCTTGATGACGCCGTAGCTCTTGTCGTTCATGAGCACGATCACCATGGGCGCCTTCTCCTGCACCATGCAGGCCAGTTCGCCGAGGTTCAGGATGAAGCCGCCGTCGCCGGCCAGGCAGAAGGTCCGGCGGCCCGAGCCGGTCACCGCCGCGCCGATCGCCGCGCCGATCGCCATCGGCATGCCCTGCCCGATGCCGCCGCCGGTGGCGTGGACGCCGGCGCTGGGTTCGAAGATGCGCAGTTCGCGATTGCCCCAGGTGCTGTTGGAGACGGTCACGTCGCGCACCCAGTTGAAGTTGCGTCCGGCCACCGACTGGATCCGGCGCACCAGCTCGGCATACGGGCCGAGGCCGTCGCGCAAGGTCGCGACCGCCTGGTCGTGGGCGGTGCGCAGGTCGACCAGCAACTGGGGGTCGGCCTTGTACCTGGCCGCTTCGAGGCGGTCGGCCAGGCCTTCGAGCGCCAGCGCGGAATCGCCGCAGACAAAGGCATCGGTGGCGTAGCAGCGCCCTTCGGCGGCCGCATCGGCGTCGATGCGGTAGAGCGGGCGCGGCAGCTTCAGCTCGTACTTCAGCGTCTCGTTGCCGCGCAAGCGCGAGCCGACCACCAGCATCGCATCGCAAGTCTGGTAGAGGGCCTCGACCGGCTTCTGGATGTTGTAGGCGCCGAGCGAGCCGGCATCGTCCTCGGGCACCGTGCCGCGGCCTTGCGTGGTGGTGACCACGCCGAAGCCGAGCTTCTGCAGGCGCTGGATGGCCGCGCGGGCGTGGCGGGCACCGCCGCCGACCCACAGCAGCGGACGCCTGGCCTTTGCGAGGTCCGCGGCCAGCGCGTCGAGGCCGGCCTTCGACGGCACGGCGGCCTCGATCGGCAGCGGCGACAGGTCGGCCGGCATTGCGACCAGCGCGGACTGGATGTCGATCGGGATCTCGACGCTGACCGGGCCCGTGGGCGCGGTCAGCGCGACCTGCACCGCGCGCTTGAGGGTGCCCAGCAGGTTCTCGACGCTGCGCACGCGGAAGGCCGCCTTGGAGATGGCCTTGAGCATCGTGAGCTGGTCGGGCGCCTCGTGGATGTACGACATCCCCTTGTCGATGTAGGGGGTCTCGATCTGGCCCGTGATGTGCAGCACGGGAGCGCCGGCGGTCAGTGCCTCGACCATGCTGCCGGCGATGTTGCCGGCGGCCGGGCCGGTGCTGGTGATGCACACGCCCAGGCTGGCCGTGGAGCGTGCATAGGCGTCGGCCATGTTGCCCGCGCCGGCCTCGCCGCGGGCCGAGATGAAGCGGATCGCGCCCCGCTGCGCGAAGGCATCGAGGATCGGCATGTTGTGGATCGAGATGACGCCGAATGCCGCCTTGACGCCGCATTGCTCGAGGAAGGCGGCGACGACTGCGCCGGCCGTGACGGTGGGGTTGGGGTTATGCATGGCGGGAATGGCCTCCGGAAATGTCGATGTGGCTGCCCGTCGTATAGGACGCGAGCGGTGAAGCGAGAAAGAGGATGGCGCGCGCGGCTTCGATCGGAAGCCCCAGGCGGCCCAGCGGGATGTGCTTGTCGCGGGCGAGCTGGCCGCTCCAGGCGTCCCAGTCGAGTTCGGTCTGCGCGCGGGCCTCGAAGCGCCGGCGCCACTGGCCCGACTCGACCAGGCCGATCAGGATGCCGTTGACGCGCACGCCCTGGGGCGCGAACTCGGTCGCCATCGAACGCACCAAGCTCAGCAGGCCGGCCCGCGCGGCCGAGGTCGCGACCATGTGCGGCTCGGGCTGGCGCGCCAGCAGCGAGTTGGCGCAGACGATCGCGGCATCGCCCAGGGCGGCGCGCTGCGCCACCAGCTGCGGCAGGAAGGCACGGGTCGGATGGATGACCGAGAAGAACTTCAGGTGCAGCTCATCGCTCCAGGCCTTGTCGTCGGTGTCGGCGAAGGTGGAGACGCGGCCCTGCCCCGCGTTGTTGACCAGCATCGAGGCCGGGCCCAGCGCGGCTTCGCTGTCGGCGGCGAAACGCTGCACCGACGCCGCGTCGAGCACGTCGCAGGTGCGGGCGAAGAGGCGCGCCTCGGGGCGCGTCGCGCGCAGGCCGGCCACCGCGCGGTCGAGGCGCTCGGCATCGCGGCCGCACAGCGCCACGGCGGCGCCGCTGTCGAGCAGCAGCTCGACGGTTGCCAGGCCGATGCCGGAAGAACCGCCCGTGACCACGGCCACGCGGCCGGCCAGCGCGTCGGCAGCGAAGAGGTTGGGTGAAAGCTGGGGTGTCGTCATGGTGCGCAACTCAGGCTGCGAGGTCGCCGCCGCGCAGCGGGATCACCTGGCCCTTGGCGGCCGGCGCGTAGTTCAGCAGGCCGGAGATTTCGTCGGCGGTCTGGCGCACGCGCTGCACCATCTCGTCCATGCGGCTTTCGTCGATATGGCCCGAGGTGATGGTCGCGCCCAGCGCCGCCACGATGTGGCCGCTGTGGTCGCGCACCGGTGCGGCGATGGTCGAGATGTTGGATTCGAAGAAGCCCTCGCCCAGCACGTAGCCGCGCTTGCGGTCGGCCTGGACCATGTCGAACAGCTGGTCGACCGTGACCGGGGTGCGCGGCGAGAAAGCCTCGAGCTTGTCTTCCGGGTAGAGCGCGCGCAGCTGCACCAGGGTCAGGTCCTCGAGCAGGATGCGGCCCAGCACGGTGGCGTGTGCCGGCAGCCGCGTGCCCACCGTCACCGAGCTGGCGAAGGGCGTGGGCGGCGCGACCTTGGCGACATAGACGATCGAGCGGCCGTCGCGCACCACCAGGTTGCAGGGCGTGCGCAGCTCGTCGCACAGGCGCTGCAGCAGCGGCGTGCCGAGCTGGGTCAGTTCGAGCGAGGCCAGGTATTCGAAGCCGAGCCGCAGAACGGCGAGGCCGAGGCGGTAGTCGCGGCCGCCTTCGGCGCGCTCGAGGAAGCCCATGTTCTCGAGCGTGGTCAGGAGCCGGAACACGGTCGAGCGCGGCAGGTCGAAGCGGCGCGCGAGTTCGGGCGCCGACAGCGAACGGTGCTCGCGGCTGAACTCGCACAGCAGGCGCAGGCCGCGCTCGAGCGCCGGCACGTTGTAGCGGTCCGCGCCCTCTTCGATCGATTCGATGTCGTTGTTTGCCATGGTGTCTCTTCGTTGAATTGGGATCGGTCAGGCGGCATGAACGTCGCGCAGCAGGGCCGCCACGGCTTCCGGCCGCTCGACGTAGCTGGCATGCCCGGCGTCGGCGATCGTTTCGAGCGCGACGCCGCACTTGCGGGCCGCCTCGGCGCAGCCGGCCGGCGGCGTGACGACGTCGAGGGCACCGCACGCCACCCGCACCGGCATGGCTGGCGGCAGGTCGGCCAGCAGATCGCCGCCGCACAGCAGTTCGATCGCCTGCCGATAGCCTCCGTCGTTCAGTCGCGACATGTTCCAGCGCACCCATTGCCGTGCCTGTTCGCCGGCGCCGGCCGACAGCAGCCGGGTGTCGGCGCGCGCCGCCATGCCGGCGATGCCGGCCCCGGACAAGGCCTCGATGCGCTGGGCGTGGACGCGGCGGCGCTCGTCGGCACGTTCGGGCGCGCCGTAGCCGGCGGCGGGGCTGATCAGCACCAGCCGGGCGATCCGCGCAGCCAGCGCCGAGCCCGGCCGCGCCGCCGACGCCGCGGTCAGCGCGCCGAGCGAATGGCCGACCAGCGTGCAGCGGTCGATGTCGAGTGCGTCGAGCATCGCGCCCAGCCGCTCGGCATAGTCGGCGGCCGTGGGCTGCGAGGGCGCGAGCGGCGTCGACGCGCCGTAGCCGGGGGCATCCCAGGCCAGCACGCGCGCCTGCGGCGCCAGCAGCAAGGCCGTGTCGAGCCAGGACGCGGCGCCCGACCCGATGCCATGGAGGCAGACCAGCGCCGGTCCGCTGCCGCATTCGCGCACCGACATCACGCCGCCGCCGCGCAGCGTCACGGCGCGCGCGGGGAAGCGCGCTTCGAGGCGCGCCACTTCGGAGGGCGGCAGGGTCGCGGCGGGGTTCATGGCGGCGCTCACGGGCTGGTGCTCGATGCCGGGGATCAGCGCTTGATCTTGGCCAGCGGATGGTCCGCCGGGTAGGTCGGCGTCACCGGCTTCTTGGCGCCGAGCATCACGCACATCAGCGCGTCTTCGTCGCCGATGTTGATTTCTTCGCGGTAGACGCCCGGCGGCACCGAGATCAGGTCGCGGTCGGTCATGATGGTCTCGAAGCGCTCGCCGTCCTTCTCGATGACGACCTTGAGCTTGCCGCGGATCAGGAAGAACACTTCTTCGACGTCGGTGTGCAGGTGCGGCGGGCCTTCGTGGCCGGCCGGGATCACCATGGTCGAGAAGGTGAAGTTCTCGGCCGGCACGGTGTTCACGTCCTTGGCGACGCCCGTGCCGCCGGTGCCCACGTAGCGCATCTGCGCGCGGCGGAACTTGGGATCGAGGTCGGCCTGGAACTTGAGCGCGTCCCAGTCGTACTTGCGGGTGGCATAGCGCGCGATGCGCGTTTCCATCCATTGCTGGAGGCTGCTGCCTTCGGGCTGCGCCAGGGTGTCGGCGGCGCCGTCGATCTTCTGTTGTTCGGACAAATCGCTCATCGGGTTTACTCCTTGGTCGAAAAAATCAGTGCATCACGAAGCCGCCGTTGACGGCGAGCAGCTGGCCGGTCACGAAGCGCGACAGGCCCGAGAGGGCAAAGAGCATCGCGCCGCATACGTCGGCGGCCTGCTGCTCGCGCGGGATCGCGCGGCCTTCGAGGTATTTCTGGTGGCGTGCCATCGGCACGTATTCGGTCGCCTCGACCAGGGTCAGGCCGGGTGCCACGGCGTTGACCGTGATGCCTTCGCCGCCCCACTCGCGCGCCAGCGAGCGCGTCATCGAGACCACGGCGCCCTTGCTCGACGCATAGGCCAGCAGGTTGGGTGCGCCCCACAGCGCGGTGTCCGACGCCAGGTTGACGATCGCGCCGCGGCCGCTCGCGGCCAACGCCGGCTGGCAGGCGCGGCTCATGAGCCAGGTGCCGCGCACATTGACCGCCATCACGCGGTCCCACATGTCGATTTCGAGCGCATGCGCATCGCGGCCGCCGGAGTTGGTGATGGCGGCGTTGTTGACCAGGCCGTCGAGGCCGCCGAGCGCGGCGACGGCCGCTTCGGCGCAGGCGTCGATCGAGGCCGGGTCCGAGAGGTCGACCGCCAGTCCGTGTGCGGTGGAGCCGGCCGCCCGCAGTGCCGCGGCCTCGGTCTGCACCAGGTCGGACAGGATGTCGGCCATCACGACGGCGCCACCGGCGGCGGCGATGCACTTGGCGAAGGCCAGGCCGAGGCCGCGTGCCGCGCCCGTGACCAGCACCTTGCGGCCGGCCAACAGGTTGGCGGGCAGTTCCGCAAGAAGGGTTTGCAGGCTCTGCTGGTCGGGGGTGCCGCTGGGCTGGGTCATGTCGTGTCCTCGGTGCGGTGTGCTCAATCGGCCTGGATGCCGAGTTCCTTGATCACGCGGCCGAAGCGTTCGAAGTCGGCGGCGTTGGTCTTGCCCAGGGTCTCGGGCGTGCCGCCCAGCGGCAGCGCGCCGAACACCGCCATCTTGGCGGCGACGTCGGGCATCTTGAGGATCTCGTTGAAGTGGCCGTTGAGCGTCTTCACGATCTCGGGCGACAGCCCCTTGGGACCGAAGATGCCGTTCCAGGCCATCACCTCGATGTCCTTGTAGCCCAGCTCCGCCAGCGTCGGCACGTTGGGCGCGAGCGGCGAACGGGCCTTGTCGGCCACCGCCAGCGGCGTGACCTTGCCGCTTGGCAGGTAGGGCGCGATCGGGCCGTAGGTGACCGCGGTCAGCGGCACGTGGCCGCCAAGCACGTCGTTGATCGCCGGCGCGACGCCCTTGTACGGGACGTGCTTGATGTTCAGGCCGGCCGACTTGTTGAACATCTCGCCGAGGATGTGCATCGGCGAGCCGCTGCCGGGACTGGCATAGGACAGGTCGGGGCTGCGCTTGGCGGCGGCCACCATGTCCTTCAGGTTCTTGGCGCCGCTGCCGGGGCCGGAGACCAGGAACAGCGGCATCATCGCGGTCTGAATGATGGGCGTGAAGCCGTTCACCACGTCGTAGCCGGCACCAGCGCCGGTCTTGAGCACGATCTGCGCGATCGAGAAGGTGCTCGGCGCGACCAGCAGCGTGTAGCCGTCCGCGGGTGCCTTGGCAACGAAGCTGCTCCCGATGACGCCGCTGGCGCCGGGGCGGTTGTCCACCACCACCGGCTGGCCGACCCGTGCCGAGAGTTTCTCGGCGAACAGCCGGGCCAGCGCATCGGTGTCGCCACCGGCCGGATAGGCCACGACGAGCGTGATCGGCTTGGTCGGCCAGGCCTGGGCCCAGCCCGGACCGGCGGCGCCGGCAGCGGCGGCGCAGAGCGCGAGGGCCAGCATCTGGCGGCGGGGGTTCTTGATCATCATGGGAGGCGATTCCTTGGCGTTGGGGAAGATTCGCTTTGTTTCACTAATGAATCGCTGATTTATTAATGAAACGATGGACGAAGAATAGATCGTGAAACGCGGATGAAATATAGGTAAAAACCCTAAGTTTCATTGGGAAAAATCCGGCGCTACCTCGGCGGCGCTGAGCGCGACCTGACCTGATGGGGCGGGACATACCCCGAGCGCGCGGACGGCTGATCGACAGCTTGGCCTCCTACGATGAACGGACCGTGCGGCGACCGCGCCGCTGACCCGCAGGAGACATCCCATGAACACCGCCACCCTCGCCAACGCCTCTTCGGCGCCGCCGGCCAGCAGTTCCAAGCTCGGCGCCGTGTTGCGCGTCACGAGCGGCAATTTCCTCGAGCAGTTCGACTTCTTCCTGTTCGGCTTCTATGCCACCTACATCTCGAAAGCCTTCTTCCCCGCCAGCAGCGATTTCGCCTCGCTGATGCTGACCTTCGCCGTGTTCGGCGCCGGCTTCCTGATGCGGCCGCTGGGCGCCATCGTGCTGGGCGCCTACATCGACGAGGTCGGCCGGCGCAAGGGCCTGATCGTCACGCTGGCGATCATGGCCAGCGGCACGGTGCTGATCGCCTTCGTGCCGGGCTACGAGACCATCGGGGTGGTGGCGCCGGTGCTGGTGCTGATCGGCAGGCTGCTGCAGGGCTTCTCCGCCGGCGCCGAACTCGGTGGCGTCTCGGTCTACCTGTCGGAGATGGCGACGCCCGGCCACAAGGGCTTCTATACCGCCTGGCAGTCGGCCAGCCAGCAGGTCGCGATCGTGCTGGCCGCAGCGCTCGGCTTCGCGCTCAACGAGATGCTGTCGCCAACCGTGCTGGCCGACTGGGGTTGGCGGATCCCGTTCTTTGTCGGCTGCATGATCATTCCGTGCATCTTCGTGCTGCGCCGCTCGCTGCAGGAGACCGAGGCCTTCCAGGCCCGCAAGCACCACCCGACGACCCGCGAGGTGTTCCAGTCGATGGCGCGCAACTGGCGCGTGGTGCTGTGCGGGATGCTGCTGGTCGCGATGACCACCACCACCTTCTACCTGATCACGGTCTACACGCCGACCTTCGGGCGCACCGTGCTGCACCTGAGCGCGCGCGACAGCCTGATCGTGACCCTGCTGGTGGCCGTCACCAACTTCATCTGGCTGCCGATCGGCGGCGCCCTGTCCGACCGGATCGGCCGCAAGCCGCTGCTGCTGGCGGTCACGCTGCTCGCCATCTTCACGGCTTATCCGGCGATGCACTGGCTGGCTGCGGCGCCCAGCTTCGGCCGCATGCTCGACGTGCTGCTGTGGTTCTCGTTCCTGTTCGGCATGTACAACGGCGCCATGGTCGTGGCCCTGACCGAGGTGATGCCGGTCGAGGTCCGGGTGGTCGGCTTCTCGCTCGCCTACAGCCTGGCGACCGCGGTCTTCGGCGGCTTCACGCCGGCGATCTCGACCTGGCTGATCGAAGCGAGCGGCGACAAGGCGGCGCCGGCCTGGTGGCTCAGCGTGGCCGCGGCCTGCGGCTTGACGGCGACGCTGATCCTCTATCGCAAGGGACGGAAGCCGTCGGTGGCCTGACGCCACGGCCGCCCTCCGCACCCGCCCCTGCGACTCGGCGGGTGGAGAGCCGCGTAGGACGCTACAACCCCAACTGAGTCAGCAACTGCCGCGCCGGCCAGCGCTCGCGGCGGGCCGGCCAGGCTTCCACCAGCTCGACCATCCGCGCATTGAGCGGCGCCTGCATGCCGTGGCTCTGGGCCAGCCGCACCACCTCGCCGCTGAGCACGTCGATCTCGGTCCGCCGGCCCAGCGCGAGGTCGTCCGCCATGCTGGAGCGCGCCTTGGCATCGATGCGCAGCATCCGCGCCGCGACCAGCCGGAACAGTGGGGTCGGCAGCCGCAGGATCGGCGGAATTCGCGCCGGCGGCACCGCGCCCAGTTGGGCCGGCATGATGCCGGCGCGCCCCAGCACGGCCAGCGCCTCCTCGATCAGCGCCGCGAAGCAACGCCGGTAGCCACGCTGCAGCAACTCCTCGCGCAGCGGCAGGCCAGACAGTGCGTTGACCGGATTGTTGAGATTGAAGAGCAGCTTGCCCCACTGCACCGGCAGCAGGTCGGCATGCAAATCGATCGGCACCCCGGCGCGTTCGAAGACCGCCACCCAGGGCCGAAGCGCGGCATCGTCCTGGGCCGCCAGCCGCCCTTCGGTGCCGCGATGGAAGGTCGCGGGCCCGACTTCGGCCACGTTGTAGGGCACCATGGCCGGCAGCACCCGCAGGCCGGGCCCGGCCTCTGCGGCGACGCGCGCGTTGGCCACGCCGTTTTGCAGCGACAACACGGGCGTGCCGGCCGGCAGCGCCGCGGCGAGTTCGACCGCGGCGTCGGCGGTGGCGCCGCTCTTGACCGTGAGCAGAACCAGTGCCGGCCGGATGTCGGCGGGGACGCGTTCGAAGAGATGCAACTCGGCTGGCGGCACGTGGGTGCGGCGGCCTTCAAGATCGGTCAGCGTGAGGCCCTGCAGCGCCAGGGCACCGAGTACGCGCGGCCGGCCGACGAAGCCGACACGTACCCCCGATGCCGCCAGGCTGCCGCCGATGAACGAGCCGATGGTGCCGGCGCCCATCACGAGGATGTCGAGCGCCGCGTCGTCGCTCCCCATGGCTAGAGGCGCTCGGCGACCCAGCCTTGCACCGACTTCAGCGCCGCCGGGACGCCCGATGCGTCGGTGCCGCCGGCCATCGCCATGTCGGCCTTGCCGCCGCCCTTGCCGCCGACCTGCTGGGCGACGAAGTTGACCAGCTCGCCGGCCTTCACGCGGCCCATGGTGTCGGCCGTGACGCCGGCCGCGATCTGGACCTTGCCGCCGTCGACCGCCGCCAGGACGATCGCCGCGGTCTTGAGCTTGTCCTTGAGCTTGTCCATCGTGTCGCGCAAGGTCTTGGCGTCGGCGCCGTCGAGCTTGGCCGCCAGCACCTTGACGCCGTTGACGTCGACCGCCTGCGCCAGCAGCTCGTCGCCCTTGGACGAGGCGAGCTTGCCCTTGAGCGAGCCGACCTCGCGCTCCAGCGCCCTCACCTGCTCGAGCACCTGCGCGAGCCGGCCCTGCAGCTCCGAGGCCGGCGTCTTCAGCGTCGCGGCCGCGCTGTGCACCGTGGCCTCGAGCTGTTGCAGGTAGGCCAGCGCGTTGGCGCCGGTCACCGCCTCGATCCGGCGCACGCCGGCGGCCACGCCGCCTTCGCTGGTGATCTTGAAGAGCCCGATGTCGCCGGTGCGCGAAACGTGCGTGCCGCCGCAGAGCTCGCGGCTGCTGCCGATGTCGAGCACCCGCACGGTCTCGCCGTATTTCTCGCCGAACAGCATCATGGCGCCGGTCTTCTGGGCCGACTCCATGTCCATCAGCCGGGCCTGGGTCGCGTGGTTGGCGAGGATCTCGGCATTCACGCGGCGTTCGATCTCGAGGATCTGCGAGGGCGTGACGGCGGCGTTGTGCGCGAAGTCGAAGCGCGTCTTGTCGGCGTCGACCAGCGAGCCCTTCTGCTGCACATGCTCGCCCAGCACCTCGCGCAGCGCCTTGTGCATCAGGTGGGTCACGCTGTGGTTGCGCATCGTGGCGGCGCGGCGATCGGTGTCGACCCGGGCCGTGACCGCATCACCGACCTTCAGCGTGCCCTGGGTCTGGGTGCCGTGGTGGCCGAACACGTCGGCCTTGATCTTCTGCGTGTCCTCGACGCCGAACTGCAGGCCTTCGGCCACCAGCACGCCCTGGTCGCCGACCTGGCCGCCGCTCTCGGCGTAAAACGGCGTGGTGTCGAGCACCACGATGCCCGGCTGGCCTTCTTTCAGCTGCGCGACCGGCGCGCCTTCGAAGTACAGCGCGACCACGGTCGCCTTCTCTTCGAGATGCTCGTAGCCCGTGAAGACATTGCCGGCGCCGCCGTACTCGACGGCACGTTCCATCTTGAACTTGCCGGCCGCGCGGCCGGCGGCCTTCTGCTTTTCCATGGCGGCGTTGAAGCCGGCCTCGTCGACCGCCACGTTTCGCTCGCGGCAGACGTCCGCCGACAGGTCGAGCGGGAAGCCGTAGGTGTCGTGCAGCTTGAAGGCGACCTCGCCCGGCAACACCTTGGCGCCGTCGGCCAGTGCCGCATCGAGGATCTCCATGCCGTTGGCCAGGGTCTCGAAGAAGCGCTCTTCCTCGGCCTTGAGGGTGGCGGTGATGCGTTGCTCGTCGGCGCGCAGCTTCGGATAGGCATCGCCCATCAGCGCCACCAGGTCGGGCACCAGCTTGTGGAAGAAGGGTTTCTTCTGGCCCAGCTTGTAGCCGTGGCGGATGGCGCGGCGCACGATCCGGCGCTGCACGTAGCCGCGGCCTTCGTTCGACGGGATCACGCCGTCGGCCACCAGGAACGCCGTGGCGCGGATGTGGTCGGCGATCACGCGCAGGCTCTTGTTGCCCAGGTCCTTCTCGCCGGTCTCGCGCGACGCCGCCTTGATGAGCGCGTCGAACAGATCGATCTCGTAGTTGCTGTGCACGTGCTGCAGGATCGCGGCCAGCCGCTCGAGGCCCATCCCGGTGTCGACGCAGGGCGCCGGCAGCGGCTTGACGCTGCCGTCGGGCTGCATGTCGAACTGCATGAACACGTTGTTCCAGATCTCGATGTAGCGGTCGCCGTCTTCGTCGGGGCTGCCGGGCGGGCCGCCCGCGATGCCTGGGCCGTGGTCGTAGAAGATCTCGCTGCACGGACCGCAGGGGCCGGTGTCGGCCATCATCCAGAAGTTGTCGGACATGTAGCGGCCGCCCTTGTTGTCGCCGATGCGCACCACGCGCTCGGGCGGCAGGCCGATTTCCTTGGTCCAGATGTCGTAGGCCTCGTCGTCCTCGATGTAGACGGTGGCCCAGAGCTTCTCGGCGGGCAGCTTGTAGACCTCGGTCAGGAGCTCGAACGCCCACTTGAGCGACTCGCGCTTGAAATAGTCGCCGAAGCTCCAGTTGCCCAGCATCTCGAAGAAGGTGTGGTGGCGCGCGGTGTAGCCGACGTTCTCGAGGTCGTTGTGCTTGCCGCCGGCGCGCAGGCAGGCCTGGACGGAGGCGGCGCGCACGTAGGGGCGGCGGTCGCTGCCGAGGAACACGTCCTTGAACTGGACCATGCCGGAGTTCGTGAACATCAGGGTCGGGTCGTTGCCCGGCACCAGCGAACTGGAGGGCACGACGGTGTGGCCCTTGGTCGCGAAGAAATCGAGGAACGACTTGCGGATGTCGGCGACGCTGAAGGTGGGCTGGCTCATCTTGGGTTTTCGCTTGTGCAACGGCGGCCGGATGGGGGCAGCCCCTGCTTCGAACCCACCTGACTGCTTGATCTGCTGGAGCCTGCGATTATAGGTTTCGGGCCTGCCCGCCCGCGTCGGCCCCTTCGAGTATCTCGGCGGCACGCCGGAACCGCAGCGTCTGCATCGCCCGCTCGAGGGCGCCGAAGCGCTGCTCGCCGAGATGGGCCCGCAGGGCCGGCGCGAGTTCGTCGAGGCGCGGCAGCGCCGAGGCGCTTCGCGCGCGCAGGGCGTCGATCAGCGTCGCCAGGTCTTGGGGACGCAGGATGGACACCACCGGCGGCACCGGCGCCGGGACCGGCGTCGGCGGCGCCGCATCCTCCGGCGGGCCCGCCAGCCCCCCCGCCCGCGCCCGCTCCACGCAGCGCCGCACCGTGCGCATCAGCACTTCGGCGTCGAAGGGCTTGCTGACGAAGTCGTTCATGCCGGCCTCGAAGGCCCGGAGGCGCTCGGCCACCAGCGCGCTGGCGGTCAGCGCGATCACCGGCAGCGCGACCAGGCCGAGTTCGCCGCGGATCAGCCGGGTCGCCTCGTTGCCGTCGAGCACCGGCATGTGCACGTCCATCAGCACCACGTCGAAGGCGGCGGGGTCCGCCCGCAGCTTCTCGACCGCTTCGCGGCCGTCCTTTGCCAGGCTGACCTCGGCGCCCGCGCGCACCAGGATGCTCTGGCAGACCAGCAGGTTGACCGGGCTGTCGTCCACCACCAGCACCCGGATCTCCGCCAGGTCGGGCTGCACGGGCGCCGCCGCCGCCGTGTCGTCGGCGATCTCCAGTGGCAGCACGACCCAGAAATCGCTGCCCTGGCCCGGCGTGCTCGCGACGCCGATCTCGCCGCCCATCAGTTCGACCAACTGCTTGACGATCGACAGCCCCAGCCCGGTGCCCCCGAAGCGGCGCGTGGTGGATGTGTCGGCCTGCGTGAAAGGCGCGAAGATGCGGTCCAGCACCTGCGCCTCGATGCCGATGCCGGTATCGATCACGGCAAAGCGCAGGCGCACCCGCCGGCCCTGCCGCTCCTCGAGCGTCACGCACAGACGCACCGCGCCCTCGGCCGTGAACTTGACCGCGTTGCTCATCAGGTTGACCAGGATCTGGCGCAGCCGCGTCTGGTCGCCGCGCAGCTGCGCCGGCAGGCCGTCCTCGCGCTCCAGCCGCAACGCGATGTCCTTGCCGCCGGCATTGACCGAGGCCATCGACATGACGCCGTCGAGCAGCTCCTGCAGCTTGAAGCCGGATTCGTCGAGCGCCATCTCGCCGGCCTCGATCTTCGAGATGTCGAGGACATCGTTGATGACGCCCAGCAGCGCGCTGCTGGCGGCGTCGATCTTCTGCAGGAAATCGCGCTGCGTGTCGTCCAGCCGGGTCTGCCGCAGCAGGTAGGCCAGGCCGATCACGGCGTTCAGCGGCGAGCGGATCTCGTGGCTCATGTTGGCCAGGAATTCGCTCTTGGCCCGGTTCGCCGACTCGGCCTGCGCGCTGCGTTCTTTGAGCGCCAGGTTCAGCACCTCGAGCTGCTCCTGCGCCCGCCGCATGTCGGTCACGTCCACCGCCACCGAGATGAAGCCCTGCACCACGCCGGCCTCGTCGCGATCGGGAATGTAGTGCAGCCAGTAGTGCGCGATCGAGCCGTCGGCCAGGGTGCGCGTGCGCATCACGCGCTGCTCCTCTCCGGCGAGCGCGGCGCGCATGTGGGGCTCGTTGATGCCGAACTGCTCGGGGCCGAGCAGCTCCAGCTGCGTGATGCCGGCCATCTGCTCGGCCGAGCGCCCCAGCCAGCGCTGGTAGGCGCTGTTGGCGAAGGTGCAGCGCATGTCGGTCGTCCAGTAAGCGACGATGCCCGGGATGTTGTCGGTCACGATGCGCATGAAGCGTTCGTTGCTGCGCAGCTTTTCTTCGGCCAGCTTGCGCTCCGAGAGGTCGGAGCCGATCGCGATGAAGCCGACCACCGCGTTGACGTCGTCGCGCAGCGGGCTCACGTTCAGGTGCACCGGCAGGCGGCTGCCGTCCTTGCGCACCCAGGTCCAGTCCCGGGGATGGGCGCCGAATCCGCCCTCGGCATGGGCGAAGACCTCGCCAATGCGCAGCGGCCGGTCGAGCCCGGCGGCGAGCGCCTCGGCGCGGGCACGGACTTCGGCCGGGTCGTGGAACCGGATCATCTCGAAGCGGTCGACCACCTCGCCCGCCGTGTAGCCCAGCAGGGCTTCGGCCGCGGGGTTGAACAGGGTCACCACGCCGTCAACGTCGGTCGCGATGATCGCGCTCGCGGCATCGGCCAGGATGGCACGCTCGCGCGTCGACAGGGCCACCAACTGCGCCGTGCGTTCGCTCACCTGCTGCTCGAGGGTCGCGTTGAGCTCGAGGATGCGCGCCTTGGTCGCTTTCTCGTGCGTGATGTCGCGCACGGTCTGGGCGGCGCCGATCACCCCGCCATCGGCCGATCGGATCGGCGCTGCCGCCACGGAAACCGCCACCGGCATCCCGTCGCGGTGCCGCCGGAACGTCTCGAACGCAGCCACCGATCGGCCTTCGGCGACGTGGCGCAGCAACGCTTCTTCTTCGTGCTGGTAGTCGGTCGGCATCAGCAGGGCGTGGGTCAGCCGCCCGATCGCCTCTTCGGCTGAGTAGCCGAAGATCTTCGCCGCGGCGTCGTTCCAGTCGGTGATCCGTCCGTCCAGGCCGCAGCCGATGATGGCGTCGTTGGAACTGGTCACGATGGCCGCCAGCCGCGAGCGCTGTTCGCTTTCTTGCAGCTTGCGGCGCTCGGTCAGCTGGCCGATGAAGGACAGCAGCGCCACCAGCAGGGCCACCGTCGCGACGATCAGGAACACCGGCCAGGGGCTGCGCAGGTTGAGTTGCTTCAGGAACTGCGGCTTGGCCACCACGTCCACTTTCCAGGTCCGACCGTAGAGCTCCAGCGCCAGCACGCTCCGGAGCTGGCCGGCCGAGGCCGGCTGCTGGGGCGAGACGAAGAAGAGATCGGGCTCGGCGCCGTCCGTCGCGTCGGACAGGCTGATCGCGAACTGCCCCCCCTCGAAGTCGAAATCCTTCAGCACCTCGGCGGGCACGACCGGCGTGTAGATCCAGCCGATGGTCTCCTCGGGCGTCCCCCGCGCCGGCAGCGACCGCCGATCGCGCTGCTGGAGCGCGTCGAGCGGCGCTTCGATCTCGTAGACCGGAAGCAGCAGCAGGACCGAGCGCGGCCCCGGCGAGGACTGCACCAGCGTGATCGGCGCCGTCATCGCGATCTCGCCGGACCGCATCGCGCGCTCGGCGGCCGCGCGGCGTCGCGGCTCGGAAGCGAGGTCGAGCCCGATCGCGGGAACGGCGGAATCGGAGGGCTCGAAGTACTGGATGACGAAGCGTTCGCCCGCGTTGGGTCCGATCTGGTGGATGTGGAAGTCGGGCTTGCCGTCGCGCCGGGCGGCGGCGACGAAGTCCGCCTCGTGTTCGACCGGCACGCGGCGCACGAAGCCGAATCCGCTGGAGCCGGGGAACTCGCGCTCGATGTCCTGCGACGCGCTGTACTGCGCAAAGCGAAGCCGCGTGATGCCGGCCTCGCCGCCGGCCGCGATCACGGCGCCGCGCGCGCCGCGCAAGCCGTATTCGAAGGCATGCATGCGGGCGGCCACCCGCTCTACCGCGCGCTGCGAGATGGCCTCGAAGCGCGTTTCGGCCAGCGACTTGTTGTAGCTGGCCTGCCAAAAAGCGGCGCCCGCGGCCACGCACAGCCCGACGGCGAGCCACGCCAGCGAGCGCAGCGACTCCCGCAGCGACATGGGCGGCGTCAACCTAGACCCGCAATAGCCGCTTGATCTTGATCGACAGGCGTTGCGGTGCGGTCCATCCGTTGGCCTTGTACATGCGGCGCGAGCGCCAGCGCTCGATGTCTTCGTCGGGCGAACCGGATCCCGCGTTGGCCCGGATGCAGCCGAGCAAGGCATAGGCGTAGTAGCCGATCAGGAGGTCGGGATGAAAATGCTGCTTCCAGGCTTCGTAGGCGCGGGCGCCCATCTCCTCGTGGCGGTCCGAATGCGCCTGGAGGATCGTTTCGAGCGAGCCCAGGTCGCGCTCCCTGACGCGCAGCGAGAACGTCTGCCAGTCGGGTCCCGCCGGCTCGACGAACTCGTCGGCGAGGATCACCGGCGCGACGCCCAGCGCCATGCTCTCGAAGATCCGCATCGACGCGGCCGCCCATCCGCCCGGGCACAGCGAGAACTGGCCGGCGCGCAGCAACTCGACGTAGCGCAGCTTTTCGTCGGCACCGTGGTTGAGCCAGCTTTCGGTCGATTCGATCTTCAAGCGGGTCGACGCGGCATAGAGATCGACCAGGCGGCCCCTCACCCGCCGGTTCGATTTGGGATTGCCGCGCCAGGTGCCCAGGAAGGCGGCCGGGCCGCGTGGGCTGCCCGCATGCGCGAGCACCTGCTCGTTGGGCTGCGCGAGGAACGGCGTCGCCGCATGCAGCGTCGGATCGAACCGGCTTCGCGGCAGGCAACTGTAGATGCCGCGCAGCAAACCCGCGGCGGCGTCGTCGCCGTTGACGCTGTAGACCTTGTGGGAGAAGCGGCCGACCACCGGATCGGCGATGAGCTTGTCGATGTAGCGCCACTCCCTGAAGGCCCACGGCTCGTGGATCACCAGGGCATCGGCCAGGACCGGGTCGTCTTCTTCGACGACGCCCGGGCGCTGCAGCAGCTCGGCCCTGAGGGATTCGATCAGCGATGTGTCGGTGCTGGCCAGGGGCGTTGAACTCGGCTTCAGAAATCGAAGTTTCATGGTATGGACCCATCGGGCTGTCAGCGGCACAGGAAGTGGCGCGGGTGAAGGAATTCCAATGCCGTTCCAGTGGCCGCGCAGCGCCCGGAGACTGGGAGACTGGGAGACTGGGAGACTGGGAGACTGGGAGACTGGAATGGCAAAGGCCGTTTACGCCCCCACCAGCGCCCCACAAAAAGGCGATATCCGGCGAGGCGCGCTCCAGGCAATGCTACATCGGCGCCGGTTGCCGGCTCGAGAGCCCGCCAGGGGCGCGAGGCGCGCGTGTAAGGACTCGCACGGAATCGCAGATCTCGGTTGACTAGTAAGCCATCTTTATTACAGAATCGTGACAACGTGTAATAGAGACAGAGGTGAGGATCAATGGGCACTGCTCCTGACGCGCGCGCGCACTCGGTCAGTCCCTGGTTCCTCGCCTGGCTGATGGTGGCCCCCTTGGCCCTCGTGCTGCTGGTTTCGAAGACCGGAAAGGTCTTCCTCGCGTTCTTCTACCTTGGAAACACACTGGACTCGTCGAGTCCGCTCGCCGTGCTCCGCTGGCTGTGGGGATTCACCTCCCTGCGTTTCGCCTTGGCGCTGCTGGCCGCCATCGTTGTGCAGCGATGGGTTTTCCCGCGCCGTCGCATCCTGATCGTGCCGATGGCGGCCGCGTTCATGGTGGCACTGGCACTGGCGAGCGTTCTTTTCAAGGGCTCCCAGACATTGATCCAGACCTTGTCGAATTGGACCATCATGGCAGTCGAACAGGGCTGGATGGTGATGGCATGTATCTGGAACGATGCGATCCTCGTCGCCATGCTGGTGCTGGTGGTCGGCGCATTTCTTCAAGTGAGGCCTGCGATGGCACCGGGCTGGCGTGTTCGAATCGTGCAGACGATCGTTGTCTTGCTTTGTGCGTTGGTGGGAATCGACTATGTGTACCAACTCGCCATGGGTCAGCCAACGAACACGAGAGTCCTGGTGTTTGCCGCGACCAACATCAAGGACATGGCGCCGCTGGTCAACGCCGAAGTCACGCCTTTCAGGGTCATCGCCGTCCTGGCACCCATCCTCGGGTCCGCGGTCTGGGCCTGGTACACGCGTCGACTGGCACTCCTTACCGTACGCCGAGGGTGGCATCCGGACGCCTCATTCTGCGTTTCGGGAATGATGGCCGCGGCCGTCTTCTTCCCCGGGCTGGACGTCGGATTTCTGGAAGCGGAACGCCACACGGAAGGGACCATTGCCGCACTCGTCAAGTCCATGAAGCCTTCACCTGCGGAGGAAATCCGCGCGCGCGCTCAAGAGGACTACGTGCAATCGGGCCAGGCGACGTGGAACAGTTCGAACATGCAACTGACGCCGACGAGCGTCGCTCGGAAAAGGAACGTGGTCATCGTGATGATGGAGTCGGTGCGCGCGGTTTCAACCACGATTCATTCGCCCGGCATTGCAACCACGCCGTTCTTGAAGCAGCTCGCCGACAAGGGAATGCAGGTCGAAGACATGAACGCGGTGATTCCGCGTACTGCCGCGGCATGGATGGCGGTGCTGACTGGCCAGTATCCCGTGACAAACGAAGGAATCGCCAAATGGGCTGAGGAGCGAACCAACGGTGCTCCCGTGATACGTGGCTTGCCCACGGCATTGCGCGAGCTTGGCTATGGAACGAGCTATTTTTCGCCGACGGTCAGAGAAATCTTCAACGACACCGAGCTGCTCCAGGCGCTGGGTTTCGATTCGATCGTCACCGGCAAGGACCTCATGCGACCCGGCATGAAGAACGCCAACTATTTCGGGCTGGCGGACGATGCCATGGTTGACCCCATCATGGAATGGACGAGGGCCCAGATGAAGGCAGGCCGACCGTTCATGACCACGATCATGACCAACGTCGGCCATCACGACTACACGACGCCGGATTCCTGGGAGAAGGTCAGGTTCGAGGGCGTGAACGATCCCGTGCTGACGTCGTACTACAACTGCCTGCTCTATATCGATGGAGTGATCGCCAGGCTCATGCAAGGCTACGAGGAACTTGGAGTTCTGGATGAAACGGTGTTCGTCTTCCTCGGTGACCACGGCCAGATCTTCGGTGAACACGGTCTCAAGCAGAGTTTCAATGCCATCTACCAAGAAGGAATTCACGTGCCGGCGGTTATTTACGCGCCCGGCCTGATCACGCCAAACCAAAGGATCAGCGGCAGCAGACAGCAGATTGATGTCCTGCCTACAGTCGTCGAACTGCTCGGCTATCGCATCGAGAACGCACGCCTGCCTGGCAAATCCTTGCTGTCACCGGCGGACCCGAATCGACGTCTCTATCTCAGCAGCAGCGTCGACTGGACGTTCTTGGGCGTGCGTCAGGGCCGACGGAAGTTCATCTACAGCTTCGATCGGAACCCGATGGAGGTCTATGACCTCGAGACCGATCCCACCGAGACCCATGCACTCCAGAATGTCGATCCTCGCGAATTGGCGAGCATCCGAAACGACTTGCTTGAATGGAAGGTGAATGCCGAGCTCGCCATGTATGGCGTGCCGGGTCACGCCAAATCGGAGCACGTTCGAGCGGGAGGGCCCTGAACAGAAAGGGCAATGGAGCGGGTGAAGGGAATCGAACCCTCGTATGAAGCTTGGGAAGCTGCCGTTCTACCATTGAACGACACCCGCAATGGTTCGTAGTTTACGGGATGGAGGTGCCGCGTCTCAACACGCCGCCTTCTCAAACCCCTCGACACACCGGAGCGCCAACAACATCAAGGTCATCGTAGGATTCGCACCGCCCCCAGTGGGCAGCACCGAGGTCGACAGCAGTTGCACGTTGGGCACCGCATGCACCCTCAGGTCGCGATCGACGACGCCTTCGCGTGCCGTGGCCCCCATGCGGGTGGAGCCCGTCGGGTGGTAGATGCCACCGCCTTTGGCAAGTTCCAATTCCGCTTCGCCGCTGGGCCTGCGCACCCATTGCGCCAGCTGCGCCAGGCCGGAGTCCCTCCACATCGTTTCGAAGGCATCAACCGCCTTGGTGAGGTTGGCCACGTCCTTTTCCGTCACCGACCATTCGACCTGCGCGCGCGGCACCCCGAAGGCGTCGCGTTGCGCGCCGGACAAGCTGATGCGGTTCTCGAAGTCCGACTCCTGCGCAATCACCATGTGCGCCACCAAGGAAGCCGCCGAGGGAAAGAGCAGGCGCTTTTCCACGATGCGCCACCAGACAGCACGTGACAGCCACGGCATGGCGAGCGCCAACCTTGCAAAGACGCTGGCTGGCGGCAAGCGCAGTCGCTGGACGTGCCTGAAGAATTCCCTCAGCGCGAAAAAGCCGCCGGACTGGTCGTCGCGAAAGGCGATGTGCGCAAAGCATGGCGGCAGCTCGGCCCTGGCCGGGCTCTGCTCGGCCAACTCAAAGCGCAGGTTGCGCATCGTGCCATTCTTCTCGAATCGAAAGCCCACGATCCGGTTCAAGGTGCGGCGCGCGATAGGCCTCAGTTCAGCGATCTCCACCGAGAGGTGGTCGCTGAAATAACGGCCCAGCGCAGGGCTTGCCTTTGAAATGATCTGTCCGTTCTGCTGATCGAGCAGCAAAGCCAGCCGCGTTGTCTCGATCGCTCCCGCAGCGATGATGAAGGAACCGGCTTCGACCGTGATGGCCGAGCCATCTTCCGCGCGGGCCCGAATGCTGTGAAGTCTTCCTTGCGCGACCGACATCTCCGTCACGGTCGCATGCAGCCAGATTTGCGGCCCCCGGTCGCTTTCGCATTCAGGCGCAAGCAGGTTGAAGACATTCCTTCTCTTGAACGCAGGCCACTTGGCCAGGCGAGGCACATGCGATGCGCCGATCTCGACCGGAAAGTCCGATGGCACATAAGGCCCGGCCTCCAGGCCAAAGAGAGCTTCGACCTTCTCGACGAATGGAGCGAGATCCTCCCATGTCATCGGCCAATCACCGTCCACCAGATCGGCGCCCAGGAAGGGGATCAGCGCACCGCCCCAGCGTGTCGAGGTTCCGCCGATGCATCGGAAGCGCCCATGGGCGGCCCCCGCGTAATGCGATCGCGTGTGGACGACCTCGTTCAAGGGATGCTCTTCCGCATCCTGGTGCATGCCACCGGACTCCAGGCAGATCACGGAAAACTTGCCGCTTCGAGCCAGCAGGACGCTCGCGACCAGCCCTGCCGTTCCCCCGCCCACGACGACGATGTCCGCCTTGCGGGCGACGGTTCCAGAGCCGACGAGGTCCGCGATCATGCCGCTGCGGGTTCGGGGAGGCTCGCATACTGGGCCATGCGCCCCGGCTTGGTGGTGCTGACAATGATGGCGCTGTGCGGACAACGCGCCATGGCTTTGGTCAGGATCTGCGTCACGGTCATGTCTCCCCCTTGTTTGAACGCGCCAGACACGTAGCCATAGGTGATCTGCAGGGGCTTCCCGTATTGCCTAAGGATGTCGGCTTCACGGCCGTCGAGGGTGTCGAGCACCTGCACGATGCGGCACAGCCCCGAGCGCGCCTGCAAAAAGGGCCGGAGCAAGTCGGCCGTCAATGCAAGGCCGAAATGGCGCACCTTTCCGGCCCGCACGCAGGCCTCGAGCCAGCGCAGCCATTCGTCTGCATGGACGAGTTCGAATGGCGGATCATGCAAAAGATAGAAGTCGACCGTGTCACGGCCGGTTCGGCGCAGGCTGCCCTCCAGGGCCGCCTGGGCGCGGCGAACGGAAAAATCGACGGCAGGCCGCGAGATGGCGGGCGCCAATCGCCCGACGGCCTTCCGCCCAAAAATGGCCCAGGAGGGCTGGTTCTCGCCGCCGGGTGAATAAAGGCCGACCTTGGTCGTGAAACTGACGCCTGGATGCGCCTTGAGCACGGGCGCCAAATCCTGCTCGGCCATGCCGAAGCCGTAGTACGGCGCGGTGTCGAAATGGGTGAATCCGGTGGCCACCGCCGATTCCAGGACGTAGCGGCGCCGACGCCCATTGCCGGCATTGAACAGGCTCGCTGTGCCGAAGATGAATCGCGAAATGCGAATGTCGGACATGGGAACGGACACCTGTCTCAAGCTCTACCCTCGGGTCGTCAACGCGGCTCGCTCGCCAGCGTACTGTCATGTGTGCACCGCGCTCGGGGGCGAAGGCATGGATGCCCATCGTCCGTCTCTCAGAGCGCGACAAGAAACATTTAGTTGTTGTTTGTAGCAGATAACAAGGCCGATGCAACCTTCATGCATCCCGAAGAATGCTGCGATGTGTCGAGGGCTTGAGAAGCCGGCGCGATGAGACGCGGCACCTCCATCCCGTAAACTACGCACCATTGCGGGTGTAGTTCAATGGTAGAACGGCAGCTTCCCAAGCTTCATACGAGGGTTCGATTCCCTTCACCCGCTCCAGCTTCAAACGTTGCACCAGACTGATGCCTCCACGCGTCTCTTGGTGTGATCGAAGATGCTGAACGGGTTGCAGCCGGCCGCCCACCGATGGCATCGATCAAGATCAAGGTTTGCGGCACAGACGCCTCGCCACGGGTCGCGCGGGCATCCAAGCTGCCGTTCTGCTATTGAACTGCATCCGCATTCTGTCCACCGCCCGGGACGGCGATCGAGCGCGCTCCGCCAACATGCCTCGAGCACCTGTGCCGGCAGTGCGGCGTCAGGCGCAGATCAGGACGCCCGCTCGACAATCGCCGCAATGGACGATGCACCCACCCGGGCTCGCGGCGGTCGAGCCGTGTGGGCAGCCCGCCCGGAACTCGCTCGATTCGCGGGGGTCTATCAGGTCATCGGCATCGATCTGGAAGGGCCGGGCGGGCTCGATGCTGACGGACGAGGTCTTGGACGTTCAAACGGAGACTGTCATGGTGCCTTCCATTCCGATGCCCGACATGTTCACCAGGATGTCCTCCAGGGAGCGCTTCAAGAGTTCGCTGCGCTGGACCAAGGAATCCGTCGAGTCGCTGGGCCTGTGGCTGCTCGGTCGAAGGTCGCGGTTCTATGTCCTGACGCCGCCGTTCATGACCCGGCAGGTCATCTACGATCGAAAGCAGCGCAAGCTCGTGCACGTGCGAATCCGCGACACGGTCGACTGGCACGTCATCCAGCAGATCTTCTCGGGCAACGACTATGGCTTCGAGGCCCTTGCGAGGTGCGAGGAACTCGAAGCGCACTATCGGAACCTGGTGGCATCGAACAAGGTCCCGCTCATCCTGGACTGCGGGGCGAACAGCGGGATGGCGACCCGCTTCTTCAAGGAAACCTATCCCTGCGCCCGGGTGGTCGCCGTGGAGCCGGACGAAGACAACCTGAAGCTCGCGAAGGCGAACAATTCCGGCGAGGGCATCGAATTTCTGCTCGCGGGCATCGGCAGCACCGACTCCCGAGGCAAGCTCATCGACGAAGGCAAGGGCAACTGGGCCTACCGGATTTCGACCGATCCTGACGGGCCGGTCGAGATCGTTTCGGTCAACACGGTTCTGGCCCGGAACGGCGCGTCCAGCGTGCCGTTCATCGTGAAGATCGACATCGAAGGGTTCGAGAGCGACCTCTTTTCGAAGCACACCGAGTGGATCGACCGATTCCCGGTCCTGATCATCGAGTTGCACGACTGGATGCTGCCCAGGACCGCCAATTCACGCAACTTCCTGCAGCAGATATCCCGGCTCGACCGCGACTTCGTCTACCGCGGCGAGAACGTGTTCAGCATTTCGAATGCTGCCCTGTCGTCCCCGCCCCATTGACCGACCGACGTACGCCGTCCAGCTTCTTGCCCAGGGAATCTGACGAGACGCCCTCCTCTCGAACTCAAGGACGGCCTGCATGGAATGCGACGGTACGCGAAGCCGAGCCGGAGCGATGCATGAGGGCGTCCGCCCGGCCGCGGCCAGATGCCGTGACGACCGCCCCAGCGGCAGCGAACGCGTTTCACTCGCCGAATTCGCTCAAAAGCCCTTGCATCTCGTCGTCGAAGCCGGGCACGGGCTGCGCCTTGGCCAGGGCCATCCAGACCGCGAACGGGATTCTCGGCAGCGGGCGGTGCACCGCCGAGCGCGCGACGACCAGCCGCCCCTGCTGCGCGATCAGCACGCCGCATTCGGCGGGGATTTCGTCCGGCTCGCCGATCGGACGCCCCTTGGCGTCGCAGCCCAGCACGTACCAGCACTCGCCGCCGAGGTCCAGGTAGGCGGCGCGCTTGTCGGGCTTGCGAAGGTCGCTCAGCAGGTCGGCCCGGTTGACCTTGACCTCATGCACGATCGGCTGTGCGTAAGCCTCGACGCTGGTGTTGCGGATCGAGAAGACATCGGGCCGGGCGATGGACCAGCGTGGCTTGTCGCCCTCGGCCGCACCGGCCAGGCGAGCCCGCAGGCTCAAGCCGCGCCAGGCCAGGCGCCCGGCGCGCGTCATCTCGCGCGCGACCTGCTCGACCAGCGCTTCGTGCCGCGACAGCGCGGCCCGGTTGACCACGCCCGTGCGCGCCAGATGGGCGATGCCCGCATCGGTCAGGCGCAGGGTCTCGTGGCCCTGGGCCGAACGCACGCGCGCCAGCAAGCCCGCGGCGAGCAGGTCGACCTCGATCGCGTCGCAGCAGGGCCAGCCGGCCGAGCGATGGACCTCGCGCAGCCGCCGCGCATGCAGCCGGCCGAGCGCCGACGCGCCCGGCGGCGGATCGACGACCGGTGGTGGCGCACCCGGCTCGACCTGCGGCGGCTCGACCGCCGGCGGGTCGCCCGCCGGAGCGGGCGGCGGGAGGGTCGGCGGCGGCACCGGCAGGTCGGGCGCCGGGGGCGGTGGCCCGATCGGCGCGCCGGCACGGGTGTGCAAGGCGATTGCGTTCATCGCGACAGGTTAGCGAAAACTCGAACGATCGGATGCCGGTCGACAACCCGGCTGCGCTCCACGGCTTCTAGAACCAGCCGAGCGCGGCCGCCGCCATGAAGGCGCCGCCGACCGCCACGCTGAGCCAGTGCGCCACATCGGCGACGGCGTCCCAGCCGCGGTAGCGGTCTTCGGCCGCGCGGGCGAAGAATTCGGCGATCGGATCGGCGCGAGCGGCGCGGTGCGCCATCGCAGGCGCCGGCACCGCCGCCTGCCTCGCTTCGGCGGCTCGCGTCGCGGGTCCGTGCGCGCCCGGCACGGTCGTCGCACCGCTGTTAGCACCTTGAAAATTCAGCACCATGATCGCACCTCGTCGTGCGTCGATGCTAGACCTGCAGACGCCTTCTCCCCGATGAAATCGAGTGCGGGCATTGATGCGCAACGGACATGAGTGCGCCTGCCCATCCGGGCAGTTACCGCGGGCCTTGTGGCTTCCCACAATGAAGCCATCTAAGGAGCTCCCATGTCCATCGACCCTTCTTCCCCCGCCCTGCTCGAACAGTTGTCGACCGCCATGGCCGGCGCCGTGGCCCAGGCCTCGCGCAGCGTGGTCGCGGTGCAGTCCGTGCCACCGGGGCGAGTGCGCGCCAGCGGATTCGCCTGGCGCGACGGGCTGATCGTGACCTGCGAGGAAGCCATTCCCGACGAGGTGGAACTGGTCGTCGGCCTGCCCGATGGCAGCCACGCGGCCGCGACGCTGGTCGGCCGCGATCCTGCCACGGACATCGCGCTGCTGCGCATCGCAGGCGCCTCGCCCACCCCCGTCGCCTTTGATGCACCGCCGGTGCAAAGCGGCGTCATCGCGCTCGGCGTCGGCGCCGCCGACGGCGCCCCGGTCGCGGCCGCCGGCATCGTGGCGCTGGCCGGACCGGCCTGGCGCAGCCTGCGCGGCGGCGACATCGACGCCCGGATCGAACTCGACCTGCGACTGCGGCGCAGCGCCGAAGGCGGCCTGGCGCTGGATGCGCGCGGCCGGGCCATCGGCATGACGGTGTTCGGTCCGCGCCGCCGCGTGCTGGTGATCCCGGGCCCGACGATCGAGCGCGTGGCCGGCCTGCTGGCGGCCCACGGCCGGGTGCCGCGCGGCTACCTCGGCCTGGCGCTGCAAGCGGTGAAGGTCGAACCGACGGGCTTCGGCGCCATGGTGATGGGCGTGGCCGCCGACGGCCCCGGCGCCGCCGCCGGCCTGCACCAGGGGGATCTGCTGCTGGCCTGGAACGGCGAACCGGTGCACAGCGTGCGCCGGCTGCTGCGCGCGCTCGGGCCGGCCAGCGTCGGCAGCGTGGCCCGGCTGTCGCTGAAGCGCGGCGGCGAGCCGCTCGAAGCGCAGCTCATCGTGGGCGAAAGGCCGGCCGATTGAGCATGACGACCGCGCAGGACCCGATCGTGATCGCGCTCGACATCGCCGACCCGCGATTGTCGGAGCGTCTGCTCGCGCTGTTGGCGCCCCTGCCTGAACTGCGGCTGGCGCGGCCCGGCGAGCCGGCCGACCTGCTGCTCACGGCGGCCGGCGCGCAGCCCGCGCCCGAGCCCGACACGGCCCTGACCCGGCGCGAACTCGAGGTGCTGGACCTGCTGGCCGAGGGCGCCTCGAACAAGGGCATCGCGCGCCGGCTTGGCATCTCGGTCCACACCGCCAAGTTCCACGTCGGCTCGCTGCTCGACAAGCTCGACGCCACCGGCCGCACCGACGCCGTGGCCCAGGCCGTGCGCCAGGGCGTCATCCATCTTTGAGGATTCCCATGTTCGACGAACGCCCCGCCACCGATGCCCCCGACGAGAGCGGCCTGCCCGAGGCGCCGCAGGAGGCGCTGCTCGACGCCTACTCGCGTGCGGTAGCCGGCGTGGCCGACAGCGTCGGTCCCGCGGTGGTGCGGGTGCAGAGCGGCCCGACTGGACGGCGCGCCGGACTGGGCTCGGGCGTGGTCATCGCGGGCGATGGACTGGTGCTCACCAACAGCCATGTGGTGGCCGGCGCCCGGCGCGTGCGCGTCGGCCTGGCGGAGGGCGGCGACAGCGAGGCCGAGGTGCTGGGCGACGATCCGGCCACCGACCTGGCGCTGCTGCGGGTCGCGCTTCCGCGCGGTACGTCGGCCGCGTCGCTGGGCGATTCGAAGCGGCTGCAGCGCGGCCACCTGGTGGTGGCGATCGGCAATCCGCTGGGTTTCGAATCGACCATCACGGCCGGCATCGTGTCGGCGCTCGGTCGTTCGCTGCGCTCGCAGAGCGGGCACCTGATCGACGACGTGATCCAGACCGACGTGGCGCTCAATCCCGGTAACTCCGGCGGCGCGCTGGTGGCCGCGTCCGGGCAGGTGGTGGGCATCAACACCGCCATGATCGCCGGCGCCCAGGGGCTAGCCTTCGCGGTATCCAGCAACACCGCTCGCTTCGTGATCGGGGAGTTCATCGCCCATGGCCGGGTGCGGCGCGCGCACCTGGGCATCGCGGCGCAGACGGTGCCGCTGCCGCGCCGCGTGGCGCGCCTGATCCAGGCCGGCGCCCACGCGGTGCGGATCGGCGAGCTGCAGCCCGGCGGCGCCGCCGAGCGGGCCGGCCTGCGGCTGGGCGACCTGCTGGTGGCGCTGGACGGCGTGACGATCGCGGGCGCCGACGACCTGCTGCGCCTGCTCGGCGCCGACCGGATCGGGCGCCCGGTCGAGGTGTCGCTGCTGCGCGAGGGCCGCCTGATGACCCGCACGGTCACGGCGCAGGAGCGCACGCAACCGGCGGCCTGAGGGCGGCCTGGCCGGCCTAGTGGAAGTCGCGGCTCCTGTTGCTGTCCGCGAGCCGCCCGAGCAGCGGCGTGAGGTCCTTGAAGCCGGTCGCCACCAGGTGGCGCACCTCGCCGCCGCTGTCGACGTCGCGCTGCCAGGTGCCCTGCACCGCCAGCAACTGCGACTTGAGCAGCGGCTCGCGCCAGGCCTCGACCACGTGGCTCCAGACGATCACGTTGACGTTGCCGGTCTCGTCCTCGAGCGTGACGAAGATCGTGCCGTTGGCGGTCTGCGGACGCTGGCGGCCCTTGACGATGCCGCAGGCCCGTACGGTCTGGCCGCTGGGCAGCGGGCGCAGCTGCTCGGAGCTCATGAGCCGCATCCGCGCCAGCCGCGAACGCAGCAGCGCCAGCGGATGGCGGCGCAGCGTGAGGCCGAGCGAGGCGTAGTCGCCGACGATCTCCTCGCCCTCGGGCGCGGCCGGCAATCGCAAGGCCGGCTCGTCGATCGGCACGCCCTTGAGCAGGGCCGGCGCACGCCGCTGCGCGGTGGCATCCCACACCTGCTGCCGGCGATGGCCCGAGAGCGACATCAGGGCATCGGCCGCGGCCAGCGCCGCCATGTCCCGGGCATCGAGCTCGGCGCGCAGCGCCAGGTCTTCGGTGCTGGTGAAGGCCGCCTGGGCGCGTGCCGCCAGCAGTCGCTTCGCACCCGCCTCGCTGAGGCTGGCCACGCGCTTCAGGCCCAGTCGAACGGCCGGCTGGTTGTCGTTGCCCAGGCGCTCGGCATGGCGCGCATCGGTGCCGGGCGGCATGCGCGGCGCATCGGGGGCGCGCGCCTCGAGCGTACTGTCCATGTCGCTGGCCGTGACGTCGACCGGCCGCACCTCGACGCCATGGCGCCGCGCATCCTGCACCAGCTGCGACGGGCTGTAGAAGCCCATCGGCTGGGCATCGAGCAGCGCGGCCAGGAAGCAGGCGGGTTCGTGGCGCTTGAGCCAGGCGCTGACGCAGACCAGCAGCGCGAAGCTGGCCGCATGGCTCTCGGGGAAGCCGTAGTCGCCGAAGCCGAGGATCTGCTTGAAGATCGCCTCCGCGAAGCTGCGCTGGTAGCCGCGTCCGACCATGCCCTCGACGAGCTTGTCGTGGAACTTGCCGAGGCCGCCCTTGCGCTTCCACGCCGCCATCGCGCGGCGCAGCTGGTCGGCCTCGTCGGCCGTGAACTCGGCCGCGATCATCGCGATCTGCATCACCTGCTCCTGGAAGATCGGCACCCCCAGCGTGCGCTCCAGGGCAGGCCGCAACTCTTCCTTCTCGTAGTGGATGGCCAGCCCCTTACTCACCCGCTCGCGCTGCTTCAGGTAGGGGTGCACCATGCCGCCTTGTATCGGCCCGGGCCGCACGATCGCGACCTCGATCACCAGGTCTTCGTAGGTGCGCGGCTTCAGGCGCGGCAGCATCGACATCTGGGCCCGGCTCTCGATCTGGAACACGCCGACGGTGTCGGCGTCGCAGACCATGTCGAACACCTTCGGATCGTCGTTCGGCACCTGGTGCATCTCGATCGTGCTGCCGCGCCAGCGGTTCATGAGCTCGAGCCCGCGGCGGATGGCGCTCAGCATGCCGAGCGCGAGCACATCGACCTTGAGCATGCCGATGGCCTCGAGGTCGTCCTTCTCCCACTGGATCACCGAGCGGTCTTTCATCGAGGCTTTCTCGACCGGCACCAGGCGCGTGAGCCGGGTGTGGGTCAGCACGAAACCGCCCACATGCTGGCTCAAGTGGCGCGGGAAGCCCTTGAGGCTGACGGTGAGATCGATCCACTGCTGCAGCCTGAGCGCGTCTTCCTGGACACAAGCGCGCTCGGCCGCCGCCTGCAGCTGCTCGCCGAGCACGGTCTCGTCGAACCAGTAGTGGTCCTTGGCGAATTCGTCGACCAGCCGGGCGTCGATGCCGAGCGCCTTGCCGACGTCGCGCAGTGCGCTGCGGGAGCGATAGCAGATCACGACCGCGGCGATGGCGGCCCGGTCACGGCCGTACTTGTCGTAGATGTACTGGATGACCACTTCGCGCCGCTGGTGCTCGAAGTCGACGTCGATGTCGGGCGGCTCGAGGCGATGGCGGCTCAGGAAGCGCTCGAACAGCAGCGTGCCTTTTTCGGGCGGGATTGCGGTGATGCCCAGGCAATAGCAGACCGCCGAGTTGGCCGAGGAGCCGCGGCCCTGGCACAGGATGTTCTGCGAGCGCGCGAAGCGCACGATGTCCTCGACCGTGAGGAAGAACATCTCGTAGCCGAGCTCGTGGATCAGCGCGAGCTCGCGCTGGACCTGCCGGCACACGCGCTCGGGAATGCCCGAGGCGAAGCTCTCGATCGGGTACCTGGCGAGCGCCCCTTCCCAGGTCTTGCGTGCCAGCGTCTGCGTCGGGGTCTCGTCGATGCCGACGCTTTCGAGCGGGTACTTGTAGTTCTCGCGGATCACCTTGGGGTCGAAGCGGCAGCTATCGGCCACGACGAGGGTGTTGGCGAGCATCTCGGCCATGTAGAGCCCGGCCAGCCGCACCCGCGGGCGCAGATAGCGTTCGGCATTGGACTGCAGTGCGAAGCCGCATTCGGCCACGGTCCGGCCTTCGCGCACCGCGGTCAGCACGTCGTGCAGCGGCTTGCGCGCACGCGAATGCATGCGGACGTCGCCGGCCGCCACCAGAGGCACGCCGGCGCGCTGGCCGGCCTCGAAAAGCGCGACGAACCAGAGATCGTCATCGAGTTCGTTGAGCATCTCCAGGGCCAGCCAGAGACTGTCGCCGAACAGCACCCGGGCGGCCGTCAGGTCGTCGTGCAGCGCGTCGGCATCGATGGCCTCGCCGGGCTTGCGATCGGGCACGAAGAGAATCTGGCAGTGCTGCAGCGAGGCCACCTCGCTGCCCTCCCAGCTCACGCGGTACTCGCCCTTCGGCAGCTCGGTGTTGCGCGCCGCCGTGATGAACTCGCAGAGGTTGCCCCAGCCCTCGGTGTCGTTGGCGATCACCACCAGCCGGAAGCGCTCGAAGCGGAACTCGCTGCCGAACAGCAGCCGGAAATCCGGGTTGCGCGGGATCGGCGGCTCTTCGGGATGTTCGCGCTCGTAGGCATCGAGCTTGGCCGGCAGTTCGCGCAGGCCGACATGGGCGCGCACCACGCCGGCGACCGAGCATTCGTCGGTGATCGCGAGCGCCGCATAGCCGAGGTGATAGGCGCGTTCCACCAGTTCCTCGGGCGTGGAGGCGCCGCGCTGGAAGCTGAAGTTCGTGAGGCAGTGCAGCTCGGCATAGCCCGGCAGGCCCGGCGCGGGCTTGTGCCGCTGCGGCAGCGGGTGCACGTCGCCGAGCATGAGCGAGCGCGTTTTCTTGTCGCTGAGTTCAGGCATAGAGGCCTTGCAGGTACCAGCGCACCTCGCCCTCCGAAAAGCAGGCGGTCGGACGCTCGCGGAAGATCCAGACCAGGCCGGCCCCGGGGCTCTCGGCGACGTAATAGTCGCGCACCGCGGGATGGCCACCCTCCCCCACGCCGCCCCACCAGCCGGCCTCGACCCGCTGGGGACCGATCAGCTTGCGCAGCGGTCCGCGCCAGCACGGACGCTCGCCGTCCATCTCGAGGAGCAGGGGTTCGGGCAGCAGCCATGCCGGGTAGATCGCATCGGCCGGAGACGGCGCTGGCGCCGCCACTGCCTTGCCCGCCGTGCGCAGCGCCGGCTGCCAGGACTGCCGGCGCTCGGGGCGGTGATCGGCCTGGGCCACCGCCCGCAGCACCTGCTGCGGGCCGAGCCGCGCGCTGAGCCGTTCGACCAGTTCGTGCAGCTTGTCGCCCTTGCGGTTGTCCTCGGGCAGGAAGCTGGTGCTGGCGCCGGCCCAGGGCGTGGTGTCGAGCGTGCGCAGGCGCAGCCAGCTCGCCGGTGCGGCCAGCGTGGTAAGCGCGAGTTTCTCGGCCATCAGGCGGCGCAGGTGCGCCATGTCCTGGGTCGGCTCGGCCGTGCGAACCACGATCTGCTGGTGCGGCGGCAGGTCGACGCCGTTGAAGCGCTTGAGGTCGAGCGTCCATTGCAGTTCGAGCGACACCGCGCCGCGCTGCCGGGCGCGCAGCCAGATCGACAGCGCCGCGAGCAGGCGGTTGGCCGACCACATGAGCTCGCTGGCGCCCTCGGCCAGCGCGGGCAGTTCGAGCTTCTGCTCGAACACGTCGGGCAGCGTGAGCCAGCGATGGCTTTCGGGACCCAGGCCCCAGGCTGCATCGAGCGCCGCGCGCAGTTCCTTGCCGAAGCGGCGCGTGAGGCCGCCGCGCGGCAGCGCCGCCACCTCGCCCCAGGTGCGGCAGCCCAGGTGCGCCAGCACGTCGAGGTGCGCGTGCGCGGCGCTCAGCGTGTCGAGCGGCAGGTCCGCGGGCAGATCGGCCGGCGGCTGCTGGCCGCGCGCGAACATGCGCAGCCGGGCCAGCGCCACCAGGCTGGTCGCGCCCTGGGCCTGCTGCACGCGCACCGGTGCCGCGGGGTTGAGGCTGGCGATCTGCCGCATCAGGCCCAGCCGCCCGCCCCACAGGCGCTCGCAAGCCGACACCTCGAGCAGCAGGGCTTCGTCGACCCAGGCGACGCGCGGGGTGAACTGCAGGGCCCACCAGCCGAGTGCTTCGTGGGATGGAAGCTGTACTTCTTCAGGCTGCCAACGCAATGCGATCCAGTGCATGTCGTTTTCCTGAAAAGATATCGAGGCGCACCACCGTCGCACCTTCGCCGGGCTGCCCCACGCCTTCTTGCTGCCGCAGCAGCTTGCGCCGCAACTGGCTCGCGGCCAGCAGCGCCGTCATGCGCCGGCTGCGCGCCGGCAGTTGGATCGGCGAAGCCAGCGGCGGACCGCGGCGCTTGAGGATGTGGACATCGATCTGCGTCCGGTCGTCCTCGCAGGCCATCAGTTGCAGCCGCAGGCGCGCCGGCGAGGTCGACGCCGCCGCGTTCGCGGGCCGGAACACGAACAGCAGCGACTCGTGCTGCGCCGCCGCCAGCTGCAGCCGCCGCAATTCGCCCACCCTCGCCTGCGGCAGCCAGGCCAGCACGGCGGCCACGTCGGCGCAGCGCAGCGCCTGTTCGCAGGCCCAGAGCCGGGCGGCGGGCGCCTCGCTGCGGATCCACAGCAGCGATTCGATCGGCAGTCCACCGGCTGCCAGCGACGGCCCGAAAGGCTCGTACGGCGCGCCGATCAGAGCGACCGGGCCGGCGCCGCCCTGCACCGCCTGCGACAGGGCGGGCAGCAGCAGTTGCCAGGCATGGGCTTCGGGCGCCGGCTGCAGCAGCTCGGTCATGGCGCCGACCGGCCAGCCGCCCCCCGGCAGCTGCGCGTCGAGGGCGGCGTGGCCGGTGCCGATGACCTGCGCATCGGCCAGGCCCAGCTCGTCCGCGCGCCAGACCTTGAGGCGCGCGGAGGAGGAGAAGGGGTCGAGGGAAGGAAGGCCCATGATGGATCGGATAACTGTATTTTTATACAGCATTCTTGTGGGCAGCCAGCATTTTTATTTCCCTCCGACATGACCGCAGGGACATTGGCCTGCAGCGCAGCCATTAACCAACTTGCCAAAATAAACCAACAGGGTTAATCTCGCCGTGGAAAAGAAATCGCCCCATAGCAAACTGTCGGTCGTCAAGACCTTGGTCGCGTCGGGCAAGGTGAGAGTGACGTCCTCATCGTGTCGTTCAAGGAACTGTGAACATGAAATGTCCGTTGTGCGCAGCGGCAGACCTGGTGTCAGGCCGCCGCGACATGCCGTACACCTACAAAGGTGAATCCACCGTCATCGAAGGCGTGGCCGGTGACTTCTGCCCGGCCTGCGGCGAGAGCGTGCTCGACATCGCCGAATCGTCACGCGTCAGTGCGGCGATGCTGGCGTTCAACAAGCAGGTGAACGGCTCGATCGTCGATCCGGACTTCATCACCCAGGTCCGCAAGAAATTGGCCTTGGACCAGCGTGAAGCGGCCGAGATCTTCGGCGGCGGCGTGAATGCGTTCTCGCGCTACGAGAATGGCAAGACCAAGCCGCCGCTCGCGCTGGTGAAACTGCTCAAGGTGCTCGACCGGCACCCCGAGTTGCTCGACGAAATCCGGACGGCCTGAGGACTCCTCATGCCCTCGGCGCGCGCCCTCACCCGCAGCCAGTTTCTGCACCTGGGCGCCGCGCTGCCACTGTTCGCCACGCTGCCGATTCTTGCCCCAGCCCAGTCCCCGGGAGTCAAGCGCATGAACACCCGCCCCATCCCCAGCACCCGCGAAGCCCTGCCGGTCGTCGGCTGCGGCACCTGGATCGGCTTCGACGTTGCGACCGGCAGCGCCGAATTCCAGCGACTGCCCGGCGTCATCGGCGCGCTGTTCGCCGCCGGCGGCTCGGTACTCGACAGCTCGCCGATGTACGGCCGCTCCGAGTCCGTGACCGGCGACCTGCTGGCCACATCGAACCAGCGCGCCAGGGCCTTCCTCGCCACCAAGGTCTGGACCTCCGGCCGCGACGCCGGCATCGCGCAGATGGAGCAGTCCTTCCAACGCCTGCGCACCGAGCGCATCGACCTGATGCAGGTCCACAACCTGCTCGACTGGCGCTTTCACCTGAAGACCCTGCGCGGCTGGAAGGACAAAGGCCGCGTGCGCTACCTGGGCATCACGCACTACACCGCCTCGGCCTATCCCGATGTCGAGGCGGTGCTGCGCGCCGAGCCGCTCGACTTCCTGCAGATCAACTATTCGCTCGATGCGCCCGAAGCCGCCCAGCGCCTGCTGCCGCTGGCGGCCGAGCGCGGCGCGGCCGTGATCGTCAACATGCCGTTCGGCGGCGGGGGACTGCTGCGCCGACTGCGCGGCAGGCCCCTGCCCGCCTGGGCCACCGAGATCGGCTGCACCAGTTGGGCCCAGGTGCTGATCAAGTTCGTGCTGAGCCATCCGGCCGTGACCTGCACCATTCCGGGCACCAGCCAGCCCGAGCACATGGCTGACAACGCGGCGGCCGGCGCGGGCGAGTTTCCGGACGCCGACTTCTGGCGGCGCAATGCGGCGTTGCTGTAATAACCCAAGCGTTTTGGTTAAAATACATTCGAACGCGATGGATTCATGCCTACAGTGCTGCGCCTAGGCAAATTGCGGGTAGTGATCTATACCAACGACCATCGACCGGCGCATGTTCATGTAATCAGTCCGGACGGAGAGGCTGTGTTCGACCTGCATTGTCCGAAGGGGCCGCCCGAACTGCGGGAGAGCATGGGTTTTGCATTGCATGAATTGAACAGGATCGTGAACCAACTGCAAAGCGCCCTCGACAAGCTCTGCATTCAATGGAGCAGCATTCATGGCACTCACTGAGGCCGCATTGAAGCAAGCCGAAGCGCGAATGCAAAAACGTCGCGACGCCGGCCCTCGTGCCGTTTCGGCGCACTACGATCGCCGTGTGGGGCGGGTCGTCGTGCAGCTGAACACTGGCGTCGAGTTGGGCTTTCCACCGAGCCTCGCGGAGGGACTGGCGCAGGCCCGGCCCAAGGATCTTGTCGACATCGAAGTCAGCCCCGCCGGCACCGGACTGCACTTCCCCCTGCTCGACGTCGATCTCTACGTACCGGCACTGCTCGAAGGCATTCTGGGTTCGCGAAAGTGGATGGCGCAGGCCATGGGCAAAGCGGGCGGAGCGCAAACATCCGAAGCCAAGGCCCAAGCCGCGCGCAGCAATGGAAAATTGGGCGGCAGGCCACGCAAGAGGGTCGAAAGCTGAGCCTGCTTTGCGTACCCGAGCGGACCCGCGCTACCGATCCAGGAAGCGCAGCACCGCCGAGTTGAATTCGTCGGCACGCTCGAACTGCACCCAGTGCCCGGCGCCGTCGATCACCACGCCTTCGCGTTGAGGATGGCCGGCTGCGAGCTGCGCGACCAAGGGCCGCGAATCCGCCGTCACGTCGTGCTCGCCCCAGAGCAGCAACTGAGGGCCGCCGATGGCTTCCAGCGCGGCCTGAAGTCCGCCCGACAACGAGACCTCCTTGCTGCGAAAGCGCGTGCCGTGGCAGGAGATGTCGTGGATCGCGAAAGCCAGTGCATCGATCGCCGACTTGTCGTGCAGCATCAGCGCGGCCAGGTTGTGCAGCAACGCGGCGCGCTCCTGGTCGCGGTCCTCGGCGGCGCGCCAGTTGACCATCTCGACCGTCATGCGCCGCAGCGTGCCGTGGCCACCGCTGCCCACCAGGACCATGCGCCGGATGTGGCCCCGGCGCTGGCCGAACTTGGCGGCGACCAGGCCGCCGAACGAGAAGCCGCCGAGGTCGATCGGGGTACCGGCTCCGATCAGGCTGTCGAGCGTTCCGGACAGCGCGTCGAGCAATGGGTCGACCGCGGCCTGGCCGGGCTGCGGCTTCGGCGGCGCGTCGGACTCGTTGAAGCCCGGCAGGTCGGGCAGCCACAGCGTGCGCGAGGCCGACAGCGCCTCGGCGTTGCGCAGCCAGTGCATCCAGCTGCCGTGGCCGCCGTGCAGCAGCACCAGCGGAGGCCGCGTGTCGTCGCTGCCGAAGCAACGCCAGCGTACGCGCACGCCGTCGTGCTTGACGTCGTGGAGGGTGGCGAGCGCGTCGATGCGCGCGATCAGGTCGAGCGCATCGGCTTCGGCCTGGGGATCGAAGGTCGAGAAATAAGGCACCGCCGCATTGTGCCGCGCGGCGGCCCAGGATCAGGCGGACGCGGCCCCGAACCGGAAGCTCGACACCGAGATCCCGCCCATGAACGCATCCTCGTGGTAGATGCGTTCGCCGGCCTCGCCCTCGGCCGCGCCGACTGCGACCATCAGCGGAATCAGGTGTTCTTCTCGCGGATGCGCGATGCGCGCCGCCGGTGCCGCCGACCAGTGCAGCAGCTGCTCGATTCGCTGCTGCGGCGCGGTTCGGACCACCGCGCCGTCGAGCCAGTCGTCGAAGGCCTTCGAGACATCGCGCGCCTGCGGGCCGAAGTTGCGCAGGTTGTGATAGCTCAGGCCGCTGCCGACGATCAACACGTTCTCGTCGCGCAGCGGCGCGATCGCCCGGCCCAGCGCGATGTGCTCGGCCGGATCGAGGCCGCGCCGCAGCGACAGCTGCACCACCGGCACCTCGGCCTTCGGATAGATCGCGGCCATCGGCGAGAAGGTGCCGTGGTCGAAACCGCGCTCGGCATCGAGCGCCGCAGGCAAGCCCGCGGCCTCGAGCAGCGACTGCACGCGGCGCGCCAGTTCGGGCGAGCCCGGCGCGTCGTAGTGCACCTGGTAGGTATGGGCCGGAAAGCCACCGTAGTCGTAGATCATCGGCGGGCGCGGGTTGCCCATCACGGTGAAGGCGGGCTCTTCCCAGTGCGCCGACACCATGAGGATCGCGGCCGGCGTGCGGCCGATCTGGCGCGGCATGTCGGCCAGCGAGGCCTCGAGCTTGTCGTAGGTGGGGCCCATTTCCTTTTTCATCCACGGCCAGGGGCCGCCGCCGTGCGAGATGAAATAGGTGGGCAATCTTGAAGTCGTGGTCATGGGATGCTCCTTGAACGCCAGTCTAGAGATTTCCCGGAAGGAAATCGATAGGCTAGGATTCATCGATTCATTTCCCAGGAGGAAATCATCGATGGACCGCCTGACCAGTTTGCGCGTCTTCAGGGAGGTGGTGGAGTCGGGCAGTTTCGTCGCCGCTGCCGACCGGCTCGCGATCTCGGCCCCCATGGCCAGCAAGCACGTGGCGCAGCTCGAAAAATCGCTGGGTGCCCGCCTGCTGCATCGCTCGAGCCGACACCTGAGCCTGACCGAGGCGGGCCAGGCCTGGTACGAGCAGAGCCGCCGCGCGCTCGACCTGCTCGACGCGGCCGAGAACGCGATCGGCCAGAAGAACGACGCACCGCGCGGCCAGCTCAAGGTCAGTGCGCCCGTGTGGTGCGCCACGCCGCGCTTCGCCGCCGTGCTGTCCGGCTACCGCGAACGCTTTCCGGAGGTGCTGATCGACATGCACCTGGAAAACCGCAAGGTCGATCTCGCAGCCGACGGCTACGACCTCGCGCTGCGCGCCACGCAGGAGCTCTCCCCGGCGCTGATCGCCCGGCCGCTGTGCACCTTGCAGTTCCACCTGGTCGCCGCGCCCGCCTGCATCGCCCGCGCCGGCTTGCCGAGGGTGCCCGCCGACCTCGCGAAGCTCGACGCCGTCGTGCCGAGCTACGTCAGCATCGAAGGCCTGGCGCTAAAGGATGGCAAGGGCCGGCAGGCGCCGCTGCGGCTGCAGCCGGTGATGAAGTCCGACGACACCACCTTGACCCTGCACGCGGTGCGGGCCGGCATCGGCATGGCGTTCCTGCCCGAATGGCTGATCGACGACGACCTGGCGCAGGGCCGGCTGGTGCGGCTGGTGCCCGACTTCAAGGCCCCGGCGGTGACCCTGTTCGCGGTCTACACCAGCCGCCAGTACATGACGCCCAAGCTGCGCAGCTTCATAGACTTCCTCGGCGAGCGGCTGGGCGTCGCCGCCGGCTGACAAATCCCTTCTCGCGCGCAGCCCCGTGGCCGCCGCTACAGTGACGCCTCACTGGAGACCGCCCGCCTTGTTCCGCTTCTTCGAAAAACTGCTTCCCGCCTACCCCGCCGCCGAACCCGATTTGCCGCCGCGCGGCCTCCTCGCTTTCCTGTGGGCCTGCACCCAGGGCCTGCGCGGCAAGATCGCCGCGATGGCGCTGCTGACGGCCGCGATGTCGGCCTTCGAGGCGCTGCTGTTCGCGATGCTCGGGCGAATCGTCGACTGGCTCGGCGGCCAGGCGCCGGCGCGCCTGTGGGAAGAACGCGGCAACACGCTGATGTGGCTGGCGTTCGCGTTGGCCGCGAGCATCGGCGTGGTGGCGCTGCAGACCATCGTCAAGCACCAGACGCTGGCGGTGAACCTGCCGATGCGGCTGCGCTGGAACTTCCACCGGCTGATGCTCGGCCAGAGCATGGCCTTCTACCAGGACGAGTTCGCCGGCCGCATCACGGCCAAGGTCATGCAGACCGCGCTGGCGGTGCGCGAAACCATCTTCGTGCTGGCCGACGTGCTGGTCGCCATGGTGGTCTACGTGGCGACGATGATCGTGCTGGCGGCGGTGCTCGACCGCCAGCTGATGCTGCCCTTCCTGGTCTGGCTCGCGTGCTACATCGGCTCGCTGGTGTTCTTCGTGCCGCGCCTGGGCAAGGTCGGCAAGGCCCAGGCCGATGCACGGGCCTCGATGACCGGCCGCGTCACCGATGCCTACACCAACATCGCCACCGTCAAGCTGTTCTCGCACACCCAGCGCGAGGCCGGCTTCGCGCGCTCGGCCATGAAGGAGTTCATGGGCACCGGCTACGCCCAGATGCGGCTGGTGAGTGCCTTCGAGATCGTCAATCACACGCTCAGCATGGGCCTGACCGCCGGCATGGCCGGCACCGCGCTGTGGCTCTGGTCGCAGGGCGCGGTCGGCGTCGGCGCGGTGGCGGCGGCGACCGCGATGGCGCTGCGCCTGCAGGGCATGTCGCACTGGATCATGTGGGAGATGACCAGCCTGTTCGAGAACATCGGCACGGTGCAGGACGGCATGAACACGCTGTCGCGCCCGCGCACGGTGCTCGACGCCGCCGACGCGAAGACGCTCGAAGTGCCGCGCGGCGAGGTGCGCTTCGAACATGCCAGCTTCCGCTACGCGGATGCGGGCCGCCGGGTCATCGACGACATGACGCTGAGGGTCGCACCGGGCGAGAAGATCGGCCTGGTCGGCCGCTCCGGCGCCGGCAAGTCGACGCTGGTCAACCTGCTGCTGCGCTTCCATGACCTGGAAAGCGGCCGCATCCTGGTCGACGGCCAGGACATCGCCCACGTCACCCAGGACAGCCTGCGCGCCCACATCGGCATGGTGACGCAGGACACTTCGCTGATGCACCGCTCGGTGGCCGACAACATCGCCTATGGCCGGCCCGACGCCGGCGAGATTGCGATCCGCGCCGCCGCCGAACGCGCCGAGGCGCACGACTTCATCCAGACGCTTGGCGACGCCAGCGGCCGGCGCGGCTACCAGGCCCACGTGGGCGAGCGCGGCGTGAAGCTGTCCGGCGGCCAACGCCAGCGCATCGCGATCGCCCGCGTGATGCTCAAGGACGCGCCGATCCTGCTGCTCGACGAGGCCACCAGCGCGCTCGACTCCGAGGTCGAGGCCGCGATCCAGGCCAGCCTCTACCGGCTGATGGAGGGCAAGACGGTGATCGCGATCGCACACCGGCTGTCGACCATCGCGGCGATGGACCGTCTCATCGTCCTCGACCAGGGCCGGGTGGTCGAGGAAGGCGACCACAAGACGCTTTTGGCCCGGGGCGGCCTCTATGCCAGGCTGTGGGCGCACCAGAGCGGCGGCTTCCTGGGCGACGGCGACGACGAAGACGACGACCAGGAGAGCGGCGCCATCTCGGAGCCCTCGACGGTCTGACTCGCGAGTCCTACAGGGGGCGATGACCGCCGACTACACAAAGGGCGCGGCAGCGCGCGCACAGTGAAGACGTCTTCAACAAAGAGGAGTTTCCACCGTGAATTCCATCATCTACATCGTCGGTCTGGTCGTGGTCGTGGTTGCAGTGCTCTCGTTCTTCGGCCTGCGCTGACCCGGCAGTCTTCCTCTTTTTTCCGCCCTCGAGCGGGGGTTCACGGGGTCGCTCGCGGCCCCGTTTTTCGTGGGCCGGCGGCGCGGCATCGACGGGCATAATTTCGCGCTCCACCCCGGTGCGCCGGCACCGTTCCCCGTTGTGAAGGAAGCCGTTGAATTCCGTTGCGCTCCCCTCTTCGTTCCAGGACGCCGCCGTCACCGAGGCCGTCAAGCTGATCGAGGAAACGGGGCCGCTCGACGATGCACAGGCGGTGCGGCACGCGATGGCGCTTCAGGGCGACGCGGCGGCCCGCATCGCCGAACGCGCGCAGCTGCTGGGGCAGCGCATCGGGCTGCAGGCCGAGATGGCGCGCGCACGCGCCTGGGCGCCGTGGGTGCTGCTGGCACTGGTGGCACTGATCGTTGTCGCCGGGCTCACGCTCGCGGGCAGCGTGCTCGGGGGCGGCCAGCGGCAGATCAACGTCGTGGTGGCGCTGACCAGCCTGCTGGGCCTGCACCTGGTCACCCTGCTGCTGTGGCTTGCCGGGCTGGTGTTGCCGCTCGGCGCTTTCCAGGCCTCGTTCGGATGGCTCTGGCTGAGCCTCACGGCCCGCGTGGCCGCTGGCCGGAGCGGCCAGGCGCCGGTGCTGCTGCGGGCGACCACCCGGCTGCTGGCGCGCGCCCGGCTGCTGCCATGGGCGCTGGGGCTGGCGAGCCATGCGATCTGGACGCTGTCGTTCGCCGTGGTGCTGGCGGCGCTGCTGTTCGCGCTGGCCTTCCGCAACTACACGCTGAGCTGGGAAACGACCATCCTCGAGCCCGACTTCTTCGTACGCAGCGTCCAATGGCTCGGGCGCGCACCGGCCTGGCTGGGCTTTCCGGTGCCTGATGCGCAAGCCGTGCTGTCGCCGCTCGCGGCGGCGTCGGGCCAGCGGGCCTGGGCCTTGTGGCTCACCGGCTGCATCGTGGTCTACGGCCTGCTGCCGCGCCTGGCGCTGGCGCTGCTGAGCGCCGCGGTCTGTGCCCTGCGCAGGCAGGCGCTGCAGCCCGATCTGTCCGAACCCTATTTCCAGCGGCTGCTGGCGCGCTTCGACGCCCTCGCCCCGCGGCAGATCGTCGATGCCGACCCGGGCCGGATCGCCCACGGCAGGCCCGCGCACCTGTCGGCCGGTGACACCGCCGACACCCTGGTCGCGATCGGATTCGAACTGCCGCCGGAGCAGGATTGGCCTCCGGTCTCGCTCGACACCGCCGCCCGCATACTGCGCATCGACGGCAGCGCGGCGCAACGGCGCGAGTTGCTCGACATGCTGGCGCACATTCGCCCGCGCCGTGCCGTGATCGGCTGCCGGGCCGCCGCCAGCCCGGACCGCGGCACCGAGCGCTTCCTGCGCGAGGTGATGGCCCTGTGCGGCGAATGCCGGCTGTGGCTGGTCGGCGCGCCGGACGACGCCGCGGCCCGCGGGCGCTGGCAGGCCTGGCTGGCCGATGCCGGCCTCGACGCGCTCGGCGTCGCCGAAGCCCCGGAGGCCGTGATGCACGGCTGGGCATGACGGAGCCGATCCGCATCGCCGTGGTCGGCCATGCCAATGCCGGCAAGACCTCGCTGCTGCGCACGCTGACACGGCGCGTGAATTTCGGCGAGGTGTCAGAACGTCCCGGCACCACGCGCCACGTCGAGGCGGTCGATCTGCGGGTCGACGGCGCGGCCGCCGTCCGCTTCCTCGACACGCCGGGGCTGGAAGACGGCGTGGCGCTGCGCGAGCACATCGACAGCCTCGACAAGGCGGCCACGCCGCCCGAGCGGATCCGCCAGTTCCTGCGAGGCCCGGAGGCGCACGGCGTGTTCGAGCAGGAGGCGAAGGTGCTGCGCGCCTTGCTCGAGGTCGACGCCGCCTTCCTGGTGATCGACGCCCGCGAACCCGTGCTGCCCAAGTTCCGCGCCGAGATCGAATTGCTCAATGCCTGCGCACGGCCGGTGCTGCCGGTACTGAACTTCGTGCGCGATGCGGCCAGCCGCGAAGCGGCCTGGAAAGAGCTGCTGTCGGCCTACGGGCTGCACGTGGTGGTGCGCTTCGACGCGGCGGCGCCCTTCGTCGGCGCCGAGCGCGAGCTCTACCGCGACCTCGCGACCCTGCTGCGCGACCGACGCGCAGCGCTCGACCGGGTGGCCGAATGCCTCGAGGAGGAAGCCGCCCAGCGCCGCCGGGCGGCCGGCACGCGCATCGCCGACTTGCTGGTCGATGCCGCATCGATGCGGCGGACGGCGTCGGCCGACGACTTCGCCGATCCGCCGACCCGCCAGCGCCTCGTCGGCGAACTGCAGAAGTCCGTGTTCGACAAGGCGCAGCGCTGCGCCGACGACCTGCTGGCGCTCCATGGCTTTCGCGAAGGCGACGCCGACGAAGCCGCCTTGCCCTTGCTCGAAGGCCGCTGGGCGATGGATTTCTTCCACCCCGAGGCGCTGAAGGATGCCGGCATCCTGCTCGGCAAGGGGGTGGCCGTGGGCGCCGCCGTCGGCGTGGTGGCCGACCTGGCGCTCGCCGGCCTGTCGCTCGGCGCCGGCGCGGCGCTGGGCGGCGCCCTCGGCGGCGCCGTCTCGCAGGGCCTGGGACCACTGGGCCGCAAGCTGGTCAACAAGCTGCGCGACGTCCATGAACTGACGGTCGAGGACCGGGTGCTGTTCGTGCTAGCGGCCTGGCAGCTCGAACTGCTGCGCGCGCTCGAGTCGCGCGGCCACGCCGCGGTCGACCGCATCGCGAACAGCTCTGGCGAACCGGCGGCGGCGGCCCGGCGCGCGCTGGCCGACCTGGTGCGAGCGGCACAGCCGGCGCGCAGCCACCCGGAATGGGAAACCGGCAGCCGCCTGCGCTGGCGCGAGGCGCCGCAACGGCAGGCGCTGGTGGCCGCGGTCGCGCGGCAGGTGCCGGCCGCGCTCGCGGCCCTGGCCGGCCCTTGAACCGGTCGGCCCCATGCCCTCGGGGCGATCCGGATTGCAGCATCATCCCGGCCATGGAAAACACCTCTCCCCGCCCGCTCGCGATCATCAAGGTCGGTGAAACCTTCGACGCCCTGCGTGACCGGCGTGGCGACTTCGAACACTGGATGGCCGACGGCCTCGGCGACACCCGGCTGCCGGTCGTGGTGCTCGACCCGCGCCGCGGCGACGCGCTGCCCTCGCCCGACCAGATTTCGGGCGCCATCGTGTCCGGCTCGCACGCCATGGTCTCCCACCGCGCACCCTGGAGCGAAGCCACCGGCCGCTGGCTCGCGCAGCTGGTCGCTCACGGCACGCCGGTGCTCGGCATCTGTTTCGGCCATCAACTGCTGGCCGATGCGCTCGGCGGCGAGGCCGGCGACCACCCGGGCGGCATGGAGATCGGCACCGTCGAGGTCGAACTCCAGCCCGAGGCCGCCGACGATGCCCTCATGGCTGGCCTGCCCGCGCGCTTCGAGGCCCATGTGGTGCATCGGCAGAGCGCGCTGCAGCTGCCCGAAGGCGCGGTCCGCCTCGCGGGCAATGCCTTCGAGCCGACGCAGGCCTTCCGGATCGGCGACCAGGCCTGGGGCCTGCAGTTCCATCCCGAATTCGACGCCGAGATCATGCGCGGCTATGTCGATCACCTGGGCGACGACCTGCGCGGCCAGGGCCTCGATCCGGCGGCGCTGCGCGACCGGGTGGCCCCCACCGCGCTCGCGGCCGGGCTGCTCGGCCGGTTCGCCCGCATCGCCGAGGCGCACGACGCCTTGGCGACAGCGACCTAGCGTCCAAGGATGCCGCGCTGTGGCGCGGGTTCTGGCGCAAGGCGAACGAGGTGCCGAGGGTGTGGCGCGTGCCATTCGATCCGACAGGGCCGGCTCGGCATCAGAATGCGACTACACGCCCCGGCTCGCGGTTGAGCTAAGGTGCAGTCGCATTTCTCCATGGAACCCAGCATGTCCACTTCAGCCCCCGCGCCGGCCCGCAAGCATTTCTCGATGATTCGCGGCTTTCATCTCGCCGATGCGTTCACGCTCGGCAACGCGGCCTGCGGCGTCGGCGCCATCTTCCTGGCGATGGCCTTCATGCGCAGCCAGTCGCTGGCGCACTTCCTCTGGGCCGCGGCGCTGGCGCCCGCGGCCTTCGTCTTCGACGTCTTCGACGGCCGCATCGCGCGCTGGCGCCAGACCCACTCGGCGCTCGGCCGCGAACTCGACTCGCTGGCCGACGTGATCTCCTTCGGCGTGCTGCCGGCGACCCTGGGGTTTGCGGCCGGCCTCGATGGCGGCTGGGACTGCGCGCTGCTGATCTATTTCGTCTGCTGCGGCGTGAGCCGCCTGGCGCGCTACAACGTCACGGCCGAAGCGCTCTCCGAAGGCGCGGACAAGGTCAAGTATTTCGAGGGCACGCCGATCCCGACCAGCGTGGTGCTGGTCGGCGTGCTGGCCCTGGCGGCCCGGCAAGGCCACATTGGCGACGCCATCTGGGGCGGCGCATGGTCCATCGGGCCGTGGGTGCTGCATCCGCTGGCCCTGTTGTTCGGCCTCTCGGGCACCTTGATGATCAGCAAGACGCTGCACATTCCGAAGTTGTGACGCGTCGATGACGGCCGACCGCCGGCCTGCGGGTTCAACCTGCCTAGAATGGCCGCACCGTCATCGTCGGAAACGCGCCGTGTCACTTTCAGCCTCACGCGTCCTGGTCGCCCTCCTTCTCGGCCTGCTCCTCACCGGCTGCTCCAGCCTGCCCGGGAAGGTCGAACGCTCCGAGTCCCAGGCCCTTGTCAATACGGCCGATACCCGGCTGGCCAAGGCCTTCGGTCCCGCGGTGACGGCCCATCCGGACCAATCCGGCATCCGCGCGCTGCAGTCGGCCGAGGACGCCTTCGCGGCCCGCATTCTCCTTGCCCGCCGCGCCGATCGCAGCCTCGACCTGCAGTACTACATCTGGCGCAACGACACCACCGGCAAGCTCATGTGGCAGGCCCTGTGGGACGCGGCCGAACGCGGCGTGCGGGTGCGCGTGCTGCTCGACGACGCCAACACTGGCGGCCTCGACCCGATGCTGGCGGCCCTCGACGCCCATCCCAACATCGAGGTCCGGCTCTTCAATCCGTTCGCGAACCGGGGCCTGCGGCTCGGCGACTTCGCCTTCGACTTCTCGCGCGTCAATCGGCGCATGCACAACAAGTCCTTCACCGCCGACAACCAGCTCACGATCGTCGGCGGCCGCAACATCGGCGACGAGTACTTCGGCGCCAACATGGAAGTCGGCTTCCAGGACCTGGACGTGGTGGCGGTCGGCCCGGTGGTGCGCGAAGTCTCGACCGCCTTCGACCTGTTTTGGAACAGCCCCTCGGCCTATCCAGCCGCCAGCCTGCTGGGGCCGCCGGGCCCGGGCGCGCAGGCCAATCTGAAGGCTGGCTGGGACCAGGTCAGCCGCGATCCCGAGGCCACGCGCTACCTCGACGCCGTGCGCCAGACCCCGCTGCTGCGCGAGCTCGACGAAGGCCGCCTGACGCTCGACTGGACCACCGCCCACGTCATCCACGACGACCCGGCCAAGGTGCTCGAGTCGACCGACCGCAGCGACCTGCAGATGATGCCGCTGCTGGTCGCGGCCTTCGGCCAGCCTCGCCGCGAACTGGACCTGGTCTCGCCCTACTTCGTGCCCGGCAAGGACGGCACCAGGTCGCTGGTGAAGATGGCCGGCTCGGGCGTCAAGGTCCGCGTGCTGACCAACTCGTTGGCGGCGACCGACGTCAGCGCGGTCCATGCCGGCTACGCCAAGTACCGCAAGCAGTTGCTCGAGGGCGGGGTCCGGGTCTACGAGCTGAAGCCCGGCGACGCGGTGCCACCGCCCGAGAAGGACAAGGAACGCGCACGAGACGGCGGAGTTCCCGGCAGCGGCAGCCGCGGCAGTTCGGCTTCCAGCCTGCACGCCAAGACCTTCGCGATCGATCGCGAGCGCATCTTCGTGGGTTCGTTCAACCTCGATCCGCGATCGGCCCGGCTCAACACCGAGATGGGCGTGATCATCGACAGCCAGAACCTGTCCGGCCAACTGGCCCGGCAGTTCGACACCGCGATCCCCGCCAAAGCCTTCGAGGTGCGGCTGAAGGCGGACGGCCAGGGCATGGAATGGATCGAGCAGGGGCCGCAGGGCGAGGTGCGCTACACCACCGAACCCGGCGCCGGCGCGCTCAAGCGGAGCTGGATCGACTTCCTCGAAGTGCTGCCGATCGAATGGCTGCTGTAACTCCCCTCCACCCGGAACCCACCCGATGAATCCCGGCCTGCTCCAACTCGCCACCCTGGCCGCGGCGCATCCGCTCGTGCCGGCCTGCGACCACTTCTACTTCCTGCGCCATGGCCAGACCGAGTGCAATGCTCGGCGCATCTTCCAGGCCGCCGACGAACCGCTCAGCGCGCTCGGCCTGCAGCAGGCGGCGCGCGCCGCCGAACTGCTTGCCGGCGAGCCGATCCGCAGCATCGTGAGCAGCAATGTGCATCGGGCACTGACCACGGCGCACGCGGTGTCGGCGCCGCACGGCATCGCGCCCTGGGTGCACGAGGGCCTGCGCGAGCGCCACTTCGGCGAACTGATCGGCACCTCGTCCGCAAACATCGACTGGGCCTGCGCGCCCACGGGCGGCGAGACCCTGTCCGAGTTCGTGGCCCGCAAGCGAACCGCCCTCGACCAGGCGCTGGCGCAGCCGGCACCGGTGCTGATCGTGGCGCACGGCGGCTCGCTCTACGTGCTGGCGGCGCTGCTCGGCGTGCCGGTCGACATGGGACTGCTCGGCAACGCGCAGCCGCTGCGCTTCGAACGCGACGGCGCCGGCTGGCGCGTCAGGTCGCTGCTGCAGCAGGTCGACGGCGGCGCCGCCATTGCCTGACAACTCTTCGCGGAACCGCCATGGACTTCAAGGACTACTACAAGACGCTGGGCCTCGAGCGCGGGGCCTCGGAAGACGAGGTGCGCAAGGCCTATCGCAAGCTGGCGCGCAAGTACCACCCCGACGTCAGCAAGGAAGCCGACGCCGACCAGCGCATGCGCGAAATCAACGAGGCCAACGACGTGCTGCGCGACAAGGAGAAGCGCGCCGCCTACGACCAGCTGGCCGACCATGTCGCGCGCGGCGGCAGTCCGGACGGCAGCTTCAGGCCGCCGCCGAACTGGGACGAGGGCTTCGAGTTCCATCGGGGCGCCAACCAGGGGCCAGCCGACCACGCCGACTTCAGCGAGTTCTTCTCGTCGGTGTTCGGCGCCGCCGAACGGCGCGGCGCCCAGCGCCGCAACTACCGCGCCCGCGGAGAGGACCATCACGCGGCCATCGAGATCGCGCTGGAAGACGCGCTCAACGGCGCCGAGCGCGAGATCACGCTGCGCTCGCAGGAGCTCGACGCCCAGGGCCGGCCCGAGTTCAAGACCCGGACGCTTTCCGTGAAGATCCCGCCCGGCGTGCATCCGGGCCAGTACATCCGGCTGGCGGGCCAGGGCATGCCGGGCCACGGCGGCGAGCCGGCCGGTGACCTGTACCTCGAGGTGCGCATCGCGCCGCATCCGCTGTACCGGGTCGAGGACCGCGATCTCTACATGACCCTGCCGATCACGCCGACCGAAGGCGCGCTCGGCGCGCAGGTCAAGGTGCCGACGCCGGGCGGCGGCGTGGTCGAGGTCACGGTGCCGCCCAAGGCGCGCAACGGACTCAAGCTGCGCCTCAAGGAACGCGGCCTGCCGGGCAAGCCGCCGGGCCACCTGTATCTGCTGCTCGAGATCGCACTGCCGCCGGCCGACACCGACGCCGCGCGCAAGGCCTACGAGCAGCTCGCCCAGGCCGCGCCGTTCGATCCGCGGCGCCATCTCGGAGTGTGACGACCATGACTTCCTCCGTCTCCATCACGACCACCACGCTCAGCGCCTCGCACCCCCTGGCCGCCAGCGAACTCGCGCATGCCTGCGGCGCGCAGCTCGACTGGGTGGTCCAGCTGGTCGAGGTCGGCATCATCGAGTCCCGCACGCCGGCCGAGCGGCCGGACGACTGGCGCTTCCATGGCAGCGACCTGCAATGCGCGCTGGAAGCCCGACGGCTGGAGCGCGACTTCGGCGTCGGGCTCGATGCGGCCGCGCTGATCCTCGACCTCGAGCACGAGGTGCGGCGGCTGAAGGGCGTGCTGCGGGCGCAGGGACTGGGGCGCGAGATCTGAAGAAGATCCTGCCGCCGGCGCCTACTGCATCGTCTTCAGGTTCCCGATCCGCACCAGCATCTCGGTGAACATCTGCATGTCGGCGTCGAGGTCGGCCAGCTCCTTGTATTCCTTGGCGTTGTGCGCCGTGTACTTCTTGCCGGGCATCGCCGGTCCGAAGTTGATCGCATTGGGCATCAGCTTGGCGGTGGTGCTGCCCGCGGTCGACACTGGCTTGGCTTCGAGGCCAGTGGTGTCGCCGAAGATGTTGAGCAAGGTCGACAACCAGGCGCCCTTGGGGTCGCGTGCCATCCAGTCGCCCTGTGCATAGTCGATCTCGACCCGGGCCTGGCTCGCCGCGGCCCACTCGTCGACCTTGGACTTGAGCGTGGCCGTGAGCTGCTCGGGCGTGCTGCCGCGCGGCATCCGCACGTTGGTGGTCACCTCGAGCTTGCCGTCCTTCTCGCGGATCAGGTTGGGCGACAAGGTCAGCGGCCCCATGAAGTCGTCCTGGTAGCCGACGCCCATCTTCTCGCCGAGGTAGCCGGTGCCATAGAGGTCGATCAGGTACCTGACGGCCTTGGTGTAGTGGTTGCCCGCCGTCACCACGCCGGACTCCTGCAGGAAGAGCGCGAGCCGCGGCAGCGGGTTGACGCCCTCCTCCGGCCGCGAGCCGTGCGCCGACACGCCCGTGACCTTGACCTCGATGCTGTCCGCACCCTTCGCGATGTCGATGCCGAACTTGCCGCCCTGGCCCTCGTACTTGCGGATGAAAGGCCCCTTGACGAACTCGAGCCGGGCCGCCACCTGCGCCAGGTCGCCCCCCTTCAGCGTGGCGGTCGCCGTCTGCGGCACCGCGTTGGCCGACGAGGCGCCCGCCATCGCGGTGATGGCGGTGCGCACGGCGCTGCTGCCGTCTGCCTCCTCGACCGGGAAGAAGACCTTGAGCGCGCCCGAGCCTTTCTCGGCGACCACGGCCGGGTACTTGCTGTCGAGCACGATGTTGTAGTCGGGCAGCGGCGTCTTCGCGCGGTAGTACTTCATGCCGTCGCCGCCGGTTTCCTCCGTGGTCTCGATCATCAGGCGGATCGTGCGGGCCAGCGGCAGGCCGCTTTCCTTCACGGCCTTCATCGCGTACAGCACCGCCGCGATCGAGCCCTTGTCGTCGATCGTGCCGCGCCCGTAGAGCGTGCCGCCCACGCGCGTCATCTTGAAGGGATCGAGCCGCGTGCCGTCGTCGAGCACCCACTCGTCGGGCACCACGGGCACGACGTCGGCGTGGGTCAGGATGCCGAACTCGTCGGCACCCCGGCCCGGCAGCTTGACCTCGAAGATCCGGTTGTCGACGTTGCGGTATTGCAATCCGAAGTCCTTGGCCATGCGTTCGACCAGGCGACCGAACTCGACGATCTGCGGGCTCTCGTGCGGCGGCACCTTGTCGTCGCGCACCGTCGGGATCGCGATCATCGCCTCGAGCGACGACAGCACCGCCTTCTGGTTGTGGAGGCGGTTGTAGAGCCCCAGCAGGCGCGCGACCTGGATCAGGTCATCGCCGGCGAGCGGGCGCCTGGCCTCGTAGGCAGCTATGGCCGGCTTGAGGCTGGGATCGGCCTTGGCGGCCTGCGCCAGGAAGGCGCGGAAGCTGGCCGCAGGCGCCGCCTGCTGGGTCGCGGCGAGGCGGTCGAGCTCGGGCTTCTTGAGGGTGTCGGCGGCCACACCCGGGGCGGCGATGGCCAGCGCGAGGCTCACCGGGAAAATGGATAAAGTGAATCGATGCATGGTGGGGGTCCGGCCTGGGAACTTGGGCAGAGGCATGCAAGTCTACGACCGGAAAAAGTAGGCAGCGGCTGGCAGACGCCGCGACGCCCAGGCCGAAAAATGCACGTTTGCGTCCCGTTGCCCAAGGAGTCCCGATGCCGGTGATCTGTGCCGCCTGCCAGACCGAGAACCGCGATGCCGCGAAGTTCTGCCACGGCTGCGCCCGCAAGCTGCCCGGCTTTGCCGCCACCGGGCCGTCGCTGCTGGATGGCCTGCGCTCGAAGCGGCCGGCCGCCGCTGCCGCGGCGCATCCGGCCGGCCTCGCCGGGCAGAACGCGCCGCGCGAGTTCTGGCTCGGGCTGGGTGCGCTCATGCTCGCGGTGGCGATCGGATTCGGCGGCTGGTTCGGCTATGTGACACGCAAGGTGCCCGCGCCCGCGAGCCGCGCGGCGCCGGTGGCGGTCGCGCCGCCAGCACCCGCGCAGGCCGCCGCAGCGCCCAGGCCGCCGGAGCCGATGCCGCAGCCGGTGCCGCTCGGCTCGTCGCTGAGCCCCGGCGAAGCGGAAGTGACCGACAAGCCGCTCGTGCCGCCACCCGCCGTCGCCGCAGCGCCCGCGCCGCCGCCCGCCACGCCGGCGGCGGTCGAACGCCGGCCGGCCCCACCCGCCCCCGCGCGCGCGGCCGCACTCGACCCACGTCAGGGCTGCCAGAACCTCAACTTCTTCTCCGCCGCCCGCTGCGAAGCCGCGCACTGCGACCAACCCGCCTACACCCGCCATCCGCGCTGCAATGAAGTGCGGGCCGACCGGCGCCGCGACGAGGCGCGGCGCAATCCGATGCTCGGGACCTGAAGCGGCGGCGTCGGATCTGGATCTACTTCGGGATCAGGCTGCCTTGCCCTGCACCAGCTTGATCACGCTCGAGAAATCCAGCGCCCCATGGCCTCCGAGGCTGTGGGCGGCATACAGGTTGCGGGCCAGCCCGCCGAGCGGCGTCGAAGCCCGCACCGCGGCCGCGTTCTCCTGCGCGAGGCCGAGGTCCTTGAGCATCAGGTCGGTGCCGAAGCCGCCCGCATAGCCCTTGGAAGCCGGTGCGTTCTCCATCACGCCGGGCAGCGGGTTGTACTTCTCGAGCGCCCAGTTGCCGCCCGAGGAGCGCCGCATGATCTCGGACAGCACTTTCGGATCGAGGCCGTTGGCCACGCCCAGCGCGATCGCCTCCGAGGTGCCGATCATCAGGATGCCGAGCAGCATGTTGTTGCAGATCTTGGCGGTCTGGCCGGCACCCGCGGCGCCAGCGTGGAAGATGTTGGCGCCCATCTTCTCGAGCACCGGACGGGCGCGCTCGAGGTCGGCCTCGGCGCCGCCGACCATGAAGGTCAGCGTGCCTGCGATCGCGCCGCCGGTGCCGCCCGACACCGGCGCGTCGATCACCGCGATGCCGCGCTTGACGCCCGCCTCGGCCACCTTGCGCGAGGTCGCGGCCGCGATGGTGCTGCTGTCGATCACCAGCGCGCCCGGTGCGATCTTCTCGAGCAGCCCGTCGCTGCCCAGGTACAGGGCTTCGACATGGGCGCTGGCCGGCAGCATGCTGATCACGACCTCGGCGCTGGCCACGGTCTCGGCCGCCGAGGCGGCGATCGCCAGGCCCTCGGCCGCGAACTTTTTGCAGGCTTCGGCCGAGAGGTCGAAGGCGCTCAGCGTGTGGCCGGCTTTCAGCAAATTGAGGGCCATCGGCCCGCCCATGTTGCCGAGGCCGATGAATGCGATCTTCATGTCGTGTGTCTCCGTTCTTGTGGGGATGCGGGCGGCACGCTCAGGCGAGCGACACCAGTTCGGGCGCCATCTCGCCGCGCGGGCGCAGATGATCTTCGATGAAGGCCGGCGTGATCTCCTCGAGGGTGGCCGGGCTCCAGCGCGGATTGCGGTCCTTGTCGACCAGCACGGCGCGGATGCCCTCGGCGAAGTCCTTGTGGGCACAGAAGCCCAGCGAGGCCCAGTACTCGAGCCGGAACACCTCGGCCAGCGACATCCGCGGCACCCGCTGCCAGAGCGCGAAGCTCAGCGCGGCCGAACTCGGCGCGCCCTTGGCGAAGGTCTTCGCGGCCGTCTGCAGCCATGGGTCTTCATGCTGCAGCTTGCGCAGCCGCTTCGCGATGTCGAGCAGGTCGTCGCCGGCCATCAGCGCGTTGATGGTGTCGAAGTGCTCGCGCAGTTTCGAGGGCGGCAGCCCGGCGCCCTCGCCGGCCTGCGCCAGCACCCGCGACAAGGTGGCGCGGTCGGCCTGCGGCTCGGCCTGCCAGGGTGCCGAGGCGATCGACTCGAGCACCTGCGTCTTCTTCTCGTGCGGCACCAGCAGATCGGCCAGGCCGCAGAAGATCGCGTCCGCCGCATTCAACGGCGCGGCCGTGAGCGCCAGGAACAGGCCCACGCGACCCGGCATGCGGCGCAGGAACCAGCTGCCGCCGACGTCCGGGTAGAGGCCGATGTTGATCTCGGGCATCGCGACCCGGCTCTGCGCCGTGACCACACGGTGCGAGGCACCGGACATGAGCCCGACGCCGCCCCCCATCACGATGCCGTGGCCCCAGCACAGGAAGGGCTTCGGGAAGGTGTGGATCAGGTGGTCGAGCTCGTACTCCTCGGCGAAGAAACGCTCGGCATATTCGTTGCGTTCCGGACCGCATTCGAGCAGCGTCTGGTAGAGCTGGCGCAGGTCGCCGCCGGCGCAGAAGGCCTTCTCGCCCGCCGCATCGAGCAGCACGCCGACGATGCCCGCATCCTCTGCCCACTCGCGCAGCTTCGGCGTCAGCAGCCGCACCATCGCGACCGAGAGCGCATTGAGCGAGGCCGGCGCATTGAGCGTGGCAACGCCGAAGCGCCTGCCGTCGGCGGCCTTGATTTCATTGAAGAGAACTACGGAGTCGGTCATCGGATGTCGGTATCGCCTTCGAGGAGTTTGCGCGCGACGATCACGCGCATGATTTCATTGGTGCCTTCGAGGATCTGGTGCACGCGCGCGTCGCGCACCAGCCGCTCCAGCGGGAATTCGCTCAGGTAGCCGTAGCCGCCGTGCAGCTGCAGCGCGTCGTTGCAGACATTGAAGCCGGCATCGGTCGCGAAGCGCTTGGCCATCGCGCAATAGGTGGTCGCGTCGGCATGGCCGGCATCGAGCTTGCTCGCGGCCAGCCGCACCATCTGCCGCGCCGCCACCAGTTCGGTCGCCATGTCGGCCAGCTTGAACTGCAGCGCCTGGAAGCTGGCCAGCGGCTTGCCGAACTGCTGGCGCTCGTGCAGGTAGCGCCGAGCGGCGTCGAGCGCGCCTTGCGCCGCGCCGACCGAGCAGGTCGCGATGTTGATGCGGCCGCCGTCGAGCCCCTTCATCGCGATGCGAAAGCCCTCGCCTTCGCTGCCCAGCAGGTTCTCGGCCGGCACCCGCACGTCGTCGAAGTCGATGGTGCGCGTGGGCTGGCTGTTCCAGCCCATCTTGTGTTCTTTCTTGCCGTAGCTGATGCCGGGCGCATCGGCCGGCACCGCCAGCGCCGAGATGCCGCCGGCGCCGCCGCCGCCGGTGCGCGCCATCAGCACCAGCACGTCGGTGGAACCGGCGCCCGAGATGAAGGCCTTGCCGCCATTGATCACGTACTCGTTGCCCTGCAGCTCGGCGCGCGTCTTGAGCGATGCGGCGTCCGAGCCGGCACCGGGCTCGGTCAGGCAATAGGAGGCCAGCTTGCGCCCGCTGGTCAGGTCCGCGCCCCAACGCTCGCGCACCGCCGGACCGCCCCAGGTGCCGAGCATCCAGGTCGCCATGTTGTGGATCGTGATGAACGCGGTGGTCGACGGATCGACCGCGGCCATCTCCTCGAACACCAGCGTGGCATCGAGGCGCGGCAAGGCCAGGCCATCGATGCTGTCCGGCGCATAGAGCCCGCAGAAGCCCAGCTCGCCGGCCTTGGCGATGGCGTCCTTCGGGAAGATCGCCTCGGCGTCCCAGCGCGCCGCGTGCGGCGCGAATTCGTTCAGGGCAAAGTCGCGCGCCGTCTGGGCAAAGGCGCGCTGCTCCCCGGTCAGCTCGAAGTCCATGCGGACGAGCTTACTTGAGGCTGATCGTGGTGTTGAGACCGTGCGCCGTGTTGTCGTCGAACCAGCGCGCCGTGACGGTCTTGGTCTGGGTGTAGAACATGATCACCTGCTTGCCGTACGGCCCCAGGTCGCCGAGCTTCGAGGCCCGCGAGCCCGTGAACGAGAACATCGGCACCGGCACCGGGATCGGCACATTGATGCCGACCTGGCCGACGTCGATGTCCTCCTGGAAGCGGCGCGCCGCGGCGCCCGACTGCGTGAAGATCGCGGTGCCGTTGCCGTTCGGGTTGGCGTTGATCAGCTCGATCGCCTCGTCGATGCTCTCGGCATTGGCCAGGCACAGCACCGGGCCGAAGATTTCCTGTTCGTAGATCGTCATGCCGGGCTTGACGTCGGCGAACACCGTTGGGCCGACGAAATTGCCCTTCTCGTAGCCGGGCACGGTGGGCTTGCGGCCATCGAGCGCCAGGGTCGCGCCGTCGGCCACGCCGCGCTCGATCAGGCCGTTGACCCGGTCGTAGGCCGCGCAGGACACCAGCGGGCCGACGTCGACGCCCTTCTCGGTGCCGGCGCCGATCTTCAGCGTCTTTGCTTTTTCGACCAGGTCGGGCACCCACTTCTGCGCCTCGCCGACCAGCACCGCCACCGACACCGCCATGCAGCGCTGCCCCGCGGCGCCGAAGCTCGCGCCGGCCAGCGCGTTGAGGGTCTGCTCCTTGTTGGCGTCGGGCATCACGATCGCGTGGTTCTTCGCGCCCATCATGCATTGCACGCGCTTGCCGGCCAGCGTGGCGCGGTTGTAGACGTGGGTGCCGACCTTGGTCGAGCCGACGAAGGAAATCGCCTTGATGTCCTTGTGGTCGCAGATGGCGTTGACCACCTGCTCGCCGCCGTGGACCACGTTGAGCACCCCGGCCGGGATGCCGGCTTCGAGCGCCAGTTCGCACAGGCGCATCGTGACCATCGGGTCTTGCTCGGAGGGCTTCAGCACGAAGGTGTTGCCGGTGACGATCGCCATCGGGAACATCCACAGCGGGATCATCGCCGGGAAATTGAAGGGCGTGATGCCGGCGCACACGCCCAGCGGTTGCAGCAGCGTGTAGGTGTCGACCCCATTGGCCACGTTGTTGGCCAGTTCGCCCAGCTGCAGGTTGCCGATCGACGCCGCATGCTCGACCACCTCGAGGCCGCGGAACACGTCGCCCTCGGCGTCGGGCAGGGTCTTGCCCTGCTCGGCCGTGAGGATCGCGGCCAGTTCGGCCATGTTTTCGCGGATCAACTGCTGGTACTTGAGGAAGATCCGGGCCCGGGCGCCGATCGGCGTCTTGCGCCAGGTCTTGAAGGCTTCCTTGGCCGAGGCGACCGCGGCGTCGACTTCGGCCGGGGTTGCGAACGGCACCTTGGCCAGCACTTCCTGCGTGGCGGGGTTGACGATGTCGCGCCACTCGGTGGTCTTTGACTCGACGAACCTGCCGCCGATCAGCAGCTTGACGGTGGCGACCTGGGTCGCGGAGGTGGTGGTGGCGTCCATGTGAACTTGTCTCCTTGGAATGGGGGGTCTGCAGCGGCTCATCCTAGCTTTGCACTTTTGCCATGGCAATAGACAAATATGCACCTTCGATCTGCATAATTGCAGACGATGGACTGGGACAACCTGCGCTTTTTTCTCGAGCTCTCTCGCACCGGCACGCTGGTCGGCGCGGCGCGGCGGCTGGCGGTCGACCACACGACGGTCGCGCGCCGCATCCAGGCGCTCGAGAAGCAGGTCGGGGGCGCCCTCTTCTCGCGCGAAGCCGACGGCCACCGCCTGACCGAGGCCGGCCGCCGGCTGCAGCCGCAGGTCGAGGCGATGGAGGCAGCCTTCCACACGGTCGAGCGGTCGGCGCCGGCGTCGCAGGAGGGCTTGTCGGGCCTGGTGCGGATCGGCGCCACCGAGGGCTTCGGCACCGTGGTGCTGGCGCCGCAGCTGGCGCTGTTCGCGCAGGCGCATCCGAAGCTGGTGATCGACCTGCTCGCCATGCCGCGGCTGGTGCACCTGTCGCGGCGCGAAGCCGACATCGTGATCTCGCTCGAACGGCCGGCGCGCGGCCCGGTGGTCGTCGCCAAGCTCAGCGACTACGTGCTGCGGCTTTATGCCTCGAAGTCGTACTTGGCGAACCACGCCCCGATCCGCAGCCGCGACGACCTGCGCGGCCACACCTTCATCAGCTATGTCGACGACCTGCTCTTCAGCAAGGAACTGCAATACCTCGACGAGCTGTACAAGCCCGACTCCTTCGCGCTGCGCAGCACCAGCATCCTGGCGCAGCACCAGGCCACGGCGGCCGGCGCCGGCATCGCGGTGCTGCCGGCCTTCATTGCGGAGCGGGACAAGTCGCTGCGGCGCGTGCTGCCGGCCGAGGCCAACTTCACGCGGACCTTCTGGATATCGGTGCCGGCGGAGACGCGGCACCTGGCGCGGATGAAGGCGGTGTGGGATTTCCTGCGCGAGACGGCGGAGGCACAGCGGACGGTGTTGATGCCGTAGCGGCCGCACCGCCGAATGCCGGCACACCGCTCAAGTGCTCACGACCGGCTTCACCTGCCCCGTTCACTTCCTTGATTGACGTCAATCTGCCGGCGATGCGCGCGAGTATGCTGGCGTAGCGCTGACGCCGCCCGGCTTCCAGCGCGAGACACACGAAGGAGTGTGCGCCATGGGACACCCGCTCGACAGTCGATCACTTGCGCCATCGATGGCGGCGCCCGCCGTGCGCCGGGTTGGCGCCATGCGGCCCTTCGCCTGGCTGCGCCTGGGCGCACGCGATCTGGCCTTCCTGCCGGGCTTGAGCCTCGGCATGGGTGTGCTGGTTTCACTTGCAGGCCTGGCCCTGATGGCCGCGACCAGGGAGGCGACCTACCTTGCGCCCACTCTGCTCGGCGGCTTCCTGCTGGTGGCGCCCTTCGTCGCGATGCCCCTGTACGCGCTGTCGCGCCAGCGCGAGCAGTCCGCCGCGCCGGATTCCGCATCGGCGCTTCGCGCCTGGAGCGGCAACGCCGGCTCGATCGCGCTGTTCGGATTGCTGCTCACCCTCGCGTACTTCGTCTGGGAGCGCCTGGCCGCGATCACCTTCGCCCTGTTCTTCACGGAGCAGCTGCGGCACGCGTCGAATCTGCCCGCGGCGCTATTGCTGTCGGGCCAGTCGGTCACTCTCGTGGTGGCCTTCGTCGCGGTCGGCGCCGCGGTGGCCGCGCTCGTCTTCGCGCTCGGGGTCGTCAGCGTGCCGTTGCTGGTGGATCGCCCGGTGGACGTCATCACCGCGGTGCTGACCAGCCTGCGCTGCTGCGCCCGCAATCCGGCCGCCATCGTGCTGTGGGCTGCGTTGATCGCGCTGCTGACGGCCCTGGGCTTCGCGACGTTCATGCTCGCGCTCGTCGTCATCTTCCCGTGGCTCGCACATGCGAGTTGGCACGCCTATCGCGAGATGGTGGACGCGTGACGCAGGCCTACCCCGCCAGGCCCACGAACACGTGCTGCACGTCGTCATTCGCATCGATGGCGGCCAGGAAGGCCTCCACCTCTTCGAGATGCTCGGCGCTCAGGCTCGCAGGATCGATCGGGTTCTTGGCCTTGTAGCCGAGCTTGGCCGACAGCACCGTGAAGCCCTGGGCCGGCAGCGCGCGGCTGACCAGGTCGAGGTCCGCCGGGCTGGTAAGGAACACGGTGACGCCCTCCTCGCCCGGCTCGAAGTCCTGGGCCCCGGCCTCGATGGCCGCGAGCTCAGGGTCGGCACCGGCCTGCCGGGCTTCGGCCTCGATCATCCCGAGGTGGTCGAAGTCCCAGGCGACCGAACCGGACGCGCCCAGTTGCCCCTTGCGGAACAGCACCCGCATCTCGGGCGCGGTGCGGTTGACGTTGTCGGTCAGGCATTCGACCATCACCGGCACCCGGTGCGGTGCGAAGCCCTCGTAGATCACGTGATCGAAATGCACCGACTCGCCGGTCAGGCCCGCGCCCTTCTTGATGGCACGCTCGAGCGTGTCCTTGGGCATCGAGACCTTGCGGGCCTGCTCGACCACCAGCCGCAGCCGCGAGTTTGACGCCGGGTCGGCGCCGCTGCGGGCGGCGATCATGATTTCTTTCGCGAGCTTGCCGAACAGCCGGCCCTTGGCGTTGGCCGCCAGGTCCTTGTGCTTGGCTTTCCATTGCGCGCCCATGTGTTGTGTTCCTTAGTTTTATCTGTGGCCGGCCTCGGAGGCTCGACATCAATGGGGCCGGCCGTCGAACGGATTCTCGATCGTCAATCGATCCTCGACGCGAAGCCCGGCATGCATGTCTTCCGAGTACAGCGTCTCACACCCAGCCAACAAGGCGGAAGCAGCGATCATCGAGTCGTAGACGGACAGTTGATATCGCTCGGCCAGTTGGCGGCCGAGGTCATGGGTTGCGATTGTGATCGGTTCGACGCGACACAGTGCACGCAGCAGTTCCGAAAAGTCGCCGATGTCAGTCCATGACATGCCCAGCTTGCGGCGCGCCACATTCGTGAACTCGTTCAACACCTGAACGCTCACAACCGGCCCCTCCGCCAGCACCGCTTCGGCACGATCCGCCTTCTTGCCGTCGTGCGACAGCAGGTACAGCACGACGTTCGTGTCGACAAACCGCTCAGCGCTCATTTGCGCCATCGCGATCGAATGAGAAATCAGCGGGCAGTCGGCCGCGGAACTCGCGCAACGCCGCAAGAACTTGTTCTTTTCCCGGCTTCTTGCTCAGCACCAGTTGGCGAGGACCACGCACGCTCACTTGCACGTCATCGCCATCGGCGAGTTCCAACTCCTTGACCAACGCCGCAGGCAAGCGAATCGCCAGGCTATTGCCCCACTTCGACACTTGCATCGGCGCTCCTCGTTGATTGGATATACAAGATAAAATGTATATCTATATCACACTGGGGTCAAGCTCAAGGCCACACAGCCGGATCCGTCCCCGGCGGCACCGAAGGCCGCGTCCACCCCGCCGGCGTCCGCGCCAACTGCGCGCTGTGCCTCAACCCGCAGAACTCGCCGAAGCCCGAGGCCGAGGTCTCCAGGTACGGCGTCCGATCGGGCACGGCCACGCCGAGACCGCCTTCGGTCCGCCCCAACCCGCGCAGCCAGCGCCCGGTCTGCGCCAGCGACACCTGCACGTGCCAGCTGCCGCCCTCGCGCTGCTGGCGCCACAGCGCCGCCGCCGCGCCCATCGCGATCAGGTAGCCGGTGGCCTCGTCGAGGATCTGCATCGGCAGCGGCCGGGGCTTGCCGTCGCCGGCGGCCTCGCCCTCGGCGTGGTTGAAGCCCATGGCCGTCTGAACCAGCGAATCGAAGCCGCGCCGCCCGGCCCAGGGCCCGCGCGTGCCGTAGGCCGAGAGCGAGACGTGGACGATGCCGGGCCGGATGCGCGACGTGTCTTCAGGACCGAAGCCGAGCGCCGCGAGCCCGCCGGGGCGATAGCCCTGCACGAACACATGCGCGTCCGCCAGCAGGCGCGCCAGCGTCTCCTTGCCTTCGGCGCTCTGGAGGTCGACATGCGCCGACAGCTTGCCGCGGCTGGTGTCGGCGATGGCCTCGATGTTCGGCAGCTTCGGCGAGTTGACCAGCATCACCTCGGCGCCATAGGCCGCAAGCGCGCGACCGCCCACCGGGCCGGCAAGGATGCGCGTGAGGTCGAGCACGCGCAGGCCGGTGAGCGGGCGCTGGTCGTCCGCCAGCGGCAGCAGTGACAGGGGCGATGCATCGCCGATGCGCTCGATGGTGAACAACGGCTGATCGGCCAGCGCCCTGCCCTGCGGGGTCGCATCCCACTCTTCGAAGCGCCGCAGCGCGGTCGCGACCAGGCCTCGCGCGGCCGCGGCTTCTTCGAAATCGACCGCCTTCCAGCCCCGCATCGCAGCTTCGGCATCGGCCCGCTGCGCGCGCTGCGGGTCCAGCCCCAGCAGCCGCAGCGCGCCTTCGCGATGGTGCGCGAAATTGGCATGGATGCGCACCCAGCCATCCGAGCTGCGATAAAGGCCCGAGAAGGCATCCCAGAGCTCGGGCACCCGGCCGTCGAGGCTGAACCAGCCGGTGCATTCGAGCGCCGCATGCCGCATGTCGACGCTCACCGCCTGGCGCGCGGCACCGCGCTGGTGGCCGAGTTCGCAGGCCGCCAGTGCCGCCGCCGCGATGCTGCATTGGGCCGCGGTGCCCACCGCAAAAGACGAAGGCAGCACCGGGTCGGCGCCCGGAAGCTGCGCAGAGGCCAGTGCCTCCTCGGGCAATCCGGCCTGCAGCCACAGGCTGCGCAGGGCATCGAAGGCGTTCATGGCGCGGCCTTTCGTCGGGTCGTTACTGCAGCAGTTCGAATCCCTGCTCGCGCACGCTCTGCGAGTCGAACCCGATCTGCACGTTGAAGCGGCCCGGCTCCGCCACGCGGCGCAGCTGGGCATTGAAGAACTTGAGCTTGTCCTCGTCGACCGTGAAGCGCACCTGGCGCTCCTCGCCGGGCTGCAGCATGAGCTTGCGAAAATCCCTCAGCTCCTTGACCGGACGAACCACCGACGCGGCCACGTCCTGGATATAGAGCTGCACCACGGCCTCGCCCGCGCGCTGGCCCGTGTTCTTGACGGTCACGCTCGCTTCCACCTTGCCGTTGCGCGCCATGGTCGGGCTCGACAGCGTGACGTCCGACAGCGTGAAGTCTGTGTAGCTCAGGCCATAGCCGAAGGGATACAACGGGCCGGTCACCTCCTCGTAGTACTGCGAGGTGTAGTTGCCCGGCTTGCCTTCCGTGAAGGGGCGGCCCAGCCGCGGATGGTTGTAGTAGGTCGGGATCTGCCCGACCGAGCGCGGGAACGAGATCGGCAGCTTGCCCGCCGGGTTGTAGTCGCCGTAGAGCACGTCGGCGATCGCGTTGCCGCCCTCGGTGCCGGTGTACCAGGTCTCGAGGATCGCGTCGGCCTCCTGCTGCTCGCGCACCAGCGCCAGCGGGCGACCGTTCATGAGCACCAGCACCAGCGGCTTGCCGGTGGCCTTGAGCGCGGTGATCAGGTCGCGCTGGCTCTGCGGCAGGTCCAGGCTGGTGCGGCTCGACGACTCGTGCGACATGCCGCGCGCCTCGCCGACCGCCGCCACGACCACATCGGCCTGCTGCGCGGCCTTCACCGCCTCGGCGATCATCTCGGCCGGCGTGCGCGGGTCCTGCGTCACCTCGGGCGTGTCCCAGTTGAGGAAGTTGAGGTACTTGACAACACCCTCGTCGTTGGTGATGTTGGCGCCGCGCGCATAGATCACGCGGCCCTTCCCGTCCTTCGCGACCGCGGCGTTCAGGCCCGCGCGCAAGGTGACCGCGTTCTTCGAATAGCCCGCCGCCGACCAGCTGCCGAGCATGTCGATCGGCGCGTCGGCCAGCGGGCCGACCAGCGCGATGGCGGCCGAGCGCGCCAGCGGCAGCGTGCGGTTGCGGTTCTCGAGCAGTACCATCGACTTGCGCGCCACCTCGCGCGCGGCCGGACGGCTCAGGCGGCTGTCTGCATTGAGGTCCGGCGGATCGTCCTTGGCCACGCCGATGCGCAGGTACGGGTCGCGGAACAGGCCCATGTCGTACTTCGCGCCCAGCACCTCGCGCACCGCGTTGTCGATCGCCTTCATGCTCACCTCGCCGGACTTGACCAGGCCCGGCAGCTCCTTCAGGTAGACCGAATCGGCCATGCTGAGGTCGATGCCGTTGTTGATCGCGAGCTTGGCGGCCTCGCGCTCGTCCTTGGCCACGCCATGGCGGATCAGCTCGATGATGGCGCCGTGGTCGCTGACCGCCACGCCCTTGAAACCCCAGTCCTTGCGCAGCAGGTCCTGCATCAGCCAGGTGTTGGAGGTGGCGGGCACGCCGTTGATCGAGTTGAGCGCCACCATCACGCCGCCGGAACCGGCATCGATCGCGGCGCGGTACGGCGGCAGGTAGTCCTGGTACATCCGCATCGGACTCATGTCGACCGTGTTGTAGTCGCGCCCGCCTTCCACCGCGCCGTACAGCGCGAAGTGCTTCACGGCCGTCATGATGCGGCCGGCGGGCACCGGCAAGGTGCCGCCCTGGAAGCCCTTGACCGCGGCCTTGGCGATCTCGGACACCAGGTAGGGGTCTTCGCCGAAGCCCTCCGAGGTGCGGCCCCAGCGCGGGTCGCGCGCGATGTCGACCATCGGCGCGAAGGTCATGTCGATCGAGTCGGCGCTGGCTTCGCGGGCAGCGGTACGCGCCATCACGTCGACCGCGCCCAGGTCCCAGCTCGACGCCAGCCCGAGGCCGATCGGAAAGGTGGTGCGATGCCCGTGGATCACGTCATAGGCGTAGAACATCGGGATCTTCAGCCGGCTCTTCATGGCCGCGTCCTGCAGCCGGCGGTTGTCGGGGCGGTTGACCGAATTGAAGGTGCCGCCGACCCGGCCGGCCGCGATCTCGTCGGCCAGCTGCGCGATCGGCATTTCGGGGCCGATGCTGATCAAGCGGAGCTGGCCGATCTTCTCGTCCAGCGTCATTCTTGAAATGAGGTCGGCGACCAAGGCCGTTTTGCTTTTCGGTGCGGCGGGCTGCGCCTGGGAGAAAGCCAGCGGGCTGGCCAGTCCGGCCGCCAGGGCCAGCACAAACGACATCTTCATTCAGTCTCTTTCATGGATTCGTCGCCGCGTGCGGCGATGCGTCTCGCGCACGGCCCCTCTCTCGAGGGGGAAGGCTTGTCTAGCCCTGGATGCTAAGCTAAGCCGATATTTGTCGACTCGGACAGATCCGAGATACGACAGGAAGTTTCCATAAGTTGATTCTCATGATTGCTCACGCCGCCCGCCGCCGGGGACCGAAGCCCGCGCTGCTGTCCCTGGCCTCCGCCGCCCTGCTGCTCTGGGCCTGCCAGGCCCAGGCCTTCTCGCTCGACGACGTCACGGCGCAGGCACGCACCCTGATGAACAAGCCCTACGTGGCGCCGGTGAACAACCTGCCGCCGGCTTTCAGCGACATGCAGTTCGCCGACTACCAGAAGATGCAGCCGCGCGCCGACCGCTTCGAATGGAAGGACCTGGACACGCCGTTCCGGCTGAACTTCTACCACCAGGGCATGCAGTTCAATTCGGCCGTGCGGATCAACGAGATCACCGCCGACGGCGTGCAGGAGATCAAGTACGACCCCGACCGCTTCGACTTCGGCGGCCTCGCCTTCGACCGCGGCGCGACCCAGGCATTGGGCTACGCCGGCTTCCGGGTGCTCTACCCGATCAACCAGCCCGACAAGCTCGACGAGATCGTGAGCTTCCTCGGCGCCAGCTATTTTCGCGTGATCGGCAAAGGCCAGGTGTACGGGCTGTCGAGCCGCGGGCTGGCGATCGACACCGCGCCGCCGGGCGGCGAGGAGTTTCCCAACTTCCGCGAATTCTGGATCCAGCGGCCGGCGCCGCAGGATCGCCAGCTGGTGATCTACGCGCTGCTCGATTCGCCGCGCGCCACCGGCGCCTACCAGTTCATCGTGACGCCCGGGGGCAAGGACGCGGTGGTCGACGTGCAGGCCAACATCTTCGTACGCGGCGACATCAAGACGCTGGGCATTGCGCCATTGACCAGCATGTTCCTCTACGGCCCGAACCAGCAGTCGGACCTCAAGCGTGGCTTCAGGCCCGCGATCCATGATTCGAACGGCCTGGCGCTGCGCACCGGCAGCGGCGAATGGCTCTGGCGGCCGCTCAACAACCCGCGCCAGCTGGCGATCAGCTCGTTCGAGGTCGAGAACCTGAAGGGCTTCGGCCTGCTGCAGCGCGGCCGCGAGTTCTCGCGCTACGAAGACCTCAAGGACCGATACGACCTGCGCCCGAGCGCCTGGATCGAGCCGCAGGGCCAATGGGGCAAGGGCCGCGTCACGCTGATGGAAATCCCGACGCCGGACGAGACCAACGACAACATCGTGGCCTTCTGGACGCCCGACGCGCCCACCCGGCGCGGCCAGATGCTGCAGTTCGCCTACCGCATGCACTGGACCACCGACGAGCCGGCGCTGCACGATGCCGCCAACGCCTGGGTCCGCCAGACCTTCCACACCGACAGCGAGCAGCTGCAGGCCAACCTGATCCGCAAGCTCGACGGCAACAGCGCCTTCCTGATCGATTTCGAAGGCCCGGCGCTGGCCAGCCTGCCGGCCGGCACCGAGGTCAGGCCGCGGGTCAGCGTGGGCGACAACGCCGATCTGATCGACGTCGGCATCGAGCGCAACCCGGCGACCAAGGGCTGGCGCGTGTCGCTGCGAGTACGGGTGAAGAACCCGGCCCTGCCGGTCGAGATGCGGGCCGCCCTGGTGCAGGGCGACCTGCCGATCAGCGAGACCTGGAGCTACCAGCTGCCGCCGAATCCGCCGCCGGCGGCAGCAGCGCCGCCAGCGCCCGCGGCGACGCCCTGAGCGGCTCGCGGCCTCAGGCCAGCAGCTTGGCGCCGGTCTTGGCCTGGAGGGCGTCGAAGCTCACGCCGGGCGCGAGCTCGACCACCTTCAGGCCCTCGGGCGTGACGTCCATCACGGCCAGGTCGGTGATGATGCGATCGACCACGCCGACACCGGTCAGCGGCAGGCTGCACTTCTCGAGGATCTTGAGGTCCTCGGTGCCGTCCTTCTTGCGAGCGACGTGTTCCATCAGGATGATCACGCGCTTGACGCCGGCCACGAGGTCCATGGCGCCGCCCATGCCCTTGACCATCTTGCCGGGAATCATCCAGTTGGCGAGGTCGCCCTTCTCGCTGACCTGCATGGCGCCGAGGATCGACAGGTTGATCTTGCCGCCGCGGATCATCGCGAAGCTGTCGTGGCTGCCGAAGATGGCCGAGCCCGGTAAGGTCGTCACGGTCTGCTTGCCGGCGTTGATCAAGTCGGCGTCGACCTGGTCCTCGGTCGGAAAGGGGCCGATGCCGAGCATGCCGTTCTCGCTCTGCAGCCAGACTTCCTTGTCGCCGACGAAGTTCGCGACCAGGGTCGGGATGCCGATGCCGAGGTTGACGTAGAAGCCGTCTTCGAGTTCTTCTGCCGCGCGTGCGGCCATCTGGTCCTGGGTCCAGGGCATGTCAGGCTCCTTTGGTGTTCTTGATGGGCGCGGGGACTTCGCTGCCGGCGGCGGCTTGCGCGATCGCGGCCTGGGCCTCGACCTTGGCGGCGGCGGCATCGACCGAGGCGCTCACGGTGCGCTTCTCGATGCGCTTCTCGGGCGTGGCGTTGAGCACGATGCGGTGCACGTAGATGCCCGGCAGGTGGATGTCGTCGGGCGCCAGCTCGCCGACCTCGACGATCTTCTCGACCTCGACGATGCAGATCTTGCCGGCCATCGCGGCGGCCGGGTTGAAGTTGCGCGCCGTCAGGCGGAAGCGCAGGTTGCCCGACTTGTCGGCCACGTGGGCCTTGACCAGCGCCACGTCGGGCACCAGCGAGCGTTCCATGACGTAGGTCTCGCCATCGAACTCGCGCAGTTCCTTGCCCTCGGCGACTTGCGTGCCGACGCCGGTCTTGGTGAAGAAGGCCGGGATGCCGGCGCCGCCGGCGCGCAGCTTCTCGGCCAGCGTGCCCTGCGGCGTGAATTCGAGCTCGAGTTCACCGGCCAGGTACTGGCGCTCGAACTCCTTGTTCTCGCCGACATAGCTGGCGACCATTTTCTTGATCTGCCGGGTCTCGAGCAGCCTGCCGAGGCCGAAGCCGTCGACGCCGGCGTTGTTCGAGATGCAGGTCAGGTTCTTGACGCCCGAGTCGTGCAGCGCGTCGATCAGCGCCTCGGGGATGCCGCACAGGCCGAAGCCGCCGACGGCAAGGGTCTGGCCGTCGGCCACGACGCCCTTGAGCGCCGCGTCGGCGGAGGGATAGATCTTGTTCGCCATGGTTCCTCGCTGGGTGATGGGATGGGGGTTGAATCGGGTCGAAATCCGAACCCGGACGATACTACGTACTGGCATACGTAGTATTTCGTAATGGACACACCCGACACCGCGCTCGCCGCCATCGACTACCGGCTCGCCTTCGAGCAGGCGCCGGTCGGCATGGTGCTGTCGCGCCATCGGATCATCGTCGACTGCAACCTGCGCCTGTGCGAGATGTTCGGTGCCACGCGCGATGCGCTGGTCGGACAGTCGTTTCGCGTCCTGTACCCGAGCGTCGTCGAATTCGAGCGCATCGGCAAGCGCATGGAGCCGATTCTGAACGCCAGCGGCCGCTATGCCGACAACCGCATGATGAAGCGCCTGGGCGGCCTGCACGGTGCCTTTGCGGGCGAAACCTTCTGGTGCCACGTCAGCGGCCAGGCGCTGAACCGCGAGGTGCCGCACGAGGCCGGCATCTGGACCTTCGAGGACCTGGGCTCGCGGCGGGCCGCAAAGGCCGACCTGACGCCGCGCGAGCGCGAGGTCGCGGCGCAGCTGATGAAGGGGCTGACCTCGAAGGAGATCGGCCGGGTGCTGGCGATCAGCCACCGTACGGTCGAGATCCACCGCGCCCGGCTGATGCGCAAGTACACCGCGGCGACCACGGCCGAACTGGTGCAGAAATTGATTGCTGGCTAGCGTCGGCGCCACACGATGAATCCGTACCACGACCCCGGCAAGTCGCACCACCGCCCGAACGGCTTCCAGAACAACTACCTCGAGTTCGAGCCCAAGAGCCTGTCGGAGCTGTTGCGCTGGCGCCGCGAGGCGGCGCGACTGCGCCTGCCGCCGCCGCCGCAGGCAGCGACGCCGCGCGTCGCGCCCGAACTGGACTGGCTGCGTGCCAACGCACTCGCGGGTGCCGCGATGCAGCCGGCCGTCACCTGGATCGGCCACGCGACGGCGATGGTCCAGATGGGCGGACTGACCCTGCTGACCGATCCGATGTTTTCACAGCGCGCCTCCCCGCTGCCGCTGCTCGGCCCGCGCCGCCATGCGGCCCCGGGGCTCGCGCTGGCCGAACTGCCGCACGTCGACCTGGTCCTGGTCTCGCACAACCACTACGACCACCTCGACGCGGCCTCCGTGGCGGCGCTGAACCGGCAGCCGGGCGGCCCGCCGTTGTTTGTCGTACCGCTGGGCCTCAAGGATTGGCTGGCGGCGCGCGGCATCACGCGCTCGATCGAACTCGACTGGTGGGACCGCCAGCGCCTCGAAGGCCCGCGGGGCCCGGTCGAAGTGGCCCTGGTGCCGGCCCAGCACTGGTCCTCGCGCAGCCCGCGCGACGCCATGGCCACGCTGTGGGGCGGCTTCGCCGTGCTGGCGCCCGACTGCCACCTGCTGTTCACGGGCGACACCGGCTACTCGCGCGACTTCGGCGACATCCGCCAGCACTTCAGCGACCGGCAGACCGTGACCCAGGGCGGCGGCTTCGATCTGGCGCTGATCCCGATCGGCGCCTATGCGCCGCGGTGGTTCATGCGCGATCAGCACGTGGATGTGGGAGAAGCCTTGCGGATCCACGCCGACCTCGGCGCCAAGCGCTCGCTCGGCATCCACTGGGGCGTGTTCCAGCTGACCGACGAGGCGCTGGACGAACCGCCGCGCAAGCTGGCGGAACTGCGCGAGCTCAGAGGGCTGGCGGAAGAGGAATTCTTCGTCACCGCGATCGGCGAGACGCGCCGGCTGCCGCCGCGCCGCGCGTTCAACCCGCTTTCCGAAACGTGAGGTTGATGCGCGAGGCGCCGAGCATCGGGTGCTCGCCCTCCTTCAGCGGCAGCACGCCGTGGAAATTGAGTCGGGCCGGCCCGCCCCACACCACGACGTCGCCGTGGGCGAGCGGCACGCGCCGCGGCCTGTCGCTGCGCGTCGGGCTGCCGAACTGGAACACCGCAGGCAGGCCGAGCGACACCGAGACGATCGGCTGGCCCAGATCGCGCTCGTCGCGGTCCTGGTGCAGCGACAGGCGGGTGCCGGGCAGGTAGCGATTGACGAGGCAGGCATCGGGCACGAAGCCGTCGAAGCCGGCCTCCGCGGCCGCCTGCGCCGCCAGCGCGGCAAAGGCGGCCGGCATCGAAGGCCAGGCCCGCCCGCTGTCGGGATCGATCGGGTCATAGCGGTAGCCGGTGCGATCGCTGACCCAGCCCAGCGCACCGCAGTTGCTCATCGCGACCGACATCGTGAAGCCGCCCGGGGTCACGAGATGGCGAAACGGCGCCCGCGCGGTCACGGCCTGCACGGCCGCGAGCAGGGCCGCATCGTGCCGGCACGCGAAGCGCCGCAGCACGACCGCGCCGGGCGCCAGCGGCTCCATCGACGGCGCATCGGGTTCGAACAGGTCCAGGGTCATTCAGGTGGCGTCGTGAAAGATGATGCCCAGCGTGTGCCGGCGGCCTGACCTCACGAGGCTCACGCCGTGGCGCAGGTTGACACGGTAGGCGCCGCGCGTGCCCTGCACCGGGCGGTGATGCACCGCGATCACCGCGGCGTCGCCCTGCCGCAGCGGCAGCACCATCGGCCGCGACTGCATGCGCGGGCGCTGCTCGGTCATGACGAATTCTCCACCGGAGAAATCGCGCTCCGGCTCGGACAGCAACACCACCATCTGCAACGGAAAGACCTGCTCGCCGTAGAGATCCTGGTGCAGGCAGTTGTAGTCGCCGGGGCCGTATTGCAGGAGCAGAGGCGTGGGCTTGCATTGCCCCGCCGCATGGCAGCGGGCGATGAACTCGGCATGCTGCGGGGGATAGCGCACATCGACGCCCATGGCCTCGTTCCAGCGGTTGGCGATCGGCGCGAGCCGCGGGTAGACCGATTCGCGCAGTCCCGCGACCAGGCCCGGCAACGGATGGTCGAAGTACTTGTACTCACCGCGTCCGAAGCCGTGGCGCTCCATCACGACCCGGCTGCGAAACGGGCCCGCCCCGGCGTAGAGCGCGGCCGTCGATCGGCACTGTTCGGGCGTCAGCAGTGCCTTGATGACGGCATGGCCCTGTTCGTCCAGGTCGCTTGCGACCTGCGCCCAGTCGACCGTGTCGATGTCGCGTGCGCTCACTGGGAAACCTCCGTGCTTCGCACTGCGGTGCGAGCCCCCTTCGGAACGGCCGGGCGGGGGCTCACGAGTGTTCCGCCTCTCGTTGCAGCAGCGCGCTCTTGCGCTCCACGCCCCAGCGATAGCCCGAGAGGCTGCCGTCGCTGCGCACCACGCGGTGACACGGGATCGCCACCGCCAGCGCGTTGGCGCCGCAGGCCTGGGCCACGGCGCGCACCGACTTCGGCGCGCCGATGCGCTCGGCGATCTGGCTGTAGCTCGCGGTCGCGCCGGCCGGGATCTCGCGCAGCGCCCGCCACACGCGCAGCTGGAAGGCCGAGCCGCGCAGGTCCAATGGCAGGTCGAGCCCGAGCGCCGGCGCCTCGACAAAGCCGACCACCCGGGCCACCAGCGCCTCGAAGGCCGGGTCGGCGCCGATCAGCAGGGCCTTCGGGAAGCGGTCCTGCAGATCGCGCGCCAGCGCATCGGGATCGTCCCCGAGCGCGATCGCGCAGACGCCGCGCGCGCTCTGCGCCACCAGGATGGCGCCGAGCGCGCAGGCGCCGATGGCAAAGCGGATCTCTGTGTCGGCACCGCCGGCACGCCAGGCCGTGGGCGTCATGCCGAGCGTCCGGTCGGCATCCTCGTAGAAGCGGCCGTTGGAGTTGTAGCCGGCGTCGTAGATGGCGCTGGTGACCGATTCGCTGCGGCCCAGCGACTCGCGCACGCGGTGGGCGCGGTGCGCGGCCGCGTAGGCCTTCGGCGTCAGCCCGGTCACCGCCTTGAAAAGCCGCTGGACGTGCGATGCGCTCAGGCCGGCACGCTCGGCCAGTTCGTCGAGTGTGGGGGCCTGCTCGGCGCATTCGATGAAGCGACACAGGTCGGCGACTTGGACCGCCTGCCGCTCGGCGCGCGCCGGCTGGCCGGGCTTGCACCGCATGCAGGGCCGGAAGCCTGCGCGCTCGGCCTCGGCCGGGCTGGCGTGGAAGTCGACGTTCTCGGGCCGCGCGGGTCGGGCGCCGCACGAGGGCCGGCAGTAGACGCCGGTGGTCCGCACCGAATAGACGAAGCGGCCATCGGCGGCCGGGTCGCGCGCGGCCACCGCCGCCCAGCGCGGATCGCTCACCGTCGCGAGGGCCCGCATCTCGTTGCTGTTGCTCATGTTCATCTCTGTCCTCGGCATGTTGTGGATCGGTGCCTCCACTGTAGGAAAGGCCGCCGCGCCGCGCACTCCGTGTCTTGCTTTCGAATTCGACTGTAGGACCAGGGCGCCCCTGCGGCGTCATCAGCCTTCGGCCTACGGAGTGCCGCCTATGCCGCCGCTAGATTGGGCCTCCATGATGGATCGTCGCTCACTTCTGGTCGCCGGTGGGGCCTCCCTGGCGCTGGCTTCCCTCGGACTGCCCGCGGGCGCGCGGGCAGCCGCCGGCCTTCGTTTCAGTCAACCCTCGCCCTTCTCTTTCGAACGCCTGGTTGCATTGTCGAAGTCCCTGGCCGCCAAGCCCCGGGTGGCCGATGCCTCGCTGCCAGCCGACGTACTGCAGCGCATCGACTACGACGCCCAGGGAAAGATCCGTTTCGACACCCGCAACGCGTTGTTCCGGGACGGTCCCGGCGCGTTCCCCGTGACCTTCTTCCACCTGGGACGCCTGGCCCCGGTACCGGTCCACATGTACCTGCTCGAAGAAGCACGCGGCGACAGCTTCGCGCGCGAGATCCTCTACGACGCGGCGCTGTTCACGATGCCCGCCGACAGTCCGGCCAGGCAGTTGCCCGCCGGCGCCGGCTTCGCGGGCTTCCGCCTGCAGGAAAGCCGGCTCGGCGAACAGGCCGGGCGGCCCTGGCAGGACAACGACTGGGTGGCTTTCCAGGGCGCCTCCTACTTCCGCGCCATCGGCGAGCTCTACCAGTACGGGCTGTCGGCGCGCGGCATCGCACTCGATGCGGCGGTGCCCGACCGGCCGGAGGAGTTCCCCGACTTCACGCGCTTCTACTTCGAGCCGCCCACCGCGGGCTCGGACGCCATGACGGTCTACGCGCTGCTCGAAGGGCCCAGCGTCACCGGCGCCTACAAGTTCCTGCTGCGGCGCGGCAAGGGCGTACTGATGAACATCGAGTGCCGGCTGTTCCTGCGCCGCGATGTCGAGCGCTTCGGCCTGGCGCCGTTGACCTCGATGTACTGGTACTCCGAGACCGTGAAGCCGGCCGGCATCGACTGGCGGCCCGAGGTGCACGACTCCGACGGCCTTGCGATGTGGAACGGCGCTGGCGAGCGCATCTGGCGGCCGCTCAACAACCCGACCCAGACCCGTGCCTCGACCTTCACCGACAACAACCCCAAGGGCTTCGGCCTGCTGCAGCGCGACCGCAGCTTCGATCACTACCAGGACGGCGTCCACTACGAGAAGCGGCCGAACCTGTGGGTCGAGCCGCTCGGTGCCTGGGGCGAAGGCGAGGTGCAGCTGATCGAGATCGCGACCGACGACGAGATCCACGACAACGTGCTGGCCTGCTGGGTGCCCAAGGCGCCCGCCAGCGCGGGCTCGAGCGTGACGCTCAAGTACCGCCTCCACTGGAGCGCCGAGGAGCCCTTCCCCTCGCCCTTGGCACGCTGCATCGCCACCCGCATGGGCCGCGGCGGCGAGCCGGGCAAACCTCGGCCGGCGGGGGTGCGCAAGTTCATGGTGGAGTTCATCGGCAAGCCGCTGGAATCGCTCGCCTCCGGGGTCAAGCCCGAACTGGTGCTGACCGCGGCGCGCGGCAAGTTCTCGTACGTCTTTGCGGAAGCGGTTCCGAACGGCGTGGCCGGACATTGGCGGGCGCAGTTCGACTTCACGCCGGAGGGCAATGAGGCGGTCGACATGCGGCTGTTCCTGAAGAATGGGGAACAGACGTTGTCGGAGACCTGGCTGTATCAGTTTCAGCCGGGTTGAGATCGTTCGTTGGTGGGGGCCCGGCAAGCGGTGCGGGCCATCCCGACGTCTCCAACGCCGATGCCACCCCAACGTATCAGCGGTGGTGGGCGGTATGCCCTGGGCTGGCCGTTGAGGCACCGCCGAGCAGCGGAGCGGCAGGCGGATCAGGGCCGCGCGTGTTTGAGTGGAGCGCAGCGGAGCGAGTTTGCGCGGACCCCGCCTGCCGCGAGCAGCGCAGGGAAGCCCGAAGGGCCGGTGACGTCGGCCGGCCCAGGGCATACCGCCCGCCGCCGCCGCCCACCGCCGTCAAACGTCCCCGATTCCCTACTTCCCCTTCACAGCAATCAACTCGATCTCGAAGTTCAAGGTCGCGTTCGGCGGAATCACCCCGCCCGCCCCGCGCGTGCCGTAGGCGATGCCCGGCGGGCAGGTCAGCTTGGCCTTGCCGCCGACCTTCATCAGCTGCACGCCCTCGGTCCAGCACGGGATCACGCCGTTGAGCGGGAACTCGGTCGGCTCGCCGCGCTTGTAGGAGCTGTCGAACTCCTTGCCGTCGGGGAAGGTGCCTCGGTAGTGCACCTTGACCACGTCGGTCGCGGCCGGCGAGGCGCCCTTGCCGTCGACCAGCGACTGGAACACCAGCCCGCTGGGCTTGGTGACCGGCGCCGACTGCGCAAAGGCGCTCGGCAAGACGAACAACGAAACGACGGCGGCACAAAGAACTGATCGCACGGCAAACCCTTGGTTGATTGGACGAAGAGCGTCATTATTGCCGGGTGGCGCCTGCCTGGCACCGCTCTTGCACATCGTCGCCGCCACCCATCGACTCTCTGCTCGCACCATGCGCTACCGCACCACGATCGACTCCCAGGTCTTCGACTTTGACGACCTGAGGCAGGTCATGGCCTTTGCCAGCCCCGCACGTTCGGGCGACTACCTGGCGGGCATCGGCGCCGCCACCGCGCAGCAACGCATGGCCGCGCGCCACGTGCTGGCCGAGACGCCGCTGAAGCAATTTCTGACCGAAGCGCTGATCCCCTATGAAACCGACAACATCACGCGCCTGATCATCGACGGCCACGACGCCGCGGCCTTCGCGCCCGTGGCGCACCTGACGGTCGGCGACTTCCGCAACTGGCTGCTGTCCGACCGCGCCGACACCGCGGCATTGAGTGCGCTGGCGCCCGGCCTGACGCCAGAGATGGTGGCCGCGGCCTCCAAGCTCATGCGCAACCAGGACCTGGTCGCAGTGGCCCGCAAATGCAGCGTGGTCACGCGCTTCAGGGACACCATCGGCCTGCCCGGCCACCTCTCGGTGCGGCTGCAGCCCAACCACCCGACCGACGACCTGCGCGGCGTCGCCGCCTCCACGCTCGACGGCCTGCTGATGGGCGCCGGCGATGCCGTGATCGGGCTCAACCCGGCGTCCGACAGCATGCCGGTCCTCGGCGAGCTGCTGCGGCTGCTCGACGAAGTCATCCAGCGCTTCGAGATCCCGACCCAGAGCTGCGTGCTGACCCATGTCACCAACACGCTGAAGCTGGCCGAATCCGGGGCGCCGATCGACCTGGTGTTCCAGTCGATCGGCGGCACCGAGCAGACCAACCTGTCCTTCGGCGTCACGCCCGAGCTGCTCGACGAGGCCCATGCCGCGGCGCAGTCGCTGCGGCGCGGCACCGTCGGGCGCAACTGCATGTACTTCGAGACCGGCCAGGGCAGCGCGCTGTCGGCCAACGCCAGCTTCGGCGTCGACCAGCAGACTTGCGAGGCACGCGCCTACGCGCTGGCCCGCCGCTACCAGCCCCTGCTGATCAACACCGTTGTCGGCTTCATCGGGCCCGAGTACCTGTACGACGGCAAGCAGATCATCCGCGCCGGCCTCGAGGACCATTTCTGCGGCAAGCTCCTCGGCCTGCCGATCGGCTGCGACATCTGCTACACCAACCACGCCGAGGCCGATCAGGACGACATGGACACGCTGCTGGTGCTGCTCGGCACGGCAGGCATCAACTTCATCATGGGCGTGCCGGGCGCCGACGACGTCATGCTCAACTATCAAAGCACTTCCTTCCACGACGCGCTGTTCCTGCGCCAGACCCTGGGCCTCAAGCGGGCGCCCGAGTTCGAGGCCTGGCTGCAGCGCATGCAGATCAGCGACGCCGCGGGCCGGCTCCATCCGCCTTCGTCCAATCGCCTGCTCGCCGACATGGGCGCCCTCGCGGCACTCGCCCGATGAACGACATCGTCACCGCCAGCCCCTGGGGCGCCTGGCGCAGCGCCACCCCGGCGCGGCTCGCGCTCGGCCGCGCCGGCGCTGGCATGCCGACCGACGAGGTGCTGCGCTTCGGCTGGGCGCATGCGATGGCGCGCGACGCGATCCACGCCGCGCTCGACGTGCCGGCGCTCGAGTCCGCCCTGCGCGACGGCGGCTGGGCCGTGGCACAGGCCCGCAGCCGCGCGCCCGACCGCACCGCCTACCTGCGCCGCCCCGACCTCGGCCGCCAGCTCGATGCCAGCGACGCCGAGCGGCTGCACGCCGCCGCCGGACCGCCGGCCGACCTCTGCATCGTGGTGGGCGACGGCCTGTCCTCGCTGGCGGTGGCGCGCCATGCCGTCCCGCTGCTGGCCGCGCTGCGCGCCCATCTGCCGGCCGGAATGACGCTGACGCCGGTGGTGGTCGCGACCCAGGCCCGGGTCGCCCTGGCGGACGAGATCGGCGAGGCCTTGGGCGCGCGGCTGTCGGTCATGCTGATCGGCGAACGCCCGGGGCTGAGTTCGCCCGACAGCCTCGGGATCTACATCACGCACGCGCCGCGCCGTGGCCGCCACGACGCCGAACGCAATTGCATCTCGAACGTGCGGCCCGAGGGGCTGGCCTACGCGACGGCGGCCTTCAAGCTCGGCTGGCTGCTGCGCGAAGCCCTGCGCCGGGGACTGACCGGCGTCGCACTGAAGGACGACAGCGAGCTCCATCTTCCCTCCTCCCTATGATGATCGGGAACAAGGAACCAAGGAGACGCTCATGACCGACCGCTATCCCCTCGCCGAGCTCAAGGACCTGCCCGACGACATCCGCGCCGCGGTGCTCGCAGTCCAGGAGAAGGCCGGCTTCGTGCCCAACGTTTTCCTCGGACTGGCGCGCCGCCCGGCCGAGTGGCGGGCCTTCTTCGCCTACCACGACGCCCTCATGCTGAAGGAGGAAGGCTCGCTCACCAAGGGCGATCGCGAGATGATCGTCACCGCCACGAGTGCGGTCAACAAGTGCCTCTATTGCGTGGTGGCCCACGGTGCGCTGCTGCGCGTCTACGAGAAGAAGCCGCTGGTGGCCGACCAGGTGGCCGTCAACTGGCGCAAGGCCGACATCACGCCGCGCCAGCGCGCGATGCTCGAATTCGCGATGAAGGTCTGCGAGCGATCGCACGAGATCGACGACAGCGATTTCGCGCCACTGCACTCCCACGGCTTCGACGACGAGGACATCTGGGACATCGCCGCCATCACCGCCTTCTTCGGCCTGTCGAACCGAATGGCGAGCTTCAGCGGGATGCAGCCTAACCCGGAGTTCTTCCTGATGGGCCGACTGCCGCGCGAGAAGAAGTAGCCATCGCATCTCGCCCGCGGCACGACGCCAGCGCATCGAGCGCGGGTAGGTAGGTGGGCGTCTTGACGTCCATCAGGCCGAGCACCGTGTGATAGAGGTTGTCGTGCGTGAGCGGCGTGTCGAGCCCCGCCGACATGCAGCTGGCGGACAGTTGCCGGCGGGCCGTCATTCCTTCGCCGAACCAGGCCACCATCGGCACGTGCTTCTGCACCTCCGGCGCGAAGCTGTAGGGCACGCCGTGCAGGAACAGGCCGTACTCGCCGAGCGATTCGCCGTGGTCGCTGAGGTAGAGCAGCGCCGGATCGAACGCCGCCGACTGGCCCTGGAGCCAGTCGATGGTCTTGCCCAGGAAGCGGTCGGTGTAGGCGATGGAGTTGTCGTAGCCGTTCAGCAGCTCGGAGTGACTGCACTCGGCCAGCGCATTGCTCCGGCATTCGGGCAGGAAGCGCTTGGAGTCCGGCGACGAGCGCTTGAAGTACGAGGGGCCATGGCTGCCCATCTGGTGCATCACCAGCACCACGCCCTTGGCGCGGCGCTCGGCGGGCAGTGCGGCCAGGCGCTGGTCCAGGCCCTTGAGCATGACGTCGTCCAGGCACTCGTCGCCGTCGCACAACGCGCTCTTGACGCCGACGTCGAGCGGGTCGAAGGCCGACGCATGGGGAATGCGATCGCACACGCCCTTGCAGCCGCCGGCCTGGTTGTCGAGCCAGAACACCGCCAGGCCCGAGGCCTGCAGCACGTCCATCAGGTTCTCGTAGTCGTCCTTGCGCCCCTCGAAGGCCTGCTTGCCCAGCGGCGAAAACATGCACGGCACGGAGGCCAGGGTGTTGGTGCCGCAGGAATGAACGTCGCGCCAGCTCAGCACCTTGCGCGCCGCGAGCTGCGGCGTGGTGTCGCGCGCATAGCCGTTGAGGCCGAAGTGGTCGGAGCGCGCGGTCTCGCCCACCACCAGCACGAACAGCGGCGGCTTGGCCTGTCCGGCATAGCTGGCGCCCAAGGCCGCACCGCCGCTCATCGGAATCAGGCGGCGGTTGTGCTTGAAGACCGGTCCGAAAGTCACCGACCCCGCGGAATACAGGCTCGCCAGCGGATTCATCATGTAGCGCAGGTTCGCGTTGTTGCGCATCAGCGGCGCCAGTTGCCGGTTCATGGCCATCGCACCGCCCGCGGCCAGCAGCGCCACGGCCAGCAGCAGCACGCCATTGCGCCAGGCCTGCGAGACCAGCCGCTGCGGTGCCAGCCGGAGGCACCAGAGCGCCCAGCCCGGCAGCGCAGCGACCAGGATCACATTGAGCAGCAGGCGCCAGCTCATCAGGTCGCGCACCTCGTTGGCATCGGTCTGCATGGCGTTGGCCAGCATGCTCGGGTCCATCACGACGCGGTAGCTCAGCATGTAGTGCTGGACCACCGCCGCCAGCACGACGACGCCGAACCAGACCGGCTTCATCCAGCGCGACCAGGCGGTGAACGACAGCAGCGCCACGGTGCCGCACACCGTGAGCAGCAGCATCGATGCGATCGAGGGCAGGTACACGCTGGGTGCGCCGCCGATGCGCGCGAGCTCGATCCACAGCGGCCAGTTGGCCACCAAGGCGAGATAGAGGCTCAGCCAGACGACGACGCGCCGAGCAGTGCGGGGACGTGCCAGCCAGGCGTCGACGGCCCGCCAGTGCGAACGTAGCGCGCCCACGGGCGCGGGAACGAGCGGGTCGTCGACCGCAGGCTCGCCCTGTGGCCGCGCAACGGAAGACGAATTGGAACCAAGCATCGGCGGAGACTACGGACCCGGACTGAAACGTCCCTGAATCGAGCGGTCAGGCTTCATTCAGCTTCGGCGACACATTCGGCCGCGTGCGCCGGTCGGACAGCACCCGAACGAGCGCATCGATCGCGAAGGCCGCCACCCAGCAGAACCATGCGGTCCACAAGGTGTGGCTCATGAAGTGGGCGCCCCGCATCTGCTGGGACAGGCCCAGGGCCAGCCCCGCGACCAGCGTGCAGGCGAACCAGGCCCGCGCGACACCGGGTGAGGCGCGGCGAAAGACGAAGTAGCCGCCCAGGTAGGCGAAGGCCGCCGAGGCATGGCCGGCTGGAAAGCAGTTGCCCGAGCCCCCGTCGCGCACGCCCCAGGCCCAGTGCGACACGTATTGCGCCACGCCGCCGAAGGCCTGGAGATCCCAGGGGCAGCTGGTCTTGCTGGTGAACTTGAGCAGCGAGATGAGGATGACGCTGGCCAGCGCGGTCGCGGCCAGTTGCACCCGCTCGCCCTGGCGCAGGCGTCGAAGCAGGCCGACCGGCCACCGGATGGCGGCAAAAAGCCCGATCACCAGCACCCAGCTGAGCGTCTTGGCGCCCTCGTGCATCACCTTGTTCAGGAACCAGTCGTCGCGCCACGGAAAACCCGTCGGCGTGCCTGCCATCCGGGCCAGCACGAGGTCCAGCCCGCTCGCATCCCACAGAAGCAGCAAGCCGAGGGCGACCAGCGTGAGGACGAGCAAGCGAGCGTAGGCAGAGCGAATCATGCGGCGCAAGGCTAGCCCACGGGCATGAACCCAGGCTGAAGGCCGGACCGGCAGGCTCTAGACTCCTCCTTTTTGAAAGGACGCAGCCGTGCGCATATTGCTGGTCGAAGACGACACCGGACTGGCCGACGCTGTCTGCAGTTATCTTCAGGCAAAGGCCTTCGTGGTCGACGTGGCACCTGGCTTGGCGGAAGCACGCGCCGCCCTGACCGCGGTGCAGTACGCGGCCGTGCTGCTCGACCTGCACCTGGGCGACGGCGACGGCCTGTCGCTGCTGCCGACCATCCGCGCCCTGCGAGAGCGGCCGATCGTGATCGTGCTGACCGCCCGCGACCAGGTGACCGACCGCATTCGCGGCCTCGATGCCGGCGCCGACGACTACCTCATCAAGCCCTACGACCCGGCCGAACTGCTGGCCCGGCTGCGGGCGGTCGAGCGCCGCCGCAGCACCAGCAGCGCCCCCGTGCTGCGGCTCGGGACGCTCGAGATCGACCTGGCGCGCGACCTGGTGCGCAAGGACGGCTTTCCGGTCACGCTGACCCAGAAGGAATGGGCCCTGCTGCGCGTCATGGCGACCCGTCCCGACCGCATCCACACGCGCGAGAACCTGGCCGATGCGCTGTACGGCTTCGGCGACGAGGCCGACAGCAACACGCTCGAGGTCTTCATCAGCCGGCTGCGCCGAAAGCTCGGGCGAAACCACATCCAGACCCTGCGCGGCCTGGGCTACCGGCTCTCGTTCGCACCGGAAGAAGAGCAGGAATGAAGCTCGGGCTGATGCAGCAGGTCGGCTTCGAGCCGCTGGGCCGCCGCGATTCGCTCGCCGGCCGGCTGACGCGCACGCTGATCGTCTGGGTCGGCGGGGTCTGGCTGCTGTGCGTGCTCGGGGTGGTCTGGTATGTGGACCGCGAGATCAACCACAACTTCGACAGCGAGCTGATCGAGGTCTCGCACCGGATGTTCGACATGGCGGTGCACGAGCTCGACAAGCTGCAGAGCGAGAACCCGGATGCGCGGCCGCCCCTGATCGCACCGCGGCAGCTGTACCCGACCGATGCGGTGATCTACCAGGTGGTCAGCCTGCATGAACAGGTGATGCTGCGTTCGGCCGAGGCGCCGATCAGCGCCTTCGACGTCCCGCTGGCGGCCGGCTTCGCCAACGCCGAACCCTGGCGCATCTACACCGTCCGGCATCCCACGCGCGAGCTGTTCTTCCAGGTCGCCGATCCGCTGGACGAGCGTCGCACTGCGCTCAACCGTACCCTTTTCGGCCTCATCATCCCGCTCGGCGCCGTGCTGCCGCTGCTGGCCCTGGTGCTGCGCAACGTGGCGCGCAACGAACTGCGCGTGCTGCAGCAGTTGGCCGGCGAGATCGAGCAGCGCAGCGGCGCCGACCTGCGCCCGATCCAGATACCGGGACTGCCGAAGGAACTGCGCTCGGTGGCCGACCACGTCAGCCAGCTGCTGGAACGCCTGTCGCAGGCCCTGGACGTCGAGCGGGCGCTGGCCGCCAATGCCGCGCACGAGCTGCGCACGCCGCTGGCCGCCGCCCGCCTCAGGTTGCAGACCGCGCTCGACCACGACCTCAAACACGACGACGTGCGGGCCGCGCTCGATGCGCTGCAGATGCTCGGCCACCGCACCGAGAAGCTGCTGCAGTTGTCGCGGGCCGAGTCCGGGGCCTCGCTGACCCGGGCGCCGATCGACCTGGTCCAGCTCGCCGGCACGGTGGCCCAGGAGTTCTGGCAGGATCCGCGCGTCAACGAGCGCCTGTCGCTCAGGGTCCCGGACAGCAAGGCGCCCGTGACGCTCGGCGACGTCGACGCGCTCGCGATCGCGCTGCGCAACCTGGTCGAGAACGCCTTGCGCTACGGACGCGGCCGCGTCGTGGTCGAAGTGCTGGAGCCCTGCACGCTGGCGGTCCGCGACTTCGGACCCGGCGTCAGCGCAGAGCAGCTGCGCACCCTGCAGCATCGCCATGTGCGCCACGGTTCCGACCGCGCCGGCTATGGGCTCGGGCTGTCGATCGTCGGCACCATCGTCGACAAGCTGGGCGCACGGCTCGAGCTGAGCTCGCCGCCGTCGGGCGCGCCCTCGGGTTTCGAGGCGCGGATCGTCCTGCGCCCGGCTTGAGGCTTTCCGGTCATCGGTGGGCCTTGATGGACGCCACGATGCCCAGCACGAACAGCAGCGCCGCCACCCATTCGGTCGCCAGCGGCCAGCGTCCGTCCCACATGAACGCATAGAGCAGCGCGAACAGGGTCTCGCTCACGATCAGCTGGCCGCAGAGGCTGGCGGACAGCCGTTGGCTGGCGACGTTCCACAGCACCGTCGCCAGCCATGACGAGCCGATGCCCCCGGCCAGCGCCAGCAGCACGAACAAGCCGCCGTTGGGCTGCGCCCGCATCGCCTGGTGGCTGGAACCCGCCAGCAGCCACAGCACGGCGGCGCCCAGTCCGGTCGCGATGCCGAGCCAGTTCGCCCAGTCGGCGGCGTGGACCTCGGGGTGCCGCCGCAGCCATGCGGCATTGAGCAGACCGAAGGCGGTCCAGCTCGCCATCGCCAGCAAGGCCAGCAACAGGCCCCAGCCGAAGCCGGCGCCGCCCGCGGCCTCGACGCCGCTCTGCGGCCATGCCGCCGCGACCATCAGCCCGATGCCGGCGGCGGTCAGCGCCAGGCCCGGCACAAGGGCCCGCAGCGCCAGGTCCGCAGGCCGGCCCAGCAGCATCATCCAGACCGGGATGGTGCCGATGATCAGGCTCGGCACCGCGGTGCCCGCGCCTTCGATCGCAAAGGCGAGCAGCACGTAGTAGCCGGTGAAGCCGAGCACGCTGAGCGCGAGCGCCGCGGCCGCCTGCCGCCCGCTGGGCCAGCGCCGCGTCGCCGGCCGGGTGGCGACGGCCAACCCGGCGACCGCCCCGAAGACCAGGAAGCGCGCGGCCGCGATGTCGACCATGCCGAAATTGCCCACCATGCGCGGCGCCACGAACACCAGGCCCCAGAGCGCCCCTGCGGCCAGCCCGGCGGCGACGCCGGCGAGCGAGCGCCGCGTCAGAGCGCGAACCCGTCGTCGGCCGCGATCACGGCGCCATTGACGAAATGGCTCTGGCTACTGGCCAGCAGCACGATCAGCCCGTCGAGGTCCTCCGGCTTGCCGACCCGCTTGCGCGGCAGCATGCCGACCAGCTTCTGGCCACCGTCCGTGACCCAGTGCTCCTCGTTGAGCTCGGTGGCGATATAGCCCGGACACAGCGCATTGACGTTGATGCCGAAGCGGCCCCACTCGAGCGCCATGGCCTTGGTCATCTGCACCAGCGCCGCCTTGCTCATGCAGTAGACGCCGATCTGGGGCAGCACCTTGAGCGCCGCCACCGAGGCGATGTTGATGATGCGCCCGCCGACGTAGGTGCCCGGCGCCGCCCCCTGGGCACGGGCCAGCATGCGCTTGCCGATCTCCTGGGCAACGAAGAAGGAACCCTTGACGTTGGTGTCGAAGATGAAGTCATAGTCATCGACCGACACGTCCTGCAATCGCCGGGTGTGGCTGACGCCGGAGTTGTTGACCAGCACGTCGATCGGCCCGACCTCGGTCTCGGCCCGCGCCACCGCCGCCTTGATGCTGCCGAGGTCGGTGACGTCGAGTTCGACCACGTGGGCGTCGCCGCCCTCGCCTTCGATGCGGGCGCGCAGTTCCTTCAAGCGGTCGGTGTTGCGGCTGGCCAGCACCACGGCGGCGCCGGCGCGCGCCAGCGTCTTCGCGAACTGGGCGCCGAGACCGGTTGACGCGCCCGTGACGAAGGCGACGCGGCCGGAAAGATCGATGCTGTAAGCCATGGGAAAAGCTCCTGTGGGAGTCGCCGAGGCGACGCCCCGGAGCGCGGGCGGGTGACGCATAAAATGGCCCGGCCCGCCGCGGTGCCTCGCACCCTCAAACCATTATCGACGAGACCCCCACATGACGAATGACGAAATCCTCGCCCAGTTCGGACCCCGCGAATCCATGGAATACGACGTGGTCGTGGTCGGCGCCGGCCCCGGCGGCCTGGCCACAGCGATCCGCCTGAAGCAGCTGGCCGCCTCGCACGGCAAGGACATCTCCGTGGTGGTGCTCGAGAAGGGCTCCGAGCCCGGCGCGCACATCCTTTCGGGCGCGATCATGGATCCGCGCGCGCTCTACGAGCTGCTGCCCGACTGGGAAGAGCTCGGCGCGCCCCTGAACCAGCCGGTCACGCGCGACACCTTCCTCATGATGACCGAGACCGGTGCCACCCGGACGCCCAACTTCATGCTGCCGAAGAACTTCCACAACGAAGGCAACTACATCGTGAGCCTGGGCAACGTGGTGCGCTGGCTGGCGCAGCAGGCCGAGGCGGCTGGTGTCGAGATCTTCGCCGGTTTCCCGGCGGCCGAGGTGCTCTACACCGACGACGGCAAGGTCCGCGGCGTCGCCACCGGCAACCTCGGCATCGGCAAGGACGGCGAGCCGACCGAGAACTTCCAGCTCGGCATGGAGCTGCACGCCAAATACACCATCTTCGCCGAGGGCGCGCGCGGCCACCTGGGCCGCCAGCTGATCGCCAGGTACAAGCTCGACGACGGCAAGGACCCGCAGAGCTACGGCATCGGCATCAAGGAGCTGTGGGAGATCGACCCGGCGCGCCACGAGCCCGGCCTGGCGGTCCACACGGCCGGCTGGCCGCTGCCCTCGGACACCTATGGCGGTTCCTTCCTGTACCACGCCGAGAACAACCAGCTGATCATCGGCTACGTGGTCGGGCTCGACTACCAGAACCCGTACATGAGTCCGTTCGAGGAGTTCCAGCGCTTCAAGACCCATCCCAACATCCGCTGGTACTTCGAGGGCCAGGACAAGGGCCTGAAGGCGCCCAAGCGGCTGAGCTATGGCGCCCGGGCGATCACCGCGGGCGGCCTGTTGTCGCTGCCCAAGACCGTGTTCCCGGGCGGCGCGCTGGTCGGCTGCGAGGCCGGCTACCTCAACGCCAGCCGCATCAAGGGCAGCCACGCCGCGATCAAGACCGGCATGCTGGCCGCCGAGGCCGCCTACGAGGCCGTGATGGCCGGCCGCCAGCACGACGAGCTCTCGGCCTACCCGGCCGCCTTCGAGAAGAGCTGGCTGCACACCGAGCTCAACAAGGCGCGCAACTTCAAGCAGTGGTTCAAGAAGGGCCTGGCGGTCGGCACGGTGATGACCGGCATCGAGCAACTGGTGCTGCGCGGCCACATCCCGTGGACCATCCACCGCCACCAGCCCGACAACGAGCGCCTCAAGCCGGCCGCCCAGTCCAGGAAGATCGCCTACCCGAAGCCCGACGGCAAGCTCACCTTCGACCGGCTCTCTTCGGTGTTCATCAGCAACACCAACCATGAAGAGAACCAGCCCGCGCACCTGACGCTGAAGAACGCCGCGGTGCCGACCACCATCAACCTGCCCGAGTACGCCGGCCCCGAAAGTCGCTACTGCCCGGCCGGCGTATACGAGTTCGTGCCGGACGCCGAGGGCAAGGAAAAGCTGCAGATCAACGCCCAGAACTGCGTCCACTGCAAGACCTGCGACATCAAGGACCCGACGCAGAACATCGTCTGGGTCACGCCAGAGGGCGGCGGCGGCCCGAACTACGTCGGGATGTAAGGGCCCCCACGCTCCCCACTGCGTGTGGTTCGCTGCCCCCCGAGGGGGCCGCAGGCCGCCTTGGGGCGGCCCGGTGCCGGCCTGGTCCCACGCGGGCCGCGTCTGGACTACTTGCCGACCAGCTGCGTCAGCCGCTCGGCCTCGAAGCACTCGTCCCGGGCCGCATCGCCCGGCACACAGTCCTTCTTGCCGGGCTGCTTCGACAGCGCCTCGATGGCCTGCCAGAGCAGCGCGATCTGGTGCTCCTGGCCGGCGGCGTTGTCGATCAGGCCGCGCATCGCGAGCGACAGCGGGTCGTCCTCCAGCGTGATGCCGTAGGCCGAGAACTTGCCCTCGGTGCCCGTGACATCGGCGCTGGTGTCCGACTTCGACGGGATGATGCGCGCCGGGATGCCCACCGCCGTGGCGCCCGCGGGCACCGGCTTGATGACCACCGCGTTGCTGCCGATCTTGGCGCCGTCGCCCACCACGAAGCCGCCGAGCACCTTGGCGCCGGCGCTGACCACGACGTTCTTGCCCAAGGTCGGATGCCGCTTGGTGCCCTTGTAGAGCGAGGTGCCGCCCAGGGTCACGCCCTGGTAGATGGTGCAGCCGTCGCCGATCTCGGCGGTCTCGCCGACCACCACGCCCATCGCATGATCGAAGAACACGCGATCGCCGACGACCGCGCCGGGATGGATCTCGATCCCGGTCAGCCACCGCGACACCTGCGAGACGAAGCGGCCGATCCACTTGAGCCCATGGCCCCAGCACCAGTGCGCCAGCCGATGCAGCACCACGGCATGCAGGCCCGGGTAGAGGGTCAGCACCTCCCAGCGCGTGCGGGCCGCCGGGTCGCGGTCGAGGATGCACTGGATGTCGGAGCGCAGGCGCGAAAACATGCTTTGTCGTTATATCGATAGGGGCTGAAAGTCTAAGCCGCCGGGTCTTCGCGCACCGCGGATGGGGTTTTCGGGGCGCCCGGGCGGCCCTGGGCCGCTTCGGTCATGGCCTTGGCGATGCCGCGCAGGATGTGGATTTCCTCCGGCGTCGGCCGGGCCCGGTTGAAGAGCTGCTGCAGCCGCGGCATCAGCTTCTTGGGCGCCTCGGGGTCGAGAAAGCCGATGTCGACCAGCGAACGCTCCCAGTGGTCGAGCATGCCGGCCACGGCCCGGGCGTCGGCCGCGGCCGGCGCGGGGGCGGCGTCGCGCACCCCGTAGCCGCCCAGCGCCAGCCGCCATTCGTAGGCGATCACCTGGATCGCGGCGCCCAGGTTCAGCGAGCCGAACTTCGGGTCGGTGGGAATGCTGAGCGCGACGTTGCAGCGGTAGACGTCCTCGTTGCGCATGCCGAAGCGCTCGGAGCCGAACAGGAAGGCCACGTGCTGCGCCTCGCCGCCGGCCAGCGGCTCCAGGTGCTCGCGCGGCGTCCGGGTGGGCGGGCCGAAGTCGCGCGGGATCATCGCGGTGGCGCACAGGTGGGTGACGCCGTCGAGCGCCTCGTCCAGCGTCTCGACGATGCGGGCGTTGTCGAGCACGTCGAGCGCCCCGCTGGCGCGCTGGATGGTCTCCTCGCGCCGCAGCACGTTGGCCCAGCGCGGCGCCACCAGCACCAGGTCGTCGAAGCCCATGGTCTTCATGGCGCGGGCGGCGGCGCCGACATTGCCGGCATGGCTGGTCTGGATCAGGATGAAGCGGGTGCGCATGGCTGCGGGTAAAATCCCATGATTCTCGCCGCCCGCATCGCCGGGCCGCTTTTCAGGGGGCCACCGCATCAACCGATCGCCCCTTTTCCGTTCTTCACACAATTCATGTCGTCCCCCAACCTGCACCCCATGCTCAACGTGGCCGTCAAGGCCGCCCGCGCCGCCGGCGCCATCATCAATCGCGCCGCGCTCGACGTCGAAGCGGTGCGCATTTCGCAGAAGCAGGTGAACGACTTCGTCACCGAAGTCGATCATGCGAGCGAGCGAGCGATCATCGAGACGCTGCTCACCGCCTATCCGGGGCACGGCATCCTGGCCGAGGAATCTGGCACCGAACACGGCGCCAAGGATTCCGACTACGTCTGGATCATCGATCCGCTCGACGGCACCACCAACTTCATCCACGGCTTCCCGGTCTATTGCGTGTCGATCGCGCTCGCGGTGCGCGGCAAGATCGAGCAGGCGGTCATCTACGACCCGAGCCGCAACGACCTGTTCACCGCCACCAAGGGCCGCGGCGCCTTCATGAACGAGCGCCGGATCCGCGTCAGCAAGCGCACCCGCCTCAACGAATGCCTGGTCTCGACCGGCTTCCCGTTCCGCACCGGCGACAACTTCAAGCAGTACCTGGCCATCATGGCCGACCTGATGCCGCGCATGGCCGGCCTGCGCCGCCCAGGCGCCGCGGCGCTCGACCTGGCCTATGTCGCGGCCGGCTTCACCGACGGCTTCTTCGAGACCGGCCTCAACATCTGGGACGTGGCGGCCGGCTCGCTGCTGGTCACCGAGGCCGGCGGCCTGATCGGCAACTTCACCGGCGAGCCCGAGTTCCTCGACCAGCGCGAATGCCTGGCCGGCGCCCCGCGCATCTATGGCCAGCTGGTGCCGCTGCTGGCCAAGTACTCCAAGTTCGCGGGCCTCGACGACAAGCTGCGCGCCAGCGACCGGATGCGCGCGGTCGACCCCTCGGCCCAGGGCGGCGACACCTACGCCCGCAGCACCATCGACGCCACGCCGGCCGCGGCGCCCGAGACCGAGCCGGCCGCGGACGCGGCGCCGGCACCGCGCAAGCTCACGCGCATCCGCCGCGAAGTCCCCGTGGCGCCCGCCGAGGGCGACGCCGCCGCGAAGTGATGGAGGCGCCCCGCGCGGCCGCCGTCCGCAGCCGTGCCGCCCTGCGCGTGGCGCTGGGCCACTACATCGCCAACGGCATCTCGGTGGCCTTCGGGCTGCTGCTGATCTCCGGCGGCGTCCACCTGGTGCTCGGAACCCTCGCGGCGTCGGCCGCCTCGGTCGGGGTCATCGTGACCGCACCGCCCGACCTGCCCGCCCCCCGCCGCGGCAAGCTGCTGCAGATGCTGCCGGCGCCGCTGATCGGGCTGCCGCTGCTCTTCCTGGTGCAGCTGCTGCACGCCAAGCCGCTCGAACTCGGCCTGCTGCTGGTTCCGGCCACCTTCCTGGCCTTCGTGGCGATGGCCTGGGGCAAGCGGGGCATCCCGATCGCGATCGCCGTGATGTTCTCGATGATCTTCTCGATGGCGACGCCGAAGCCCGACGACATGGCCGAGGCGGTGCAGCGCACGCTGTATTTCGGCCTCGGCGCCGGGCTCTACGTGATCTACGCGGTGCTCGCCAACCTGGCGCTCAACGCCCGCTACCGGGTGCAGGTGATGGCCGACCTGCTGCTCTCGCTGGCCGCCCTGATGCGGACCGAGGCGCGCCAGTTCACGCCCCGCGACGACTCCGGCGACATCCGCGAGGTGCCGGCCTCGCTGCTCGGCCAGCTGCTGCGCGAACAGGCCGCGCTGGCCGACCTGCTGCAGGCGGCGCGCGACATCGTTCTCGAATCGCCGCGCACGCCCTACCGGCAGCGCCTCGCCGGCATGCTGATGACGGTGCTCGAACTGCGCGACCTGCTGCTGGCCAGCGAGCTCGACCTCGACGCCCTCAAGACCCATCCCGGCCATGCGGCGGCGCTGGTCGAGATGCGCCGCATCCTGGAGGCCCTGGCCGCCGACACCGCGGCGCTGGCCGACGCCCTGCTGCTCGGGCGCCCGCCGGCCACGGTGCCCGACCGCCGGCGCGAGCTGACGGCGATCCACCTCGACGAGGACCCGGCGCGCCCGCGCAGCTACACCGGCCCGACGCCGGCGATGCTGGCGCGCGGGCTGGCCAGCCGCATCGGCCACATCAACGACGAGGTGCTGCGCCTGTCGGCGCTGGCGCGCGGCGAGCGCGAGCCCGACCTGGCGGTGGTGCGGGCCAGCTGGCAGATGTTCGTGAGCCCGACCGAATGGTCGCTGCGGCCCTTTCTCGCGCTCTGGCGCTGGGACGCGCCGCCGCTGCGCCATGCAATTCGCGCCGCATTGGCGATCGCGGCCGGCTACGGCATCGCGCTGGCCCTGCCCTGGGGCTCGCACGACTACTGGATCCTGCTGACCATCGTGGTGGTGCTGCGCGGCAGCCTCTCGCAGACCCTGGAGCGGCGCAACAGCCGCGTGGCCGGCACGCTGCTGGGCTGCGTCTTCGCGGTGGCGCTGCTGTCGGCCCATCCGTCGCCGCTGACGCTGCTGGCCGCCATGACGCTGGCGCAGGCGATCGCCCACGGCTTCGCGGTGCGGCGCTACCTGATCACCGCGGTGGCGGCCACCGTGCTGGGCCTGGTCCAGGCCCACATGCTGAACACCGGCATGAGCACCACCTTCGCGCTGTTCGAGCGCGTCGCCGACACCCTGATCGGCGCTGCGCTGGCCTGGGCCTTCTGCTACGTGCTGCCGTCCTGGGAGCGCGGGCAGATCCCGGCCCTGGTGGCGCGGGTGCTCGGCGCCCAGGCGCGGCACGCGCGGCTGGCGCTGGGGCTGGGCCAGCTGCGCTCGGTCGGCGTCAGCCCCGAGCTCGAATGGCGGCTGGCCCGGCGCGAGGCCTACGACAGCCTGTCGGCCCTGGTGCAGGCCACGCAGCGCTCGCTCTCGGAGCCGCGCGCGGTGCGGCCCCCGCTGGAGCCGCTCGAGCACCTGCAGGCCCACAGCTACCAGCTGCTGGCCCAGCTGAGCGCGGTCAAGTCGATGCTGGTGCTGCGGCGCGACCGGCTGACGCCGGCCGAGATCGAAGGCCCGCTGGCCCGCACGGCCCAGCGCATCGAGGCCAGCATCGGCGCCGCACCCACCAGCGGCTCGGTGATGCCCGAGGGCGCGCCCGCCACCACGCTGGCCGGCCCGATCCCCCTGCCCGACCCCTTCGACAACGACGTCACGCCATGGCTGCTGCGCCGGCTCGATCTGGCAACCGGCATCGCCGCCCAGCTGCGCGACGACGCGGCGCGCATCCTGCAACCCGCCGCCGAGGACAGCCCCCACACCGCCTCATGATGACGACCTTGCTCGCCTATCCGTGGTCCGCACCGCTGCTCGCGGCCTTGCTGGCGGTGCCGCTGGCGCTGCTGGGCCACCGCCTCGCCGGCCTGGTGCTCGAACGCCTCACCCGCTCGGTGCCGACGCTTCACGCGACCCTGCTGGCGATCAAGCGGCCGGCGCTCTTCGTGCTCCCGCTGGTGGCGCTGCAGCTGGTCTGGCAGGCCGCGCCCGACGACCTGCGCTTCGTCGGCAACGTGCGCCACCTCAACGGCCTGGCGCTGATCGGGGCGGCGACCTGGCTCGCCGTGCGGGCGGTCAGCGGCTTCGCCGAGGGCATGGTCAGGCAGCATCCGTCGGACGTGCGCGACAACCTGCAGGCACGCCGCATCCTGACCCAGGCGCGGGTGCTGGCGCGCACCGCCAACACGGTGCTGGTGGTGGCCGGGGCGGCGTTGATGATGATGACCTTCCCGGGCGCGCGCCAGGTCGGCGCCAGCCTGCTGGCCTCGGCCGGCGTGATCGGCATCGTGGCCGGCCTGGCCGCCAAGCCGGTGTTCAGCAACCTCATCGCCGGCCTGCAGATCGCGCTGGCGCAGCCGATCCGCATCGACGACGTGCTGGTGGTCGAGGGCGAATGGGGGCGGGTCGAGGAGATCACCGGGACCTTCGTCGTGCTGCGCATCTGGGACGACCGCCGGCTGATCCTGCCGCTCACCTACTTCATCGAGAAGCCGTTCCAGAACTGGACCCGGCACGACTCTCAGCTGCTCGGCTCGGTCTTCGTCTACGCCGACTACGGCATGCCGCTGGCGCCGCTGCGCGCCGAGGTCGAGCGCATCGTCAAGGCGGCGCCCGAATGGGACGGCCGCTTCTTCAACCTGCGCGTGACCGACGCCACCGAACGCACGATGCAGATCCGCGTGCTGTGCACCGCGGCCTCGTCGGCGCTGGCCTTCGACCTGCGCTGCACGGTGCGCGAGGGACTGATCGCCTTCATGCAGCGCGAGTACCCGCAGTTCCTGCCGCGGATGCGGATCGAGGGCGACGACGCCCGCCCGGCGGTGCCGGCGGCGCAGCCCTGAGGCGCGGCATCCGGCTCAGCCGCTGCCGACGCCGCGCCGCGATCGGTCGGCTTTCGGCAGCACCGCCTCGCCGGCCATGCGTTCGGCTTGCGCCTGCAAGCGCCGGAGCGCATCGTCCAGGCGGGTGGCGGTTTCCTCGTCCAGTGTCCCCAGCAGGTCGGCGTTGATCCGCGACACCAGCGGAAACAGCTCGTCGTACAAGGCCTGCCCGCTCGCCGTGAGGCCCAGCAGTACCTGCCTTCGATCGCCCGCCGGGTGCGTGCGCGACAGCAGCCCCTTGGCGACCAGCGAGCCCACCGCCTTCGAGGTCCGGGCCCGATCGAGCTGGGCATGCCCGGCCAGCTGCGAAGAGCTCAGCTCGCCGCGGCTGGCCAGCGTGGCGATCAGCCGCCACTCGCGCCGCGTGATGCCGAAGCGCCCTTCGCACAGGCGGATGACCATGCTGCCGCCGACCGCGATCAGGCGCGACAGGCGGTACAGCAGCAGGTCGTCCAGGGGTCGGCGTGGCGCGCTCATCTAGTGGTAAATCCTTGGAATGGTTGATTAGAACAATCGAATGGCACGACTCTAAAGTCGATCCAAAGGAGACACGCACCCATGCACCACGCATTCGACCGCCGCCGCGCACTCGCGGCCCTGGGCGGCCTGGCACTGGCGCCCCTCGCTCGCGCCCAGGCATTCACCCCCGGCCAACCGATCAAGGTCCTGATCGGCGTGCCGGCCGGCGGCACGCAAGACGTGCTGACCCGCGCCATCGCCCACGAGGTGCGCGATTCGCTCGGTCCGCTGATCATCGACAACCGCTCCGGCGCCGCCGGCCGCATCGCGGCCGAGGCGGTGAAGAACGCCGCGCCCGACGGCCGAACGCTGCTGCTCGGCACCGCCAGCATGATGGCGATGTTCCCGAGCGCCTACCGCAGCCTCTCGTACGACCCGATCAAGGACTTCATCCCGATCGTCAACGCGGCCCGCTTCGAGCTCGCGCTGGTGGTGAGCAAGGACGTGCCGGCCAACACGCTGGCCGAGTTCATCACCTGGGCCAGGGCGCAGGGCGACAAGCTCAGCTTCGGCTCGTACGGCGCGGGCACGCCCTCGCACTTCCTCGGCGAGATGCTCAATCGCTCGGCGGGACTGAAGATGGTCCACGTGCCGTATCGAGGCTCCACGCCGGCGCGGCAGGACGTGATGGGGGGCCAGATCCCGGTGTATTTCGACACCGTCGGCGGCGCGCTGCAGATGCAGCCCGGCGGCCGCGTGAAGGTGCTGGCGACCAGCGGCGAGAAGCGCTCGCCGCTGATGCCCGACCTGCCGACCTTCACCGAGGCCGGCCTCAAGGACGTGGTTGCGACCGCCTGGTTCGCCTACTACGCGCCGCTCAAGACGCCGCAGCCGATCGTCGACAAGCTGCGCGCCGAGTTCACCCGCGCGGTCAATTCGCGCGAGGTGCGGCAGCAGCTGCTGCAGAACGGCATGTATCCGGTAGGCGATGGCCCCGAGGCCTTGTTGAAGACAATGCGCGAGGACACCGCCCGCTGGGGCGGAATCATGAAGGCCGTGAACTTCCAGGCCAACGACTGACCCTGACCTTGCCTCGCATCGGAGCTCCCATGTTTTCTCGTCGATACTTTCCCCGCCTCGCCGCCGCCCTCGCCCTGGGCACCGCGGTGCTCGGCGCCCAGGCCCAGGCCCTCGAAGGCGGCCCGCTGCACATCGTGGTCGGCTATGCGGCCGGCGGCGCCACCGACCGCGTGGCCCGCATCGTCGGCGACAAGCTGCAGGCCAGGCTCGGCGTGCCGGTGATCGTCGACAACAAGCCCGGCGCCGGCGGCCGGCTGGCGGCGCAGCAGGCCAAGGCCACGCCGGCCGGCCAGAACGTGCTGATGCTCGCCAATCCGGCCGTGATGGTGGTGGCGCCGCTGGTCTTCAAGGACAACGGCTACGACGCCGAGCGCGACTTCGTGCCGGTCTCGCACGTCAACGACTACGAGTTCGCGCTGGCGGTATCGACCGCGGTGCCGGTGCGCGAGCTGTCGCACCTGCTGGCCTGGATGCGGGCCAACCCCGAGAAGGCCAACTTCGGCGTGCCCGCCACCGGCAGCCTGCCGCACTTCTTCGGCCTCATGATGGGCGAGAAGGCCAAGGTGCGGGCCGAGGTGGTCGGCTATCGCGGCTCGGGCCCGCTGCTGACCGACCTGATCGGCGGCCAGGTGCCGATCGCCTTCGACACCTTCGACGTCGACCTGCCGCAGCACCAGGCCGGCAAGATCCGCATCCTGGCGGTTTCGGGGGCCAAGCGCTCGCCCTTCGCGCCCGAGATCCCGACCTTCAAGGAGGCCGGTCTCGACCTGGTCGCCACCGGCTGGAACACCTTCTTCGCGCCGGCGACCATGCCGAAGGACAAGGTGGCGCGCCTGTCGCAGGAAATCCGCGAAGTCATGCAGGACCCGGACACCCAGCGCCGCTTCAAGGACACGCTGATGACGCCAGTGGTCAGCACGCAGGCCCAGACCGAGGCCATGCTCAAGGCCTACCGCGCGCAATGGGCGCCGGTGGTGCAGAAATCCGGCTACCAACCCTGAACCCCATGCAACGACCCAACATCATCTTCATCGTGGCCGACGACCTCGGCCATGCCGACCTCGGCTGCTACGGCGGCCGCGATGCCGAGTTCGGCCCGGTCTCGCCGGTACTCGACGGCCTGGCGGCCAGGGGCATCCGCTTCACGCAGGGCTATGCCAACTCGCCGGTGTGCTCGCCGACCCGCTTCGCGATGATCACCGCGCGCTACCAGTACCGCCTGCGCGGTGCCGCCGAGGAGCCGATCAACAGCAAGAGCCGCGGCAGCGCCACCCTGGGCCTGCCGGCCGACCACCCCACCCTGCCCTCGCTGCTGCGCGGCGCCGGCTACCGCACGGCGCTGGTCGGCAAGTGGCACCTGGGCTATCCGCCCAACTTCGGTCCGCTGCGATCGGGCTACGAGGAGTTCTTCGGTCCGATGTCGGGCGGCGTCGACTACTTCACGCACTGCGATTCGAGCGGCCGGCACGACCTCTGGTCGGGCGAGGAGGACTGCCCGCAGGAGGGCTACCTCACCGACCTGCTGTCGCGGCGCGCGGTCGACTACGTCGAGCGGATGGCGCAGCAAGAGGCGCCCTTCTTCCTGAGCCTGCACTACACGGCGCCGCACTGGCCCTGGGAAACCCGCGACGACGCGGCCAAGGCGCCGGCGGTGAAGGACAACCTGTTCGACCTCTCCGGCGGCAACATCCACACCTACCGCCGGATGATCCACCACATGGACGAGGGCATCGGCTCGATCATGGCCGCTCTCGAAAAGCACGGCATCGCCGACAACACGCTGGTGGTCTTCACGAGCGACAACGGCGGCGAGCGCTTCTCCGACAACTGGCCGCTGGTGGGCGGCAAGATGGACCTGACCGAGGGCGGCATCCGGGTGCCGTGGATCGCGCATTGGCCGCAAGGCATCAGGGCCGGCGGCGTGACCGCGCAGCAATGCATGACGATGGACTGGTCGGCGACGATGCTCGCCGCCGCAGGTGTCGCGGCCGACCCGCGCTACCCGCTCGACGGCGTGTCGCTGCTGCCGGTGCTGCGCGACGCCGGCAAAACCTTCGCGCGGCCGCTGCACTGGCGCATGAACCATCGCGGCCAGCGCGCGCTGCGCGACGGCGACTGGAAATACCTGCAGGTCGACGGCAACGAGTACCTGTTCAACATCCCGGCCGACGAGCGCGAGCGGGCCAATCAGGCAAAGAAGGAACCGGAGCGCCTGGCCGCGATGCGCGCCGACTGGCTGGCCTGGAACGCCACCATGCCGCCGATCCCGGAGGATGCGACGGTGAGCCTGGGCTATTCGGTCAAGGACATGCCGCAGCGCTGAGCCAGCGCCGGGCCGCCCTGCATTAGCTGGCCTGGTAGCGCTGCTGGGGGCGCTGGGCCGATGCGCGCAGGAAGCGCACGGTCTGCGCAAATGCCGAGAGGCCGGCGCCCAGGCGCTTCAGCAGCGGCATGAACACCGACGGTTCGTTGCGGCCCAAGTGGCTGGCGTCGTCGTTGGCCAGCTCGCGTTCGAAGGTGTCGGTGAACTTCGGATTGCGGGGGAAATAGGCGTTGGAGTGGGTCATGGAGGCTATTTTAAGGGTTTACCCTAGATTCAAGCGCTCCCAGTCCCAACAACCCCGGCCAAATCCGGGACTCTGTCACGTTTTCGGCGCCGATTTGGCGGCCGCGACCCAGCGGCTCCGCCATGTGGTTGCCAATGGCGTCACCTTGACTTCGATATCATTTAGATATATCTTTTATAAAATCGATAATGACTTCAAGGACACACATGCGAGATTGCAGACACTTTCTACACGGCAGCCGGCGCGATGAACACGCCGACGGGCTCGGCGGCGGCGGCCGAGCCGAAGCGGGCGAGCACCGCGGCGGACGCGGCGGCGGCCGGATCTTCGGCCACGGCGGCCTGCGCTTCGTGCTGCTGCAGCTGATCGCCGACAAGCCGAGCCACGGCTATGAACTGATCAAGGCCATCGAAGAGCGCCTCGGCGGCCGCTACAGTCCCAGCCCCGGCATCGTCTACCCGACCCTGACACTGCTCGAGGAACTGGGCTGTGTCAGCGTCGATGCCGCCGACGGCGGCGGGCGCAAGCGCTACAGCGTCACCGCGGGCGGCCTCGACTACCTCGCCGCCCATCGCGCGACCGTCGACGAGATGATGGCCCGCATGGCCGGCGGCGTCGACGGTGCCGGCCCGCGCGCCGGCCGTCCGCCGCAGGTCGTTCGCGCCATCGAGAACCTCAAGCTGGCGATGCGGCTGCGCCTCGCCGGCGCCCCCCTCACCGAACAACAGGCCCACGAATTCGCCGCGGTGCTCGACCACGCCGCCCAACAACTGGATCGAATCGGAACCTCATGAACGACACCTCCATCGCTTCGTCCACCCCCGACCGGCTGCCGCGCCGGGTGCGCCACGACCTGCGCTTCCGCAAGCTCGAAGTCCGTCGCGTGCAGCGCCTCACGCCGCACCTGATCCGGATCACGCTTGGCGGCGACGAGCTCGCCGGCTTCACGAGCCCGGGCTTCGACGACCACGCCAAGGTCTTCTTTCCCGATGCCGCGACCGGCCAACTCACGGTGCCCACGACCGGCCCCGAAGGCCCGGTCTGGCCGCCCGGTCCGAAGCCGGCCATGCGCGACTACACGCCGCGCCGCCACGATGCCCAGGCCGGCACGCTCGAGATCGACTTCGCGCTGCACGATGCCGGTCCGGCCACGCAATGGGCCGAAGCGGCCCGGCCCGGCGACCTGGTCGGCGTCGGCGGCCCGCGCGGCTCCTTCATCATCCCGACCGCCTTCGACTGGCACTTGCTGATCGGCGACGACACGGCGCTACCCGCGATCTCGCGGCGGCTGGCCGAACTGCCCGCCGGCGCGCGCGCCGTGGTGCTGGCCGAAGTCGACAGCGAAGCCGACCAAATCTCCTTCGACACCCAGGCCGGCCTCGACCTCCAGTGGGTGCACCGCCGCGGCGCGGAGCCGGGCACCGGGTCGCCGCTGCTCGATGCACTGCGCGGACTGACCCCGCCCGAAGGCGACTTCCACGCCTGGGTGGCCTGCGAGTCCAGCGCCGCCAAGGCCATCCGCGCCCATCTCGTGGGCGAGCGCGGCGCCCACCCGAAATGGGTCAAGGCGGCCGGCTACTGGCGCCGCGGCGCCGCCGCCACGCACGACACCCACGAGGACTGACCGCCGGCGGCTCTCCCCCAAACGCGCTATGCCGCGCGGCCGTTTGACGATGACGGCCCATGGTCCCAGAATTCCAGAAACTGAGTACTTTGGAATTAGGCGGCGCGTGCGCCGAGGGGGTTGAACGATGAGCACCGGAGCTGCGCACTGGCAGATATTGATCGCCGTGCTGACTGGCGCGCTGCTGTTGGCCCTGATGTGGGCATGGCGACGGGTCGCCGGTCGCCGCGAAATGGAACGCCGCATCGAGGCCGCGAGGGTTCGTTCCGGCCATGTGCCGTTGGAAATCCCGACCGTGCGCGGCGGGACCAACCCCTCGGGCGACTCGGTGCCCGACACGCTGCCCGAGTGGTTCATCCAGGGCAAGGGCGAACACGCGATCGTCGACGAGACGCCGCGCATCCGGGTCAGGTACTTCGATGGCCAGGACCGGAAGATCGAGTGCATCCTGCAGGTCGACCAGCTCGACCTGCAGAAGAAGATCATCGTCGGCCACGGCGAACTGCCGGGCGACACGCGGCGCTTGCCCCTGCACCGCATCGCGTCGGCGCGCATCGCCGAATCGGGCCAGCGCTTCAACATCGACACCTGGGTCGAGGCCGTCCGCGTGGCCCGCCGCCGGCGCGGCCAGGCCTGAGCGGCAACCTTCAGCCGACTCGGCGCATCCTGCAGACCGTCAGGGCGTCCCGCCTTGCTGGGGCTTCGGCTCCGCCACCGGCGGCGGTGCGCCGGTGCCGGGCGCGCGGACCCGCTGGCAGATCATCCGGCCGGTCTGCCGGTCCCAGTGGCAGGCCCTGTTGGACTTGGTCGCCGGTGGGGTCGAAGGCTCCGCCGACCAGGCAAGGCCTGCGAAGACGACGGCACCGAAAAGTAGGAGTGGTTGGAGGTGCTTCACGCCGGCAGCTTACTGCAGCCTTTGCGCCTCGCCTCATCATTTGTTGGGACGCGGATCGTCAGGCCTTGCGGATGCCGCCAGCGCGCGCCGGCTCGGGGCGCGGCGCCCGCTTCGCCGGCTTCCTCGGCCCCAGCTGAATGAGGCTCGCCGCTGTCGGCAGGGGCGTCTCGAGGATCCGGGCCATGCCACGCGCGAAGCGCTCGCACCCGGCGTCGAACTCGGCGACTGCCTGGAGGTATTCGCGGCGGGCGGACTTCTTGCTCATGACCCGGAAGTTAGCGCAAAAGGCCGACCCTCGCCGCATTCATTCCGAAGCAAAATGTCACCGGCCCGAGCCACCTACTCTTGAAGGGGATCGACGTGAAGAACGAGATGTCGCTCGCGCAGTTGCGTGGCCAGTTCATCGCCGGCAACGTCCTGCTCGAAAGTCTTCTGCAGTCATTGCCGGTGGAAACGCTGCGCACGCTGTACGCGCGGCACGAAACGAACACCCGGGAGGTCGCTGAAGCGCTCCGGCGTGCCAATCGCTCGCAAGAGGAACTGGACGCCTACAACGACTTCAGCTTGAACAACCAGGTCGTGATCGGCCGCATCTGGCGAAATTCGGCTTAGAGCCCGCAGGATCAGCCGATCACCTCGGGCCATTCGGTGTGGAAGAACCGCCCTTCGGGCTGGTCGGTCCGCTCGTAGGTGTGGGCACCGAAGAAGTCGCGCTGCGCCTGCAGCAGGTTCGCCGGCAGGCGCTCGGTGCGGTAGCTGTCGTAGTAGGCCAGCGAGGCGCTGAACGCAGGCACCGGGATGCCGTTGCCGACCGCCAGCGCGACCACTTCGCGCCAGTTCTGCTGGGTGCGGTTCAGCAGGTCCTTGAAGAAGGGGTCGAGCATCAGGTTGCCGAGCGCGGGGTCGGTGCGAAAAGCGTCGGTGATGCGGTTCAGGAATCGCGCCCGGATGATGCAGCCGCCGCGCCAGATCGCCGCGATGCGGCCGAGGTCGAGGCCCCAGTCCTTCTTGTCGCCCATGGTCTTGATGAGATCGAAGCCCTGGGTGTAGCTGATGACCTTCGACGCATAGAGCGCATCGTGGACCTTGGCCACCAGGGCCTTCTTGTCGAGCGACAGCGCGATCTTCGGGCCCTGCAGCAGCCGGCTGGCCGCCACGCGCTGCTTCTTCTGCGACGACAGCACCCGTGCCTCGACAGCGGCGTTGATGGTGCTGATGACCACCGCGTTCTCGGCGGCGTTGATCAGCGTCCACTGGCCGGTGCCCTTCTGGCCGGCCTTGTCGAGAATGACATCGATGATCGGCTTGCCGGTCTCCGGGTCTTTCTGTCCGAGCGCCTTGGCGGTGATCTGGATCAGATAGCTTTGCAGCTCGCCCTCGTTCCATTCATCGAAGATCGCGGCCATCTCGTCGGTCGAGAAGCCGGCCGCCTTGAACAGGCTGTAGGCCTCGCAGATGAGCTGCATGTCGCCGTATTCGATCCCGTTGTGGACCATCTTGACGTAGTGCCCGGCGCCGCCCGGCCCGATGTGGATCACGCAAGGCTCGCCGTCCACCTTGGCCGCGATGCTCTCGAAGATCGGCTTCATCACTTCCCAGGTGGAGAGCGGTCCGCCCGGCATGATCGACGGCCCCTTGCGCGCCCCTTCCTCGCCGCCCGACACGCCGGCGCCGATGAAGCGCAGGCCCTTGCCCGCCAGGTAGGCGTCGCGGCGCTCGGTGTCGGTGTAGAGGCTGTTGCCGCCGTCGATGACGATGTCGTCCTTGTCGAGCAGCGGGATGAGCTGCTCGATCACCTGGTCGACCGGTGCGCCGGCCTTCACCATGATCTGGATCTTGCGCGGCCTCGCCAGGCTCTGGACGAAGTCCTCAAGCGTCTTGGCGCCGACCAGCTTCTTGCCGGGGTTGGCGGCGACGAAGGCCTCGGTGGTGGCCTCGGTGCGGTTGTAGACGCTGACCTGGAAGCCGTGGCTCTCCACGTTCAGCACCAGGTTCTGGCCCATGACGGCCAGGCCGATCAATCCGAAATCGCTTTTGTCGTTCATCTGTAGATTCTCCGGCCCCTCGCGAAATGGCGCTGGCGGTGCAATTGATACAGATTGTGCGGACGTCAGGTGCCCGCAAGTTGAACCAGACCGTCGAAGACCGTGATATCCCTATTGAAATCAAAGGGATAGCGCAAAAAGGCCTTGCCCATCGCGCGCCTGCGAAGCCCGACCTTTCCGGTCACACGCCCATCACGGCTCGCGGTCGGCCAGAGGCGAAACAAACCACATCCCGAGCCACGCGGCGGGTGCCAACAGCACAGCCGCAAAAAGGAGCTCACCCGACACTTGCTGAAGCCGGTCGGCGACCGTTGGCATCCAAGCTAGTGCGCGCACGCGCCCCGCGCCCAGTGGGGTGAGGCGGCAGGCTACAGCTCCTCTTGGCGTAGACCGTTTACCCAAAGCCGAGCGTGACGCTGCTCGCGACTCTCGAAGCGATTCGTAAACCGATGGATCGCGGGCCGCTCTATCGCCGCGATGGTCATCCAGTCCGTCGTTCCAAAACCCGCTGACTCGTTGCTTCGCTCGACCAATGCAGGACGCAGCGCCACGATCGACTCGACTGGAATGTACGGATCTCGATCCAGGACTCGCAGTGCGATCTTGGCCGCCTTCGGAGAGAGCTCCCGGGCCTTGCGAAGGTAGTAATCCAAGTTCATCGCGCATCTCCTAAGCGTACGCAGGGTCACTTTGCGCTTAGATGGTAGCAACTTCACACACAAAATGTGAACTTTTCACATTTACGGCTTCGAGGTCCCACATTTGGCAAAGCGGCACTGGCGGCCACCCCTGATCGAGGGTCATGTCCTCGATGCCCAGGAAGTCCGAGTGCGTGTCTTGTCTCTGCTGTGAGGTTGTGAAACCGCTTGAGCACGAGGTCAAGGTGCCGCAAGACGAACTGGTTCCGGATCGACGCCCGAGTCCCGCATGCCCCGGAGCACCTCCCATTCGGCCGTCGCCTTCGCGGGCGACACCGCCGGCCAGCGGCCGAGCTTCTCCTGCCGCATCTAGCGGTAGTCCAGGTCCTGGTCGTTGCGGTGGCCTCGAGCCTCAGGCCCGGACAGGCGTCCACCATAATGTGCTGGCCCGGCTGCAAGAGCTTCGCAGTTCGCGCGTCGAAGTGCATGTGAATCACCTGCCAGCGTAGGTTTCCTGATGACCCGTTTCGCCTCCCAGCGCAACTTCCCAAACCAGCAGGTCAAAACCTACGCCCTTTTCGCAAGTGGAGCCAAGTTTTGTTAGGTGTCAGCAAGTTGAATCAGAACGTCGTCATTCGTGACATCCCCAATGAAATCAAAGGGATAGATCGCAAAGCCCTTGCAAATCAAGCACCTGCGAAGCCTGACCTTTCCGGCCACACGCCCATGATGGCGCAGTACCTCGGCCTCAAGGCCGACCACCCCGACACCCTCCTGTTCTACCGGATGGGCGACTTCTACGAGCTGTTCTACGCCGACGCCGAGAAGGCCGCGCGGCTGCTCGACATCACGCTGACCCAGCGCGGCCAGTCGGCCGGCCAGCCGGTCGTGATGTGCGGCGTGCCCTTTCACGCGGTCGATACCTACCTGGGCCGGCTGATCAAGCTCGGCGAATCGGTCGCCATCTGCGAGCAGGTCGGCGAAGTCGGCGCCAGCAAGGGACCGGTGGAGCGCAAGGTGGTGCGGGTGGTCACGCCGGGCACGCTGACCGATGTCGAACTGCTCAACGACAAGAGCGAATCGCTGCTGCTGGCCGTGCATGCGGGGGCGCGCAACTTCTGCGGCCTGGCCTGGCTCAGCGTCACGGGTGCCGAGCTGCGGCTGGCCGAATGCCCGTCCGACGCCCTCGAAGCCTGGATCGCACGGATCGCACCGAGCGAAGTGCTCTACAGCGCCGAGGTCACGCCCGCCTTCGAGCAGCGCCTGAAGGCAGCGCGCGGCGCCACCCCCTTCACCCTGTCGCTGCGGCCGGCCTGGCAGTTCGATGGCGGCCTCGGCGAGCGCAAGCTGTGCGAGCAGATGGGCAGCACCAACCTGGCGGCCTGGAATGCCGAATCGCTCGCCAACGCCCATGCCGCCGCCGCCGCGCTGCTGGGCTATGCCGAACACACCCAGGGCCGGGCGCTGGCGCACGTGCAGCGGCTGGCAGTCGAGCGCGACGGCGAACTGATCGAACTGCCGCCGACCACCCGGCGCAACCTCGAGCTGGTCCAGACCCTGCGCGGCGAAGAGTCGCCGACCCTGTTCTCGCTGCTAGACACCTGCATGACGGGGATGGGCAGCCGGCTGCTCAAGCGCTGGCTGCTGGCGCCCCGACGCGACCGCGGCGCGGCCCAGTCGCGGCTCGAAGCGATCGCCGCGCTGCAGGCCCCGCCGCCCGGCGGCACCGCGGCGCCCTGGCGCACCCTGCGCGACCAGCTCAAGAACACCAGCGACGTCGAACGCATCGCGGCCCGCATCTCGCTCAGACAGGTGCGCCCGCGCGAGCTGCTGGCCCTGCGGATGGCGCTGGCAAAGGCCGGGCAGCTGGCACCCGCCCTGCCCGGTGCGTCGGCGCTGCTGGCGCAACTGGCCGACCAGCTGGCGCCACCCTCCGGCTGCGCCGAACTGCTGGTCGCCGCGATCACCCCTGAGCCCTCGGCCCTGGTCCGCGACGGCGGCGTGATCGCCAGCGGCCACGATGCCGAGCTCGACGAGCTGCGCGCCATCAGCGAGAACTGCGACGACTTTCTGCTCCAGCTCGAGGCCAGCGAACGCGAGCGCACCGGCATCAGCAACCTGCGGGTGCAGTTCAATCGCGTGCACGGCTTCTACATCGAGGTCACGCAGAGCGCGCTGGCCAAGGTGCCCGACAACTACCGCCGGCGCCAGACACTGAAGAACGCCGAGCGCTTCATCACGCCCGAGCTCAAGGCCTTCGAGGACAAGGCGCTGTCGGCGCAGGACCGCGCACTGGCGCGCGAAAAGTGGCTCTACGAGCAGCTGCTCGACGCCCTCCAGCCCTCGGTGGCCGCGCTGACCCGGCTGGCCGGCGCCATCGCAACGCTCGACGCCCTCTGCGCGCTGGCCGAGCGCTCGCATGCGCTGCACTGGCGCGCGCCGAGTTTCGTCGCCCATCCCTGCATCGAGATCGAACAGGGCCGCCATCCGGTGGTCGAGGCCCGGCTGGCCGAGAAATCATCGGGCGCTTTCATCGCCAACGACACCCGCCTCGGCCCCCAGCAGCGCATGCAGGTCATCACCGGCCCCAACATGGGCGGCAAGTCTACCTACATGCGGCAGGTCGCGATCATCGTGCTGCTGGCGTCCATCGGCTCGCACGTGCCGGCCGCCGCCTGCCGGCTCGGGCCGATCGACGCCATCCACACCCGCATCGGCGCGGCCGACGACCTGGCCAACGCGCAGTCGACCTTCATGCTCGAGATGACCGAGGCGGCGCAGATCCTGCACGGCGCCACCGCCCACTCGCTGGTGCTCATGGACGAGATCGGCCGCGGCACCAGCACCTTCGACGGGCTGGCGCTGGCGGCCGGCATCGCCGCCCAGCTGCACGACCGCACGCGCGCCTTCACGCTCTTCGCGACCCACTATTTCGAGCTCACCGAATTCCCGGCCAGCCACCACGGCGCGGTCAACATGCACGTGAGCGCCACCGAGGCCGGCCGCGACATCGTCTTCCTGCACGAGATGCAGCCCGGCCCGGCCAGCAAGAGCTACGGCATCCAGGTGGCTCGGCTGGCCGGCATGCCGGCGGCGGTGGTCAACCACGCGCGGCAGGCGCTGGAGGCGCTGGAATCGCAGCAGACGCAGACCCGCGCCCAGGTCGACCTGTTCGCGCCGCCACCAGTGGCCGAGGCGCCGCTGGCGAGCGCCGTAGAATCCGCGCTGAGTGAGATCGACCCCGATGCGATGAGCCCGCGCGAAGCGCTCGAGGCCCTCTACACACTGAAGAAACTCCAGATGCGCGAGCAGGGCTGATGGCTCGATTCGTGCAAGAAGAACTCATGACCTACTGCGTCGGCATCAAACTCAACGCCGGACTGGTGTTCCTGTCCGATTCGCGCACCAATGCGGGCGTGGACCACATCAGCACCTTCCGCAAGATGATCGTCTACGAGCAGCCCGGCGACCGCGTCATGGTGCTGCTGTCGGCCGGCAACCTGAGCATCTCGCAGTCGGTGCGCGAAATCCTCCAGATCGAAGAGCTGCGCGAGACCAAGGAAAGCGGCGAGGAAAGCCCGCCGATCACCATCTGGAACGCCAAGAGCATGTTCGACGCCGCCCGCGTGCTCGGCTCGGCCGTGCGCCACGTGTACGACCGCGATGCCGAGGCGCTCAAGCACGCCGGGCTGGACTTCAATGTCTCCTTCATCTTCGGCGGCCAGGTCAAGGGCGAGGGCATGCGCCTGTTCCTGGTCTATGCAGCCGGCAATTTCATCGAGGCGACCACCGAGACGCCCTACTTCCAGGTCGGCGAGTCCAAGTACGGCAAGCCGGTGCTCGACCGCGTGCTGACCCCCGAGACCCCGCTCGACGAAGCCGCCAAGTGCGCGCTGGTGTCGATGGACTCGACCATGAAGTCGAACCTGTCGGTCGGCCTGCCGCTCGACCTGGTGGTGTACGAGGCCAACACCCTGCGCACCGACAAGGTGATCTGCATCGACGCCGACAACCCCTACTACCGAATGATGCACAACAGCTGGGGCCAGAAGCTGCGCGAGGTGTTCGACAGCATCGAGGACCCGGTCTGGGACGACGCCTACACCGAGCATCCGCTGAAGATGCCGGCCACGCGGCACAGCCCGCTGCGCAAGATCTCGACGCCCGAAGAAAAGCTGATCTGACCGTGCCCGGCGCCGCCCGCCGGTGCCCCCTTGCCATGCTCCCTCCAGTCATCTTCTCGCACGGGAACAGCTTTCCCGCGAGCACCTACCGCGTGATGCTCGACAGCCTGCGCAACCGCGGCTTCGACGTCGATGCGGTCGAGAAATTCGGCCATGACCCCAAGTACCCGGTCACCGACAACTGGCCGCACCTGGTGCAGCAGCTGGCGGACTTCGCCCAGGCGCGGGCCGACCGGGCCGGCGCCCCGGTGCTGCTGGTCGGCCATTCGCTCGGCGGTTTCCTGAGCCTGATGTGCGCCGCCCTGCATCCGGCGCTCGCCCGCGGGGTGGTGCTGCTCGATTCGCCGCTGATCGGCGGCTGGCGCGCCGGCACGATCAACCTCATGAAGCGCACGCCGCTGATGAAGAGCGTGTCCCCCGGCATGATCAGCCGCAAGCGCAGGAACACCTGGGAGCACCGCGAGGCGGTGTTCGAGCATTTCCGCAGCAAGAAGGCCTTCGCCAAGTGGGACGAACGCGTGCTGCGCGACTACATCGAGCACGGCACCTTCGATCTCGACGATGCGAGCGACGCCGGGCCGCCCCAAGGCGCGAGGGCCCCCTCGGGGGGCAGCGAGGACACGTCAGTGCCGAGCGTGGGGGCCAGTTCACGCGCCTTGAGTTTCGACCGCGATGTCGAGACCGCGATCTACGACACCATCCCGCACAACCTGGGCGCCCTGCTGCGCGCCCATCCGCTGAAGTGCCGCGCGGCCTTCGTCGGCGGCCGCCAGTCGGTCGAGATGAAGCGGGTCGGCATGGCGATGACCCAGCAGGTCACCAAGGGGCGGATCATGATGCTCGACGGCACCCACCTGTTTCCGATGGAAAAGCCGATCGCCACCGCCGCGGCGGTCGAGGCGGCGCTGCGCAACCTGCTCTGACGCGTCGGCGGCGGCCGGCACCGCCGCGGTCCCTTGCTATCATCCCGCCCCATCGGGAGGACGACCTCCCGGACGAGTGGAATCAATTCGGGACGGCCCGGCTTTTTCTTGAAGTGAGGGACACATGGCCTGGATCTATCTCGTCATCGCCGGCATTCTCGAAGTGGCATGGGCCTATTCGATGAAGCTCTCCGAGGGCTTCAGCCGCCCGTGGCCCACGGCCCTCACGCTGGTCCTCATGATCGCGAGCTTCGGCTTGCTGTCGATCTCGATGCGCTCGCTGCCGCTCGGTACCGCCTACACGATCTGGACCGGCATCGGCGCGGTCGGCGCCTTCGTGGTCGGCATCCTGGTACTCGGCGAGCAGGCCAGCCTCATGCGGATCGCCGCCGGCGCACTGATCGTCTGCGGCATCGTTCTGATGAAGCGCTCGTCGCCGCACTGAGCCCTTGCCGGCGTTCAGTCGGCCCAGGTGACGACGCCGCTCCACGCGGTCGCCAACACCACGATCCCGAAGGCGATCCGGTACCAGGCGAAAGGCACGAAATCGTGCGTGCTGATGTAGCGCAGCAGCCAGCGCACGCACAGCCATGCGCTCACGAACGAGAACACCAGGCCGACCGCGAACAGCGGGATGTCGGCCACCGACAACAGCGCGCGCTCCTTGTAAAGGCTGTAGGCGCCGGCGCCGATCAGGGTCGGGATCGCGAGGAAGAAGGAGAAGTCGGTCGCCGCCTTGCGCGACAGCCCGAGCAGCATGCCGCCGATGATGGTCGAGCCGCTGCGGCTGGTGCCGGGGATCATCGCGAAGCACTGCACCAGGCCGACCTTGAGCGCATCCCAGGGCGTCATGTCGTCGACGTTCTCGATCCGCACCGAGCCCGGCGGTCGCCGCTCGGCCCACAGGATGATGAAGCCGCCGATGATGAAGGTGCTCGCCACCACGGTCGGCGTGAACAGGTGGGCCTTGATGGCCTTGCCGAACAGCAGGCCCAGCACCACCGCCGGCAGAAAGGCGATCAGCACGTTGAGCGCGAAGCGCCGCGCCTTCGGCTGGCGCGGCAGCGCCACGACGGTCGAGTGGATCTTGTGCCAGAAGACCAGCACCACCGCGAAGATGGCACCGGTCTGGATCGCGATGTCGAAGACCTTGGCCTTGTCGTCGTCGAAGCCGAGCAGCGAACCGGCGAGGATCAGATGGCCGGTCGACGAGATCGGAAGAAATTCGGTCAGGCCCTCGACGATGCCCATGATGGCGGCCTTGGCCAGCAAAACGATATCCACGCGCGCTCCTTGAAAGAGCGTCGATTATCGCGATCGCGGCGGTCAGGTTCCGTTCAGATCAACACGGCGAGATGACGCGCACCACCACCTCGCGATGGTCCTTGAAGCCCATCCGCTGGTAAAGCCCATGGGCACCTTCGTTGTCGCGCATGACATGCAGGAACGGGGTCTCGCCTCGCTGCAGCTGGCGGCGAATCAGCTTCGCGGCCAGCCGGCGCGCCAGGCCGCGCCCCTGGTAGTCGGGATGGGTGCAGATGCCGCTGATCTCGCGCAACGTGCCGGCGCACATGCGTTCGCCGGCCATCGCGATCAGGCGGTCGCCCTCGAAGCAACCGAAGTAGTCGCCGAGCTCGGGTGTCCGCGGGCCGAAGGGCCCTGGGCGGGTCAGCGCGGCCAGTTCGACCGCCTGGGCCGCATGTTCAGGCCGCAAGGGCGTGGCATCGAGGGCCGGGTCGTCGTCCGGCATCGCGCCCTGCCACACCATCCTGAACATGGTCGAGTCCAGATCGATACGCCAGCCCGCGGGTGCGCTGCCGGACCAGTCCATGCAGTAGAAGTGATCGCCGGGGGCGCAGAACGGTATCAGGTCGTCGAGATCGGGATGGCCGGCATTCGCGAACCCGACGATCGGAGAAAAGCCGGGAGCGTAGCGGCGGGCGCGGTCGGTGCCGGTGGCGAAGCCGGCATGCGGGCCCGAGAGCGTGTTCCAGGCGATGTTGTCGAGCAGCGGGTTCATCGCGTTTCCAGTCGCCGCCGCAGGGCGCGCACCGCGCTGTCAACGGTGGTCAACACCGGCAGCCCCGAGGCCGCTTCGCAGGCCGCCCGGGCGCGTGCCAGGCTGAACTGCGCCAACGCGATGCGGGTGCAGCCGCGCGCGCGCAGGGCCCTGGCCTGGGCGGCGACCAGCGCATCGTGCCGCTCGCCGTCGCCGGCATTCAGGGCCTCGAGCGCGCCCTCGGCCAGCGCCAGTTCGAGCGCCACGCCGGGCGGGAATTCGGACGGCATCGATTCGAGCGTGGGCCCGAAGCTCGCGATCAGGCCCAGCGTGCCGGCGCCGGCCGCGGCCTCCTCGATCATCGCCTCGTTGGGCTTCAGCACCGGCATGCCGGCGTGGCGCCGCGCCACCGCCTCGATGCACGGACCGAAGGCCGAGCAGGTGAAGAGGATGCCTTGCGCGCCGCAGTCGACCGCGTACTGCGCCAGCCGCTGGAAACGCTCGTGCATGGCCTCGTCGAGCCCGCGCCCGCCGCGAGCGAGATCGCCCGACAGGCTGTCGTCGAGCAGGTTAGTGCGCAAGGCCTCGGGCCATTCGCGCGCCAGCGCTTCGTTGATCGGCGCGACCGAATGCGCCAGGGCGTGGATGAGTGCGATACGGGTCATCGGCGGTGCTCAGATCCCCTTCGACGACGGATTCGCGAAAGCGTCCCGGGTCTCGGCGTTGAGCGGGTAGTTGATGTTGATGTTCTTCGGCGGAATGGGCGACATGAACCAGCGGTTGTAGAGCTTTTCCATCTCGCCCGATTTCATCATGCCACCGACCACGCGGTCCACCAGCGCCTTGAATTCGGGATCGTCCTTGCGCAGCATCAGCGACTGGTTCTCGGTGCGCAGGCTTTCGCCGGTGATCCTGAAGTCCTTCGGGCTGCGGGCGTTGGCGATCTGCCCCGCCAGCAGGATGTCGTCCAGCACGAAAGCCTGAGCGCGGCCGTTCTCGACCAGCAGGAAGGACTCGGTGTGGTCCTTCGCCGCGACGTTCGTGACCTCGAGGTTCTTGCCCTTGTCGGCCTCGCGCAGCAGCCGGAACGAGGTCGTGCCGGTGGTGGTGACGACCGTCTTGCCCTGCAGGTCGGCGATGTCCCTGATGCCCGAATCGGCCTTCACCAGCATGCGCACGTTGTAGCGGAAGATGTCGGGCGAGAACGCCACCTGCTTCTGCCGCTCGACCAGGTTGGTGGTCGAGCCGCATTCGATGTCGACCGTGCCGTTGGCCACCAGCGGGATCCGGTTGGCCGAGGTCACGGCCTGGTAGCGGACCTCCAGGCTCGGCATCCGGAGCTCGGTCTTGATGGCGTCGACGATCCGCATGCAGATGTCGATGCTGTAGCCCACCGGTTTCAGGCTGGCATCGAGGTACGAAAAACCGAAGGACGACTCGCGGTAGCCGACGGTGATGGCGCCGCTGGCCTTGACCTTGGCCAGCGTGCCGCCCTCCTGGGCCTGGGCGGTCGTGAGCGGCAGCAGCGTGCAGGCCGCCATCAAGGCGGCGAAGGCGAACGGGGACAGGCGAGCGAAGGCCATGGAGCAACTCCTCGAAACAGGTGGGTGAAGGCGAAGGGGGAATTCGTTGCAGCGCGTCAGCGCAGCGCGGCGCGCGTGACGCTGTCGATCGCGCCGGCCAGCCGCGTCGCGATCTCCTGCAGATCCTGCCGGGTGGCAATGAAGGGCGGCGCCAGCAGCACGTGGTCGCCCTGCCGGCCGTCGACCGTGCCGCCGAAGGGATAGCACAGCAGGCCGCGCGCCATCGCGTCGTTCTTGATCCGGGCGTGCAGCTTCAACCCCGGCGCGAACGGCGACTTGGTGGCCCGTTCGGCCACCAGCTCGACGCCCCAGAAGAAGCCGCGGCCGCGGATGTCGCCCACGTGCGGATGGTCGCCGAGCGCCTCGCGCAGCATCGCGCCGAAGGCTTCGCCGTCATCCCGCACCTTGGCCAGCAGGCCGTCGCGCCGGATCACCCGCTGCACCGCCAGTGCGGCCGCGCAAGCCACCGGATGACCGAGGTAGGTGTGGCCATGCTGGAAGAAACCGCTGCCCTGCGACATCGCCTCGACGATGCGGCGCTGCGCGAGCACGGCGCCGATCGGCTGGTAGCCGCCGCCCAGGCCCTTGGCGACCGTCACCAGGTCGGGCACCACGCCCTCCTGCTCGCAGGCGTACAGCGTGCCGCAGCGGCCCATGCCGCACATCACCTCGTCGAGGATCAGCAGCACGCCATGGCGGTCACAGACCTCGCGAACGGCCTTGAAGTAGCCCGGCACCGGCGTCAGCACGCCGGCGGTGGCGCCGCCGACGGTCTCGGCGACGAAGGCGATCACGCGGTCGGCGCCCTGCGCCAGGATCGCCGCCTCGAGCTCGGCCGCGAGCCGCACGCCGTACTGATCGGCGCTCTCGCCTTCGTGCTGCTCGCGGTACGGATAGCAGGGAGAGACGTGCGTGGCCGGCACCAGTATCGGCGCGAAGGGCTCGCGCCGCCAGGCGTTGCCGCCGACGGCCAGCGCCCCCAGCGTGTTGCCGTGGTAACTCTGGCGGCGGGCGATGAAGTGGGTGCGCTGCGGCTGGCCGATCTCGACGAAATACTGGCGCGCCATCTTGAGCGCCGACTCGACCGCCTCGGAGCCCCCGCTCACCAGGTAGACATGGCTCATGCCCTCGGGCGCGCCGCCGATCAGCTCGTCGGCCAGCTGCTCCGCCACCTCGGTGGTGAAGAAGCTGGTGTGGGCATAGGCCAGGCGATCGACCTGCGCGTGCATCGCGGCGATCACGTCCGGATGCCCATGGCCCAGCGAGGAGACCGCGGCGCCGCCGGAGGCGTCGAGGTAGTCGCGGCCGGCGGCGTCGCGGATCGTCATGCCGCTCGCGGCAATGGCGACCGGCGGGGTGTGGTGGAGATGGCGGTGGAAGACGTGCGTCATGGCGTCGGCTGAATGGAACTAATGTACCGAATGAATTATTGTTTGGAACATTTGTTCCGTCAAGGGATTCTGGAACACCTCCGTTCCATCCGGTACATTCGTTCCAAACCACGACAGGACTTCCATGGGCGTCAAGGACGATCTCCGCCAGCGCTTCGCCGGCCTGAGCCCCGCTCTGCAGCAGGTGGCCAGGTACGTGCTCGACCACCCCAATGACGTGGTCACTCATTCGATGCGCACGATCGGCACGCGCTCGGGCGGCACCCCCGCCACGCTGGTGCGCTTCGCCCAGCACCTGGGCTATGCCGGCTGGCCGCAGTTCAAGGAAGCGGTGGCGTCGGAGATGGGGCTCGGGCCGGAGGCCTACGGCGAGCGGGCCCGCACGCTGGTCGGCCGGGCGACCGACCGCGGCCTGGTCGAGGAGATGTTCGAGGTGCAGCGCCGCAACCTAGAGGCGACGCAACGGCAGAGCGCCGCCTCGTTGCAGAAGGCTTGCGCCCTGCTCGAAAAGGCGGCCACGGTGCATGCCGCCGGCTTCAGGGCCTGCTTCCCGATCGCCTTCTCGTTCGTCTACGTGTACCGGATGTTCCGCACCAGCGTGCAGCTGATCGACGGCCAGGGCGGCTCGCTGGAGATGCAGCAGCGCGCGATGAGCAAGGGCGATGCGCTGGTCGTCGCCAGCTTCGCCCCCTATTCACGCGAGGCGCTGCAGGTGGCCGAGGCCGCCCGGGCGGCGGGCTGCAAGGTGTTGGCGCTGACCGACAGCGCGGCCTCGCCGCTGTCGCTGCTGGCCGACGAGACCTTGCTGTTCGCAATCCAGAGCCCGTCGTTCTTTCCCTCGGTCGCGGCCGGCACGGCGCTGACCGAAGCGCTGCTGGAGCTCCTCGCGAGCCGCGCCGGCAAGCCGGTCGTGAAGCGCATCGACCAGGCCGAAACCCAGTTGTTCGAGTCCGGCGCCTACCTGCAGCCGCCGCGGCTGCGCGGCGCCTGAATCATGACTTGGGCAGCGCGGCCGCGGCGACCGGCTGCGGCGCCGGCGCCATCCACTCGGCGTGCCAGCCGCCACCCAGCGACTGGATCAGCGTGATGGCGGCCACCTGCCGGTTGACCTGAACCTGCAGCAGCGCGCGCCGGCTGTTGAGCGCCGACACCTGCGCCACCACCACGCTGGTGTAGTCGATGGTGCCGGCCCGGTAGCGGTTCAGGAACTGCTGCTCGGTGCGGTCGGCCGCGGCCGAGCTCTGGCGGCGCAGGTCCTCCTGCTGCGCCAAGCTGCCGCCCGCGGTCAGCTGGTCCTCGACGCTCTGGAAGGCGGCCAGCACGGTCTGGCGGTAGCGCGCCACCGTGGCCTCGTGGCCGGCCTTGGCGGCATCGACGCTGGCGCCGATCGCACCGCCGTCGAACACCACCTGCGCGACCGACAGGCCGAGCGACCACAGCGTGTTCGAGGCATTGAACAGGTCGCCGATGCGCGATGCGCTGGTGCTGATGCCGCCGCTCAGGCTGAAGTTCGGGTAGTAGGCCGAGCGCGCGATGCCGATCTGCGCGTTCGCCGCCGCCACCTGGCGCTCGGCCGCCGCGATGTCGGGCCGGCGCTCGAGCAAGGTCGACGGCAGCTCCGCAGGCACGCCGGGCACCGTCATCTTCCACTGGGCCACCGGCAGGCTGAAGTCGGCCGGCGCGACCCCGACCAGCACCGCGATCGCATGCTCGAGCGCATCGCGGTTGCGCTTCAGCGCCGCGCGCTCGGCCTGGGTGTTGGAGTAGAGCGTCTCGGCCTGCAGCACGTCGCTCTGGGCGGCGATGCTGGCGGCATAGCGGTTGCGCGTGATCTGCAGGCTGCGCAGGTAGCCTTCGAGCGTGTCGTCGAGGATCTGCAGTTCGGCATCGGCTTCGCGCAGCGAGAAGTAGTTGGTGGCGAGGTCGCCCACGGCCGACAGGCGCGCCGCCGCCAGGTCGGCCTCGCTGGCCTGTGCGTTGGCCTGCGCGCTGTCGACCGCCTGGCGCAGGCGGCCCCAGACGTCGGGCTGCCAGTCGACGCCCAGCGCGGCCGCGGAGGCGGTGGCGGCCGAGATGTCGCGGCCCCCGGTACGGCGCGCGCTGCCGTCGAGCGTGACCTGCGGGAACAGCGCGGCGCGCTGGCCGCGCACCAGTGCCTGGGCCTGCGCATAGTTGGCGACCGCGGCGGCAATGTTCTGGTTCGAGATCTGGACGCGCGCCGCGAGATCGTCGAGCGTGGCGTCGCCAAAGAGCTTCCACCACTCGCCGCGATCGAAGGCATCGGCCGGTGCCGCGGGTTGCCAGCCGGCAGCGGCCGGGGCCGACTTCCAGGCGGCCGGCGCCGCCACCGGTGGCCGCTCGTAGGCCGGGCCGACGGCGCAGCCGGCCAGCAGCGCCGCCAGGGCCAGTGCCAGGGGAAGGCGGGGGAAAGAACGTGTGGCTGCAGTCATGGATTCAAGGCGATATCGGGCGTGCCGGGCGGGGCGGAATCGGCGCCGCGGCTCAGGGACTTTTCATTGGCGGGCCGCCGGCGCAGCTTGTCGAGCAGCACATAGACGACCGGCGTGGTCAGGAGGGTCAGCAGCTGGCTGGCGATCAGCCCGCCGATGATCGCGACGCCCAGCGGCTGGCGCAGCTCCGAACCCAGCCCGAAGCCGATCGCCAGCGGCAGCGCACCGAGCGCGGCCGCCAGCGTGGTCATCAGGATCGGGCGGAAGCGCAGCAGGCAGGCCTCGCGCACCGCCTCCACGGCGCTGAGCCCGCGCGAGCGTTCGGCCTCGAGCGCGAAGTCGATGATCAGGATCGCGTTCTTCTTGACGATGCCGATCAAGAGGAAGACGCCGATCAGCGCGATGATCGAGAACTCCATGCGGAACATCAAGAGCGCCAGCACCGCGCCGACCCCGGCCGAGGGCAGCGTGGTCAGCACGGTGATCGGATGCACCAGGCTTTCGTAGAGCACCCCGAGCACGATGTAGATCACCACCAGCGCCGCGACGATCAGGAACCACTGCTGGCCCTGCGACTGCTGGGCCGCCAGCGCCGTGCCCTGGAAGCTGCCGCGCACGTTGATCGGCATCGCGATGTCGGCCTCGGCCTGCGCCACGATGCGCTTGGCGTCCGACAGGCTGACGCCGTCGGCCAGGCTGAACGACACCGTGCTGGCGAGCTCGGTGTCCTGGTGGTCGATCGAGGTCGGCACCGCCCGCTCGCCGAGCTTGGCGAAGGCCGACAGCGGCACCATCAGCGTGGTGTCGGTGGCGATCTGCTGCCCGGTGGACGCGGTGCGCAGGGCCGGATTGGCCGGCGGATTCAACCGGTCGTCGCAACACTTTCAATCATGGAGGTGTTTATGGGACGACCCGCGGGGTGGATGCAAAAGTTAACGGGGCGAGGTGCAATGCGCTCACCCGGTG
>NZ_JAUJZH010000001.1 GCF_030486595.1 Variovorax ginsengisoli | reverse complement strand
AGGCTACCGCCGGATCTTCTCTCGCTTCAAAAAACTCGATGTGATGTTCATCGGCTTCATCAGCTTCGCGCTGATCGCCGACGGACTTCGTTTGTGTTAACACGCCCTAGTCGGCTTCCGCGATCAGCTCCAGCGCTCTTCGATAGACCGGTTTGTCGATCATCTTGCCGTTCACCTTCATGGCGCCGATACCTTCGGCATCGCCCGATTCGAAGGCGGCGACGACTTCGCGCGCTTCGGCGAGCGCTTCGGGCGAGGGGGTGTAGCAGGCGTTCACCGCATCCAGAAATTTCGGGTGCACGACGACGGCGCCTCTGAAGCCGAACGAGCGCGCCTGATCGAGCTTCTGTGCGAACTGCGCGACATCGCCAAGGTCGGCGATCGAGCCGACGAAGCCGATCGCCTGGATGCGCGCGGCACGGGCCGCATGAAGCACCATCAGGCTCGGCTGCATCAGCGCTTCCGGGGTGGGCAGGGCGCCGCAGTCGAGCGAGAAGTCCTCGCTGCCGAGCATCATTCCCATGGTGCGCGCATCGGCCGCGGCGATCTCATGCAGCCGGGGCAGGGCGGCGGCGCTCTCGATCTGCAGCAAGAAGCGAACCCGCCCGGCCGCGATGCCCGCGGAAGCCTCGAGCGCGGCGACCAGGCCCGACAGCAACTGCACGTCTCGCGGGTGTTCGACTTTCGGGAGCAGCACCATGTCCAGCCCTTCGCTTACTGCCACGCGAAGGTCGGTCACGGCCGTGTCCAGGTCGCCGTTGACACGGACCGCGGCCGTCTTGCCGGCTTCCTTCACGCGCTCGATGGACGCGTGCAGCGTGGCGCGCGCGCTGGCCTTGCGGCTCGGATGCGTTCCGTCCTCGAGGTCGAGGATGATCACGTCGCAAGGCTTTGCGACGGCGCTCTGCAGCAGTCGATCGTTGTCCGCCGGGACGAAGAGAAAAGAGCGGTAGCGGGTTGTCCTCATGCAGATGTTCCTTGAAGGGCATGGCATCGTAGTTCGCCGCACCCGCTTGCGGAAATCGAATGTTCGGTTAGCCGTTATCAGATTTGCCTGTAGCCGTCGGCTCGGCCTATAGGGCCTCGCTTCAGCGGTTCCAGCTAAATAGTATTTATTGCTGGAGCGCAGTCACTTGTACTCTTCGCAGCCAGTTACCCATCACAGCGAGACGAGACAAGAGACCATGCCTTTCACGACCGATCTTCCCCCCTTGAACTACATCGACGGCCAATGGGTGCGCCCCGCCTCCACTGCCGCGATCGAAATGATCTGTCCGAGCGACGGCCACGTGATCGGGCAGATCGCCCGCGGTGGCGCCGAGGACATCGATGCTGCCGTGGCCGCCGCGCGCCGCGCCTTCGAGGGCGAATGGGGCCGCACCACGGCAACCGAGCGCGGCAGGCTGCTCTCGCGGCTGGGCTTGGCGATCCTGGCGAACCAGGAAGAGCTGGCGCAGCTGGAGGCCAACGATACCGGCAAGCCGCTGAAGCTCGCGCGCAGCGACGTGATCGCGACCGCGCGCTACTTCGAGTACTACGGCGGCGCGGCCGACAAGTTGCACGGCGACACCATTCCCTTTCTCGACGGCTACCAGGTGATGATCGTGCGCGAGCCGCGCGGTGTGACCGGCCACATCATCCCCTGGAACTATCCGGCCCAGATGTTCGGCCGCACCCTGGGCGCGGCCCTCGCCACCGGCAACGCGACCGTGCTCAAGCCCGCCGAGGAGGCCTGTCTCAGCATCGTACGACTGACGCAGCTGGCCGCGGAGGTCGGCATCCCGGCGGGGGCCATCAACCTGGTCACGGGCTACGGCGAAGAGGCGGGTGCGGCTCTGGCGAGCCACGCAGGCATCGACTTCCTCTCGTTCACCGGTTCGCCCGAGGTCGGGACGCTGATCCAGAAGTCCGCAGCCGACAACCACGTGCCCTGCGTGCTGGAGCTCGGCGGCAAGTCGCCCCAGCTCGTGTTCGAGGATGCGGACCTCGACAAGGCACTGCCGGTGGTGATCAACGCGATCATCCAGAACGCTGGCCAGACCTGCTCGGCCGGCAGTCGGGTGCTGGTGCAGCGATCGATCTACGAGAAGGTGGTGAGTGCATTGGCGGCGCGAATGAACGCGGTGCGGGTCGGCCCGCACGAGGCCGACCTGGACTGCGGCCCGCTGATCAGCAAGGTGCAGCACGGCCGTGTGATGGGCTTCCTGGAGCGCGCCCGCAAGGACGGCATCCCCGTGATCGGCGAAGGGCGCATTGACGAGCGCGCGAGCAAGAACGGCTTCTTCGTCAAGCCGACGCTGCTGGGTCCAGTGCCGCTCAGCCATGAGCTCGCCTTCGAGGAGGTGTTTGGTCCGGTGCTGGTGGTGATTCCCTTCGACGACGAGAGCGACGCCGTGCGGATCGCCAACGGCACTGAGTACGGCCTCATTGCCGGCGTCTGGTCCGAGAACGGTGCTCGCCAGATCAGGGTGGCGAAGAAGCTGCGGGTGGGCCAGGTCTACGTCAACGGCTACGGTGCGGGCGGGGGCATCGAGCTTCCTTTCGGTGGCTTCAAGCGCAGCGGTCACGGCCGCGAGAAGGGTTTCGAGGCGCTGCGCGAATACACAGTGGCCAAGACCATCGTGCTGAACCACGGCTGACAACAGGTTCACTCAAGGGCGCCTGTGGCCCCTGCCGCTTTTTCAACAATAAACGAACGGAGACAGACATGAAGAATCACGCAACCCTGTTGCGAAAGGCGAAGCGCGTCCTTGCCACCCTGGTCGTCACGGCGGTCGGCACCCTGGGAGCCGGCACGGCAGCCGCCGAGATGAAAATCCGGCTCGGCCATGTGTTCGCGATCAACAGCCCGGTCGACGAGGCGAGCAAAGACTTCGCGCGCCTGGTGTCGGAGCGCACCAATGGCGAGATCACCGTCGCGCTGTTCCCGAACAGCCAGCTGGGCGGCGATGAGGCGCTGGCGCGCGAGCTGTCGCGCGGCTCCATCGAACTCGCCTTCCTGAATCCCGGCTCGCTGGCGGGCCTGGACCCATTGCTGGACATCCACTACCTGCCCTACATCGCGACCAGTTTCAAAGAAGCGGATGCGATCTTCTATAACCCGCAGGGCGTGCTGCAGACGACCCTGCGCACGACCCTTGCCAGGCACAAAATGCAGGCGCTCGGATTCTTCGAGCTGGAGTTCCGCGCCGTCACCAATTCGAAGCAGGCGGTCGAGAAGGTCTCGGACCTGAAGGGGCTCAAACTGCGGGTGCCGGGCTCGGCTGGCATCAAGGGCTTTTTCGAAGCCGCCGGCGCACAGGCGGTCGCGATGCCGTTCCCCGAACTCTTCACGGCCCTGCAGCAAGGCACGGTCGACGGCCAGGACAACGGCGCCAGCATCACCTACAACTCGCGCCTGTTCGAGGCGCAGAAGTTCATGACGACCACCAACCACGTCTACGCGATGGGCGCCATCACCGCGAGCGAACGGTTCTGGGGCCGCCTGAGCGCGGAACAGAGGAAAATCCTGCAGGACACGGCGGCCGAAGTTTCCACCCGGCAGATCCAGAAGAACCGCGAGCTCAATGCGACCTTCCTGAAGAAGATCGGTGACGGTGGCGTGCGCGTCACGGTGCCCACGCCGGAGGCGATGGCCGAGTTCCAGCGGGTCGGCGATTCGCTGTGGGACAAGCTGGCGCCGATCTACGGCACCGAGCGCATCAAGGCATTGCGCGAAGAAGTCGCGAAACTGCGCAAGCCGTGAGTCACGCCGCGCTGATGCATCGCGCCTCGCCGTCGTCGAGCCATGGGCTAGACGGCTTCGAGTACCGCGTCTTCCGGATCGAACGCTGGATCTGCGTCCTGAGCCTCCTCGTGATGCTCTTGACGGTGTCGATCAGCGTGGCGACCCGCTACTTCAATCTCGGACTTCCGAACGTGGCCGAATGGGCCATCGTCGCGATGTCGCCGCTGACTTTCATCGGCGCCGCGATGTGCACCTACGCCCAGTCGCACATCGCGGTCGACGTGGTCAAGCTGATGCCCAACGCCGCCATCAGGCGCGCCGCGCGCGGTGTGGTCGCACTGTGCCTGCTGGGGTTCGCGGGCGTCTACGCCTGGATCGGCGCCCTGTTCTTCATCGACATGAAGCAGTCCGGCGAACGCATGCTCGACATGGGCACACCGGTGGTCGTGCCGGTTTTCTTCTTGATGCTGGGCATGTTGCTGATGTTGCTGCATGCGGCGGTCGAGCTGTGGCGCGTCCTGACCAACCGACTGCCGATCGATGAGGAGTCGCTGACATGATCGCGCTGGCGCTGCTGGTTCTGCTGGTGGTCGGCGTGCCTGTGGGCGTGGCCTTCGCGCTGATCGTGATGGTCCGGGCCGAGGCCTGGAGCATCGAATTGTCGTCGCTGGCGTCGATTCCCTACGACACGGTGTCGAGCTTTCCGCTGCTCGCCATCCCGCTCTTCTTGTTGGGCGGCGAACTCATGAACCGAGGCGGCCTGATCCGCCAGCTCACGGCAGTCTGCGACATCCTGCTGGGATGGGTGCGGGCGCCGCTGGGCCACGTGATGATCCTCGCGAGTGCGCTGATGGGCGCTATCACGGGCTCGTCGGTCGCGACCGTGGCGGCCATCGGCGGCACGGTCGGCCGGGAGATGTCGCTGCGCGGCTACCCGCGCGGCTACACCGCGGCGCTCAATGCCTCGGCGGGCCTGCTCGGTGTGCTGATTCCGCCGTCGATCCCTCTGATCCTCTACGGCTCGATTGTTGGCGTCTCGATCACGCAGCTGTTCCTGGCATCGGTGATGCCGGGCATCGTGATGATGCTGGCGCTCGGGGTGGTGCACGCCTGGATGTCGCGGCACGTGCTGCCGGGCGGGCAGGAGCTGGTGGCCGGTGCGCAGCCGACCACCCATGCCGCCGTTGACGGCCGGATGGTCCAGCGCTCGATGGCCGCCATCATGACCCGATCGATCCCGGCGCTGATGCTGCCGGTCCTGGTGCTGGGTGGCATCTACTCGGGCATCTTCACGCCGACCGAGGCGGCTGCGGTGGCGGCGCTCTACGCCTTGCTGGTGACGGTTCTCGGGCGGATGACGAAATTCGGCGAACTCAATGGCATCTTTGCCCGGGCCGCGCTGTCGTCCGCCGCGATCCTCGTGATCATCGGCTTTACGAGCATCTTCAACCGCGCCATGGTGCTGGAACAGGTGCCGCAGTCGATCGCCGGCTACGCCACCGGCTTCACCGACAGCGCGCTGGTGTTCCTGCTGGTGGTGAACCTGGTTCTGCTGCTGATCGGCATGTTCATGGAGACCAACGCCGCGACCCTGCTGATGGGCCCCCTGCTGGCGCCGGCGGCGGCCAAGTTCGGCATCGACCCGGTGCATTTCGCCATCATCCTCGTGACCAATATCGAGATCGGCTTGCTCACCCCGCCGATGGCGGCCAACCTCTACGTCGCGGCGCGCACCAACAACGCCGATCTGGTGAGCCTTTTGCGCTATCTGGGCTGGTTCCTGGTCGCCGCGTTGCTGGTGATGGCCACCATCACCTACGTGCCCCAGCTCTCTCTCTGGTATCGCTATTTCTTCTGAACGAAACCCCATGACGACCCTTCCAGAATTCTCCCGCGCCGCGGTGCTCCGCAAGTTCAAGGCGCCGCTGCAGATCGAGAACGTGCCGATTCCGCGCAACGTCGAAACCGGCGCCGCGTTGGTGAAGATCGAGGCCTGCTCGATCTGCGGCACCGACGTCCACTTGTGGCAGGGCTCGCTCTCGCTCACTGTCAACCTGCCGGTCATCATCGGCCACGAGATGGTGGGCAGCGTGCTCAAGCTGGGCTACGGGGCCGACCGCGACTCGGTTGGGAACCCGCTGCGCGTGGGCGACCGTGTGCTCTACACCCACACCGCTTGCGGCAGCTGCTTCTTCTGCACCACAGCGCGCAAGCCGACACTGTGCATGAACCGGCGCGCTTACATGTACGAGAACATGGAGCAGGAGCCCTACCTGCTGGGCGGCTTCTCGGAATACGGCTACGTCCTGCCGCAGGCGGGCCGCCTCAAGGTGCCGGACAACGTGCCCAACGAGCTGGCGAGCCTGTCCAGCTGCGCGCTGCGCTCGGTGATGAACGCGATGTCGCAGCTCGGTGAGATCGACCCGAGCGAGGTGGTGGTGGTGCAGGGCGCGGGGCCGCTCGGCCTGCTCGCGACCGCCAACGCCAAGGTGCGCGGCGCACGCAAGGTGATCGTGATCGGCGCTCCGGCCGCACGGCTGGAACTGGCGCGCGAGTTCGGCGCCGATCTCTGCATCTCTGTGGATGAGACCACGGCGCAGGAGCGGCTGGACATGGTGCAGGCTCTCACCGGCGGTCGCGGCGCGGACATCGTGCTGGAGTTCACCGGGGTGCCGGCGGCCTTCGTCGAGGGGCTGCATCTGTGCCGCAGGGGCGCCCGGTACCTGATCGTCGGGCAGTTGGGCGAAGGCAAGACCGAGTTCGCGCCCTCGCTGATCGTGAAGAAGAACATCACGGTGGTCGGCTCTTTCTCGGGCGATGCGCGCAGCTACTCGCTGGCGCTGGACTTCATCTCCACCCACCTCCACGACTTCCCGTTTGAAAAGATGATCACCGGGCGCTACAAGCTTGACGACGTGAACATCGCCCTGGAGCGGATGCGGAACATGCAGGAGATCAAGCCCGTGATCCTCGTCTAGGCCGGGAGCAAGAAGATGCAACGATTCGACTCCGATGCGAAGGGCCCGCTCGAGGGCGTGCGCGTGCTCGACCTGTCGCGCCTGGTGGCGGGCAACATGCTGAGCGTCTACCTGGCCGACTTCGGCGCCGACGTGATCAAGGTCGAGCGAGAGGGCGCCGGCGACGACCTGCGCAGCTGGCGGGAGGAAGACCAGGACATCTACTGGAAGGTCTACGGCCGCAACAAGCGCTCGCTGGTGCTCGACCTCAAGTCGGCCGAGGGCTTGGAACGACTCAGAAAGCTGGTGCGGCACTCGCAGGTCTTCATCGAGAACTTCGTGCCCGGCGGGTTGGAGCGCATGGGCCTCGCACCCGCGTTGCTGCTCGAGCTGAATCCGGCGCTGGTGGTGGTGCGCATCTCGGGCTGGGGGCAGACCGGACCCTTCAACCACAAGCCGGGCTTCGGCACGCTGGTCGAGGCGATGTCCGGCTTCGCCTTCCTGAACGGCTACGCTGACCGACCTCCGGTGCTGCCGCCGCTGGCGCTGGCCGACATGATCGCGGGCATTTACGGCGCGGCCGGCGTGCTGACCGCGCTACGGGTGGCCGAAGGGGAAGGGCGAGGGCAGGTGATTGACCTGTCGCTGTTCGAGCCGATCTTCTCGGTGATCGCCTCGGAGGCGGCCAAGTACAAGCTCACCGGTGTGCCGACCATGCGCTCGGGCAACCAGTCGACCCATACCGCACCGCGCAACATCTACGAATGCCTCGACGGCAAGTTCGTCGCGCTCTCGGGCTCCATGCAGTCGATGGCGATGCGCATCCTCGACACCATCGGCCGGCCGGAGCTGAAGAGTGACGAACGCTTCGCCACCAACGACGCCCGCGTCGCCAACCGCGATGCCCTCGATGCGATCATCGCGGCCTTCATCGGCGCGCGGACTCAGCAAGCCAATCTCGATGCCTTCGAGGCGGCCGGCGTGACGGTCGGTCCGGTGTGCTCCGTTGCCGACCTGATCGACCATCCTTTCGTGACTGGCCGGCAGGCGATCGTCGAGATGGAGGACCGCGAACTCGGCAGCATCCCGATGCACAACATCGTGCCGCGCCTCTCGGAGAGCCCGGGCAACTTCACGCGCCCGGCACCGCGCCTCGGCGAGCACACGCTGGAGATCCTCGCGGAGCTTGACCGGTTGGCCTGATACTTGGGCGCTTGTGCAGCGTCCAGAGGCCCAAGGTGAATCTCAAGCAGTTCAGGTATTTCGTCGCCATCTCGGAGCAGCGGTCCTTCCTGCAGGCTGCGCAGGTCCTGCATATTTCGCAGCCCTCGGTGAGTGCGCAGATCAAGCTGCTGGAGGAGGAGCTCGGCGTTCAGCTCTTCGAGCGCCGCTTCGACGGCGCCATCCTCACGCCCGAGGGCCGGGATTTCCTGGTCCACGCCCGCACGGTGCTGGATGCGGTGGTGGCCGCCGCCTCGAGCATGCGGGTGCATCAGTCGTCGGAGGTGGGGCGTGTGGCGGTCGGCATTCCGGGATCTCTCACCTCGCTGCTGACCGTGCCCTTGATCCAGACGGTGCGACAGGAGATGCCGAACGTGCAACTGCGCGTGGTGTCGGGCCTGTCCGGTCACATCGCGCGCTGGCTGCCCGAAGGCGCGATCGACTTCGGCTTGGTCTATGCGTCCTCGAGCGCGCCGGGCCTCGATCTCGAATGGGTGCTGGACGAGAACCTGTTCCTCGCCGCCCGCGACCGGTGCGACCTCGACGGCTTGTTGGAAGCGAAGGGGCAGGTGCCGGCCAGCCGTCTGGCCGGCCTCCCGATGGTGCTGCCCGGACGCGAGCACGGGCTTCGATCGGTGGTCGAAGGGGCGCTCGACAAGGTCGGCGTCAGCCTGCACGTGACGGCCGAGGTCGATGCGACCGAGCAACTCAAGGAGATGGTGCGCCGCACCGGCTGCTTCACCATCCTTTCACTGGCGGCGATACAGAACGATCCGGCCGAAGGCCGGCTGGTGACGGCGCGCATCGTCAAGCCGACCATCGACCGAAGGATATCGATCGCCCACACCACGGGCAGGCCGCTGTCGCGCGCCGCGCGGCGGGTCAAGGAGATCTTGAAGACCCTGATTGCGCAGGAACTGGAAAAGGGCTGGTGGACCGACGGCAGGCGCTCTGACGGCTCCTGAGGCTGCGGCCCCGGAAGGTCGGGGAGCTTGCCCGCAATTTGAAACCTGCTCTCCGTGACGGCTGTGCCTTCGGGCCCGAGTCTTCGATTTGTCAAGGACTGGGTGTGCGGATCTCATCGAGATTGCGGACATGGTTCGATGCGCTCACCCGCGAGCCGTACACATGTATGCAGATCACTTCATGTCACCACCGAAAACGCTCGCTAAAGGCGCTGCGTACGAAAGGAAGATCACCTCGACTCGAACGCGCCGTCAAAGGCCATCCAGCGCGTCTGGCAAAGCCGTGTCGCTTGCCTTGCTGTTCACCCGTACTGGCGGCTGCATTTTGAATCGGGTGGCGTGCGCCACGTTTCGACTGACTGTACGTGTTCGCCGGCAGCTGTGTTCTCGTGGGAGTTGCGCGGTGGTGGACGCGCTTGGCCGCCGCTTTGTCATGGGGCAGCTGCAGCAGGTCAGCAAGTTCGAGGCCTGCTGATTGACTGCACGCCACAGCAGTAGGGTCACCGGCCGGACTATCCGGATCAACGACGGCTACACCTCCAAGTAGGGCGGATCCTAGGACTTCGAAGGAGCCCTACGGTGTCACTCTGGTGATCGGCCCGTTCAACGCGCCGCTCCGTACAAACCGCGCTGGCACGGTATGCAATGGCAATCTGGCTGCCCGTAGCGCATTCTCTACGAACCGCCGTGGTCGTGATCCAGCGCCCTCCGACACTCACTCAGGTGCCCGAGGGTTGCGATAAAACAACACGTGAGGCGACGGGTCTCTAGCCCTAAACTGCATCCATGATTCGCTGGCTGATCGTCGTCGTCCTGGCCCTGGTGCTCATGAGCGGGCTGACGGCCTGGCTGCGGCGCTTCGGCTTCGGGCGGCTGCCCGGCGATTTCGAGTTCCGTGCGTTTGGGCGCGAATGGCACTTGCCGATCGCCAGCACGGTCGTTTTGAGCATGATCGCGGCCCTGGTCGCGCGATGGATATGAAGATGAGCGCAGCGCCGGGCCGCCCCAAGCAAGCTCGCGCCCCCTCGGGCGGCAGCGAGGACACGAAGTGCCGAGCGTGGGGGCACGCATGAGAGCCTGTGTGGACATCGGCGGCACCAAGATCGCCGTGAGCCTTTCCGCCGACAGCCGCACGCCGCTGGTTGGCCGGCGCAGCGAACCGACCGCCAAGACCGGCGGCAACGACGCGGTGGCGCTGCAGATCCTGCGGCTGATCGATGAGGCCTGCGCCGAGCAGAACATCGCCGGCGCCTCGATCGAGCGGGTCGGCGTCTCGTCGGCCGGCCCCTTCGAGATCCGCGACGGCATGGTCGAGCTGGCGTCGCCGAACATCTGCGGTGGCATCGCCGGCCCGGCGCGCGGGCTGCCGAACCAGTGGATGACGGCGCTGATCGAGGCCCCGCTCAAGCGGCGCTTCGCCCATGTGCGGGTCGAGAACGACGCGGTCGCTGCCCTCGAGGCCGAGCGGCGCTGGGGCGCGCTGCAGGGCGTTGACCATTGCGCCTTCGTCACCTGGAGCACCGGCGTGGGCGTCGGGCTGTGCGTCGACGGCCACGTCCTGCGCGGCAAGAACGGCAACGCCGGCCATGCCGGCCACAGCTTCGTGTCCGACGACGACAACCAGGCGCTGTGCGGCTGCGGCAATTTCGGCGACGTCGAGGGGCTGGTGGCCGGCAATGCGATCGCACGCCGCTTCGGCGAGCCGGCGGTCGACCTCTTCGCCGCCGCCGCCCGCGGCGAAGCCAAGGCCCTGGCCACCACCGACGCCCTGTGCCGCGTGATGGGCCGGATGCTCTTCAACCTGGTCGCCACCCTCGACCTGCAGCGCATCAGCCTCGGCGGCAGCGTGTTCTGGAACAACCGCGACTTCCTGCTGCCGCGGCTGCAGGCCCAGATCGACGGCAAGCTCGCGGCCCTGACCCGGGGCGCGGTGCTGGTGGCGGCCGGCCTGGGCGACCGGGTCGGCGACTACGGGGCGATGGCGCTGCTCGACTGAGCCTGCCGCCAGGCGGTTGCTAGCGGTAGCCGCTGCGGACCTTGCCGCGGAACACCCAGTAGACGCCGATGGTGTAGGCGGCGATCACCGGCAAGACCACCACGCCGCCATAGAACAGGAACCGCAGTGATTCCTCCGGCGCCGCTGCACTGGCCACCGTCACCGCATACGGGACCATGTAGGGCCAGAACATCGTGCCGAGCGTCAGGTACGCCGCCGCGATGAACACCACGGTCAGTGCGTACGCGACACCATCCCGGCGCACACGAACGCCCGTCACGACGCCGATCAATGAGGCGATCGCAACCGCGACAAAGGCCCACCCCCATGGCCGGTCCTTCAGATGGCTTTGCGCGATCGCACCTGCGTCCACGCTCAAGGACACGGCGAACGCCAGGCCGAGCACTCCGAAGACAGCCGCGGCCAGCCACGGAATGCGGCGATAGGCCCAGTCGCGCAGGTCGCCTTCGCTCTTGAGCACGATCCACCCTGCGCCGAGCAACGCATAGCCGAAGACCAGGCCGACGCCGGTCAGCACCGAAAACGGATGCAGCCATTCGAAGGAGGTGCCCGCGAACTGGCCCTGCGCCACTGGAAGGCCGCGCATCAATGCGCCCACGGCGGCCCCTTGCACGAAGGCGACCACCGTTGATCCGAGGAAGAACCCCAGGTCCCACAGCCAGCGCGTCTTGACGCTGCGGTAGCGGAATTCGAAGGCAATGCCGCGGAAGATGAGGCCGACGAGCAGCAGCAGGACAGGCAGGTAGAAGGCACCCAGGAAGACGGCATAAACCACCGGAAAGGTCGCGAACAGGCCGGCGCCGATGACCACCAGCCAGGTCTCGTTGCCGTCCCAGAACGGCGCGATGGTGTCCATCATGTGCAGGCGGTGGCTCTCTTCGCGGGTGGTGCCGAAGAGGATCCCGACGCCGAGGTCGAAGCCGTCCAGGATCACGTAGACCAGGATCGAGACGGCAATGACCGCCGCCCAGAAGAGCGCCAGGTCGCTGGGTGCCGCCGCGCTCACGACCGGCCCCCGGATCTGCCTTCGGATGCGGCGTCGGTGCGCGCGGCGACCGCCAGAGGCCGGCTGCCGGTGACGTTCTCCGTGGCCTGGGTCCTGGCGCGCGGGCCCTCGCGCAGGAGCTTGTAGATGTAGTAGATGCCGAAGGATACGAAGATCCAGTACACCAGCACGTAGACGATCAGCGAAGTCAGGACATCGCTGGTCGTCAGGGAGGGCGTGACGGCGTCCCTGGTGCGCAGCAGCCCGTAGACCACCCAGGGCTGGCGCCCGATCTCGGCGGTGTACCAGCCGGTCAGGATGGCGATGAAGCCGGTCGGGAACGACATGAAGGTGGCCCACAGGAACCAGCGCGAGGACTCCAGCTTGCCGCGCCAGCGCAGCAGGTTGCCGAGCCAGGAGACGGCCAGCATGACCAGACCCATGCCGACCATCAGCCGGAAGGCGAAGAAGGGGATCAGCACCGGCGGCCGGTCTTCGCGCGGGAAGGATTCGAGCCCTCGCTCGGCCGAAGTGAAATTGCCCGAGGCGATGAAGCTGCCCAGCTTCGGTACCGAGATGGCGTAGAGATTGCGCTCGTTGGCCTCGTCGGGAATGGCGATCAGCACCTCGCTGGCGGGCTGCTCGTTCTTCCAGCGCGCCTCGATCGCGGCGAACTTGGCGGGCTGGTGCTTGAGCACGTATTCGCCGGTCAGGTGACCGAAGAAGAGCTGGACCGGAATCAGCACCGCGGCCAGCCCCAGGCCCCAGTGCAGCATCATCCGGCCTTCGTCGAGGTGCACCCGGCGCAGCAGATACCAGGCACCGGTCGCCGACACGCACATCGAGGTCGTCAGCAAGGCGGCGAGCAGCATGTGCGGCCAGCGCACCATCTGCACCGGGCCCAGCACGATCTGCATCCAGTCGGTCGGGATGATCTTGCCGTCCACCACCGTGTGGCCCAGCGGCACCTGCATCCAGCTGTTGTTGGCGAGGATCCAGAAGGACGAGAACATCGTGCCCAGCGACACCATGCAGCACGAGAAGAAGTAGAAGCGCGGCGACACCCGGTCGCGCCCGAGCAGCATCACGCCGAAGAAGGTCGCCTCGAGCATGAAGGCCGTGAAGCCCTCGTAGCCGAGCAGCGGGCCCTGGATCGAACCGGTCTTCACCGAGAGCACGCCCCAGTTGGTGCCGAACTGGAAGGCCATGACGATGCCCGTGACCACGCCCATGCCGAAGGAGACGGCGAAGATCGGCAGCCAGAAGTCGAACACCCGGCGATAGAGCGCGTTGCCCGTCGCCAGCCGCGCCCCCTCGATCGTCGCCAGCCATGCCGCCAGCCCGATCGTGAAGGCGGGGAAGATGATGTGGAAGCTGATCAGGAACCCGAATTGGATCCGCGACAGGAGGACGGGGTCGAGGTCCACGTCGATGCCGCCTCTATGGCATCAGCTTGTTGACGGCGACGCGTTCGAGGCCGTGCTTCGCGTAAGGCGGATAACGCACGCCAGGGTCGACGGTGCTGCTGTGGTGGAGCACGCCGCGCGCGTTGGTGAAGGCTTCGAAGCCCCAGCGCCCGTGGTACTTGCCCATGCCGGAGTTGCCCACGCCGCCGAACGGAAGCTCGGGAAAGAGCGGGTGGATGGCGCAGTCGTTGACCTCCGCATCGCCCGAGCGCGTGGCCGACAGGATCCTGTCGATCACCTCCTTGTCCTCGGCGAAGATGTAGAGGCCGAGCGGGCTCGGCCGGCTGTTGACCCACTGGACGACGGACTCGACCGAATCGATCTCGAGCACCGGCAGGATCGGCCCGAAGATCTCTTCCTTCATGATCGGCGAGTCGACCGCGACGTCCACCAGCACCGTCGGCGCGATGTAGAGCTCGTCGGCATCGGTCTGGCCGCCGGCAATGGCCTTGCCGCTGCCGAGCAGGCCGGCCAGGCGATCGAAGTTGCGCCGGTTGATCACGCGCCCGTAGTCCGGACTCTGCTTGGGGTCGTCGCCGTAGAACTCGCGGATCGTGTCCTTCATGTGCTGCAGGAACTCGTCCTTCACTTCCGGCCACGCCAGCACATGGTCGGGCGCGGTGCAGATGTGGCCGGAGTTCAGGTAGCGCCCGTAGGCGATGCGCCGCGCGGCCGCCTTGAGGTTGGCCGACGAATGCACGATGGTCGGGTTCTTGCCGCCGAGTTCGAGCACGCAGGGCGTCAGGTTCTTCGCGGCGGCCTGGTGCACGATCTTGCCGACGGGCGGACTGCCGGTGAAGAAGATCATGTCCCACTGCTGCGCCAGCAGCGCGGTGGTCTCAGGGACGGCGCCCTCGACGACCGCGACCGCCCGCGGATCGAAGTACTCGGGCACGAGGCGCGCCGCGGCGGCCGCGCAGTGGGCGGCGATCTCCGAGGGCTTCAGCACCGCCGTGTTGCCCGCCGCCAGCGCCGCCACCAGCGGGCCGAAGACCAGCATGAAGGGTTCGTTCCAGGCGCCGATGATCAGCGACACGCCGAGCGGATCGCGGTTCACCCGGATGTAGCCGGGCTCGAACACCAGCGGCATCGGCTCGTGCAGCGGCTTCATCCAGGTGTCGATGTGCTTGAGCGCGTAGGCGGCTTCCTTGGCGCAGTAGTCCACGTCCATCAGGTCGGCATCGTTCACGTTGCGGCGCAGGTCTTTCCAGAGTGCGTCGCACAGTTCGTCGTGGTGGTCGGTGAACAGGGCCTTGACGGCTTCGAGCTGGGTCTTGCGCCACGCCACCGGGCGCGTGTGGCCTTCGAGGAAGAAGGCGCGCTGGCTGGCGACGAGCGAGGCGTAGTCGGGGACGGACATGGCGATGAACTCCTGGTGTCAGACGCGAACCCAGATTTCTCCGTTCTGCTCGCGCACCTCGTAGGTGGGGAGTGGCTGCTTTGCCGGGCCGCCCTGCACGGCGCCGGTCGAGACGTCGAAGCGGGAGCCGTCGCACGGGCACATCAGCGTCGTGCCGGTCAGGAGGCCCGCCGACAGCTGGCCGCCGTCGTGCGGGCAGAGGTCGTCGAAGGCGAACAGGCTCTTGCCGACGCGAGCGACGGACACACGCAGCTTGCGATCGGCCAGGTAATAGGGATTGACGGACTGGTCCGGCAATCGGGCCGATGGGCCCAGGTCTCGGTACTCGACCGTCGGGTTCGCCATGCTCGTCTCCTGTGCGTCGGCCTTCGACTCAGTACGGATATTCGGGAATCACTTCGCGCTGCGGCTTGTCGAAGCGCAGGGCGCCGGGTGCCTGCGCCGGCACCGCGGGCGCGCGCGGCATGATGGGCGCCAGGCGCTGGTAGCCGGCACCCAGGGAAGGCCGCGGATCGGCGTCGCCCTTGTTCGGCCAGAACGACATGGCACGCTCGGCCAGCGCCAGGATCGTGAGCGAGGGATTGACCCCCGGGTTGGCGGGCATCACGCTGCCGTCCATGACATGCAGGCCCGCATGGCCGAAGACGCGCTGGTAGGGATCGACCACGCCCTTATCGCGCGAGTCGCCGATCGGAATGCCGCCGATGAAGTGGGCCGACGCCGTGCGGTTGACGACTTCGAAATCCAGCGCCGATTCGAGCCCGCCCATCCTGGCCGCGAGCCGCTTCGCGAACTCGTCGGCGGCCGGGATGTGCGTGGGCGGCGGATCGCCCGAGCCGTGCCGGCTGCGCAGGATGCCGTCCTTGAAGTAGAGGTCGATCGAGGTGTCGGTGGTCTGCATGCACAACAGGGTGATCGCGCGTTCCGACCAGTGCCGCGCGTCGAAGGTCTGGCCGAGGGTCTGGACCGGATGCTCCATCAGGTGCTTGAGCCAGGTCTCGGTGGGGTGCTTCTGCGGGCCGGAGGCGTAGTAGGTCGTGGCCAGCGCGAAGAAGTCGCTGCCCACGCCATAGGACACCGGCTCGATGCTGGTGTCCGGGTCCGGCCAGACGCCGGAGGTGATGGCGACGCTGCCGGGCGTGATGATGAATCGGTCCGGGTCCTTCTTCCAGTCGACATAGGGCCGCGTGACCAGGATCAGCGCCTCGGAATTGGTGCGGGCCAGCTTGCCCAGTTGATCCGACAGGCTTGTGAGCTTGTCGATATGGCGCATGTGGTGCAGCAGGCGCGCCGAGCCATAGGCATGCGCGGAGACCACCACCTGCCTGGCCGTGTAGCGATGGCGATCGACGTGCGCCGCGCGCTGCACCCAGCCGGGGTGGGTCGCAATCAGCTCGTAGCCGCCGCCGTCGAGCGGCGCGAGTTCGATCACCTCGTGCAGGTCGTGGATGACGCAGCCGTTCTTTTCCGCGAGATAGAGATAGTTCTCCGTCAGCTTGTTCTTGGCCCCGCGGCCGCAGCCGATCATGCAGTTGCCGCAGTTCACGCAGCCGGTGCGGCGCGGGCCTGCGCCGCCGAAGAAGGGGTCGTCGACCTCGACGCCCGGGGCGCCGAAGAAGGTGGCGACGGGTGCCTTGTTGTAGGTGTCGCCGTGCCCCATCTCGACGGCGATCTCGCGCATCAGCCGATCCTTGTCGCTGTCCATGTAGGGCACGCGGTTGACGCCCATCATGCGCTGGGCCTGGTCGAAGTACGCGGGCATCTCGTCGTACCAATCGGTGATGTAGGACCACTCGGGTGCGGCGAAGAACTTCTTCGGCGGAACATAGAGCGTGCTGCCGTAGACGTGCGAGCCGCCGCCCACGCCCGCGCCGTGCAGCACCAGCACGTCGTCCAGGAAGCTGAGGCGCTGCAGGCCGTACATCTCGGCCTCGGGCTGCCACAGGTATTTCCGGATGTCCCAGTTGGTCTTGGGTATCGCGCTGTCGGGCCAGCGCCGCCCGGCTTCCATGACGCCCACCCGGTAGCCCTTCTCGGTCGCGCGCAACGCCGCGACGCTGCCGCCGAATCCGGAGCCGATCACGATCACGTCATAGTCGAAATCGGCCATCATGACCTCGCGTATTTTTCGAATGAGGCAGTCTGTACTCGGACACGGAACTTGAACATCCCGGTGGCCACCTAGACCACGTACGTGGCATCTGACAGCGACGCGCGCCGAACCGTTCGAGCCCTTTGACTTTTCATTCAAGGGCGCTGCGATCTACCACCGGGGTCAGTTCGGCACGGCAGCGAAGCAACTCAAGGCGTGGGACTGATGCCCTGGGGCGCCACGCCCTGGAGATCGGCCAGGATGCCGGTCGACGTGGCTTCCGCCGCCAGCTTGCCGGCAGGGCTGTAGAGGGAGGCCTCGAGGAAGGCGACCCGCTTGCCGCGCCGGACCACCCGTCCCTCGACCCGGCCTTCGCCGGGGCCGACCTTCTCGTAGAAGCTGACCTTGATCTCCAGGCTGAAGACGGTTTGCGCATGGCCTGTGTCGTGCATCACCGCATGCGCCATCGCTGCATCGAGCCAGGCCGTGATGAAGCCGCCCTGGGCGATGGTGCCGTTCGTGTGGCAGTACTCGGGCCGAACCGTGAATGCAGCCTTCAGGATCTTGTGTTGGGCATCCCACCCGCTCACGTGGAAATTGCCCATCGACTCGCTGAGTGCCTTGCCGGAGCGAATCCGTTCTTCCAGATCGTCGTTCATGATCGCGATGGTTGGTGGAGATGGGGCATTGTGGTCCCGGGCGCGGGCGGGATGGCGCGACTGGCTCAGCCGGTCCGCAACATGATGCGTGCCTTCACGGCCTTGACCAGCGGCTCGATCGACGAGGGTGGGAACGGCGAGACGCTGCTGACGTTGATCTCGCAGAGCACGAAGCGCTCGGGTTGATCGACGGTCGGTTCGCCGGGCAGGAAGTCGCAGTCCCACAGCATCGGCAACTGCGCGCGCGTCAACCCCAGGCGCTGCTGCAGTTGCGCGATCCACTGCGTCTCCAGCAGGCGCTTCAGCGCCTGGAACCGCGGCAGATCGGCGCCGTGATAGAGACGTGGCCCGGGCGTGGGCGCGGCCTCGCCCGAGCGTGCCGGGTAGAGGGCATTGATCGCCTGGTGGCCGAAGCCGGTCACGCGGTCCTCGACCAGGTAGGCGCGCACCATGCCATCGACCAGACGCGGTTGCCAGGCTTGGTCGATCATGTGACCCCCAGCGGCTGCTTCAAAGTACGGTGCCATGCGCTGGAGCAGCGTCGACAGGTCGATTCGTTCTTCCGCGCCGCCGCGCAGCGCATGCTGCACCCGCAGCAGCGGAGAGTCTTCGACGCGCTCGACCCGCCACACGCCGATGCCGCTGTGTCCCCGATGTTGCTTGAGCACACGCGCGCCGTGGCGCAGGCGATCGGGCAGGCCGGCCGCGAGCGCATCGAGGCTGTCGACGCGGACCGCATCGCCGCCGAAGGGCAGGTCGCGCGTGTCGACCAGCACGTCCTTGGTGCCCAGGCGCAGGATGGTGTCCGGATGCGTGCTGACGAAGACGCCGGCCTGCGCGGCTTCGCGCAAGACGGCGTCGAGCCGGTCGCGGCGGCGGCCCGCCTCGACCGGATTGCACCAGACGAGCACGGCGTCGACGCCCCGCAACTGCGCGGCGACCTCGTCGGCGAAATCATCGTGATAGACGGCGGGCTCGGCGGCCACGCCGGCGGATGCGAACGCAGTGAACAGTGCCGCAAAGCGGCTCTCGGCAGGGTCGCTGCGGTCGCGTGCGGCGCGGTCTCCTGGGTAGAGCAGGGCTACCGCGACGAACTCGCGGCGGGAAGCAAGGGTCTCTGCATGCATTGCCGGCTCCTCTTGGTGGATGTCACGTGTGAGCGGTCAGCGGGTAGAGCACCAGGCCGGCCAACGCGGCGACGACCACGACGACCGGTTCCGGTACCTTCTTGAAGCGCCACAGAACACCGACGGTGATCAGTGCCAGTGCGGCCGTGGGGAGATCGGAGATCGATCGCTGACCGATGACGATCGCCGCTCCGGAAATCGCCCCGATGGCTGCGGCGGTCACGCCGTCGACGAAGGCCACGATGCCGGGGCGCTTGCCGTGCTTCTTGAAGTACCGCGCAGGCAGGATGGTGAACAGGTAGCAGGGGATGAAGGTGCCCGCAGCCGCGACCACCGCGCCCCAGAAGCCCGAGACCAGGAATCCGATGAAGCCGGTGGTGATGACGACTGGGCCGGGCGTGATCATCGCGACGGCGACGGCATCGACGAACTGGCGATCCGTCAGCCAGTGGTGCTCCTGGACCACGCCGCCGTACAGGAAAGGCACGATCGCCAGGCCGCTGCCAAACACGAAGCTGCCGGCATACGCAAAGAACGCGCCGATCTCGCCCAGTTTGTGCCAGTCGAGCGCATCGATCGCGAAGAAGGCCACGATCGGGGCGGCGACGCTGTTCACGGAACTGCCCGAGTTCCGCCTCGGCGGCGCGCGGACGAGCCAGACCAGCACGCCGGCACCGAGGAAGACCCACACGATCTCGGACTTGGTGATCACCGTGACCGCCGCGCTCGCCAGGAAGATGGCCCAGAGCAACTTGTCCTTGCCGATGTTCTTCGTCGTGAGCTTATAGGCGCTCATCGCGATGATCCCGATCACGGCGGCGCCGACACCGTAGAAGACGGCCTGCATCCACGCGATGCCGCCATAGGCCGTGTAGACCGCGCCGATGGCGACGACCATCAGAAACGACGGCAGCACGAACGCGATCCCGACCATGGTCGCGCCGAGCACGTGGTGGTGCACGTAGCCCAGGTAGATCGCCAATTGGGCGGCAAGCGGCCCGGGCATCAGCTGCGCGAGGGCCATGCCCTCCTTGTACTCGCCTTCCGAGATCCAACAGCGTCTCTCGACGAGGTCGCGGTACATGTAGCCGACCAGTGCCACGGGGCCGCCGAAGCCCCAGGTGCCCAGGGCGAGCATGTAGCGAATGAGCTGCCAGATCGAATAGCTGGGCTGTGCGGGTCTGTCTGTCGTCATGCGGTCTTCTCGCTCATCGGGCTTCGGGCTTGTCGTCGTTGCGCTGGGCTTCGCGTTGGAAGTGCGCATACAGGGAATCGAGCACCGTGCTCATCTCGACGAGCAGCGCGTCATCGTCGGCCAGCCTCTCCCGTGCACCCGACATCACGGCTTCGAAGCCTTTCGCTTCGGGAACCGGATCGCCACCGATATCCAGCGCATGCACGATGGCCCCGAGTCGTACGAGGGCAGGGTCTCCTTCCAGGTCAAAGCTGGCCAACAGCGTTTCGAACGTCACGCGATCGCCGACGTGCGTGAAGGTCGCGTCGTCGAAGTCGAAGCCGAGCGCGCGCTTCGGACAGTCGGAAGGCTTGGCGAGCCATTGGAACCGGGCGTCCTGATCGATGAAGCGGCGGATCAGCCAAGCGCTCGCCACGCGGTCGACCCACAAGCGGCGGCGGGTCGCCCACAGGCGGCCCTGGTACTCGGCAGCGTCGAGCCGTGGGATGCGGCCCTCGGTCTCGTGCGGCTCGTCGGGCGAGAGCAGGGACTCGATACGGCCGTTGACAACAGTCCAGGCCGCTTCTGCCTCGATGCTCGCCTCACCCGGAAAGAAGTCGATGGCGCGTGCGGCATCGAACTCGCGCTGCAGCTTTCTCTGCAGCCGTGCGAGCTCCGGCGCACCCATGGATGCCAGGCCGCGCTGGGTTTCCTGCCACCCCTTGCGCAGTACCGCATATTCCTCCCTGCGATCGAAAAGCCCACGGTAGGTTGTGGCCTCCTCGGTGGAGCGTGCCTGTACGGCCATCAACCAGGCGGTGCCTCCCTCTCGCAGGCATTCGTCGCCGAGCGCTTGCAGGGCCTGTTCGAGTTCGGGCCGGGCGGGCAGCAGATGCGCACCATCACGCAGGGCCACGCAGCCGAGCGCCTTGAGGCCTCGCCAGACCCGCATGCGGGCCGTGGCGCTCGTCGTTGGCAGGGAGATGATCAGCAATAGCCACAATGGCGTTCCAAATTCCATGTAGAAGATCCTACATATTTGTAGACTTAGTGACATAGAAACCTTGGCGCATGTAGGGGCCGCGCGGCTCCCGGTGCGCCACCTGGTTGGTGGTAGAAGCTGATCGACCATGAAAGCTTCGCGAATTCGCTTTCCTGCGCTTCGTGGCGGCCTGCTGGCGCTGCTCGCGGCCGCGCTGTTCGGCATGAGCACGCCGCTCGTGCAACGGTGGGGTGCCGGCCTGGGGGCCTTCACGACGGCGGCGTTGCTCTATGCCGGTGCGGCCCTCGTCGGGGCGCTGTCCCGGCAACATGCCGCGAAGGAAGCGAAGCTGGTGCGCGGCGACCTGCCTCGGCTGATGTCGATGGCGGCCTTCGGCGCGCTGCTTGGCCCGGTCGCGCTTGCCTGGGGCCTGCAGCACGCCAGCGGGACAGGTGCCTCGCTCATGCTCACGTTGGAAGCACTGTTCACCGCATTGCTCGCGCGGCTCGTGTATGGCGAGACCCTGGATCGGCGGGTGTGGTCCGCCATGTTTCTGCTCATTGCCGGGGGGATCGTGCTGGTGCTCGACCAGGGCAGCCACGGCGGAAGCCAGCTCTGGGGCTTGCTCGCGGTGCTGCTGGCAACGCTGGCCTGGGGAACCGACAACACGCTGTCGCGGGCGCTGGCCGAGCGCGATCCTTCGCAAGTGGTGTTGGCCAAGGCGGTTCTCGGTACCGCCGCGACCGCCGTGCTGGCGGTCGTGTTTCGCGATCCTCTCCCGACGCTGGGCGCCGCAGCGGCACTGCTGACGGTCGGCGCCACCGGCTACGGGCTGAGCTTGCGCTTCTACCTGTTGGCGCAGCGGGCATTCGGTGCGGCGCGCACCGGCTCGGTGTTCGCCTTCGCCCCGTTCATCGGTGCCGCGCTGGCGATGTCGATGGGCGACCGCAGCGGCAGCTGGATCATGGCCGTCGCGGGCGTGCTGATGGCGTTGGGCGTCGTCCTGCACCTGGCCGAATCACATGGGCATGCGCATGCGCACGAGGCGATGGCGCACGAACACGCCCATCGCCACGACGATGGGCATCACAACCATGCGCACCACCCCATGCCGACAGGCGCCCACAGTCATCGGCATGCCCATGAGCCGTTGCGCCATTCGCATCCTCACGTGCCGGATGCGCATCATCGGCATGGGCACTGACCCGGCTCAAGCCGCCATCCGCACCGCCCCCGACTCGCAGGCAATCTCCCCCAGCCGCCGCAGCCCGCTCTCGATCGCGTCGGTGAAGGGCCAGCCGCAGTTGATGCGCAGGTAATGATCGAAGCGTGACGAGTTCGAGAACAGCGCGCCGGGCGCCACCAGGATCCCCTCGCGCAAGGCCCGGTCGAACACGGTCATCGACGACAGCCGGTCGGGCAGCTCGACCCACAGCTGCAGTCCGCCCGGCGGCAGGTTCAGCCGCGTCCCGGGGGGGAAGTGCGCCGCGATGGCATCGGTCGTGCGCTCGCGCTGCTCCCGAAGGCGTTCGCGCAGCCGCCGCAGATGCCGGTCGAAGGCGCCGGTGGCCATGTATTCGCCGGCGGTCCACTGCGACAGCTCCTCGTTGCTGCGGGTCTGCGTGTACTTGAGCATCTCGACCCGCGCATGCCACCGTCCGGCCGAGATCCAGCCCAGCCGCATGCCCGGCGCCAGGATCTTGTGCAGCGAGGCGCAGTGGATCACGTTGCCCGTGCGGTCCCATGACTTGATCGCCCGCGCCGGCGTGTCGCTGTCGAGCAGTTCGCTGTAGGTGTCGTCCTCGATCAGCGCCACGCCGTGCTGCTCGCAGAGCGCGACCAGGCGCTGCTTGTGCGCATCGGGCATGACGCTGCCCAGCGGGTTCTGCAGATGCGGCACCACCACCACCGCCTTGATGTTGTCGTAGGCCTCGAGCGCCATCTCCAGGGCCTCGACCGACAGCCCTGTCTGTGGGCTGGTGGGAATCTCGACGGCGCGCATGCCCAGGCTCTCGAGCACCTGCAGCAGGCCGTAGAAGGTCGGCGATTCGACCGCCACCGTGTCGCCGGGCTGGGCCACGGCGCGCAGCGCGAGGTTGAGCGCCTCGATGCAGCCGTTGGTGGACAGCACCTCGTCGGGCGCGAGCGTCATGCCGGCGCGCATGCCGCGCCGCGCCGCGGCTTCGCGCAAGGGCGTAAGGCTGCGCGAGGGCGCGGCGGTCGTCAGGAGGGCGGGCCGCTGGCGCAGCAGCCGCATCATGATCGTCTGCAGCGCCTGCGCGGGATAGAGCTCCGGCGCACCGCGCGCCAGCGAGAAATCGATCCGCACCTCGCCCTGGCGCCTGCGGGCGACGAACTCCGAGACCTTCGCATGGATGCCGACGTACTGCGCCGGGTCGGGCGCCACATGGGCGGCGGGCTCTTCCATGGCCGCGATCGCGAGCCGGCGCGGACGCCGCACGAAGTAGCCCGAGCGGTCGCGGGCCTCGACCCAGCCTTCGCCTTCCATGGTCCGGCACAGCTGCAGCGCGGTCGACAGGCTGATGCTGTGCAGGCGCGTCAGGCTGCGCAGCGAAGGCAGCTTGTCGCCCGGCTTCAGCGAGCCGGCACGGATCGCGTCCAGGTAGTGGACGGCCAGTTGGCGATAGAGCGGTGACGGTTCCATGCGGTCGATGCTCGCGCAGGCGGCACCGGGGAAACAGATGCAGTTCTGCGGGAGTGGGACCATAACAGATGCACATGCAGGGCCGCTGTTGTGGCCGGGAAAGCCATTGTCTGTGCCTGTTCTTCAGGCACTGCGATCCCTACGATGAAGTCATTGCAACTCTTCGACAGGGCACCTGCGATGACCACCGAACTCCCCGAATCCACCTGCCTGCAGCGCGGCCAGACGCTGCGCATGGCCGTCGATGCCGGCTTCGCGTTGCTCGTCACTCAAGGTTGCGTCAATGTGACTGCGCCGCCCAGCTGGTTCGGCGAAACCATGTTCAGCGTGAAGACGCTGCTAGACGAAGGCGAGGCCTTCGTTTCGGAGCGGGGTGGCTGGATCGAGGTGACGGCGCAGTCAGCCTCGCGCGTTCGCGCCCTGCCAGCGCCTGTTGTCTCGGCTCCGGTGGGTGTTTCCCGGATAACTCGGCTGTTTCAGCGACTGATCGGTGGGGCGGCCTGAACCGGCCTGGCCGCCGCCGACAATTGAGTCCGGAAGAAGGCAAGCACCTTGGCGTTGAAGCTTTGGTGGAAGGCCACGCGGTCGAAGCCAGGCCGGTCGCTGCAGATCTCCGGCACGGCCTGAGCCAGCGCCGGCGAGCAGGGCGCGAGGTAGCTGAAATGGACGGTTTTCGCCGGCGTGTTCCAGTCCGGTGGGGAGGGCAGATGCCTGCGCACCGTGTCGACGCTCTCCGGCGTCACGCCGTCGCCACCATACGCCGAGGCCCAGAGTTGGACCGGGACGTTCACTTGCTTCAGGCCCTCAGCGGTGAAGAAGCTCAACGGATCGACGATGACCGCAGCCTTGATCCGGGCATCGCGACGCGGCGGCCGCGGTTGCTCGTTGCGGCGTATTTGCTGGCAGATCGGCCGGGCCGAAACTGCCGGACACAGAGACAGGCCGACCTTGAAATCGGGCTTGGCGCCGATGGCGACCAGACCGGTGTAGCCACCACGCGAAAAGCCGAAAAAGCCGATTTCTCCTGGGGCCAGCTTGGCGCGTGCGGGCCAGCGACCCACCATGTGGTCGACCAGGCGCCGCATGTCGACCGGCCGGCTCTCGAAGACCGACAGGTCGCCCTGCCGACTCAGATCCTGGAAGTTGTCGCCAGGATGGCTGATTGCTGCGACGACGAAGCCGGCGTCGGCCAGCGCCGTCGCCGTGTCATGGTGACCGAGAAAGGAGCCGCCGCTGCCGTGGGAGAAGACGACCAAGGGCCAGTGGTCTCCTTCCATCGCGCAGTCCTCGACGCCTGGAATCCGCATCGGGCCCACGTGGACCTGGCCGGTCGGCGCGCGGCAGGGATACCAGACGGCGCCCCGCAGGGCGGGAGCTTCTGCGTCCGCGGGAACCTCGACGAAGCTGAAACCCGCGCCATGTGTTGTTGCCGCAGCGGCTGAAAAGCAGATCGCGGCGAGGGCGCGCAGGATGTTTGGCATGGCGTGTGTTCGCTTTCGCCCTGCTCAGCGCAAGGCTCGGATGGGAATCAGGAGATCGGTGCGCAAGGCGCCGCCTTCGGCGGTCTGCGGTGAGTTCAGGTAGTGCTCCAGCGTTGGCCGGTCGTCCGGTTCGTAGCCGCTCTGCGGCAGCCAAAGCGAATACAAGGCGCCGATGGCCGCATTGATTTGGGAATAGGGGCCGTCGAGCCGATGCACCGCATAGCTTCCAGCGGGAATCTCGAGCGCTTCGATCTCAGGATCCTTCGGCCCGGCTGCCGGCAGGTCCGCGGCCGCAATAGGCGAAGTCGACATCGGCTGCAGGGTCGCCGAATGAGATGCCCAGCCATTGCAGGGTTTGGCGCTCGCCCACGTGGAGCTGCAGGCGTCGGTGGGTGTGGGGGATCGTGGCCGTGGGGCCTCGGTGGCGCAGTGCATGGACCCGCAAGGGCGGGCGTTCGACGATGCGGACGAGCGGATGTGCAGGCTCCTGCGAATCTTGCCGCCCGTTCGGCAGAGGTCCCCGGCGGCGCGCGTCTTCGTCCGGAAGCCGCGCGGAGATTCGCCGGAGAACTGCCGGAATGCGCGGGTGAACGCCTGGGGACTCTCGTATCCCACCTCCAGCGCGACCTGGGTCACGCTTTGATTGACGCGCCCGAGCAACTGCGTCGCTTGCGCGAGTCGAATGCGCCGAATCGTGGCAGCCACCGTTTCCCCGGTGACGCCTTGGTAGACGCGATGGAAATGGAAGGGGGAAAAGTGCGCAATGGCGGCCAGATCCTCCAGGCGGTGATTTCGGGTGGGGTCTTGGAGGATGGCGTCGACCACGGCCGCGATGCGGTCCCGGTAGGCCGTCGCGGCGCGGCGAACAGTCATGGCGCCAGTGTGCCGCGCAACGTCGCGCGGTACTTGGCAGATCTTGCTAAGAGTCCCGGCGGACGCTTCCGCTACCGCTCGCTCGCGGCTTCCCGCAGTGCCAGCAGGAAGCCGTTGCGCCACCAGTGCACGTCCTGCTCGCGGATGCGCGCCAGCAGTTTCTGGTGGCGCTCCCGGCGCTCCTCCAGCGGCATCTGCAGCGCCTGCTGCACGGTCTCGGCGGTGCCGTGGGTGTCGTACGGATTCACCAGCAGCGCTTCCTTGAGCTGCTCGGCCGCGCCGGCGAAGCGCGACAGCACCAGCACCCCCGGGTCGGCCGGGTCCTGGGCCGCGATGTATTCCTTGGCCACCAGGTTCATGCCGTCGCGCAGCGGCGTCACCAGCCCGACCGCGGCGGCGCGGCACAGGCCCGGCACGCGCTTGCGGGCGACCATGCGGTGGATGTAGCGCACCGGCATCCAGTCGAGCTCGCCGTAGTCGCCGTTGATGGCGCCGCACAGCGATTCGAGCTCGCGCCGGATGTCGCCGTAGGCATCGACCGTCTCGCGGGTCGGCGAGGCGATCTGGATCAGGGTCGCGCTGCGCCGGTTCTCGGGGTAGTTGGCCAGAAGCTCGCGGAACGAGCGCACGCGCTGCGGAATGCCCTTGGAGTAGTCGAGCCGGTCGATGCCCAGCAGCAGGCGGCGGCTCGAGTACTCGCGCCTCATGGTCTCGTACATGTCGCGCGATTCCTTGGCGTGCGTGAGCGCCGCGAACTCGTCGACGTCGATGCCGATCGGGAACGCATTGCAGCGCACCTTCTGCCCGTAGGCGCGGTACATGTGGTCGGCCAGGATCTCGCCGTGCGCCTCGTTCTTCACGTAGTGCTCGAAGTGCTGCACGTCCTGCTCGGCCTGGAAGCCGATCAGGTCGTAGGCGAACAGCGAGCGCATCAGCCACTCGTGCTGCGGGATCGCGGCGATGATGATCTGCGGCGGCAGCGGGATGTGCAGGAAGAAGCCGATGCGCTGCCTGCAGCCCATCGCGCGCAGCTCGGCCGCCAGCGGGATCAGGTGGTAGTCGTGCACCCAGATGATGTCGTCGTCCTGCAGCAGCGGCATCAGCTTGCGCGCGAACAGCTGGTTCACGCGCCGGTAGCCGCCGATGAAGCCGGCATCGAAGTGCGCCAGGTCGAGGCGGTTGTGGAACACCGGCCACAGCACGTCGTTGCTGTAGCCGAGGTAGTAGCTGTCGTGGTCTTCGCGGCTGAGGTCGATGGTGGCCAGCGTGACTTTACCGGCCTGCTGGCTGTGCAGTTCTCCCTCGCCGGTCGGGCCTTCCTCGACGATCGCGCCGCTCCAGCCGAACCACAGGCCGCCGCTCTGCTGCAGGCTTTCGCCGAGCGCCACGGCAAGGCCGCCGGCAGCCGGCTTGCGCGGGTCGGCGACCCGGTTCGATACGACGACCAGGCGACTCATATGCGAGCCCCCACGTTCGGCACTGGCGTGTCCTCTCTGCCCCCCGAGGGGGCCCTCGCAACTTGGGGCGGCCCGGCGTTGCTCATATGCACGAATCCCAGGGCGCCGACAGCCTCACTGCCGCATTGATGATGCCGACCATCGAGTAGGTCTGCGGAAAGTTGCCCCACATCTCGCCGGTCACCGGGTGGGTGTCCTCGGACAGCAGCCCGAGCGGGTTGCGCGCCGCCAGCATGGTCTCGAAGATCTGCCGGGCCTCGGCCTTGCGGCCGATCTTGGCCAGGGCGTCGATGCGCCAGAAGGTGCAGATGTTGAAGGCGGTCTCGGGCTTGCCGAAATCGTCGGCGGCCTCGTAGCGGCGCATGTAGGGGCCGTCGCAGAGCGACTTCTCCATCGCCTCGACGGTCGAGATGAAGCGTGGGTCGCGGGCGTCGATCAAACCGACCTCGACCATCAGCAGCACGCTGGCATCGAGCTCGTGGCCGCCGAAGCTCTCGGCGAAGGCCTGGCGCTCCTCGCACCACGATTTCTCCAGAATCTCTTCGCGCATCCGCGACGAATGGCCGTGCCAGTAGGCCGCGCGCTCGGGCAGGTTCAGGGTGCGCGCGATCTTCGCGAGCCGGTCGCAGGCGGCCCAGCTCATCAGGGCCGAGCTGGTGTGGACGCGGGCCCGCGTGCGCAGCTCCCACATGCCGGCGTCGGGCGTGCCGTAGACCCGGATCGCCTGTTCGCCGACCGCTTCGAGGTAGGGAAACTCGTTGACGCCGGCCCGGCTCAGCAGCCGGTGGTCGTGGAAGGACTGGGCCGCGCCGAGCACGATGTTGCCGTAGACGTCGTGCTGGAAATGCTCCTGCGCCTGGTTGCCGACGCGCACCGGCCCCATGCCGCGGTAGCCGCCCAGACCTTCGACGAAAGACTCGGGCAGCTCGGGCTCCAGCCCGATGCCGTAGAGCGGCTGGATGTGCTCGCCGTGCGAACCGATCACCACGTTCGACAGCCAGCGCAGGTAGTCCTCCATGGTGCCGACCTCGGACAGGCTGTTGAGCGCGCGCACCACGAAGAAGGCGTCGCGCAGCCAGCAGTAGCGGTAGTCCCAGTTGCGCTGGCTGCCCGGCGCCTCGGGGATGCTGGTGGTCATCGCGGCGACGATCGCGCCGGTGTCCTCGTACAGCGAAAGCTTGAGCGTGATCGCGGCGCGGATCACGGCCTCCTGGTATTCGAACGGGATCGCCAGCCGCTTGCTCCAGGTGCGCCAGTAGGCGATGGTCTCTTGCTCGAAATGTCGCGCGGTGTCGGCGATGCCGTCGGTCAGCGTCTCGTCGGCGCCGAGCACGAAGTTGTGTTCGCGCGAGAGCACGAAGGGCTGGCGCGAAAGGATGTGCGAGACCGAGGCATCGGTGTTGAGCCGCAGCGTGAAATCGGGTCCGACGTACCGGATGTGGTTGCTGCCGCGGGTGATGATTGGTGCCTGCGCGCCCCAGTTGAAGCGCGGTGCCAGCGACACGCGGATCCGCGGCGTGCCCTTGATCGGCTTGACCCGCCGCACCATCGTGAGCGGACGGAAGTAGCGCGAGCGGCTGCTGAAGCGCGGCGCCAGGTCGGTGATCTCGATCCCCTGGCCGGCGCTGTCGTAAAGCCGGGTGCGCAGCACCGCGGTGTTCGGCTCGTACCACTGCGTCGACGAGGCGAAATCCTCGATCTCGATGGCCCAGGCGCTGGCGTCCGCACCGGGGTCGAGCAGCGCGTTGAAGACCGGGTCGCCATCGAAGCGCGGCAGGCAGCACCAGACCACGCGGCCGCGGGCGTCGACCAGGGCGCTGTAGGCGCAGTTGCCGATCACGCCGACATCCAGCGAGGCGGGCGCCGGCGGACCGAAGCCCCCTGGCGCGGGCGCCGGGGAGGGGCCCGCGTGGTCTTCTGCGGCGGCCTCTGCGGTGGCGGATGTCATTCGTCGGTCCTTTTCGGGGTTTCTGGAAGGGGCGGCGAGGCCAGCTGGTCGCGGGCCGCGATCAGCCACTCGAACACCGCCCGCGGCGAGTCGAGCCGGTGCAGTGCCTGGCTGGGGCCGGAGCCCACCTTGATCGCGATGCCGCCGCGCGGCTGGACCACGGCAAAGCCGTTCTCGTCGGTGGTGTCGTCGCCGGCGAACACCGGGACCCGGCCGGCGAACGGTGCCTCGTCCATGAAGGCGGCGATCGCGCCGCCCTTGTGGATGCCCGCGGGCTTGACCTCGAAGACGAACTTGCCGTGCATCAGCTCCAACTGAGGCTGGTCGAAGATGATCCGCGCCATGGCGTCGCGGCAGACCGCCTCGAGCTGCGGTGCGAGCCGGTAGTGCAGGGCGATGGCGGCGTGCTTGCGCTCGACCAGCAGGCCTTCGTGAACCCGCGCCAGTTCGTTGGCGGCATCGAGGACCCGCGTCAGGTCGGGGGCGCGCTGCTCCTGCATCCGACCTTCGGCGTCGCGGCGCTGGACGCCGTGCTCGCCGGCGGCGGGCAGTCGCAGCGGGGCCAGGAAGCGGTCGAGGACGTCGATCTGGCGCCCCGAGACGACCGCCAGCGCGCCGCCCAGCAGATCGCGGAGGTCGCCGAGCAGCCCCACCATGGCGGGTGGCACGCGGATCGCCTCGGGCGTTTCGGCAAGGTCCACCAGCGTGCCGTCGAAGTCGAGGAACAGGGCCGCGTCGGGCGTGAGTCGGGGAGGCTTCTGCATGGAGGGAAAACCATAGCAGACTCGCGCGCTGCGGCGCGTCGGCCAATGTCCCTATTCGGAACTCAGGGGGCGGGCAATGCGGCCGCGACCGCCGCGACCCGGGCCCGCGCGATGGCCTCGCCGATCTTCGGGCCCGCGGCCCCGTTGGCCTGCGCTTCGCGGGCGATGGGCTCGGTGGCCACCCCCCGCGCCGCCGTCAGGGCGGCCAGGAGGCGGGGGCGCGGCGGATAGGGCGTGTCCTCCAGGCCGAGGCGCCCCCGTGCGTCGCACTCGCAGGCCAGCAGCACCTCGTCGAAGCGCTCGGGCTTGCGGAACGCATCGCAGCGCTCCAGCAGGCGGACGATGGCGGCGGCATTCAGGTCGCCGCTGCGGTGGATGTTGCCGTGCTCGCGCGCCACCACGTCGGCCAGCTCGCGCACCTCCACCGGTACCCGCCAGCGCTCGCAGACCGCGCGCAGCAGCAGGGCGCTGCGCTGCTCGTGGCCGATGTGGCGCGGCAGCGCGTCGGCCGGCGTCGTGCCCTTGCCGAGGTCGTGCACCAGGCAGGCGAAGCGCACGCCCAGCGGCGCCGCGACCCGGGCCGCCATGTCGAGCACCATCATGAGGTGAACGCCGGTGTCGACTTCGGGATGGTGCGCCTCGGGCTGGGGCACGCCCCACAGGCGGTCGACCTCGGGCAGCAGCACCGCGAGGGCGCCGCAGGCGCGCAGCAGCTCGAACATGCGCGAGGGCCGGCCTTCCATCAGTCCGCGCGCGAGCTCCTGCCAGACCCGCTCGGGCACCAGGGCGTCGGCCTCGCCGGCCTCGACCATCTCGCGCATCAGGGCCAGGGTCTCGGGCGCGACGTCGAAATCGGCGAAGCGGGCCGCGAAGCGCGCCACCCGCAGGATGCGCACCGGATCTTCGCGGAAGGCCTCGGTCACGTGGCGCAGTTGCTTGCGCTGCAGGTCGCGCTGGCCGTGGAAAGGGTCGAGCAGGTCGGCCGGGTCGATGTCCAGCCGGTCCGACGCGGCGAGCTTGTCCGCCGGCAGCGCGATCGCGTTGATCGTCAGGTCGCGCCGCGCCAGGTCCTGTTCGAGCGTGACGTCGGGCGCCGCGTGGACCACGAAGCCGCGATAGCCCGGCGCGCTCTTGCGCTCCGTGCGCGCCAATGCGTACTCCTCGCGCGTCTCGGGGTGCAGGAAGACCGGGAAGTCGCGCCCCACGGGCAGGAAGCCGCGCGCCGCCATCTGCTCGGGCGTGGCGCCGACCACGACCCAGTCGTGGTCGCTGCCGGCCCGGCCGAGCAGCGCATCGCGGATCGCGCCGCCGACGAGATAGGTTTGCATGCCGCGAGTCTAGGCTCAGCGGGCGCTGCGGTAGGGCTCCTCGAAGGGAAGGAAATCCTTCTCGGCCAGCGCATCGTCGATCCAGGCCTTGACGCCCGGCAGGGCCTGCACGCGTTCGATGTAGGCCGTGATGGCGGCAGGCACCGGCAGGCCGTAGGTCTTGATGCGGGTTCCGACCGGCGCGAAGTAGGCGTCCGCGATCGTGAACTCGCCGAACAGCATCGGACCGCCGTGCTGGGCCAGCAGGTCGCCCCACATCTGGACGATGCGCTCGAGATCGGATTTCACCTCCGGCTGTTCGCGCAGCAGCCTGGCGCCGACTTCGGGCAGCGAGGCCTCGATGTTCATGCCGCAATGGCCGCGCAGCCCGCCGAATCCCGCGTGCATCTCGGCGCAGATGCTGCGCGCCCGGGCCCGCTCGGCGGCCGCCTGCGGCCACAGCTTCTTGTCGGGATGGGTCTCGGCCAGGTACTCGGCAATGGCCAGGGTGTCCCAGACCACGAGGCCATCGTCGACCAGCACCGGCACCTTGGCGACCGGGTTGAGGGCGCCGATGGCGTTCTTGAATTGCGAGCCGGTGTCGAAGGAGTCGAAGCGCAGGGCCACTTCCTCGAACGGGATGCCGGCCTGCTTCATGAGCACCCAGGGCCGCATCGACCACGACGAGTAGTTTTTGTTTCCGATGTAGAGCTGGGTCATGAAGGCCTCCGGGGTGATGCAAAGCCTCCGATGCTAGCGGCGCCCGGCCGTGTCGTCCGGCGCGGCGATCACGCGGGGCTTGGCGCCGTTGTCGGCGGGCGGCCCGACCACCCGTTCGATCAGCGCGACCAGCCGGGGCACCAGCGCCAGCACCGCCAGCGCCAGCAGCGCGCTCAGCACGGCGGTCACTTCGCGCCCGAGGCCGCAGGCCATGCCGATCGCGGCCGTCATCCATAGGCCGGCCGCGGTCGTGAGGCCCTGCACCTGCTGTTCGTCCCGGCCCTGCTTGAGGATGGTGCCGGCGCACAGGAAGCCGACGCCCGCGACCAGGCCCTGGATCACCCGGCTCATGTCGGCCGGTTCGATGCCGGCCTGCTGCGGCACCAGCACGAACATCGCCGAGCCGATGGCCACGAGCATGTGGGTGCGCACCCCCGCGGCCTTGCCGTGCTGCTCGCGCTCGAAGCCGAGCAGGAATCCGAGCACCGAGGCCAGCGTGAGGCGCACGGCGATGCGCAGCACCTGCGGGAGATCGGGAACGTCGGAGAACTCGGCGGCGAGCACCTCGGTGGTCGCCGCCCAGACGGAGGCGGCCATGCTGCGGGCGGAAGTCGGGGGTGGCCGAAGTGTCGCCGGGCGGCGCGCGCCCGACTGTAGGACGGCGGCACTTTCGCGCCGCTCAGCCGGGCGGGGCCTCGGTGGAGGGCCGTGGCGTCAGGTCGAGCGTGCGCGGCAACGCGGGCGCGCTGCCGTGCCAGCGTCGCACGGCGCGCTGGAAGAACATGCTGTTGGGGATCTTCAGCGTGGTCCCGCCCTGCGCGCTGCCGCTTTCCTCCAGCGTGGTGAAGACCAGGTTGATGTCGAGCACCCGGCCCTTGAGGCCGGGCTTCTCGCCGTTCTCGAGCACTTCGATCGTGTCGCCGGGCCAGAACATCCGCGTGGTGAAGATCAGCAGCGCGCAGAAGATGTTCGACAGGACGCTCCAGGCGGCGAAGAAGGCCACCGCGCCGACGGCGGCGAAGCTGGTGAAGGCGGTCCAGAGCACGGTGCCCGAGACGCCCAGCCGCTCCAGGCCCCAGAGCAGCGCGCCGCCGTAGATCAGGAAGGCGACCGTGCGCCGCGTGACGAGGTCCACGTTGCCCGGCAATGCATAGCCGGTGGTCACGCGCTCGATCAGGCGCCGCGCGACGCGCACCAGCAGCCAGGCGCCCAGCAGGATCAGCGCCACCTGCGCCAGCGGGACGATGACTTCGAGCCATTCGATGGCCCAGGGAGGGAGCTGGGCGCGCAGGCCCTGCAGGGTTCGGTTCATTGCCCGGTTCGCGAGCGCCTCAGGGCAGGTCCTTGTTGGGCTCCGGCTCGGCCGCATTGCGCGGCCCCACGTTGCCCAGCCGCGACTTGAGCGACTGCGGCTGGCCGCTGATCACGGCGGCGTAGTTGGTGGTGTTCGCGAGCACCTTCTTGACGTAGTCGCGGGTTTCGTTGAAGGGCACGTTCTCGGCCCAGATCGCGGCCTCCATGGTCGGTCCGTTGCGCCAGCTGCGCGGCCGGCCCGGGCCGGCGTTGTAGGCTGCCGCGGCCAGCGCCATCGAGCCGTCGAAGTCGTCCAGCGCCAGCTTGAGGTAGTTGGTGCCGATCGTGATGTTGGTGTCGCGGTCGGTGATCTGGCCCGGCGTGAAGTCGGCCAGGCCGATCTTCTTGGCCGTCCAGCGCGCGGTGGCGGGCATCACCTGCATCAGGCCGGAGGCGCCGACGCCCGAGCGCGCGTCCATGATGAAGCGGCTCTCTTGCCGGATCAGGCCGTAGACGTAGGCCGGGTCGAGGCCGATCTCCTGGCTCTTGCGCAGCACGGCGTCGTGGAAGGGCATCGGGAAGCGCTGGTCGACGTCGATGACGCCCTTGGTGCGCTCGCTGGTGTTGATGCAGCGGTCCCAGACCTCGCGCTGGCAGGCCAGGTCGGCGGCAGCCAGCAGCTCGCGGTCGCCCATGCCGCCCTTGTCGTGCAGGTTGGTGGCGTAGTTCCATTCGCGCGTGCCTTCGGGGCGCAGCCCGATCGCGATCGCGTAGAGCGCGCGGTTGAGCGCCGGGTTGCTGCGGGCGGCGGCTTTTTCCTCTGCCGTGAGCGGCGCCGGCCTGGTCGGCACGGCGGCGCGCTGGCCGAGCTCCTCGAGCGCCAGCAGCTCGTAGAAGCCGCGGGTGCCGGCGATGCTCTCGAACAGGATGCGGGCCTGGCCGCGGCGCTCTTCGCCGCCGCCGGCCAGCAGGGCGCGGCCCTTCCAATAGACCCAGGTCGGGTCTTGCTGCTGCGCCTCGCTCATGGCGTCGACTGCGGCCTGGACGTCTTTCCAGCTGCCGGTGCGCAGCGCCGCGCGGGCCTTCCAGGCCAGCATGTCGTCGGTCAGGTCGCCGAGCTTGGTGACGTTGGCGAAATAGCTGCCGGCCAGCGGCGACAGCTTGGTCGCGAACTGGCGGCCGATGGCGCCCCAGAGCCAGTTGCGCTCCTCGGTCGACAGTGTGGTGTCCCACTTGCCCTCGAGTTGCGCGGCGGCCACGCCCGGATCGGCCACGGTCATCTTGATCAGGGCCAGCACCACCAGCTCGCGGCGCGACTTGGCGACCGCGGTGGCGCGGCCGGCCAGGAACTTGGCCGGATTGGCGTTCATTTCGTCGAACAGGGCGATGGCGTCGGGTGCCACCAGCGTGACCGCGGCGCGGGCTGCCTGCGGCCGGTTGGCCTCGATCGCCAGCCGGGCCTTCTTCCAGGCGTCGTTGGGCGACATCAGGCGGGCGCCAATCATGCGGTCGGCGGCGGTCAGGCAGCCGTCATCGAGATCGCGCTGGGCGAACCAGTGGCGGCGGACCTCGTTGGCCTGGGCCTGGCTGGCGGTGCCCGAGCGCAGGGTCTCGACCAGGATCGCGTAGCAGCTCACCTGGGCGTCGTCGTTCATGCGGTAGGCCGGGTGCAGGCTGCTGAAGCCGTCCCAGTCGCGGCGCTGGCCGGCCAGCAACAGCCAGTCGTTGCGCATCCGGTCTTCCTGGTAGGTGCCGGCGTAGCGGGCCAGGAAATCCTGCACTTCCTGGGTGTTGCTCTCGCCGAGCCGGGCCTTCAGCTCCCAATAGGCGGCCCAGGGTTCGAGTGCATGGCCGCGCGCCTGCGGCAGCAGGGCCGACAGGCGGGCCTTGTCGCCGCGCTGGGAGGCCTGCTTCATCTGGAGGAAGACGTCGTCGCCGCCGCTCTGCGCGCGGGCCGGCTGCCACAGGGCGGCGGTGGCCAGGGCGAGCGAAAAAGCGAGGGTGGAAAAAGAGGTGCGGGGAAGGCGCCGCGCGGATGCCAAAATGCTTGCGAACTGCATCGGGGGATTATGGACAAGTCAAAGGGTGCCGACACCTCGGAAACGGCCACTTTTCTCAAGGGACAACTGCGTGCCGCGCTGATCGAGCAGCGCCTGGCCATGCCTGACCGCCTCGCGCGCGCCGACCTGCTCCAGCGCGTGATGCGGATCTGGCTGGTGGGTCGGCCGGACACTGTCATCGGCGCCTATTGGCCGATCAAGGGCGAATTCGATCCGCTGCCGGCGCTGCACCGCTGGAAGGAAGACGGCGAGCTGCTCGACGAGCCGCAGCGCCGCCGCATCGGCCTGCCGGTGGTCGACCGGGTCCACAAGACGCTGACTTTCCACGCCTGGCATCCCGGCTGCCCGATGGAGAACGACGCCTTCGACATCCCCAAGCCCAAGGACACCGAGCTGATCGTGCCGACGCTGTTGTTCGTGCCCTGTCTGGGCTACAGCGCGGGCGGCTACCGGCTGGGCTACGGCGGCGGCTTCTACGACCGCACGCTGGCCGCGCTGGAGCCGCGCCCGTTCACAGTCGGGCTCGGCTACACCGGCGGCTTCCTCGACGATTTCGAGCCGGAGGCGCACGATCTTCCTCTGGACGCCATCCTGAACGACAACGGCGTGGTCTGGCCGATCTCTTGAGCTCGCCCCCCAGGTTGCCCGGCACTTCGTGTCCGGGCGCCCACCCCCTGCCGGGGGCAACACCAGAGGCCCGGCAAAGCCGGTTCCTCGGTGTTTCACCAACGGGCCTGGCTGCGCCGGCCACTTGAAGTCAATCAATGTTGTCGAGGGTGTCGGGGTCGGGCACCTCGCCGATCGTTTCCCGGGTCGTCTCGGCCTGGGCCTGCAGCCACTCGCAGAAGGCCTGGATCTCGGGCCGGGGCGCGCTGCGCGGGCCGGTGATCAGCCAGTAGGCCATCGGCGAATCCATGCGGTGGTGCGGCAGCACCTCGACCAGGTCGCCGTTGGCCAGGCTCTCGGCGATCAGCGAACTGCGCGCCAGCACCACCCCCTGGCCGGTCAGCGCGGCCTGCACCATCTGGTAGGCGTAGTTGAAGTACAGCCAGCGCCGCGGTTGGGCCCGCAGCATGTCGTTGACCTCGAACCAGCGGCGCCAGGTGAGCCATTCGAGGTGCGTGCGATGGGCGTCGCCGGCCTCGATCAAGGTGAAGCGGGCGATGTCGGCCGGCGCCTTGATCGCCGGGTTGCTCTTGATCAGCCAGGGACTGGCCACCGGCGTGATGGTTTCGCCGAACAGCCGGTGCGCGCCCGGCGGCATGTGCTCGCGCGGCCCGTAGCGCAGCGCGATGTCGACGTCGGCGATGTCCATGTCGAGCGCGACATCGCTGGCGTCGATGCGGATGTCGATCTCGGGGTTGTCGCGCTGGAAGGCCTCGAGGCGCGGGATCAGCCACATCGAGGCGAAGGAGGCGAAGGTGGTGAGCGAGACGCTCTTGCGGCCCGCGTTCTGTCGGATCTGGCGCACCGCGCCATCGATGCGCGGCAGCGACTGCTGCACCGCCAGCAGCAGCTGGGCCCCGGCGCCGGTGAGCTCCACCGCACGTGTATGGCGCAGGAACAGGCTGACGCCGACCTCTTCCTCGAGCGACTGGATCTGGCGGCTGACGGCCGACTGGGTCAAGGCCATTTCCTCGGCGGCGGCGCGGAAGTTCAAGTGCCGGGCGACCGCCTCGAAGGCGCGCAGGTGGCCGGCCGAGATCGGCCTGGAACGCAGGTGGGTCTGGGAATGGAGCACGGGACGGGGCCTCGGCCGATGGTGGATTGATGCGAAACCGGAATCAGTAGGCTACCGCGTTTTCATTGGACTGCCAACGAGCCGAGGAAGATCATTCATTCCCGAAGCGCGCCTTTGCGCACAGTCACCTCAGGAGTCCCTCATGTCCGCCGTCTACACCTCGCCCTCGCTTTCGTCCGCCACCCTGGCCCGCCCGGCTGCCGTGCCGCCGGCCGTGCGCCGCGGTGCCTGGCAGCTCGATGCCGGCCACGCCATGAGCCTCAAGGCGTCGGGCGCGAGCGTGCTGCGCATCCGCCAGGGCCGGGTCTGGGTGACCCGCGACGCCACCGCCCATGCCGGCAGCGAAGACCTGGTGCTGGCGCCCGGCGAGTCGCTGGCGGTGGCCGCCGGCGAGCGGATCGTGATGGAACCGTGGGACAGCCACGGCGCCACCTACAGCTGGGACGCCGCCTGAGCCTCGAGCACCCGAGGCTCAGCCGCCGATGTCGAAGCGTGGCCGCAGCGCGATGAACCGGTGCAGGGCTTCGTCGCCCTGCAGCTGCGCGATGGCGGCGAGGTCGTCCTCGAACTCGACCTCGGCCAGCCCCATTTCGAAACGCTGGTAGCGCCGGGCGGCGACGCTGCCCTGGTGCAGGACGCGCAGGTCGGTATGGCGCGGGTCGGCTTGAAGCCTAGCCCACAGCGCGCGCAGCGGCTCCGCCGGCCCCTCGATATGCTCGCAGAACCTCATGCCGTCGAACACCAGGAGGCCCGTGATGCCCGCGCTGGCATTGCGCGAACGGGCCCGGGTCACGATACGGCCGACGACATGGGTGGGTTGATCGGCTGCCAGCAGGCTGCAATAGAGGATTTCTTCGAGTTCCGGCATTCGTCGTCCGAGGGAGGGCGCCCGAGTGTAGGAGTCGTCCGGCCCGGAGGAAATGTCAAAAGACACAGCGCTCTGGCCTATAGTGTTCGAGTGAAGTTCGAGGACTATCCAGCGCCGTCCCACCCCCCGCGGTGTGCCCATCCGTGCGAGGAATGCACGCTGCGCGCGATCCCCGCCTTTCTCGCGGTCGGCTCCGACGAGGTGCGCACCATCCAGTCGTTCCGCAGCGGCACCCGGGTGGTCGAAGCCGGCGGCGTCATCGTCAGCGAGGACCGGCCCTCGCCCCAGCTCTTCACGCTGTATTCGGGTTGGGCCTTTCGCTACAAGACGCTGAGCGACGGCCGGCGCCAGATCCTCGGCTTCCTGCTGCCGGGCGACTTCATCGGCCTGCAGGACGAATTCGCCGACGGCCATACGCACGGGGTGGAGGCCGTGACCGATACGACGATGTGCAGCTTCGAGCGCGACACTTTGTGGAACTTGTTCCATGCCCGTCCCAAGCTCGGCTACCACATCACCTGGCTGGCGGCGCGCGAAGAGAAGCTGGTCGACGACAACCTCGTGACGGCCGGCCGGCGCAATGCGAGCGAAAGGGTCGCGATGCTGCTGATGCATCTGTACCGGCGGGCGGAGCGCGCCGGCATGGTGCGCGACGGCTGGGCCGAGTTCCCCTTCAACCAGCAGCACATCGCCGATGCGCTGGGCCTGTCGCTGGTGCACACCAACAAGACGCTGCGGCGCCTGCAGCGCCTGGGGCTCTACAAGCTCGACAGCGGCTGGCTGCGCATCCTGGAGCCGCACGCCCTGGAGACGCTGGGCGACTATTTCGAACGGCCGATGCAGCCCTTGCCGCTGATCTGAGCGCCTGTCGCGCCGTCCCTCGGCGCAGGGAGCGAACCAGCCGGAACGGATCGCCGTGAGGTTTCGCACGGCCGACGGCCATCGGACCTATGAAACTTTTGTATTCAATGTGTATCATCGTGCATCAACCTCTCAGAGGCCTTTCCGATGTGCACTCTCTCGATGCTGCCGAGCCTGGAAGCGTCTTCGACAATGACCAATGCAACTGAGTTCATCGCCGGCTCGAGCCGCCAGGTCGGGTCGCGCCGGCAGGGGGCGCGCTGATGCCGGAGTTCAGCGTCATTATCCCCTGCTTCAATCAGGCCCATTTGCTGCCCAAGGCCATCGAGTCGGCACTCGAGCAGGCGCGGGACGTCGATCTGGAGGTGATCGTCATCGATGACGGCTCTCCGGACGATGCCTCGGAGGTCGCCAGCCGCTATGCAGGCGTGACGGTCATCCGCCAAACCAACGCGGGTCTTTGCGCGGCGCGCAATCGAGGCATTCTGAGCTCGACTGGTCGATTTCTCCTGTTTCTCGATTCCGACGACTACCTGCGACCGGGCATGCTGGCTGCCGCGGCGCGTGGATTCGCGCGTGGCGACGAGATTGCGGTCGTGCACGGCTACGCGGACGTCGTGGACGAAGGGGGCGAGAAGATCATCGGAGAATCCGGCGGTCAAGACCTTTCGGGCGATGCGTTTCACTCCCTTCTGCGCAGCAGCTTCGGGCCGCCGGTGACCTTCGTCGTGCGCCGCGAGATCCTGATGCGGGTCGGATTTTTCGATGTCTCGCTTCGATCCTGCGAGGATTGGGATCTCTGGCTGCGGGTCGCCGGAGCCGGCGGCAAGTTCTGGTTGGCGCCCGACATGCGCAGCGTGTATCGCGTGGTGCCCGGCAGCATGAGCAAGAACGTGGAAACCATGTGGCGTACCGGCAGCACCGTCCTGCGCAAGCACGCAAAGCTGCATCCGGGCTGTGGCACGTGCCGCGAAGCACGGGATGGCGGATTGTCCTGGCTCTCTCTCTTCCTCAGGCCTTCGCTGCGCAACCTGCTCCGGACCCCCGCGGGGGCCATCAAGGCGCTCGGCATCCTGCTGCGAAATCCGGGTCTCCTGGGCCGGCAATTGGCTTGGCAACTGCGACAGGTTTTTTGATCAGGACGTATCGTAGAGCCTTCGCCCATTCCGGGTCAGCGCCTTCTCCCACCCGGCCGCCGCCGGCCATTCGATGACCGACGACTCCCGCACGCCTGTGAACCTCGCTACCCGTCTGCGCAAGATCGCCATGGTCGGGGGCGTCGAAACCTTCGGCGTGATCGCTGGCGGCATCGCCGGCCTGCTGATCGTCAACGTGCTGCCGAAGGACGCGTACGCTTCCTATACGTTCCTGACCGCCTGCCTCACGCTGCTGCTGGGCGTGACCGACCTGGGGCTGGCCCATTGCTGTCTGCCGGTGGTCGGGCAGCGCGCCCGGGAGATTCCCTGGGTGGTCGGTGCCTGCCGCCAAGTGTTTTACCGGCGCTGGTTGCTGCTGGTCGTCGGACTCGCGATCGTCGTGCCCTACTGGTTCGTCAACTCGCGCGGGCACGGCTGGCTCAACGGCGGCTACCTGCTGGCATCGGCGGTCGCGCTGGTCGGTGTGCTGTTCACGCTGCGCGAGCACTACCTGGGCACGGTGCTCACGATCCTGGGCCACGTGACGAGCTTGAGCCGCATCGGGCTGACGTCGACCGTGGTGCGCATCGCGCTCGTGTGTGCCGTGCTGGCGCTTCCGCTCGGGCCATGGGCGGTGGCCGGCGTGGTCGCCGCCACCGTGGTGGCCAGCAGCGTCAGCATCCTGTTGATCCGGCGCGACTTCGCCGAGCGCGAGATCCCGGACACCCGGCTCGATGCCGCCGACGCCAAGCGGGTGGATGCACAGGTGATCCGCATCGCCAAACCCCTGGTGCTGCCGGCGATCTTCTATCAGTTGCAGGGCGTCATCACGGTGTTCCTGGTCTCCCTGTTCGGAACCTCCAGCATGGTGGCGGAGGTCGGCGCCTTCGGACGGCTGGCAATGGCGCTGGTGGTGGTCGACCGGGTGACCCATATCCTGCTGTTTCCGGCGATCGCGCGCGCGGAGGCCGGGCAGGCGCTGCGCGCGATCGTGTGGCGCGCCCACGTGAGCTACCTGGGCATGATGGCGTTGGTGCTGCTGAGCGCCTACTTCCTGCCCCAATACTGGATCCTGCTGCTGGGCGAAAAGTACCGCAGTCTGGAACCGCTGGTCTGGATGCTCTTTCTGTCGTCGATCCTCGCCGCCGCCGCGGGCTTCGCCTTCAGTTCGCTCACGGTGCGCGGCGCGACCGCGGGCCAGAGCTACAGCATCCTGGTGACGCTGGCGGTCCAGTCGCTCTATCTGGCCGTGATCGGTGTCAGTGATCTGCGTTCGGTGCTGGGCTTCAGCATCGCGACGGGTGTAGCCAACGTCATCTTCCAGTACGGCCTGCTGGCCCTGCGCTGGCGCCAATGGGGCGCGGACTCTCAGGTCCGCCGGTAGAACCTGCCGATGGCCGACGCGAGCTTGCGGGCCAAGACGCGGCGCGCGAAAGCGGTCGTGTCATAGGCCTTGATCGGGTGATTGGCGAAATCGTAGTAGGCCTTGCTCGCCGGCGTGGGAGGCATGCCACGCAGCGCCTGGCGAATGTGCCTGCCATGCCAGGGCTTGGGCCAGCCGATGGCATGCGACAGGTAGTAGCCGCCCGGGACGATGTCCATGGCTTCGGGTCCTGCGGTGTTGAGCGGCACATCGCTGACGGTGAGGGCGAAATTGAGCGCGTCCTGGTCCGTCGAATGGAAGAGGGAAGTCGCCTCGCCCGCTTTCAGATGCTTCACGCCCTGGTTTTGATGCATCACCAGGTCGCACAACTGGATCCAGAGGTCGAGAAACGCCAGGTGCGCACGTGGCACGGCGATATAGCCGGCGTTGTAGTAGCGTTCAAGCCTGCGCTGCGGCTCGATGCCATGGGGGGCGAAAAAACGCGCCCATTGCAGGCGTTTCGGATGTCTCTCCGGCAAATTCGGGTTGACATCCTCGATCAGCGAAATCGCATCTTCGGTGAACCAGGCTGTGAATGACGCCCAGTCGCACTTGAAGACGATGTCCGGATCGATGTAGGCCACGAGTGTCGCTTCAGGCGCATGCCGCTCGAAGACTTCGCGCAAGAAGGTCGGCTTGTAATACGTGAAGTGCATCGGGGTCTGGATCTCGACCATGCGAAGGCGCAGCGCCGAGCCGACCTGCAATGTGGCGGTGGCCCGGTCGAAGTCGCGGGAGTCCACGATCCATGAAGGCAACGCGCCGCGGTAGCCTACCCACAGATCACCGACAAAGCCTCCGGCGATCAGGGAGTTCGACAGTGCCGCGACGCCGTAGTGATAGTTTCCCTCGAACAGGGTGCAGAGCGTGATGGTCATGGATGATGAGTTACGATACTCTTCGATTGTAAACAAACGTTCTACAAATCAGGCCGTCGTATGGTGTAGATCGGACGGCTGTTGGATATCTGCCACCTGGCGAAGGTTGCCCTCGCAGGATAGCAATCGGCGTACCGCTTTCTCGGGCCGCGGGCGGCGACGATCAGCGCGCCGATAATCCGCGCCAGCATCGCGCAACGCACTCGGGAAAGTGGCATGAATCAGATTCAGAAGGATAACCAGGAGCCGGTCGACGTCGTCATCATGGCGGCCGGAAAGGGCACGCGCATGAAAAGCAGCCTGCCCAAGGTGTTGCATCGCTTGGGCGGGCGCGCGCTCGTCGCCCATGTGATCGATACCGCGGCCGACATCGGCGCCCGCCATGTCGTGGTCGTGACCGGCCATGGCGCGACCGATGTCGAGGCGGCGCTCGAAGGCGCCGTGGCCGGCATGACACCGCAATTCGCGCGCCAGGTGCCGCAACTCGGGACCGGCCATGCCGTGCAGCAGGCGGCGCCGCTCCTGCCCGACGATGGGACGGTGCTGGTGCTGTCGGGCGACGTGCCGTTGATCAGCGGCGACACCCTTCGCGCGCTGGTGGCCGAGAGTGCGGGCCGCCGGCTGGCGCTGCTGACCATCGAGGTCGACGACCCCAAGGGCTATGGGCGCATCGTCCGGGTGCAGGGGCAGCAGGACGCCGAAGGCGAGGTCCAGTCGATCGTCGAGGAAAAGGACGCCACCGAGGCGCAGCGCGCCATCCGCGAGATCTACAGCGGCGTGATGGCGGTGCCGGCCCGGCTGCTCAAGACCTGGCTGGCGCGGCTGGACAACAAGAACGCGCAAGGCGAGTACTACCTGACCGACATCGTCGGCTTCGCCGTCGTGGACGGCGTCCCGGTGGTTGCGCATCGCACCGACGATGCCCTGCAGGTGGCGGGCGTCAACAGCCCGGCGCAGCTGGCGGCGCTCGAGCGCGCCCACCAGCTGCGCCAGGCCCACGCCCTGATGGCGCAGGGCGTCCGGCTGGCCGATCCGGCGCGCTTCGACCTGCGCGGGACGCTGGTCTGCGAATCCGACGTCGAGATCGACGTCAACTGCGTCTTCGAGGGCGCGGTGTCGCTCGGCGCGGACGTGCGCATCGGCGCCAACTGCGTGATCGCCAACGCGCGCATCGAGACCGGCGCGGTGATCCATCCGTTCACCCACATTGACGGCGAGCAGGCCGGCGTGACGGTGGGCGCCGGTGCCCTGGTCGGGCCGTTCGCGCGGCTGCGGCCCGGAGCCCGGCTGGGGGCCGAGGTGCACATCGGCAATTTCGTGGAGGTCAAGAATTCCACGCTCGCGGCCGGGGCCAAGGCCAACCACCTGGCCTACCTGGGCGACGCCACGGTCGGCCAGCGCGTCAACTACGGTGCCGGCAGCATCACGGCCAACTACGACGGCGCCAACAAGCACCGCACGATCATCGGCGACGACGTCCACGTGGGCAGCAACTGCGTGCTGGTGGCGCCGATCACGATCGGCGCCGGCGGCACCATCGGCGGCGGCTCGACCATCACCAAGAGCACCGAGCCCGGCGCCCTGACGATCTCGCGCGCCAAGCAGGCCAGCTACGCCGACTGGCAGCGGCCGCAGAAGGCCCCGAAGTCCTGAGCCGCGTCGCGCCTCAGGCCGGGGCGGGCAGCGGCAGCCGCGGCGCGAACTTGGCCCGGTGCAGGCTGAAGAAGGCCTTGACGTTGCGCACGTTGGCGTCACTGGTGAACAGCCGCTGCGCCAGCGCCTGGTAGGCGGGCATGTCGCGCACGGTCGCGATCAGCACGAAGTCCGGCCCGGGCGAGACGCGGTAGCACTGCTGGACCGCCTCGTCCGGCGCGACCCGCCGCTCGAAGGCCTCCAGCGAGCCCGCATCCTGCCGGTCGAGCGAGACCTCGATGACCGCGGTGAGCAGCGGGCCGAGCCGCACCGGGTCGAGGATCGCGACCTCGCTGGCGATCCATCCGCCCGCCCTCAGGCGCCGCACCCGACGCAGGCAGGTCGGGGGCGAAATGTTCAAGCGCTCCGCCAGCGACTGGTTGCTGGCGGAGGTGTCGCGCTGCAAGGCGTCTAGCAGGCGAAGGTCGATGTCATCCAGGTCTTCAGATTTCATTTCGGTGTAGATTATGAAATAAAACTGGATGTCACTAGATTGATGAAATATTTCTACAAAAAAAGCAATAAGTCAATCTCAAATTTCAATTGACGAAGCCTAGCATCAGGGCTCTAACCTCAGGAGCAGATCACATGTGTGGCATCGTCGGCGCCGTTTCCGGTCGCAATATCGTCCCGGTCCTGGTTCAGGGCCTGCAGCGGCTCGAATACCGCGGCTACGACTCGTGCGGCGTGGCCGTCAACGCCCACGGCCTGCAGCGCGCGCGCACCACTTCGCGGGTCGCCGACCTGCTGGCCCATGTGCGCGACGACCAGATCGAGGGCAGCACCGGCATCGCCCACACGCGCTGGGCCACGCACGGCGCGCCGGCGGTGCACAACGCGCACCCGCATTTCAGCCACGGTCCGGGCGCCGATGCCGAGACCGGCCGGCCCGGCCGCGTGGCCCTGGTGCACAACGGCATCATCGAGAACCACGAGGCGCTGCGCGCCGCGCTGCAGGCCAAGGGCTACGTGTTCGCGAGCCAGACCGACACCGAGGTCATCGTCCACCTGATCGACAGCCACTACGACGGCGACCTGTTCGAGGCCGTGAAGACCAGCGTGAAGCAGCTGCACGGCGCCTATGCCATCGCGGCCATCTGCCGCAACGAGCCGCAGCGGGTGGTCGGCGCCCGCGCCGGCTCGCCGCTGATCCTCGGCGTCGGGCAGGATGGCGGAGAGAACTTCCTGGCCAGCGATGCGATGGCCCTGGCCGGCGTGACCGACCAGATCGTCTACCTCGAGGAGGGCGACGTGGTCGACATCCAGCCCGGCAAATACTGGATCGTGGATCGGGCGCACAAGCCGGTGACCCGCACCGTGCGCACCGTGCACGCCCACAGCGGCGCCGCTGAGCTCGGCCCCTACCGGCACTATATGCAGAAGGAGATCTTCGAGCAGCCGCGCGCGATTGCCGACACGCTCGAAGGCGTCCAGGGCATCGTGCCCGAGCTGTTCGACGGCGTCGGCGTCGATGGTGCGCCGGGCGCGGCGGCCTGGCGCGTCTTCAAGGAAATCGACCGCGTGCTGATCCTGGCCTGCGGCACCAGCTACTACAGCGGCTGCACCGCCAAGTACTGGCTCGAGGGCATCGCGAAGATCCCGACCCAGGTCGAGATCGCCAGCGAATACCGCTATCGCGACTCGGTGCCCGATCCGAAGACGCTGGTCGTGACCATCAGCCAGTCGGGCGAGACCGCCGACACGCTGGCGGCGCTGCGGCATGCGCGGTCGCTGGGCATGGAGCAGACGCTGACCATCTGCAATGTGGCCACCAGTGCGATGGTGCGCGAATGCAAGCTGGCCTACATCACCCGTGCGGGTGTCGAGATCGGCGTGGCATCCACCAAGGCCTTCACGACGCAGCTGGCGGGGCTGTTCCTGCTCACGCTGGCGCTGGCGCAGGCCAAGGACCGGCTCGGCGATGCCGACGAGGCGCGCTACCTCAAGGAGATGCGGCACCTGCCGGTGGCGCTGCAGTCGGTGCTGGCGCTAGAGCCGCAGATCATCAGCTGGTCGGAGGATTTCGCGCGCAAGGAGAACGCGCTCTTCCTCGGCCGCGGCCTGCACTATCCGATCGCGCTCGAAGGCGCGCTCAAGCTCAAGGAAGTGACCTACATCCACGCCGAGGCCTACGCCGCCGGCGAACTCAAGCACGGGCCGCTGGCGCTGGTGACCAGCGAGATGCCGGTCGTGACGGTGGCGCCGAACGACGCGCTGCTCGAGAAGCTCAAGAGCAACCTGCAGGAAGTGCGCGCCCGCGGCGGCGTGCTCTATGTGCTGGCCGATGGCGACACGCGGATCGAGAACAGCGAGGGCGTCCACGTGATCCGCATGCCGGAGCACTACGGTGCGCTGTCGCCGCTGCTGCACGTCGTGCCGCTGCAACTGCTGGCCTATCACACGGCGTGCGCGCGCGGGACCGACGTGGACAAGCCGCGCAACCTGGCGAAGAGCGTGACGGTGGAGTAGGGGCGCTGTGCGCTGGCGGGGAGGAGAGGAGGAGGGTGGGGAGGGTGGGGAGGGTGGGGAGGGTGGGGCTTAGGTTTACTAAGGTTGTGGGATTTTCCCTAGGGAGATGGCGTCATTTGCTCAAAATTTGAGTTGCGGGATTTTTCGACTGAAACCTTGAGCCAACTTTTCGCCCGGGGCGCCGAACGGCCTCACGCCGCGGATATCAGCATTCGAAGAAGGTGTCCCGCTGAGTCGCGTTTACGACGTGGCCTTTGCCGTGAAGGGGTTGGTCCCGGCGTCCGATCGATTGTCCTTGGCAACTCAGTTCCCCGTGGACGGACGGGCAACGTCTGGCAACTCCAGACTGGTTGCAGTCAGTCGAGTCAGGAGCGCGCGATTACCCTTTGAAAAACTCCGGGCTCACTTCGAAATCGAGCCAATGAGCCCGTCACCGCAACTGCACCGCCAATGATCAGATGCCTTGTCGTCTGGGTCTGGGGTCTCGTTTTCTTCTCCTCGTCGCCGACACTCCTTCGACTTGGTCTCTTGGTCTCACTCACCCAGGGGATGCGCGAGAGGCGCCAGCGGCCTATGTTGCGCCTGCGAGATCCAACATCCGCACCGAAGCGAAGGCCATCTCATGAGCGGACCGGTCAGATTCGTCATTCGTCCAACCGCAAGCGGTCGTGTTGGTCCTTGGTGCGCTCGCTTGGTCGTGGCGGGCGGACTGTTCCCTTGGGAATGCCCGTCGAGGCGGCATGGACAGCAGCGGATCCATCGCACTGTCTTCATGCGCTCCAACAACAGGCTTGCCCGCGTCGAATGCGACCTCCACAATCTCCCAGTGGAGAAAATGTGGACTTTGGACCGCATCCATCGCGACCTCGAGCGTGTCGTGCGCGCCGTCTTGGTCGTCGATGTCGTCGAATCGGTCCGGTTGATACAGGAAGACGAGGGAGGCGCTATCCAGCGCTGGCGAACTTATTCGGCCGAAGTCGCCGATCGGCTCGTCCCGGCTTACGGCGGTCGTCTGGTCAAGAGTCTGGGTGACGGGCTGATGATCGAGTTTCCCTCCGCGCCAAGCGCCGTCCAGGCGGCGTTGGCGCTTCAACAGCTCAGCCTGGCCTCGAACATCGGCCTTGCGGACCGTCTCAAGATGAGGGTGCGCATCGGCGTGCACATCGGCCCGCTGATCGCCGATGCGCGCGACATCTACGGTCATGGCGTCAACCTGACCGCCCGCCTTGCGACGCTGGCCGGTCCGGACGAGATCGTGGTTTCGGCCGATGTGCGGGACCAGTTGGTTCCGGGGGTCGATGCGGACATCGAAGACCTCGGGGAGTGCTATCTCAAACATGTGACAAATCCGGTTCGTGCATTTCGGGTCGGTGTACCCGGCGAGCGACCGCTGAACGAGTCCGACGCCATCGACGGGGACCTGAAGGCCACGGTCGCCGTGATTCCATTCCTCGTCCGCGGTGTGACGGCTGGATCGTCGGTTCTCGGTCAAGCCTTGGTAGACGACGTCATCACGGCGTTGTCCCGCTCGCAAGAAATCAATGTGGTGTCGCGGCTGTCCACGATTTCGCTGGGTGGCCGCAAGATGACGCTGGACGCTCTGGCGCTCCACTTGAATGCCGACTACCTGGTTTCGGGCTCGCTGGTGGCCAGCGGTGAACATTTGAGACTCAAAACCGAACTGGCCGAGGCGAAATCCCGGAAGGTCGTCTGGTCGAAGACATTGAGGGGAACGGTCAAGGGCGTCATCGCCGGCAAGGATGAACTCGCCGACAGGTTGGTGAGCGATATCTGCAACGCACTGATGGCGCACGAACTGCAGCGTGCGACCGGCAAGGCCTTGGCGACGCTCGAGAGTCGCACGCTGCTCCTGGCCAGTATCAACCTCATGCATCGCATCTCGCCTTTGGCCTTCCATCGAGCGCAGCAGATGCTCGAGGCGCTGATCGAGCGATCGCCGCGCCTGGCGGCTCCTTACGCATGGCTGGCCAAATCTTATGTGCTGCGGGTGACGCAGGGATGGTCGGACGACGCGCTGGCGGACGGAAGACGGGCACTGGAGAACACGCGTCGCGCACTGGACCGCGATCCGACGCTCTCACTTGCGATGACCGTAGAGGGTCAGGTCAACACCTACATCCTGAAGCACCTTGACGTGGCGCAGGATCGCTACGAGGCGGCGCTGAACGAGAACCCCAACGACTCGCTCGCCTGGCTGCTCAAGGGCACGCTGCACGCCTTCCGGGACGAGGGCAAGGAGGCTGTGCGGCACACCCGCCAGGCGTTGAGGCTGTCACCGCTCGATCCCCTGAAGTACTACTTCGACTCGCTGGCGGCAACAGCAGCCCTGTCTGCCGGGCAGTATCCGAGAGCCGTGAGCCTTGCACAGGCATCGCTGCGACTGAACCGGGTGCACACTTCGACCCTGCGAGCGCTGATCACCGCGCTGTGGGAGCTTGGTCGCGAAGATGAAGCACGGGAGGCGGCGCGCGATCTGCTGAAGATCGATCCGAACTTCAAGGTGTCCGCATTCATGGAACGGTCCCCGGCAGCGCCGTTTCAACTGGGTCGGGTGGTGGCCCGAGCCTTGCAAAGCGCCGGAATTCCACAATAAGGAGAAATCGACATGAGCTATCTCGAAGGAGTGGAAGGAGTCGAGGGCGTTGAGGGGGTTGAAGGAGTGGAAGGGGTGGAGGGCGTCGAGGGGGTTGGCGCTTTTGCGCGATCGCCCGTTTCGTCGCTGATTGCGCATCGCGAGGGCATCGTCGGGTATTGGGTCACGCCGGTGAATCCGCCCGCGTGGAACAGCGCGCCGCTCGATCCTGCTGACCCCAACTCCGGGTCCATGCGGGGCCCCCTTGAGCGATGGGATCCCCGCATCCGGCGCTTCGTGTTCGAGTTCGAGTTGCTTTCGTCGCTCTACTTCGTATTCGAGGCGCCGCAAGTCGGCGGGGTTGCGCAGCCACGAGCCACGCTGTACAGCATGCAACAGACCAACGGCGGTGTATCGAGCAGCACGCCGCCCACGGGCTCCTGGACGTCCTTCGTGACGATGATCCGACCCGACGAACCCAAGCTGCTCCGACAACTCGATTTCCTCAACGGATACGCGGACCTGCGGGCCGACCGCGCGCGCGAGATCGTCGCTCAGATGTCGCCTCAGTACGCTTTCTGGAACTCCGTCGTGCCGATCTACCCGGATCGGCACCGGTACACGTTGGAACTGATCGGGATGGTGCTGCGGCTCGCCAAGTACGCCGAAATGCAGTTCAAGAACGCGCTGTGTGTGCGTCGCCCCGACGAATATTCGCCCCAGATACAGCCGATCCTCCAGACGCCGCCCCACGGTTCAATGCCCAGCGGCCATTCCACGGAGGCACATGCCGTTGCCCGTGTGCTGTCCAGGCTGATCCTGAATGCGACCGGCACGACGGTCGCAAGTCGTCTGCTGCTGCATCAGCAGTTGATGCGGCAGGCTGCCCGCATTGCCATCAATCGAACCGTGGCAGGCCTGCACTATCCGGTCGATAGCATGGCCGGTCAGGCGCTGGGTCTGGCCGTCGGCGACTACTTCGTCGCGCGGGCGAAGGGTGGGGGCATGGTGGATTTCTGGACGTTCGACGGCACCGCCTACCCGGGCGACCAGGATTTCACGGGCGGGGAAATCTACGACGTAGCCCAGGATGACCGCATCTTTCCGGTAGCGGGCTACCTGGCGAAGGGCAACGCTCAATTCAGTGTCGACGCGGCGCCCAAGCTGAAATGGCTCTGGGATCTGGCAGCTCGCGAGTGGGCTTGACGCGAGGCGATCATGAATCCACAAAGACGCTCGGACGGTGCCGCCTCTCCAACGCCGGCGCAGCCCTATCTGGACTGGGCGATCGCCACGAACTTCGCCTTCCTGCGGCCCGGAGACTGGATACCACTCCTCGTGGAAACTTACCCGTTGGTCACGCGGAGTCGATTCCTCGGCCTCGAATGGCTTCTCGACACGCACCGGAAAGACGTCCGCATCGCCAACCTATCCACCAAATCGCTGCCTGGGGAGATGGAGTTGGCGGGACTCAATCACTATGTGATCCTGATCCGGCGCACAGCGGCTCTCGAGCTCACGTCCGGCGAGAGTTGGAAGCAGACGATCCGCATGGCCGAAATGGGCCCGCCCATTCCCCCAGGCGTTCCGGAGGAGGGACCCTCGCCCGATGCGCCCGCGAGCACCACGCCCGACCCGACGCTTGCCGGTGACCGCGTTCTGATTGCAGTGATCGACGAAGGCGTCGCCTTCGCTCATCCGCGCTTCCGCACCGCCGGCGGGATGGGGTCTTCGACGCGAATCAGGTACGTGTGGCAGCAGGATGTCGCGACGCCCTTCAACGAACTCACGGGAGGGAAAATTGACTCGACCGTCGGCGGCGCGAACAAGCTCGATGGCGGCGACGAAGGCGTCTATCGCGCCATCGGCGACCTGAAGATGGATGTCGACGGGTACAAGCCGTTGGCACACCGTCGCTCGCACGGTACGAACGTGCTGGACCTCGCGGCCGGATTCGAACCGACGGATCCCGATGGAATGAAAAGGCCCATCATCGTCGTCGGCATGCCGGAAGCGGCCGTGGGAGACCCTGCATCGTCGACGTTGGTGCCTCATGCCTACTGGGGCCTGCTATACATCTTCTGGCGCGCCCTCTCGATGCGCAAGGGCGACGAGGAACTGCCGGTGGTTGTCAACATCAGCTATGGCCCGCACGACGGGCCACATGACGGCAGCACGATTCTCGAGCGGCTCATGGACAGTCTCGTCCAGCTGACGCCCAGTTTGGGAATTCCGATGCAGATCGTCCTGGCCGCCGGCAACTATCGCCAGTCGCGCGCCCACGCGAGCCTCACGGTACCGCCAGCGCAAGCACGCAAGCTCGAGTGGCGATTGCAGCCGTGCACCCTGACACCCAGCAACATGGAAATCTGGTTGCCATCGATTGCGGGTGCCGCTGTCGAGGTCACGCTGACTGTGCCGGACGGACGCCAGTTCAAGGTTTCTCCCACGGCGTTGTCGGCTGGCGATGGAACCATCCTGGCGCAGTACACCTATTTCCCACAGCGCACCCTCATCACGTTGTTTGCTTCGCCGACTGCCGCAGATCCCTGGGTTGACCCGCCTTATCTGACAGTTCCTTCCGGGCGATGGTCAGTGACGGTCAAGAACATCTCGCAGATGCCACTGGACATCGACGCTTGGATCAAGCGCAGCGACACGCCCGGCGGGCGCCGGGCAAAGGGGCGGCAATCCTATTTCGATGACCCGCGCTACAGGCGATTCGACGACAACAGCCGGCCAACCGAATTCGATGACCCCGCCACGACAAGTTACGTCAAGCGCCAGGGCACGCTGAGCGGCATCGCGACCGGAACCCGCACTTTCGTGATCGGCGCCTACCAGCGGCAGGCCACCCCGTGCGCCTGGATACCTGCGCTCTATTCGTCGGAGGCTTCTCGCACCATGAGAGCACCCGACTGGCTTGCGCCTGGCGACGATTCGACAGCCTGCCCAGGGGCGTTGAGCGCCGGGCCGCGCAATGGCACCCGCATCGCAATGCGCGGAACCAGTGTGGCCGCACCGCAAGCTGCGCGCTACTACGCGAATCAGGCGGGCAAGCCGCCGCCAATTCCTCCACCCGGTGCTCTTGTGCCCGTTTCGAATCGTGTGCCGACAGCCGACAAACCATGGGTCGCTGGCGCCGGGTTGATGGACTTGCGGCCTCCGCTCGATCGCATCTGGGGCAACAACCGCCCCTGACGAAGCGCTCTCGCCCATGAATACCTCGTTCAAACGAATTGCGATGGGCGCCGCGGTGGCTGCGAGTTGCGCCGCCCACGCGCAAGTTCTGCGCTGGGCAAGCCAAGGCGACCTGCTCACGCTCGACCCCTACTCGCAAAACGAACTCCTGACCAACTCGATCAACGGACAGGTCTACGAGACACTCGTCGGGCGAGACAAGGATCTGAAGGTCGTTCCTGCGCTGGCCACCGAATGGCAGCAGTTGAGCCCCACCCGCTGGCGGATGGTCCTGCGCCGCGGCGTGAAGTTCCATGGCGGCCAGGACTTCTCCGCCGACGACGTCGTGTTTTCGGTGGAGCGCGCAAGGGACAAAGCATCGAACATTCGCCCGTATGCCGCCGGGCTGGGCGAGGTGCGCAAGATCGACGACCTGACCGTGGAGTTCCTGCTGCCGCAGTTCAACCCGATCTTCCTCGAGCACGCAACGCTGGTGCAAATGATGAGCAAGGCCTGGTGCGAAGAACACGACGCCTCGAAGCCCCAGGACTTCAAGGGCGGCGAGATGAAATACACCACGCTGCATGCCAACGGCACCGGCCCGTATGTCGTCGTGTCCCGGCAACCGGATGTCAAGACGACCTTCAAGCGCAATCCGAACTGGTGGGGGTCGTTCGAAGGCAACGTGCAGGAAGTGGTCTACACGCCCATCAAGACCGACTCGACACGAACGGCTGCGCTGGTTTCCGGCGAACTCGATCTGGTCCTCGACCCGCCGCCGCAGGGCATCGAACGACTTCGCACCGCCGCCGGTACGAAGGTCTTGGACGGCGCGGAGAACCGCATCATCTTCATCGGCATGGACCAGGGACGGGACGAGCTTCTCTACAGCTCCGTCAAGGGCCGCAATCCGTTCAAGGATGTGCGTGTGCGCAAGGCGCTCTACCAGGCGGTGGACATCGAGGCCTTGCGCACCAGCATCATGCTGGGCCAGGCGCGGCCCACGGGTGCGATGGCGCCTTCGCCGCTGGGCATCTACAACGATCCGGCGCTGGAGCAGCGCCTGCCCTTCGACCCGAAGCGCGCAACTGCCCTGATGGCAGATGCGGGTTTCCCGCAAGGCTTCGAGGTCACCCTGGACTGCCCGAACAATCGCTACGTCAACGACGAACGGATCTGCATCGCGCTGGCCGGCATGTGGGCGCAGATCGGTGTGAAGGTCAACGTCCGCGCACAGCCGAGGGCGCAGTACTTTGCCAAGGTCGAGAAACTGGATGTGTCGATGTACATGCTGGGCTGGGGCGGCGCCATCACCGACGCCGAAGTCACGTTGACGCCGGTGCTGCGATCACGCGGGGAAGGCGGAGTCGGCTACTACAACTACGGGAACTACAAGAACGCGAAGCTCGACGAGCTCGCGGCAGCGTCGTCCACCGAGCAGGATCCCGGCAAGCGCGAGCAGTTGATCAAGGCAGCCTTTGCCGAGCACAACGAACAGGTGCACCACATCCCCCTGCACCGCCAGGTGATTCCATGGGCCATGCGCAGCAACATCGATGCGGTGCATCGGCCGGACAACTGGCTCGAATGGCGGTGGATCAGCGTTCGTTGAGAGTCGCCGACCCGTACGCGCGAGGCCGCGGCCCCTGCCGCTCAACCATTTGCGATCCCCCGCCGGCAAGAGCAAACTGACGGGGCGGCGACCCCGCCGTGTTTGCGCAAGGAGGATTGCCATGTCCATTCCTTCCCATCTGTCCAGCTACCTCGACCAGCGTGGCGCGCACTACGAGATCTCCACGCACGCACGAAGCCACAGCAGCCTGGAGACCGCCCGCTGCGCCAATGTCAGCCTGGGCCAGCTGGCCAAATCGGTCATCCTGGAGGACGAAAGAGGCTGCGTGATGGCCGTCGTTCCCGCCGACCGGATGGTCATGCTCGGCGAGTTCTCACGCTTCGTCGGCCGCCACAGGCTGAAGCTGGCCGGCGAGGCCCGGATCGCGGCGCTGTTCGGCGACTGCGAGCCCGGCGCGATCCCGCCCGTCGGCATGGCGTGGGGCGTGCCGACCATCGTCGATGACGAGCTCGAGTCCAATGACGTCGTCTACATGGAAGGTGGCGATCACGAGCGGCTGCTGCGGATGTCGCACGCGCAGTTTCGTGCGCTGATGCGGGCCCAGCCGCACGGGAGCTTCTCGAAGACGCCGGCTAACTGAACAGCCTGACGGCGCGCCGCCACAAGCCCGAGCCCCGGCCGCCCCAGCCTCAGTGCGTGTGGAAGACCTGCGGACCCGGATTCGGCGCAGCCCGCAGCCCGCCGCCGTGCAGCCAGGATCGCGTGGTGTCGGCGGCGCGTTCGATCAACGCGGCGCAGTGGTCATCGTCATAGGATGAGATTTCGAGCGGGCAGAGCGCGGGCACGACGCAGATGCGGACCCGCGACGCGAAGTGCTCGATGTCCTGCACCAACTGGCGCGCCACCACGAGGCTGAGGGCGTGCATCGTGTGGCCGATCCAGCCGCGAGGCGGAGTCCGCACCGCGCGGGCGAAGCCGGCAGGCAGCACGATGACATCCGTCGCGCCCAGTCGCACCGCCGCCGCGATGGGCGTGTTGCTGCACACTCCGCCATCCACCAATTCACGACCTTCGATCGAGATGGGCGGGAACACGCCCGGGATGGCGCTGCTCGCCAGAACGGCTTCGACCGGCAAATACGAAAGCGGTTCGAGTCGTCATGGGCTGGGTCGCGGCCGATGGAAGGGCGTGTTTACGAGCATTCCGCGCTGCTGGAATTGCTCCCGCGCACCGATCGCATCCAGAAGGCACTGACGTATGCGAAAAGTCATCTGACAAACGAGCTCTCGGTCGAAGAACTTGCGGATGCTGTACACCTCAGCCCTCGTCAGTTCGGCCGCGTATTTCGAGAGGAGACTGGACAAACTCCCGCCAGAGCGGTCGAGCGTCTCCGAACCGAAGCAGCGCGGCTGATGATCGAGTCACAGCTTCTACCCGTCGAGACTGTCGCGAGGGACACCGGCTTCGGCGACCCCGACAGGATGCGCCGGGCGTTTCTCCGAGCGTACGGCCAGCCCCCTCAGGTCATCCGCCGAGCAAATCGCTCCGAGGCACAGCGCGCTTAATGGAAAGTCTTGAATTTTTGTTGCTACAACTGGCCTGAAAGCAATGCGGACATTCGCAACGGTCGGGCGGATGACGGCACCGAGCGGCAACCAAAATCGTCGACGTAAAGCCTTGCACTCTTCACGGCTGATTGAGCTGCCGGTTCGAGCGGTACTGCGGTCAAATTGTCCACAACTGGGGCGGAATGCAAGTTTTGTCCGCAGTCAATGCAAAGCTGCGCCCGCCGAAGCCTCTGCCGCGTGGCCGGGCCATCTCAAATCGGCAACGCGTCGATCCAAAGGTGATCGGGCTCGAACCCATTTCGCCTGCGCTCCGCCATCGCCTCATAGGCGGCCTCGATGTGGCGCGCGAAGCGCGGCGTGTCGAAGAGCGGCATCCGGTCGCGCTCCACGCGCAAGCGATCGCGCAGGCTTGCCAGGTCCTCCGGGTTGTTCGCGAGTCTCCGTGCCGCCGCCTCGTAGTCGGTCACGCTGTGCGTGACCAGCTCAGCCAGGCCGGCCGCATGCAGCAGGCTGGACGCCACGCGTGCAGGGAAGGTGCTTCCTGCCAAAGTCAGCACCGGCAGGCCAGCCCAGAGTGCATCGCTGCAGGTGGTGTGCGCATTGCAGTGGAAGGTATCGAGGAACAGGTCGGCATGGGCGTGGCGCGCCAGGTGATCGGCCAGGGGCGCTCGGCTGGCCCAGACGATGCGCTCGGACGACACGCCGCGCGCCTGCGCCTCGGCGGCGATCTCGGCCTGCATGCGCTCGCTGCCCGCCAGCAGCCACAGCACGCTGGAAGGCACATCGCGCAGCAGGCGCATCCAGACGTCGAATACGTCGGGCGTGAGCTTGAAGCTGTTGTTGAAACAGGCAAAGACGAAGCCTTGAGCCGGAAGGCCCATGGCTTCGCGGGAAGGCACGCCTTCTGCGATTCGCTTGGTGTTGTCGTTCGCCTGGTAGCTTTCGGGTAGCCGCACCACTTTCTCGGTGTAGAACGCCTCCTCGCCGCTGCGTATCAGGCGCGGATCGGCGATGAGGTAGTCCATGTACGTGCACCCCATCGTCCCGGGGAAGCCGAGGTAGTTGACCTGCAGCGGCGCCGCGCGACGGGCGAAGATGCCGGCCCGAAAACCCTGTGTGAAGCCGTTGAGATCGACTGCGATGTCGATGCACGCCTCGCGTGCCATGTCGGCGATCTCGGCGTCGCTGTGATCGCCGACCTCGATGAAATGATCGAAGGCCTCGCTGACCCGGCGACCCAGTTCGTCGCCTTCGCCGTGGGCGAGCGAATAGCCGAACCACTCGAACCGCGTGTGGTCGTGGCATTCGAAAAGCCGGACCATGAGTTGCGATGTCGCGTGGTTTCGGAAGTCGGAGGAGAAGTAGGCAATGCGAAGCTTGCGGGTGGCGTCACCCGGCGGCGCACTCGCCGCTGCCGACTCGTCGTTGGCGCGCGCCGGATACCTGCTCTCGGCGAAGGTTCGCGCGCAGGCCTGCAGCGTCGCAGCATCCGCCGGTGTTCCCATCAACGAGAACGGGGTCGCGACGCGTTCGCCCTGCCCGACCCGCGCCAACAACCCCTGAGTGTCGCGTTCCCAGTCCTGCCAGATGCACTCGTGCATGCGCAGATGCAGCAGGTGGCCGGGCAGGTAGTCGCTGTCCGGAGCCACTTTCGCCAACGCCTCGTAGGCGGCCAGCGCCTCCGGATAGCGCCGCAGCGCGAGCAGGCTGGTGGCGTGATCCTCCAGGACGGCGACGTTGCCGGGGTCCAGGGCCAGCGCGCGATCGTAACTCTGCAGCGCTTCGAGCCCGCGGCCGAGGCGAGTGAGCACCGAGCCTCGATCGCTCCAGGCGGCGGCACGATCCGGTTCCAGCGCCAGGGCCCGGTCGTAACAAACCAGCGCTTCGTTGAAATGCTCCAAACCGGTCAAGGCATTCGCGAGGTTGTGCAACAGCAATGGCGAACGCGGATTCTTGCGCTCGGCGCGGCGAAACGCCGCCACGGCGCGTTCGTCCTCGTGCAAGGCGGCATAGGCGACACCGAGTTCGTGCAGCGCTTCGAAGTAGTCGCCGCCCACTTTGAGCGAGCGTTCGAATGAAGTCGTCGCCTCGCGCGCCCGGCCGCTCTGGAGCTGCACACGACCGAGATAGAACAAGCACTCCGGCGAGCACTTGGACAGCTGGGCGGCCTTCGTCAGGTATTCCTCGCAAGCCTCCGTCTCGCCGCGGTTGCCGCAGATGTAGGCCAGCAGTTCGTAGGCCTTGGACGGTGGGTTCGGCTTGGCTACGATCTGGCGCAGCAGCGGTTCTGCGCTCTTGATTTGGCCGGCGCGGAAGTAGCGCTCGGCCCATGCGATCTGGACGTCCATGGGGTCGCGAGTCTATGGTGATTCGATGGGCACGCCAAGCGTAGAATCGCGCCACCCAGGCTGAGCTTCTCGACGACGCATGCTTCAAAAGCCATTGCTTACCCGCATCCCCAGGATATTGCATCAGACCAATGCCCATGCCGCGCTTCCCGCGGAGCTGGCGGAGCACGTCCGGAAGCTTCAGGTTCAGAACCCGGGCTGGCGCTACGAGTTCTACGATGACAACGCCTGCGTCGATTTCATCTGCAAGAACTACGACCCGCGGATCCAGAAGGCCTATGACAGGATCAATCCCCGGTACGGGGCTGCGCGGGCGGACTTCTTTCGCTATCTGTTGATCTACAGGGTGGGCGGCGTTTACCTGGATCTCAAGAGCGGCTTGACCAAGAGGCTCGACGACATCGTTTCAAGTCACGAGTATCTGCTTTCGCACTGGGACAACGGGCCCGATGGAACGCATCCCGGATGGGGCGGGCACTTCTCGAACTTCCCGCAAGGCGAGTTCCAGAACTGGTATGTGGCCGCTGCGCCCCGCCACGTCATTCTCAGAGCCGTCATCGAACACGTGCTGAACAACATCGAGAACTACACGGTCGAACGGTTCGGCGTAGGCCCCGAAGGGGTCTTCTACACGACCGGTCCGGTTGCCTACACCGAGGCCATCGTGCCTTTGCTCAAGAGCGCGAACTACCATCTCGAGAGGACGAACTACAAGATGGGGTTCATCTTCAATGCGCTGGGGCCTCAGTACAGGAAACTGGTGTACGAATCGCGGCCCCACTACTCGGCACTCGACGAACCGGTCGTCCTGCCGGGCTGAAGCGACTCCGCGTGTTCTGACTCAGCCGCGTCGATGCGCGGACACGCGCTGCAGCAACTCGAAGAGCAAAGCACTTTCGCCTGGCGTCAGATGGCCCAGAAGTTCTTTCTCCATCGACAGGGCGACCGCCTCCGCCTTCTTGACCAGGTCGGCGCCCTTGCGGGTCAGCCGCACGTGCTGCGAGCGCCGATCGACTTCGCTGCGGCTGCGACCCAGCAAGCCGCGGGCCTCCAGCCGGTCGAGCGTCACCGTGAGGTAGGGCACTGACACGGCGAGCGCGCGCGCCAGCTGCTTCGGGGCGACATCGCGGTTCGAGTCGACCAGCACGAGCAGCGAATATTCGACCCGGCGGAGATCGAATGGCTCTCCCACGTGCTTGAGGAACAGGTTGGTCGTGGGGATCGCCGCCTGCACGAGGCTGTAGCCGAGAAGCCGGCGCATGCGCTCGTCTTCGAGGCCACCGCGAGGGGGGGAGTGCACAGCGGACTCGTGCGTTGGGATTGGGGGGCGTGCCGTCATGTCGGCGGCCAGTGTAGCGGCCGCCTTCTGCCGTTCATGCCGGCACGCAGGAGCGCTTCAGGGCGTGCAGACGTAGTTGGCCGGATCGTTCTGCGCTGTCAGCGCAGTCTGCGAAGTGCCCGTCGCGCCGGTGTACTTCGCGTACTGCGGATAGGGGCACAGCGGCCGTACCCGGGTCGTCGCCCCTGTCGGCAGCGTCCAGCCGAACTGGGCCGGTGTGGTGGTGCTGGAACGCGCGATCAGCCGGTCCGGCGCCTGTCCTTTTTCGACCCAGTTCACGACCGCTGTGAAGGCCGGAAACGAATCGGTTGCGGGACCGCCGCTGCAATGGTTCATGCCTGGGACGGCAAAGAGCCGTGCGAAGTCCTTGACCGTGCCGTTCGCGGCCGTCTGGCTCAGCGCGCTGTACCAGTTGGCCGTGTAGTTGAACGAGAACACCGGATCGCTGGTGCCGTGATAGACGATCAGCTTGCCGCCCTTGTTCTTGAAAGTGGACAGGTCGGTCGAATGCGTGCCCATGAAGTCATAGGCCGATGTGCCGTAGATGCCGCTGGTGGTGGTGATCTTCGGTGCATCGTTGTCCCAGTCGAAACGCAGCTGGTATTGAACCAGCGAGTTCGCGGTCGACAGGCCTTGCGTGGGCGGCGTGGTGAAGACGAGCGGACCGGCGCCACCGCCGAGCGTCACGTTGATCGCGCCATTCACGCCCGGTGCGCCAAAGCCGGGGATCCCCACCTTCCAGATCAGCCAGCCGGTCGAGCCGATGCCCGCGTCCCACGGCCAGTCCGCATAGAGCGCGGTGCCGGCGCTGTTCTTCGGGCCGCCCATGACCTTCTGCATGGCCGTGACCTGTGCCGGGACGAGGCAGTCCGCCGGCGCGCCCGCGGCGCCGCAGGCCAGCGTGCTCACGTCGAAGGCACATGACTTGTTGATCATGCCGTCGACCAGGCCGTCGTCGGCATCGCATCTGGCGAGGATCGCCGTCTGGATGGCCTTCCATTGCGGCATCGTGAAGGCCGAGGAGAGCAGTGGCGTGGTGCCGGCCCCCGGGCCGGCGGTCTCGAAGAATCCCTGTGCCGCCGCTGCCGCACCGAACTGCTGGGTGTCCCAGGCTTCCGCCAGCCACGCCTTGGGCAGATCGGAGCCGGGGTCGCCGGCCACGACGCCGTCGAACTCGTCGCCGAAGCGCTGCGACACCATCATGGCTTCGCGCCCGCCTTCGGAGCAGCCCATGAAATAGGCGTAGTCCTGCTTCTTGCCGTAATAGCGCGTGATCAATTGGTTGGCGAGCTGCTTGGTCTGGCCGATGGCGTTGTAGCCGAAGTCCAGGCGCGCCTGCGGATCGAGGCCGAAGGCCGAACTGCCGGCGTTGTTCGGGTCGCTGTTGACGCTGTCGCTGTGCCCGCTGTCGTCCGATACGGTCGCGTAGCCGGAGAGCAGCGGATTGACCGCCTCGCCATTGGTGATGACGCCCGTCGTGTTGGGGATGGATCCATCCGTTCCGCCGCCGCCGCTGAAGAAGAGGCGGCTGTTCCACGTGCTGGGCAGGTTGATCTGGAAACCGATCGCATAGGTGGTCTGCGCGTCGGTCTGGCCGGCGGCCTTGAAGCCCGTCCGGCCGCCGTTGATTGTGCCGACCACGGCGCAATAGGTCTGCGGATTGCCGTTCGCGTCGGTGGCGGTGGTCTTCGACAGCGTGGCGGACGTGATGCTCACCTTGCGACCGGTCGCCGACAGTTCGGACGCCAGCGTCGCCACCGCGGCGCAGCCGGCCGTGGCGTCGGGGTTGTTGAGAAGCGGCGGCTGCGCCGATGCGGAAGGCGCCGGAGGAGCGGCTGGCGCAGGCGCGGGGGCAGGGGCAGGGGCAGGGACAGGGGCGCTTGCGATCGGCAACGAAAATCCGCCGCCCCCGCCGCCACAACCGCTCACGGCGGCAGCGGACAGGGCACCCGCAAGCAAGACCTTCAACGTGGCGTGGGACTCCATGATGTCTCCTGTTGTTAACTATTCTTTGCAGCGATTCCTCGCTGTTCCCGCCGCGCTTTGTTTGTTGTCGGCAACAAACGGGCAGCGCGCGAAACGCAGAATAGTTATTTAAATTAACTAGTTGCTCGGGACATACCCGTATCGGGACGGGCCGTGCCTGGCCGGGTCAGGGGCAAACCGTGCTGCTCGCGGATCCCGACGACGGAGGTCGAGCCAATGCGAGCCCGTCCGATTCGTGCCGGCCGGCGCGCGCCCCCCGGCCTTGCGCCGCATCCCCAATCCGTAGGATGTCGATGCCGCGCCATGCAGACAGACTCGCGCCTCCAATACGAGGAGCTTGTCGATGGAGTTCGTTCACCTGATCTGGCTTGGCGCCAGCCTGATCGCCGTGGCGGCGGGGTGGGTCTGGCTGGCATGGCGCGGCGGAAGGCACCTGAACGACCGGATGACCGAGCAGGTCTCTCGCTCGGCCGCCCTGGCGCGGGAATGCGCCACGACCCTGGGCTTCGACTTCGACACGGCCTCGGGGTCCCTGTCCGGCCGCTGAGCCGGGCCTCCCCCTTCTGTGGTATTCCCCCGCCGCAGGGGCGTCCGGACAATTCGGGGATGCTTCTCTATGCCTTCCTCGTGCTGCTTCGGCGCCTGGCCTGGCCTCCGGCCTGGCTGCTGCTGATCATGGGCTGGATCGTGCTGACCTCCGAAGTGGTGGTCCTGCTGCGGGCGCCCTGAACAGCCGTCTCAGCGATCCACCCCGCCGAACACGCGCCAGGCCGCCACCTTGCGGTGGAAGCCCTTGAGCTCCAGCTCGCCGACCGCCTCGATCGACCATTCGGCCTCAAGCGCCATGTCGTGCAAGGCCGCCTTGATGCGTTGCGAGACCAGGATCTCGCCGCCCGCCGCTTCACCGCAAAGGCGGGCCGCCAGGTTGGTGACGGTGCCGATGGCGCCGTAGTCGATGCGGCCGTCGAAGCCGATGCCGCCCAGCGTGGCGAAGCCCTGCGCGATGCCGATGCCCATGTGCAGGTCGTAGCCGCGCCGGCGCCATTGCCCGCTGAGGGCCGCCATCTCGCGCTGCATCTGGACCGCCATCCGCAAGGCGCGGGCCGGCGCGTCGTCCACGGGCTGCGGATCGTTGAAGAAGATCATCATGCCGTCGCCCGAGAAGCGCTCCAGCGTGCCTTGGTGGTCGAGCACCAGCTGGCCCATCGCGGCATGGTATTGCGCCAGCACCGCCATCACCTCCTCGGGATCGGCGGTCTCGGTGAAGGCGGTGAAGCCGCGCAGGTCCAGGAAGACGACGGTGATCTCGCGCCGGTGGCTCTTGAGCGGATCGTCGGCGCCGCCTTCGATGATCGCCTGCGCCAGCTGGGGCGAGAAGAATCGCTTGAGCTGGCCGACGCGCTCCAGCTGCTGGACGCTTTCCGCGACGCGCTGCTCGAGCGTGCGGTTCCAGGCCAGCAGTTCGGCACGCTGCCGCTGGACCTCGTCGTACAGCGTCTTCACGCGCAGCAGGGAGCGCACGCGGGCCAGCAGTTCGGCCTGATGGATCGGCTTGCTCAGGAAGTCGTCGGCCCCGGCGTTGAGGCCGTTCACGCGCTCCTGCTCGGGGTTCAGCGCCGTCACCAGCACCACCGGCAGCACGGCCCGGGCCGGGTCGGCGCGGATGGCGCGGCAGACGTCATAGCCGTTCATGCCCGGCATCATCACGTCCAGCAGCACCAGGTCGGGCGGGTCGTCGGCAATGCGCGCCAGGGCCTCTTCGCCCGAGGCGGCGGTGCTGGTCCGGTAGCCGCGCGCGGTCAGGATGTCCGCGAGCAGCCGGACGTTCTTGTCGACATCGTCGACCACCAGGATATGGGCGTTCGCTTGTGCGTTCATTCGACGGCCTCGAGTGTCATCAGCGGCAGCACGAAGGTGAAGGTCGCGCCTTCGCCCAGGCGGCTGTCGAGCGCCAGCGTGCCGCCATGGAGCTCGACGAAACGCCGCGCCAGCGACAGGCCCAGGCCGGTGCCCTCGGCCTTGCGCAGGTAGTCGTCGCCGGCCTGGCGAAACTCGTCGAACACCCATTCATGGTCTTCGGGCGCGATTCCGACGCCGGTGTCGGCGACGCTCACCTCGGCCATTGCATGGCCGTCGGCGCCCTCGATGCGCCGCGCCATGAGCCGCACCTGGCCGCCGGCCGGCGTGAACTTGACCGCGTTCGACAGCAGGTTCACCACCACCTGCTTGACCTTGCGCGCATCCGCGACCCATTCGGCGAGTCCGTCGCCGACTTCGAGCGACACCCAGAGGCCGCTGCGCTGAGCGCGTTCGCGCACCAGCGTCAGGGCGTTCTCCAGCAGCAGGCCGAGGTCGAAGCAGCTCAGGTCCAGCTCCATCCGTCCGGCCTCGATCTTCGACAGGTCCAGCACGTCGTTGATCAGGGTCAGCAGGTGCTGCCCGGACGAATGGATGTCGCGCAGGTATTCCATCTGCTTGTCGTTGACGGCGCCGAAGGTCCGTTCGGTCAGCACCTCGGAGAAGCCGATGATGGCGTTCAAGGGCGTGCGCAGCTCGTGCGACATGTTGGCCAGGAATTCCGACTTGTGCTGGTTGGCCACTTCGATCTGGCGGCTCTTTTCCTCGATCTCGCGAAACAGCCGCGCGTTCTCGATCGCGATCACCGCCTGGTCGGCGAAGGTCTCGACCAGCCGGACCTCGGCATTCGAGAACGGCTGGACCTGCCGGCGCATCACGGCGATGACGCCGGCCGATGCGCCGTCGCGCACCATCGGAACGGCCAGCACGGTCCGGAATCCGTGGCGGGTCTGGGGCTCGCGCGAATCCGGATACTCCGCATCGAGCAGCCGGGTGACGTCCTGCACATGCACGGTCCGGCGCTCGGCGAAGGCGCGGCCGACCACTGATCCGCGGGTCAGCGGCAGGACCTCGTCGCGGCCCGCCACGGCCTCGTCGCGCCGCACGCCCAGGTAGCCGGTCATGGAGCGCAGGTGGTCTTCCTCCGGCAGCCAGATCCTGCATCCGTAGGCCCGGCACAGCGCCGCCGAGCGCTCGGCCACGGCCTGCAGGACCGGTTGCAGGTCGGTCGGCGAGCGGCTGATCACGCGCAGGATCTCGGCCGTCGCGGTCTGGTGCTCGAGCGCCGCGCTCAACTCGGCGGTGCGTTGCTCGACCTTGCGCTCCAGCTCGCCGTAGGACTCGCGCAGCTGGGCCGACATGCGATTGAACTGCTGGGCCAGGCCTTCCAGCTCGTCGCCGGTGCTGACCTCGATCTGCTGGTTGAGGTCGCCCTGGCCGATGCGCCGCGCGCCGCGCGCCAGGGTGCGGATCGGCCGCACCATGCTGCGCGCCAGCAGCGAAGCCGCCAGTGCCGAGATCGCCAGCCCCGCCAGCAGCAGCACCGCGGCGCGCAGGAACGAGTCGTTGAGCTTGGCGTAGACCTCGCCGATCGGCTGCTCGACGAACACCTTCCAGCCCAGCGGCTGGATCGGCGCCATCGAGGTCAGGACCGAGGCGCCCTGCAGGTCGCGCGACACCATCGCCTGGCCCTGCGGCGCACCGCCGGCCGCCGCCTTCACATGCGGCAACGCGGCCAGGCTGGTCTTGCGCAGCACCAGGCCGATGTCGGGGTCGGCCACCAGCAGGCCGTTGCTGTCGACCACGTAGGCCTTGCCGGCCTCGCCGATGTGGATGCGCGAGACCACCTCCCAGATGAACTTCAGGTTGAGCTCGGCAATCGTGACCGGGCCCTTGGGCCCGCCGGAGCGGATCGCGACCGCCATGTAGGGCTCGGTGCCGCGGTTGAAGTACACCGGGCCGAACCAGGGCGCGTCGGGCAGGGCGCCCCGGAAGGCGGCCTCCGACGCCCGGTTGCGGCCGGAGCCCAGCACGTCCATGCCGACCCGCGAGACCTCGATCTGTTCGCGCCCGGTGCTGTCGAGCAGCGCGATGTCGGTGACCTCGGGCGCCTGGCGCAGCAGCCGCCAGAACTCCGCCCGCCGGGACTCCAGGTCCGAGGCCTCGAGCTGGGCCAGCGAGGCGTAGGCCAGCTGCTCCGACACCTGCTGCACGTACTGCTCGATGCGCGACGCCGCACCCACCGCTTTTTCATGTTGCAGGCTGGCCAGCGCCGACTTGTTCTCCTGGTAGGAAAAATAGAGGCTGATGGCGCTCGATGCGAGCAGCACCGTGGTCACCAGCGAGAGGATCAGCAGCAGGTACTTGCGGAACAGCCGGCCCCGGTGGACGTCGCGCGTGCCCGGCGGCAAATGGGCCGAGCGCCGGCCGTGGGCCGTCGAGGCAAGCTCGCCCGAGAGCGAGGCGGGAAACGAATCCGGGGCCGTCATGGCCTGTCGATTGGACACCCGTCGCCTGCGGGATGGGAAGCCCGGCCGCCTAGGCCTCTTGGCCGACCTGCCCATCGCGCACGCGACGCCCGCGGCGGCGCAAAATCGTCGGGCGCGGCTGCCGGCCCCGAGGAGTGACGTGATGCGCAGCAGGTGGTGGTGGATTGTTCTTTGCATGGCGCTGGCGGTCGCCGGGCCGCTGGCGCGGGCCCAGCAGCCGAAGAAGATTCCGCGCCTGGGCTACCTGGCGGCCGTCTCTGCCAGCGCCGACGCGCCGCGGCTGGAGGCGTTTCGCCGCGGGCTCCGCGATCTTGGCTATGTCGAAGGTCAGAACATCCTGATCGAGTACCGTCACGAGAGCCAGGACCTGCAGCGCCTGTCGGGCCTGGCCGACGAACTGGTCCGGCTCGATATCGACGTGCTCGTCGCCGTCACGACCAATGCGGCGCAGGCGGCCAGCAAGGCGACCAGGACCGTGCCGATCGTCTTCATGGGCGTCACCGACCCGATCGCCACCGGGCTCGCCGAAAGCCTGGCGCGGCCCGGCGGCAACAGCACGGGCATCACCAACGTGGCGGCGATCCTCACCGGCAAGCGGCTGGAGATCCTGAAAGAGACCCTGGCGGGCATCACCCGGGTGGCGGTGCTGTGGGACCCTCGCGCGCCCGGCTCCGTGCCCCAATGGCAAGCCAGCCAGGTGCCGGCCGAGAAACTCGGCCTCCAGCTCTACTCGATGGAAGCGAGCAGCCCCGACAGCTATGCGGAGGCCTTCGACGCGGCCGTCAAGGCGCGCAGCGGCGCCGTGTGGGTGACTCTGAACCCGGTCGCCAATTCCAACCAGCGGCAGATCGCAGAACTGGCGATCGCACACAAGCTGCCGTCGATCTGTGCCCGCGGCGACTATGCCGAGAACGGCTGCCTGATGGCCTACGGGCCCGGCTACGGCATGGAAGGCAAGGACGGCGCCCGCTACGTCGACCGGATCCTGAAGGGCGCCCGGCCGGCGGACCTGCCGATCGAGCAGCCGACCAAGTTCGAGCTGCTGATCAACCTGCAGACCGCCAAGCGGCTCGGCGTGACTATTCCGCGCGCCGTGCTGAACCGGGCCGACCGGGTCATCCAGTGAACCCCTGCGCGGGGGCGCTCAGTCGTCGGCGGTATTCGCACCGCCCCCGCTGGCGGTAAGGAAGGGCATCGGGTCGATCGCGCTGCCGTTGCTGCGCAGCTCGAAGTGCAGCTTGACGGTGGTCGATTCGGTGTTGCCCATGCGGGCGATGACCTGGCCCCGCTTGACGGCTTGCCCTTCCTTAACCAGCAGTTCGCTGTTGTGGGCGTAGGCCGACATGTAGGTGGCGTCGTGCTTGATCATGACCAGCCGCCCGTAGCCGCGCAGCGTGGCGGCCGCGAAGACCACCTTGCCGTCGCCGGCGGCGCGTACCGGATCGCCCTTGGCGCCGCCGAAGTCAACGCCCTTGTTCGAGCCGCCGTCGAAGCGCGACACGACCGCGCCGCTCGAGGGCCGCAGGAAGTTGCGGTCGACCTTGGCGATGGCTTGCGGCTTGTCGGGGCGGGTGCGCTGCTGCGCCTTCTCCTGCTTCGGCTTGGCTGCCTTGGCGCTGCGCGAAGACTCGGCGCGGGGGCTGGGGTTGGCGCGGGCGCCGGGGCTGGAAGCCGCCTCCGAAGGGGCGGCGGCCGGCGTTGCCCGCTTCGGCGGCGGTGAAGGCGTCGACGCGCAGCCGACGAGCAGCGCGCCCGCGACGGCGCAGGCGATGGCCGCCGCCTTGCGGCCGATGGAAGTCCTGTACTGAGCTGTCATGGGTCGACTTTAAAGGCAGCCGGTTCAGCCCAGCTGGGAGGCCAGCAGCTCGCGCACGCGCGTGACCAGCTCGGCCTCGCCGCGCCGTGCCGGCAGGAACTGGAAAGCGACTCGGGGCAGCGCCGGCAGGCCGTGCGGCGCCGGCAGCCGGGCCACACCAGGGCAAAGCGCCGATTCGTTGAGGCAGGCCACGCCCAGCCCCGCCGCCAGGGCCGACTGCAGGCCCGCCACGCCCGAGGCCACGTGCGCCACCGCATGCGGCACGCGCCGCTGGCGCAGCAGCCGGACCGTGAACTGGTGCAGCGAGCAGCTGTCGGGCAGCACCAGCAGCCGCAGCGGCTCGCCTCGCCGGATGCGAAGGCCCTCGGCGCCGACCCAGGCGAGCGCTTCGCGACGCCATGGCGAGGCGGGCCCGCGGGCGCCGGCCCGGGGGGCCGCGGGGTTGATCCGCATCGCGAGGCCGATATCGAAATCGCCGCGGCCGAAGGCGGCTTCCATGGCGCTGCCCTGCAGCACGCTGACGTGCAGGCGCAGCTGCGGGTAGTCCTGCCCGAGCCGGCTCAGGAGCCGACTCAGATCACCGGGCCGGAAATAGTCGGTGACGGCCAGCCGCAGCTCGCCCTGCAGCGTCTCGCCGCTCAGGTCGCGCAGGGCCTCGTCGCTGGCGGCGAGCAGGCGCCGGGCATGGTCGAGCAGGCGAAGGCCCGCGGGCGTCGGCGCCACGCCGGCCTTGCTGCGGGTCAGCAGCGCATGGCCGCAGCGCTCTTCGAGCTTGCGCATCTGCTCGCTGACGGCGGACTGCGAGAGGAACACCACCGGCGCCGCCGCCGTGAGGCTGCCCGCATCGACCACGGCGACCAGGGTCTTCAGTTGTTCGAGATCGAGCGGCTGCATGCGCACATCCATTCATGAACCAGATGGCATGCATCATATCTTCCCGCTTTTCAGGAAGATCGGTGAATTTCACAATGGGCCTTCGATCAACGAGGAAAGCAACGCACCATGCCCCACATCATCATTCATCTGTCCGGCCAGCCCGACCCGCAGCTCACGCGCAAGGTGGTCGATACGGTGGCCGAGCTGACCCAGTCCGTGCTCGACAAGAAGCTGCCCGTGATCGCGATCACGGTGCAATACATCGGCGCCGAGAGCTGGTTCATCGGCGGCCAGTCGCTCGCCGAACTCGGGAAGTCGGCCTTCCACCTGGACATCAGCATCACCGACGAGACCAACACCAAGGCCGAGAAGGCGCGCTACCTGCGCGCGATCTTCGACGCCATGGCCGCGCTCAGGGGCGACCTGCACGAGGTCTCGTACGTGCACCTGATCGATGCCCGCGCCGCTGCCTACGGCTACGGCGGCAGGACGCAGGAGTTCCGGCACCAGCAGGCGGGCGTTTGACCCCTAGTCGTCGATCGCTGCGTAGGCGACGATCTCGATCTTCATGCCCGGCACCACCAGCCCCGAGACGCCCATGCTCGAGCGGTTCGGATAGGGCGGGGCGAAGAACTCGCGGTAGACGCGATCGACCTGCGGCATGTCCTTGACATCGGTCATGTAGATCAGCACCTGGGTGACGTCTTCGAGGCTGCCGCCGGCGGCGGCGACGGCGCGCTGCAGGTTGCCGAAGGTCAGGCGGGCCTGGTCCTCGATCGTGCCGGTGTCGATGCTGCCGTCGGCGCGCAGCGGCCCGTGGGCCGTGAACAGCAGGCCCCTGGCCTTGACCGCCCACGAGAACGGCTGCGCCAGCGGCGGCAGCCCGGTGTCGACCACCTCCTTCACGCGAGCACCGCCGCCATCGACTGCGCCACGTGGTCGACATTGGCGCCGGTCAGTCCAGAGAGGCACATCCGGCCCGAGCGCACCAGGTAGACCGCGTGGTCGTCGCGCAGTCGTGCCACCTGGGCCTCGTCGAGGCCGGTGTAGCTGAACATGCCGCGCTGCCGGACCAGGTAGCCGAAGTCGCGCCGTCCCTGGAACTTCTCGTCGAGCACCGCCAGCAGGCGTTCGCGCATGGCGCGGATGCGCTGGCGCATGGCGGCCGTTTCGTCGCGCCAGAGCGCGAACAGGGCGGGGTCGTTCAGCACGCGGCTGATGACGCGGGCACCGTGCGTGGGTGGCGTCGAGTAGTTGCGGCGCACCGTCGCCTTCAACTGGCCCAGCACGGTGTCGGCGGCGGCGCGGTCGCTGCACACCACGCTGAGGCCGCCGCAGCGCTCGCCGTACATCGAGAAGTTCTTCGAGAACGAATTGGCGGCGAAGAACTGGATGCCGGCGTCGGCCAGCGCGCGCAGCGCGAAGGCGTCTTCGTCGAGCCCATCGCCGAAACCCTGGTAGGCGATGTCGACGAATGGAATCAGTTCGCGTTCGCGCAGCACCGGGATCAGCGCCTGCCACTGGGTCTTCGAGAGATCGACCCCGGTCGGGTTGTGGCAGCTGGCGTGCAGCAGCACGATGCTGCGACGCGGCAGGACATCGAGGCTGGCCAGCATGCGGTCGAAGCAGAGGCCGCCGGTGGCCGGGTCGTAATAGGGGTAGCTGCGGGCCTCGAGGCCTGCGCCTTCGAAGATGGCGCGATGGTTGTCCCACGTCGGGTCGCTGACCCAGACGCCGGCGCCCGGAAAGTAGCGGCGCAGGAAGTCGGCGCCGACCTTGAGGCCGCCGGAGCCGCCGAGGGTCTGCAGGGTGGCGATGCGGCCGCTGGCCACGGCCTCGTGGCCGGCGCCGAACAGCAGGCGCTGGACGGCGGCGCGGAAATCCGCGATGCCTTCGATCGGCAGGTAGGGCCGGGCACCGATGTCCCGCGACAGCGCGGTCTCGGCCTGGCGCACCGAAGGCAGCACCGGCAGGCGGCCTTCGCCGTCGAAATAGACGCCGATGCTGAGGCTGACCTTGTGCGGCCGCGGGTCGGCCTGGAAGGCCTCCATCAGCGAAAGGATGGGGTCGCCCTCGTAGGGCGGGACATGGCTGAACAGCGAGGTGGTGGGGGTGGTCATGAAGAAGTCCGTCGAGAAGGGCAAGGCCAGGCCCGGATTCTTCGTTCGAAGGATCGTCATGCCAACTGTTTTTTCATCGACGCATAATTTTGTCCGTAAAAAATCAATTTGAGGTTTTTTTATGCGCATCGAATCAGACGAGACGGACCGCCAGCTGCTGGCCGCCCTCCAGCAGAACGCCCGCCTGACCACCGGCGAGCTGGCGCAGATGACCGGGCTCTCGCAATCGCCCTGCTGGCGCCGCATCAAGCGGCTGGAGGAGTCGGGGCTGATCGATGGCTACCACGCGCGGCTGAACCGCCGGGCGCTGGGCTATGGCGTGGTGGCCTTCGTCAGCATCAGCATCGACTTTCAGACCGAGGCCCGCTCGAGCGAGTTTGTCGAGGCGGTGCTGGCGATCCCGCAGGTCGTGATGTTCCACGGCATCACCGGCAACGCCGACTTCCTGCTGATGGTGGTGGCCGAGGACCTCGATGCCTATTCGGAGTTGCTGACCACCCGGCTGCACCGCCTGCCGGGTGCCAGGCAGGTGCAGAGCAGCTTCTCGCTGCAGGAGTTCCGGCGCTTCGACGACCTGCCGATTCCGGCGCTGCCGGCTTAGCGCCAGCGGGTGGTCGTGTCGCCGTAGGCCGCGGCGCCTTCGGCGCTGATGGCGCGCGCCCCGGCGCGCACCTGCGCGCGGTCGGCCATGTCGACCCGCGCCGCGACGCCGGTGCCGCCGTTGCTGATCGCGATCGGCTGCAGGGCTTGCGCGCGCACCTCGGCGCGCGGTTGCATCGACTGGAAGGGCGGCGGCGGCAGCGGGTTCTGCTCGCCCTGGAAAGCCTGGGCGCCCAAAGCCGAGAGGCCGCACAGGGCCGCGATGGCGATCTGTCTGGAGTTCATGGCGTTGTCCTGGTGAATTGGATGAGCGTGGCGATGCGCCGGGGCCTCACTTTGGGAGCAGCACCTTGTCGACGACGTGGATCACGCCGTTGGACTGCATGACGTCGGCGATGGTCACGTTGGCCGTGTTGCCGTTGGCGTCGACGACCATCACCTTGCCGTTCGCGGTCTTGGCGGTCAGTGCGCCGCCGGCCACCGTCTTCAGCGACGCCATGCCGCCGCCGTCATTGATCTGCTTCAGCAGGGTCGCGGCGTCGATCTTGCCGGGCACCACATGGTAGGTCAGGATGGTGGTCAGCTTGCCCTTGTTCTCCGGCTTGAGCAGCATGTCGACGGTGCCGTCGGGCAGCGCGGCGAAGGCTTCGTTGGTCGGCGCGAACACCGTGAAGGGGCCCGGACCCTTGAGCGTGTCGACCAGGCCCGCGGCCTTGACCGCCGCCACCAGCGTGGTGTGGTCCTTCGAATTCACGGCGTTGTCGATGATGTCCTTGGTCGGCAGCATCGGCGCGCCGCCAACCATCACCTGCGCCATGGCTGAAGCGGCACCGACGGCGAGCGAGACGGCGAGGGCGATGGAAGCGGCGCGTTTGAATCTGATCTGCATGGAGTGCTCCTGGTTGAGTGCACCGCCACGAGATGCGCGACGGCTGCTGTTGATACGCAGCCGCGGGCGCAGCGGATCAGCGCTTCGAGGCGTGCGAGAAACTGAAAAGACCCACGTCGACGCGGCCGCTGCGAAAGCCTGCTTCGCAATAGCACAGGTAGTACTCCCACAGCCGGCGAAACGCATCGTCGTAGCCCAGTGCGGCGATGGCCGGCCAGGCCGCGTGGAAGCGGCGGCGCCATTCGGCCAGGGTGAGTGCATAGCTCGCGCCGAACGATTCGGCGGTCTGCAGCCTGAGTCCGGCGCGCTCGGCGTGCGCCGTCATCGCGCTCACCGACGGCAGCTTGCCGCCCGGGAAGATGAAACGCTGGACGAAGTCGGTGCTGCCCCGGTAGCGGTCGAAGTAGTCTTCGGCGATGGTGATGACCTGCAGCACGCCCGAACCACCGGGGGCGAGCCGCTCGCGCAGCGTGTCGAAGTACACCGGCCAGTAGCGCTCGCCGACCGCCTCCAGCATCTCGATCGAGACGATGCGGTCGTAGCGTCCCTCCACGTCGCGGTAGTCCTGCAAGCGCAGGTCGACGTCGCCGAGGCCCTGCGCACGCACCTGCTCCCGGGCATGCGCGAGTTGTTCGGTCGATAGCGTCAAGCCGGTCACGCGGGCGCCGTGGCGGGCGGCCAGCGCCGTGGCCAGGGCGCCCCAGCCGCAGCCGATCTCGAGCACCGTCGAGCGCGGCTGCAAATCGAGCAGGGCGATGATGCGATCGAGCTTCGCCGCCTGCGCGGCTTCGAGCGACTCGTCTCCTGTCGCATAGAGTGCGCTCGAATAGATCAGCGCCGGGTCCAGCCACTGGGCATAGAAGTCGTTGCCCATGTCGTAGTGGAAGGCGATGTTGCGCCGGCTGCCGCGCCGCGTGTTGGCGCGGCTGGCACGGAACAGGTCGCCGAGCCGACGCGCGAACCACGAGCCTTCGAGCACCCGGCCCCAGCTGGCTTCGTTGCGGATGCCGAACTCCAGCAGCGCGGTCAGGTCGGGCGTGCTCCAGTCGCCGTCGCGGTGCGACGCCGCGAGCCCGAGGTCGCCCTGCAGCAGCAGCCGGGCCAGCGGGCGCCAGCGATGCAGCGTGATCGAGGCCTGCGGTCCGTCGGCCGACCCATGCCCTTCCAGGCGGGCGCCATCCGGCAACTGCACGCTGAGCGCACCATGGCTCACGCCGTGCAGCAGCCGCGCCAGCAGCTTGCGAAGCGGGCCGCCGCCAGCGGCACCGGGCCTGGCGGGCGGGCGGACGGCGCTCTCGTTGGCGGCGAAGCCGTTGGAGGAAGAGGAAGAAGCACTCATGAATCTCTGGCCTTGGTGGTCTGGATGATGGTGACCGGCGTGGCCGGCGGTGCTGGGCGTGCGTGCAGGCGCACCCCTTTGATCCACAGCTTCAGCGCTTCCCAGTGGATCGCAGCCACGACCTTGAGCGCCAGCAGGGGATGGGTGACGAAGACGCGCAGCAGTGCGCCGTCGCCGAGCGAACGGCGCCGGGCATCGAGCCGCGCATGCAGCACCGCGCCGCTGGCGTCGTTCGCGCTCACGCCGATGACCAGCCCCGCCCGGTCCGGTCGCGGCGGCTCGACGCGGAAGCCGTAGCGCATCTCGAGTCCGAGGAAGGGGGAGACGTGGAAGTTCTTGTCGCACTGCTGCGCGATCAAGTCGCCGCTGGCTTCGCCGGCGTCGACCGGGATCAGGTAGCCGTGGCGTTCGCCGAAGGTGTTGTTGACCTCGTACAGGATCGCCTGCAGCGCACCGTCCGCACGGTGGCAGAAGTAGACCGACAACGGATTGAAGACATGGCCCAGGATGCGCGGCATGCTCAGCAGGCGGATCGGGCCGCCCGTGCGAAGCCCGGCCGCGGCGAGCTGCCGATCGACGTGGGAGCGCAAGCCGCGGCCGTCGCCGTAGTCGCATTGGTGCAGGCTGAACAGGTTGAAGCGATCGACCGAGAAGACCCGCAGCCGCCGATCGAGATCGGCCAATTCGTCCACGTCCACCAGGAGCGAGAACATCCGGTAGTCCAGCCGATGCCGCACCGGCCGCAGCCGCTGGTGCATTACGCGGCCGACGTAGAGAGCCGAATGGAGGCTCATGCCACCGTCGACCCAGCTGTCGGCAACCGGAGTCGGCCCGATTCGTTGGCGACGCTCCATGGCCGGCGCACCTGGCCGACCGCCTCAGCCACGGCCAGCCCGGCCTGCAGCCCGTCTTCGTGGAACCCGGAGCCGAAGTAGGCACCGCAGAACCAGGTGCGGCCGCGGCCCTGCAGCGACCAGAGCCCGGCCTGGGCGCGGATCGCCGCCGCATCGAACATCGGGTGCTCGTAGACCTCGCTGCGGATCAGGTGGCCGGCGGCGGGGTCTCGCATCGGATTCAAGGTCAGGAACAGTGGCGTGGCCTCGGGAATGCCTTGCAGCCGGTTCATCCAGTAGGTCACGCTCAAGGCGTCCGGGCGTCGGCGGTCGGCCGCGTAGTTCCAGCTCGACCAGACCGCTCGGCGATGCGGCATCAGCGCCGGGTCGCTGTGCAGCACGGCGCGGTTGCGGCTGTAGCGAAAGGCGCCGAGCAAGCGCTTCTCGTCCAGGCTCGCGTCGGGCAACAGGCGCAGCGCCTGGTCGGCGTGGGTCGCGATCACCACGTGGTCGAAGCGCTCGGCCTCGGCGCCGAGCGCGGACCGCACGAAGGCGCATTGCTCGCCGCGCCGCACCTCGATCGCAGCGCTGTCCAGCCGCAGCCGTTCGCCGAGCAGGCCGGTGATCCGCCGCACGTAGCTGCGGCTGCCACCCTGCACGGTGCGCCAGGCATCGCGCTGTCCGAGATGGAGCAGCTGGTGGTTCTCGCAGAAGCGCACGAAGGCCTCGGTCGGATAGCTGCCTATCTGTGCCGCCGGCGTCGACCAGATGGCCGCCGCCATCGGGTACAGGTGATCGTCGCGGAAGGCGCGTCCGTAGCCGCGCTGGTCGAGGTAGGCGTCCAGCGGCAACATGCCGATGCGCCCGGCGTCGCCGGGGGCCTGGCGGTAGAAGCGGACCAGGTCGCGCAGCATCGACCAGAAGCGCGGGCTCGCCAGGTTGCTCGGCTGCGCGAAGAGGCCGCGCAGGCCGCTGCCCGAATACTCCAGGGCGCCGTCGTCGAGGCTGACCCCGAAGGACATCTCGCAAGGCTGGGTCGGCACTTTCAAGTGGGCCAGCAGCGCGCTGAGGTTCGGATAGGCCGCCTCGTTGTAGACGATGAAGCCGGTGTCGACCGCGATCGGGCCGCCGATGGCCGGCACGTCGACCGTGTGACTGTGGCCGCCGGCCCGTTGGTCGGCCTCGAACAGCGTGACACGGTGCTTCTGCGACAGCAGCCAGGCGGCCGCAAGGCCAGAGATGCCGCTGCCGATCACCGCGATGTCGAGGGTGGGCCGGTCGGCGGCGCGGGTGGCGGTGACGCCGTCGGGCGCGAAATGGGTTGTCATGGCGGGCGATCCTGGCACTGGTGGTCCCGGGCTTCTACGCCGGCCGCCGGCCTTTGGATTACTTTTCGGCAAATCGCTGTGATCTAATTTCGGGCCTGGTGCGTACCAAAGGCCATGAACACCGCGCGACAGTCCTCCGCAGCGGCCGCGAGGCCTGTCCTGCCCAGGCCGCCCAGCCGGTCCATCCTGACGCTGCATCAGAACCGGGGAGCGATGCCGACTAGCGAAGAACTCAGCGAGCTGCTGCTGGCCGTGGCCGAAAAGGGCGACCGGCAGGCGTTCGCCGTGCTTTTTCGCCATTTCGCGCCGCGCGTCAAGGCCTACCTGATGCGCGGCGGCAGTGCCGAGGGACTGGCCGAGGAGCTGGCCCAGGAAACCCTCGTCAGCGTCTGGCGCAAGGCGGCGATGTTCGATCCGCGCCAGGCCGGCGTGTCGACCTGGATCTTCACCATCGCGCGCAACCTGCGGGTGGACCATTTCCGGCGCCAGGGCCAAGGCGTGTTTGTCGATGGCGAAGACAACGACGGCGCCGAACTGCCCGACACCGCCCCGCCGCTCGACGAGCAGTTGCGCGCCGGGCGCCGCGAGCGCAGCGTGCGCGAAGCGCTTTCCCGGCTGTCCGCCGAGCAGGCGCAAGTGCTGCATCTTTCTTTCTACGAGGATCAGCCCCATGCCCGGATCGCGCAAGACCTGGGCATTCCCCTCGGCACGGTCAAGTCCCGCGTGCGGCTGGCCGTGAACCACCTGCGTCGTTTGCTCGACGAGCTTGAACCATGATCCACCATCATCCGGACGACGGACTCTTGCTGGCCCAGGCGGCCGGTACCCTTTCCAGCGGGCATTCGCTGCTGGTCGCCAGCCATGTCGAAGCTTGTGCCGAGTGCCAGGCCCGCCTGCGCGAGCTCGAATCGATCGGCGGCGCCATGCTGGAGCAACTGGCGCCCGCGGTGCTGCCTTCGCAGTCGCTCGCCGAAGCCATGGCGGCGATCGACGCGCCGCCCGCGGCGCCGAAAGCCAAGGCGCCGCCTCGCCGCAGCAGTCGGCCAGCGCTGCCCGCGGGCATGTCGTGGCCTCGCGCGCTGCATGGCTGCAGCGCCACGGCCTGGCGCTGGCTCGGGCCCGGCATGCGCTGGAGTCGGGTCACCGTGCCTTACGACCCCGCGGCCAACGTCTTTCTGCTGCGCATCGGCGCCGGCAAGGAGCTGCCCTTCCACACCCACAGCCGGAGCGAGCTGACCCAGGTGCTGCACGGTGCCTTCCATGATGGCCGGGCCTTGTTCGGTCCGGGCGATTTCGACGAGGCCGACGGCGACATCCATCACCAGCCCAAGGTACTGGCGGCCGGCGAATGCATCTGCCTGGCCTCGGTCGAGGGGCGCGTGATGTTCCAGGGCGCGATTGCGCGCATGCTGGGGTCGCTGGTCGGGATGTAGTCGGGGCGGCGTGCAGCCGCTTCAATCTGCAGCTCGGCCACCCCAGCGGGCAGTCGTCCAGCAGGCCGCCGCCGCCGACACGCCGGTCACGGCCGTGCCCCAGCACAGGTCGGCCAACGTCACCGGCCAGGGCCAGCCCTTCAGCGTCGCCTGGTTGGTGAGGTCGTAGGTCGCATAGGCGACGAGCCCGAGCAGGGCGCCCAAGCCGAGCGCCGCCGGCCAGTTGCGCTGCCGAAGCGCGGGAGTCACCGCGAACACCACCACGCCCAGGACGTAGATCGCATAGAAGCCGATGGCGGGAGCCAGCGCGAAGCGCTCCAGCATGATGTGGTCCAGGGCCGGCCGGTACAGGCGATCCGCCATCAGGCTCAGCCAGATGGCGTCGAGCGTCAGGAAGACCGCGGCGGTGGCGCCATAGGCGATGGCGAATTGTCTGAATGTCATGCGGGGTCCTTGCGCGGCGGGCCGGGGATGAAGGCGTTGGTGCGCGCGATGTAGTCGCGGTAGGCGGGCCGGCGCTCGGCGATGTCCTGCTCGAGCAGGCTGACGCCGGACACGCGCAGCAGCAGGAACGTCATGAGTGCAGGCGAAATGACGGACCAGGCACCCGCCCACCCGGCGGCGGACAGGGCCATCAGCCACACCCCCCACCAGACGCAAGCTTCGCCAAAATAGTTGGGATGCCGACTGTAGCGCCACAGGCCGCGGTCCATCACGCGTGCGCGCTGCGCTGAAAGGGACCTGAAACGCGCCATTTGGGCATCGGCGATCGCCTCGAAGACGACGCCGAAGGCGGCCAGCGCGCACCCCGCCGCATCGAGCCCGCCGAAGGGGCGGGTTCCCGCCATGCCGACCAGCAGCGGCGCCGTGACGGTCCATCCCAGCAGCGCCTGCAATCCGAAAACCAGGTACAGGCTCTTGAATCCGAAATGCGGCTGGTTGCGCTCGCGCATCTGCCGATAGCGGCGGTCTTCGCCGTGGCCCCGGTTGCGCAGCGTGATGTAGATGCCCAGCCGCAGCGACCAGGCGAGTGCGAGCACCACCATGCAGAGGCTGCGCACACCGGAGGCGGGCAGCAGTGCCGCGTAGACCAGCGTCGCGCCGCCGATGAAGGCCGGCCAGGCGCGGTCCGCCAGGCTGGCGTCGCGCTGGCGCAGGCTGGCCAGCCAGGTGAGCAGCGCGAGGCCGACGATCAATGCCAGCCCGGCCAGGCCGACGAATGCGACATGCGGCAGCGCCGACCTTTCAGGCATCGCGCTGCGCGTTCTCGAACAGGTAGTGGCTCACGCCCCACTGCCGGCCGCCGGCAAAGCCGAACAGTTCGGCCACCGACATGAAGAACACGCGCCACCGGTTCCACCAGATGTCGGCCTCGGCGCCGTAGGTGGCCGCGAACAGCGGGCGCAGGGCATGCGCCCGCCGGTCCATGTTGCGCAGCCAGGCTTCGGCCGTTCGCTGGTAGTGCGTGCCGTCCCAGCGCCACTGTTCCACCAGCCGCAGGCTGTCCTGGCAGCGCGCTGCCAGGTCGTCGCTCGGCATCATGCCGCCCGAGAAGAAGTGGTGGCTCATCCAGTCGCTGTCGTCGCGCGCCACGAAGGCATAGGGCGCCTCCTGATGCGTGAAGACATGCATGAAGAAGCGGCCGTGCGGCGCCAGCCAGCGCGAGACATCGGCGAAGGCCCTCGGCCAGTTGCGCAGGTGCTCGAACATCTCCACCGAGACGATCCGATCGAAGCGCTCGTGGGTGTCGAAGACATTGATGTCCCGGGTGACGACCCACAGGTTGCGCAGGCCGCGGCGCCGGGCCTCGGCCTCGATGTGATGACGCTGGCTCCGCGAATTCGACAGCGCGGTGATCCGGCTGGCCGGATAGCGCTCGGCCATCCACAGGCTCAGCGAGCCCCAGCCGCATCCCAGCTCCAGCACTTCCTGGCCATCGGCCAGCCGGGCGCGCTCGCATGTCTGTGCGAGCGCCGCGGCTTCGGCCTGGTCGAGCGTGAAGTCGGACGCGGGCCAGTAGCCGCTGCTGTATTTGCGGTGGTTGCCGAGCACCTCCGCGAAGAAGCCCGCCGGCAGTTCGTAGTGCTGTTCGTTGGCCTTGTCGGCCAGCGGTGCCAGCTCCGCGCCGTGCATCCCGGCAATGAATTCGCGCGTCAGCCGGGCGGTGGCGGCCCTGTCGCCGGCTTTCATTTCGGTCAGTCGGTCCTTCAGCAGTCGACGGATGCCGAAACGCACGACGCGGTCAGGCACCCGTCCCTTCTCGACCCAGCTGATCGCTCCGGCGATGTGATTCTGCATGCCCGCGTTTCCTCGATTGGTCGGCACCGAAGCGGTGCTCCGGTTTCTTCTACGCGGCCCGCTGTCGTTTGGATCAGCGCGCGGTGCCGAGAGGGGCGAGTTGCTGACATTGTCAAGACGCATCTGTGCTCTTCGTTCGCATTGCCGACGAGAAAGGGTCCGTGTCTAATGCCCAAAAAAAGGGGCTGGGCCTCAGGAGGAACTTGAATGAGCCGACGCGAGAGGAAGGAAAACGCGCGCCCTGGTGCGCTGCGCGCGTACGTGGGCGCGATCGCGCTGTTCGCTGCCGCGGCGGCGTTCGCGGCCGAGCCGGATCCGGCCCGGGCACGCGAACTGGTCGAGGCCGCCCAGACCCAGCCGCCGAGCACGGTCGACGGGCACCTGGAACTCGGTCGCGCCTACTACGTGCTCGGGCAGTACGCCGAGGCGAAGATCGAGTTCGAGACCGTCTTGCGCTTCGACAACCTCCCGCAGGACCTGTTGAGCCAGGTCGAGATCTACAACCAGGCCGCGACCCAGGCGCTGGACGAAAAGCGGTCGCTCACCGGTTTCGGCTATGCCGAGACCGGCATCGGGCGCTACCAGGTGAACAACACCGTCGGCACCAACGCGCTCGGCGGCGGCGACCGTCGCGACACCTTCTACAACGCACGCGCGGGCGGCGGCATGAACTACGCCTTGCCGAACGACTACGCGATCGATGCCACGCTGGACTATCGCTTCCGCTACTACGACAACTCCGAAAGCCGCAACGACTCCGACTTGCGCTGGCGCCTGGCCGGCAGCCGTTCGTTCGGCGAGAGCAACCTGGCGGTCGGGTTCCGCGGGCGCACCAGCTATCGCGGCGATGGCGACTACCGCAACGACGCCGGCCTGTTCGCCGACTACCGCTATCGCGTCGACCCCGACAACCAGCTCACGCTGGGTGCCGAATACCGCCGCCGCCGCTATCCCGAGGGCAGGCTGCGCGACCGCAGCCGAACCAGCGCCGACGTCTCGGGCGGGTGGGTACATTCGCTGCTGGAGGGCGCCGGCAGCCTGACGCTCACTGCGCACGGCGGCCAGCATTTCGCGACCAGCAGGCCGGACGGCAACTCCAGCTTCTACGGCGCCACCGCCGCGCTGGACTTCACCGTCAACAACAAGCTGGGTTGGGGCACCTTCGTCTGGTGGGAGCGAGATGCCTTCAACAACGACCGCATCCACTTCCACCCCGACGCGCTCGACAACAGCGTACTGCTGCGCCGCAAGGACAACCTGTACGAGGTCGGTGCCTACCTGGTGTGGGAGTTCGTGCCCACCTGGACGCTGCGGCCCGAATTGCTCTGGATCCGAGACCAGAGCAACTCGATCGGATTCAACTACAGCTCGACCGAATTCTGGCTGAACATCCGCAAGGGTTTCTGAGGGCGAGCGCTTCGCGGCGTGCGTATGCGTGCGCCTTGACAAACCACATTGACGGATCAATCCTGCAGCCCAAACGTCAAGCGCTGGCTCGGATTGACGTGATCGCAAAGAACAACAAGGAGTAGGAATGGCTTCGACTGACCAGAAGATGTCGCGCATGCAGCTCACCGCGATGGTGGTGGGCGGGATGGTCGGCGCAGGGATTTTCTCCCTGCCTCGCACCTTCGCGAACGCGACCGGCCCGCTCGGCGCCGTCATCGCATGGCTCATCGCCGGCACGGGCATGTACATGCTGGCGCGGGTTTTCCAGTCGCTGGCCGAACGCAAGCCCGACCTCGACGCCGGCGTCTTCGCCTATGCCAAGGCCGGCTTCGGCGACTACCCCGGCTTCCTGTCGGCCTTCGGCTACTGGATCGGCAGCTGCATCGGCAACGTGTCGTACTGGGTGCTCATCAAGTCCACGCTGGGCGCCTTCTTTCCGGTCTTCGGCGAAGGCAACACGGTGGTGGCGATCGTGGTCGCCTCGGTGGGCATCTGGCTGTTCCACTTCATGATCCTGCGCGGCATCAAGCAGGCGGCCTTCATCAACAGCGTGGTCACGGTCGCCAAGATCATCCCGATCCTGGTCTTCATCGTGCTCCTGGCCTTCGCCTTCAAGATGGACCTGTTCAGCGCCAACCTGTACGGCGGCGGCCTGGAGGGCGGGATCTTCGAGCAGGTGCGCGCCACCATGCTGGTCACGGTGTTCGTGTTCCTCGGCATCGAGGGCGCCAGCGTCTATTCGCGCTTTGCCAAGGAGCGCGCGGACGTCGGCAAGGCCACCATCCTCGGCTTCATCGGCGTCACCGGCCTGATGGTGCTGGTCACGATGCTGCCCTATGCGGCGCTGCAGCGCGCGGACATCGCCGGCATGCGCCAGCCCTCGATGGCCGCGGTGCTGGAGGCGGTGGTCGGCCATTGGGGCGCCGTCTTCGTGAGCGTCGGCCTGATCATCTCGGTGCTGGGCGCCTACCTGGCCTGGTCGCTGATCTGCGCCGAGGTGCTGTTCACCGCGGCCAAGACGAAGGACATGCCGGCGATCTTCGCCAGGGAGAACGCCAACCAGGTGCCGGCCAACGCGCTGTGGCTGTCGAACATCATCGTCCAGCTGCTGGTGATCACCACCTACTTCTCGAACGATGCCTTCGCGCTGATGCTGAACCTCACCAGCGCGATGGCGCTGATCCCGTACCTGTTCGTGGCCGCCTACGGCTTCATGATCTCGAAGCGCGCCGAGACTTACGAGCTGCGCCCCGAGGAGCGCACGCGCGACCTGGTCATGGCGTCGGTGGCGGTGGTCTACACGGTCTTCATGATCTACGCCGGCGGCCTCAAGTTCATCCTGCTGTCGGCGGTGCTCTATGCGCCCGGCACGCTGCTGTATATCTGGGCCCGGCGCGAGCAGAACAAGACCGTCTTCACGGTCACCGACTGGGTCATTTTCCTGGTCGCTGTAGTGGGTGCCGTGGTCGGCATCTACGGACTCGCGACCGGCACCATCACCATCTAGTCACAAGCTGGATATACCGTTCACTCACCGGATTCCTGGAGAACATCATGGCGACTACAGAAGCGAAAGAGACAACGTTCGGCGTGCACTCGGAAGTCGGGCAGCTGCGCAAGGTGATGGTGTGCGCCCCGGGCCTGGCCCATTCGCGCCTGACGCCGAGCAACTGCGACCAGCTGCTGTTCGACGACGTGCTGTGGGTCGAGAACGCCAAGCGCGACCACTTCGATTTCGTCACCAAGATGCGCGACCGCGGCGTCGAGGTGGTCGAGATGCACAACCTGCTGGCCGAGACGGTGGCGGTGCCCGAGGGCAAGAAGTGGATCCTCGACAACCAGGTCGTGCCCAACCAGGTCGGTCTCGGCTTCATCGACGAACTGCGAAGCTATCTCGAGGGCCTGGACAACCGCAAGCTGGCCGAGACGCTGATCGGCGGGCTGTCGACCAACGACTTCCCCGAGTCCATCGGCGGCAAGGCGCTGGAGGTGGTGCGCGAGGCCGCAGGCGTCACCGAATACCTGCTGCCGCCGCTGCCCAACACGCTCTACACCCGCGACACCACCTGCTGGATCTACGGCGGCGTGACGCTCAATCCGCTGTACTGGCCGGCGCGCCACGAAGAAACCATCCTCACCACCGCGATCTACAAGTTCCACCCCGACTTCGCCGGCAAGGTCAACGTCTGGTGGGGCGACCCGACCGAAGACCACGGCCTGGCCACCCTCGAAGGCGGCGACGTGATGCCGATCGGCAAGGGCAACGTGCTGATCGGCATGAGCGAGCGCACCTCGCGCCAGGCCATCAGCCAGCTCGCGGCCACGCTATTCAAGAAGGGCGCGGCCGAACGCGTCATCGTCGCGGCCATGCCCAAGATCCGCGCCGCGATGCACCTCGACACCGTGTTCACCTTCGCCGACCGCGACTGCGTGCTGCTGGCGCCGGACTTCATGAACCAGACCCGCACCTACTCGTACCGCCCGAGCAGCCATCCGAGCGGCGTCGAACTGCATGCCGAGAACAAGCCCTTCGTGGACGTCGTGGCCCAGGCGCTGGGCTTCAAGAAGCTGCGCGTGGTCGAAGCCGGCGGCAGCGACTACCAGCGCGAGCGCACCCAGTGGGACAGCGGCGCGAACCTGGTCTGCGCGTCACCGGGCGTGGTTTATGCATACGACCGCAACACCTACACCAACACGCTGCTGCGCAAGCAGGGCATCGAGGTGGTGACCATCGTCGGGGCCGAACTGGGCCGCGGACGCGGAGGCGGCCATTGCATGACCTGCCCGATCATTCGCGATCCGGTCGACTTCTGACGCAAGATCAAAGAGGAAGCCAGCTCGTGCATGTGAAATCCGCTGCCCATCGATTCGGAAACTGGTCCTGGACGACGACGCTGCTGGCGGTCGCGGCCCTGGTGTCGCTGTCGGCCTGCAGGCGGGCCGAAGAGGCGCCGGCGCCCGAGGTCCGTCCCGTCCGCGTCATGACGATCGAGCAGCGCACGGTCGGCGACACCGTGTCGCTGACCGGGCGCATACAAGCCCAGAGCGAAGTCAACCAGTCCTTCCGCATCGACGGCCGGCTGATCGAGCGCAACGTCGACATCGGCGACCGGGTCAGGCCCGGCCAGCTGCTGGCGCGCCTCGACCAGATGAACGAGGACAGCAGCCTGCAGTCCGCGCGGGCCCAATTGGCGGCCGCGCAGGCCCAGGGCATCGAGGCCCGCAATACCTTCAACCGGATGCGCGACCTGCTGGCCGAGAACGCGGTCTCGCGGGCCTCGTTCGAGCAGGCCGAGGCGATGCTCAAGGTCACGCAGTCGCAGGTCAATTCGGCCCAGTCGCTGGTCGACATCGCGCAGAACCGCCTGAGCTACACCCGGCTGCTGTCCGACGTGGCCGGGGTGGTCACGGCGCGCGGCGCCGAGCCCGGCGAGGTGGTGCCGGCCGGCCGCATGATCGTGCAGGTGGCACGCGAAGGCGCCATCGACGCGGTCTTCGACGTCCCGGCCCAGATCAAGGACATCGCGCCGACCAATCCCGACATCCTGGTCTCGCTCGGCGGCGACCCGAAGGTCACGGCGGTGGGCAAGGTGCGCGAAGTCTCGCCGCGCGCCGATCCGGTCACCGGCACCTTCGCGGTCCGGGTCCGGCTGATCAATCCGCCCGCGGCGATGCGCCTGGGCAGCACCGTCACCGGGCGCATGAAGCTCAACACCGAGCCCGCGCTCGACATCCCGGCCAGCGCGCTGCTCCGCGCCAACGGCCAGACCTCGGTCTGGGTGGTCGACACCAAGGCCGGCACGGTTTCGGCTCGCAACGTGCAGGTGCGCGCCTATGACGCGGCCCGCGTTCAAGTCTCCCAGGGGCTGGCGCCCGGCGATGTGATCGTCACCGCCGGTGTCCAGGCGCTGCGGCCGGGACAGAAGGTCCGCTGGCTCGAGGCCGCGAAGTGATCGGCCCGAACCTGTCGGAGTGGGCGCTCTCCAAGCGCTCGCTGGTGGTGTTCCTGATGATCATCGCGGTCGTCGCGGGCACCTTGTCGTTCCTGAAGCTCGGGCGCGCCGAAGACCCGGCCTTCACCTTCCGCACCATGATCGTCGCCGCCGGCTGGCCCGGCGCCACGGTCGACGAGACGCTGTCGCAGGTCACCGAGCGGCTGGAGCGCACCTTGCAGGAAACGCGGCACCTCGACCGGGTGCGCAGCTACACCACGGCGGGCCAGACCACGATCTTCGTCGACCTCAAGCAGTCGACGCCGCCGGCCGAGGTGGCGGACATCTGGTACCAGGTGCGCAAGAACATCGGCGACATGCGCCAGACGCTGCCGACCGGCGTCGTCGGCCCTTTCTTCAACGATGACTTCGGCGACACCTTCGGCATCATCTATGCCTTCACCGCCGACGGCTACACCTTCCGCGAACTGCGCGACAAGGTCGAAGACGCGCGCTCGCGCCTGCTGCAGGTGCCCGACGTCTCGAAGATCGAGGTGCTGGGCGCGCAGGACGAGCAGATCTTCATCGAGTTCTCGACCGAGCGCCTGGCCGGCTTGCGCCTGGACTACGGCGCGATCGTGGCGGCGCTGCAGGCGCAGAACGTGATCCGCCCGGCCGGCGTGCTGCACACCGAGCAGGAGCGCGTCTTCATGCGCGTCACCGGCTCCTTCGACAACGAGCGCGACATCGAGTCGGTCAACCTGGTGCTGGGCGGGCGCAACATCCGCCTGGGCGACATCGCGACCGTGCGGCGCGGCTTCACCGACCCGCCGCAGCCGATGTTCAGGGTCAACGGCAAGCCGGCGATCGGCCTCGCGATCGCGATGCGCGACGCCGGCGACATCCTCGCGCTCGGCAAGAACATCAAGGCCGTGATGGCCGACATCACGGCCAACCTGCCGCACGGCATCGAGCCGACGCTGGTGGCCGACCAGGCGGTCACGGTCGATGTCGCGATCAGCGACTTCATGGCCTCGCTGTGGCAGGCGATCGCGATCATCCTGGTGTGCAGCTTCGTGAGCCTGGGCGTGCGGCCCGGCGCGGTGGTGGCGCTGTCGATCCCGCTCACGCTGGCGATCGTCTTCGCGATCATGGACTTCGTGAACATCGACCTGCACCGGGTCTCGCTCGGCGCGCTGATCATCGCGCTGACCCTGCTGGTCGACGACGCGATGACCACGGTCGACGCGATGCTCAACCGCCTCGCGGCCGGCGACACCAAGGACCAGGCCGCGACCTTCGCCTACCGCACGCTGGCGGCGCCGATGCTGATCGGCACGCTGGTGTCGATCTCCAGCTTCGTGCCGATCGGCTTCGCGCGCAGCTCGGCCGGCGAGTACACCTTCTCGATCTTCGCCGTGGTGGCGATCGCGCTGATCGTCTCCTGGCTCGGCGCCGTGATCTTCGCGCCGCTGGTGGGCAAGGCGCTGCTCAAGTCGCCCAAGGCCGATGCGGTGGTCAAGCCCAGCAAGTTCCTGAATGCCTACGGCGGTTTCCTCAAGGGTGCGATCCGCGCCAAGTGGCTGACCATCGGGCTCACGCTGGCGGCCTTCGTGGGGTCGATGTTCCTGGTTCGTTTCGTGCCGCAGCAGTTCTTCCCGGCCTCCGACCGGCCCGAGCTGACGGTCGACCTGACGCTGCGTCAGAACGCATCGATCTATGCCACCGAGGAAGAGGTCAAGAAGCTCGAGGAGATCCTCAAGGCCGACCCCGATGTCGACCACTTCAGCAGCTATGTCGGCCGCGGTGCGGTGCGCTTCATCCTGACGCTCAACGTGCAGCTGGCGAATCCCTTCTTCTCGCAGCTGGTCGTGGTCGCCAAGGACCTCGAGTCCCGCGACCGCCTGCAGATCAAGCTCGAGAAGGTGCTGGCCGAGCAGTTCCCGGACATGGTGGCGCGGGTGTCGCCGCTCGAGCTCGGGCCGCCCGTGGGCTGGCCGCTGCAGTACCGCGTGATGGGGCCCGACAAGGACGAGGTGCGCAAGATATCGCTCGAGCTGGCGGGCATCCTGGGCTCGCATCCGCAGGCCCGGCACGTGAACTTCGACTGGATGGAGCCGGCGCGGCAGATCCAGATCCGCGTCAACCAGGACGAGGCGCGCCAGCTCGGCATCAGCACCGGCGCGCTGGCCGGCATCATGAACGCGACCGTGACCGGCACCGCGGTCACGCAGGTGCGCGACGACATCTACCTGATCAACGTGGTGGCCCGCTCGAGCGCCGAGCAGCGGCTGTCGCTGCAGACGCTGAGCACCCTGCAGGTGCCCACCGCCAGCGGCCGCATGGTGCCGCTGAACCAGTTCGCCACCTTCTCCGAGGAGCAGGAGTCGCCGCTGGTGTGGCGCCGCAACCGGGTGCCGACGCTCACGGTGCGCGCCGACGTGGTCCACGGCGCGCTGCCCGACACCATCGTCGAGGCGCTGGCACCGAAGATCAAGGAGTTCAACGCCAAGCTGCCGAAGGGCTACAAGATCGAGACCGGCGGCCTGTCCGAGGAAAGCGCGGAGTCGAGCGCCTCGGTGTTCGCGGTGGTGCCGCTCATGATCGTGCTGATGCTGCTGAGCATGATGGTGCTGCTGGTGAGCTTTCGCCGGCTCGCGATGGTGGTCTGCGTGATGCCGCTGGGGTTGATCGGCGTGGTGCTCACGCTGCTGGTGTTCAACCGGCCGCTGGGCTTCGTCGCCATCCTCGGCATCCTGGCGCTGATCGGCATGATCGCCAAGAACGGCGTGATCCTGATCGTGCAGATCGAGACCTACCGGGCCGAGGGCATGAACGTGCTCGACGCCGTGGTGGCCTCGGGCACCTCGCGGATGCGGCCGATGATGCTGACCTCGATCTCGACCGTGCTGGGCCTGATCCCGATCGCGCCGACCGTGTTCTGGGGCTCGATGGCCTTCGCGATCATGGGCGGCCTGCTGGTGGCCACGCTGCTGACGCTGGTCTTCCTGCCGACCCTGTACGTGCTGGTGCTCGGCAAGGAGAAGCCGACGCCGCCGGCAGGCGAGGCCGAGCCGGCGTGAACGGCCGGCTGGCTGACGGGGCAACGCAGATGCAGGCATCCGCAACACCGACCGGGACCGCGGTGCTCGACTTGCACGTGGCCGAACTCCGGCAGCTGTTCAACTCGATGGACCCGGCGCCTTTCCGCCAGCGCGACCTCGATGCCAAGGCGCAGGACTACATCGTCGACTGGGCCCAGGAGGTGCCGGCCGGCCGGCCGCTGGAACTGGTCGTGCACGTCGGCGCCGAGGCCGTTGCGCCGTCCGATGCCGCGATGCTGAAGGACGCGGTCGACGAATACTTCCGCCAGCGCGCGCTGGCCACCTGGCGCGGCTTGCGCAAGCTGTTCCGCATCGGCCGCATCAGCCTGCTGATCGGCGTGCTGTTCGTCGGCGCCGCCGCGGTGGTCGGCGAGTCGATCGCCAGCTTCGTCGGCCAGGGGCGCTACGCGACCCTGATCCACGACAGCCTCGTGATCGGCGCCTGGGTGGCGCTGTGGCGGCCGATGGAGATCTTTCTCTACGACTGGTGGCCGGTGCGCACGGAGGCCCGCCTGTTCGAGCGACTGAGCAGGATCGATGTCCGGCTGACCAGTGCCGGCGGCACGGAGGCGAGCGCATGAAGCCCGCCGCCGCCGATCCCGCCACCCCGGCCGCACCGTCGCGGCGCGCCACGGCCGTGGTCCGTGGACTGATGCTGCTGGTGCTCTGGCTGCTGCTGATGCCCAGCCTCAAGCCCGCCGACCTCGGGGTTGGCCTGGTCGCCGTGGCCGCCGGAACCTTCGCCAGCCTGCGCCTGCTGCCGCCCGAGGCGGGGCATCTGCGCCTGGGCGCGCTGTTCGGTTTCCTGCCGCATTTCCTCTGGCAGTCGGTGCTGGCCGGCGTCGACGTCGCGCGCCGGGCGCTGTCGCCGCGCATGCCGCTGAAGCCCGGCTTCATCGTCTACAAGGTCGGCTTCCGCCCCGGCCTGGCGCGCAACGAGTTCAGCTCGATCACCAGCCTGCTGCCTGGCTCGGTGCCGGTCGCCGAATCGGAGCACGACATCACCTACCACTGCCTGGACCTCGACGCGCCGGTCGCCGAACAGCTGGCGGCCGAGGAGCTGCGCCTGCGCCGCGCGCTGGTCGCCGGGGAGCGCCACCATGACTGAATTCCTGCTCGGCGCTTCGGCCTTCGTGCTGCTGACGGTCGCGGTGGGCCTGATCTGCATCCTGCGCGGTCCCGACGACGTCGATCGCATGATGTCGGTGCAGCTGTTCGGCACCGCCGGCATCGCGGCCCTGCTGCTGCTGGGAGCCGCGATCGGCGCCGAGGCCGTGGTCGACCTGGCGCTGATCCTGGCCGTGCTGGCGGCCTTCGCCGCGCTGGCCTTCGTCAAGGCCGGCTCGCGCCCCGGTGCCGTGCACACAGAACCGGAGGACCGCGCATGAGGGCCATCCTGGACATCTTCACGATCGTCGCCGTGGTCGCGGGCGCCTTCTTCTTCCTCGCCGGCACCGTGGGCCTTCTGCGCTTCCCCGACACCTTCACGCGGGCGCACGCGCTGACCAAGGCCGACAACCTCGGGCTCGGCCTGGTGGTGATCGGCCTGCTGCCGCAGATGGACGGCGTGATGGCCGGGCTCAAGTTGGTCCTGGTCTGGCTGATGGTGCTGCTGGCCTCGGCCACGGTGTCGCAGCTCATCGCGCGCGCGGCGCGGCGCGGCGGGTCCGACGGAGGCAAGTCATGACCCTGGCGCTGACCCTGGCCCTGGTGGGCCTGCTCATGGCGCTGGCCATCTGGACCGTGGTGGCGCGCGACACCTTCGCCGCGGTGACCGGCTTCGTCCCCTACGGGCTGCTGCTCACGCTGGCCTGGCTGCAGCTGCGCGCGGTCGACGTCGCGATGACCGAGGCGGCGATCGGCGCCGGCCTGACCGGCGTGCTGCTGATCGCCGCCGCCGCGCGGCTGCGCGCGACCGAGACGCCAGCCTGGGCCGAGCGGCCCGGCCTCGCGACGCGGCTGCTGGCCGCGATCGTCTCCGCCGCCGTGGCCGCCGGCATCGGCGCCTGCGTGCTGCTGCTGCCCGATCCGGCGCCGAGCCTGGCGCCCGCGGTGGTCGAGAACATCGCCGCCACCGGCGTCGGCAATCCGATCACCGCGGTGCTGATGTCCTTCCGCGCGATGGACACGCTGCTCGAGGCCATCGTGCTGCTGCTGGGCCTGGTCGGCGTCTGGTCGCTGGCGCCCGACCGCTTCTGGGGCGGGCGGCCGGGGCCGGCTCCGACGGAAGACCCGAACAGCATCCTGGGCTACCTCGCGCGGGTGCTGCCGCCGATCGGGATCGTCGTCGGCGTCTACATCCTCTGGGTCGGCGCCGACCATCCGGGCGGCAAGTTCCAGGGTGCCACGGTGCTGGCCGCGATGTGGCTGCTGGTCATGATGGCCGGCCTGTCGGATGCGCCCGCGGTCGACCGGCGCTGGGTCCGGATCGCGCTGGCCGGCGGCCCGGCCGCATTCATCGCGGTCGGCCTGCTCGGCAGCGTCATCGCGGGCGCCTTCCTCGGCTATCCGGAGGCGTTCGCCAAGCCCCTGATCGTGGTCATCGAGGCGGCGCTGCTGCCGTCGCTGGCGGTCACGCTGGCGCTGCTCCTGACCGGGCCGCCGAGCCGCAAGGACACCCGCGAATGAACACGCCCACCCTGCTCGGACTGTGCGCCGCGGTGCTGATCGGCCTGGGGCTCTACGGCCTCATCGTGAACCCGCACCCGCTGCGCAAGATCATGGCCTTCAACGTGATGGGCAACGGCATCTTCCTGGTCGCCGCCGTGATCGCGCGCCGCGGCGCCGGCGCCGGAATGGGCGGCGACCCGGTGCCGCAGGCGCTGCTGATCACCGCGCTGGTGGTGGCGTTCGCCGCCTCGGCCCTGGGGGTGGCTCTGGTGCTGCGGCTGTTCGAGGAAACCGGCTCGGCCTCGCTGACCGCGCCGGACGCCGCGCCGCGGACCCCTCCTTCCGAGAGCGAGGTCTAGGTGCCGCTCTCGATGCCCGCAGTGGATCCGGCGACGCCAGGCGGCCTGCTGCTGGTGCTGGCCGTGCTGCTGCCCTTCATCGGCATGATGCTCGGCTTCGTGCTCGGCGGCCGGCGCGCGCAGCAGGTGGCCTGGGCGACGATCGTGCTCGGCATCGTGCTGATGGCCGCGATCGCGCACCGGCTGTGGGTGTCGGGCGACGCGCTGGTCTACCTGCTCGGCGGCTGGGCGCCGCCGCTCGGCGTCAGCCTGCGCGCCGATGGCCTGGCGGTCTGCATGATGGTGGCCGTGATGGTGGTGGTGGTCGGCATCGGCGTCTACGCCAACGGCGATTTCGGCACCCCGGCCGGGGTGCGCGAGAAGCGCTCCGCGCTGACCTTCTGGCTGCTGCTGCTCGCGGTCTGGGGCTCGCTCAACCTCGTGTTCGTGAGCGGCGACGTCTTCACGCTGTACGTCGCGCTCGAACTGCTCACCTTCGCCGGCGTGCCGCTGGTCAGCCTCGACGGCCGGGGCGAAACCTTGCAGGCCGCGCTGCGCTACCTGATTTATGCGCTGGTCGGCTCGATGTTCTACCTGCTCGGCGGCTTCCTGCTGTACGGCGCCTACGGCACCCTGGACATCGCGCTGCTGGGCCAGCGCATCGGCGCCGAGCCCGTGACCTGGATCGCCGCCGCGTCGATGACGGTCGGCCTGCTGGCCAAGACCGCGCTGTTCCCGCTCCACCTGTGGCTGCCCCCGGCGCATGCCGGCGCGCCGGCCGCCGCCAGTGCGTTGCTGTCGGCGCTGGTGATCAAGGGCGCCTGGTTCCTGGTGGTGCGGCTGTGGGTCGATGTCTTCGCCGGCGTCATCACGCTGCCCTCGGCCCAGGTGCTCGCGGCGCTCGGCGCCTCGGCGATCCTGGTCGGCAATGTGGTCGCCCTGCGGCAGGCGCGCCTGAAGCTGCTGATCGCCTACTCGACCGTGGCCCAGATCGGCTACCTGTTCCTGATGTTCCCGCTGGTGGCCGGGCTCGATGCCGCGCAGCTGGACAGCAGCTTCGCGGTCACCGGCGGGCTGCTGCAGGCGATCTCGCATGCGACTGCCAAGGCCGCGATGTTCATGGCGGCCGGGCTCATCTACACGACGCTCGGCCATGACCGCGTGGCCGACCTGCGCGGCGCCGGGCGGGCCCTGCCGATGACGATGACTGCCTTTGCGCTGGCCGGCGTCTCGCTGATCGGGCTGCCGCCCTCGGGCGGCTTCCTCGCCAAGTGGATGCTGCTGTCGGCGGCCATCGCCACCGCCCAGTGGTGGTGGGTGCTGGTGATGATGGCCGGCGGCCTCTTGACCAGCGCCTACGTCTTCATGGTGATGGTGCGCGCGATGGCGCCGGCCGCCCTCGGCTGGGTGCCGAAGGCGCGCGTGCCGGGCTACCAGCAGGGGGCCGTGCTGGCGCTCGCGCTGTGCTCGTTCCTGCTCGGCGCGGTGGCGCTGCTGCCGGTCGACGTCGCCCAGATCGGCCGCACAGGCCTGCTCGCGATGGGGGTCCGATGATCGGCTCCGTCACACTCGCCGCAATCGTGTTCGAAGTGCCGGTGCTGCTGCCGCTGGCGCTCGGCGTGCCGCTGCTGCTGCTGCTGGCCTGCGCGTTTCCCGCCCTGCGCCGGCGCCTGCCGGGGCTGTTCGCGCTGGCCCCGGTGCCGGCGCTGGCGGCGGCCCTGCTGGCCGGCGCCGAGCCGGACCTGGTGCTGGGCAATGCCTACTTCTCGCTGACGTTCGCGCTCGATGCGCCGGGCGCGATGCTGCTCGGCGTCGCCGCGGTGCTGTGGATCTTCGCCGGTGCCTACGCGGCGCGCTGGCTGCGCGGGCGGCCTGACCGCGACGGCTTCATCGTCTGCTGGCTGATGACGCTGACCGGCTCGGTCGGCGTCTTCCTGGCGGCAGACCTGATCGGCTTCTACTTCCTGCTGGCCGTGCTCAGCGTCGGTGCCAGCGGCCTGGTGCTGCAGGGCGAAGGGCCGGATGCGTTCCGCGCCAGCGCGCTCTACCTCGGACTGGCGCTGCTGGCCGAGGCCTTCCTGCTCGCCGGCCTGCTGCTGCTGGCGCTGGCCACGCCGGACGGCAGCCTGCTGATCGCCGATGCGGTGGCGGCGCTGCCGGGCTCGCCGTGGCGCGATCTCACGCTGCTGCTGCTCGTCGTGGGCCTCGGCATGAAGGCCGGCCTGCTGCCGCTGCACTTCTGGATGCCGATCGCCTACGGCGCGGCGCCGATCCCGGCCGCGGCGGTGATGAGCGGTGCCGTGGTCAAGGCCAGCATCATCGCGCTGGTCCGCTTCCTGCCCTTCGATGCCGCGCTGCCGTCCTTCGGCCTGCCGCTGGCCGCGCTCGGGCTCCTCGGCGCGCTCTACGGCGTGGCGATCGGCATCACGCAGACCCAGCCCAAGCTGGTCCTGGCCTACTCGAGCGTCAGCCAGATGGGCTTCCTGGCGGCCGTGATCGGCATGGGCCTGGCCGCCGGCGACCCCGGCACCGCGCTGGCCGCGGCCTTCTACGCGGCCCATCACCTGCTCGTGAAGGGCGCCCTGTTCCTGGCCGTCGGCGTGGTCATGCTGACCGGGCGCCGCCACCTGTGGCCGATGCTGCTGCCGGCCGCGGTCATCGCGCTGGGGCTCGGTGGCCTGCCGCTGACCGGCGGCGCGCTCGCCAAGTACGCGGCCAAGGACTTCATGGGCAGCGGCCTGGCGGCCACCGTGGCCGTGGTGTCCTCGATTGCCACCACCCTGCTGATGGTCCATTTCCTGCGGCGGCTGGCTGCCGACACGGCGGTCGATCCGGGCGCCCGCGCGCCGTCGGTGCTGGTGGTCTGCTGGCTGGCGATGGCGCTGGCCTCGGTGGCGCTGCCGTGGGCGCTCTGCCTGCTGCTGCCGCTCGGCGCGCTGCCCGAGGCCCTGTCGCCCGCGGCGCTGTGGGCCGCACTTTGGCCGGTGCTGATCGGTGCCGCCATCGCGGTCGGGCTGGACAGCCTCGGGCGGGCGCTGCCGCAGATCCCGGCCGGCGATCTCGGCGTCGCGCTGGGCCGGCTCGGCGGCCTGGTCGCCGCGGCCGGACGAGGCTTCGAGACGATCGACACTTTCGCGCGGCGCTGGGCCGTTGCGAGCATTGCATTGCTGGTAGTGTCCCTGCTGTTCGGCTACGCGCTGATGGCACAGGGCTGAAGGAGAACGAGATGAGGAAGTCAACGCTCGCGGCGGTGTCCGCTGCGGTCCTGGTGGCCCTGGCGGGCTGCACGGTCGGGCCCGACTTCGTGCGGCCCGCGGTGCAGTCCCCGGCGGCCTGGCGGATCGACTACCCCATGGCCGCCGAGGTGGCCAACACCCAGTGGTGGGAGCAGTTCGGCGATCCGGTCCTGAACCAGCTGATCGAGACCGCGCTGCGCGACAACCTCGACGTCCGGGTCGCGGCGGCCCGCATCGACCAGTTCCTCGGCGCCCTGACGACCACCGATTCGCAGGCCTATCCGCAGCTCGGCTACGGCGCCGGGGCGGCCCGCACGCGCGCCAGCCGCGAAGGCCAGCCGCCGATCCCCGAGCCCGCCAGCAACTACTTCTCGCTCTACCAGGCCAGCGTCAGTGCCAGCTGGCAGGTCGACCTGTTCGGCCGCGTCCGGCGCCTGAGCGAGGCCGCGCAGGCGCAGGTCTACGCCAGCCAGCAGGGCCAGCGCGGCGTGGTGCTGACGCTCGTGACCGGCGTGGCGACCAGCTACATCGCGCTGCGGGCGCTCGACCGGCAGCTCGAGATCGCCAAGTCCACCGCCGCCAACTTCGGCGAGACCGCGCGCATCTTCGACCTTCGCTTCAAGCGCGGACTGGTCTCGCAGACCGAGGTGACGCAGGTGCGCTCCCAGTACCAGCAGGCGCTGACCGCGATCCCGACCTTCGAGCAGCAGATCGGGGCGCTCGAGAACCAGATCTCGATCCTGCTGGGCCGCGACCCGGCGCCCATCCCGCGCGGCAAGACCATCGACGAGCTGGTCGCGCCGCTGATCCCGGCCGGCCTGCCTTCCGACCTGCTGCAGCGGCGCCCCGACATCCTGGCGGCCGAGCAGAACCTGGTGGCCGCCAACGCCAGCATCGGCGTCGCCCGCTCGCTCTACTACCCGAGCCTGTCGCTGACCGGCGCGCTGGGTTCCACCAGCACCGCCTTCGGCAACTTCCTGACCGGGCCAGCCACCACCTGGTCGGTGGTCGCGGGCCTCACGGGCCCGATCTTCACGTTCGGCGCCATCGAGGGCCAGGTCCGATCGGCCGAGGCCCAGAAGGCGCAGGCCGAGCTGGTCTACCGGCAGACCGTGCTGGGCGCCTTCCGCGACACCAACAGCGCGCTGATCGGCACCCAGAAGAGCATCGAGGGGGTCGAGTACCAGCGCGGACGGGTCAAGGCGCTGCGCGAGTTCGCACGCCTGTCCAGGCTCAAGTTCGAGGCCGGTCTGATCGGCTACCTCGAGGTGCTGGTGGCCGACAACGAACTGTTCGCGGCCGAGCTGGCTTTCGTGAATCTGCAGGCCAACCGCTACTCGCAGGCGATCAACGTCTACCAGGCGATGGGCGGCGGCTGGGTCGACCTCGCGGATGCGCAGACGCCGCGTCCGGTCGGCATGGCCGGCGGCCCGCGCACGCCTTGATCCCGCGCGGCATGAACGAGCGCTTCCAGACCCTGGTCTACGGCACGGCGATCGCGCTGATGATCGGCTGGGTCTTCTACATCGGGCGCAATGTCTTCGTGCCGATCATGTTCAGCGTCTTCGTGGTCTACGTGATCCTCGGCCTGGCGCGATTGATCGGCAGGGTGCCGCTGCTGGGGCCGGCGCTGCCGCAGCTGGTGATCTCGATCCTCTCGGTGCTGATCATCGCGCTCGGGCTCGCCATGGTGGTCTACACGATCCTGGCCAACAAGGACAGCGTGATCGCGATGGCGCCGCGCTACCAGGAGTCGCTGCTGGCGGCGGTGCAGCGGGTGGCGGTGCTGATGCGGGTCGAGGCCGAGCCGACCTGGACCACGCTGCGGCGCGACCTGCTTTCGCAGGTGAGCCTGCAGCGGATGGCGGCCTCGGCGCTGGCTTCGGTGTCGTCGCTGTTCGCCACCGTGATCGTGGTCGCGCTGTATGCCTGCTTCCTGCTGGTCGAGCGGACCCACCTCGACGTCAAGATCCTGGCCATCGCGCGCAGCCCCGAGCAGGCACGGCGCATCAAGCAGGTCATCGCCGACATCAACGCGCGGGTCGGCGCCTACCTGGCGCTCAAGACCTTCCTCGGGGTGCTGCTTGGCGCGCTCAGCTACGTGATCATGCGTTTCGCCGGCCTCGAGTTCGCCGGCTTCTGGGCCGTGATGATCGCGCTGCTCAACTACGTGCCCTACATCGGCTCGTTCCTGAGCGTCGTGCTGCCGGGCCTGATGGCCGTGGCCCAGTTCGGCAGTGCCGGCGAGGCGATCCAGATCATGATGTCGCTGGCGGTGGTCCAGTTCGTGATCGGCAACTTCCTGGACCCCTACGTCATGGGGAATTCGCTCAACCTGAGCCCGTTCGCGATCCTCGTGAGCCTGGCGGTCTGGGTCGCCCTCTGGGGCGTGCCGGGCGCCTTCCTGGCGGTGCCGATCACCGCGATGATGACCATCATCTTCTCGGAGTTCCCCGGCACCCGCCCCATCGCCGTCCTGCTGTCGCAGAACGGCAAGCCCTAACGCCCTCAAGTTTCGGCGCGGCTGGCCGATATACGGTCAGCGCATGCCCTCGCCGCGTCGGGCGGGTGGCGTGCCGCGACGAGGAGCCAGCGTGAAACTGAGGTCGATGCAGGGTCGCTGCAGTCCGGGCCCGAGGGGGCGGGGATGAGCTTGGCCGTCTATGGCTACGATGCCTTCAAGGTGCTGGCCTTCGCCGCGCCGGTGGCCGGCTTCGCCGCCGTCGCCCATGTGCGCGCCACGCGGCGCCGGGAACAGGCGCGGCGGGTCGAAAGCGCGAGCCGCAGCTGCCGGCAGGTCTTTGTCGAAGTGCCGGGACTCCCCGGCGCGCCCCCCGATTCGGTCTCCTTCGAGCTGACGCCGCAATTGCTGGGCTGGCTCGCCGCCGCCCAGAGCGGTTCCCTGAAAGGCATCGACACGCCCGACGCCGTGATGCTGGCCTTCGACGTCGAGGCGGCCTGGAAGGGCGTGCGGCCTGCCGGGGCCGGCGACGACCCGGACACCCGCAGCCAGCTGGTCGCGACCCGCGAGCGCTTCTTCGTGCGATCGGTCGATGCCCGCCGCCACAGCGCCCCGGTGTCGTTGCGCGCGATGCTCGATGCGCATCGCAGCCTCGCGGAGGGCGAGCCGCTCCATTGCTCGGTCGATGGCCTGATCGGCGTCAGGCCGGTGCGGCGCTTGCGGGTCGAGGCGGCGGCGGTGGTGGCCAAGCAGTTCTACTGGGTGCGGGCGAACGGGGCGGGGCCGCCACGCTCTCCGCCGAGTTAGGTAGGATTGCGGGCTGTCCGCTGCGCCTGCGGGCAATCTCGCAATTCAAGGACTCCGCATGACCACCCCCAGCTACCCCGACACCCGCCTGCTGATCGATGGCGAATGGTGTGACGCCCTGAGCGGCAAGACCCAGGACGTGATCAACCCGGCCACCGGCCAGCCGATCGGCAAGGTCGCCTTCGCCGCGACCGCCGACCTCGACCGTGCGCTCGATGCGGCCCAGCGCGGCTTCGAAGCCTGGCGCCGGATCCCGGCCAACGAGCGCGCCGCCACCATGCGCAAGGCCGCCGGCCTTTTGCGCGAGCGCGCCGCCGACATCGCCCGCATCCTCACGTTGGAGCAGGGCAAGCCCTTCGCCGAGGCCCGCGGCGAGGTGCTCGCCGGCGCCGACATCATCGAATGGTTCGCCGACGAAGGCCGCCGTGTCTATGGCCGCATCGTGCCGTCGCGCAACCTGGCGGCGCAGCAACTGGTGCTGAAGGAACCCCTGGGCCCGGTCGCCGCCTTCACGCCCTGGAACTTCCCGATCAACCAGATCGTCCGCAAGCTCGGCGCGGCGCTGGCCAGCGGCTGCTCCTTCCTGTGCAAGGCGCCCGAAGAAACGCCGGCTTCGCCCGCCGCGCTGCTGCAGACCTTCGTCGATGCCGGCGTGCCGCGCGGGACGGTGGGCCTGGTGTTCGGCGATCCGGCCCAGATCTCGAACTACCTGATTCCGCATCCGATCATCCGCAAGGTGACCTTCACCGGCTCGACGCCGGTGGGCAAGCAGCTCGCGGCCCTGGCCGGCCAGCACATGAAGCGCGCGACCATGGAGCTCGGCGGCCATGCCCCGGTGATCGTCGCGGCCGACGCCGACGTCGAGCTGGCCGTCAAGGCCTCGGGCGGCGCCAAGTTCCGCAATGCCGGGCAGGTCTGCATCTCGCCGACCCGCTTCCTGGTGCACAACAGCATCCGCGACGCCTTCGCCCAGGCGATGGTCAAGCATGCCGAGAGCCTCAAGCTCGGCGACGGCCTGGCCGAAGGCACGACGCTCGGCCCGCTTGCCAACGCCCGCCGCCTCGGCGCCATGGCCAAGGTGCTCGAGGACGCCCGCGCCACCGGCGCCAAGGTCGCGACCGGCGGCGAGCGCGTCGGCAGCAGCGGCAACTTCTTCGCGCCCACGGTGCTGACCGACGTCTCGCTCGAGGCCGACGTCTTCAACAACGAGCCCTTCGGCCCGATCGCGGCGATCCGCGGCTTCGACTCGCTCGACGAGGCGATCACCGAGGCCAACCGGCTGCCTTTCGGCCTGGCCGGCTATGCCTTCACCCAGTCGATCAAGAATGCCCACCTGCTGTCGCAGCGCATGGAAGTCGGCATGCTGTGGATCAACCAGCCGGCCGCGCCGTCGCCCGAGATGCCTTTCGGCGGCATCAAGGATTCGGGCTACGGCTCGGAAGGCGGTCCGGAGGCGATGGAGAACTACCTCAACACCAAGGCCGTCTCGATCATGGCCATCTGACGCGCCGCGGGCGCGGGGGCCGCGCGGATGAGCGGCCCTTGCGTCGGCGGCGCAGCGGACCACAATGGCGGGCATGCCAAAGCTCTTGCTCCGCCGGTTCCTGGTCTGTCTCTGCCTGCTGCTGCCGGCGCTGGTCTGGGCGCAGACCCAGCTCGGCAGCGCCGCCGCGCTGCAGGCGAAATTCGAAGCGGTCAAGTCGCAGTTCGACAAGAACGCCTTCGGCCGGCCGCTGGTGCTCGAATCGACCGAGGCCTCGGGCCAGTTGAGCGGCAACATCTTCGCGCTGGTCGACCATCCCTTCGACCAGGTCAGCGCCGCGCTGGTCAAGCCGGCGGTCTGGTGCGACATCCTGATGCTGCACCTCAACACCAAGTACTGCGCCGTGCGAGGCGACGGGGCGGCGACCACCCTGGCAGTGTCGGTGGGCCGCAAGTTCGACCAGCCGCTGTCGGATGCGCAGCGCATCGATTTCGTCTGGCAGCCTCCGGTCTCGGCGGCCGACTACATGAGTGCCCGCCTGAGCGCCGACAAGGGGCCGCTTTCGACGCGCGACTACCGCATCGAGGTCGAGGCCACGCCGCTGCCCAACGGCAAGACCTTCATCCACATGGCCTACGCCTATGCCTACGGCACCGCGGCCCGGATCGCGATGCAGGGCTACCTCTCGACCCTGGGCAGCGACAAGGTGGGCTTCAGCACCAGGGACAAGGACGCTTCCGGCCAGCCCAGCCTGGTCGGCGGCGTGATCGGGGTGGTGGAGCGCAACACCATGCGCTACTACCTCGCGATCGACGCCTACCTCGATTCGCCGGCCGAGGCCGAATTGCCCAAGCGCCTGGCCCAGTGGTTCGACAGCACCGAGCGCTATGCGCGCCAACTGCACGAGGTGGACCGCAACGACTACCTCGAGATGAAGCGCAATGAATACAAACGGCTGAAGACCCAATAAGCCGAGAGTTCGCCCCCGGGTAAAGGCGCCCTTGCATCCGCGCCAGATGCACATGTATCCTTGTGTATCTGAAAGGGCCGCCCATGTCCATGGAACTCGATTTCCACCTCCACAAGATTCAGTCGCTGAGTCCCAAGGCGGCCAAGATCGCGCTACGGATGCTGGACCGCGATCCGCGCGTACCGACCGAATGGGTGATGGCCTTGCGTCCGGCGCTGGTCGACCGCAGCAGCGACGCGGAATCCTTCGGTGGCACCGACTGGATGACCATCGCGGCCATCGAGCGGCCCGGCATCCGGCGCTTCACGGAGCACTTCGAGAGCCGCGAGCAGCGACATGCGCGGCTGTGGGTGCTGAGCCTGCGGACCGCGACCCAGCGCCATGACCGCGCCGAGCCTGGCGAGAGCCTTTTCGGCGCGCTTTAGCGCGTGTGCGGCGCGGGGCCGGCGCCTTCGCGGCCGTTCATTTCTTCCGTCCGGGTCCGCCCCTGAGCAGTTCGCTCCGGTGCTTCTGAACCTCGGCCAGCCGCTTGAGTTCAGCCGCGCAGTCGGCCTGGGTCGCGACCAGCACGATGGGGCTGCGGCGCAGCGACGTGATGGTTTTTTCGACCTGCACCGGGTCCCGGTTCTTGATCACCAGTCCGGCCGCCACGGCGGCCCTGGATTGCTTGTAGAAGGCCTTCTCGAAGCCCGGCGTGCCGCAGCGCGCGGCGATCACGCGCAGGTCGGCCTCCTGCTGTTCACCCGAAATCGGCGCGTCGCGCCCGGCCTGCTGGGCGCCGGCCATCATGGGCATGCCGATGACCGCTGCGGTCACCACGGCTGCGATGTCGAACCTCGTTGTCATCTGTCCCCCTGCTTCCTGGAAATGCACTGTCGCAGGCGCCATCGTACGACCTCGGAGGCCCGATGCGCCATCGCCGGCGCGCCCGGCCCGTTGCCCGAAAGGGCAATGGGGCCTGCCCGTTGGTCCAATTTGCAGCGCTTGCACGGTCACCCAAGATGGCTCTCGTGGCCAGAGGTTGCGAATCGAACAGGAGCGGTCCGGAACGCTCCCCTTCACCAGGAGACCGCATGACGATCGCGAAGCGCCCGCTCAGGCTGGCCATGGCGGCGGCATCGTTCGCGGCCTGCGGCGCCTGGGCCCAGGACGACGCCGACCTGCAGAAGAAACTGGCGAACCCGATCGCCGACATCGTCACCTTGCCATTCCAGTGGACCACCAACTACAACGCCGGGCCCTTCGAGAAGCCGCAATACACGCTCAACATCCAGCCGGTCTATCCGATCAAGATCGGCGGCGGCTGGTCGCTGATCAACCGCGCCATCGTTCCGCTGCTGTCGAACCCCGCGGTGCTGCCGGGCCAGGACCGCAAGAACGGTCTCGGCGACATCACCTACGAAGCTTTCTTCGCGCCACCGGCGGGCGAAGCTGGATGGATCTGGGGCTTCGGTTCCGCGACGGTCCTGCGCACCGCCACCGACGACCGGCTGGGCGCGGGCAAGTGGTCGCTCGGCCCGGCGGTGGTCGGGCTCAAGGAGTCCGGCCCCTGGACCGTGGGCGCGCTGGCGACCCAGGTCTGGTCCGTCGCCGGCGACGACAACCAGCCGAACGTGAGTGCCTTCTCGTTCCAGCCCATCGTCAGCTACCGGCTGGATTCGACACAGTCGCTCGGCTACATCGGGATCGTCACGGCCGACTGGGAGCAGAAGCGTTCGAGCCAGCGCTGGACGGTGCCGCTCGGCGTGTCGTATTCGCTGCTGGTGCGGCCCGAGGGCTTCGTGCCGATGAATTTCGTGGTCGGTGCGGGCTACAACGTGATCCGGCCCGACAATGCGTCCGACTGGTTCGTCCGGTTCCAGGTCAATTTCGTTCTTCCCAAATGAGGAGCCAGGCATGCGTGCGAGCGACACACTGAAGGGGCTGGCCATCGTGCTGGCGATGGCCGGAGCGGCAACCGCGGCCGCCACCCCGTTGACCTATTACAACGGGATCCGCGAAACGCCGATCACCAAGTTCAACAAGGCCGACATGGCCCTGATGAACAAGGCGGTCTACGGGGCGCTGGACTCGGGCGCTGACGGCGTCAAGGTCAGCTGGGAGAACCCGGACACCTCCAGCAGCGGCAGCATCACGCCGGCCAAGGACCCGAAGGGCAGAGCGTCGTGCCGGCTGGCGCAGATCGAGAACCGCCACAAGAACCTGCTCGGCTCGGGCAGCTACATCTTCTGCAAGAACACCAAGTCCAAGACGCCGCCGTGGGAGCTGGTGGCGCCCTGGAACGGCGGCTGATCCGAGGCGCTACGCTCATGCCCGCGCTTCGCATCCTGCTTCTGCTTCGCGGCGCGGTCAGCGTGCTGTTTGCGCTGTCCAAGCTGGCGCCGGCGACGATTCCGGCGGCGATGTCGTTGAACCGCAACGGCACTTTCTCGATGATCGACGGGCTGCTCGGGCTGGCGATGGCCTTCGCGGTGTCGAAGTCGCCGCGCTACAAGTGGCTGTTCGGGCTGGTGCTGGCCGATGCGCTGGTGCGCCTGCTGATCGGCATCGTGGCGATCGCTTCCCCGGACATCGAGGGCCGCATCCTGGGCTCGATCGCCTTCTTCGGCGCCATCATCACGGCCTGCGTGGCGCTCGGCGTGTTCGGGCTGTTCTTCGCCCTGAGGGGCAGTCGCGAGGCGCCGGTCGACGCGCGCGGCGGGGGCGTGCCGGTGCTGGTGGTCAGCGCCTGCACCCTGGTGCTGGGCGTGGGCCTGCTGTTCGGCTTCGGATCGGTCGATGCGCGCCGGCTGCTGATCGGCGGCGTAGCACTGGGGATCGGTCTGTGCCTGCTCGTGAGCGGCTTTCTTTCGAAGGACCCACGGTCCATTCGCTGAGCTCAGGCGCCGGCGTGGCTGGCGCCGTCCGGCGTCACGCCCAGCTGTCCCACGGCGCGCACCAGGTCGGCCAGGGAGCTCACCTCCATCTTCTCCATGACGTGCGCGCGGTGGGCCTTCACGGTGCGTTCGGCGGCGCCGAGCTGGGCGCTGATCTGCTTGTTGAGGGCGCCGTTGACGACCATTTCCATGACCTGCCTTTCGCGCGGGCTGAGCCGCGAATAGCGGGTCTGCAGGGCGCAGAGCCGGCGTCGCGCCTGGCGCCGCACGGCGTCGTCCTCGATCGCCTTGCGCACCACGGTCAGCAGCGTCTCGCTGTCCACCGGCTTGAACAGGAAATCGGAGGCACCGGCCTTCATGGCCCGCAGCGTCTCGTGCACCGTGGCCTCCGCGGTCACGAAGATCACGGGCAGGGGTTCGGGCTGGCTGGCGACCATCTCCTGCAGGTCGAGCCCGCTGGGACCCGGCATGTGGATGTCCAGCACCAGGCAACCCGGTGCGCTGCCGATCCCTTCGAGCAGCATCTCGCCGACCGATCCGTACTCCATCACCTGGTGCCCCGCGCTCTTGAGCAGCCGCTGCAGGGCGCGCCGAAAGGCGATGTCGTCATCGATCAGCCGGACGACGGGCGATTCCCCATCTGCGGCAGCATTGATTTGCTTTCCCATGCCAATCCTCCAGGCGCCCGCAGGCGAAGGTGAATTGAACACGCGCCCTGGGGGCATGACAAGCTGCCCTTTGGTGTAAGCGAAGACCAATTTGCTATTTGTGTAGCTATTTAGTCTTATTAAATGAACTTCTCGTTTGTTGCTGACGCAAAAAAACCGGCCTCGCTCGTGGCACAGGCCGGTTGATTCGGGGGCCGCGGATTTACAGGGCGGCTTGGCGCGTCGTGCCGCTGGTGCGCGGGCCGGTGAATTGCGGCGGGATCACGCTGTTGGCGAAGGATTCGATCCGCACGTTCTGGTTCGGCCGGTGGGCGGCAGCGACGGCTTCGCTGCGCACCGACGAGCGATCACGTGTGCTGGCGATGGTGGTCACGCCGTTGTTGTAGCCTTCCGCGTAGGGGTTCGCGCTGTGAGCCGCGACTGCGGCCTGGGCGCTCACTTCGGCACGACTGTTGGCGGAAGTAAGCGCATGAACACCGTCATAGGTTTCGGCCTGGGCGCCGGCGGCGGCAAGCAGCGACAGGGTGGCGGCGGCGATGATTTGCGAGGTCTTCATTTCAGTTGTCCTTGTTGGTTTGAACGGGCGGAGGGCGCTTCGGCGATCCGTCCACGCAAGTCTAAGGCTGAAGACTAAGTAAAAACCCTAATGAAGTTGAACCGCGGTGTTGCCAGCAGCGAAACAATCGGCGGGCGAACTGCCGCCATAACCGATCCGCGCCGATGTTGCGGCGCGGCATCGCGAAATTGCAATGACGCGCTCAGTCGGGGTCGAGGCGTCGGCCGTAGGCGCTGAAGCTCGCCGCCTTCAGCGCCTTCATCATCACCTTGGCGGCCGGCGACAGCAGCCGGTCGGTCCGCGTGATGATGCCGAAAGCATCCATGTGACAGGGCATCTCGACCGGCAGCATCGCCACGATGCCGTGGCTCGCGTAGTAGCGCGCCACGTCGGTGGCCAGCACCGCGACCATGTCGCTCTGCTGCAACATGCGGGTGATGAAGAGCAGCGCCGCGGTCTCGATCACGTTGATCGGCGGTGCCAGCCCTTCTTCCTGGAACATCAGTTCGAAGCGGTGCCGCAGCACGCTGCCGGCGGGCGGCACGATCCAGCCGGCCGACACCAGGTCGCGCAGGCTCAGGTCGCTGACACCGAGCAGCGGATGGCCCGGGCGCACCAATGCGCATACCGGCTCTTCGGTCAGGGCCTCGTAGCGCAGGTTGGTCTTGTCGTGCTCGGCGAACAGCCGTGCCACCAGCAGATCGAGCTTGCCCTGCTCGAGGCGCTCGAGCAGCACCGGGCTGGTCTCGATCTCGACCGACACCCGCAGGTTGGGCTGCTCGCGCTTCACCTCGGCCACCGCCGGCGGCAGCAGCACCAGGCCCGGCGCGGTGATGACGCCGATATTGACCTGGCCGGCGCGGCCGGCCTTGAGCGCGCTGAGTTCGTCGTGCGCCTGGTTCAGGCTCGCCAGCGCGACCCGGGCGTGGCGGATCATGATCTCGCCATACCAGGTGGGCCGCATGCCGCGCGGCAGGCGGTCGAAGAGCAACACCTCGAGCACGTCCTCGAGGTCCTTCAGGAGCTTGGAGGCCGCCGGCTGCGTCATGTTGAGCACCTGGGCCGCGCGATGGATGTTGCCCTCCTCGGCCAGGGCCACCAGCAACAGCAGCTGCCGGGTCTTGAGTCGCGCACGGATGAACCAGTGCGTGTAGTTGGTCATGGGGTTTACCTGAATGCTTCTTCGGATATCTATTCGATCCAAATCTTGATTGGAAAGATATGGGTGTGATTCCTAGACTCGCGTCACCGTGAAACGCAGCGAACTCCAACAGAAAGCCCGCCAGTACATCAATGGCCGTTGGGAAAGCGGCGTCACGACGGGTCTGAGCGAAAACCCGTCCGATACCCGGGAAGTGGTGGCCGAATACGCGCGGGCCGACCGCAGCCAGACCGAGGTGGCGGTCCGCGCCGCGGGCGATGCCTTTCCGCACTGGAGCCAGAGCACGCCGCAGCGGCGCGCCGATGCGCTCGACCAGATCGGCAGCGAGCTCCTGGCCCGGCGCGAGGAACTCGGCCTGCTGCTGGCGCGCGAGGAGGGCAAGACCCTGGCCGAGGCCGTCGGCGAGGCCGCGCGGGCCGGCCACATCTTCAAGTTCTTCGCCGGAGAGGCGCTGCGCGCGAGCGGCGGCGAGATGCTGGCCTCGGTGCGGCCGGGGGTGCAGGTCGACGTGACGCGCGAACCGATCGGCGTGGTCGGGCTGATCACGCCCTGGAACTTCCCGCTCGCGATCCCGGCCTGGAAGATCGCGCCGGCGCTGGCCCATGGCAACAGCGTGGTGTTCAAGCCGTCCGAACTGGTGCCGGCCTGTGGCTGGGCGCTGGCCGAGATCATCAGCCGGGCCGCGCTGCCGGCGGGCACCTTCAACCTCGTGATGGGCAGCGGCCGCGAAGTCGGCCAGGCGATGGTCGACAGTGCGGGCGTGGACGCGATCAGCTTCACCGGCTCGGTCGCCACCGGCGAGCAGATCCTGCACGCCGCGGCGCGGCGGCGGGCCAAGGTGCAGCTCGAGATGGGCGGCAAGAATCCGCTGCTGGTGCTGGCCGACGCCGATCTCGACCGGGCGGTCGACTGCGCCGTGCAGGGCGCCTACTTCTCGACCGGCCAGCGCTGCACCGCGTCCAGCCGGCTGATCGTCGAGGCCGCCGTGCACGACGCCTTCGTGGCGCGGCTGCGCCACCGCCTGGCGGCGCTCAAGGTCGGGCATGCGCTGGAGCGAGGCACCGACATCGGCCCGGTGGTCGACCGCGCGCAACTGGCACAGAACCTGGCCGCCGTCAGCGCCGCGCGCGAGGAGGGCGCCGAGCACGTCTGGGGCGGCGAAGCGCTGCAGCGCGCGACGGTCGGCCACTACATGAGCCCGGCGCTGTTCCTGGCGCGGCCCGAGCACCGCATCGCGCGTGACGAGATCTTCGGCCCGGTGGCCTGCGTGCTGCGCGCCGACGACTACGACCATGCGCTGCAGATCGCCAACGACACGCCCTTCGGGCTCTGCGCCGGCATCTGCACCACCTCGCTCGCGCGTGCCATGCATTTCAAGCGGCATGCGAAGGTCGGCATGACGATGGTCAACCTGCCGACCGCCGGCGTCGACTACCACGTGCCCTTCGGCGGCCGCAAGGCCTCCAGCTATGGCCCGCGAGAACAGGGCCGGCATGCGGCCGAGTTCTATACCAGTGTCAAGACCGGCTACGTGCTTTCATGAGACCTTGCGGGACAGACCAAGAAACTGCGCAGCGGTTTTTGCTCTGTCCTCAACCATACAAAAACAAGAGAACCAAAAAGAGCCTTTTCACCACGCCAACCAGGAGACATCATGAAACTGAACCGTCGCACGCTCAATATCGCGCTCGCATCCGCCACGTTGTCCTCGCTGTTGCCGGCCACGGCCCTGGCGCAGAAGAAGCCGGTGCTCGGCTTCGCCCAGGTCGGCGCCGAAAGCGAATGGCGTACCGCCAACACCGAGTCGATCAAGTCGGCCGCGGCCGAGGCCGGGATCGAGCTCAAGTTCTCGGATGCGCAGCAGAAACAGGAAAACCAGATCAAGGCGATCCGGTCGTACATCGCGCAGAAGGTCGACGTCATCGCCTTCTCGCCGGTGGTCGAGTCGGGCTGGGACACGGTGCTGCTCGAGGCCAAGGCGGCCAAGATCCCGGTGGTGCTGACCGACCGCTCGGTCAACACCAAGGACGACTCGCTCTACGTCACCTTCATGGGCTCGGACTTCGTCGAGGAAGGCCGCAAGGCCGGCCGCTGGCTGGTCGAGAAGGAAAAGGGCAACCCCGGCCCGATCAACATCGTCGAGCTGCAGGGCACGGTGGGCTCGGCGCCGGCGATCGACCGCAAGAAGGGCTTCGAGGAGATCATCAAGGCCGATCCGAAGTTCAAGATCATCCGCTCGCAGACCGGCGACTTCACGCGCGCCAAGGGCAAGGAGGTGATGGAAGCCTTCCTGAAGGCCGAGGGCAAGAAGATCAACGTGCTGTTCGCGCACAACGACGACATGGCGATCGGCGCGATCCAGGCGATCGAGGAAGCCGGAATGAAGCCGGCGCAGGACATCATCATCATCTCGATCGACGCCGTGAAGGGCGCCTTCGAGGCCATGATGGCCGGCAAGCTCAATGTCTCGGTCGAGTGCAGCCCGCTGCTGGGCCCGCAGCTGATGGCCGCGGTGGCCGACATCAAGGCCGGCAAGCCGCTGCCCAAGCGGATCCTGACCAAGGAAGGGATCTTCCCGATGGAAGTCGCAAAAGCCGAATTCCCGAACCGCAAGTACTGAGACCGCGCGCGGCGCCGTGCGACAGCGCAGCGCCGCTGCGTCCGCAAATACAACAAGGAGACCTTCTCATGAAACGCACTTTCATCAAGACCCTGCTGGCCGGCGCCGCCCTGGGACTGTTCGGCCTGGCGCCGCTGGCGCAGGCCCAGGACAAGGGCCTGGTCGCGATCTCGATGCCGACCAAGTCGTCGGCGCGCTGGATCGCCGACGGTTCGAACATGGTCAAGTACTTCAACGAGAAGGGCTACAAGACCGACCTGCAGTACGCCGACGACGACATCCCCAACCAGCTGGCGCAGGTCGAGAACATGGTGACCAAGGGCGCCAAGGTGCTGGTGATCGCGGCTATCGACGGCACTACGCTGTCGGACGTGCTGCAGAAGGCGGCCGACAAGGGCGTCAAGGTGATCGCCTACGACCGGCTCATCAAGGGCTCGAAGAACGTCGACTACTACGCCACCTTCGACAACTACCAGGTCGGGGTGCTGCAGGCCAGCTACATCGAGAGCGCGCTCAAGCTCAAGGAGGGCAAGGGCCCCTACAACATCGAGCTGTTCGGTGGCTCGCCCGACGACAACAACGCCTTCTTCTTCTACAACGGCGCGATGTCGGTGCTCAAGCCCTACATCGACAGCGGCAAGCTGGTGGTGCGCAGCAAGCAGATGGGCATGGACAAGGTCTCGACCTTGCGCTGGGACGGCGCGGTGGCGCAGGCACGGATGGACAACCTGCTGTCGGCCTACTACACCAAGGACCGGGTCGACGCGGTGCTGTCCCCGTACGACGGCCTGTCGATCGGCATCATCTCGTCGCTCAAGGGCGTGGGCTATGGCTCGGCGCAGCAGCCGATGCCGGTGGTGACCGGCCAGGACGCCGAGGTGCCGTCGGTCAAGTCGATCCTGAAGAAGGAGCAGACCTCGACCGTGTTCAAGGACACGCGCGAACTGGCGAAGGTGACGGTGGGCATGGTGGACGCGATGCTGGCCGGCAAGACGCCCGAGGTGAACGACACCAAGACCTACAACAACGGCGTCAAGGTCGTGCCGTCGTACCTGCTGAAGCCTGTCAGCGTCGATGCCTCGAACTGGAAGCAGACGCTGGTCGACAGCGGCTACTACAAGGAGAGCCAGATCAAGTAGGCCGGTGAACGGCGTGCGGGTGGAAGGAGCCACGGTGAATGATGTGATCCTGGAGATGCGCGGCATCACCAAGACCTTTCCGGGGGTGAACGCGCTGGACAACGTCAACCTCGCGGTGCGCGCGGGCGAGATCCATGCCGTGGTCGGCGAGAACGGCGCGGGCAAGTCGACGCTGATGAAGGTGCTGAGTGGCGTGTATCCCTGCGACTCGTACCAGGGCGAGATCCACTTCGAGGGCCAGCTGCGCCGCTTCAAGGACATCTCCGACAGCGAGAAGCTCGGCATCATCATCATCCACCAGGAGCTGGCGCTGGTGCCGCTGCTGTCGATCGCGGAGAACATCTTCCTCGGCAACGAGACGGCGCGCGGGGGCGTGATCGACTGGTTCGAGGCCTATGCCCGCACCCGCGCCCTGCTGGCCAAGGTCGGGCTCAAGGAGCCGCCGACGGCGCTGATCACCAACCTGGGCGTCGGCAAGCAGCAGCTGGTCGAGATCGCGAAGGCGCTCTCGAAAGAGGTCAAGCTGCTGATCCTCGACGAGCCGACCGCGAGCCTGAACGAGAGCGACAGCGATGCCCTGCTGCGCCTGCTGCTGGAGCTGAAGGCGCAGGGCATCGCGTCGATCCTCATCTCGCACAAGCTCAACGAGATCGCCAAGGTGGCCGATTCGATCACCGTGCTGCGCGACGGCGCGACCGTCGAGACCATGGACTGCCGCGGCGCGCCGATCAGCGAGGACCGCATCATCCGCGGCATGGTCGGGCGCGACATGGCGCACCGCTACCCGGAGCGCAGGCCGGACATCGGCGAGACCATCTTCGAAGTGCGCGACTGGCACGTGCACCATGCGCTGCACGCCGATCGCGAGCAGATCAAGGGCGTCGACCTGCATGTACGGCGCGGCGAGATCGTCGGCATCGCGGGGCTGATGGGCGCGGGCCGCACCGAGTTCGCGATGAGCGTGTTCGGGCGCTCCTACGGACAGCGCATCAGCGGCTCGGTGCACATGCACGGCAAGGAAGTCGATGTGAGCACCATCCGCAAGGCGATCGACCATGGCATCGCCTACGTCACCGAGGACCGCAAGAGCGCCGGGCTGGTGCTGGAGGAGGACATCCGCAAGAACGTGAGCCTCGCCAACCTGGCGGCCGTGTCCGAGCGCGGGGTGATCGACGACGGCCGGGAGTTCAAGGTCGCGAACGACTACCGGCGCGCGCTCAACATCCGCTGTGCCGGCGTGGACCAGCGCGTGGTCAACCTCTCGGGTGGCAACCAGCAGAAGGTGGTGCTGAGCAAATGGCTGTTCGCCCAGCCCGAACTGCTGATCCTCGACGAGCCCACGCGCGGCATCGACGTCGGCGCCAAGTACGAGATCTACACCATCATCGAACGGCTTGCGAGCGAAGGGAAAGGCATCCTCATGATTTCGTCGGAACTGCCCGAGCTGCTCGGCATGTGCGACCGCATCTACGTGATGAACGAGGGGCGCTTCGTCGCCGAGTTTCCGGCCGCCGAAGCCTCGCAGGAGAAGATCATGCGCGTGATAGTGGCTTCCGGGAGCAACGTCCATGCCGCCTGAACTCGAGGCCGTGAAGGCCGCCACCCACCTCGCGCCGGCGGCGCCCGGCGCCCACGCCGGCTTCCTCAAGAACAACCTGCGCGAGTACGGCATGCTGATGTCGCTGGTCGCGATCATGGTGCTGTTCCAGGTGCTGACCGACGGCACCCTGATGCGGCCGCTGAACCTCACCAACCTGCTGCTGCAGAACAGCTACATCGTGATCATGGCGCTGGGCATGCTGCTGGTGATCGTGGCCGGCCACATCGACCTGTCGGTGGGCTCGGTGTGCGGCTTCATCGGCGCGCTGGCGGCGGTTCTGATGGTCGAGTATGAATGGCACTTCGTGCCGACCTTCATCGTCTGCCTCATCGCCGGCGGCGCGATCGGCGCGGCGCAGGGCTGGTTCGTGGCCTTCTTCCGGATCCCGTCGTTCATCGTCACGCTGGCCGGCATGCTGGTGTTCAAGGGCCTGACCCTGGCGCTGCTTGCGGGCCAGTCGGTGGGCCCCTTCCCGGAGGCGTTCCAGAAGCTCAGCTCCGGCTTCGTGCCCGACCCGCTGGGCGGCGAGAGCCTGCGCTCCACCTCCCTGCTGCTCGGCGCGCTCGCCGCCGCGGCGCTGGTTTTCTTCAAGCTGCGCGGCCGGGCCAAGCTGGCCAAGCACGGCATGGAGACCGAGCCCTACGTCTTCTTCCTCGGCAAGAACCTGTTCTTCGCCGCCGTCATCCTGCTGCTGAGCTACCTGCTGGCGACCTACAAGGGCCTGCCCAACGTGCTGATCGTGATGTCGGTGCTGATCGTCGCCTACGACTTCGTCACCAATCGCACCACCGTGGGCCGGCGCATCTACGCGCTGGGTGGCAACGAGAAGGCGGCCCGGTTGTCGGGCGTCAAGACCCAGCGGCTGGCCTTCCTGACCTTCGTCAACATGGGAGTGCTGGCGGCGCTCGCCGGCCTGGTGTTCGCGGCCCGGCTCAACACGGCGACGCCGAAGGCCGGCCTCGGCTTCGAGCTCGACGTGATCGCGGCCTGCTTCATCGGCGGCGCGTCGGCCTCGGGCGGCGTCGGCCGCGTGATGGGCGCGGTCATCGGCGCCTTCATCATGGGCGTGATGAACAACGGCATGTCGATCCTCGGCATCGGCATCGACTACCAGCAGGTGATCAAGGGGCTGGTGCTCCTGGCGGCGGTGTTCGTCGATGTCTACAACAAGAATAAATAGCATGGACACTTCAACCGGCGCGCCCGTGCTGCTGCTCACGGGCATCGACAAGCGATTCAACGGCGTGCCGGCACTGTCGGGCGTCTCGCTGCGCCTGCGTGCCGGCGAGATCCATGCCCTGCTGGGGCAGAACGGGGCCGGCAAGTCGACCTTGATCAAGGTGCTCACGGGGGTCTATGCGGCCGATGCCGGCGAGATGGCGCTGGCCGGCCAGCCGATCCGGCCAGCCTCGCCGCTCGACGCGCAGCACCTCGGCATCAGCACGGTCTACCAGGAGGTGAATCTCTGCCCCAACCTGTCGGTGGCAGAGAACATCTTCGCAGGCCGTTATCCGCGCCGCGGCCCGGCCCAGGGCTGGCGCATCGACTGGGCGGCGGTGCACCGCGAATCGCGTGCGTTGCTGGCGCGGCTCGACATCGACATCGACGTCACGCAGCTGCTCTCGAGCTACTCGGTGGCGGTGCAGCAGATGGTGGCGATCGCGCGTGCGCTGGGCCTGTCGTCGAAGGTGCTGATCCTCGACGAGCCGACCTCGAGCCTGGACGACGAGGAGGTGAAGAGCCTGTTCGCGGTGCTGCGCCGGCTGCGGGGGCAGGGCCTCGCGATCCTGTTCGTCACTCACTTCCTGAACCAGGTCTATGCGGTGTCGGACCGCATCACGGTGCTGCGCAACGGCGGCTGGGTGGGCGAGTGGCCGACCGCCGAGCTGGGGCCGCAGGCCCTGATCTCGGCGATGGTCGGCCGCGAGTTCGCGGCACAGGCCAGCGGCCATGCCGAACTGCCGGCGATCGAAGCCACGGCGCCGGCGCTGCTGGAGGCCGAGGGCCTGGGCCAGCGCGGGCAGCTCCTGCCGGTGGACCTGCGGGTGCGCGCCGGGGAGGTGGTGGGCCTGGCTGGCCTGCTCGGCGCCGGCCGCACCGAGCTGGCCCGGCTGCTGTTCGGCCTGGCCAGGCCCGACCAGGGGCGTCTGCGCGTCGATGGCGTCGCGGTCGAACTGGCGAGCCCGGCCGATGCCGTGGGGCACGGTATTGCGCTGTGCCCCGAGGAGCGCAAGACCGACGGCATCGTGGCCGAGCTGTCGGTGCGGGAAAACATCGCGCTGGCGCTGCAGGCGCGGCGCGGCGTGCGCAACACGCTGTCGCGCGCCGAGCAGGCCGCCTTGGCCGAGCGCTTCGTCAAGGCGCTCGGCATCAAGACCGCCAGCATCGAGACGCCGATCGGCCTGCTGTCGGGAGGGAACCAGCAGAAGGCCGTGCTGGCGCGCTGGCTGGCGATCGAGCCGCGGCTGCTGATCCTGGATGAGCCGACCCGCGGCATCGACGTCGCGGCCAAGCAGGAGATCATGGACGAGATCCTGCGGCTCGCGCGCGGCGGCATGGCGGTGCTGTTCATCTCGTCCGAAATGAACGAGGTGGTGCGCGTGTCGCACCGCATCGCGGTGCTGCGCGAGCGGCGCAAGGTCGGCGAACTGCCCGGCGGCAGCAGCGAGGACGCGGTCTACGAACTGATCGCGGCGGAGACATGAGCCATTTGTTCAAACACCGCCTCGCCTGGCCGCTGGTCACGCTGCTGCTGCTGCTGGCGATCAACGCGGCCTTCAACCCGAGCTTCCTGCACCTCGAATGGCGCAGCGGCCATCTCTACGGCAGCCTGATCGACATCCTGAACCGTGCCGCGCCGCTGGTGCTGGTGTCGCTCGGCATGACGCTGGTGATCGCCACCCGCGGCATCGACATCTCGGTCGGCGCGGTGGTGGCGATCGCGGCGGCCATCGCGGCCTGGATGATCGGCGGCTCGCTGGTGGTCAGCAACGGCGCGGCGGCGCAGGTGAGCCGCTTCCCGATGTGGCTGGCGATCGTGGGCGCGCTAGGCGCCGCGCTGGCCTGCGGTCTCTGGAACGGGCTGCTGGTCGCTCGCGTCGGCATGCAGCCGATCATCGCGACCCTGATCCTGATGGTGGCCGGGCGCGGCATCGCGCAGCTGATCACCGGCGGGCAGATCATCACCATCTACTACGCGCCCTTCTTCTTCATCGGCAGCGGCTATCTGTTCGGGCTGCCGTTCTCGGTCTACGTCGCGGCCTTCGTCTTCGCGCTGCTGTACCTCGCGATCACGCGCAGCGCGCTCGGCTTGTTCATCCAGGCGGTCGGCATCAATCCGGGCGCGGCCCGGGTCGCCGGCGTACGGGCGCGCCGCATCGTGGTCGGCGCCTACATGTTCTGCGGCTTCTGCGCCGGCGTGGCGGGCCTGCTGATCAGCTCCAACGTCAAGAGCGCGGACGGAAACAACGCCGGCCAGCTGCTCGAACTCGACGCCATCCTGGCCGTGACGCTCGGCGGCACCGCGCTCACGGGCGGGCGCTTCAGCCTGGTCGGCAGCGTGATCGGCGCGCTGATCATCCAGACCCTGACCTATGCGATCTATTCGCTCGGTGTGCCGCCCGAGATCAACCTGGTGGTCAAGGCAGTGGTGGTGTTCGTGGTAATGCTGCTGCAGTCGGCGGAGTTCCGGGCCAGCCTGCGGCAGCTGGCGGTGCGGCCGGCGCACGGGGGGGCGACGCGATGAGCGCGCTGGTGTCGAACGAAACCGCGGCCGCCGATGGCGCGACCGCGGCGTCGCGCGGCCGGCCGGCCGGCGCGCGCTTCAATCCCAAGTACCTGCCGCTGGCGGCGACGATCTCTCTGTTCATGCTGATGGCGACCCTGGGGTCGGTCTTCTACGACGGCTTCTTCTCGCCGCAGGTGTTCCTGAACCTGCTGATCGACAACGCCTTCGTGTGCATCGTCGCGGTCGGCATGACCTTCGTGATCCTGTCGGGCGGCATCGACCTGTCGGTCGGCTCGGTGATCGCGCTGACCACCATGGTCTCGGCCTCGCTGGTCGAGAAGCACGGCTGGAGCCCGGCGCTGGTGATTCCGCTGGTGCTGGCGATGGGCACGGCCTTCGGCGCCTTCATGGGCCTGCTGATCGAGCGCTTCCGGCTGCAGCCCTTCATCGTGACCCTGGCCGGCATGTTCCTCGCGCGCGGCCTGTGCTACTTGATCAGCATCGACTCGATCAGCATCACCAACGAGTTCTATGCCAAGGTCTCGCAGTGGCGGCTGCCGGTGTGGGGCGATGCCTCGCTGTCGGTGTCGGCGCTGATCGCGCTGGCGGTGGTGGCGCTGGCGGTGTTCATCGCCCACTTCACGCCCTTCGGCCGCGCGGTATACGCCATCGGCGGCAGCGAGCAGTCGGCGCTGCTGATGGGCCTGCCGGTGCGCTCGACCGTGGTCGGCGTCTACACGCTGTCGGGCTTCTGCTCGGCGCTGGGCGGCGTGGTCTTCACCTTCTACATGTTGTCGGGCTACGGCCTGCATGCGATCGGCCTCGAGCTCGACGCCATCGCCGCGGTGGTGATCGGCGGCACCCTGCTCACCGGCGGGGTCGGCTACGTGGTGGGCACGCTGTTCGGCGTGCTCATGCTGGGCATCATCCAGACCCTGATCTCCTTCGACGGCACGCTGAGCTCGTGGTGGACCCGCATCGTGGTGGGCGTGCTGCTGTTCGTCTTCTGCCTGCTGCAGCGCCTGTTCACGGCGCGCGGCACCGGTACCCACTGAGGCCACGGCATGCCTGACACCCCGACCCGGAAGCTGCGCTCCGCCGAATGGTTCGGCCCGGCCGACAAGAACGGCTTCATGTACCGCAGCTGGATGAAGAACCAGGGCATTCCGGACCACGAGTTCGACGGCCGGCCGATCATCGGCATCTGCAACACCTGGTCCGAGCTGACGCCCTGCAACGCGCACTTCCGCAAGATCGCCGAGCATGTCAAGCGCGGTATATCAGAGGCAAACGGTTTTCCGGTCGAGTTCCCGGTGTTCTCCAACGGCGAGTCCAACCTGCGCCCGACCGCGATGTTGACGCGCAACCTCGCGAGCATGGACGTCGAGGAGGCGATCCGCGGCAACCCGATCGACGCCGTGGTGCTGCTCACCGGCTGCGACAAGACCACGCCGGCGCTGCTGATGGGGGCCGCCAGTTGCGACATCCCGGCGATCGTCGTCACCGGCGGACCGATGCTCAACGGCAAGCTCGAGGGCCGCGACATCGGTTCCGGCACTGCCGTCTGGCAACTGCACGAGTCGATGAAGGCCGGCGAGATCGACCTCCACCAGTTCCTGTCGGCCGAGGCCGGCATGTCGCGCTCGGCCGGCACCTGCAACACCATGGGCACGGCCTCGACCATGGCCTGCATGGCCGAGGCGCTGGGCGCCTCGCTGCCGCACAACGCGGCGATCCCGGCGGTCGATGCGCGGCGCTACGTGCTGGCGCAGATGTCGGGCATGCGCGCGGTCGAGATGGCGCGCGAGGGGCTCACGCTGTCGAAGATCCTGACCCGCGACGCCTTCGAGAACGCGATCCGCGTCAACGCGGCGATCGGCGGCTCGACCAACGCGGTGATCCACCTGAAGGCGATCGCGGGCCGGATCGGCGTCGCGCTCGCGCTCGAGGACTGGACCCGCTTCGGCCGCGGCACGCCGACCCTGGTCGACCTGATGCCCTCGGGCCGGTTCCTGATGGAGGAGTTCTACTACGCCGGCGGCCTGCCGGCCGTGCTGCGCCGCCTGGGCGAGCATGGCCTGCTGCCGCATCCCGGCGCGCTGACCGTCAACGGCCGTTCGCTGTGGGACAACGTGCGCGAGGCGCCGAGCTTCAACGACGAGGTGATCCGGCCCCTGGACAGGCCGCTGGTCGCCGATGGCGGCATGTGCATCCTGCGCGGCAACCTGGCGCCGCGCGGCGCGGTGCTCAAGCCCTCGGCCGCTTCGCCCGAGCTGCTCAGGCACCGGGGCCGGGCGGTGGTGTTCGAGAATCTGGAGCACTACAAGGCGCGCATCGTCGACGAGTCGCTCGAGATCGACGCCAGCTCGGTGATGGTCATGAAGAACTGCGGGCCGAAGGGCTACCCGGGCATGGCCGAGGTCGGCAACATGGGCCTGCCGCCGAAGCTGCTGCGCCAGGGCGTCAAAGACATGGTGCGGATTTCGGATGCCCGCATGAGCGGCACCGCCTACGGGACGGTGGTGCTGCATGTGGCGCCTGAAGCGGCCGACGGCGGCCCGTTGGCGGCGGTGCAGGACGGCGACTGGATCGAGCTCGACTGCGAGGCTGGACGGCTGCACCTCGACATCGACGACGCCGAACTGGCGGCGCGCCTCGAGGCGATCGCAGGCCGCGCCGCACCCGCGACCGGCGGCGGCTACCAGCGTCTGTATGTCGACCACGTGCTGCAGGCTGACGAGGGCTGCGACTTCGACTTCCTGGTCGGCTGCCGCGGTGCGGCCGTGCCGCGGCACTCCCATTGAGCCCAGGTGGCCGGGACGAACCGCTTCAGGACTTCCAGAACGGCGTGAGTTCGGCCACCTTGTCGAGCGCCTTGCGGCACTGCTTGGCGCTGGCCGGATGGTTGGCCGCCAGCCAGCCGACCGCGAACCAGGCTGCGCCGTCCGTCGCGGCATGCGCGCGGTAGGCGGCCATGGCGGTCGCGGCGTCGTTGTGGGCGCCGAGGGCATCCTGCGCCGGCTCCAGCTGCGCCAGGAAGCGCTCGGCGGCGCGCCGCCCGAACAGCGGTGCCACGAACTCGCCCAGGTAGCGCAGGCGCTTGAGACGCTTGCGCACGCGATGCTGCTCGACCGCTCCGAGGCTTTCGAAGCGCTTGCCGTCGCGCAGCACCTGTCGATGAAGTTTCGAGAGCCGGGCCCGCAGCGCCTTGCGGGCCGAGGGGGCCTTGACAGCAGGCTCGGCCGGGGCGGCGGCGGGCAAGGAGGCGGCGATCAGGTTCATCAGCGCCGCCTGGAAGGCCGGGCTCCGCACCGTCTCCGCGGCCGAAGGGGTGGCGTCCGAGTCCGCGGCGATGCTGCAGGGCGGTGCGCCATGGGCCTCCAGCTGCGGCTGCACGCTGCGCATCACGTGCTCGCGATCGCGCTGGCGGCCCAGCGCGCCGAAGGTCTCGGCCAGCGCCGGCTCCCACGCCGGATCGATGGCCGGCGCGAGTTCGGCCATTTCGCGCAGGGCGGTGCGCAGGCGCCGGATGCCGACGCGCAGCTGGTGCACATGCTCGGGGTCGGTGCTTTCGGCCGCGACCTCGCTGGCGTTCGGAAGAATCTGGCTCAGGCAGCTGTCGAGCACCGCGCGAAACACCTGCGGGCCGCTCGCATCGGTCTCCAGCCGCGGCGCCGTGGCCTTGACCGGCGGGCCGTGCTCGGCGCCGCGGGCCAGCCGCTCGCCGCGCTCCGCCTTGGAGACGGTGTCGAGCCAGAGCCCGTAGCGCGCGCGCCAGCGGCCGGCGAGTTCGAGCAGCGACGACGGACTGCCGTGCTTGAGCTCGATCTCGAGTTCGCGCAGCGGATGGGTGCGGTCGCCAGCGCGCACCGACCCGAGGTCGAAGGCCAGTTCGACCAGCGCATCGCCGCTGCGCATCTCGCGCGTGGTGCGCCAGACATCGGTCCCGTACAGCGGCACCAGCGCGACTTCGGCGGGGTCGTGGCCGGCCCGGCGCAGGGCCTCGGCGATCCGTTCGCCGACCGGCGTGCCTTGATGCCGGCCGATCAATGGAGGCGGCGTGTCGCTGGCCCGGCCGGGAGGGAGTTCGACGTTGTGCTCGAGGCGCTCGACCAGCCGCTCGCCCGGGGCCTTGGCGGTCTGCACCCAGGCGCCGTCTTCCTTGCGCACCCGCAGCACGATGTGTTGCGCTGCCAGCGCGCCATCCGCGGTGTCGTAGTAGCGGGCGCGCAGATGCGCGCGGTGCGAGCGCCCGCGCGTCACCGCCGCTTCGACCGCCGCCTGATGCGCGGCATCGACCTGGAACTTGAGTTCGAATTCGACCACGGGGCCACGCGGGGACCCGACTGCATCGGGCGCCGTCTTCACTCCTTGAGTTCGCTGACCTGCACCGATAGATCGTACAGCTTGGACTTGCTGGCGTAGTAACGATCAAGCCGCCATTCCTTCAGGATGTCCATGGCCAGCTGGAAGCTCTTGTAGTCGAGGTCGTAGAGCGTGACGAGCTCGAAACTGGCCTCTGATTCGAGCGCCAGCACCAGTCGGGCGAGGATCTTTGCAGACGCGTCGGCCGGGTCCGTTTCGATGAAGCGGCGGGCGACCTTGATGGCGTTCATGGGAAATGCTTCCTCGTTAGTACATTCCCATGACTATAGCCAGCCGAAACATGCGAATTGTGACAGTCGCATGACAAGCCTGGGTTTCCCCCGCTTGTCACGCCCGGTTCAGCGCACCGGCGTTTCGGCCTGCCGGATCACGCCGCCGCCCAGCACGCTGCCGGTGACGTTGCCGTCCATGACCCGGGCTTCGCAGGCCTCGCGGTCGCTGGCCGGCTGGCGGGCGCAACGGGCCAGCGCATTCTGTTGCAGGGTGGCCGCGTCGGGGGCGGGGAAGCCGCCACGACGCGCCGTCTCGGCAGCCGCGCCGCGCTCGCGCAGGCAGGCTGCGCGGTCCTGCATCATGCCGTCGCAGGGCAGGCTGCCGAGGGGCGCGCCGGCGGCGAAGGCGGCCGAGGCGCCGAACAGGCTGCCGGCGGCCAGCAGGGCGGCGGAACAGGAACGCAGTGTGTTTCTCATGGTCACTCCTTGAGTCATGGCGGCGCGGACTCGCGCCACCCCAGGCCGCCACTGTGGGGGCCGGGGCTCAGGGGGCGTGTGGGACGAGGGGGCCGCGCGCGGCGTCCTGCAGGCGCGCTTTTCTGTCGGACAGAGTCGCGCCGACGGCTCAGCCGGCCGCGATGCGCTTGGCCAAGTGGGCCAGCGCTTCTTCGACCTGGTCGACCAGAATCAGCGACAGGTCGCCGGGCTGCAGCCGGGCCAAGGCGCTGTCGATGGCGATGAATTCGCCACGGATCTCGTCGATGAAACGGGTGCGCTCGGCGCCCTCCAGGCCCTGGCGCAGCAACGCCATGACCTCGCCGTCGGCGCGGCCGCGCTGCGCGGCGTCCTGGTAGAGGATCACGTCGTCGAAGGCCTGGCCGAGGATCGCGGTCTGGTCGCGGATGTCGCAGTCGCGGCGATCGCCGGCGCCGCTGATCACCACCGAGCGCTTCTTCGCCGGCATGGTGTCGACCGCGGCCACCAGCGCGCGCATGGCGTCGGTGTTGTGGCCGTAGTCGGCGATCACGGTGGCGCCGCGGTAGTCCATCACGTTGAAGCGGCCGGGAACGCCGGCGGCGTCGTTCTTGAAGCTCGCGAGGCCGCTGCGGATGGTGTCCCAGTCCAGGCCCACGGCCCAGGCCGCGGCCACCGAGGCCATCACGTTGTCGACCTGGAAGCCGATGGTGCCGTTGCGCGTGATCTGCACGTCGCGCAGCGGGATCCGTTCGCGCCACGAGCCTTCGGCCGCGACCACCGCATCCTGGTCGACGTAGACGGTGCGCTTGCCCTGCGCGCGGTGGGTGGCCATCACCGGATGGGTCCGGTCGGCGCTGAAGAAGATCACGCTGCCGGGGCAGCTGGTGGCCATCGCCGCGACGTTGGGGTCGGCCGCGTTCAGCACCGCGTAGCCGCCGGGCGCCACGTTGCGCACGATCACGCGCTTGAGCACCGCCAGGTCCTCGACGGTGGTGATGTAGTTGAGGCCGAGGTGGTCGCCGCTGCCGATGTTGGTCACCACCGCCACCTGGCAGCGGTCGAAGCCCAGGCCTTCGCGCAGCACGCCGCCGCGCGCCACCTCGAACACGGCGGCATCGACGTCGGGGTGCAGCAGCACGTTGCGCGCGCTCTTCGGGCCGCTGCAGTCGCCGCTGTCAGTCTGGCGGCCATCGACGTAGACGCCGTCGGTGTTGGTCATGCCGGTGCGCAGTCCGCTGCCGGCCAGCAGGTGGTTGATGAGCCGCGCGGTGGTGGTCTTGCCGTTGGTGCCGGTGACGGCGACCACCGGGATGCGGCCGTCGTCGCCGTGGGCGAAGAGGGTGTCCATCACCGCTTCGCCGACCGCGCGGCCGCGGCCGAACGAGGGCGAGATGTGCATCCGCAGGCCGGGCGCGGCATTGACCTCGACCACGCCGCCATGCTGCTCCTCGAGCGGGCGCAGCACGTTCTCGCAGACCATGTCGACGCCGCAGATGTGCAGTCCGACCATCTGGGCCGCGTCGACCGCGCGGGCCGCGACTTCGGGGTGCACCGTGTCCGTCACGTCGGTGGCGGTGCCGCCGGTCGACAGGTTGGCGTTGTTGCGCAGCACCACGCGCTGGCCGAGCGCCGGCACGCTGTCGGGCTGGAGGCCCTGCGATTCGAGCCGGCCGATGGCGATGTCGTCGAGCCGGATCTTGGTCAGCGAGGTGGCGTGGCCCTCGCCGCGGCGCGGGTCCTGGTTGACCAGCTCGACCAGTTCGCGCACCGACTTGACGCCGTCGCCGATCACCTGCGGCGGGTCGCGGCGGGCGGCGGCCACCAGCCGGTCGCCGACCACCAGCAGGCGGAAGTCGAAGCCGGGCAGGAACTTCTCGACCATCACTTCGCCGTAGGCGGCGGCCGAGTCATAGGCGGCCAGCAGTTGCTCGCGGCTGGTGATGTTGACCGTGACGCCCTTGCCCTGATTGCCGTCCTGCGGCTTGACCACCACCGGCAGGCCGATCTCCTGGGCCGCGGCCCAGCCGTCGTCGGCGTCGCTCACTGGCCGGCCCAGCGGCACCGGCACGCCGGCGGCGTTGAGCAGTTGCTTGGTGAGTTCCTTGTCCTGCGCGATGGCCTCGGCGACGCCGCTGGTGCTGTCGACTTCGGCGGCCTGGATCCGGCGCTGCTTGGAGCCCCAGCCGAACTGCACCAGGCTGCCGCTGGTGAGTCGCCGGTAGGGGATGCCGCGCGCGACCGCCGCGTCGACGATCGAGCCGGTGCTCGGTCCGAGGCGCTCGGATTCGTCGAGGTCGCGCAGCTCGGTGATCGCCGCGGTGGCGTCGAATTCGGTGCCGCCCTGGGCGGCGTCGATCAGGGCCTGGGCCAGTTCCAGCGCACGGCGGCCGACGGCTTCCTCGCTGTACTGGAAGGTGACCTGGTAGATGCCTTCGTCGATGGTGCGCGAGGTGTGGCCGAAGTTGACCGGGCAGCCGGCCTGGGCCTGCAGCGCGACGGCGGCGTTCTCGAGCACGTGCGCGACCGCCAGCGGCTGGCCGAGCACGACCGGGTGCAGTTCGCCGATGGTCGGGAACAGCGCACGCAGCCGGTCCTCGAAGCCCGGCAGGCGCTCCATCGCGGATTCTTCGGGGCTGCACGAGACGATCGCCTCGATGCAGGTGTGGCGGCTCCACAGGTTCGGGCCCCGGAGGGCGCGGATGCGAGTGACTTCCATGGCGTTCAGGCGCCGGCGGACCCGCAGGCCCGGCCGGTCAGGCAAATTGTTGTTCGGTGGGGATCAGGGTCTGCGACAGCTGCAGCGAGGCCAGCGCCGCTTGCAGGTCGGCTTCGAAGGCTTCGACGCCGGCACCGATGAGGTTCAGCGGAATGCCCAGCGCCCAGCCGGCGGCGACCGCGGCGAGCAGGCTTTCGAGGCTGACACCCGCGTGGGTCGCGCGCCAGACTGTCAGCCGGCCGAGGCCGGGCAGGAAAGATTCGCTGCTGCCGTTGGACAGCACGACGCGGTCCTGGCGCACCAGCACGGCCTTGCCGCCGGCTTCGCGGTGCTTGGCCAGCGCCTCGGCCTGCGGGTCGGCGGCGTAGAGGATCACATCGCCGTCGCACAGCGGCGCCAGGCCCGCGACCCGCGGGTCGCCGGCGTTGAGCACGGCGGTGCCCTCGGGCAGCACGACGTCGACCTGGGTGCGCAGCACCCGGACCATCTGGTCGCTCTCAGTGATGTCGAACTCGCCCAGCGCCTGGGCGCCTTCGAGGTCGGTCACGATGCCGACTTCGCAGCGGTCGTAGGCCAGGCCGTCGCGCAGGATGGTTTCGGCGCCGTTCTCGATCACCACCGCCTGCACGGCGCGGTTCACGAGCAGGCGGCGGCCGGCTTCCCAGTGGGCGCTGTCGCGGGCGTCGACCCGGCGCCGTTCGAGGAACAATCCGTCGCGGCAGGCCAGCCCCGTGTGGCGGCCGCCGAGGCCGATCAGCCAGGCCACCAGGCGCGACAGCACGGCCGTGTCCTGCGAACCGGCGACGCCGACCACGGGGATGCGGCCCGGCGCGTCGTCCGGAAAGAGGTGGTCGCAGATGGCGCGGCCGACCGGCCGCGGCGAGCCGACGGCCGGCTTCAGGTGCATCAGCAGGCCGGGGCCGGCGTTGACTTCGACGATCGCGCCGCCCTGTGCGGCCAGCGGACGCGAGATGTCCTCGGCCACCAGGTCGACGCCGGCGATGTCCAGGCCGACCACGCGGGCGGCCAGCACGGCCGCATGGGCTACGTCCGGATGCACCTGGTCGGTGCAGTCGATCGCCATGTTGCCGTTGCGCTGGATCGTCACGATCCGGCCGGCCGCGGGCACGGCCTGGCCGTCGAGGTCCTGGCGCTTGAGTTCGAGCTGCAGCTTGGCGTCGGTGTCGAGGACGATCACGTCGAGCGGATATTCCTCTTCGGCGCCGCGGCGGGGATCGCTGTTGAGCTGGCTGTCGATCAGCTGGGCCACGGTCGAGCTGCCGTCGCCGGTCACGGTGATGATCTCGCCGCGCGCGGCCGCGACCACCTGGCCGCCGACCACCAGCAGGCGGTGTTCGGAACCGCGCACGAAGCGCTCGACCATCACGTCGCTGCCTTCGGGCTCGGCGACCGCGAAGGCGGCCATGACCTCGTCGCGGGTGTGGAGCTCGAGCGAGACGCCGCGGCCGTGGTTGGCGTCCGAAGGCTTCACCGCCACCGGCAGGCCGATGTCCTCGGCGGCTTCCCAGGCTTCCTCGGCGTTGGCCACCACCTGGCCTTCGGGCACCGGCACGCCGCAGCTGGCGAGCAGCGACTTGGTGAGTTCCTTGTCACTGGCGATCGATTCGCCGATGGCGCTGGTGTAGTCGGTCTCGGCGGTCCAGATGCGCTGCTGGTTGGCGCCATAGCCCAGCTGCACCAGGTTGCCGCTGTTGAGCCGCAAGTGCGGGATGCCGCGGTCGGTGGCGGCGCCCACGATGCAGGCGGTGCTCGGGCCGAGGTAGCAATCCTCGACCTTGGCCTTGACCGCATCGACCGCGCGCTGGACGTCGGCGGCGCCGAAGGGCTGGTCGTTGATCGCCGACATCAGCAGCCGGTGGCCTTCGGCCAGCGCGACCCGGGCGACCTGCTCGTCGCGGGCCCGGAACACCATCCGGTAGACGCCGTGCTGCGAGGTGCTGCGGGTCTGGCCGAAGCCGGTCGGCATGCCGGCCAGGTTGAGCAGTTCGATGACCACGTGCTCCAGGACGTGGCCGGCCCAGGTGCCTTCGGTCAGGCGCTGGATGAAGCCGCCGCGCTCGCCGACGCCGCAATGGTGCTCGATCAGCGCCGGCAGCAGGGTGGTCAGGCGGTCCGTGAAGCCGGGAATGGTGTTGGACGGGTGGTCCTCGAGCGCGCCGAGGTCGAGCCAGACTTCCAGCACGGGCCGGTAGGTCCAGAGGTTCGGGCCGCGCAAATAGTTGATGCGCAGCAGTCGTATGTCGTCGAAACGGGTCATGAAAACGTTCGTTGTGCTTTGGCCGAGCACGGATGCGCCCTCAAGCGCGCCCATGGCCATCGGTCAAAATCGGCGCGCCGGGAGCGCCATGAAGGGTCCGTCGGCGGGCCAGAGATACAGAAACACAATGCAACATCACGATCCAGTCGGAACCCCGGGGGGCGAAGGGGAGGCGGCTTCAGACGCTCTGAAAAGTCGGCTCTCTGTCGCGGAAAACGTTCTGGCCACGCTGGCGGTTGACCTCGACGGGCAACTTCGATTCAAGACGGGCCTGCTGGCCCTGACCGACCAGCGCCTGCTGGCCCGCGCGCCGGACGGCCAATGGTCCGAATGGCCGGTCCCGGCCCAGGGCCTTGAAATCCACCTCGGCGACCATGCCGGCATCGGCACGCTCGACCTGCTGGGGACCGAAGGCCGGCTCGGCCGCTGGCGCTTCACGCTGGCCCAGCAGCCGGCGGCGCTGCGGCTGCAGAAGCTGTTCGACGCCCGCACCGAGGGTGTCGCGCAGGCGACAGCGGGGGGCGCCGACCTCGACGAGGCGCCGTTCGTCGAACCGGAACTGCAGGCGCCGCCTTCGACCTGGGTGCTGCTGCGCCTCGGCCGCTTCGCCAAGCCCTACCGCAAGCAGCTGATCGCCGGCTTCCTGCTGACCCTGGCCTCGACCGCCGCCACGCTGGTGCCGCCCTACCTGACCATCCCGCTGATGGACGACATCCTGATCCCGTTCCAGAACGGGCAGCAGATCGCGGTCGCCAAGGTGGTGATGTTCCTGAGCGCGCTGCTGGCCGCGGCGCTGGTCGGCTGGGCCCTGGGCTGGGCCCGCACCTACCTGCTGGCGCTGGTCTCGGAGCGCATCGGCGCCGACCTGCGGACCACCACTTACGAACACTTGCTGACCTTGCCGCTCGATTACTTCGGCGGCAAGCGCACCGGCGACCTGATGGCGCGGATCGGTTCCGAAACCGACCGCATCAATGTCTTCCTGTCGCTGCATGCGCTCGATTTCCTGACCGACGTGCTGATGATCGCCATGACGGCGGTGATCCTGTTCTCGATCAATCCGCTGCTGGCGGTGGTGACGCTGGTGCCGCTGCCCTTCATCGCCTGGATGATCCACGTGGTGCGCGACCGCCTGCGCACCGGCTTCGAGAAGATCGACCGGGTCTGGAGCGAGGTCACGAACGTGCTGGCCGACACCATTCCCGGCATCCGGGTGGTCAAGGCCTTCGCCCAGGAGCAGCGCGAGGCGAAGCGCTTCCATGCCGCCAACGTCTACAACCTGCAGGTCAACGACAAGCTCAACAAGACCTGGTCGCTGTTCACGCCCAGCGTCTCGCTCCTGACCGAGATCGGCCTGCTGGTGGTCTGGGGCTTCGGCATCTGGCAGGTGGCGCGCGGGCGCATCACGGTCGGCGTGCTGACCGCGTTCATCGCCTACATCGGGCGCTTCTACACCCGGCTCGACTCGATGAGCCGGATCGTCTCGGTGACGCAGAAGGCCGCGGCCGGCGCCAAGCGCATCTTCGACATCCTCGACCACGTGAGCAACGTGCCCGAGCCGGCCAACCCGGTCAAGGTCGAGCGCGTGCAGGGCCGCATCGAGATGGCCGACGTCGGCTTCCGCTACGGCAGCCGGGCGGTGATCCGCGACCTCGACCTGGTGATCGAGCCGGGCGAGATGATCGGCCTGGTCGGCCATAGCGGCTCGGGCAAGAGCACGCTGGTGAACCTGATCTGCCGCTTCTACGACGTCACCGACGGCGCGATCAAGGTCGACGGCACCGACATCCGGCGCTTCGCGGTGGCCGACTACCGGCGCCACGTCGGGCTGGTGCTGCAGGAGCCTTTTCTCTTCTTCGGCACCATCGCGCAGAACATCGCCTACGGCAAGCCCGAGGCGACGCGCGAGGAGATCGTCGCGGCGGCCCGCGCCGCCCATGCGCACGACTTCATCCTGCGGCTCGCGCACGGCTACGACTCGCTGGTGGGCGAGCGGGGGCAGGGCCTGTCGGGCGGCGAGCGCCAGCGCATCAGCATCGCGCGCGCGCTCTTGATCGACCCGCGCATCCTGATCCTCGACGAGGCCACCTCGGCGGTCGACACCGAGACCGAGAAAGAGATCCAGAAAGCGCTCGACAACCTCGTGAAGGGCCGCACCACGATCGCCATCGCGCACCGGCTGTCGACCTTGCGCAAGGCCGACCGGCTGGTGGTCATGGACCGGGGCGAGGTCGTCGAGGTCGGTCCGCACGACACGCTGATGGAAAAGCAGGGCGCCTACTGGCGGCTCTACCAGGCGCAGCTGCGCCAGGCCGACGACGAAAGCGCGGGCGCGCTGGCCGAGCGCACCTCGGTGGCCCTGGCGCTGGGCAGCCATGCCGCGCATCCGGCGGGGGACGCATGATGATGAACATCGAACTCGAGCGCGACGCCTTCGGCCGGCTGGTGCTGACCGATGCCGAAGGCCAGCGTCACGCGGGCGTGGTGCCGGTGCGTGCCTTTCCGCTGACGGCGCCGGACGACGGGCTCTCGCTGGTCGGGCCCGACGGCCGCGAACTGCTCTGGATCGACCGCCTCGACCAGCTGCCCGAAGGCGCCCGCGCGCTGCTCGGCCAGGAGCTCGCGCCGCGCGACTTCGCGCCCACGCTGCAGCGGCTGCACAAGGTCTCGAGCTTCGGCGTGCCCAGCACCTGGACCGTCAGCACCGACCGCGGCGAGACCAGCTTCGTGCTGAAGGCCGAGGAGGACATCCGCCGGCTCGAAGGCGGCGCGCTGCTGATCGCCAGCGCGCACGGGGTGCAGTTCCGGATTCCCGACGTGAAGGCATTGGACCGCGGGTCGAGGAAGCTGCTGGAGCGGTTCCTGTAGGGTCATCGGCAGGCTTTCCGGGGTGCATCAAATAGAATGAAGTGCATCAACCCCATGAAAGTGCATCAGCCATGCGCACCACTGTCACTCTGGAAGACGACGCCTTCGAAGTGGCCCAGGCCTATGCGCAGGCGCGCGCGCTGAAGCTCGGGCAAGCCATCTCCGAACTGATCCGGCGCGGCGGCGGCGAGCGCCTGCCGGTGCGCAAGAAGGGCGGCGTCTGGGTGTTCGAGCTGCCGGCCGATGCGCCCCGCGTCACCAGCCGCCAGGTCAGGGACCTGCTGGAAGACGCGCCTTGAGCTGGCTGCTGGACGCCAATGCGCTGATCGCATTGGGTTGGCCGGCGCACGAGCACCACGAGCGCATGCTTCGTTGGTTCGGCCGCCATGCGCGTGAGGGCTGGGCCACCAGCGCGCTGACCCAGTCGGCTTTCGTGCGCGTGATCTCGCAGCCGGCCTTTTCGGGCCGGGCCATGTCGATCGGCGAGATCGCCGAAGTGCTGCTGCGCAACACCGCGCATCCCAAGCATCGCTTCCTGGCGCTGGATTTCGGCATCGAGCAGGTGCTGGGCTGCTGCACCGGCGGCCTGCGCGGCCATCGGCAGATCACCGACGCCTGGCTCCTGACCCTGGCCATGCGCCACGGCGCCAGGCTGCTCACCTTCGATGGCGGCATCGCGCAACTGCTCGCCACCGCGCCCGAACGCCAGCGCCACATCAAGATTCCGGACTGAACACCATGCACACCACCGCCCTCGTCCTCTTCTCCGGTGGCCAGGACTCCACCACCTGCCTGGCCGATGCACTCGCGAAATACCAGCGGGTCGAGACCATCGGCTTCGACTACGGCCAGCGCCACCGGGTCGAGCTCGATGCGCGGCTCACCGTGCTGGCCCGCCTGCGCGAGCGCTTCCCTCAATGGGCGCCCCGGCTCGGCGACGACCACCTGCTGTCGGTCGACGTGCTGGGGCAGGTCAGCGCGTCGTCGCTGACCCAGGACATCGCCTTCGAGATGCAGGCCAACGGCCTGCCCAACACCTTCGTGCCCGGCCGCAACCTGCTGTTCCTCACGCTGGCCGGCGCGCTGGCCTACCGGCGCGGCCTCGAGGTCATCGTCACCGGTGTCTGCGAGACCGACTTCTCGGGCTACCCCGATTGCCGCGACGACACGATGAAGGCGCTGCAGGTCGCGCTCACGCTCGGCATGGACCGGCGTTTCGTCATCGAGACCCCATTGATGTGGATCGACAAGGCCCAGACCTGGGCCATGGCGCATCGCCTCGGCGGCGATGCGTTGGTCGGGCTGATCGTCGAGGACACCCACACCTGCTACCTCGGCGACCGCACGCAGCGCCACGACTGGGGCTACGGCTGCGGCAGCTGCCCGGCCTGCGAGCTGCGGGCCCGGGGCTGGGCCGGCTACGTCGCCTCGACCCTGTAGCGCACGCCGCTGCCTTCGGGCTGCGGCACCAGCGTCCAGCGGCGCTGGTGGTGGTCGCCGACCGAGGCCCGGTGGGCGATCGACACCATGGCGCCGCCGGCGGCGTGCACCATCGCCGTCAACCGCTTGTAGAGCGTCGCCTCGCTGTCGGCGTCAAGCGCACTCGTTGCTTCATCGGCGAACAGCCAGGCCGGCTTTCGCAGCAGCACGCGGGCGATCGCCAGGCGCTGCTGTTCGCCGCCCGAGAGCTTCTGGCTCCAGGCATCGCGGTCGTCGAGCCGGCCGGCCAGGTCGGGCAGCAGCGCGTCGTTCAGGGCCTGCACCAGCTGCGCGTCGCTGAACTGGCTGGCAGGTTGGGGATAGGCCAGCGCGTCGCGCAGCCGGCCGTCCGGCACATAGGGCCGCTGCGGGATGAACATGGTGTTGTCGGGCATCGAGACCCGGCCCTTGGCGAACGGCCAGATGCCGGCGAAGGCCCGGAACAGCGTCGACTTGCCGCTGCCCGAAGGGCCTTGCAGCATCACGGTGTCGCCCGGCTGGACGGCCAGCGCGGCACCTTCGATCAGCCGTGCGCCGTCAGGCAGGGTGACGCCGAAGCCGTCGGCGCGCAGGCCCCTGGCGTTGTCCGCCGGGGTGCGCTCGAGCGCGCTGGCCGCGCCGGCGTTGGCACGCATCGCGGCTTCGAAGGAGCTCAGTCGGTCGGCGGTGGCGCGCCAGACGGCCACCCGGTCGTAGTTGTCGACGAACCAGCTGAGCGAATCCTGGACCCGGCCGAAGGCCGAGTTGACCTGCATCAGCTGGCCGAGCTGGATCGCGCCGCTGAAGAAGCGCGGCGCCTGCACGATGAAGGCGAAGATCACCGAGGCCTGGCCGAACGAGGCCGTGAAGGCCACCAGGTTCTTCTGCTTCTTGATCAGCTGCAGGTAGTTCTTCAGCACGGACCCGAAACGCAGCTCGAGCTGGCCGTGCTCGACCTGCTCGCCGCGGTCGAGCGCGATCGCCTCGCTGTATTCGCGCACCCGCACCAGGTGGTGGCGGAAGTCCGCCTCGTAGCGCTGCTGCTGGTAGTTCAGCCCGATCAGGGGCCGGCCGATGTAGTGCGTGATGACGGTGCCGGCGGCGCAATAGAGCAGGGCGATCCAGACCATCGACCCGGGCACCGAGAAGCTGTGGCCCAGGATCGTGAAGTTGGCCACGCCGCTCAGGCCCCACAGGATGCCGATGAAGCTCACCAGTGTGACCACCGCGTTGAGCAGGCCCATCGAGAGCGTCATCGTGTAGTCGGTGAACAGCTGCATGTCCTCCTGGATCCGCTGGTCGGGGTTGTCAGGCGACCGGCCGTCCTGCTGGCCGTAGCGTGCCAGTTCGAGCCGGTAAAAGGTGCGGTCGGCCATCCAGCGCTGCAGGTAGCTGCGGGTCATCCATGCCCGCCAGCGCAGCTGCAGCAGCTGGGTCAGGTAGAACTTGAGGATCGCGATCGCGATGAAGCCGGCCGCGATCCAGCAGAAATAAACGATCTCGCGCCAGAAGACCGCCTGGTCCTTGTTCTGCAGCGCATCGTAGAAGCGCGCGTACCACTGGTTGTTGAGCACCAGCATGTAGACCACGCCGAGGTTGAGCGCCACGATCGCCGCCAGCAGGCCGCGGGCCCGCCATTTCTCCTCGGAGTTGAAATAGGGCGCCGCCAGTGCGCCGATGCGGCGCAGGGTGGTCAGCATGCTCTTGGAACCGGTGCTTGCAGTCATGGCGTGGGAGTAGGTTCGCGCCGGGAGGCGGCGCGTTGCTTTCATCCTAAACCCGCGCGGGCGCGCTTTCTTAAACGGCGCTGAAAACCAGGCCCGGCTGACAAACGCCTGTCACATCCGCTGCCGATGATCGACGGGCTTCGCGTGCCGTTGCGCGCTGTTCTCCCGTGTCCCGATAGGAATCCCCATGCTGCGTCGTACCTTCCAATCCCTCCTGCCTGCCGTCCTGCTCGGCCTCGGCGCCGGCGCCATCGCGCAAGGCCGCACCGAGCTCCTGGTCTACACCGCGCTCGAGGCCGACCAGGTGCAGGCCTACAAGACGGCCTTCGAGAAGGACAACCCCTCGATCGAGCTCAAGTTCGTGCGCGACTCCACCGGGATCGTGACCGCCAAGCTGCTGGCCGAGAAGGCGAATCCGCAGGCCGACGTGGTCTGGGGCCTGGCCGCGACCTCGCTGATGCTGCTCGACAAGGAAGGCATGCTGCAGCCCTATGCGCCGAAGGGCCTCGAGGCCATCAAGCCGACCATGCGCGACAGCGCCAATCCGCCCAAGTGGGTCGGCATGGACGTCTGGTCGTCGGCGATCTGCTTCAACACCACCGAGGCGCAGAAGAAGAACCTGCCCAAGCCGACCAGCTGGGCCGACCTGACCAACCCGGTCTACAAGGGCCAGATCACGATGCCGAACCCGGCCGCCTCGGGCACCGGCTACCTGATGGTGTCGGGCTGGATCCAGATGATGGGCGAGGACAAGGCGTGGAAGTACATGGACGCGCTACACCAGAACATCGGCATCTACAGCCAGTCCGGCAGCAAGCCCTGCCGCCAGGCCGGCGCCGGCGAGTTCGCGCTCGGCATGTCCTTCGAATACCGCGCCAACAAGACCAAGCGCGACGGCGCGCCGATCGACATCGTGCTGCCGAAGGAGGGGCTGGGCTGGGACATGGAGGCCACCGGGGTCATGAAGACGACGAAGAAGCCGGAGGCCGCGAAGGCGCTGGCCGACTGGGCCGTCACGAAGCAGGCCAACGAGCTCTACGCGAAGAACTTCGCGGTGCTGGCGCTGCCGGGCATCCAGGAGAAGCTGGAATTCGTGCCGGGCGACGTCGAGAAGCTGCTGGCCAGGAACGACTTCGACTGGGCCGCCGCCAACCGCGACCGCATCCTGACCGAATGGTCGAAGCGCTACGAATCGAAGTCGGAAAAGAAGGCGCCGCCGCAGTAAGACCCGGCGCATGACGTCCTATCTTTCCCTGCGCGGCGTCGGCAAGTCCTTCGGTGCCAGCCGCGTGCTGGACGGCATCGACCTCGATGTCGAGCCCGGCGAGTTCGTCTGCCTGCTCGGGCCCTCGGGCTGCGGCAAGACCACGCTGCTGCGCATCGTCTGCGGCATCGAGCGCGCCGACCAGGGACAGCTGCTGCTGAACGGCCAGGACATCGCGGGCCTGCCGCCCGCGGCGCGCGGCTTCGGCGTGGTGTTCCAGTCCTATGCCCTGTTCCCGAACCTCACGGCGGCGCAGAACATCGCCTATGGCCTGCATCCGACCGGCGCGCTGGCGCGGGAGATGGCCAAGCGCTCGCGCGAGATGCTGGACCTGGTCGGCCTTGCCGCCCATGCCGACAAGTACCCGGTGCAGTTGTCGGGCGGGCAGCAGCAGCGGGTGGCCCTGGCCCGCGCGCTGGCGCCCAATCCGCGGCTGCTGCTGCTGGACGAGCCCCTGTCCGCGCTCGACGCGCAGGTGCGTGCCAGCCTGCGCGGCGAGATCCGCGCGCTGCAGAAGCGCCTGGGCATCGTCACGATCATGGTCACGCACGACCAGGAGGAGGCGCTGTCGATGGCCGACCGCGTGGTGCTGATGCACGACGGCCGCATCGAGCAGGCCGGCACGCCCGGCGAGCTCTACCACCGCCCGCGCACCCGCTTCGTCGCCGGCTTCGTCGGCCGCATGAACATGCTGCCCGCCACCGTGCTGGCCGGCGACCGCGTGCGGGTGCGCGACAGCGAGCTGCACTGCGCGCCCGTCGCGCTGCAGGTGGGCGCGCAGGCCACCGTCGGCATCCGGCCCGAGCAGGTCGTGGTCCGCCGCTTCGGCGACGGCCTGGGCGCCAACAGCTTCGCTGCCCGGCTGCTCGACACCGAGTTCCTCGGCAACCGCACCGCCGCCCGGCTGGCCTGCGAACCGCTGGGCATCGAGATCGAGGCCGAGCTGCCGGCCGACCACCGGGTCGGCGAGGCGCTGGTGCCCAGCAGCATGGTGCACATCGAGCTGCCGCAGCACGCGCTGTCGGTGCTGGCGCGTTGAAGGCGCTGGACCGCGAACGCTGGCTCACGGCGGCCGGCCTCGGGCTCGCGCTCGCCACCCTGGTGGTGATCGTCGCGCTGCCGGTGGCCGCGCTGGTAGGCCAGAGCTTTTTCGATCGCGCCGGTGCCTTCGTCGGGCTGGCCAACTTCGCCCGCTACCTCGACAACCCGGCGCTGGTGCAGTCGGCCTTCAACAGCGTCTGGCTGGCCGCGCTGAGTGCCCTGCTGTGCACCGCGATCGCCTACGTCTACGCCTATGCGCTCACGCTGTCCTGCATGCGCGGCAAGGGCCCGCTGCGCGCGGTCGCGCTGCTGCCGCTGCTGGCGCCCTCGCTGCTGCCGGCGATCAGCCTGATCTACCTGTTCGGAAACCAGGGCATCTTCAAGGACTGGCTGGGCGGCCTGTCGATCTACGGGCCGCTGGGCATCGTGCTCGGCTCGGTGTTCTGGACCTTGCCGCATGCGCTGCTGATCCTGACCACCGCGATAGCGACCTCCGACGGCCGGCTCTACGAGGCCGCGCAGACCCTCGGTGCCTCGCGCTGGCGGATCTTCTGCACGGTCACCCTGCCAGCTTCGCGCTATGGGCTGATCGTGGCCTGCATGGTGGTCTTCGTGCTGGTCATCACCGACTTCGGCGTGCCCAAGGTGGTGGGCGGCCAGACCGGCGTGCTGGCGACCGACATCTACAAGCAGGTGGTCGGGCAGCAGAACTTCCAGATGGGTGCGGTGGTCGGCTTCGTGCTGCTGATCCCGGCCGTGCTGTCGTTCGCGGTCGAGCGTCGGGTGCGGCGGCGCCAAGCGGCCGCGATGTCGGCCCGGGCGACGCCGCACCGGCCCGAGCCCGTTGCGCTGCGCGATCGGGTGCTGTTCGGCGTCTGCCTGCTGATCGCCGCGGCCATCCTGGTGATGATCGGGATGGCGGTGTTCGCATCGCTCGCCACCTACTGGCCCTACAAGCTCGCGCCGTCGCTGAAGAACTACGACTTCAGCAACATGGATGGCGGCGGCTGGGGCAGCTATGTCAACTCGCTCAAGCTCGGGCTGGGCGCCGCGGCGGCCGGGGCGGTCGCCACCTTCCTTTCGGCCTACCTGGTCGAGAAGCCGCGCCACTTCGGCCTCTTGCGCGAGGCGCTGAACCTGCTGGCCAACCTGCCGCTGGCGGTGCCCGGCCTGGTGCTGGGCGTGGGCTACATCTTCTTCTTCAACGCACCCGCGAATCCGCTCAACGGGCTCTACGGCGGGATGGCGATCCTCATTGTCTGCACCGTGGCGCACTTCTTCTCGGTCGCCCACCTGACCTCGCTCACCGCGCTGCGCCAGCTTGACCGCGAATACGAGCTGGTCGCGGAGTCGATGGGCGTTCCGTTCTGGCGCACGCTGTGGCGCGTGCACCTGCCGGTGGCGCTGCCCACGGTGCTGCAGGTCGGCGGCTACTTCTTCGTCAACGCGATGACGACCGTCTCCGCGGTGGTGTTCCTGTATTCGCCGCAGACCACGCTGGCGGCGATCGCGGTGCTGAACATGGACGATGCCGGCGACGTGGCGCCGGCGGCGGCGATGGCCTCGCTGATCATGCTCACGGCGGCCATCGGGCGCGGGCTGTTCGCGCTCGCCGGCCAGGCCGCGCTGGCGCGCACCCAGGGCTGGCGCAGCCGTTAGCGCGGATTGCTGATGCCGCTGGCCACGTGCCCCGAGGGCACGTGGCGCGCCGCCGCGTCGACGTGGCCGGTCTGGTCGTCGAAGAAGAAGTCGGGCTCGAACTCGCGCAGGAACTCGCCCTTGGGCAGGCCGCCGAGGAACATGGCCTCGTCGACCTTGATGTTCCAGTTCATCAGCGTGCGGATCGCGCGCTCGTGGGCCGGCGCGCTCCGCGCCGTGACCAGCGCGGTGCGGATGCGCATCTCGGGGCTGCCGGCCTGCTGCAGCCGGTGCAGCGCCGCCAGCAGCGGCTTGAACGGTCCTTCGGGCAGCGGCAGCCCGGCCTTGGAGGATTCGTGCAACTGGAAGGCGTCCAGGCCCTCGGCCTGGAAGACGCGCTCGGCTTCGTCGCTGAACAGCACCGCATCGCCGTCGAAGGCGATGCGCACCTCGTTCGGGTAGGCGTCGCTCGCCCGCACCGACTCGACCAGCACGCGGGCCGCGGGAAAGCCCGCCACCAGCGCCTCGCGCACGTCCTCGGCATTGACCGACAGGAACAGGTGGGCGCGCAGCGGCCGCAGGTAGCCGAAGGGCGGCCGGCCCTGCGTGAAGACGCCGCGCTGCAGCGAGATGCCGTTGGCCACGCCCGAGCGGAACACCCGCATGCCCGACACCGGGTCATTGCGCGACAGGATCACGACCTCGACCCGCTGCTGGCCGCCTTCGTTGAAGCGCAGCAGCTTGCGCACCAGCGAATAGGCGATGCCCGGCTGGGCCGGCACGTCGAGTCGCTCGAGCTGCAGTTTCATGTAGCCGGCGTCGTCGCCGGATTCGAAGATCCGGTTCTCTTCCTCGAGGTTGAACAGTGCGCGCGAGGAAATGGCCACCACCAGCTTGTCTTCAAGAGAGGCGGCCATGGCTACTTCACGAATTGGTTCAATTGGATGATCGGCATCAGCACCGCCAGCACGATCAGCATCACGACCCCGCCCATCGCCACGATCAGCAGCGGCTCGAGGATGGTCGCCAGGTGCATCGCGCGGCGCTGCACTTCGGCGCCCAGCTGGTTGGCCGCGCGCTGCAGCATCAGCGGCAGCGTGCCGGTCTGTTCGCCGAGGCGCGCGAACATCGAGACGATGCCCGGAAAGCGCTTCTTCTGCGCCAGCGCCGAGGCCAGTGGCGCCCCTTCGCGCACCAGCACCAGCGCGTCGAGCGCATCGGCGCGCATGGCGCTGTTGCTGAGCGTCTCGGAAGCCGCCTGCAGTGCGCGCAGGATCGGCACGCCGGCGGTCGCCAGCATCGCCAGCGTGCTGGCGAAGCGCGCCGCGTTGTAGCCGCGTGCCAGCTTGCCGACCAGCGGCAGGTTGAGCCAGGCGGCGTCGAAGCGCTCGCGGATGGCGGCACGCGCCAGCGCCATCCGGGCAGCGACGGCCGCGACCACGACGGCGATCAGCATCAGCCAGCCGTAGTTGCGGACGAAGGCGCTCAGCGCCAGCATCGCCACCGTCAGGATCGGCAGCGCGCGCTTGGTGCCGGCGAAGACGTTGGCAACCTGCGGCACCACGTAGCTGACCAGGAAGACCACGATGACGATCGCCACCAAGGTCACGATCGCCGGGTAGAGGGCGGCGCCGACCAGCTTCTGCTGCAGCGCCTGGCGCTGCTCCAGGTCGTCGGCCAGCCGTTCGAGCACCAGGCCCAGGTTGCCGCTCTGCTCGCCGGCGCCGATCACGGCAACGTAGATCGGCGAGAACTCGCGCGGGTGCTGCGACAGCGCACGGCCGAAGGGCGCGCCGGCATTGACCTCGGCGCGCAGCGAGGCGACCAGGTTGCGCTGGGCCTCGGTCTCGGCCTCGTCGGTCAGCGCGGTGAGCGCCCGTTCGAGCGACAGGCCGGAGGACACCAGGCCGGCGATCTGCCGGGTCCAGACCGCCAGCGTGGTCGAGTTGAAGATGCGGCCGCCGCCGAACATGCGACGCCAGCTTCGGGTCTGCGGCACGCCGCTCTCGACGCTGCCGACCGCCGTCACCGACAGCGGGATCAGCGCCTGGGCCCGCAGCATCCCGCGCGCGCTGCGGGCCGTATCGGCCTCGAGCACGCCCTTGCGGGCCAGGCCCTGGGCGTCGATCGCTTCGAAGGAATAGGCGGGCATCGGGCGTCAGTCGCGGGTCACGCGAAGCAATTCGGCGCGCGAGCTGATGCCGGCCTGGACCAGCCGTTCGCCGTCCTCGCGCATCGAGCGCAGGCCGCCGCGCTCGGCCGCCACGAAGAGCTGGCTTTCGGGCGCGCGGTTGTGGATCAGCGACTGCACCGTCTCGTCGGCCACCAGCAGCTCGAAGATGCCGGTGCGCCCCTGGTAGCCGGTGTGGCCGCAGGCCTCGCAGCCCACGGGCTGGGCCTCGTGGCCGGCGGCCGGCGCACACACCGGGCACAGCTTGCGGACCAGCCGCTGGGCCAGCACGCCCAGCAGCGAGGAGCTCAGCAGGAAGGGCTCCACGCCCATGTCGGTCAGGCGCGTGACGGCGCTGACCGAATCGTTGGTGTGCAGCGTGGCCAGCACCAGGTGGCCGGTGAGCGAGGCCTGGATTGCGATCTGGGCGGTCTCGAAGTCGCGGATCTCGCCGATCATGATGACGTCCGGGTCCTGACGCAGGATGGCCCGCAGCGCCTTGGCGAAGGTCAGGTCGATCTTGGCGTTGACCTGGGTCTGGCCGACGCCGTGCAGCTCGTACTCGATCGGGTCCTCGACCGTCATGATGTTGCTGCTGCTGGCGTCGAGCCGGCTCAGCGCGGCGTACAGCGTGGTGGTCTTGCCGGAGCCGGTCGGGCCGGTCACCAGGATGATGCCGTGCGGCTGGCCGATCAGGTGTTCGAAGCGCGCCAGCGTGTCGCCCTGCATGCCCACCGATTCGAGCGTGAGCTTGCTCTCGGACTTGTCGAGCAGGCGCAGCACGGCGCGTTCGCCGTGCGCCGAGGGCAGGGTCGAGACCCGGACGTCGACCGCGCGGGTGCCGATGCGCAAGGAGATGCGGCCGTCCTGCGGCAGGCGCTTCTCGGCGATGTCGAGGTCGGCCATGATCTTCAGCCGCGAGATCAGCGCGGCATGCAGCGCGCGATTCGGCTGCACCACCTCGCGCAGCGAACCGTCGATGCGAAAGCGCACCGACGAGGTCCGCTCGTAGGGCTCGATGTGGATGTCGCTCGCGCCGTCGCGCGCGGCCTGCGTGAGCAGGGCATTGAGCATCCGGATGATCGGCGCGTCGCCGGCCGATTCGAGCAAGTCCTCGACCGCCGGCAGCTCCTGCATCATGCGCGAGAGGTCGGCGTCGCCCTGCACCTCGCTGACCACCGCGGCGGCATTCGACTCGCCCTTGGCGTAGGCCGCGCTGATCCGCTGGGCGAGCTGCTCGGGCGCCAGCGGCTCGAAGGTCTTCACCGGGTACTTGCGCAGCACCTCGCCCAGGGCGCTGCGCGGCGGCACCTTCGGCATCCAGAGCGTGAGGGCGCCGTCGTCGGCCTCTTCCAGCAGCAGCTGCTGGCCACGGGCGAAGGCGTAGGGGAGGGGATAGCGCATCGGATCGGCGTCCTGCTGCTAGGGTAGTTCGCGCCTGCTCGACGGGTCCGCCGTCGGCGGCAATGCGCCCTTCAGCGGAGAGGGGGCAAGCCGCTGGGACGGCGGCGTCGGCAGCGGGATCAAGGTGGCGCCCTCCAGCCGGGTCGTGGCCTCCGTCCGGTCCTGTTGCTGGGCGGGCACCGGGGTCGTCGCCAGAGGCGGGAGGGGGGGCGCCGAGGTCACGTTGTTCAGCATCACGTTGTCGTCGGGCTGCACCCGCTGCTGCAGGACGCGCATCGCGTCGTAGCGGTCGTTGGCGACATTCGTGGTCGCCACCCCGTCGCGCATCACCATCGGCCGCAGGAACATCATGAGGTTGACCTTGGTGCGCGCCCTTTTTTCGCTCTTGAACAGATTGCCCAGGACCGGAATGTCGCCGGCCAGCGGCACCTTGTCGACGTTGTTGCTGTAGTCGTCCGACAGCAGGCCGCCGAGCATCACCAGGCCGCCGTCCTCGACCAGCACGCTGGATTCGATCGAGCGCTTGTTGGTGGTCGGGCCGTTGGGGGCGTTCTCGGTGCCGGCCTGCACCGTGGAGGTCTCCTGGAACACCACCATCTTCACGGTGCCGTTCTCGTTGATCTGCGGGCGCACGCGCAGCGTCAGGCCGACGTCCTTGCGCTCGATGGTCGTGAACGGGTTCACCGAGCCGTTGGCCGCACCGGTGTTGGTGAACTGGCCGGTCACGAACGGGACGTTCTGGCCGATCACGATCTTGGCTTCCTCGTTGTCGAGGGTCAGCAGATTGGGCGTCGACAGCAGGTTGGCGTCGGCGTCGCTGGCGAAGAAGTTGGCGATCGCGTTCAGCACGTAGTCGCCGTTGTACTTGCGTCCGATGCCGATGTTGAGTCCGGTGCCGAGCGTGGTGAGGGCGGCCGGGGTTTTTGCCACCAGGGCGGCCGTCAGTGTCAGGATGTTGGCGCCGGAGAGGCTGGAGTTGGTGCCGATGACGCCGTTGTTGCCGACCGCCGACTGCCACTGGACACCGAACTGCGCCGCCTTGTTGGCCGTGACCTCGACGATCAGCGCCTCGATCATGACCTGCGCACGCCGGCCGTCGAGCTTGTCGATCACGGCGCGGATCTGCCGGTACTGTGGCTCCGAGGCCGTGATGATGAGCGAGTTGGTCGAGGGGTCGGCCTGGATCTGGCCGCCGGTCGACGGCTGGTTCGCGTTGTTGACCGGCGCAGTGGCCGCGGTGCTCGCGCCGGCGTTCTGCTGGCTGGCGCCCAGCTGCGGCGCCACCTGCGAAGCCCCGCCCTGGAGCGAGCCGCCGGTGGCGCCGGTGCCGCCGCGCGCTTCGGCCGAGATCGCCGCGCGCAGGGTCGCGGCCAGCCTCACGGCGTCGGCGTTCTTGAGGTAGACCACGTAGACATTGCCGGCCGCGCCGTTGCCGGTGTCGATCGCCGGGCGGTCGAGCTTGTCGATCAGCGTGCGCACCAGCTGGGCGCGCGCCGGATTGGCCGCCCGCAGAATGATCGCGTTGCCGCGGGGTTCGGCCAGCAGCGTGGTGCGGAACGATGAGTCGACCTGGCCCGGCGCCCCGGCGCCGGGGGTCGTGCTGCCGCCTTCGATCAGCCGCGTCACCAGCGGCACCATGTCGGTCGCCACCGAGTTCTTCAGCTGGATCACCTCGATGTCGGCGGCGTTCGGGACGTCGAGCGCGGCCACGATGCGTGCCAGCCGGCGCATGTTCTCGGCGTAGTCGGTGATCACCAGCGAGTTGTTGCCCGGGTTGACGTTGATCGTGTTGTTCGGCGCGATCAGCGGGCGCAGCACCGGCAGCAGATTGTTGGCCGACTCGTAGTTGAGCTTGAAGACCTGCGTGATGATCTGGTTGCCGCTGAGGCTGGACCCGGCGGGCGTCGAGGTCGTCACGGTGCTGCTCTGCAGCTTGGCATCGGCCTCCGGCACGACCTTGTAGAGGCCGTCGGCCTGCACGATCGCGAAGCCCTGCAGCCGCAGCGCGGCGGCGAACTGGTTGAAGGCCGCGGCCGGTTCGATGGCGCGGTCGGTCTGCAGGGTGATGGTGCCCTTGACGCGCGGGTCGACCACCACGTCGCGCCCGGTCACGACGGCCATGGTGCGCGCCACCGATTCGATCTCGGCGTTGCTGAAGTTCAGCGTGATCGGCTCGCCGCGCCGCAGCACGTCCTGGGCGAAGGCGGAAGGAATGCAGGCCGCGATCAGCATCTGCGCGGCGAGCGCGAGGGTGCCGAGGCGGACGCCGGAAGAAGACTTTGGCTTCGTCATGGTCAACCCAGTGTGATGAGGGAGCGCGCGCCGTCGCGTCGTCCGATGATGTTCAACAAGTTCGATAGCGCGTCTTCGCGGCCCGGTGCCGCGCTGGCCTCGCCGTCGAACCGCATCGTCGTGCCATTCCAGCGGCCGCTGCCGCTCAGTTGCAGGCTGCCTTCGCGGGTCGTCAGGAGCAGCGAAGGCACCGGTCCGCCTTCGAGAGCGATCCGGTAGCTGCCCATCGGCTTCAGGGTCGACAGGCTGGAAGAGATGTCGGTGGCGTCGAGCGTCGCCCGGCCGGCCAGCGTCAGCTGGCGGCCGCTCCAGCGCAGCACCAGCGCCTGCATCGAGAGGTCGAGCGCGCCCTCGAGCTTGAGCGTGTTCCAGGGGGCGCCGAATCCGGCCAGCATCGCCGCCGGCCAGCGCGACTGGCCGTCGCGCCACTCGAGTTCGAGCCCGTCGGAGCGCGGGCGTCCCTTGAATTCCAGCGGCTTGGCCGCGCAGCAGGGGAGGTCGAGCGTGGCGCTGATGCCGTCCCAGCGCGGCCGCAGCGTCCAGCCCAGCTGGCCGGGCAGGGAGATCGATTCGGCGCCGCCCGCCCCGCTCGAGAACACGACCCCGGCGGTGCCGTTCCAGAGCGTGCCGCGCGCATTGATCAGTTGCAGGTGGCCGTCGCTCCATTGCGCCAGGCCGGCCGCGAGCCAACGCGCGGGCGCGAACACGGCCAGCGCGAGGGCGATGCCGATGCAGGCGCCGAGCAGGGCCCAGCGCCAGCCGGAGCCGGACGCGTGGGAGGTGGACGGGATCGCCATGCGCGCTCTCAACGGGCCGGCAGGCCCATGACCAGGGTGCCGTCCCAACGCGGACGGGGCGGTTCGGCCGGCGCGGCGGGAGCCGCAGGCGCCGCCCCGGGGCCGCCGGGGCCGGCCTGCGACGTGCTGCTGCGCGTCAGGTGCACTTCGCGCGGCACCGCGCGCGCATTGCTGCGCGCCTGCGTGATCAGCTGGGCGAGCGCGTCGGCCGGCGCGGCGCGCAGTGCGATGGTGGCGTTCTCGCCGGCGCCGGCGGTTTGAAGCTGGGCGTTCGGCCCGAGGTTCTCGCGCACCGAGGCTTCGAGGGCGCGCAACGCGTCGTCGCGGCTGGCCCGGGGCTGCGACTGCAAGGACTTGGCCTGGCGCTGCAGTGCCGTCATCTGCTGCAGCTGCGCATCGAGCTTCGCGTGTTCGGCCGGGGCCGCGGACAAGGTGCCCAGGGCCGGCGCCAGCGCCACCCACCAGACCAGCGCCAGGCCCACCAGCGCGGCCGCGATCGCGACCAGGCGCTGTTCGCGCGGCGCGAGTTCGGGCCACCAGGCCTGCCAACGCGCTTGGAGGACTTCGAGCCACTTCATCGCTGCGCCTCCGCCTGCACCAGCAGCAGGTCGCTCTCGGTGCGCGCGCTGTAGCCGCGCGAGGACAGCGCGGTCTTGACGCCGGCGAACTCCGAGGCCGGCAAGCCGAGCCCGCGCAGGCGCAGCTGGCCGGCGCTGAAATCGATCGCGGTTGGCACGCGGCCCGCCGGCAGGCTGGCGGCCAGCGCGACCAGCATCGGTTCGAGGTCGGACGGCGTGACGCCGCCCGTGGCCTGTTCCAGGGCCGCGACCTCGCGCGCCATCTGCACCGGCGCGTCGACCACCAGCTTGACCGAGGGGAAGGTCTGGGTCAGCAGCGATCGCACCGCGCCGCGCTTGGCGTCGAGCGCATTGCGCTCCTTCCAGGCCCAGGCGTTGAGTCCGATGAACTGCGCCAGCAGCAGGGCCAGCACGCCCCAGCGCGCCGCCCGCCAGCGGCGTCCATACCACAGCGCGCGCGCCATGGCCGCCGCCTTCTTGCCGGCGCGTGCACGCCCCGTCGATGCCAGGTCGAACTGCGCCAGGTCCCAGGGCGAACGGCTGGCCTGCAGCCAGCGCTCGGCCGGCTTGACGATCGGAAGCCGGCGCCCGAGCACGCTTTCGGCCAGTTCGGCGACCGCTGGCTCGGCCAGTGCCGTGGTGTCGGCGGGAAGGGGGCCGGCCAACTCGAGGCCGGCGGCGTCGAGTGGCAGCGTGGCCACGCCCTCGGTGCCGCAGACGATGCACAGCGCCGCGTCCGGGTCGCCGATCGCGAACACCATCGGCGGGCTGCCGGCCGGCTGGGGCGTGAACTCGGGAACGATCCGGGTCACGCGCCGGCCGGCGGCCTCCAGCGCCTGCACGGCGGCACGCAACCAGATACGGTTGCAGGCTGCCACCCAGACCGGCACCGCCACCCGCGCGGCGGGTTCAAGGGCGAAATGAAGTGCTTCGGGATCGTCGAGCAGGCGGTCTTCGAGCAGGCCATTGAGCACCGAGCGCAGGCGCACGGCCCCGCTCATGCTGCCCTGGGGCAGGGTGACCTGATGCCACGACAGTGCTGCGGCGGGCACGCCCAGGATGACTTCGTCGCTGCTCGGCAACAGGGCCGGTGCCGCGCTGCCCTGCGAGCGCAGCTTGCGGCCATCGCTGGACCAGAGCGCCCAGCCGTACTCGCCGGCCGCCGGGCCGGAAACGAGAGGAATGGTTACAAGCAGCAAGGCCATGGAGAGAGTGAAGGGTCGCTATTGTAGAGAAGGTCGGTCGGCGATGCTACGGAATTGATAGCATCTCTTTCAGATGCAACGGGCGTTGCGCCTATTTTTGACCCATTCGGTGACAGGTGGTGTGTTGCGTCAGGATCTGGCCGGCTGCGGCGTCGCGCCGGCGCCACGTTCTCGCCACACGATCCCGACGTCGATGCCGACTCGGCGCAGCAGGGTCTGTTCTTCGACCCAGGTCCGGTCGATCCGCAGGCGGGCCTGCACTTCGAAGTAGTTGGTCGACACGCTGTGCTGGTCCGGCACGAACTGCGCCGAGCTCTGCTGGACCAGCGCGCCGGCGTCGGCCAGCGTCTTGAAATAGGACTGGGTACGGGCCGCGACCAGGCGCTTGGCGCCAGCGAGGTCGAGGGCCGGCGTGCTCGCGAAAATGGCTTCGGCGCTGGCGGTGTTGAGGTTCAGCTGTGTCCGGGTGGGCAGCACCGTGACATAGGGTTCCAGCGCCGCGGCGGTGGAGGGCGACAGGCCGAGCCAGACCAGCTGGGCCGTGCGCTGGGGCACCAGGGGGCCGGTGGCGCTGCCGGTCGCGGTGGTTGGCGCCGTGGTGGTCGGGGTCGTGGTCTGCGGGGTTGAGGTGCTGCCGGTGCTGCTCGCGCTGCTGGTGGTGCCCGTAGTGCCCGTGGTTCCGGTGGCCGCGGTACTGGCGGCGGCCGGCAGCGCGCGCTGCAGGTTGGCGGTCATAAGCGCCAGCTCCTCGGCCGGCAGCCCGAGCAGCTGAAACAGTTTCTTGAACGCGTCCACCGACGCGGCGACCGGCTTGCCGGCATCGACCAGGTTGAACGCGTTGAGCTTCGATTGGGCGTCGATGATGCGGCCCGACAGAAAGGCGTCGGGCAGCCCTTCCAGCGCGTCGCTGGCGATGTTCTTGTCGGCCGCCAGGAAGGTGGTCAGCTTGGCCTCCTCGAGCGGAATCGCCCATGGCTCGGCCAGGTAGTCCGCATTGACCCCGCCGCTGCCGGCCGCCCGGGCGTCCTCGCGCAGGATCAGCCGCGACCAGTCGAGTGCGCCGACCAGCACCCATGCGGCCTGCGTCCGGCCCCGCTCGGCGGCCTCGACCTCGGCCGCACGCCATTGCTGCCAGAGCGCGGCCGCGGCGAAGGTGGCGACCAGCGTCACGGTCAGCATGGCCGTGAGCAGCGCTGCGCCGAACTGGCGCCCACACTTCCCCTTGTGCACCGGCGTCCTCATGACTTCGGCACCGTCAAGCTGGGCCGGACCCAGTCCCGGGTGACCAGGCCCGCGAGTGCCGGTCCCTGGGGCAGGGCCAGGGTCAGGCGCACGCCATCCGGCACCGGCGTGGTGGCGCCGAGCGCCTCGGCGCTCGTGGCCGGGGTCCAGGCGTTGTTGCGGAAGTAGGCGAGCTGCCAGCTGTCGAGCGGAATCAGGTCGACGTCCGCGCCGCCGGTGCCGCTGCCGCCGTCCGTCGCCCAGGCGGCAGCCTGGGCCCAGGCCTGCTGCCATTCGGCGCGGGTCGTGAACCCCTGCGATTGCCAGCGCCGCCAGTGGGTGCCGCCGGCGGGGTCCGGCCGCAGCGTCCAGGCGGCGACGAAGACCACCGGCGTCGCGCTGTCGGTGCTGCGGCGCGTGAGCCGCAGCACGCGGCCATCCCAGTCGATCGCCGAGGTCTGCGACAGCGCCACCATGGCGTCGAGGTCGGCGCTCCACTGGGACAGCGTGGTCTGCAGCGTCAGCACGGCGTCGCCGCGCTCCCGGTTCAGCGACTGGGCGCGTCCCATCGCATCGAGCCCGCGCCAGCTCATCAGGGCCAGCAACGCCATGGCGGCGATCGCCACCAGGAGCTCGATCAGCGTGAAACCGCGGGCCTGGCGCCTCATCAGTAGCGCCCCACCACCGTCGACAGCCGCAGCACCGGCGCGTCGAAGGCGTCGCGCACCTGGACGTCGACCCGGCGGAAGTTCGGATTCAGCGTCGATGTGGTCGTCACGGTCACGCCGAAACTCTGGCTGGCCTGCGTGCAGACGCCGCCGGCGTCGCCCACGGGCGGCATCTGCCGTGCCAGCCGGGCCTTGATCAGCTCGTTCTCGGCGCAGATCTGGGCCAGCATCACGTCGGTTTGCCGCTGCGCGTTGCGCGTCAATGCCATCGTGGCCTGGGTGCCGGCCATCAGCGCGATGGCGACGATGCCGAGGGCGACCAGCACCTCGATCAGGGTGAAGCCGCGCGCGGCCCGGCGTGTTCGCGTCATGGCGCCACGACCGTGAAGGGGCGCAGGCCGTCGGTGCCGATGCGCAGGCTGCGATCGGGCAGCGCGTCGGAGGTCAGCTGCACCTGCTGCGCGGCGATGATCGGGTCGGGGCCCAGCTGCAGGGCGCCCACGGCCCGGCCGTCGACCCCGATCGGCTGCGCCGAGATGCCGCCGCTCAGCCAGTTCGTCGGCAGCGCGCCGGGTGGCAGGCCGTCGAAGCTGAAGCTGCCGGGCCCATCGGGCGTGACGCGCCACCGCACAGCGACGCCGCTGGCACGCGACTGCGCCCGCGCCGATTCGAGCAGGGCGGCGAGCCGCTCGGCTTCGCGGTCGAGCGTGGCCTGGCCGGAGTCCCTGAGCGAGAGCCCGACACCGGCGGTGGCCAGCGCGATGATCGCGATCACCACCAGCAGCTCGAACAGCGTGAAACCGCCCGCGCCGGGCCGGCCGTGGACGGGTTGGCGGCAGTGCGCGCTACTGCCAGCTGCCGATGTCGGCATTCTTGCCTTCGCCACCGGGCTCGCCGTCGGCGCCGAGCGAAAACACGTCGATCTCGCCCTTGACGCCCGGATTCAGGTACTGGTACGGGCGGCCCCAGGGGTCGTTCGGCAGCTTCTCGACATAGGGCTTCCAGTTGGGTGCCGCCGGGCCGCTGGTGGGGCGCGCGATGAGCGCCTGCAGCCCCTGCTCGGCGCTCGGGTAGCGCTGGTTGTCGAGCCGGTACAGCTTGAGCGCCTGCATCAGGTTGTTGACATCGGTCTTGGCCGCGGTGACCCGGGCGTCATCGGCCCGCTCGATCACGTTGGGCACGATCAGCGCGGCCAGCACGCCGATGATGACCAGCACCACCATCAACTCGATCAAGGTGAAGCCGCGCTGGAGGGCGCGGGCGGGATAGCGGATGGAAATGGGCATGGAGGAATGATAATCCGGCCCCATGTCAGTCCCTTACGCCTCCCCTCGCTGGCCCGCGGCCGCCGCCACGACCGCCCTCTGGGCATTGGCCGCCGCGAGCGTCGTGTTCTGGGGCCTGCGGCTGGCTGCACCGGCCGACGCGCCGGCCCCGCCGCCGGTGGCCGGCACGCCGCAGGCGGCGCCCGATCCGGCCGCGGTGGCCCGGATGCTGGGCGCCGTGTCGACCCCCGCCGCAGCGGCGGCGACGCCCGAGGCCGCCAGCCGATTCGCGCTCCTGGGCGTGGTGGCCGATGCCGGCCAGCAGGGCGTGGCGCTGATCGCCGTCGACGGCAAGCCGCCGCGGCCGTTCCGGGTCGGCGCCACGGTGGCCGACGGCTACGTGCTGCAGTCGCTCGAAGCCCGGGCCGCCGCCCTGGGCGCCAGCGCCGGCTCGGCGACCGCCTTCACGCTGCAGCTGCCGACGCGGCCGCTGGCGACCATGACCCCGCCCGCGCCCCTGCCGCCGCAGAACTAGAGCAGGAAGAGCCGGTACACCGGGTTGTCGGTTTCCTCCACGAACGGGTAGCCCAGCGTCTGGAGGAAGGCATCGAAGGCCTCGTGTTCGGCCGCGGGCACCTGCAGCCCGACCAGGATGCGTCCGTAGTCGGCGCCCTGGTTGCGGTAGTGGAACAGGCTGATGTTCCAGTTCGGCCTCAGCAGGCTCAGGAACTTCAGCAGCGCCCCCGGCCGCTCGGGGAAGACGAAGCGCAGCAGCCGCTCTTCTTGCGCGAGGCTGGTGCGGCCGCCCACCATGTGGCGGATGTGTTCCTTGGCGAGCTCGTCGTGCGTGAGATCGATGGCACCGAAGCCATGCGCCACGAAGGTGTCGGCGATGGTGGTCGATTCGCCGCGCGCCGAGGTCGTCAGGCCGACGAACACATGGGCTTCCTTCGAGTCGCTGATGCGGTAGTTGAATTCAGTCACGTTGCGCGAGGCGCCGGGCAACTGGCCGACCAGTTCGCAGAAGCGGCGGAAGCTGCCGCGCTCCTCGGGAATCGTCACCGCGAACAGCGCCTCGCGCTCCTCGCCGACCTCCGCGCGTTCGGCCACGAAGCGCAGGCGGTCGAAGTTCATGTTGGCGCCGCAGAGGATCGCTGCATAGGTTTCGCCGCGCGTGCCGCGGGCCTCGACGTACTGCTTGATCGCCGCCACCGCGAGCGCACCAGCCGGCTCGACGATGCTGCGGGTGTCGATGAAGACATCCTTGATGCCGGCGCAGACCGCATCGGTGTCGACCGTGATGAATTCGTCCACCAGTTCGCTCGAGATGCGAAAGGTTTCCTCGCCGACCAGCTTGACCGCCGTGCCGTCGGAAAACAGCCCGACGTCCGGCAGCGTCACGCGCTGGTGGGCGGCGACCGATTGCATCATCGCGTCCGAGTCGTTCATCTGCACGCCGATCACGCGAATCTCGGGCCGCAGCGCCTTGATGTAGTTGGCCACCCCCGAGATCAGGCCGCCGCCGCCGATGGCGACGAACACCGCGTGCAGCGGCCCCTGGTGCTGGCGCAGCATTTCCATGGCGATCGTGCCTTGGCCGGCGATCACGTCCGGGTCGTCGAACGGGTGCACGAAGGTGAGTCCGTGCAGTTTCTGCTGCTCGAGCGCATAGCCATAGGCGTCCGAATAGCTGTCGCCGTGCAGGTGGACCTCGCCGCCGAGCGCCCGCACCGCGTCGATCTTCAGTTGCGGCGTGGTCACCGGCATCACCACCACGGCCCGCGCCCCCAGCTTGCGCGCGCCCAGGGCCACGCCCTGCGCATGGTTGCCGGCCGAAGCGCAGATCACGCCGGCGGCGAGCTGCTCGGCGCTCAGGTGCGCCATCTTGTTGTAGGCGCCGCGCAGCTTGAAGCTGAAGACCGGTTGCTGGTCCTCGCGCTTGAGCAGCACGGTATTGCCGAGCCTGGCGCTCAGGGCGCGGGCGGGTTCGAGCGCCGATTCGACCGCCACGTCGTAGACCCGCGCAGTCAGGATCTTCTTGAGGTAGTCGGCAGGGGTGAGGGGCGGGGTCGGGGAGGACATAGGGCCGCGATCATAGGCCTCGCCGACGCGTCGCCAGGGGCCCAAGAAAAAAGCCCCGGGCCTTGCGGCTCGGGGCTAAATCCACCAATTGGGAGGGTGGAGGAGACAACCGGTGCACACATGTGGATGTGCGATGAAATAAAGTATATCGGTTGATTGCTGCAATGCAACACGCCCGTTGCTTTTTTTGAACACTCAATCACGTCGTGCGGTGCTTTCCCTGCTCGCGCGACGAATTTTCGGAGCTGAAGATGGAATGCACAGTAAGTTGGACCGGCAACGCCGGCACGCGATCGGCGATGGGCTTCGTCGCCGAGACCGGCAGTGGCCATGTCCTCGTGATGGATGGCGCGCCGGATGCCGCCAAGCCCGAGAACGGCGGCCAGAACCTGGCGGCCCGGCCGATGGAGACGGTGCTGGCCGGAACCGGCGGCTGCACCGCCTACGACGTCGTGCACATCCTCAAGCGCGGCCGGCACCAGGTCGAGCGCTGCAGTGTAAAACTGACCAGCGAGCGGGCCGAAAAAGATCCAAAGGTCTTCACAAAGATCCACATGCACTTCACGGTGGCGGGCAAGGGCATTCCGGCGGCGGCGGTCGAACGTGCGATCGCCCTTAGCCACGACACCTACTGCTCGGCCACCATCATGCTCGGCAAGACGGCCGAGATCACCACCAGCTTCGACCTGATGGAGGCCTGATTCAGATCCGGTGGGCGACCGTGGTCATGACACGGGACGCCATCCGCATCAATGCCTTGGCGGGGGCCGGCAACTCCTCGGCCCCGGCGTTCCAGGCCTGGGCTGCGTGACGGGCCTCGTCTATCTTCATCTGCTCGACCACCGCGCGCGAGGCGGTGTCGGCCGCCGGCAGGCGGTCGAGATGGCCGTCGAGGTGCGCTTCGACTTGGCGCTCGGTCTCGGCCACGAAGCCCAGGCTGGTCGCATCCCCGAAGCGGCCAGCCACCAGTCCGAGCCCGAAAGCGCCCAGGTACCAGAGCGGGTTCAGGACCGACGCGTGGCTCCCCAGATCGTCGATCCGCTGCTGGGTCCAGGCCAGGTGGTCGGTTTCCTCGCGCGCCGCCTCTTCGAAGTGCCGTCGCAGGGCAGGGTCCCGCGTGACCGCCGCCTGTGCCGTATAGAGTGCCTGCGCGCACACCTCCCCGACATGGTTGACCCGCATCAGAGCGCCGGCCTCGCGCCGCTCGGCCTCGCTCAGGCTGCCGCCAGCCACCGCGGGCGCGGGCAGCGCCCGCGTCGCATGCGGCTTGGCAAAAAGAGTGCGCAGCGCCGCGTCGGCCGCGCCCAGGACGGAGTCAAGCGTTCGGTTCATGAAGCGATTGGAACCGATGTACAAAATGTCACAGGCATGGAGCGCAAACGTTCCACATCATGAAGCGGACAAGTGGGCCAAAGCTTTGTTGCACCGCTGCAACGAAACGCCTCGCCCGGCCGCCTTTTCGGGCGAATTGCTTTGCCCTCCCGAAGCGGCTCTGGTGCAATAGCGACAACTTCCCAAAAGGAGGTTGGCCCGGGGTCCGGTGGGAGCACAAAGTGCCAGTCACGGTGAGCCCTTCGCACCGGAGCCCTATGTTTAACCTTGGAGAAACTTGCAATGAAAAAATCTCTAGTTGCCCTGGCTGCTCTGGCTGTTGCCGGTATTGCCTCGGCTCAGTCGTCGGTCACCCTGTTCGGTGTGGTTGACGCCACGATCAACGGCATTTCGAACAAGACCGACCAGCCGGTGTTCCTGGGCAACGTCAATGGCCTGCCGGTCTTCGGCGTCCAGAGCGTCACGACCAGCCAGACGCGGCTGACCAATTCGGGCTACAACTCCAGCCGTCTGGGCTTCCGTGGTACGGAAGACCTCGGTGGTGGCCTGGCTGCCAGCTTCTGGCTCGAAGCCGGCATGAACAACGATGACGGCACCGGTGCTGCTACCGGTGGTGGCCTGAACTTCAACCGTCGTTCGACGGTCAGCCTGTCGGGCAACTTCGGTGAAGTGCGCCTCGGTCGCGACTACACCCCGACGTTCTGGAACGACACCGTGTTCGATCCGTTCGGCACCAACGGCGTCGGTACCAACCTGATCTCCACTGCCAACGGTTTCAGCAGCAACGGCGCCCGTACGGGTGGCTTCACCGCGAACCAGAACTACGTTCGCGCCAGCAACTCGGTCGGCTACTTCCTGCCGCCGAACCTGGGTGGTTTCTATGGCCAGGTGATGTACTCGTTCAACGAGAAGACCAGCTACGATCCGGCCGGCCTGACCCCTCCCGGCTCGGCGGCCATCGTGAACAACCCCGCGCTGCTGCTCGTTCCTGGCAATGAGCGTGCTGGCCGCTACGGTGGTGGTCGCATCGGCTACGCCAACGGTCCCCTGGACGTCGCGCTGGCCTACGGCCAAAGCACCATCGCGTCGAACTTCTACGCAGGCACGACGAACAACCTGAACACCTGGAACCTCGGTGCTTCGTACGACTTCGGCGTGGTCAAGCTGTTCGGTGAATACTCGAATGCTGAACTCAAGCAAGAGAGCTCGACGAACTTCATCGCTGGTGTGACCAACCCGTTCGGCTGGCGTAACCCCGGCGCTGACGGCTGGCTGATCGGCGCGACCGTTCCTGTCGGTCCTGGCCTGATCCGCCTGTCGTACTCGGCAGTCAACTACAAGAACACCGGCTCGCTGATCAACCCGGCGAACCCGTTCCTCGGTTTCAACGACGACGCCAAGGCTGACAAGTTTGCCCTGGGCTATGTGCACAACCTCTCGAAGCGTACGGCCCTGTACGCAACGGTGGCGTACCTCAGCAACAAGGACGGTGCTGACCTGGTGCTGGGCGGCCCGGCTTTCTTCTCGTCGAGCAACACCATCGTTACCGGCGTGCCGAAGAGCTCGACCGGCTACGACTTCGGTATCCGTCACGCTTTCTGATCTGACGCTGGCGCAAGCCAGCATCAATGGGAAGTCTTGAAAGCCACTCGACGAAAGTCGAGTGGCTTTTTTCATGGCCGAACCGGCGGCGCACCCCCGGGGAACTCCCCCTTGGGCACGCTGCTTGCTCTGCTAGCATCATTGGTCACTCTTGTTTCTGAATGATTGCTTTCGTACTGCGCCGCCTGATTCAGGCCGTGATCGTCATGGTCGCGGTCGCCTTCTTCGCCTTCCTCCTGTTCCAGTACGTGGGCGATCCAGTCGTCTTTCTGCTCGGCCAGGACGCCAAGCCCGAGCAGATCCGCGAACTGCGCGCCGCCTTGGGGCTCGACAAGCCCTTCTTCGTGCAGTTCTGGCACTTCCTGGTCAATGCGGCGCAAGGCGAATTCGGCCTCAGCCTGCGACAGGGTGCCAAGGTCTCGCGGCTGATCGGCGAGCGCTTCCCCGCGACGCTCGAACTGTCGCTGGTGGCGGCGGTGCTGGCGTTGGTCATCGGCATCCCGATGGGCGTCTACACGGCGCTGCGGCGCGGCAGCGTCACCAGCCAGGTCTTCATGACGCTGTCGCTGCTCGGCGTCTCGCTGCCGACCTTCCTGATCGGCATCCTGCTGATCCTGGTGTTCGCGGTGCACCTGGGCTGGTTCCCGAGCTTCGGCCGCGGCGAGACGGTGCAGATGGGCTGGTGGAGCACCGGCCTGCTGAAGTCCGATGGCTGGATGCACATCGTGCTGCCCGCGATCACGCTGGCGATCTTCCAGCTGACGCTCATCATGCGGCTGGTGCGCGCCGAGATGCTCGAAGTGCTGCGCGCCGACTACATCAAGTTCGCGCGGGCACGGGGCCTGTCCGACCGCGCGATCCATTTCGGTCATGCGCTCAAGAACACGCTGGTGCCGGTGATGACCATCACCGGGCTGCAGCTCGGCGGCCTGATCGCGTTCTCGATCATCACCGAGTCGGTATTCCAGTGGCCCGGCATGGGGCTGCTGTTCATCCAGGCCGTGACCTTCGCCGACATCCCCGTGATGGCCGCGTACCTGTGCCTGATCGCCCTCATCTTCGTCGTCATCAATCTCGTGGTGGATCTGCTCTATTTCGTGGTCGATCCGAGGTTGAGGATCAGCAACGCCGGAGGCCACTGAATGATTGAACCCCGACTGCAGGCGGCCGGCAGGCCCTTTGCGCACATCGCGCGCCTCCATCCCGAACTGACCGCGTTCCGGCGCGACCTGCACGCGCATCCCGAACTCGGCTTCGAAGAGGTCTACACCTCGGGCCGCGTCCACGAGGCGCTGAAGGCCTGCGGCGTGGACGAGATCCACACCGGCATCGGCAAGACCGGCGTGGTTGGCGTGATCCGCGGCCGCAGCACGGCCAGCGGCCGCATGCTCGGCCTGCGCGCCGACATGGATGCGCTGCCGATGGCCGAGGACAACGATTTCGAGTGGCGCTCGGCCAAGCAGGGCCTGATGCATGGTTGCGGCCACGACGGCCATACCGCGATGCTGGTCGGTGCGGCGCGCTACCTGGCCGAGACGCGCAATTTCGACGGCACCGCGGTGCTGATCTTCCAGCCCGGCGAGGAAGGATTCGCGGGCGCCCGGGTGATGATCGAGGACGGACTGTTCGACCGCTTCCCGGTCGACTCGGTCTATGCGATGCACAACTGGCCCGGCATGCCGGCCGGCACGGTCGGCATCAATCGCGGCGCGATGATGGCGGCGGCCGATCGCATCACGATCGAAGTCACGGGCAAGGGCGGCCATGGGGCCCATGCCTACCTGACGGTCGACCCGGTGGTGGTGTCGGCCCACATCATCACGGCGGTGCAGAGCATCGTGTCGCGCAATGTGCGGCCGATCGATGCCGCGGTGGTCAGCATTTGCGCCGTGCACGCCGGCGACCTGGGCGCGATGAGCGTGGTGCCGGGCAAGGCGACGCTGGTCGGTACCGTGCGCACCTTCAGCTCGCGGGTGCAGGAGCAGGTCGAGCGGCGCCTGGTCGAACTCAGCAGCGCGGTGGCCGCGGGCTTCGGCGCCACGGCCCAGGTGAAGTTCGAGCGCATCTATCCGGCCACCATCAACACGGCCCCCGAGGCTCAGTTCGCCGGCGACGTGGCGCAGGCCCTGGTGGGCGCGCACAACGTCGAGCGCAACATGGAGCCCAGCATGGGCGCCGAGGATTTCTCCTTCATGCTGCAGAAGAAGGCCGGTGCCTACCTGCGCATCGGCCAGGACGCCCGCGGCGGCGCCTTCCTGCACAACAGCAAGTACGACTTCAACGATGAGATTCTGCCGTTGGGCGCCGCCTTGCATGCGGGCCTCGTCGAGCAGGGCATGCCGCTGGCCGCCAAGGCCGGCACAACACAAAACAGGACCGTCTCGACGGCCACCTGAGTCTTTCCAACCCGAGGAGTGCTTCCCATGAGTCTGAAGAAAAGCGTGGTCGCGGCCGCGATCCTGTCCGTGCTGGCGACCGCGAGCCTGATGGCCGGTGCCCAGACGATCCGCATCGCCAACCAGGGCGATGCGCTGTCGCTCGATCCGCATTCGCTCAACGAATCGCTGCAGCTCAGCGTCGCGGCCAACGTCTACGAGACCCTGACCGGCCGCAACAAGGACCTGAGCCTGGCGCCGCTCCTGGCCACCAGCTGGAAGCAGACCTCGCCCAACGTCTGGCGCTTCGAATTGCGCAAGGGCGTGCAGTTCCACGACGGCACGCCGTTCACCGCCGACGACGTGGTCTTCAGCTTCGCCCGCGCCAAGGGCGACGGCTCCGACATGAAGGCCACGCTGAGCGACATCAAGGAAGTGCGCAAGGTGGGCGACCTGGCGGTCGAGATCGAGACCAATGGCGCCTTCCCGATCCTGCCCGACGTGATCTCGCTGACCATGATCATGAGCAAGAAGTGGTGCGAGGAGAACGGCGCCGCCAAGCCGGTCGACAAGCGCAAGGGCATCGAGAACACCGCGTCGTTCAAGGCCAACGGCACCGGTCCGTTCCGCGTCCGCGAGCGCCAGCCCGATGTCCGCACCGTGTTCACGCGCAACGCCAACTACTGGGGCAAGATCGAAGGCAACGCGCAGGAGATCATCTTCACGCCGATCGCCAATCCGGCGACCCGCGTCGCCGCGCTGGTGTCGGGCCAGGTCGACGTGATGGAGCCGGTGCCGGTGCAGGACATCGCGCGCATCACGGCCAGCCCCAATGCCCGCGTGATCACCGGCCCCGAGCTGCGCACCATCTTCATGGGCATGGACCAGAAGCGCGACGAGCTGCTCTATTCGAGCGTCAAGGGCAAGAACCCGTTCAAGGACAAGCGCGTGCGCCAGGCCTTCTTCCAGGCCATCGACATCGTCGGCATCCAGAAGACCGTGATGCGCGGCGCCTCGCGCCCGACCGCCTTGCTGGTCGGCCCGGGTGTCAACGGCTGGAGCGAGCAGCAGGACAAGCGCCTGCCCTTCGACGTCGACGCCGCCAAGAAGCTGCTCACCGATGCGGGCTACCCGAACGGCTTCGAAGTCACGCTGAACTGCCCGAACGACCGCTACGTGAACGACGGCCAGATCTGCCAGAGCGTGGCCTCCAACCTCGCGAAGATCGGCGTCAAGATCAACCTCGCGACCGAGACCAAGGGCACGTACTTCCCGAAGATCCTGCGCCGCGACACCAGCTTCTACCTGCTGGGCTGGACCCCGACCACCTATGACGCGCACAACGCGCTGTCGTCGCTCACCGCCTGCCCGGACGACAAGGGCACGGGCCAGTTCAACCTGGGCGCCTACTGCAATCCGAAGCTCGACGACCTGACCAAGAAGATCCAGTCGGAAAGCGACAAGGGCAAGCGCGACGCGATGATCAAGGAAGCCTTCACGATCCACATGGACGACGTCGGCCACCTGCCGCTGCACCAGCAGTCGCTGGCCTGGGGCGTCAGCAAGAAGGTCGAGCTGACGCAGCTGGCCGACAACTTCATGTACTTCAAGTGGATGAGCATCAAGCCGTAACGCAATGGCGAGTCCCGCGGGCCGCCTCCGGGCGGCCCGCGGCGGCCTGATCGCTTCCGGCCTTAGACGTCTTCTTTCCGCTCCCCGATGAAAAAAACCCTAGCGCGCTGGCTCGACAGCGATGTCGGACACAGCTTCCGCAACTCGCCGGTCGCGATGATCGCCGCCGTCATCGCGTTCCTGTGCCTGTTCTGCGCCGTCTTCGCCGGCTGGGTGACGCCCCACAATCCCTTCGACCTGGCCACGCTCGAACTCGGCGATGCCCGCCTGCCGCCGGTCTGGAGCGCCGAGGGTTCCACCAAATACCTGCTCGGCACCGACGACCAGGGCCGGGACATTCTCTCGGCCGTGATCTACGGCGCCCGCATCTCGCTGGTCGTCGGCATCGTCTCGGTGGTGCTGTCGGTCCTGGTCGGCGTGATGCTCGGCCTGCTCGCCGGCTTCTGGGGCGGCTGGCTCGACGCCTTCCTGATGCGGGTCTGCGACGTGATGCTGTCGTTCCCGCCGATCCTGATCGCCCTGCTGATGGCTGGCGTCGGCCGGGCGCTGTTTCCCGACGCGCCGACCTCGGTCGCCTTCGGCGTGCTGATCGTCGCCATTTCGCTGACCGGCTGGGTGCAGTACGCCCGCACCGTGCGCGGCTCGACGCTGGTCGAGCGCAGCAAGGAGTACGTGCAGGCGGCGCGCGTGACCGGCGTTTCGCGTTGGCGCATCATGATGCGCCACGTGCTGCCGAACGTCATGGGGCCGGTGATGGTGCTGGCCACGATCCAGGTCGCGACCGCGATCATTACCGAAGCCACCCTGTCGTTCCTGGGCGTCGGCGTGCCGCCGACCTCGCCCTCGCTGGGCACCTTGATCCGGACCGGCAACGACTACCTGTTCTCGGGCGAATGGTGGATCACGGTGTTCCCGGGCGCGATGCTGGTGCTGATCTCGCTCAGCGTCAACCTGCTGGGCGACTGGCTGCGTGATGCGCTCAACCCAAGACTGCGCTGATATGAGCCTTCTTCAAGTCAGGAACCTGGTTGTCGAGTTTCCGCATCGCCGCGGCACGCTGCGAGCGCTCGACGACATTTCCTTCGAGATCGCGCCGGGAGAGATCCTCGGTGTGGTGGGTGAGTCCGGTGCCGGCAAGTCGCTCACCGGCGCCGCCATCATCGGCCTGCTGGAGCCGCCGGGCCGCGTGGCCGGCGGCGAGATCCTTCTTGAAGGGCAGCGCATCGACAACCTCGGCCACGAGGCGATGCGCCACATCCGCGGGCGCAAGATCGGCGCGATCTTCCAGGATCCGCTGACCTCGCTGAATCCGCTGTACACCGTGGGCCGGCAGCTGGTGGAGACCATCCGCGCGCACCTGCCGGTGAGCGAGAGCGAGGCGCGGCGGCGCGCCATCGGCCTGCTGCAGGACACGGGCATCCCGGCGGCGGAACAGCGCATCGACCACTTTCCGCACCAGTTCTCGGGCGGCATGCGGCAGCGCGTGGTGATCGCACTGGCGCTGGCGGCCGAGCCGAAGCTGATCGTCGCCGACGAGCCGACCACGGCCCTCGACGTCTCGATCCAGGCGCAGATCATCGAACTGCTCAAGGGCATCTGCAAGGATCGCGGCGCTGCGGTGATGCTGATCACGCACGACATGGGCGTGATCGCCGAGACCTGCGACCGCGTGGCCGTGATGTATGCGGGCCGGGTGGCCGAGATCGGGCCGGTGCACGAGGTGATCCACCAGCCCGCCCACCCCTACACCGCGGGCCTGATGGCCGCTATTCCCGACATGACGATGGACCGCGAACGCCTGAACCAGATCGATGGCGCGATGCCGCGCCTCAACGCGATCCCGCGCGGCTGCGCCTACAACCCGCGTTGCCCGCGCGTGTTCGACCATTGCATGACCGAGCGCCCGGACCTGTTCAACGCCGGCGCGACCCGCGCCGCCTGCTGGCTGCACGAGGTGCACACCGCGTCGCCGGCCTATGGGGGCTTGGCATGACGGCGCTGGTCCAGGCGCACGACCTGGCGAAGAGCTTCGATGTCTCGCCGCCCTGGCTCAACCGGGTGCTCGAGCGCAAGCCGCGCGTGCAGCTGAAGGCGGTCGACGGCGTGAGCTTCTCGATCGAGCGCGGCCAGACGCTGGCACTGGTGGGCGAGTCCGGTTGCGGCAAGAGCACGGTGGCGCGCCTGCTGGTCGGCCTCTACGAGCCGACCCGTGGCGGCATGCAGTTCGACGGCCAGGACGCGCACGCCGCCTTCAAGACCGCCGAGGGGCGCATCCTGCGCCGCCGCGTGCAGATGATCTTTCAGGACCCGTACGCGAGCCTCAACCCGCGCTGGATCGTCGAGGACATCGTCGGCGAGCCGCTGCGCGAGCACGGCATCCTGAAGGAAGGCCCGGCACTCAAGGCGCGCGTGGGCGAGCTGCTGCAGTCGGTCGGCCTGAGTCCGCTCGACATGGTGAAGTACCCGCACCAGTTCTCCGGCGGCCAGCGGCAGCGGATCTCGATCGCGCGGGCGCTGGCGACCCAGCCCGAGTTCCTGGTCTGCGACGAGCCGACCTCGGCGCTCGACGTCAGCGTGCAGGCGCAGGTGCTCAACATCATGAAGGACCTGCAGCGCGCGCAGGGCCTGACCTATCTCTTCATCTCGCACAACCTGGCGGTGGTGCGGCACGTGGCCGACCAGGTCGGCGTGATGTATCTGGGTCGGCTGGTGGAGGTGGCGGACAAGGCGCAGCTGTTCGCGACGCCGCAGCATCCCTACACCCGCATGCTGCTCGATGCGATCCCGCAGATGAAGCACACCGGCCGCCGCCGCACGCCGGTGCAGGGCGAGGTGCCGAACCCCCTGAACCCGCCGAGCGGCTGCACCTTCCATCCGCGCTGCCCGCTGGCCAACGAGCGCTGCAAGACCGAGCGGCCGCCGCTGCAGATGCTGCGCGGCGTGCAAGTCGCCTGCCACGCGGTGGAAGAGAACAGAGATTGAAGCCTTGCGGGACAGACCAAGAAACTGCGCAGCGGTTTTTGCTCTGTCCTCAACTGATCAGGGCTATTGCTCTTCGCCCCAGGCATAGCCGTCGCGGGCGATCATCGCGCTCGATGCGCTCGGTCCCCAGGTGCCGGCCGCGTAAGGGCGCGGCGCCCCGTCCGATGCCCAGCTGTCGATCAGCGGCTCGACCCAGCGCCAGGCTTCTTCCTGCTCGTCGCTGCGCACGAACAGGTTCAGCCGGCCGTCGATGACGTCGAGCAGCAGCCGCTCGTAGGCACCGACGCGCTCGGTGCCGAAGCGCTTGTCGAAGTCGAGGTCGAGCTGCACCGGCGCCAACTGCGGGCCGGCATGGCGGTCGCCGTTGCGTTGCCGCTTGTCCTGCGCCTGGGCCAGCAGGTGCAGTTCGAGCCCGTCCTTGGGCTGCAGGTTGATCACCAGCTTGTTGGCCGCGTTGACGGGCGCCCGATAGATCGCGTGCGGGGTCTCGCGGAAGCTGACCTCGATGCGCGCATCGCGCGAGCCCAGCCGCTTGCCGGTTCGGATGTAGAGCGGCACGCCGGCCCAGCGCCAGTTGGCGATCTCGGTGCGCAGCGCGACGAAGGTCTCGGTGCGGCTCTCGGGGTCGACGCCGGGCTCGTCGCGGTAGCCCTGGACGCGCTCGCCGTAGGCGGTGCCGGCCGTGTACTGGCCGCGGATCGCGTGCATCCCGATCGATTCGGCGGTCCAGGGCTTGAGCGCCCGCAGCACCTTGAGCTTCTCGTCGCGGATGGCGTCGGCGTGGGCGTTGATCGGCGGCTCCATGCCGAGCGCGCAGACCAGCTGCAGCGCATGGTTCTGCACCATGTCGCGCAGGGCGCCGGTCTGGTCGTAGAAGGCGCCGCGCTTCTCGACGCCGAGGTCTTCGCCGATCGTGATCTGGATGTTGGCGATGTATTCACGGCGCCAGATCGGCTCGAACAGCGCGTTGCCGAAGCGCATCGCGAACAGGTTCTGCACCGAGGGCTTGCCGAGGTAGTGGTCGATGCGGAACACCTGCTGCTCGGTCAGCACCTTGCGCACCGCACTGTTGATCTCGCGGTTCGACGCCAGGTCATGGCCGAGCGGCTTCTCGAGCACCAGGCGCACGTGCGGGCCGTTGAGCCCGGCGACGGCCAGCTGCTCGACCGCCTGCGTGAAGAGCCCGGGTGCGGTCGCGAGGTACATCACGACGGTGTCGGCATTGCGCTGCTTCAGCAGTTCGCCGAGCTTGGCGTAGTCCTCGGGCTTCGAGAGGTCCATGCGCTGGAAGTACAGCATCGAGGCGAACTGCTTGAACTCCTCGGGCGAGGGCCGCTTGGCGCCCTCGACCGCCGCGAAGCGCGACTGGATCAGTTCGCGGTAGGCGTCGTCGGTGAGGTTGTCGCGCGCCACGCCGATGATGCGCCCGCCTTCGGGCAGGCTGCCGTGGCGGAAGGCCTGGAACAGCGCCGGCATCAGCTTGCGCCATGCGAGGTCACCGGTGCCGCCAAAGAGGACGAGGTCGAAACTCATGGATACATCCGTGGTGTTGTTGAGGGCCGAGCATGCAGCTTTCAGCGAATGGTACTTGTACCGATCGTTGCGACGATGACTACACGCTAAGCTGAAACGAAACAGGGAGGACCTTATTACTCTGGAGCAGGGTCCTGATGAAGAAAATTTTTGCGATGACCGCGGCGGCTGCGCTGCTGGGCGCCACGGGCGCCGCTTCGGCCCAGACCGTCAACGTCATCTGCTCGGTGCAGGCCGAATGGTGCAACATGATCGCCACGGTCTACGCACGCACCACCGGCGTCAAGCTCAACATGTCGCTCAAGGGCTCGGGCGAGGCGCTGGCGCAGCTGATCGCCGAGAAAGAGAACCCCAAGACCGACGTCTGGTTCGGCGGTACCGGCGACCCGCATCTGCAGGCGGCCGAATCGGGCCTGACGCTCGAATACAAGTCGCCCAGCCTGCCGCAGCTCTATCCGTGGGCGCAGCAGCAGGCCCAGCAGTCGGGCTGGAAGACCGTCGGCATCTACTCGGGGCCGCTGGGCTTCGGCTACAACACCGAACTGCTGCAGAAGAAGAAGCTGGCCGTGCCGCGCAGCTGGGCCGACCTGCTCAAGCCCGAGTACAAGGGCGACATCCAGGTCGCCAACCCGGCCTCCAGCGGCACCGCCTACACGATGATCGCGACCCTGGTCCAGCTGATGGGCGAGGACAAGGCCTTCGAGTACCTCAAGGGCCTGCACAAGAACGTCGGCCAGTACACGCGCTCGGGCACCGGACCGATCAAGGCGGTGGCGCGCGGCGAGACCGCGGTGTCGATCAGCTTCGTCCACGATGCGCCGCAGGAGCGGATGCAGGGCTTCCCGGTCCAGACCGTGACGCCGTCCGAAGGCACCGGCGCCGAGATCGGCTCGATGAGCATCGTCAAGGGTGCGCGCAACCTGGCCGAGGCCAAGAAGTTCTACGAATGGGCGCTGACGCCGCAGGCGCAGACCTTCGGCGCCGCGGCCAAGCAGTTCCAGCTGCCGTCGAACAAGGCGACGCCGGTCGACGCCAACGTGCCGGACTTCAAGAAGATCAAGATGATCGACTACGACTACGCCAAGTACGGCGCCAGCGCCGAACGCAAACGCCTGATCGCGCGCTGGGAGAAGGACGTCAATTCGCTGCCGCGCTGAGAGCATGTCTTCTCGGCGCCCCAATGCCCCGGTCTGGACCTGCGTCGCGGCGGGGCTGCTGGCCTACTTCGTGCTGCCCTGGTATGCGATCCAGGACACCAGCTGGTGGGAGGCGCTGCCGCAGGTCTTCGGTTCCGCCGAAGGCGCCAGCGGCGTCATGCAGGCGCTGCTGCAGGCCCGCAGCTGGCTCTGGATCGGGTTGATCGGGCTGGCGATCTGCGCGCTCGGCGCCCTGTTGCCCGCGGGGCGCACCCAGGGCCGGCTGCTGCTGGTGGGCGGCGCGGTCGGGGCGATCGGCCTGGCGCTCAGCGCCTTCCTGATCGGCGCTCGCGGCTGGACCCTGCCCGTTCTCAACGCCCGGCTCGGCGAGCTGCCGGTCAATCAGTTCGGCATCGGCGCCGGCGGCTTCATCGCGCTCTCGGCGCTGATCCTGCTCGCCGCTTTCGGGCTGGCGCGGCTCGGCTTCTTCAAAGGCGACCTGTTCGTCGCCGGCGCGGTGGTCGGCTGCGGCGTGCTGATGGCGCTGTTCATCGCCTACCCGGTCAGCAAGGCGCTGGCCGGTGCCTTCCTGGACGAGGACGGCCGCGCGTCCTTCGCGGCCTTCGTGGCGCGCATCGGCACCGAGCGGGTCTGGGGCCTGGGCTGCCTGGCCGGCGGCGTGCGCTGCGGCGTGGCCTGGAACACGCTGGTGCTGGCCTTGCTGACGGCCGCCGGCACCACCTTCCTCGGCACGCTGATGGCGCTGATGGCCGAGCGCGGCAGCCGGCGCTGGCAGGCGCCGCTGCGGGTGCTGGCGCTGCTGCCGATCATCACGCCGCCGTTCGTGGTCGGGCTCGGCCTGATCCTGCTGTTCGGACGCGCCGGGGTCGTCAACCAGCTGCTCGAGAGCGCCTTCGGCATCGAGCCCACGCGCTGGTTCTACGGCATGCCGGGCGTGCTGGTGGCACAGCTCTTCGCCTTCACGCCGATCGCCTTCATGATCATGCGCGGCGTGGTGCAGGGTGTCTCGCCCAGCCTCGAGGAGGCGGCGCAGATGCTGCGCGCCGACCGCCGCCGCACCTTCTTCACCGTCACCTTGCCGCTGCTCAAGCCCGGGCTCGCGAACGCCTTCCTGGTCGGCTTCATCGAGAGCATCGCGGACTTCGGCAATCCGGTGGTGGTGGGCGGCCAGTTCTCGGTGCTGTCGACCGACATCTTCTTTGCCATCGTCGGTGCCCAGTACGACCAGGGCCGCGCCGCCTCGCTGGCGTGGGTGCTGACGCTCTTCGCGCTCGGCGTGTTCGCGCTCCAGCGCGCCGTGCTCGGCAAGCAGAACTACACCACGGTCAGCGGCAAGGGCGACGCCGGCATCGCGATGGCGCTGCCGGCCGGTGTGCGCCGCACCATCTACGGCATCGCGCTGCCATGGATCGCCTTCACGGTGGTGGTCTACCTGTTCGCCTTCGCGGGCGGCTTCGTCCAGACCTGGGGCCGCGACTACACCTTCACGCTGAACCATTTCAAGACCGCGTTCGCGCTCGAATGGGGGCAGTTCGGCATCGTCTGGGCCGGCACCGCATGGAACTCGCTGATCACCACGGTCAAGCTGGCCGGCATCTCGGCGCCGCTCACCGCGGGGCTCGGCCTGCTGATCGCCTGGCTGCTGGCGCGCAACGAGTTCAAGGGGCAGGGTGCGTTCGAATTCGCGGCGCTGCTGGCCTTCGCGATTCCGGGCACGGTGCTCGGCGTGAGCTACATCCTGGCCTTCAACGTGCCGCCGCTGGAGCTCACCGGAACCGGCCTGATCATCGTGCTGTGCTTCATGTTCCGGAACCTGCCGGTCGGCGTGCGGGCGGGCACTGCCGCCTTCAAGCAGCTCGACCGCTCGCTCGACGAGGCCTCGCTGATGCTGCGGGCCTCGACCTCGCAGACGCTGTTCAAGGTGGTGCTGCCGCTGTTGAAGCCGGCCCTCGTCGCGGCGCTGGTCTACAGCTTCGTGCGGGCGATGACCACGGTGAGCGCGGTGATCTTCCTGGTCACGGCCGAGAACGAACTGGCGACCACCTACATCATCGGTCGGGTCGGCAACGGCGACTACGGCATCGCGCTGGCCTACTGCACGGTGCTGATGATGCTGATGTCGGTCGCGATCGCGGCGGTGCAGCTGCTGGTCGGCGAACGCAAGCTGGGGCGGCGCAAGCAGGGCGTGCCGAGCATCGCGGTGGCCGCCCATTGAACACGGAGGACCCATGAGCCACGGCATCGAACTGCGCAACATCACCAAGCGCTACGGCAGCAATGCGCGCGCGCCGCTGGCCGTCAAGGGCATCAGCTTCGAGGTGCCCGCGGGCACCCTGACCACCATCCTCGGACCGTCGGGCTGCGGCAAGACCACCACGCTGCGCATGATCGCCGGGCTCGAGTCGCCGACCTCGGGCACGATCCTCATGGGTGGGCGCGACGTGACCACGCTGGGGCCGGCCGAGCGCAACGTCAGCATGATGTTCCAGAGCTACGCCCTGTTCCCGCACATGAACGTGATCGAGAACGTCGGCTACGGCCTGCGCATGAGCGGCCTGCGCAAGCCCGAGGCGGCGGCGCGGGCCCGAGAGGCGCTCCGGGGCGTCGGGCTGGTCGACTTCGACCAGCGGCTGCCGAGCGAACTGTCGGGCGGGCAGCAGCAGCGTGTCGCGCTGGCGCGGGCGCTGGTGCTGGAACCGGCCGTGCTGCTGTTCGACGAGCCGCTGTCCAACCTCGACGCCCGGCTGCGCCGCGAGATGCGCGAGGAGATCCGCAACCTGCAGCAAAGATTGCAACTGACGGTCGCCTATGTCACCCACGACCAGAGCGAGGCGCTCGCGGTCAGCGACCAGATCATCGTGATGGACCACGGCGTGATCGCGCAGCAGGGCACGCCGGAGCAGCTCTACGGCCACCCGACGAGCGAATTCGTGGCCGGGTTCATGGGCGAGGCGATGGTGTTCCCGGCGCTGGCCCAGCCCGACGGCCGGGTCGAGCTCGGCCCCTTGACCCTGACGCCGCGCTACGACGTCGCGCCGGGCTTCGTCAAGGTCGCGGTGCGTCCCGAGGCCTGGCTGATCGGCGCCGCCATCGGCCTGCCGGCGACCTTGCGCAAGGCGGCCTACCTGGGCAGCTTTTACGAATATGCTTTCGACACCGCGCTGGGCCCGGTGTTCGTGGTGTCGTCCGACCTCACGCGGCCGCTGGCCGCCGGTGCGCAGACCACCCTGTCCCTCGCCAGCCATGGCGTTTCCGTCGTCCCCGTTGCCTTATGAATGTCGTTTTCGATCTCGGAGCCGTGCTTCTGACCTGGGAGCCTGTCGCGCTCGTCCAGAACCAGCTGGCGCCCCACGCGCCCACGGCGGAGGCCGCGCACGCGCTCGCGCGCAAGATGTTCCATCACGAGGACTGGCTGGGTTTCGACCGCGGCACCCACAGCCTGGACGATGCCATCGGCCGGATGGCATTGCGGCTGGCGCTGCCGGCCGACCGCTTGAGCGAAGTCCTGGCGCCCATGGGCGAGCGGCTCGAGCCGATCCCGGTCACGGTCGAATTGCTGGCAAGCCTGCGGGCGCGCCGGGATGCCGGGGAGGATCTGCGGCTGTACTACCTGTCGAACATGCCGTCGCCGTACGCCCGGGTGCTCGAGTACCGGCATCCCTTCTTCCAATGGTTCGATGGCGGCATTTTTTCGGGCGATGTCCAGATGATCAAGCCGCAGCGCGAGATCTATGAACTGCTCGCCGCCCAGTACCGGCTGGCGGCCGCCGAAACCGTGTTCATCGACGACTCGCTGGCCAACGTGCTCGCGGCGCGCGAACTCGGCTGGCAAGCCATCCATTGCGAGCGGCCCAGCGCCTTGCCGGGCCAACTGGCCGGCTACCTGCCGGTCAGCTCGACCTTGTCGACATCGAAGCCCAGCGTGCGGGCGTAGTCCAGCTCGGCCTGCAGCGCGGCGTCGTCGAGCCGCGGCACCCGCGAGAGCACCCACAGGTACTTGCGGTTCGGCGTGCCGACCAGGGCCACCTGGTAGTCGCGGTCGAGCTTGAGGATCCAGTAGTCGCCCCAGACCAGCGGCAGCCAGCCCAGCCACTCGGGTGCGAAGCGCACCTCGAGGCGCCCGGCGCCGGGCTGGCCGGCGACCGGCACCTGCCGTGCCGAACCGACGGATTCGTCGAAGCTGCCGTCGGCCAGGATGCAGCGGTTGCGCACCTCGACGCTGCCGTCCTCCAGGGGCGTGTACTCGGCCGAGACGGCGCCGGTACATTGTTTCTGGAACCGGTTGGGGAGCCGCGCCTGCTCGTGCCACAGCCCTGCATAGCGCTTGAGATCCACCGGCGCCACCACCTGCAGCGGCGCGCGCATCAGGGGCGCGCCATCGGCCGGGCCGGCGACGGTCTGCGCCCTTGCCGTGCGCGAGTTGGTGAGGGCCAGCAGGGTCAGGGCGCCGCCGACGCAGAAGGCCGCCGCGAGGGTTCCGATCGAAGCGCTGTGGGCGCGGTCGTCGAAGGCGGCGGGAGGCGTTGCACGAGGGGGGCGGTAGGGCATGGGCTTCTCCGGAAAGGCGATCAATCGAAAGTCGAGCCTAGCGGGCGGCGAGTGGCCGCCGCGTCAGTCGCGGACCACACGCCATGTAGTGCTGCGGCGGGATAATGGCCGCATGAACCAACTCGATGCCCTCCGCCAATGGACCACCGTGGTCGCAGACACCGGTGATTTCCGCCAGCTCGCCCAGTTCAAGCCGCAGGATGCGACCACCAATCCGTCGCTGATCCTGAAGGCGGTCCAGAAGGCGGACTACCGTCCTCTGCTGGACGAGGTGGTCGGGAAACACAAGGGGGCACCGGTCGACGAGGTCATCGACCGCCTGCTGGTGCGTTTCGGCACCGAAATCCTGTCGATCATCCCGGGCCGGGTGTCGACCGAGGTCGATGCGCGCCTGAGTTTCGACACGCAGGCGACCATCGATCGGGCCGAGCGCATCGTCGCGCTCTATCGGGCCGAGGGCATCGATGTGTCCAAGCGCCTGCTGATCAAGATCGCCTCGACCTGGGAAGGCATCGAGGCGGCGCGCCAGCTCGAACAAAAGGGCATCCACTGCAACCTGACGCTGCTGTTCTCGTTCGCCCAGGCGGTGGCCTGCGGGGCTGCCAAGGTGCAGCTGATCTCGCCCTTCGTCGGCCGCATCTACGACTGGCACAAGAAGTCGCAGGGCAGCCAGTGGAACGAGGCCGCCAATGCGGGCGCCAACGATCCGGGCGTGAAATCCGTGCGCCAGATCTTCGACTACTACAAGAAGAACGGGATCGCGACCGAGGTGATGGGCGCCAGCTTCCGCAACGTCGGCCAGATCGCCGCGTTGGCCGGCTGCGACCTGCTCACCATCAGCCCCGAACTGCTGGCCGAACTGGCCGCCAGCGAGGCCCCGCTTTCGCATGCACTCGACGCCGAGGCGGCCCAGCGCCTGGAGATCCCGAAGGTGTCGCTCGACCAGGCCGCGTTCCGCTTCGCGCTGAACGAGGACGCCATGGCGACCGAGAAGCTGGCCGAGGGCATCCGTGCCTTCGCGGCCGATGCCGTGAAACTCGAAAACCTGATGGAGGCGTGATGACCCACATTCGCTGCGACGGCACGGCGGCCTGGGCCGCGCTCCAGAAGCACTACGACAGCGTCGGCCTGGGCTTCGACATCCGCCAGGCCTTCGCGAGCGATCCGGGGCGTTTCGCGGCGCTGAGCCAGTCGGCACCGCACGTCTTCGCCGACCTGTCGAAGAACCTGCTCGATGCGCGCACCGAGCAACTGCTTCTCGACGTGGCGCGCGAAACGGGGCTGGAGGCACACCGCGACGCGATGTTCGCGGGCCGCCACATCAACGCGACCGAAGACCGCGCGGTGCTGCATACCTTGCTGCGCCGGCCGGCTTCGGCGCCGGTTGGCGGCGACTTGGCCGCGGCCTTCGGCGACGTCCAGGCCACGCTCGATGCGATGCTCGCCTACGCCGAGAAAGTGCGCGCCGACTCGACCATCACCGACGTCGTCAACATCGGCATCGGGGGTTCCGACCTCGGGCCGCAGATGGCGGTGCTGGCGCTCGACCAGTTCGTCGCGCCGGGCAAGCGCTTTCATTTCGTCTCGAACGTCGATGGCCACGAACTGGCCGGCATCCTGCGCGGGCTGGCGCCCGAGCACACGCTGTTCCTGATCGCCTCGAAGACCTTCACCACCGCCGAGACCATGGCCAACGCGCAGTCGGCCAAGCGCTGGTTCGAGCAGTCGGGCGGGGTCGACATCGCGCGCCACTTCGCGGCGCTCACCACCAATGTCGCGGCCGCCAAGGCCTTCGGCATCGACACCACCTTCGGTTTCTGGGACTGGGTCGGCGGCCGCTATTCGATGTGGTCGGCCATCGGGCTGCCGATCGCGCTGGCCATCGGCGCGGACGGCTTCCGGGGCCTGCTGGCCGGCGCCCACGCGATGGACGAGCACTTCCGCACCGCCCCGCTGGCGCAGAACCTGCCGGTGCGGCTCGGCCTGCTCGACGTCTGGTATCGCAATTTCCATCGGTTCACGACCCGCAGCATCGCGCCTTACCACAGCGCGCTGAAGCGCCTGCCGGCCTACCTGCAGCAGCTCGAGATGGAAAGCAACGGCAAGCAGGTCGACATGGCTGGCCAGCTGCTCACCTTCGGCACCTCGCCGGTGTTGTGGGGCGAGCCCGGAACCAACGGGCAGCATGCGTATTTCCAGATGCTGCACCAAGGCACCGACGTGACGCCGCTGGAGTTCATTGCGGTGCGAGACGCGGCGCACGATCTCCCCGGCCACCATTCCAAACTGCTGGCCAATGCGCTGGCGCAGGCGCAGGCGCTGATGCTGGGCCAGCGCGACGCCGGCGGCCACAAGAACTTTCCTGGCAACCGGCCGAGCACCTTCTTCGTCTTCGAGCAGCTGACGCCGGAGTCGCTCGGCGCCTTCCTGGCCCTGTACGAACACCGCGTGTTCACCAGCGGCGCGCTCTGGGGCATCAACAGCTTCGACCAGTGGGGCGTCGAGCTCGGCAAGGTGCTGGCCAGGGACATCGAGCCGCGGCTGGCGTCGGGCGACGTGGCGGGGCTGGACGCCTCCACGGCCGGGCTGCTGGCGCGGCTTCGCCCGCGCGCCTAGCTTTCGTCATCACCCGGAGCAGGCTGCTCGATATGATGGTTGCGGGGTTGTCCCGTGGGAAAACATCAAGAGGAGCTGCGCATGAACTTTCAACAGGCGGTCCAGACCTGCTTTCGCAAGTACGTCGAGTTTTCCGGCCGGGCGACCCGGCCCGAATACTGGTGGTTCATCCTGGCCTATGTCATCTCGGCCTTCGTGGCGGGTTTCATCCACGAGTTCCTGTACTACCTCGTAGTGCTGGCCTTCCTGCTGCCCCTGCTGGCGGTCGGCGCGCGCCGCCTGCATGACGTGGGCCGCAGCGCCTGGTTCCTGCTGCTCGGCCTGGTGCCGGTGATTGGCACCCTGGTGCTGCTCTATTTCATGGTCCAGCCCAGCCAGCCCGAGTCGAACGCCTACGGGCCGCCGTCCGGCGCCATGCCGGCCGGCGTCTGAAGCCGCGCCACCACCGGAACGAAAAAAAGCCCCGCAGCGCAAGCTGCGGGGCTTTTTGATTGGCTTGGCGCCGGGGGCCGATTACATGCCCATGCCGCCCATGCCACCCATGCCGCCCATGTCGGGCATGCCGCCGCCGCCGGCACCGGCCTCATCCTTCGGTGCGTCGGCGACCATGGCTTCGGTCGTCAGTAGCAGCGAGGACACCGAAGCGGCGTTCTGCAGTGCGGTGCGGGTCACCTTGGTCGGGTCCAGGATGCCCAGTTCGAGCATGTCGCCGTAGGTGTCGTTGGCGGCGTTGAAGCCGTAGTTGCCCTTGCCGGCCAACACAGCGTTCACCACCACCGAGGCTTCGCCGCCGGCGTTGTTGACGATCTCGCGCAGGGGCGCTTCGATGGCCTTGAGCACCAGCTTGATGCCGGCGTCCTGGTCAGCGTTGTCGCCCTTGAGCGAGTCGCCCACGGCTTGCTTGGCACGCAGCAGTGCCACGCCGCCGCCGGCCACGACGCCTTCTTCCACTGCAGCGCGGGTGGCGTGCAGGGCGTCTTCGACGCGCGCCTTCTTTTCCTTCATTTCGACTTCGGTGGCAGCGCCGACCTTGATCACGGCAACACCGCCGGCCAGCTTGGCCACGCGCTCTTGCAGCTTTTCGCGGTCGTAGTCGCTGGTCGCTTCTTCGATCTGCACGCGCACTTGCTTCACGCGGGCTTCGATGTCGCCGGCAGCGCCGGAGCCGTCGATGATGATGGTGTTTTCCTTGCCCACTTCGATGCGCTTGGCCTGGCCGAGGTCGGCCAGGGTCACCTTCTCGAGGGTCAGGCCCACTTCTTCAGCGATGACCTTGCCGCCCGTCAGGATGGCGATGTCTTCCAGCATGGCCTTGCGGCGGTCGCCGAAGCCAGGTGCCTTGACGGCCACGACCTTCAGGATGCCGCGGATCGTGTTCACGACCAGGGTCGCCAGGGCTTCGCCTTCGACTTCTTCGGCAATGATCAGCAGCGGACGGCCAGCCTTGGCGACTTGTTCCAGCGTCGGGAGCAGGTCGCGGATGTTGCTGATCTTCTTGTCGAACAGCAGCACGAAGGGGTTGTCCAGAATCGCGGATTGCTTTTCGGGGTTGTTGATGAAGTAGGGCGACAGGTAGCCGCGGTCGAACTGCATGCCTTCGACGACGTCGAGTTCGCTGTCGAGCGACTTGCCGTCTTCGACGGTGATCACGCCTTCCTTGCCGACCTTGTCCATCGCGTCAGCGATGAGCTTGCCGATGGTTTCGTCGCTGTTGGCCGAGATCGAGCCGACTTGCGCGATTTCCTTCGAGGTGGTGGTGGCCTTCGAAGCCTTCTTCAGCTCGGCGACCAGGGCGGTGACCGCCTTGTCGATGCCGCGCTTCAGGTCCATCGGGTTCATGCCGGCGGCGACCAGCTTGAAGCCTTCGCGAACGATGGCCTGGGCCAGCACGGTCGCGGTGGTGGTGCCGTCACCGGCGTTGTCAGAAGTCTTGGAGGCCACTTCCTTCACGAGCTGGGCGCCCATGTTCTGGAGCTTGTCCTTGAGTTCGATTTCCTTGGCGACCGACACGCCGTCCTTGGTCACGGTGGGGGCGCCGAAGGAGCGCTCGAGCACCACGTTGCGGCCCTTGGGGCCCAGGGTCACTTTGACTGCGTTGGCGAGGATGTTCACACCTTCGACCATGCGCGCGCGGGCTTCGCCGCCGAAGACTACGTCTTTTGCTGCCATGAGATTTCTCCGAGATTCAGTTGATTGGGGGTTGAAGAGAGAAGTGCTTACTTCTCGACGACTGCAAACAGGTCGTCTTCCTTCATCACCAGCAGTTCGTCGCCATCGACCTTGACGGTCTGGCCGCTGTACTTGCCGAACAGGACGCGGTCGCCGACCTTGATGTTCATCGAGATCAGGTCGCCCTTGTCGTTCTTCTTGCCAGGACCGACGGCCAGGACTTCACCCTGATCGGGCTTTTCGGCGGCGTTGTCGGGGATCACGATGCCCGAGGCGGTCTTGGTTTCGCTTTCAATGCGCTTGACGATCACGCGATCGTGCAAAGGACGAAGTTTCATTGCTTGCATCTCCTGATGGGAACGGGTTTGGTTCGGGCGTCGGCGTTGTGCCGATACCACATCGTTGGGCAGAAGGCGCTGTTAGCACTCAACTGCAACGAGTGCTAATCATAAGGGTGTTTTTTGGCTTTTCAAGGCGGGGGACTGTTTTTGCAGGCGCGTCGCGCCGCCGCGCCGGGGCCGCCCGAATGCCGGGAGGCGCGGGGCGCAATTCGTCCGACTGGCGGACCGAGGCACGCCTCGCCGACCGTGGTCCGGCATTGCGCCGGGCCGTTTCAGCCCCGCGGGGCGCCGGGCCGAAGCAGCGCTGCCAGCCTGGCGACGCCCCCGGTGCCGCTGGCCGCGCGGCCGATGAAGGCGCCCGCCGCGGCGCCGATCAGCGCCTTGCCGATCAGCGAGCGGCTGCGGCCCGTGGCCATCATGAGCAACAGACCGACGCCCAGCACGATCAGGTGCTCGCCCGGCAGATCCGGCCGGTTGGCGTCTGCTTCCTTGACGGTCTTGATCAACGAGTCGAGATTCATGAGGTCTCCGCAACTGAAAAGCCGTTCATAGACCGGGCGCCAAGGCTTCGGTGTAGGCGACGGCCGGCGGCTGCATCCGCCGGTCGTGCCTTCACGGCGCCGGCGAGATCGCCGCGTCGACGATGGTCTGGGCCTCGGCCAGGATCCGCTGCAGGTGCTCGGCGCCGCGGAAGCTCTCGCCGTAGATCTTGTAGATGTCCTCGGTGCCCGACGGCCGGGCGGCGAACCAGCCGTTCTGCGCGATCACCTTGATGCCGCCGATCGCGCCGCCATTGCCCGGGGCATGGCTCAGCACGCTCTCGATCGGCTCGCCGGCCAGTTCGGTGGCGTGGAGCTGCTGCGGGCTCAGCGCCGACAGCTGTTTCTTCTGCTGACGGCTGGCGGGCGCATCGATGCGGTTCGAGACCGGGCTGCCGAACTCGTTCGCCAGCTCGGCGTAGAGCGCACCGGGGTCGCGGCCTGTTCGGGCGGTGATCTCGCCGGCCAGCAGCGCCGCGGTGATGCCGTCCTTGTCGGTGGTCCAGACCGAGCCGTCGCGGCGCAGGAAGGTGGCGCCGGCGCTTTCCTCGCCGACGAAGCCGAGCGAGCCGTCGACCAGGCCGTCCACGAACCACTTGAAGCCCACCGGCACTTCGTAGAGCCGGCGGCCGAGCCGCTTCGCCAGGGCATCGATCAGCCGCGTCGAGACCACCGTCTTGCCGACCGCCGCATCGGCGCCCCACTGCGGCCGGTGGCGGAACAGGTAGTCGATCGCGACCGACAGGTAGTGGTTGGGCTGCAGCAGGCCGGCGCTGCGAGTGACGATGCCATGGCGGTCGTGGTCGGTGTCGCAGGCCACGCCGACGTCGAAGCGGTCCTTGATGTCGAGCAGCCGCTGCATCGCGTAGGTCGACGACGGGTCCATGCGGATCTGGCCGTCCCAGTCGAGCGTCATGAAGGCGAAGCGCGGATCGACCGTCTCGCTGACCACGCTGAGGTCGATCCGGTAGCGCTCGGCGATCGCGCCCCAGTAGTGGACCCCGGCACCGCCGAGCGGGTCGACGCCCATGCGCACGCCCGCTTCGCGGATCAGGGCCATGTCGATCACGTTGTCCAGGTCGCCGACGTAGGCCGCCACGAAGTCATGGCGGTGCGTGGTGGCGGCCTTCAGGGCCCGCTCGTGCGGCATCCGGCGCACGCCCGCGAGCCCTTTCTCGAGGAAGCCATTGGCCGCCTCCTGCACCGGGCCCGTGATGTCCTGGCCGGCCGGTCCGCCATTGGGCGGGTTGTACTTGAAGCCGCCGTCGCGCGGCGGATTGTGCGACGGCGTGACCACGATGCCGTCGGCCAGCCCGCTGGTGCGGCCGCGGTTGTAGGTGAGGATGGCATGCGACAGCGCGGGTGTCGGCGTGTATTCGTCGCCGCTGGCCAGCATCACCTCGACGCCGTTGGCGGCCAGCACCTCGAGCGCGCTGGCCGCCGCGGGGGCCGACAGCGCGTGCGTGTCGATGCCGAGGTAGAGCGGCCCGTCGATGCCCTGGGCCCGGCGGTGGTCGCAGATCGCCTGGGTCATCGCCAGCACGTGCCATTCGTTGAACGAACGCTCGAAGGCGCAGCCGCGATGGCCCGAGGTGCCGAAGGCGACGCGTTCGGTCGCGACCCCCGGGTCGGGGCGCTCGGCGAGATAGGCGGCGAGCAGCGCGTCGACGTCGACGAGGCTGTCCGGGGGCGCCGGCTGGCCGGCAAGAGGGCTGAGTCGTGAGGCCATGAAAGCTCCTGGTCGATGTCCAAGTGTCTCAAAGGATGGGCCATTGGCGCAGTTCGACGATGCGCTCGATGGTGATGTCGGGAGCCGGATGACCGGCAAACGCCTGCGGGGCGAGCGCGTACTGGCCCTGGCGCGGAAAGACCGTCGTCAGCCGTTCGCCCCATCCGGCCTTCATCGCCGAGAGGATGCGCGGCTTGTCGTCGATCATCACGTAGCGGCGGGCCGGATAGCGCTCCTGCACCGCATCGAGCATCAGTTCCTTGTGGATGTAGATCAGCACCCGCCCATCGACCGCCTGCCACAGGCCCGAGCGCTGCACCTTGCGCGGCTGGAACACCGCGTCGCCATCCGACAGGATCACCGGCAGGCCGAAGCGCTGCAGGTGCGCGATGACTTGCAGGGCACCGGGGTAGAGCCGTTCGGCGAACGGGTAGTCGAGCAGGAAGCTCGCCATCCGCAGCAGCCGCGGATCGCTCATGTCGGCGCCGGGCCCGCCCAGGCGATAGCGTTGCAGCGCACCCAGGTAGTCGGTGTAGCCGAGTTCGTCGCGCAGTTCCTCGAAACCGCGCCAGTAGCGCTCGGCCCCCACGGGGCCGAGGTCGTCGACCAGGCGGCGGCGCAGGTCGTCGAGCACGCCGTCGAAGTCGAGCAGCGTGTTGTCGACGTCGAGCAAGAAGACGATGTCATGCATCCGCAAACTCCTAGAGCAGGTCGCTCGGCACGAACCACGAGAACAGCAGCAGCTTGATCTTCACCAGCGTGCTGGCCTCGGGCTCGTCGTCGTACACCGCGTTCTCGCCGTCGGTGCTGACCCATTGGATCTGGTCGGTGCCGGGTTTCAGCCGCAGTTCGTACGCGCTTTCGACATTGTCGACCTGGTAGGCGTCGAGCAGGCGGTGCGCGACCTCGAAGCTCTGCAGGCGCACCCCGAGTTCGGTGTTGATGTGGGCCGAGCGGGGATCGAAGTTGAGCGAGCCGATCAGCGACCACTCGCGGTCGATCAGCGACAGCTTGGCATGCAGGCGCCCGCGCGACTGGCGAAACACCTTGCGCAGGTTCAGGCTGCGCTTGATCTGCTCGGAGCTCACTTCGTAGAGGCGTACGCCGAGGCGGAGCATCTCGACGCGGTAGTTGTTGTAGTTGATGTTGACCAGCGGCTCGTCGGTGTCGGCCAGCGAGTTGGTGGCGACGCTGATGCGGACGTCGCGGGCGCGCAGCCGGGCGAGCTGCGCCATGCCTTCCTCGCCGGGCAGGAAGTAGGGCGACACGATGTCGACGCTGAAGCGCGCCAGGTCGAGCTGCACCCGCATGCGCTCGGCCACGGTCGGGGGGCGGCGTTCGCGGGCCCACTCGCCGTCGTCGGTCTGCAGCGCCTTGGTCGGCGAGTCCGACACCGCGTTGGCCCGCGCCGGGATCATCTCGAACCGGCCCTGGGCGATCAGGCTGCCGAGCGGCGGGTCGCCGAACATGTCGGTCTCGGGCGGTGCGGGGGGCAGAGGCGCTTCCTTGCGTGAGGTCCGCCGGTCGAACTCGGCGCGCAGCTCGGCGGCCGATTCGATCGCCGGCACGATGGTGTGCAGCGGGTAGACCACCTCGCTGTTCCAGTAGTTGTCGAAGATGGTCTGCAGGTCGGTCACCACCGGTCCGGCCAGCAGCATGTCGAGGTCGATGAAGTTGGCGCCCTCGCTGCGCAGGAAATACTCGTCCGCCAGGTTGCGCCCGCCCACGATCGCGAAGGCGCCGTCGGCCATGAAGAGCTTGTTGTGCATGCGGTGGTTGAGCCGGCGGAAATCGGCCGCGAATCCCATCCAGCGGGTGGCCGAATGGTCGCGGCCGGCCACGAAGGGGTTGAACAGCCGGATTTCCACGTTCGGCCAGGTGGCCAGGCCGAGCAGGAGGGGGTCCAGCTTGGTCGTGTAGAAGTCGTCCAGCAGCAGCCGCACCCGCACCCCGCGCCGGGCGGCGTCGCGCAGTTCCCGCAGGATCAGCTTGCCGGTCTTGTCGTTGCCCAGCAGGTAGTACTGCAGGTCGAGCGAGGCCTGGGCCCGCCGGATCAGCTCCAGCCGCGCGTCCAGCGCGAAGGCGCCCTGTGCCAGCACCCGCGCGCCCGACAGGCCCTCGGGCGAGCCGTTGAAGGGCGCGGCGAGCCGGCCAAGTTCGTTGGATGTCGAGGCCGCAATGGCCGGGACATAGGGCGATGCGGGGACGGCCGGCAGCCCGGCGCAGGCCGACAGCAGGCAGGCGAGGGCGAGGACCAGGCAGCGAAGCAGCATTGGGGAGACCGCGGCAAGGCGACCGGAAGGAGTTCCGCCCCGGATGGACGGCCCGCGGATCGTAGCTCTCCGGCCGCATTGTTGCGTCACGTCGGGCATCGAGCCGATCCAGCTCAGCACGTCGGACCGCGCCATAGGGTGTTGCCCACCCGGGAGCGGCGAAGCGCGCACCGCAGAATCGCCGCGATGAAATTCTCAGCCGCCCCCACCGCTTGCCTCCTGCTCGCAGCCTGGTTCCCGGCCCTGGCCCAAGAGGAGGATCAGGCCCGGGACGCCGGAAGCGCACCGACGCTGGGCGAGATCACGGTCTCCACACCGGCCGGCCCGACGCCCCTTTTCGATGTCGCCGGCTCGGTCGACCGGGTGGAGGGCGCGGCCATGCGCGACAGCCGGCTCGGCGTGAACCTGTCGGAAAGCCTGAGCGGCGTGCCCGGGCTGCAGATACAGAACCGGCAGAACTACGCGCAGGACCTGCAGATCTCGATCCGCGGCTTCGGCGCCCGCTCCACCTTCGGCGTGCGCGGCGTGCGGCTGTATGTCGACGGCATTCCCGCGACCCTGCCCGACGGCCAGGGCCAGACCTCCAACATCGACATCGGCTCGGTGGACCATGTCGAGGTGCTGCGCGGCCCGTTCTCGGCGCTCTACGGCAACTCCTCGGGCGGCGTGGTGCAGACCTTCACCGAGACCGGAGAGGGGCCGCCCAGGCTCGGCTTCTCGATGGCCGTGGCCAGCTTCGGCACGACCCGTACCGGGGTCATGGCCAGCGGCTCCTCCGGTGCGGTCGACTACCTCCTGAGCGCCGGGCGCTTCGAGACCGACGGCTACCGCGACCACAGCGCGGCCTATCGCGACATCGTCAACGGCAAGTTCGGCCTCGCGCTCGACGACGGCAGCCGACTGACGCTGGTCGCCAACAGCGTGCACCTGAATGCGCAGGACCCGCTCGGGCTGACGGCCGAGCAGTACGCGCTGAACCGGCGCAGCGCGGCCGTCGCGACGCAGTTCGACACCCGCAAGAGCGTCGACCAGACGCAGGCCGGCCTGACCTACGAGCGCCGCCTCGACGGCGACAACGCGCTGCGCCTGATGGTCTACGGCGGCGAGCGCAAGACCTCGCAGTACCAGGCCATCCCGCCCTCCGCGCAGTCGAGCCCGACCAGCGCCGGCGGCGTGATCGGGCTGGATCGCGACTTTGGCGGGGTCGACCTGCGCTGGATCTCGCAGATGCGGCTGGCCGACCGGCCGTTCGAGCTCGTCGCCGGGCTGGAATACAACAAGTTGCGCGAGCACCGCACCGGCTATGAGAACTTCCTGGGGCCGGTCGCGCGGCCGGTGCTGGGCGTCCAGGGCCGGTTGCGGCGCAACGAGGTCAACGAGGTCTACAACCTCGACCCCTACGTACAGGGCAACTGGCGCTTCGCCGATCGCTGGACGCTCGAGGCCGGCGTGCGCCGCAGCAGCGTGGACTTCGATTCGCAAGACCACTACATCGTCGGCGCCAACGGCAACGACAGTGGCAGCGCGCGCTACACCGAGACGCTGCCGGTGGCGTCGCTGCGCTACGAGGCCACGCGCGACCTCGCCCTCTACACCTCGGTGGGCCGAGGCTTCGAGACGCCGACGCTGAACGAGCTCTCGTACCGTCCCGACGGGCGGGGCGGGCTCAACTTCGCGCTGCAGCCGGCGGTCAACGACAGTCTCGAAGTGGGCGCCAAGGCGCGCCTGGCGGGCGGCCTGCTCACGGCGGCGCTGTTCAAGACCCGGACCAGCGACGAAATCGTCACCGCCACCAACATCGGCGGCCGCGCCACTTTCCAGAACGCAGGCCGCACCACGCGTGACGGCTTCGAGCTGGCCTGGCAGCACGAGACCGAGGACCACTGGCGCACCCAGCTGGCCTACACCTGGCTCGACGCCCGCTACAGCGACACCTTCTGCGCCACGGTGCCGTGCACGGCGGCGGGCCTGGTGCCGGCCGGCAACCGGATTCCGGGCATCGCGCCGCAAGCGCTGTTCGCCTCCTACGGCTGGGTGCCGCCCCAGGGCTGGCGTGCCGGCACCGAGCTGCGCGCGCTCTCGAGCATCGAGGCCAACGACCGCAACACGGTGAGCGCACCGGGCTACGCGGTGGTCGCGCTGTTCGCGGGCTACGTCATGCAGTGGCAGCGCTGGGACCTGAATGCCTTTGCGCGCATCGACAACCTGTTCGACCGCCAGTACATCGGCTCGGTGATCGTCAACGAGGGCAATGCCCGCTACTACGAGCCGGCACCGGGGCGCAACTGGACGATGGGGCTGAGCGCGGCGTATCGTTTCTGAGACCTCGAGAGTCGCCAGAAAGGAGAAGTCCATGGAATTCAAGGATCGACGCGACGCTGGCCGTGCGCTCGCCAAGGCACTGGAAGCCTGGCGCGGGCGGCCCGGCGTATTGGTGCTGGCGCTGCCGCGCGGCGGCGTTCCGGTGGCCTGGGAAGTGGCCCGCGCGCTCGGTGCGCCACTCGACGTGCTGGTGGTGCGCAAGCTGGGCTTTCCGGGCCAGGAAGAGTATGCAATGGGCGCCATCGCATCCGGCGGCGTGCGCGTCATGGGTGAGGCGGACGCTGGCTGGCCGGTCTCGGCACGGGAGCTCGAAGCGGTCGTGGCGCGTGAACAGGCCGAGCTGGTGCGGCGTGAACAGCGCTATCGCGGCGGACGACCGCCGCTCGATCTGGCCGGCCGCGTCCTGATCCTGGTGGACGACGGCCTCGCCACCGGTGCAACCATGAGCGCCGCGGTGCAGGCGGCGCGCGCGGGCTACCCGAAGCAGGTCATTGTCGCCGTGCCGGTGGCTTCGACCGAGGCCGTGCAAAGCCTGAGCGCGCTGGCCGACGAGGTGGTGTGCCTCTTCACGCCGGAGCACTTTCGTGCGGTGGGCCTCTGGTACCAGGACTTCACGCAGACCAGCGACGAAGAGGTGGACAGGCTGCTGGCGTGAGGGTGCCAGGACCCGGTGCCAAAGAAAAAGCCTGCGAATGCAGGCGCATCCGCAGGCTCGGCGAGGCTCAATGCCCGACAGGAATCAGAGGCCGGCGGCAGCGCGCAGCGCCTGCGCGTTGGCCGTGCTTTCCCAGGTGAACTCGGGCTCTTCGCGGCCGAAGTGGCCGTAGGCGGCCGTCTTGCCGTAGATCGGGCGCAGCAGGTCGAGCATCTGGATGATGCCCTTGGGACGCAGGTCGAAATGCTCCTGAACCAGTGCGGCGATCTTCTCGTCGGAGATGACGCCGGTGCCTTCGGTGTAGACCGTCACGTTCATCGGCTTGGCGACGCCGATCGCGTAGGCGACCTGGATCTGGCACTGGCGCGCCAGGCCGGCGGCCACGATGTTCTTGGCCACGTAGCGCGCGGCATAGGCGGCCGAGCGGTCGACCTTGCTCGGGTCCTTGCCCGAGAACGCGCCGCCGCCGTGCGGGCAGGCGCCGCCGTAGGTGTCGACGATGATCTTGCGGCCGGTCAGGCCGCAGTCGCCCTGCGGGCCGCCGATGACGAAGCGGCCGGTCGGGTTGATCAGGTAGCGGGTCTCCTTGAGCCACTCCTTGGGCAGCACTGGCTTGATGATCTCCTCGATCACGGCCTCGACGAACGAGGCCTTCATCTTGGTCGGCGTCTCGCTCTGGTCGGGGTGGTGCTGGGTCGAGAGCACCACGGTGTCGATGCTGTGCGGCTTGCCGTCGACATAGCGCATCGTGACCTGGCTCTTGGCGTCGGGACGCAGGAAGGGCAGGCGGCCGTCCTTGCGCAGCTGGGCCTGGCGCTCGACCAGCCGGTGGGCGTAGTAGATCGGCGCGGGCATCAGCTCGGGCGTCTCGTCGCAGGCGTAGCCGAACATCAGGCCCTGGTCGCCGGCGCCGGTGTTGAGGTGGTCGTCGCTGGCGTGGTCGACGCCCTGGGCGATGTCGTTGGACTGCTTGTCGTAGCAGACCATCACGGCGCAGCCCTTGTAGTCGATGCCGTAGTCGGTGTTGTCGTAGCCGATGCGCTTGATGGTGTCGCGCGCCACCTGGATGTAGTCAACGTGCGCGTTGGTCGTGATCTCGCCCGCGAGCACCACCAGGCCGGTGTTGGTCAGCGTCTCGGCGGCCACGCGCGAGCGCGGGTCCTGTTCGAAGATCGCGTCGAGGATCGCGTCCGAGATCTGGTCGGCCACCTTGTCGGGATGGCCTTCGGAGACGGATTCGGAAGTAAAGAGGAAATCGTTCGCCATGTGTTTCAAACTCCGTAGCAGCAGGTCAATTGGCGCGTTGCCAACCCGTTTCGGAGCTCTGGCGAACGCTTTAGCAGTGGTGTTTAACGTCGCCCTGCAAGTAGTTCCATAACTCGGCGACAATTTGCATTCTATCCGAGCCGCGCTGTACCCTGCGCGCGCGTCCATGTCCATCCCCATGCTTCGATGATTGCCTTGTTCAGATTGCTCGCTCGTGTTCCGCTGCCCGTGATGCATGCGGTGGGCGGCTGGTTGGGCTGGCTGGTCTGGTGGTTCGCACCCGACTACCGCCGCCGTTTCCGCGAGAACGCCGAGGCGGCGGGCTTCACGCCGGCGCAGTACCGCCCCGCGATCGCCGCCGCCGGCGCCATGGTCGGCGAGCTGCCCTGGGTCTGGGCCCGTCCGCGCGACGAGAGCCTTTTGCCGCACATCGTGCGCTGGGACGGCATCGAGGCCTTCGAGGCCGCGCTGGCCGCGCGCAAGGGCGTGATCCTGGTGTCGCCGCACCTGGGCAGCTGGGAAACCTTCGGCCAGGCGGTGGGCGAGCGCTTCTTCAAGGACTACGGTCCGATCACGGCGCTGTTCCGGCCGGCGCGCAAGAAATTCATGGCCGACCTGATCGCCGGTTCGCGCGACCGTCCCGGCCTGCAGACCCTGCCGACCACCGTCTCCGGCGTGCGGGGCCTGATCCGAACGCTGCGCGGCGGCGGCTACACCGGGCTGCTGCCGGACCAGGTGCCGCCGCTGGGCCAGGGGGTCTGGGCACCGTTCCTGGGCCGGCCGGCCTACACGATGACCCTGCTGCCGCGGCTGGCGCAGCAGACCGGTGCCCGGGTCTTCCTCGGTGTCTGCGAGCGGCTGCCGCGCGGCGCCGGCTATGCGATCCGTTTCGTGCCCTTCGACGGCACCGCGATGAGCGACCCCAAGGCCACGCCGGAGGCCGCCGCCACGGCGATGAACGAAGGCATCGAGAAGCTGATCCGCGCCCTGCCGGGGCAATACGTCTGGGACTACGCCCGCTACAAGCAGCCGCGCGCCGAGGCGGCGGTGGAGGCGGCGACATGAGCAAGCTCACTTCGAAGCTCGGCATCGGCTTCATGCGCGCACTGGCGCACGTGCCGTTCCCGCTCGTGCGCGGCTTCGGGGCGGTGCTCGGGCGCGTGCTGCACGTGCTGGCGGTGCCGCGGCGGCGCGTGGTCGACACCAACCTGGCGCTGTGCTTTCCGACCCGGTCGGAGGCCGAACGGCGCCGCATGGCGCGACAGACATTCGTCTACGTGGCGCAGTCCTGGTTCGACCGCAGCTGGCTCTGGCATGCGCCGGAGGCGGTGGTGGCGCGCCGCCTCAAGGTCGTGGGCGCGGCCGACGTGATCGAGGAGATCGCCCACGGCCACGAGCCGATGATCCTGTTCGCGCCGCATTTCTACGGCCTCGACGCGGCCGCCACGGCGCTCACGATGCACACCGACCGGCCATCGACCACCATCTACACCACGCAGCGCGATCCGATGATCGACCAGTGGGTCAGCGAGGGCCGCAAGCGCTTCGGCAACGTGATCACGCTGAACCGGGTGGACGGCATCAAGCCGATCGTCGCCGGTCTGCGCAAGGGCGGCCTGCTGTACCTGCTGCCGGACATGGACTTCGGCCGCGACCAGACGGTGTTCGTGCCCTTCTACGGCGTGCAGGCGGCCACCGTGCCCTCGCTGTCGCGCTTCGCGCGGCTGGGGCGGGCCAAGGTGGTGCCGGTGGTCTCGAAGCTCACCCCCGACGGCTACGAGATCGAGGTGCTGCCGGCCTGGAAAGACTTCCCGAGCGATGACGCGGTGGCCGACACCGCCCTCATGAACCAGCGCCTGCAGGGCTACATCGACACCATGCCGTCGCAGTATTACTGGGTCCATCGGCGCTTCAAGACCCGGCCGGAAGGCGAGCGTCCTGTCTACTAGGACTTTGCGGGACAGGCCAAGAAACTGCGCGGCAGTTGATCAGGAGCGGCGCAGGAAGGCCTCGATCTCGCCGACGACAAACCGGGGCTGCTCATGCACCACCCAGTGCGTGGCGCCCGGCACCCGGACGATCTCAAGCTTCGGCACGTAGTCCTCCAGGCCGTCCAGCAGCCCGGGCAGCAGCGCCTTGTCGTCGAGCGCCCACAGGACCAGGGTGGGTGCGGCGACCGTGAGCTTGTCGTGGGGCAGGTCCGGCATCGCGGGCGCCGGCTGGCCGGGCAGGGCCGGCTTCAACGGCGTGACGCGATACAGGTTGCAGGCGCCCGTGAGGCCCGCATCCCAGACCTTGCGGTACTGGTCCTTGACCGGCTCCGTGAGCCAGCCGAAGCCATCGGCGCCGGCCTTCATGCCGAGGAACATGGGCCACATGCGGCGGTAGTCGTCGGCCGCCAGCAGCGCCTCGGCATCCGGCCGGGCCAGGAAGTTCATGTAGGCGCTCGCGGCCTGCTGGTCCGGGTTGTTCTGCAGCTCGCGGGCGAAGGTGCCGGGATGCGGCGAGTTGATGATCACCAGGCGTCCCAGCCGGTCGCCGTGCCGATTGCCGAAACCCCAGCCGAAGGCGCCGCCCCAGTCGTGCGCCACCAGCACCTCGATGCGGCCGGCCGGGTTCTCGCTGGCCGCCAGTTCGGCGAGGTCCTGCACCAGGAGGTGGGCCCGGTAGGCCGAGACCTCGGTGGGTGCGCTGGACTGTTCGAAGCCGCGCAGGTTCGGTGCGATGCAGCGGAAGCCGCCGTGCTCGGGCGCGGCGAAGTGCTCGAGCAGTTCGTCCCAGATGAACGCGGCCTCGGGAAAGCCGTGCAGGAACACCATCAGCGGCCGGCCGGGCGCGCCGGCCGCGCGGCAGCTCAGGGTGGTGCCGTTCGGCAGTGCGCGGGCGAAAGTCTCGATCACAGGCTGTCTCCTTCGTTGTCCATGCGGCGAGGAGGCCAGCGCCGGATTCAGGGCTGCTCGTCGATGGGGGCTTGCTCGGATGCCGGCTCGGAAGGCGGCGCGGGCTGCCCGTCTTCCGGGTGCGCCCAGCGCCACAGCAGCTCGGCCGCCTCGTCCACGCCGTGCTGCTTCAGGGCCGAGAACAGTTTGACCTCGCCGCCGCCGGCCTGCAGTCGCGCAATCGACAGCGCCTTGGCGCCGTCCGAACGCGTGAGCTTGTCCGACTTGGTGAGCAGCACCAGGAACTTGAGCCCCTGCTCGACCCGCGGCCGGATCACGTCGAGCAGGATGTCGTCGAGCTCGGTCAGGCCGTGGCGCGGATCGCACATCAGCACCACGCCGCGCAGGTTCGGACGGGTCATCAGGTAGTTGCCCATCACGCGCTGCCAGCGCAGCTTGGCCTCCTTGGGCACGGCCGCATAGCCATAGCCGGGCAGGTCGGCGAGCACGGCGTCGTCGACCTTCTGCTTGCCGACGCCGAACAGGTTGATGTGCTGGGTCCGGCCCGGTGTCTTCGAGGCGAAGGCCAGCCGGGTCTGCTGGGTCAGGGTATTGATGGCGGTCGACTTGCCGGCATTCGAGCGGCCGACGAAGGCGATCTCGGGCAGGTCGAAGGTCGGCAGATGCTCGAGCTGGGGGGCGCTCGTGAGGAAGTGGGCAGTGTGCAGCCAGCCGCGCGCCACACGGGCGCGTTCGGCCGCCTGGGGGTCGACGGTGGTCGCTTTGCGGGAGTAGCTGGCGGCGGGCTTCCGCGGCGGGGTGGTCATCGATGGGCTTTCGGTACGGGGCGCCATTGTAGAATCGCCGGGTTTTGCGCCATAAATCCAAGCCCCCGATATGAAGTTGTTTGCCAAATTTCTGCTTGCAGCCCTGTTGGGCGCCGCCGCCAGTGCCAGCTTCGCGGCTGACGAGCCCGCTGCAAAGCCGGCTGCCGAGGCGCCCGCCAAGGCACCGAAGCCCGACCCCGCCAAGGGCGATACGGTCTTCAATGCCACGCCGGCAAACAGCCAGAGCTGTGCCTCGTGCCACAACGCGGACGGAAATTCGGCCATCGCGGCGAACCCCAAGCTGGCGCAGCAGCACCCCGAATACATCCTCAAGCAACTGCAGGACTTCAAGTCCGGCAAGCGCAAGAGCGCAATCATGAAGCCCATGGCCACGGCGCTGTCGGACGACGACATGCGCAACATCGCCTGGTTCGTGACCTCGAAAAAGATCAAGCCGGGCTTCGCCAAGGAGAAGGACCTGGTCGGCCTGGGCGAGCGGATCTTCCGCGGCGGCATCGCCGATCGCCAGATCCCGGCCTGCGCCGGCTGCCACAGCCCGAACGGCGCCGGCATCCCGGCCCAGTACCCGCGCCTGGGCGGCCAGCACGCCGAATACACTGCGCAGCAGCTGACCCTGTTCCGCGAAGGCACCCGCCTCAATTCGCCGGTCATGACCGGGGTGGCGGCCAAGCTCAGCAACAAGGAAATCACCGCGGTCGCCGACTACATCGCCGGCCTGCGCTGAACGCCGGGCCTCCAAGCCTGAACCAACCGCCAATAACAAACTCCTAACAAGGCGGGTCCATCCGGCAGGATGGCCCGCCTTGTTTGCTTTCCACGCCTCGCACCGATGTCAGTCTCCACCCACGGCCTTCGCGTCCGCCGCGGCCCCCACGCGGTCCGCGCGGCGGTGGAGCTGTTCTCGTCGATGCGCTTCGCGATCGCGCTGCTGACCATCATCTGCATCGCCTCGATCATCGGCACCGTGCTCAAGCAGCACGAACCGGCCGGCAACTACGTGAACCAGTTCGGCCCCTTCTGGGCCGAGCTGTTCCGCGCCGCCAGGCTCGACTCCATCTACAGCGCCTGGTGGTTCCTGCTGATCCTGCTGTTCCTGGTGGTCAGCACCTCGCTGTGCATCGCGCGCAACACGCCGCATATCCTGCGCGACCTGAAGACCGTGAAGGAAGGCATTCGGGCCCAGAGCCTGAAGGCCTTCGGACAGCGCGCCGAGGCCGTGCTGGCCGAGACGCCCGACAGCGCCGCCAAGCGCATCGGCGAGCTGCTGGCCGGCGGCGGCTGGAAAGTCAAGCTGCAGCACCGCGAGGCCGAAGGGCAGAGCCAGGGCTGGATGGTCGCCGCGCGCGCCGGCGGGGCCCACAAGCTCGGCTACATCGCCGCCCACGGGGCGATCGTGCTGGTCTGCATCGGCGGCCTGTTCGACGGCGACCTCGTCGTGCGGGCCCAGACCTGGTTCAACGGCAAGAGCGTCTACACCGGCGGCGGCCTGATCAAGGACGTGGCGCCCGAGCATCGGCTGTCGCCGCGCAACCCGACCTTCCGCGGCAACATCCTGGTGCCCGAGGGCGCGCAATCCAGCGTCGCGATCCTGAACCAGGCCGACGGCGTGCTGCTCCAGGACCTTCCGTTCTCGATCGAGCTCAAGAAGTTCATCGTCGAGTACTACTCGACCGGCATGCCCAAGCTGTTCGCCAGCGAAGTGGTGCTGCACGACCGCGAGACCGGCGAGCAGCTGCCCAAGCGCATCGAGGTCAACCACCCGGCCAGCTACAAGGGCGTCGAGATCTACCAGTCGAGCTTCGACGACGGCGGCTCCAGCGTGAAGCTCAAGGCGGTGCCGATGGGCGCGGCCGCCAAGCCCTTCGAGATCGACGGCACCATCGGCGGCAGCAGCGAGATCACCAACGGCAACGACCGGCTCACGCTCGAGCTGGTGGCGCTGCGCGTCATCAACGTCGAGAACTTCGCCGACGGCGGCGGCGCCATGACCAGCGGCGCCGACGTCCGCAAGGTCGACCTGCGGCACGACCTCGAGTCGCGCCTGGGGGCGGCCAACAAGACCAACAAGCCCAAGGTGCTGCGCAACATCGGCCCCAGCATCGGCTACAAGCTGCGCGACGCTTCGGGGCAGGCGCGCGAGTTCCAGAACTACATGGTGCCGGTCGATACCGGGGATGGTCAGCCGGTGTTCCTGCTCGGGGTGCGCGAGCGGCCGGAGGACCCCTTCCGCTACCTGCGCGTGCCGGCCGACGAGCAAGGCTCGATGGAAGGCTTCGTGCGCATGCGCGCCGCCCTGGCCGATGCCAAGTTGCGCGACCGCGCCCTCGACCGCTACATCGCGCGCGCCACCGATCCCAAGCGGCCCGAACTGGCCGCCCAGCTGCGCGCCTCCGCGGCCCGGGCGCTGGCCCTGTTCGCGGGCACCGAGCGCGCCAAGGTCGATGCGGTCAGCAGCGGCGGCTGGCAGGCGGTGGCCGAGTTCATGGAAGCCAACGTGCCCGAGGCCGAGCGCGAACGCGCGGCCGCCGTGCTGGTGCGCATCCTCAACGACGTGCTGTTCGAGGTGCTCAACCTGAGCCGCGAGCAGGCCGGCCTGGCCGCCATGCCGCCCGACGAGAAATCGCAGCTCTTCCTCACGCAGGCGGTGCTGGCGATCAGCGACGCCCACTTTTATCCGGCGCCGGTCGCGATGATGATGACCGACTTCAAGCAGGTCCAGGCCAGCGTCTTCCAGGTCGCACGAGCCCCTGGCAAGAACATCGTCTATCTGGGCTGTCTGTTGCTGATCGTGGGCATTTTTGCGATGCTGTACGTGCGCGAGCGCCGGCTCTGGGTGTGGCTCGCGAAGGACGGCGACGACGCCCGGGGCACGGCGGCGACCCTGGCTTTCTCGGTCAACCGCAAGACCATCGACAGCGACCGCGAATTCGAGCACCTGAAGCACAAGCTGCTCGCCATCACGAAAGACACCGCGTCATGACGACCACCACGCTTACTCTCAACGACAGCTGGCTCTCCCGCCGCAACGCCCTCGACTGGGTGTTTGCGCTGCTGGTGCTGGCGGGCGCCGTCTTCGCCTTCTCGCGCTACCACGGTGCGATGGACTACTACGAGCAGACTATCCTGGTGGCGGCCGTGCCCGCCGCCGTCTGGCTGGGCTGGTTCTGGCGGCCGCTGCGGGTGCTGGCGATCGTGGTCGCGGCCGCCGCGCTGCTGGCCATCGCGTCCTACCAGGGCGACCTGGCGCGGGCCGACAGCGTCTTCTGGCTCAAGTACTTCCTGTCGAGCCAGTCGGCCATCCTCTGGATGAGCATGCTGTTCTTCATGAGTACGATCTTCTACTGGATCGGTTTCTTCAGCGGCCGGCAGGGCGACGCCATGGACCTGATCGGCTCGCGGCTGGCCTGGGCCGCGGTCACGATGGCGCTGATCGGCACCATGGTGCGCTGGTACGAGAGCCACCAGCTCGGCCCCGACATCGGCCACATCCCGGTCAGCAACCTGTACGAGGTGTTCGTCCTCTTCTGCTGGCTCACCGCCACCTTCTACCTGTATTTCGAATGGCGCTATCGCACCCGCGCGCTGGGTGCCTTCGTGATGCTGGTGGTCAGCGCCGCGGTCGGTTTCCTGCTCTGGTACACGCTGGTGCGCGACGCCCACGAGATCCAGCCGCTGGTGCCGGCGCTGCAGAGCTGGTGGATGAAGCTGCACGTGCCGGCCAACTTCATCGGCTACGGCACCTTCTCGCTTGCCGCCATGGTGGCCTTCGCCTACCTGATCAAGGAGCAGGCCGCCGAGACCCGCTGGTACAAGCTGACGCCGATCTGGCTGCTCGGCGTGGCGCTGTGCTTCGTGCCGGTGGCGTTCCGCCAGCGCGTGCAGGAGGCTGGCGGCAGCTACTGGGTCGGCTATGCCGCGATCTCGGCGCTGATCGCCGCCGGCATCCTGATGGGCCGCAAGCGCATCGCGGCGCGGCTGCCGGCCAACGAGGTGCTCGACGACGTGATGTACAAGTCGATCACGGTCGGCTTCGCCTTCTTCACCATCGCCACCGTGCTGGGCGCGCTGTGGGCGGCCGATGCCTGGGGCGGCTACTGGAGCTGGGACCCGAAGGAGACCTGGGCGCTGATCGTCTGGCTCAACTACGCGGCCTGGCTGCACATGCGGCTCGTGAAGGGCCTCCGAGGCACTGTGGCGGCCTGGTGGGCGCTCGGCGGCCTGGCCGTCACCACCTTCGCGTTCCTCGGCGTCAACATGTTCCTGAGCGGGCTGCACAGCTACGGCACGCTCTAGCGCGGTCTCTTGCGCGTGGAATGATCCGGGGGCGTGCTTTGCGCGTAACCGGATCGGCATCGGCAACGAACTCCCCCTGACTGAGCGTTTTCAGGCGAAAGGCATTTCATGTTGATTCATTCCCGCGACGACGGCTTCCTCCACCCGCGTTCGAGCGAGATCACGCCCAAGGGCGTCTACGAAGGCCGGCGCGACATGCTGCGCTGGATGGCCGGCGGTGTCGCCGGCGCGGCCATGGCTTCCTGGGCGGCGCGCGACGCACTGGCGCAGGCGGCGGCACCGGGCAAGCTGGCGCCGCTCGCGGGCGCGAAATCGGCGGTGCCTGGCGCCCAGACGATGGAAAAGCTGACCGACTACAAGGACGCCACCAGCTACAACAACTTCTACGAGTTCGGCACCGACAAGGGCGACCCCGTGAAGAACGCCGGCACCCTGAAGACCCGGCCCTGGACCGTCGAGGTCGAAGGACTGGTCAAGAAGCCCGGCAAGTACGGCATCGAGGACCTGCTCAAGCTCAGCGCCCAGGAAGAGCGCATCTACCGCCTGCGCTGCGTCGAGGGGTGGTCGATGGTGATCCCGTGGGTCGGCTATTCGCTGTCGGAACTGATCAAGAAGGTCGAGCCGCAGGGCAATGCCAAGTACGTCGAGTTCCTGACGCTGGCCGATCCCAAGACCATGCCCTTCGTCGGCTCGCGCGTGCTCGACTGGCCCTATGCCGAGGGCCTGCGCATGGACGAGGCGATGCATCCGCTGACCTTGCTGACTTTCGGCATGTACGGCGAGGTGCTGCCGAACCAGAACGGCGCCCCGGTGCGCATCGTGGTGCCTTGGAAGTACGGCTTCAAGAGCGCCAAGTCAATCGTCAAGATCCGCTTCGTCGAGAAGGAGCCGGGCACGGCCTGGAACAAGGCCGCGGCCAACGAGTACGGCTTCTATTCCAACGTCAATCCGAACGTCGACCACCCGCGCTGGAGCCAGGCGACCGAGCGGCGCATCGGCGACGGCGGGGGGCTGTTCGCCAAGCGCGCAAAGACCCAGATGTTCAACGGCTACGAGGCCCAGGTCGGCCAGTTGTACGCCGGCATGGACTTGAAGAAGAATTATTGAGACATTGCGGGACAGACCAAGAAACTGCGCAGCAGTTTTTGCTCTGTCCTCAACTGATCAGAATCACCCATGAACAAGCTGCTGATGCACCCGGCCGCCAAGCCGGTGGTGTTCGTGCTCTGCCTGCTGCCCTTCGCCTGGCTGTTCTACGGCGCGCTGACCGACGGCCTCGGCGCCAACCCGGCCGAGTACCTGATCCGCTCCACCGGCGACTGGACCTTGCGCTTCATCTGCATCGTGCTGGCCGTGACGCCCTTGCGCGTCATCGCCAAGGCGAACGCGCTGGCGCGCTTTCGGCGCATGCTGGGGCTGTTCGCCTACTTCTATGTCGTGGTGCACCTGCTGAGCTACAGCTGGTTCGACATGGGTTTCGAGATGGCCGACATCGCCAAGGACATCGCCAAGCGACCGTTCATCCTGGTCGGTTTCTCGGCCTTCGTGCTGCTGACGCCGCTGGCCGCGACCTCGTTCAACCGCGCCATCAAGGCGCTGGGCGCGAAGCGCTGGCAGGCGTTGCACAAGCTGGTCTACGGCATCGCCGCGCTGGGCCTGCTGCACTTCTTCTGGATGCGGGCCGGCAAGAACAACTTCGCCGAAGTTTTCGTCTACGCCGGGATCATCGCCGTGCTGCTCGGCTGGCGCGTGTGGAACTTCGCGCGCAACAAGAACAACAAGCTGCCGCGGCCACTGGCCGCGGCGCCCCGGGCCCCGCTCAGTCGCTGAAACGTTCGCTTGCCAGTTGATCGTCGATGCTTTCGCGGCGGCGGATCAGCGTCGCCGTCTTGCCGCTCACCAGCACCTCGGCCGCGCGCCCGCGCGTGTTGTAGTTGCTGGCCATGGCCATGCAGTAGGCCCCGGCGGACAGGACCGCGAGCAGGTCGCCCGACTGGACCTGCAGCGCGCGGTCGCGGCCGATCCAGTCGCCGCTTTCGCAGACCGGGCCGACCACGTCATAGGTGGCGGCGGCGCCGGCGCGTTCAGCGAGCGGGACGATCTGGTGGAAGGCCTGGTACATCGCGGGTCGCGGCAGGTCGTTCATCGCCGCATCGACGATGCAGAAGTTCTTTTCCTCGCCGGGCTTGAGATAGAGCACCTCGGTCACGCAGACCCCCGCATTGCCGACCAGCGAGCGGCCCGGCTCGACGATCAGCCGGCGCTGGCCGAAGCCGCGGGCATCGAGCCGCGTGACCAACTGCTGCCAGAGCGCATCGGCGGCGGGCGGGGTGTCGCCGTTGTAATCGATGCCCAGGCCGCCGCCGAAGTCGAGATGGTGCAGCGGCACGCCGGCCGCCTCGATCGCCTCGACGAGGTCGAGCACGCGCTCGAGCGCCTCGAGGTAGGGCGAGGCGTCGGTGATCTGGGAGCCGATGTGGCAGTCGATTCCAACCACCTTCAGGCCCTTCAGGGCAGCCGCATGCCGGTAGATCGCGACCGCGCGATCGTGCGCGACGCCGAACTTGTTGCCCTTGAGTCCGGTCGAGATGTAGGGGTGCGTCTTCGGATCGACGTTCGGATTGATGCGGATGCTGACCGGCGCGCGGCGGTCGTCCTTGAGCGCGACGGCATTCAGCACGTCGAGTTCGGCTTCGCTTTCGACGTTGAAGCAGCCGATGCCGGCCGCCAGCGCTTCGCGCATCTCGGCCCGGGTCTTGCCGACGCCCGAGAAGATCACCTTGGCCGGATCGGCGCCGGCGGCCAGCACCCGCGCCAGTTCTCCGCCGGAGACAATGTCGAAGCCGCAGCCGGCCTCGGCGAAGACCCGCAGCACGCCCAGTGAGGAATTGGCCTTGATCGCGTAGCAGACCATCGCATCGCGGCCTGCGAAGCCGCGCTGGTAGGCGGCGAGGGCGTCGAGCATCCACTGCTTCGAGTAGACGAACAGGGGGGTGCCGTATTTCTGCGCCAGTTCGGCGAGCGGCCGGCCTTCGACCTGCAGGGCGCCGTCCTGGCGCGCGATGTGGGGATGGCCCGGGAGCCGTGCGGCGGTGGCGGCGTTCACTGGCTGGCTCCTGCGGGGGCGCTGCTGGCGGCTGCCGGCGGCTTGGCCGGGGCATCGCCGGCGGCGCTGGCGGGCGGCGTGGGCAGCAGCAGGCCGGGCAGCGTGGTGCGTTCCTTGGCGAGCGGATCGGTGGGCAGGTACAGCGAGCCCTTCTGGCCGCAGGCCGTCAGGCCGACCCCGACGAGCGCGAGGCCTAAGGCGCTCACTAGAATTTGACGAACATTCAACATGGCGAAATTGTAATGACCGACCCCGAATACATGGACCGCGCTGAAGCCGCACTGGCAGCGATCGAGCGAAGCTGCGACCGCATCAACGACGAGAGCGACGTCGACATCGACAACCAGCGCGTCGGGGGAATGATCACGATCATCTTCGGCAACGGCAGCCAGCTGATCGTCAACCTGCAGAAGCCCCTGCAAGAGATCTGGCTCGCCGCGCGTTCCGGCGGCTACCACTACCGGCACGACGGCCGCGCCTGGGTCGACACCAAGACCGGCGAGGAATTCTTCGACAACCTGTCGCGTGAGGCGACCCGGCAATCAGGCCAGCCGCTCCAGTTCATCGCCGGCTGAGCGAGACGGCGTAACGATCTCCCTCGGCCGGCGCAGCCCGGCCCGTTGGTGAAACACCGCGGAACTGGCTTTGCCAGGCCGCTGGTGTTGCCCCCGGCAGGGGGTGGGCGCCCCACACGAAGTGAGGGGCAACCTGGGGGCGAGCCTAATTCCTGAAGAGGTCCAGGATCCGGCTGCGCTCCTCGACCGGCGCCGGCGCGCTGATCGGCGGTGCCGCGATCGCCTCCGCCGGCTGCGTCGGTCCGCTGTCAACCCCCAGGCTGGCGACGCCGCGGCCTGGCGCGTAGTCGTCGTAGTACCACTCGCCGCCGACATTGACCACGCCCGGCGGCGCCGGCACCTCGGCCACCGGCACGCCCTTGATCGCGGTCTCCATGAAGTTGATCCAGATCGGCAGGCTCAGCCCGCCGCCGGTCTCGCGGTCGCCCAGCTTGCGCGGCGTGTCGTAGCCCATCCAGGCGACCGCCGCCATGGTGGGCTGGAAGCCCGCGAACCAGGCATCGAGCGAGTCGTTGGTGGTCCCGGTCTTGCCGTAGATGTCGGTCCGCTTGAGAGTCGCCTGCGCCTTGGCCGCGGTGCCCCCGCTGGCCACCGACTGCAGCAGGCTGGCCATCAGGAAGGCGTTGCGCTGCGGCACCGCACGCAGGGTCTCGTTGAGCAGCGGCGGCTGCTTGTCGACCAGCACCTTGTCCTTATGGTCGGTCACCCGGGTCACGAGATAGGGGTTGACGCGATAGCCGCCGTTGGCGAACACCGAGTACGCGGTCGCCATCTGCATCGGCGTCACCGAGCCCGCACCCAGCGCCATAGGCAGGTAGGCCGGGTGCTTCTCGCGTTCGAAGCCGAAGTTGGTGACCCAATCCTGGGCGTAGCGGGTGCCGATCGATTGCAGGATGCGGATCGACACCATGTTCTTCGACTTCATCAGCGCCCGGCGCATCGACATCGGGCCTTCGAAGGTGCCGTCGTAGTTCTTCGGCTCCCAGGGCTGGCCGCCGGTGGTGCCGGCGTCGAAGAAGAGCGGCGCATCGTTGATCACGGTGCTGGGCGTGAAGCCCTTCTCGAGCGCGGCCGAATAGATGAAGGGCTTGAAGCTCGAGCCCGGCTGCCGCCAAGCCTGCGTGACGTGATTGAACTTGTTCTTGTCGAAGTCGAAGCCGCCGATCATCGCCTTGACGGCGCCGTCGCGCGGATCCATGGCAACGAAAGCGCCTTCCACCTCGGGCAGCTGGGTGATTTCCCAGGCGCCCTTCGGGGTCTTCACGACCCGGATCACGGCGCCGCGCCGGATCCGGATGTTGGGCGGTGCCTTGTCCGACAGCCCGGACTGTGCCGGCTTCAGGCCGTCGCCGGTGATCTGGACCGCGTCGCCGTTGCCGCGCACCGCCTGGATCTCCTTGGCGTTCGCCTTCAGCACCACGGCCGACATGACGTCGCCGTTGTCGGGGTGGTCGGCCAACGCGTCGTCGACTGCTTCGTCGAGCTCCTTGGGGTCGTTCGGAAGGTCGACGAATTTCTCGGGGCCGCGGTAGATCTGGCGCCGCTCGTAGTCCATGATTCCGCGCCGCAGCGCACGGTAGGCCGCCGCCTGGTCGGCCGCGACCAGCGTGGTGTAGACCTTCAGCCCGCGCGTGTAGGTGCTGTCGCCGTACTGCGCGTACATCAGCTGGCGCACGGTCTCGGCCACGTACTCGGCGTGCAGCCGCGTCGGGTCGGCGGCGTCGCGCAGGTGCAGTTCCTCCTTGCGGGCCTGGGCGGCCTGGTCGGCGTTGATGAAGCCGGCCTCTTGCATGCGATCGATCACGTACAGCTGGCGACCGCGGGCCCGGGCCGGGTTGTTGACCGGGTTGTTGGCGCCCGGTGCCTTCGGCAGGCCGGCGAGCATCGCCGCCTGGGCGATCGTGATGTCCGACAGCGGCTTGCCGAAATAGGCCTCGGAGGCGGCCGCGAAGCCGTAGGCGCGGTTGCCCAGGTAGATCTGGTTCAGGTAGATCTCGAGGATCTGGTCCTTGCTCAGCAGGTGCTCGAGCTTGAAAGTCAGCAGCACTTCGTAGATCTTGCGGGTCAGCGTCTTCTCGGAGCTGAGATAGACGTTGCGCGCCACCTGCATCGTGATGGTCGACGCGCCCTGGCTCTTGGCCCGGTTCATGTTGGCCATGCCGGCCCGCAGCATGCCCTTGTAGTCGACGCCGCCGTGCTCGTAGAAGCGGGCGTCCTCGGCGGCCAGCACCGCATCCTTCATGATCTTCGGGATGGTCGCGATCGGCGTCAGGTTGCGGCGCTCTTCGCCGAACTCGCCGATCAGGATCCCTTCGGCCGAAAACACCCGCAGCGGCAGCTTGGGACGGTAGTCGGCGAGTTCGGAGATGTCAGGCAGGTTGGGGTAGGCGACCGCCAGCGCGACCGCGATCACGCAGATCAGCGCGACCGTGCCGGCCACCACGAGGCCGAGGCTCCACAGGATCAGGCGAAGCAACCATTTCAGCCAGGCCGGGCGTTTGGGAACGGGAGCCTTCGCAGGCCCTTTGGGTCGAGAGTTTTCGGGCATTGAGGCTGTTGGAGTCTGAGCGCATTATAAAAACGCGCCGCCGTAGGACGGCGCCCGCGGTAGCAGTTAGGACCCAAGTACTCTTATTTGTGACGCAAGTTGCAGTTCCGAACTGTTACGTCGACTTTTGACAACGATTGCTCACTCACTGGGGATTCGGCGCTTGGATTGGCTTGCACCTTGCTGCTAGCATGCAACCACTCGCAATTATTTCCAATCGTTACAAACGGATGGGATCGAACTTGACTGCTCTCGGATCGTTGTTTCGCCGCCAGCCCGCGCCTCTGCTCGGGCTCGACGTCAGTTCGTCCAGCGTCAAGCTGGTCGAGCTCGGCCGTGACGCGAGCGGCAAGCTGGTGCTCGAGCGCTGTGCGATCGAGCCCCTCGAACGCGGCTGGATAACCGACGGCAATGTCGAGAAGTTCGACGAAGTCGCTGAGGCCGTGCGGCGCGTGGTCCGCAAGAGCGGCACCCGCACCAAGAATGTCGCGCTGGCCCTGCCGCCGTCGGCCGTGATCACCAAGAAGATCATCCTGCCCGGCGGCATGAGCGAGCAGGAGCTCGAGATCCAGGTCGAGTCGGAAGCCAACCAGTACATCCCGTTCTCGCTGGACGAGGTGAGCCTCGATTTCTGCGTCATCGGGCAGAGTGCCAACTCGGCCGGCGACGTCGAGGTGCTGATCGCCGCCTCCCGCAAGGAAAAGGTGCAGGACCGCCAAGGCCTGGCCGAGGCCTCGGGTCTCAAGGCGGTGATCCTCGACGTCGAGTCCTATGCCTCCCGGCTGGCGACGGCGCGCCTGATCGAGCAACTGCCCGGTCAGGGCCAGGATGCCGTGGTCGCGCTGTTCGAGGTCGGTGCCTTCACCACCAGCATGCAGGTGCTGCGCAACCAGGAAGTGCTGTATGACCGTGACCAGGCTTTCGGCGGCGCCCAGCTGACCCAGTTGATCGTTCGCCAGTACGGCTTCTCGGCCGAGGAGGCCGAGGCCAAGAAGCGCAGCGGCGAACTGCCCGACGACTACGCGGCCGGCGTGCTCAAGCCCTTCGTGGCCAGCATCGCGCAGGAAATCGCCCGGGCGCTGCAGTTCTTCTTCACCAGCACGCCGCACAACCGCGTCGACTATGTTCTGCTGGCCGGCGGATCGGCGGGCCTGCCCGGCCTCACGAGCGCGGTCACGCGCCAGACTTCGTTCGCCTGCTCGCTGGTCAACCCGTTCGAAGGCATGGAAATCGGCAGCGGCATCCGCGAGAAGAAGGTGCGGCGCGAAGCGGCCTCCTACCTGACGTCCTGCGGCCTCGCGATGCGGAGGTTCCTGCAGTGATCCTGATCAATCTGCTTCCGCACCGCGAAGCCGCGCGCAAGCGCCGTCGCGAGACCTTCTATGCCACGCTGGGTCTTTCCGCGGTGCTGGGCGGGCTCATCGCGGTCACCGCCTTCCTCTGGTTCCAGGCCCAGATCTCCAACCAGCAGGCGAAGAACACGCTACTGAAAACCGAGATCACCAAACTCGAGACGGAAATCAAGGAGATTTCCACGCTGCAGGCCGAGATCGCCGCCTTGCGCGCCCGCCAGACGGCAGTCGAAGACCTGCAAGGCGACCGCAACCTGCCCGTTCACCTCCTCAACGAGCTGGTCCGGCAGCTGCCCGACGGGGTCTACATCACCAGCATGAAGCAGGAAAACCAGACCGTCACGCTGCAGGGCATGGCGCAGTCGAACGAGCGGGTCTCCGAGCTGCTGCGCAACCTGGGCAACAGCAGCCCGTGGCTGGTCAAGCCCGAGCTCATCGAGATCACTTCGGCGACGGTGAGCCTGAGTGCGCGCGACCAGCGGCGCGTCGCCAACTTCAGGATGCGCATCGGCCTCAAGCGGCCGACCGACGCCCAGAAACCACCCGCCGGCGCGCCCGCGGCCATCAAGGCGAAGGGGTAAGCGCTCATGGCAAAGAAACGCCCTTCCGAGAGGTTCGACCTCGCACTGGCCCTGCGCCGCTTCAACCAGCAGTTCCAGGGGCTGAACCCCAACGATCCGTCGGTCTGGCCGCCGGTGCCGCGCTACGCCCTGTGCGTCGCCGTGGTCGCGGCAGTGCTGGCGGCGCTGTGGTTCGTCTGGCTCACCAACTCGAACGACGAGCTCGATGCCGAGCGCGCCAAGGAAGTCACCCTCAGGGCCGACTACCAGAAGAAGGTGGCGCAGGCCGCCAACCTCGATCTGCTCAAGAAGCAGCGCGAGCAGGTGCAGCAATACGTCACCCTGCTCGAGAAGCAACTGCCCAGCAAGGCCGAGATGGATGCGCTGCTGTCGGACATCAACCAGGCCGGCCTGGGTCGCAGCCTCCAGTTCGAGCTGTTCCGTCCGGGTCAGATTTCGGTCAAGGACTACTACGCCGAGCTCCCGATCGCCGTGCGCGTGACCGGCCGCTACCACGACATGGGTGCCTTCGCCGCCGACATCGCGAACCTGTCGCGGATCGTGACGCTGAACAACCTCTCGGTGGCGCCGCAGAAAGACGGGGTGCTGGTCATGGACGCCACGGCGCGCACCTACCGCTATCTCGACGAGGAAGAGCAGGCGGCGCAGAAGCGCGCAGCCGCCGCGGCTGCGGGGGCCAAGAAGAAATGAGAACGCTCAGCTTTCTATGGATCGCGGTCGCAGCCGTCGGGTTGACCGGCTGCTTCGGCTCGGAGCAGGAAGACCTCCAGCGCTGGATGGCCGAACAGCGCGCGCAGGTCAAGCCCAGCGTGCCGCCGATCACCGAACCGAAGAAGTTCACGCCGCAGGCGTACACCGAGGCCGCGGCCTTCGACCCGTTCAACATTCAGAAGCTGACGCAGGCGCTGCGCCGGGACTCGGCCCAGCCCAGCACCTCGGGCCTGATCGCGCCAGAACTGGCGCGTCGCAAGGAAGCGCTCGAGGCCTTCCCGCTCGACTCGATGGCGATGGTCGGCAGCCTGAGCCGCAATGGCCAGCCGGTGGCGCTGATCAGCGTCGACAAGCTGCTCTACCAGGTGCGGGTCGGCAACTATCTGGGACTCAACTACGGGCGCATCACCCGTATCAGCGAAACCGAACTCGGCTTGCGTGAAATCGTGCAGGACGCTGCCGGTGAATGGATCGAACGCGTGGCGACGCTGCAGTTGCAAGAGAAGGCGAAATGAACCAACAAAAATCTATGCTTGCGCAGTGGCTGCGCGTGGCCGGTGCCGCGATCGTGGCCTTCGGTGCCGCGGCAGTCGTTCATGCGCAGAACGCGATCGAATCGGTCACGAGTTCGATGCAGTCCGGTGCCGAGGTGATCCGGGTCGACTTCACCCAGCCGCTGGCCGCGGCGCCGACCGGCTTCGCGATCCAGTCGCCGGCCCGTGTCGCGCTTGATTTTCCGGGCGTGACCAACGCCATCGGCCGCAACGCGATCGAGGTCAACCAGGGCAACTTGCGCTCGGTCAACGTGGTCCAGGCCGGCGATCGCACGCGCCTGGTCCTGAACCTGAAGCAGGCCACCGCCTACAAGACCGAGATCCAGGGCAAGTCCCTGCTGGTCTCGCTGGAACCGGTCGCGGGGGCCGCACTGGCCGCTTCGACGCCGTCCGCATTCGCCGAGAACCGCAACCGCGACATGCTGCCGCTGCGCGATGTCGATTTCCGCCTGGGCAGCGACAACACCGGCCGAGTGATTGTCGACCTCGCCAACAACCAGGTCGGCGTCGACATTCGCCAGCAGGGCAAGAACCTGGTGGTCGAGTTCACCAAGTCGACCCTGCCCGAAGGCCTGCGCCGCCGCCTCGACGTCTCCGACTTCGGCACCCCGGTTCAGCTCGTGACCACCCAGCAGGTCGGCGACCGTGTCCGGATGGTGATCGAGCCGCGCGGTGAGTGGGAGCACAGCGCCTACCAGAGCGAGAACCAGTTCGTGGTCGAAGTGCGTCCGCGCAAGATCGATCCGACCAAGCTGACGCAGGGCGTCGGCTACAACGGCGAAAAGCTGTCGCTGAACTTCCAGAACATCGAAGTGCGCTCGCTGCTGCAGGTGATCGCCGACTTCACCAACTTCAACATCGTGACCTCCGACTCGGTGACGGGTTCGCTGACCCTGCGCCTGAAGGACGTGCCCTGGGACCAGGCGCTCGACATCATCCTGCAGGCCAAGAACCTGGGCATGCGCAAGAACGGCAGCGTGCTCTGGATCGCACCGAAGGACGAGATCAACGCCAAGGAAAAGATGGAGTTCGAGGCCCAGGCCGCGATCCAGAACCTCGAGCCGCTGCGCACCCAGTCGTTCCAGCTCAACTACACCAAGGCGATCCAGATCGCCCAGGGCCTGACCGGCACCGGCGCTTCCAGCGGCGGCGGAGGCGGCAGCAGCACCACCCGTATCCTGAGCCCGCGCGGCAGCGTGATCGCCGAAGCCCGCACCAACCAGCTGTTCGTCTCGGACATCCCGTCGCGGCTGGTGCAGGTGGCCGAACTGATCCAGAAGCTGGACATCCCGGTGCGCCAGGTGCTGATCGAGGCCCGCATCGTCGAGGCGTCCGACACCTTCGGCAAGTCGCTGGGCGTGCGCCTCGGTGGCGGCGCGCTGAACAACAACAACGCGATCGGGCCGACGACCTTCATCCCGGGGACCGCTACGACGCCGCCGAACCTGATCTCGACCCCGACGGGCAGCAATTTCGTCAACCTGCCGTCGACCGGTGTCTCCGGCAACGGCAATGCGCCGGGCACCTTTGCGGTCTCGCTGTTCAATTCGAGCCTCTCGCGCATCCTGAACCTCGAGATCTCGGCCCTCGAAGCCGACGGCAAGGGCAAGGTGGTGTCGAGCCCGCGCGTCGTGACCGCCGACCAGACCAAGGCGCTCATCGAGCAGGGCACCGAGCTGCCCTACCAGGTCGCGACTTCCAGCGGCGCCACCTCGATCGCCTTCCGCAAGGCCAACCTGAAGCTCGAGGTGACGCCGCAGATCACGCCCGAGGGCAACATCATCCTGACGCTGGACGTCAACAAGGACACGGTGGGTCAGCCGACCACCGCCGGTTTCGCGATCAACACCAAGCACGTGCAGACCGAGGTGCTGGTCGAAAACGGCGGCACGGTCGTCATCGGTGGTATCTTCGAGCTCACCGAAGCCAACGACGAATCGCGCATCCCGGTGCTTGGTGAGGTGCCCTACCTCGGGGCGCTGTTCCGGACGCGCACTCGCACTGCCAACAAAACTGAAATGCTCGTCTTCATCACCCCGAAAATGATCACCGACCGCAACGCTGCGCGCTGACGCGCGGCGTTCGCAGCTTTGCATGGCGGTCGCACTCGTCGGCTTGCCCGGCGCCGGCAAATCCGCGATTGGCCGGCGCCTTGCGCAGCGACTTCAACTTCCCTTCGTCGACAGCGATCACTTGATCGAGGAGCGGATCGGTTGCTCGATCCGCGACTATTTCGAGCGCGAAGGAGAGGCCAGTTTCCGGGATGTCGAGCAATCCGTCATTGCCGAGCTGGCCGCGGCGCCCCGCGGGGTGGTCGCCACCGGTGGCGGCTGCGTCTTGCGCGAGGCCAATCGGCAGGCCCTGCGGGCCGGCTTCCATGTGCTCTACCTGCGCTCGTTGCCCGAGGACCTGTTCCGCCGGCTGCGCCACGACGTCAAGCGTCCGCTGCTGCAGGTGGCCGATCCGCTGGGCCGGCTGCGCGAGCTCCATGACGCGCGCGACCCCCTCTACCGCGAGACCGCCCACGAAACCGTCGAGACCGGCCGACCGTCGATCTCGGTGGTGGTCAACATCATCGTGATGCAGCTGGAACTCGCCGGCGTGGTGGTGCCCCCCGACCCAGGCCCGCTGACGGACTGACCGGCCTCCGGGGCCGGGCCCGGACCCGCGCCGCCGCATGCACCTAAACTCGGGGGATGCCATTGCCAGTCCCTCCCGAACGCGTCGAGATCCAGCTCGGCGAGCGCAGCTACCAGATCCTGATCGGCAGCGACCTGCTGGGCGATCCGCGCAGCTTCGCGGCCGCCCCTTCGGCCGCCAGCGCCCTGATCGTCACCAACACCACCGTGGCGCCGCTCTATGCGGCCACCCTGCGCGAGGCGCTGGCCGGCCGCTACCGCGAGGTGCACGTGCTCGAGCTGCCCGATGGCGAGGCGCACAAGGACTGGCAGACCCTGAACCGGGTCTTCGACGCCCTGCTGGCCCGCGGTGCCGATCGCAAGACGGTGCTGTTCGCGCTGGGCGGCGGCGTGGTGGGCGACATGACCGGATTCGCCGCCGCCAGCTACATGCGGGGCGTGCCCTTCGTGCAGGTGCCGACGACGCTGCTGGCGCAGGTCGATTCGTCGGTCGGCGGCAAGACCGCGATCAACCACCCCCTGGGCAAGAACATGATCGGCGCCTTCTACCAGCCGAAGCTGGTGTTGTGCGACCTGGCGACGCTGGCCAGCCTGCCGCCGCGCGAGCTCAGCGCCGGGCTGGCCGAGGTCATCAAGTACGGGCCGATCTACGACCTGGACTTCCTGGCCTGGATCGAGGCCCACATCGATGCGCTGATCGCCCGCGAGCCCGCGGCGCTGGCGCATGCGGTCAAGCGCAGCTGCGAAATCAAGGCCGAGGTCGTGGGCCAGGACGAACGCGAAGCCGGCCTGCGCGCGATCCTCAATTTCGGCCATACCTTCGGCCATGCGATCGAGTCCGGGCTCGGCTATGGCGAATGGCTGCACGGCGAGGCGGTCGGCTGCGGCATGGTCCTGGCGGCGCAGCTGTCGGCGCGTCTCGGCGGCATCGATGCCGCCTTCGTCGAGCGGCTGACCGCGCTGGTGCGGCGTGCCGGCCTGCCGGTGGTCGCGCCCGCCCTGGGCGCCGAGCGCTACCTGGAACTGATGCGGGTCGACAAGAAATCCGAGGCCGGCGAAATCCGCTTCGTGGTGCTCGACAAGCCCGGTTCGGCGGTCGTGCGCGGCGCGCCCGATGCCATGGTGCGCGAAGTCCTGGCGCAGTGCTGCGCCGCTTGATCTTGCCGGGCTTCTTCCGATGAGCCTCGCGCCCTACGCCAGCGATCCGGCCCGCTCGCGCGGCCGGCGTCATGCCGAGGCGCCGGCGCCGACCCGCGACGACTTCCAGCGCGACCGCGACCGCATCGTGCACTCGACCGCCTTCCGGCGCCTGGTCTACAAGACCCAGGTGTTCCTGAACCATGAGGGTGATCTGTTTCGCACCCGCCTGACGCACTCGCTCGAGGTCGCGCAGCTCGGACGTTCGATCGCGCGGGCGCTGCGGCTCAATGAAGACCTGGTCGAGGCGATCGCGCTGGCCCACGACCTCGGCCACACCCCCTTCGGCCATGCCGGACAGGATGCGCTCGACGCCTGCATGCAGGCGCATGGCGGCTTCGAGCACAACCTGCAGAGCCTGCGCGTGGTCGACGAACTCGAGCACCGATATCCGCAATACGACGGCCTCAACCTGAGCTTCGAGACTCGCGAAGGCATCCTCAAGCACTGTTCGCGCGCCAATGCCGAGCGGATCGAGGCCGCGGAGCCCGGTGGGGTGGGGCGGCGCTTCTGCGACCGGACCCAGCCCGGCCTGGAAGCGCAACTGTGCAACCTGGCCGACGAGATCGCCTACAACGCCCACGACATCGACGACGGCGTCAGGTCGGGCTTGATCAGCATCGAGCTCCTGGGCGAGGTCGACCTGTTCGATCGCCACCGGCGCGAGGCCTTGGCCGAGCACCCGGGGCTGGAAGGGCGGCGGGTGCTCTACGAGACGATCCGCCGCATGCTGAGCGCCCAGGTCTACGACGTCATCGACGCCACGCGGGGCGCGCTCGAAGCGGCCGCGCCGGCCGACGCCGACGCGGTCCGGCGAAGCGACCCGCTGGTGCTTTTCAGTGCCGGGATGCGGGCCGAATCCACGGCGCTCAAGCGCTTCCTGTTTCGCAATCTGTACCGCCATCCGCAAGTGGTGCAGACCGCCGAACAGGCGCAGGGCGTGGTGCGTGCGCTGTTCGATGCCTACCTGGCGGCGCCGGCGGAAATGCCCGAGACCTTCGCCCGTCGCGACGACCGGCAGCGCGGCGTGGCGGACTACATCGCCGGCATGACCGATCGGTTCGCGATCCGGGAGTACGAGCGCCTTACGGGGCAGCGGTGGGTGCCATGAGCCCCCTTGCGACCCGTCCCGGGATTCCGGTCGCCGCGCTCGCGGTGGTCGCCGGCGGCGTCGCCGCGGCGCTGCATATCGGCAAGCTGCCGCCGGCGGTGCCCGCCTTGCAGGCCAGCCTGGCCATCGGGCTGGTGCAGGCGGGTTTCCTGCTATCGCTGGTGCAGGTCGCCGGCATGAGCCTGGGCCTGGGTGTCGGGTTGATGGCCGACGCCATCGGTCTTCGACGCAGCATGCTGGCCGGACTGGCGCTGCTCGCCGTCGCCAGTGCGGCCGGTGGCGGTGTCGGCGTCTGGGTCGACGATCCGGCGCAGGCCTTTGCCTGGCTGCTCGCGCTGCGGGCGCTCGAGGGGGTCGGCTTCCTGTTGGCCGTGATGCCAGGGCCGGGACTGATCCGTGCCGTCGCGCCGGTGGGTGCCGACAAGGCCGCCATCGGACTCTGGGGGGCCTACATGCCGCTCGGCGTGGCATTGGCGCTGCTGGTCGGGCCGGCGCTGATCGCCCAGTCCGGCTGGCCCGGTTGGTGGTGCGCCCTGGCGGCGGCTTCGGCCTGCGCGGCCGTCTGGGTCGCGCTGGCGGTGCCGGCCGACGGCGCCCGCGTCCGAGTGGCGTCCGTCGGCTCGGCAGAGGGGTGGGGCGTTCGCCTGCGCGACACACTGAGTGCGGGCGGTCCGTGGACGCTGGCGCTGGCTTTCGCGGTCTACTCCTCGCAATGGATCGCCGTGATCGGATTCCTGCCGGCCATCTATGTCGACGCCGGCGTCCCGAGCGGCTGGAACGCGGCACTGACCGCGCTCGCCGCGGCCCTCAACATCATCGGCAACGTGGTCGGCGGCCGGCTGCTCCAGCAAGGGCTGCCACCGGTTCGGCTGCTGCGCTGGGGCTTCGTCGTGATGGCGCTCGCGAGCGTCGCGGCCTTTCTGCGGATCGGTGCGCCCGAGACCGCCTGGAGCCTGCCGCCGGCCCTGCGCTACCTGGCGGTCTGCCTGTTCTCACTCGGCGGCGGCATGGTGCCGGCGACCTTGTTCATGCTCAGCGTGCGGCTGGCGCCTGGGCCCGCCACGGTCTCGACCACCGTGGGCATGATGCAGCAGGCCTCGTCGTTCGGGCAGTTCGTCGCCCCGCCGGTCGTGGCCTGGCTGGCCCATCGCATGGGCGGCTGGCAATGGACCTGGATCGTCACCCTGTCGTGCTCGCTGGCCGGCCTGGGCCTGGCGGCCCGGCTGGCGCGGCCGGTCTCCAGGAGGGGCACTGCATGATCGAAAGCGCTCCGATCTCCGCTGCGCAAGCCGAGGCCGACACCCGGCGCTGGCTCGAGCGCGCCGTGATCGGGCTCAACCTGTGCCCCTTCGCCAAGGCCGTGCACGTGCGTGGCCAGGTTCACTATGCCGTCTACCTGGCGGGCGACGAATCCGGACTGATCGACGCGCTGCTCGCCGAAGCCCGGGCGCTGGCGGCCAGCGCTGCGTCGGAGCGCGACACCACGCTGCTGATGGCACCGAACACGCTGGCCGATTTCCTCGACTTCAACGATTTCACGGGGCGTGCCGAACGGCGCCTGGCGCGCGCCGGCTTCGACGGCATATTCCAGCTGGCGAGTTTTCACCCGCGCTTCCAGTTCGGCGGCACCGAGGCCGACGACATCACCAACGCCACCAACCGGGCGCCTCATCCCACGCTGCACCTGCTGCGCGAAGACAGCGTGAGCCGGGCGGTGGACGCCTTTCCGGAGGCCGAGGCGATCTTCGGCCGCAACATCGAGACGCTCGAAGCGTTGGGCGCCGACGGTTGGGCCGCGCTCGACGTCGGGCCTGGGAGTGCATCATGAACAAGGCGTCGAAGGCGTCCAGGGCCGAGGCGGAAGTGCTGGCCGAATTGCGGCCGGGACAATCGGTCGAACTGCTGAAGGAACTGCACATCCTCACGCGTGAAGGCCGGCTGAACCAGGATTCGCGGCGCAAGCTCAAGCAGGTCTACCACCTGTTCCAGTTCATCGAGAAGCTGCTGCGCGAGGTCCCCGGCGAAGGCGCCGAGGCGTCGCTGGCCGACCATGGCGCCGGCAAGTCGTACCTCGGCTTCATCATCTACGACCTGTTCTTCAAGCAGGGCGGCGCCGGCCATGTCTACGGCATCGAGACCCGGGCCGAGCTGGTCGAGAAATCGCGCGCGCTGGCCGCGCGGCTGGGCTTCGACCGCATGGCTTTCCTCAATCTCACGGTGGCCGAATCCGCGACCGCGGCGGAGCTGCCGCCGCGGATCGATGTCGTCACCGCGCTCCATGCCTGCGACACGGCCACCGACGACGCGATCGCCTTCGGGCTGGCCAAGCAGGCGCGCTTCATGGTGCTGGTGCCTTGCTGCCAGGCCGAGGTCGCCGCCTGCCTGCGCGAGACCAAGGCGCTGGCGCTGTCCCGCACGCCGCTGGCGGAGCTGTGGCGCCATCCGCTGCACACGCGCGAGATCGGCAGCCAGCTCACCAACGTGCTGCGCTGCCTGTACCTCGAAGCCAGCGGCTACCAGGTCACGGTGACGGAGCTCGTGGGCTGGGAGCACAGCATGAAGAACGAGCTCATCATCGCGCGCCGCACCGGGCAGCGCAAAGCCAGCGCGGCCGAGCGGCTGCGCGAGCTGCTCGAGCAGTTCGGCCTGACATCGCTGCTCGAGACGCGCTTCCGACTGGCCTGAGCCGGCGCGCCGCCCGTCACCCTCCTGCGCCGTCCTCCGCCATGGCACGACTGCCCCGCCTCACGCTCGCCGGCCAGCCGCACCACGTGATCCAGCGCGGCAACAACCGGCAGGCGGTGTTCCTGGATCGCGCCGACCGCGAGATGTTCCTCGGCCTGCTGGGCGAATACGCCACGCGATTCGGCATCGCGCTGCACGCCTATGTCCTGATGGACAACCACTTCCACCTGCTGGCCACGCCGTCGACCGCCGACGGTCTGCCGCAATGGATGCAGGCCGTGGGGCGGCGCTACGTGCGCTACTTCAACGACCGGCACGGGCGCAGCGGGACCCTGTGGGAGGGGCGCTACAAGTCGACGCTGATCCAGACCGACCGCTACCTGTTCGCCTGCATGGCCTACATCGACCTGAATCCGGTGCGCGCCGGTCTGGTGGCGGAGGCGCGCGAGCATCCGTGGTCGAGCCACGGGCACTATGCCGGCCTGGTGCACGACAAGCTGCTGACGCCGCACCCCCTCTACTGGACGCTGGGCAACACGCCCTTCGCGCGCGAGGCCGCTTATGCCGAAATGGTGCGCGCGGGCGTTCCGGCCGCCGCGCAGGCGCTGTTGACCGAAGCGACGTTGCACGGGTGGGCCGCCGGCGACCCTGAATTCGTCGATTCGTTACAAAAAACGACAGGTCGGCGCACGGTCAAGGCACGCGCAGGCAGGCCGCCGCTGCCTCGAAAATCGTAGCGCAAAGTGCCTGATCTCGCGCCAATGCGCGATCATTTGCTATGTTTTTTGATATGTCCCCGATTTTAAGTCGACAAGATTTATCGGAAATAAATTGGAATCTGACCCCAATTAAAGGATTTGGCATTATTTGTGCAAAGCAATATGCTCCTTTTCCCTGCGAAAACTGAAGGAGCACGCCCATGACGACGGCTGCCGAGATCCAGCATCTCCAAGAACACGGTCTTTATTCCGCCGCTGACGAGCACGACGCCTGCGGCGTCGGCTTCGTGGCCCACATCAAGGGCGAAAAGAGCCATGCCATCGTGTTGCAGGGCCTCAAGATTCTTGAGAATCTGGACCACCGCGGCGCAGTGGGCGCCGACAAGCTCATGGGCGACGGCGCCGGCATCCTGATCCAGCTGCCCGACCTGCTGTATCGCGAAGAGATGGCCAAGCAGGGCGTGACCCTGCCGCCGCCCGGCGAGTACGGCGTCGGCATGATCTTCCTGCCGAAGGAGCACGCCTCGCGCGAGGCCTGCGAGCAGGAGATGGAACGCGCCATCAAGGTCGAAGGCCAGGTGCTGCTGGGCTGGCGCGACGTGCCGGTCAACCGCGAAATGCCGATGTCGCCCAACGTGCGCGCCAAGGAGCCGCTGCTGCGCCAGGTCTTCATCGGCCGTGGCAACGACGTGATCGTGCAGGACGCGCTGGAGCGCAAGCTCTACGTGATCCGCAAGACCGCCAGCGCCAACATCCAGCGCCTGAAGCTCAAGCACAGCAAGGAATACTACGTGCCGAGCATGTCGAGCCGCACGGTGGTCTACAAGGGCCTGCTGCTGGCCGACCAGGTCGGTACCTACTACCTCGACCTGCAGGACAAGCGCTGCGTCTCGGCCCTGGGCCTGGTGCACCAGCGCTTCTCGACCAACACCTTCCCCGAGTGGCCGCTGGCCCACCCGTACCGCTATGTCGCCCACAACGGCGAAATCAACACGGTCAAGGGCAACTACAACTGGATGAAGGCGCGCGAAGGCGTGATGTCCTCGCCGGTGCTGGGCGCCGACCTGCAGAAGCTCTATCCGATCAGCTTCGCCGGCCAGTCCGACACCGCCACCTTCGACAACTGTCTCGAGTTGCTCACGATGGCCGGCTATCCGATCAGCCAGGCCGTGATGATGATGATTCCGGAGCCCTGGGAGCAGCACGCGACGATGGACCCGCGTCGCCGCGCGTTCTACGAGTACCACGCCGCGATGCTCGAGCCCTGGGACGGCCCGGCCTCGATCGTCTTCACCGACGGCCGCCAGATCGGCGCCACGCTCGACCGCAACGGCCTGCGCCCGTCGCGCTACTGCGTGACCGACGACGACCTGGTCATCATGGGTTCCGAGTCCGGCGTGCTGCCGGTGCCCGAGCAGAAGATCGTCCGCAAGTGGCGCCTGCAGCCCGGCAAGATGTTCCTGATCGACCTCGAGCAGGGCCGCATGATCGACGACGAGGAAGTCAAGGCGACGCTGGCCAACAGCAAGCCTTACAAGCAGTGGATCGAGAACCTGCGCATCAAGCTCGACAGCGTCGAGGCCGAGGCCGTGCAGCCGCCGCCGAGCCAGGTCAGCCTGCTCGATCGCCAGCAGGCCTTCGGCTACACCCAGGAAGACATCAAGTTCCTGATGAGCCCGATGGCCGCGGCCGGCGAGGAGGGCATCGGCTCGATGGGCAACGACAGCCCGCTGGCCGTGCTGTCGAACAAGAACAAGCCGCTCTACAACTACTTCAAGCAGTTGTTCGCGCAAGTGACCAACCCGCCGATCGACCCGATCCGCGAGGCGATCGTGATGTCGCTGGTGTCCTTCATCGGCCCGAAGCCGAACCTGCTCGACATCAACCAGGTCAACCCGCCGATGCGGCTCGAGGTGAGCCAGCCGATCCTCGACTTCGCCGACATGGCGAAGCTGCGCGACATCGGCAAGTACACCCAGGGCAAGTTCAAGAGCCATACGCTCGACATCACCTACCCGCTGGCCTGGGGCGACGAAGGCGTGGAAGCCAAGCTGGCCTCGCTGTGCGCGGAGGCGGTCGATGCGATCAAGGGCGGCCACAACATCCTGATCGTCAGCGACCGCAACGTCGGCCCGACGCAGGTCGCGATCCCGGCGCTGCTGGCGCTGTCTGCGATCCACCAGTACCTGGTGCGCGAAGGCTTGCGCACGACCGCCGGCCTGGTGGTCGAGACCGGCTCGGCGCGGGAAGTGCATCACTTCGGCGTGCTCGCGGGCTACGGCGCCGAAGCCGTGCACCCGTACCTGGCGATGGAAACGCTGGCCGCGATGCATGAAGACCTCTCCGGCGACCTGAGCGCCGACAAGGCCATCTACAACTACGTCAAGGCGGTCGGCAAGGGTCTGTCGAAGATCATGTCGAAGATGGGTGTCAGCACCTACATGAGCTACTGCGGCGCCCAGCTGTTCGAGGCCATCGGCCTGAACACCGAGACGGTCGAGAAGTACTTCACGGGCACCGCCAGCCGGGTCCAGGGCATCGGCGTGTTCGAGATCGCCCAGGAAGGCATCCGCATGCACAAGGCGGCCTTCAGCGACGATCCGGTGCTCGCCCACATGCTCGACGCCGGCGGCGAATACGCCTGGCGCACGCGCGGTGAGGAGCACATGTGGACGCCGGACGCGATCGCCAAGCTGCAGCACAGCACGCGCGCCAACAACTTCAGCACCTACAAGGAATATGCGCAGCTGATCAACGACCAGAACCGCCGGCACCTCACCCTGCGCGGCCTGTTCGAGTTCAAGATCGATCCGGCCAAGGCGATTCCCGTCGACGAGGTCGAGCCCGCGAGCGAGATCGTCAAGCGCTTCGCCACCGGCGCGATGTCGCTCGGCTCGATCAGCACCGAGGCGCACGCGACCCTGGCGGTGGCGATGAACCGCATCGGCGGCAAGAGCAACACCGGCGAAGGCGGCGAAGATCCGGCGCGCTACCGCAACGAGCTCAAGGGCATCCCGATCAAGATGGGCGACACGCTCAAGAGCGTGATCGGCGAGGCCAATGTCGAGGTCGATCTGCCGCTTCAGGTCGGCGACTCGCTGCGTTCGAAGATCAAGCAGGTGGCCTCGGGCCGCTTCGGCGTCACGGCCGAGTACCTGTCGTCCGCCGACCAGGTGCAGATCAAGATGGCGCAGGGCGCCAAGCCCGGCGAGGGCGGCCAGCTGCCCGGCGGCAAGGTCACGAAGTACATCGGCCAGATGCGCTACTCGGTGCCGGGCGTGGGCCTGATCTCGCCGCCGCCGCACCACGACATCTACTCGATCGAGGATCTGGCGCAGCTGATCCACGACCTGAAGAATGTCGCGCCGCATGCCAGCGTCAGCGTCAAGCTGGTGAGCGAAGTGGGCGTCGGCACGATCGCCGCAGGCGTCGCCAAGTGCAAGAGCGACCACGTCGTGATCGCCGGCCACGACGGCGGCACCGGCGCCTCGCCGTGGTCGTCGATCAAGCACGCGGGCAGCCCGTGGGAAATCGGCCTGGCCGAGACCCAGCAGACCCTGGTGCTGAACCGCCTGCGCGGCCGCATCCGGGTGCAGGCCGACGGCCAGATGAAGACCGGCCGCGACGTCGCCATCGGTGCCTTGCTCGGCGCCGACGAGTTCGGCTTCGCGACCGCGCCGCTGGTGGTCGAAGGCTGCATCATGATGCGCAAGTGCCACCTGAACACCTGCCCGGTGGGCGTGGCGACGCAAGACCCGGTGCTGCGCAAGAAGTTCTCGGGCAAGCCCGAGCACGTGGTCAACTTCTTCTTCTTCGTGGCCGAGGAAGTGCGCCAGATCATGGCCCAGCTCGGCATTCGCAAGTTCGACGACCTGATCGGCCGCTCCGACCTGCTCGATACCCGCACCGGCATCGAGCACTGGAAGGCCCGCGGGCTCGACTTCAGCCGCCTGTTCGCGCAGCCGAACGTGCCGGCCGACGTGCCGCGCTTCCATGTCGAGAACCAGGACCACGGCCTCGAGAAGAGTCTGGACGTGAAGCTGATCGAGCGTTCGCGCCCGGCCATCGACAAGGGCGAGAAGGTGCAGTTCATCGAGGTGGCGCGCAATGTCAACCGCTCGGTCGGCGCCATGCTGTCGGGCGCGCTGACCAAGGTGCATCCGCAGGGCCTGCCCGACGATTCGATCCGCATCCAGCTCGAAGGCACGGGCGGCCAGTCCTTCGGCGCCTTCCTGGCGCGCGGCATCACGCTCTACCTGATCGGCGATGCCAACGACTACACCGGCAAGGGCCTGTCGGGCGGCCGCGTGGTGGTGCGCCCGAGCCTGGACTTCCGCGGCGAGGCGGCGCGCAACACGATCGTCGGCAACACCGCGCTCTATGGCGCGACCACCGGCGAGGCCTACCTCTGCGGCGTGGCCGGCGAGCGCTTCGCGGTACGGCTGTCGGGCGCCACCGCGGTGGTCGAAGGCACCGGCGACCATGGCTGCGAGTACATGACCGGCGGCACGGTCGCGGTGCTGGGCCAGACCGGACGCAACTTCGCGGCCGGCATGAGCGGCGGCGTCGCCTTCGTCTACGACGAGGACGGCCAGTTCGCCTCGCGCTGCAACCTGTCGATGGTGTCGCTCGACAAGGTGCTGACCTCGGCCGAGCAGACCGCTAGCGTGCACCGCAAGGTCTGGCACGAGGGCGAGACCGACGAGGCGCAGCTGCGCAAGCTGCTCGAAGACCATCACCGCTGGACCGGCAGCAAGCGCGCCCGCGAACTGCTCGACAACTGGGCCGTTTCGCGCACCAAGTTCGTCAAGGTGTTCCCGAACGAATACAAGCGCGCGCTGGCCGAGATCCACGACCGCGAAGTCGAGCTCACGAGCAGCGGCAACAACGCGCATGCCGGCATGGAGCCGCATGCGGCCGCCAAGCCGGTGGCGGCGGTCTGAGCGACAACGAACAGAACAGGAAAGCACGATGGGAAAAATCACCGGGTTCATGGAGCATGAGCGCATCGAAGAGGGCTACAAGCCGATCGAGGAGCGGGTCAAGCACTACAAGGAATTCGTGGTCGGCCTCGACGAGGCACAGGCCAAGGTCCAGGGCGCGCGCTGCATGGACTGCGGCACGCCGTTCTGCAACAGCGGCTGCCCGGTCAACAACATCATTCCGGACTTCAACGACCTGGTGTATCGGGCCGACTGGCAGAGCGCCTTCGTGGTGCTCGACTCGACCAACAACTTCCCCGAGTTCACCGGCCGCATCTGCCCCGCCCCCTGCGAGGCGGCCTGCGTGCTCAACGTGAACGACGATCCGGTCGGCATCAAGTCGATCGAGCACGCGATCATCGATCGTGCCTGGGACGAAGGCTGGGTGGCGGCCCGTCCGGCCAAGCACAAGACCGGCAAGAAGGTCGCCGTGGTCGGGTCCGGCCCGGCGGGCATGGCGGCAGCCCAGCAGCTGGCGCGGGTCGGCCACGATGTCACCTTGTTCGAGAAGAACGACCGCATCGGCGGCCTGCTGCGCTACGGCATCCCCGACTTCAAGATGGAGAAGGTTCACATCGATCGCCGCGTCGAGCAGATGAAGGCCGAAGGCGTGACCTTCCGCACCGGCGTGATGGTCGGCGCCGCCAAGGATCCGCTGGGCAAGGGCTCCAAGGTCACCAACTGGGCCAAGGAAACCGTCACGCCCGAGCAGCTCGACAAGGAGTTCGACGCGGTGCTGCTGACCGGCGGCGCAGAGCAGTCGCGCGACCTGCCGGTGCCCGGCCGTGACCTCGACGGCATTCATTTCGCCATGGAGTTCCTGCCGCAGCAGAACAAGATCAACGCCGGCGACAAGGTCAAGGGCCAGCTGCGCGCCGACGGCAAGCACGTCATCGTGATCGGCGGCGGTGACACCGGCTCCGACTGCGTGGGCACCAGCAACCGCCACGGCGCGGCCAGCGTGACCCAGTTCGAGCTGATGCCTCAGCCGCCGGAGGAAGAGAACCGCCCGCTGACCTGGCCCTACTGGCCGTACAAGCTGCGCACCAGTTCCAGTCACGAAGAGGGCTGCGAGCGCGAGTTCGCCATCTCCACCAAGGAATTCATCGGCGAAAAGGGCAAGGTCACGGGCCTGAAGACGGTTCGTGTCGAGTGGAAGGACGGCAAGATGGTCGAGGTGGCCGGCAGCGAGCAGGTGCTCAAGGCCGACCTGGTCCTGCTGGCGATGGGCTTCGTGAGCCCGGTGGCCAATGTGCTGGACGCCTTCGGCGTCGAGAAGGACGCCCGCGGCAACGCCAAGGCCAGCGTCGATTTCATCGGCGGCTACGCGACCAACGTGCCCAAGGTGTTCGCCGCCGGCGACATCCGCCGTGGCCAGTCGCTGGTGGTCTGGGCGATCCGCGAGGGCCGCCAGGCGGCCCGCTCGGTCGACGAGTTCCTGATGGGCTTCAGCGACCTGCCGCGCTGAACTGGCCCCACGCTCCCCCACTGGCGTGTGGGTCGCTGCCCCCGAGGGGGCCGCAGGCCGCCTTGGGGCGGCCCGGCGCCGGCCTGCGTCCCTTTGATCCGGTTCGTTTTTCAGAATCGTCGTAGGCACAGCCTGTTACGCGCTTCCCTTATCATTGGCTGTTACCGCGAGCCGGGATGTCCTCATGTGGGGCGCCCCGGCTTTTTCATTGCCATGGACCCATCACCAGCCACTTCCCTCGTTGAGTTTCGCGACGTCGTCTTCGGCTATGGCGACCGCGCCATCCTCGATGGCGTCTCGTTCCTCGTGCCGCGTGGCAAGGTGACCGCGTTGATGGGCGCCTCGGGCGGCGGCAAGACCACCGTGCTGCGCCTGATCGGCGGGCAGGTGCGGGCGCGCCGTGGCGAGGTGCTGTTCGACGGCCATGACGTCGGCCGGATGCCGCCCGATGCGCTTTATGCCGCCCGGCGTCGCATGGGCATGCTGTTCCAGTTCGGCGCGCTCTTCACCGACATGAGCGTGTTCGACAACGTGGCCTTCCCGCTGCGCGAGCACACCCGCCTGTCCGAAGGCTTGATCCGGGACATCGTGCTGATGAAGCTCGACGCCGTCGGCCTGCGCGGCGCCCGCGAGCTGATGCCGAGCGAAGTCTCGGGCGGCATGGCGCGGCGCGTGGCGCTGGCCAGGGCAATCGCGCTCGACCCCGACCTCGTCATGTACGACGAGCCCTTCGCCGGCCTCGACCCGATCTCGCTCGGCACCGCGGCGCGGCTGATCCGGCAGCTCAACGACACGCTGGGGCTCACCAGCGTGATCGTGTCGCACGACCTCGAGGAAACCTTCCGCATCGCCGACCACGTGATCATCCTCGCCAACGGCGGCATTGCCGCGCAGGGCAGCCCGGACGCGGTGCGCGCCAGCGCCGACCCGCTGGTCCACCAGTTCGTCAATGCGCTGCCCGAGGGGCCGGTGCATTTCCACTACCCCGCGGTGGCCGTCGAGGCCGATTTCGGCAATTCCCAAGGGGGGCGCGAATGAGCCCCCGCCCGGCCGCTCCGAAGGGGGCTCGCACCGCAGTGCGCAGCAGCATGGAGGTTAGCCTATGAGCTGGTACAAGCCGGCCGACGTCGGCTTCGCCGTGCGCAGCAAGCTGGCCGACCTCGGTCTGGGTGCGCGCCTGTTCTTCCAGCTCGTGGGGGAGGGTGCGCGCAGCCTGCGCCGCTTCGGCCTGGTGCGTGACCAGATCCACTTCCTGGGCAACTACTCGCTGGCGATCATCGCCGTCTCCGGCCTGTTCGTCGGCTTCGTGCTGGGCCTGCAGGGCTACTACACGCTGCAGCGCTACGGCTCGTCCGAGGCGCTGGGCCTGCTGGTCGCATTGAGCCTGGTGCGCGAGCTCGGCCCGGTCGTGGCGGCCCTGCTGTTCGCGGGCCGTGCCGGCACCTCGCTCACCGCCGAGATCGGCCTCATGAAGGCTGGCGAGCAGCTCAGCGCGATGGAAATGATGGCGGTCGACCCGGTCCAGCGCATCCTGGCGCCGCGCTTCTGGGGCGGCGTGATCACCATGCCCCTGCTGGCGGCGGTGTTCAGCGCGGTCGGCGTGATCGGCGGCTATGTCGTCGGCGTGCTGATGCTGGGCCTCGATGCGGGGGCCTTCTGGGGCCAGATGCAGGGCGGCGTCGACGTCTGGAAGGACGTCGGCAATGGCGTCGTCAAGAGCATCGTCTTCGGCATCGCCGTGACTTTCATCGCTCTGCTTCAGGGCTACCAGGCCCAGCCGACGCCCGAGGGAGTCTCGCGCGCCACCACCCGCACGGTGGTCGTCGCCTCGCTCACCGTGCTCGGGCTCGATTTCATGCTGACCGCCATGATGTTCAGCATTTAGGCTCCACGTTCACTGAGAGTGCAACACATGCAACGTTCCAACAATGACATCTGGGTCGGCCTGTTCGTGCTGATCGGCGGCGCGGCGCTGCTGTTCCTGGCGCTGCAGTCGGCCAACCTGCTGAGCCTGAATTTCCAGAAGACCTATGCCGTGACCGCGCGCTTCGACAACATCGGCGGGCTCAAGCCCCAAACCGCGGTCAAGAGCGCCGGCGTGGTGGTCGGGCGCGTCGAATCCATCACGTTCGACGACAAGAACTTTCAGGCCGCCGTGACGCTGGCGCTCCAGAATCGCTACAGTTTCCCCAAGGACAGCTCGTTCAAGATCCTGACCAGCGGCCTGCTGGGCGAGCAATACATCGGCATCGAGGCCGGCGCCGACGAAAAGACCCTTCAAGCCGGCGATGTCGTGACCGATACCCAATCAGCGGTCGTGCTCGAGAACCTGATCAGCCAGTTCCTGTACAGCAAGGCGGCCGAAGGAAGCACGCCATCCGGAAACGCCAACAACAAGAAATGAAACCACGAACTTCTCTCGCCGGCCGGGTCGCGTGCGTCCGCATCGCCAATGGCCTGCGCGCAGCAGGCGCCGCCGGCGTCCTCGCCTTCTTCACGGGTTGCGCCACCGGCCCGAACGCCAATCCGGCCGATCCGCTGGAGCCGCTCAACCGGCAGGTGTATCGCTTCAACAACGCGCTCGACGATGCGGTTCTGAAGCCGGCCGCCACGGTCTACGTCAAGGTGCTGCCCTCGCCGGTGCGCACCGGCGTGAACAATTTCTTCGGCAACCTCTCCGACGTCTGGAGCTTCGCCAACAGCGTGGCGCAGCTCAAGCTCCAGGACAGCGCGCAGACTTTCATGCGCCTGAACGTCAACACGTTCTTCGGCCTCGGCGGGATCCTGGACATCGCAACCGAACTCGGCATCGACCGCCACAGCGAGGACTTCGGCCAGACGCTGGGCCGCTGGGGCGTTCCGGCGGGCCCGTACCTGATCCTGCCCCTGCTCGGCCCCTCCACCCTGCGCGACACCGCTGCCTTGCCGCTCGACCTCCGGGGCGACCTGCTGAGCGGCGTGTCGGACATCTCGGTGCGCAACTCGATGTACGCTCTCCGCCTGATCGACATCCGCGCCAACCTGTTGCGCGTCGGCCAGCTGCTCGAGGATGCGGCGCTCGACCGGTACACCTTCACCCGTGACGCCTTCCTGCAGCGCCGCCGCAACGATGTGCACGACGGAAACCTGCCCGACGAGGGCAATTAAGGCCTTGCGCGGGCGGGGCCATTGCATTCGGTTGCAGGCCATGAGCCGCGATGTGGAACCCTCCGTGTGGCGTGGACTCGAACCCCGTTGGGCGAACGCCTCACTTTTCATGACAAGGGATTGACTCGATGAACCAGATTCTTCAACGCCGCACCCTGGGACGGTTGGCGCTGGGCGGCCTGCTGCTGGCGGCTGCCGCTGCCGGATTCGTGCGGCCGGCCCTGGCCGCGGACGAGGCGCCCGATGCGCTCGTGAAGCGGCTGTCTTCCGACGTGCTGGACACGATCAAGGCCGACAAGTCGATCAAGGCGGGCGATGTCGGCAAGATCATGCTGCTGGTCGACACCAAGATCATGCCGAACGTGAACTTCCTGCGCATGACGTCCTCGGCCGTCGGTCCGGCCTGGCGCCAGGCCACGCCGGAGCAGCAGAAGCGGCTCGAGGACGCGTTCAAGACCCTGCTGGTGCGCACCTACGCGGGCGCCCTCGACCAGGTCAGCGACCAGACCGTCGTCGTGCGCCCGTTCCGTGGCTCGGCCGACGACAAGGAGGTGCTCGTGCGCACCGAAGTCAAGGGCAGCGGCGATCCGGTGCAGCTCGACTACCGGCTCGAGAAGACCCCCGGCGAGGCCGGCGGCTGGAAGATCTACAACATCAACGTCCTGGGCGTATGGCTGGTGGATACCTACCGCACCCAGTTCGCGCAGCAGATCAACGCCAAGGGCATCGACGGCCTGATCGCCGCCCTCGAGGCGCGCAACAAGAACAACGGCAAGGGCTGAGCCGGCCATGCTGGTGCTGCCACCCAAGTTGACGCACGACGAGGCGCCGGCCTGCGCCTACATGCTCCAGCGCGGCCTGGCCGGGCAGACCGATACGGCCACGGTGGTCGACGCCAGCGCGCTGGTCCACTTCGACTCCTCGGCGCTGGCGGTGTTGCTCGAGTGCCGGCGCGAGTCCAGCGCGCTCGGTCGCGGCTTTGCCGTCAAGGGGTTGCCGGCCCGCCTGCGCGAACTGGCCGCGCTGTACGGAATCGCAGGCCTTTTGCCGGCCGCGCCCTAGAAAACCGGCGGCCGCTTAAAATCGCGGGTTCCCATGCCCGCGATCTCCTTTCAATCGGTCTGCAAGACCTACCCCCCCTCACGCCAGCAACGAAGCCAGGGCAAGCCCGGGCTCCGCGCCGTCGATGACGTGAGCTTCCAGATCGAAGAGGGCGAGTTCTTCGGCCTCCTGGGGCCGAACGGGGCCGGCAAGACCACCCTGATCAGCATGCTCGCCGGGCTGTCGCGCCCGACCAGCGGCGCCATCGCGGTCCACGGCTTCGACGTCCAGAAGGACTACGCCCAGGCCCGCCGCCAACTCGGCGTGGTGCCGCAGGAGCTGGTCTTCGACCCGTTCTTCAACGTCCGCGAGGCGCTGCGGATCCAGTCGGGCTACTTCGGCATCAAGAACAACGACGCCTGGATCGACGAACTCCTGCAGAGCCTCGGCCTGGCCGACAAGGCGGGCGCGAACATGCGCCAGCTCTCGGGCGGCATGAAGCGGCGCGTGCTGGTGGCCCAGGCGCTGGTCCACAAGCCGCCTGTGATCGTGCTGGACGAGCCCACCGCCGGCGTCGACGTCGAGCTGCGCCAGACGCTGTGGCAGTTCGTCGCCAAGCTCAACAAACAGGGCAGCACGGTGCTGCTGACCACCCACTATCTCGAAGAGGCCGAGGCGCTGTGCCATCGGATCGCGATGCTCAAGCAAGGCCGCGTGATCGCGCTCGACCGCACCAGCGAGCTGCTGCGGTCGGCAGCCAGCAACGTGCTGCGCTTCAAGACCGACGGGATGCTGCCCTGGGCGATCGCCCAGAACGCCCGCATCACGGGCCGCATCGTGCAGCTGCCGGCGCAGAACGCCCACGAGGTCGAGCAGCTGCTGGCCGCGATCCGCGAAGCCGGGCTCGACGTCGAGGACGTCGAGATGCGCAAGGCCGACCTCGAGGACGTCTTCATCGACCTGATGGCGGGCGAGCAGACGCCGCTGGAGGTCGCAAGATGATGATCAACGCGCTCGGCTGGCGCGCGCTTCTGTACAAGGAAACGCTGCGCTTCTGGAAGGTCGGCTTCCAGACCGTCGGCGCCCCGGTGCTGACCGCGGTGCTCTACCTGGCGGTCTTCGGCCATGTGCTCGAGGACCACGTCAAGGTCTTCGGCACCGTGAGCTACACCGCCTTCCTGGTCCCGGGCCTGGTGATGATGAGCGTGCTGCAGAACGCCTTCGCCAATAGCTCGTCGTCGATCATCCAGAGCAAGATCATGGGCAGCCTGGTGTTCGTGCTGCTGACGCCGCTGTCGCACTGGGGCTGGTTCCTCGCCTACGTGGGCTCGTCGATCGTGCGCGGGCTGGCGGTGGGCCTGGGCGTGTTCATCGTCACCGCCTTCTTCGCGATGCCGAGCTTCGTGGCGCCGTTGTGGATCCTGGTTTTCGCCTTCCTGGGCGCCGCCATCCTCGGCACGCTGGGCCTGATCGCCGGCCTCTGGGCCGAGAAATTCGACCAGATGGCGGTGTTCCAGAACTTCCTGATCATGCCGATGACCTTCCTGTCCGGCGTGTTCTATTCGATCGGGTCGCTGCCGCCTTTCTGGCAGACGGTGAGCCACCTGAACCCCTTCTTCTACATGATCGATGGCTTTCGCTACGGCTTCTTCGGCATCAGCGATGCTTCGCCCTGGCTGAGCCTGGCGATCGTCGGCAGCGCCTGGCTGGTGGTCAGCGCGATCGCCGTGCACCTCCTGCGCATCGGCTACAAGATCCGCGGATGAAAACGAACCATGACAGCTGACGAACTCCAATCGATCATCCAGGCCGGCCTGGCCTGCGACCACATCACGCTCGAGGGCGATGGCCGCCACTGGTACGCCACCATCGTCTCCGCCGAGTTCGAGGGCAAGCGCGCCATCCAGCGGCATCAGCGGGTCTATGCCACCCTGGGTGCGAAAATGCACACCGACGAAGTGCACGCGCTCTCGATGAAAACCTTCACGCCTGCCGAATGGGCAGGCCAGTCTCGCTAGACCTCCGCTGGATTCCTCATGGACAAACTTCTGATTCGCGGCGGGCGCAAGCTTCGCGGCGAGGTACTCATTTCCGGCGCCAAGAATGCCGCGCTGCCCGAACTCTGCGCGGCTCTGCTGACCGATCGCCCCGTCATGCTGCACAACGTGCCGCGCCTGAAGGACGTCGCGACCATGCTCAAGCTGGTCCACAACATGGGCGTGCGCGCCGAGCGCGACGACAACGGCACGGTGCGCATCGATGCCCGCTCGCTCGAGGTGCCCGAGGCACCCTACGAACTGGTCAAGACGATGCGGGCCTCGGTGCTCGCGCTCGGCCCGCTGCTGGCGCGCTTCGGCAGGGCCAAGGTCTCGCTGCCAGGCGGCTGCGCGATCGGCTCGCGTCCGGTCGACCAGCACATCAAGGGCCTGCAGGCCATGGGTGCCGAGATCGTGGTCGAGCACGGCTACATGGTGGCGGGCATCGGCGGTGGCCGCAAACGCCTGCACGGCGCCCGCATCACCACCGACATGGTGACGGTCACCGGCACCGAGAACTTCCTCATGGCGGCGGCGCTGGCCGAGGGCGAGACGGTGCTCGAGAACGCCGCCCAGGAGCCTGAAATCGCCGACCTGGCCGAGATGCTGATTGCCATGGGCGCGAAGATCGAGGGCCACGGCACCAGCCGCATCCGCATCCAGGGCGTGGAGCGGCTCGACGGCTGCACCCACCAGGTGGTGGCCGACCGGATCGAGGCCGGCACCTTCCTGTGCGCCGTGGCCGCGGCCGGCGGCGAGGTATTCCTGAAGCATGGCCGCGCCGACCACCTCGATGCCGTGATCGAGAAGCTGCGCGAGGCCGGGGCGCAGGTGGAGGCGGTCGACGGCGGCATCCGGGTGCAGAGCCAGGGCCGGCTCAAGGCACAGAGCTTCCGCACCACCGAGTACCCGGGCTTCCCGACCGACATGCAGGCCCAGTTCATGGCGCTCAACGCGATCGCCGAAGGCACCTCGACCGTCACCGAGACGATCTTCGAGAACCGCTTCATGCACGTCGACGAGATGCTGCGTCTCGGCGCCAAGATCCAGACCGACGGCAAGGTGGCGGTGATCGAGGGCGTGCGCCAGCTGTCCGGCGCCACCGTGATGGCAACCGACCTGCGCGCCTCGGCCAGCCTCGTGATCGCCGGCCTGGTGGCCGATGGCGAGACCCTGGTCGACCGCATCTACCATCTCGACCGCGGCTACGACCGCATGGAAGGCAAGCTGCGCGGCATCGGCGCCGACATCGAGCGGGTGGCCGGGCCGGCCGAGGTGCAGCCGTGATCACGCTGGCGCTGTCGAAGGGCCGCATCTTCGAGGAGACCCTGCCGCTGCTGGCTGCGGCCGGCATCGAGGTCACCGAAGACCCCGAGAAATCGCGCAAGTTGATCCTCGCCACCACGAGGCCCGATGTCCGCGTGGTGCTGGTGCGCGCCTCCGACGTGCCGACCTACGTCCAGTACGGCGGCGCCGACCTCGGCGTGACCGGGCTCGACGTGCTGCTCGAGCACGGCAACCAGGGCCTCTACCAGCCGCTCGACCTGCGCATCGCGGCCTGCCGCCTGAGCGTAGCGGTGCGCGCCGACTACGACTACGCCTCGGCCGTCAAGCAAGGCTCGCGGCTCAAGGTGGCGACCAAGTACGTCGGCCTGGCGCGCGAATTCTTCGCCAGCAAGGGCGTGCACGTCGACCTGATCAAGCTCTACGGCAGCATGGAACTGGCTCCGCTCACGGGGCTGGCCGATGCCATCGTCGACCTGGTCTCGACCGGCAACACGCTCAAGGCCAACCATCTGATCGAGGTCGAACGCATCATGGACATCAGCGCCCGGCTGGTGGTCAACCAGGCCGCGCTCAAGCTCAAGCAAGAGCCCATCCGCCGCATCGTCGATGCCTTCGCATCGGCCATCCCGACATGAACCTGAAAGCCGCTCCCGCCCGCCTGTCCACCGCGTCGGCCACCTTCGAGGCCGAATTCAAGGCGCGCCTGCATTGGTCGGCCGAAGCGGATGCGGCCATCGAGCAGGTGGTGGCCGACATCCTGGCCGACGTTCGGCAGCGGGGCGACGAGGCCGTGCTCGACTACACGCGGCGTTTCGACCGCCTCGACGTCGACGGCTTGCCGGCGCTGGAACTCACGGCCGCCGAGTTGCGCGCCGCCTTCGAGTCGCTGCCGGCGGAGCAGAAAGATGCGCTCCAAGCCGCGGCAAGCCGCGTCAGGAGCTACCACGAGGCGCAGAAAAAGGCGAGCGGCGAGAGCTGGAGCTACCGCGATGCCGACGGCACGCTGCTCGGCCAGAAGGTCACGCCGCTGGACCGCGTCGGCATCTACGTGCCGGGCGGCAAGGCCGCCTATCCGTCGAGCGTGCTCATGAACGCGGTTCCGGCGCACGTGGCCGGGGTCGGCGAGATCATCATGGTGGTGCCGACGCCGGGCGGCGAGCGCAACCCGCTGGTGCTCGCTGCCGCCTACGTGGCCGGTGTCACGCGCGCCTTCACGATCGGCGGCGCCCAGGCGGTGGCGGCCCTGGCATACGGCACGGCCACGATTCCGGCGGTCGACAAGATCACCGGGCCCGGCAATGCCTACGTGGCGGCCGCCAAGCGGCGCGTGTTCGGCACCGTCGGCATCGACATGATCGCCGGCCCGAGCGAAATTCTGGTGCTGGCCGACGGCAGCACGCCGCCCGAGTGGGTCGCGATGGATCTGTTCAGCCAGGCCGAGCACGATGAACTCGCGCAGAGCATCCTGCTCAGTCCTGACGCCGCCTACATCGAGCGCGTGCAGCAGGAGATCGACCGCCTGCTGCCCTCGATGCCACGCGCCGAGATCATTGCCGCCTCGCTCAACGGCCGCGGCGCGCTGATCCACACGCGCAGCATGGAAGAAGCCTGCGAAATCAGCAACCGGATCGCACCCGAACACCTCGAGGTCAGCAGCCAGGAGCCGCACCGCTGGGAGCCCCTGCTCAGGCACGCCGGCGCGATCTTTCTCGGTGCCTACACCAGCGAAAGCCTGGGCGACTACTGCGCCGGCCCCAACCACGTGCTGCCGACCAGCGGCACGGCACGCTTCAGCTCGCCGCTCGGGGTCTACGATTTCCAGAAGCGCTCGAGCCTGATCGAAGTCAGCGAGGAGGGCGCCCAGGCGCTCGGGCAGGTGGCCTCGGTGCTCGCCCATGGCGAGGGCCTGCAGGCCCACGCCCGGGCGGCCGAGATGCGGCTGCGCAACGCGAAGCCATGAAACACGAAGCCCTCGACCTCAAGACCAACCGCAGGCACCCCTGGAGCCTGGGCCAGAAGCTGCGCCGCGCCTGCTGGATCCTGATCTGGGGCCTCCTGGGCCGACCCGGGCTACGCGCCTTCTCGCCGCTGCGGATCTTGCTTCTGCGGCTTTTTGGCGCCCGGATCGGCGAGGGCGTTCTGGTCTGCGCCGGGGTCAAGGTTTTGATGCCCTGGAACCTGGTGATCGGCAACTACACGGCGATCGGCGAGGGCGTCGAGATCTACAACTACGGCCAAGTCCACATCGGCAAGAACTGCTGCGTGTCGCAACGGGTCTGGCTGTGCACCGGCACGCACGACTACAAGCTGCCCAGCTTCCCGCTGATCTGGGACGACATCCACGTCGGCGACGGTGTCTGGCTGGCGGCTGAATCCTTCGTGGCGCCCGGCGTCACGATCGGCGACAGCGCCGTGGTCGGGGCCCGCTCGGTGGTCACCCGCGACCTCGAGGGCTGGTCGGTTCATGCGGGGAACCCATGCGTGTTGATCAAGCCACGGCCGCGCGCCTGATCCGCATCGGGGCGGCCGGGATGCTGCTGGCGATGACGGCCTTCGCCCAGGCGATGTCGATCCGCGAACTGCGCACGCTCGAGGCCAACGAGAAAGATGGCAAGCTCTACGCCAACTACTACCTGGTGGGCGTCATGGAAGGCCTGCGGGAAGCCAACGACGCCGAACAGCGCGCCGGCCAGAAGCCGCTGTTCTGCATCAACGGCCGCCGACTCGAGCCCGCGATGGCGCGCTCCCTCTATCAAACCGAACTGACGCGCAACGCCGACAGCTACGAGGCCGACATGCCGGTGCAACTCGTCCTTTCGGCGGCGCTGCGCAACAGCTATCGCTGCAACCCGTGAATCCGAACCAGCCCCGAATGACCGCCACCGACGATACCCGCCGCGCCCTCGGCCGCATCCGCGCCGACGTGCAATCCATGCATGCCTACGCCGTGCAGGACGCCCGCGGCCTGCTCAAGCTCGACGCGATGGAAAACCCCCACGGCCTGGCGCCGGCGCTGCAGGCCGCCCTCGGCGAGCGGCTCGGCGCGCTGGCCCTGAACCGCTACCCGGGCGAGCGCGGCGCCGACCTGCAGCGCGCGCTGGCGGCGCACGCCGGCATGCCCGAGGGCTTCGCGCTGATGCTGGGCAACGGCTCGGACGAGCTGATCTCCTTGCTGGCGATTGCTTGCGACCTGCCGGGCGCCACGATGCTGGCGCCGGTGCCCGGCTTCGTGATGTACGCCATGAGCGCCCAGTTGCAGGGCCTGCGCTTCGTCGGCGTTCCGCTCTCGGCCGACTTCGAGCTCGACGAGGGCGCCATGCTCGACGCCATCGCCCGCGAGAGGCCGGCCATCGTGTTCCTGGCCTACCCGAACAACCCGACCGCCAATCTCTGGAACGACACGGTGATCGAGAAGATCGTCCAGGCCCAGGGCGCCCAGGGCGGGCTGGTGGTCATCGACGAGGCCTACCAGCCGTTCGCGGGCCGCAGCTACATCGACCGCGTGGCCCGCCATGGCCACGTGCTGCTGATGCGCACGCTCAGCAAGTTCGGCCTGGCCGGCGCCCGCCTGGGCTACCTGATGGGCCCGGCCGCGCTGGTGGCCGAGATCGACAAGGTGCGCCCGCCCTACAACATCAGCGTGCTGAACTGCGAGTGCGCCCTGTTCGCCCTCGAGCATGCCGATGTGTTCGCCGCCCAGGCGGCCGAGATCCGCAGCGAGCGCGCCGTGGTGGTGGCGCGGCTGGCCCGCCTGCCGGCGGTCCGGAGCTGGCCGAGCGAGGCCAACATGATCCTGATCCGGGTGCCCGACGCGGCAAAGACCTTCGAGGGAATGAAGGCACGCGGCGTGCTGGTCAAGAACGTTTCTAAAATGCACCCATTGCTCGCCAACTGCCTGCGCCTGACGGTCGGAACCGCCGACGAGAATGCGCAGATGCTCGCGGCCCTCGAAGCCTCACTATGAACACCCCACTGGCACCCGAAGCCGTCATCGCCACCGGCGCGCGCGCGGCGTCCGTCACCCGCAACACGGCCGAGACCAAGATCACGGTCAAGCTCGACCTCGACGGAACCGGCCGCGCGAAACTGTCGACCGGCATCGGCTTTTTCGACCACATGCTCGACCAGATCGCCCGCCATGGCCTGATCGACCTCGACATCGACTGCCAGGGCGACCTGCACATCGACGGCCACCACACGGTCGAGGACGTCGGCATCACCCTGGGCCAGGCGGTCGCCAAGGCGGTCGGCGACAAGAAGGGCATCCGCCGCTACGGGCATGCGTATGTGCCGCTCGACGAGGCGCTGAGCCGTGTCGTGATCGATTTCTCGGGCCGCCCGGGCCTGGTCATGGACGTGCCCTTCACCAGCGGCATGATCGGCACCTTCGACAGCCAGCTGACCTACGAGTTCTTCCAGGGCTTCGCCAACCACGCCTTCGTGACCCTGCACATCGACAACCTCAAGGGTGTCAACGCGCACCACCAGTGCGAGACCGTGTTCAAGGCCTTCGCGCGGGCGCTGCGGGCGGCGCTCGAGCTCGATCCGCGCTCGGCCGGCGTCATTCCCTCGACCAAGGGCTCCCTCTGACCGTGTCGACTGCAAACAACACCGTGGCCGTGGTCGACTACGGCATGGGCAACCTGCGCTCGGTGTCGCAGGCCGTGCAGCACGCCGCCGACCAGGTCGGGGTGGAGGTGTTCGTCACCTCCGACCCCGACGTGGTGCGCCGGGCCACCCGCGTGGTGCTGCCGGGACAGGGCGCCATGCCCGACTGCATGCGCGAACTGGCCGACTCCGGCCTCCTCGACTCGGTGCTCGAGGCCGCCGCCAGCAAGCCGCTGTTCGGCGTCTGCGTCGGCATGCAGATGCTGCTGTCGCACAGCGACGAAGGTCCGACCGATGGCCTGGACCTGATCCCGGGCCAGGTCCGGAAGTTCGAGCTCGAAGGCCGGCTGCAGCCGGACGGCAGCCGCTTCAAGGTGCCGCAGATGGGCTGGAACCAGGTTTTCCAGACCCGGCCTCACCCGGTCTGGGCCGGCGTGCCCGACCAGAGCTATTTCTATTTCGTCCACAGCTTCTATGCCCGGCCCGCCGATCCCGCGCACAGCGCCGGGGAGGCCGACTATGGCGAGCGCTTTACCGCTGCCGTCGCACGCGATAATATTTTCGCTACCCAGTTCCACCCGGAGAAGAGTGCGGACCACGGGTTGCAGCTCTATCGAAATTTCCTCCACTGGAACCCCTGACGCATTGAACGCCTCCACCGTTCGGCCCGGGCCTGTGCCCGCGGCCCGCCGGGTTCTGAGTACCATCGCGCTTTTCCCCGTCCGCAATCCCGCACCACCATGCTCCTCATTCCTGCGATCGACCTCAAGGATGGCCACTGCGTTCGTCTCAAGCAAGGCGATATGGACCAGTCCACCACTTTCAGCGAAGACCCGGCCGCGATGGCGCGCAAGTGGCTCGAAGCCGGTGCCCGCCGCCTCCACCTGGTCGACCTGAACGGCGCCTTCGCGGGCAAGCCCCAGAACCATGCGGCGATCAAGGCGATCCTGAAGGCGGTGGGCGACGAGATCCCGGTGCAGCTGGGCGGCGGTATCCGCGACCTGGACACCATCGAGCGCTACATCGACGACGGCCTGCGCTACGTCATCATCGGCACCGCCGCGGTCAAGAACCCGGGCTTCCTGAAGGACGCCTGCAGCGCCTTCGGCGGCCACATCATCGTCGGCCTGGACGCCAAGGACGGCAAAGTCGCCACCGATGGCTGGAGCAAGCTGACCGGGCACGAGGTTTCCGACCTCGGCAAGAAATTCGAGGACTACGGCGTCGAGTCGATCATCTACACGGACATCGGCCGCGACGGCATGCTGTCGGGCATCAACATCGATGCCACCGTGCGGCTGGCCCAGGCGCTGACGATCCCGGTGATCGCCTCGGGCGGGCTCTCGAACATGGCCGACATCGACAAGCTGTGCGCCGTCGAGGCGGACGGCATCGAAGGCGTCATCTGCGGCCGGGCCATCTATTCGGGCGACCTGGACTTCGCCGCCGCCCAGGCCCGGGCCGACGAACTCGCGGTCTAGGGTTCAGGTCCGGGCCGACTACTCGGCCTTGATGGCCATCGCCTGGATGATCGTCTCCAGCTGTGGGCTCATCGGCAGGTCGAGGCTGGTGCCGCCGGGCAGCTTGCGCAGGAACCAGCGCTTGTACTGGCGCTCGATCTCCCCGTCCTCGGCCAGCACCTGGAAGGTGTCGTTGACCACCTTCGCCATCTCCGGATCGCCCTTGCGGTACATCACGCCGTAGGGGTCATAGGACAGGAAGTCGCCGACCACCTGGTAGTCGGTCGGGCCCTGGGCGCTGCCCCTGTCCTGGGCGATCAGGCCATACAGCAGCACCTCGTCGGTTGCGAAGGCTTCCACCTTGCCGGACTTCACGAGCGCGAACGATTCGGCATGATCGCGCGAAACGACCAGCTCCAGGCCCAGCTTGAAGCGCGCCGACAGATCGCGCATCGTCTTCTCGTTGGTGGTCCCGGCGGTCACGGCCACCGGCTTGCCGGCGAGGTCGCGGAAGGACTGGATCGGCGAGCCTTTCCTGACCAGCAGCCGGGTGCCCGAGACGAACAGCGTCGGCGAGAAGGCGACCCGCTTCTGGCGCTCGAGGTTGCTGGTGGTCGAGCCGCATTCGAGGTCGACCTGGCCGCTCGCCACGGCATCGATGCGGGTCTCGGCCGTCACCGGCAGCCACCGGATCTCCAGCGTCTTGTGCACCGCGTCGCCCATCGCCTCGACCACCGCCTTGCACAGCTCGATCGAGTAGCCGATCGGCTCCTTGCGCGGCGACAGGAAGGAAAACGGCACCGAGGATTCGCGGTAGCCGATCACGACCGCCCCGGCCGCCCGCACCTTGGCCAGCGTGCCGCTGAGCGCGACCGGCGTCGCCGGCGTCGGATCGGACTGGGCGAACGCGGCCGGCGCCAGGCCCAGCAGTGCGCCCAGCAGCACGGCGGTGGTCGCCAGGGTCCGTACGGCGCTCATTTCGGGGCCTCAGGCATGCACCGGATGGGCGAGCGTGGCGGCGCTTTCGATGTCCATCGCCCGCGCATTGGCCGCGGCGTCGCTTTCGGAGAGCAGTTCGCCCTCCCATTTGGCGACCACCGCCGTGGCGATCGAATTGCCCACCGCGTTGGTGGCCGACCGGCCCATGTCCAGGAAGGTGTCGACGCCGAGGATCAGCAGCAGCCCGGCTTCGGGGATGTTGAACTGGTTCAGGGTCGCGGCGATCACGACCAGCGAGGCGCGCGGCACGCCGGCCATGCCCTTCGACGTCAGCATGAGAATCAGCAGCATCGTGAGCTGGGTGCCGAGCGACAGCGGGATGTCGTAGGCCTGGGCGATGAACAGCACCGCGAAGGTGCAGTACATCATCGAGCCGTCGAGGTTGAACGAATAGCCCATCGGCATCACGAAGCTGGATATCTTGCGCTTGACGCCGAAGCGGTCGAGTGCGATCAGGATCTTGGGGTAGGCCGCTTCCGAGCTGGCGGTGGCGAACGAGAGCAGGAACGGCTCCCGGATCAGCTTCAGCAGCGTCACGATGCGCGGCCCGAGGAAGAAGAACCCGGCCAAGGCCAGCAGCCCCCACAGGATGAACAGGCTCAGGTAGAAGCCGCCCATGAAGACCGCGAACTTGAGCAGGATGCCCAGGCCGTTGACCGCCACGGTGGCCGCCATGGCGGCCAGCACCGCCAGCGGCGCCAGCTTCATCACGTAGCCGGTGATCTTGAGCATGGCGTGGGACAGCTCCTCGATCGCGTTGACCAGCGTGCGGGCCTTCTCGCCGAGCGAGGCCAGCGCGACGCCGAAGAACATCGAAAACACCACGATCTGCAGGATCTCGTTGTTCGCCATGGCCTCGACGAAGGACTTCGGCACCACGTGGCCGACGAAATCCTTGAGCGTGAACTTGGAGGTGGCGAGGTTGGCGGACGACCCGATCTCGGGCAGCGGCAGCCCGAGGTCGTGGCCCGGCTGCAGCACATTGGCCATCAGGAGGCCCAGCAGCAGCGAGACCAGCGAGGCGGTGATGAACCAGCCCAACGCCTTGCCGAAAACCCGTCCGACGGCGGCCGCGTCGCCCATGTGGGCGATGCCGACCACCAGAGTGGAGAACACCAGCGGCCCGATCAGCATCTTGATCAGGCGCAGGAACACGTCCGACATGATCGAGATGTAGCCGGCGATCTCGCCGGCTGTCTTCTTGTTCGGGAAGTTGACGAAGACCATGTAGCCAATGGCGATCCCGATCAGCATCGCGATCAGGATCCAGACGGCCGGCGGCAGTTTCCTTCTCATGGAGGCGCTCCTCGTTGCGAGTTGTTCTGAAGCGAGATCCGTGTCGCCGGTGCCCAACCGCAACCGCCGGCCAAACCTAGAATCGGGCCATGACCCTCCAAGCCCTCGTCTTTCGTGGCCAGCCGGCCGTGCGGCTGGCGCTGCCCGGCGGCGACAGTTGCACTGTAGCGCTGCACGGCGCTCATGTGTTGTCGTGGACCACGGCCGATGGCGTCGAGCGGCTCTACCTGAGCCCCGACGCCCGCTTCGACGGCCAGAGCCCGATCCGCGGCGGCATCCCGGTCTGCTGGCCGCAGTTCAACATGCGCGGCCCGCTGCCCAAGCACGGCTTTGCCCGCACCCTGCCGTGGACGGCCGAGCCGCAGGCCGACGACCGACGCGACACCGTCGTGCTGGCCTTGCGCGACGGCGCCGCCACGCGGGCGCTCTGGCCGCACGCGTTCCGGGCCCGTCTGGCCGTCACCCTGGCCGCGCGTTCGCTGCGCGTCGCCCTGGCGATCGACAACATGGGCGGCGAACCCTGGTCCTTCGCGGCGGCGCTCCACAGCTACCTGCGGGTCGACGAGGCCACCGAGGTCCGGCTCGAGGGCCTGCAGGGCGCCAACCGCTGGGATGCGGTGCGCGACGACCGCCATGTCGAGATGGCGCCGGCGCTGGCCTTCGGCAGCGAATTCGACAGTGTCTACGCCGCGCCCGCCCGACCGCTGCGGCTGGTCCAGCCTTCGGGCACACTCGAGATCTCGCAAAGCGCGAGCTGCACCGAGACCGTGGTCTGGAACCCGGGCCCGCTGCTCGCCGCCAAGCTCGACGACCTGCCCGACGACGGCTGGCGCCACATGCTCTGCGTCGAGGCCGCCCGCATCGACGAACCCGTGCTGCTGGCGCCCGGCGCACAGTGGCAGGGCTGGCAACAGCTCAGGGTCGCCTGAACCTCCTTCGCCTGAACCTCACACCATGCTTGCCAAACGCATCATTCCCTGTCTCGACGTCACCGGCGGCCGCGTCGTCAAGGGCGTCAACTTCGTCGAACTGCGCGACGCCGGCGACCCGGTCGAGATCGCGGCCCGCTACAACGCACAGGGCGCCGACGAGCTCACCTTCCTGGACATCACCGCCACCAGCGACGGCCGCGACCTGATCCTGCCGATCATCGAGGCGGTGGCCTCCCAGGTCTTCATCCCGCTGACCGTCGGCGGCGGCGTGCGCACCGTGGCCGACGTGCGCCGGCTGCTCAACGCCGGGGCCGACAAGACCAGCTTCAATTCGGCCGCGATCGCCGATCCCCAGGTGATCGAGGACGCCTCGCAGAAGTACGGCGCCCAGTGCATCGTGGTGGCGATCGACGCCAAGCGGCGCTCGCCCGAGGACGCCGCCACGCGCGGCCCGGGCTGGGACGTCTACAGCCATGGCGGGCGCAAGAACACCGGCCTCGACGCCGTGCAGTGGGCGGTCGAGATGGCGCGCCGCGGCGCCGGCGAGATCCTCCTGACCAGCATGGACCGCGACGGCACGAAAAGCGGTTTCGACCTCGAACTGACGCGGGCCGTGAGCGACGCCGTGAGCGTGCCGGTGATCGCCTCGGGCGGTGTCGGCAGCCTGGAGCACCTGGCCGACGGCATCCAGACCGGCGGCGCCGACGCCGTGCTTGCGGCGAGCATCTTCCACTATGGGGAGTTCACCGTCGGCGAAGCGAAGCGGCAGATGGCCGCGCGCGGCATCCCGGTGCGTCTGTGACCGACAATAGCCCGCTATGAACTGGCTCGACGAAGTGAAATGGGACGCGAACGGCCTGGTGCCGGTGATCGCGCAGGAACAGGGCAGCAACGACGTGCTGATGTTCGCGTGGATGGACCGCGAGGCGCTGGCCAGGACGGCGGAACTCGGCCGCGCCGTGTACTTCAGCCGTTCCCGCCAGAAGCTCTGGTTCAAGGGCGAGGAATCCGGCCACGTCCAGACCGTGCACGAGATCCGGATCGACTGCGACAACGACGTGGTGCTGCTCAAGGTCACGCAGCAGGGCCACGAGCCCGGCATTGCCTGCCACACCGGCCGCCACAGCTGCTTCTTCAGCAAATACCAGAACGGCCAGTGGGTCGCGACCGAGCCGGTCTTGAAAGACCCGGCCTCGATCTACACATCGTCCCCAAGATGAGCACCGAACCCCGCAACGCCGAAGACGCCCTGGCGCGCCTGGCGGCCGTGATCGAAAGCCGCCTGCCGTCGCGCGGCGGCGACCCTGACAAGAGCTATGTCGCCCGCCTGCTGCAGCGCGGCCCGGATGCCTTCCTCAAGAAGATCGGCGAGGAGGCCACCGAGGTCGTGATGGCGGCCAAGGATGCTGACCACGGCGGCGACCGCGCGAAGGTGGTGAACGAAGTGGCCGATCTCTGGTTCCACAGCATGGTGGCGCTCGCGCACTACGGTTTTTCGCCCGCCGACGTGGTGGCCGAACTCGAGCGTCGCGAGGGCACCAGCGGCATCGAGGAAAAGGCCCTGCGCAAGGCGCAGGATCGCGAAGCTTCCAACGACTGAAAGGAGCGCACGCCATGCCCAACGACATCGTGACCATCGAGCCCGACGACTCGCTCAAGACCTGGGGCTGGGTCAGCTACATCCTGCACCTGGTGGTGGCGGTCGGCGCGGTGCTGCCCGGCGCCCAGGCGTCGATCGGCCTGCTGGTGATCGCGCTGGTGATCGACCTGATCAAGCGAGAGGATGCGGCCGGCACCTGGCAGGCCTCGCACTTCAGCTGGCGCATCCGCTCGGTGCTGTGGGCCGGCGTGCTGTACGTTCTGACCTCGTGGCTGTGGCTGCTTTTCCTGGTGCCGGGCTGGATCGCCTGGGCACTGATTTCGCTTTGGTTCCTCTATCGCATCGTCAAGGGGATGGTGCGCATGAACGCGGGCCGTCCCATGGATACCAGCAATGTCATCTGACCCGAACTGCATCTTCTGCAAAATCATCGAAGGCAAGATTCCCTCGCGCAAGGTCTACGAGGACGACGAGTTGTTCGTCTTCCACGACATCGCGCCCTGGGCGCCGATACATTTCATGATCGTCCCGAAGCGCCACATCCCGTCGATGGCCCAGGTCACGGCCGACGACGCGGGCCTGCTGGGCCGGATCATGACCCTGGCGCCCAAGCTGGCGGTCGAGCAGGGTTGCCGGCCGTATCCCGAGGGTGGATTCCGCATCGTGGTCAATACCGGCACCGAGGGCGGGCAGGAGGTTCACCATCTCCATGTGCACGTCATGGGTGGCCCGCGGCCCTGGCTTCGTGGCTGAAAGCCATCCTTTCGGCCGGTCATTCGGCGCCGACTAAAATGCGACACATTCTTCAGGAGTAATCCATGGGTTCACTTTCCATCTGGCACTGGCTGATCGTGCTGCTCGTCGTCGTGATGATCTTCGGCACCAAGAAGTTGCGCAACATGGGGTCCGACCTCGGTGGCGCCGTGAAGGGCTTCAAAGACGGCATGAAGGACGGCGCGAGCACCGATGCCCCGACCGCCGCCGGCCCGAACGCCCAGGTGAGTGGCAACAGCACCACCGACAAGACCACGATCGACGTCGAAGCGCGTCAGAAGTCCTGAGCCAGACCGTTCCGTGATCGATCTCGGCATCTCGAAACTGGCCCTGATCGGCGCCGTGGCGCTGATCGTCATCGGGCCGGAGAAGCTGCCGCGCGTGGCGCGCACCGTCGGCACCCTGCTCGGCAAGGCGCAGCGCTACGTCAACGACGTCAAGGCCGAGGTCAATAGGTCGATGGACCTCGACGAACTGCGAAAGATGAAAGACACCGTGCAGGAGGCTGCGCGCGATGTCGAGCAGAGCATCCAGTCCGGCGCCAGCGACTTCGAGAAGCAGTTCTCGGAAAGCGGTCAGACCTTGTCCGCGCTGTCGGACACCACGCCCGCCTATCCCGAGTACAAGCACCCACGCAAGAACTGGCGCCTGAAGCAGGGCGCCACCCCGCAGTGGTACAAGGCGCGCAACGGCGTGCGCACCAAGGCGCTCTCGGGCGCGGCGCGCGTCGCCCGCTACCGCCCTCACAAAATCAATTAGGCGCAAGCAAGCGAAGGGCGGCGCACAGCGCGCGCCGATTTCTGAACGCAGCGTCCCCACATGGCCGATTCCACAGACAAGAACAAAGAAGACGAACTGGCCGGCACCGAGCAGCCTTTCGTCCAGCACCTGATGGAGCTGCGGGATCGCCTGCTCTATTGCGTCTACGGCCTGGTAGTGGCCGGTGTGCTGCTGGCCATCTGGCCCGGGCCGGCCGGGCTGATCGACATGATCGCGGTGCCGATCCGCGCCCACATGCCGCCGGATGCCAAGCTGATCGCCATCGGCGTCTTCTCGCCGTTCTTCGTGCCGCTCAAGGTGCTGGCGATGACGGCCGTGCTGTTGGCGCTGCCGTGGCTCATGTACCAGGCCTGGATGTTCGTGGCGCCCGGCCTCTACAGCCACGAAAAGAAGTTCGCGTTGCCGCTGATCTTCTTCGGCAGCCTGCTGGCCTACGGCGGCATCGCCTTCGTGCAGTTCTTCGTGCTGGACAAGATGTTCGGCTTCATCCAGAAGTTCACGCCGCCCTCGGTCAACGCGACGCCCGACATTTCGTCCTACGTGGAGGCGATCCTGTCGCTCTACATCGCCTTCGGGGTCGCCTTCCAGGTGCCGATCGTGGTGATGCTGCTGGTCCGCTTCGAGCTCGTCACGATCGAGAAGCTGCGTTCGTTCCGCGGCTATTTCATCGTGCTGGCCTTCGTGGTGGCCGCGGTGCTGACGCCGCCCGACGTCGTCTCGCAGCTCGCACTGGCGATTCCGATGTGTCTGCTGTACGAGGTCGGCATCCTCGGCGCCCGTTACTTCACCAGGTTCAGCAAGCCGCCAGAGGAAAGCGCCGACTCGGCGCAATCCTGAACGGGAGCCGGGTTCACTCGGCGTCGCTGCTCGGCACCCGGCGCACCGGTGACTTCGGGCGCAGGCCCGGCGTCACGTCCAGTTCCAGCTTGTCGCTGCCGCGCTGAAGCGCGAAGCGCGTCGCCGTGCCCGGCTTGAGCCCGGCCACGGCGCTCAGCAGCTCCTGGGTGTTGCCCACGCTCTTCTCGGCCACGCCCGTGATCACGTCGCCGGGACGCACCCCCGCCTTGGCGGCCGGGCCGTTCTGCAACACGCCGGTGATGATCACGCCGCTGCTGGCCTTGACGCCGAAAGTCTCGGCCAGTTCGGGAGAAAGGTCGTTCGGCTCGACGCCGATCCAGCCGCGCGTGACCTTGCCGGCCTTGACGATGTCCTCCAGCACCTGCTTGGCGGTCGAGACCGGGATCGCGAAGCCGATGCCCATGCTGCCGCCCGAGCGGGAGTAGATCGCCGTGTTGATGCCTTCTAGGTTGCCGTTGATGTCGATCAGCGCGCCGCCCGAATTGCCCGGGTTGATGGCGGCATCGGTCTGGATGAAATTCTCGAAGGTGTTGATGCCGAGCTGGTTGCGCCCGAGCGCCGAGACGATGCCGCTGGTCACGGTCTGGCCGACGCCGAACGGATTGCCGATGGCCAGCACCTGGTCGCCGACCTGCAGCGCGTCGGAGTTGCCCAGCACGATCACGGGCAGCTTGTCGAGCTCGATCTTGAGCACCGCCAGGTCGGTGTCGGGATCGGTGCCGATCACCTTGCCGCGCGCGTGCCGGCTGTCGTTGAGCGTGACGTCGATCTCGTCCGCGCCCTCGACCACGTGGTTGTTGGTCAGGATGTAGCCGTCGGCGCTGACGATCACGCCGCTGCCGAGGCCGATCTGCGGCTGGTCGCCCTGGTCGCCGAAGAAGAAGCGGAACCAGGGGTCGTTGCTGCGCGGCGAGCGCTGGGCCGCCTTGCTGGTGTTGATGCTGACCACGGCCGGCGACGCCTTCTTGGCTGCGGCGCTCAGGCTGCCGACGGCGATGCTGCCGGCCGGCGCGGCAGGGGCCTCGACCACCGAGACCAGGCCGTTGAGCGGGCCGGTGCGCCGGTTCAGCCATTCGGGCTTGAGCGTCGCGACGACGAAATAGGCCGCCAGCAGGACGGTCACGGCTTGGGCAAACAGCAGCCAGGTGCGTTTCATGAAAAAGCGGTAAGCAAAGCGCCAATTGTCCCCCAAAGGGTGCTGCGCTTCGGTCGGCCCCGCCCGCGAGCCCGGGAGCGTCGGCAGAAATAAGGGAAAACCCTTCCTTTCGCCCGCCCATGACCGCTCAACGCCTTGCGACTTCGTCATCTACGTCTTGCGATGCGGGCGGGGCCGGCCGGGGCCACAATGGCGCGATGAGCACGACCCGCCACGAACTCCTGCACGCGTTCGACCTGCTGCTGGCGCCCGCGCGTTTCAAGGACTACGGGCCCAACGGCCTGCAGGTCGAGGGCCGCACCACGGTGCGCAAGATCGTCTCCGGCGTGACCGCGAGCCGGGCCCTGATCGAAGCCGCGATCCACGCCGAAGCCGACGCGATCTTCGTCCACCACGGCCTGTTCTGGCGCGGCCAGGACGGGCGTGTCACGGGCTGGATGCGACAGCGCCTGGGCCTCCTGCTCGGCGACGACGTCAACCTGTTCGCCTACCACCTGCCGCTGGATGCCCATCCGGAACTCGGCAACAACGCGCAGCTCGGGCTGCGGCTCGGCCTGGTCGCGCACCCGGGCTCGGCCGGCCGCTTCGGCGAGCAGGAACTCGGCTTCCTCGGCGCGCGCGACAACGGCGAAGGCTTCACGAATGCGAAGGCGCTGGCCGCGCACGTCGAGAAGGCGCTCGGCAAGGCCGTGACGCTGGTGGAAGGCGCGCCGCGCCCGATCCGCAACGTCGCCTGGTGCACGGGCGGGGCGCAGAGCTACTTCGAGGCCGCGATCGCCGCCGGTGCCGATGCCTTCATCACTGGCGAGATCTCCGAGCCCCAGGCCCACTACGCCCGCGAGATGGGCGTCGCCTTCCTGGCCTGCGGCCACCATGCCACCGAACGCTACGGGGCGCCGGCCGTCGCGGCGCATGTCGCCGCCCAACTGGGCCTGGCCCACGAATTCATCGACATCGACAATCCGGCGTGAGCAACAACGACGCTTCCCTCCCCATCGCCATCACGCTCGGCGACCCGGCCGGGATCGGCCCCGAGATCATCGCCAAGGCCTTCCGCGATGCCGCGGCCGACTTGCGTGGCTGCTTCGTGGCCGGCGACGTGGCGACCGTGCGCCGGGCCGCGCAGGCGATCGCCGCGACCGGCGGGCCGGCCTTGCCGGTCGCGTTGCTCGAGACGCCGGGCGAGGTGCGCGATGCGCCGGCCGGCTGCATCCCGGTGCTGCAAGTGGTCGCGCCCCCGGGCGCGCCGATCGTCCATGGCCGGATCAGCGCCGAGGCCGGCCGCATCGCCGGCGATTGCGTGGTGTGGGCCGCGCGCGCGGCGCTGCGCGCAGAGATCGCCGCGATCGTCACGGCCCCCTTGCACAAGGAGGCACTTGCAGCGGCGGGCTTCCCGTATCCGGGCCACACCGAACTGCTGCAGGCCGAAGCCGCGGCCCACCTGGCCCGGCCGCTGTCGGAAGTGCCGGTGCGCATGATGCTGGCCAACGACGAACTGCGCACCGTGCTCGTCAGCATCCACATGTCGCTGCGCCAGGCGATCGAGGCCGTGACCGCCGATGGCGTGCTGCAGACGCTGCGGATCGCGCACCGGGCGCTTGGCGCGGTGCTCGGGCGGGCGCCGAAGATCGGCGTCGCGGGGCTCAATCCGCATGCGGGGGAGGGCGGCCTGTTCGGCTCCGAGGAGCGCGACATCATCGCGCCGGCGATCGCGGCCGCGCGCGCCGAAGGCATCGATGCCGACGGACCTCACGCGCCCGACACCGTCTTCATGCGCGCCCGTGCGAAGGCCGATGGCCCTGGCGAGTTCGATGTCGTGATCGCGATGTACCACGACCAGGGGCTGATCCCGGTCAAGTACCTGGGGGTCGAGAAGGGCGTGAACGTGACGCTGGGGCTGCCTCTGGTGCGGACCAGTCCCGACCATGGGACGGCCTTCGATATCGCGGGGACCGGACGGGCGGATGCTTCCAGCTTGATCGAGGCTGTGCGGATGGCGCGTTCGTTGGTGGGGGAAGTTAACGCTTGAGGCTGTCGCGGATCTCGCGCAGCAGCATCACGTCTTCGGGCGTGGCCGCGGGCGCCGGCGGCGGCGGGGCTTCGGTCAGGCTGCGCAGCCGGTTGATCTGCTTGACCATCAGAAAGATGATGAAGGCCAGGATCACGAAGTTCACCGCCACGGTGATGAAGTTGCCGTAGGCCAGCACCGGTGCGCCGGCCTTCTTGAGTTCGACCAGCGTGTCGGCCACGCCGCTGGGCCTGGGGCCCAGCACGATGTAGAGGTTCGAGAAATCGAGCTTGCCGAAGATGAGTCCGACCAGCGGCATGATGATGTCGCTCACCAGCGAGTCGACGATCTTGCCGAAGGCCGCACCGATGATCACGCCGACTGCCAGGTCGATCACGTTGCCCTTGACGGCAAATTCGCGGAACTCTTTCAGAAAGCTCATGTCGTGCACCTCGTCTTCTGTTGGTTTTGAACGGCGGCCAGTATAGGGGTGGGGGCGGTGTCTGCGTCCGGTCACAGGCGCGTGCGGCGGGCGCTGCGTGCGGTTGAATTCGCCTTTTACGCTCCGCTACAATCCTTGGTTGACCCAAGTCCCCCCGAAGAAGATTGAGGATCTCCATGAGTGACAGCAGCGCGAGTACCGCCGGCCGACCCCGGATCGACACCAGCAAGCGGACATGGTTGATTGCCTCAGGCTGCGCCGGCGCAGTGGGTGGCGTGGCCGTCGCAGTGCCTTTCGTGAGTTCGTTCCAGCCGTCGGAAAAGGCCAAGGCCGCCGGCGCTCCGGTCGAAGCCGACATCGGCGCGCTGCAGGTCGGCGAGAAGATGACCGTCGAATGGCGGGGCAAGCCGGTCTGGATCCTGAAGCGTTCGCCCCAGCAGGTCGCCGAGCTGCCCAAGCTCGATCCGCTGCTCGCCGATCCGCAATCGAAGCGCAACCCCGACGAGTTCACGCCGCAGTACGCGCGCAACGAGCATCGCTCGATCAAGCCCGAGATCCTGGTGGTCGTCGGCATCTGCACGCACCTGGGCTGCTCGCCCACCGACCGCTTCCAGCCCGGCCCGCAGGCCTCGCTGCCCGACAACTGGGAGGGCGGCTTCCTGTGCCCCTGCCATGGCTCGACCTTCGACCTGGCCGGCCGCGTCTTCAAGAACAAGCCCGCACCCGACAACCTGCCGGTGCCGCCGCACATGTACCTCTCCGACACGCGCCTCCTGATCGGCGACGACAAGAAGGCCTGAAGAGAACAAGAACATGGCTGAATTCCACGAAATTTCCCCCAACGCGCCAGCCAACGAGAAGCTGCTCAACTGGGTCGACAACCGATTCCCGCTGACCAAGCTCTGGAACGACCAGTGGGGCAAGTACTACGCGCCGAAGAACTTCAACTTCTGGTACATCTTCGGCTCGCTCGCGATGCTGGTCCTCGTGATCCAGATCGTGACCGGCATCTTCCTGGTGATGCACTACAAGCCCGACGCCGCGCTGGCGTTCGGCTCGGTCGAGTACATCATGCGCGACGTGCCGTGGGGCTGGCTGATCCGCTACATGCACTCGACGGGGGCCTCGGCCTTCTTCATCGTGGTCTACCTCCACATGTTCCGCGGCCTGATGTACGGCAGCTACCGCAAGCCGCGCGAGCTGATCTGGATCTTCGGCTGCGCGATCTTCCTGTGCCTGATGGCGGAGGCCTTCATGGGCTACCTGCTGCCCTGGGGCCAGATGAGCTATTGGGGCGCCCAGGTGATCGTCAACCTGTTCGCCGCGATCCCCTTCGTCGGCCCTGACCTCGCCCTGCTGATCCGCGGCGACTACGTGGTGAGCGACGCCACCCTCAACCGCTTCTTCAGCTTCCACGTGATCGCGGTGCCGCTGGTGCTGCTCGGCCTGGTGGTCGCCCACCTGATCGCGCTGCACGAAGTGGGTTCGAACAACCCCGACGGCATCGAGATCAAGGCCAGCCGCGGTGCCGACGGCCATCCGGTCGACGGCATCCCGTCGCACCCGTACTACACGGTGCACGACATCTTCGGCGTGGTGGTGTTCCTGACGATCTTCTCGGCCGTGATCTTCTTCGCGCCCGAGGCCGGCGGCTACTTCCTCGAATACAACAACTTCATCCCGGCCGACTCGCTCAAGACGCCCAACCACATCGCGCCGGTCTGGTACTTCACGCCCTTCTATTCGATGCTGCGTGCCATCACCAGCGAGATGATGTATGCGCTGATCGCCTGCGTGGTCGGTGCCGCCGCCTACGGCGTCTGGAAGGCCCGCTTCCCGTCCTTCATCAAGGCCGGCATCGTGATCGTCGCCGTCGGCGTGGTCGCGATGATGCTGTCGATCGACGCCAAGTTCTGGGGCGTGCTGGTGATGGGCGGCGCGGTCGTCATCCTGTTCTTCCTGCCCTGGCTGGATCACAGCCCGGTCAAGTCGATCCGCTATCGCCCGAGCTGGCACAAGTATGTCTACGGCGTGTTCGTCATCAATTTCGTGGTGCTGGCCTACCTCGGCGTGCAGCCGCCGTCGCCGGTCGGCGAACGCATCTCGCAGATCGGAACGCTCTTCTATTTCGGTTTCTTCCTGCTGATGCCGTGGTGGAGCCGCCTCGGCGAATTCAAGCCGGTCCCCGAGCGCGTGGTTTTCAACGCTCACTGACCGGGAGACAACAAGAATGAAGAAACTGATCCTCACGTTGATCGCGGCGCTCGGCATCGTCACCGGTGCACACGCTGCCGAAGGCGGCCTCGCCTGGGACAAGGCGCCGAACCGCACCACCGACCTGGCCGCGCTGCAGAATGGCGCCAAGCTGTTCGTCAACTATTGCCTGAGCTGCCACTCGGCGGCGTACATGCGCTTCAACCGCCTGACCGACCTCGGCATCACCGAGCAGCAGATCAAGGACAACCTGCTGTTCACGACCGACAAGATCGGCGAGACCATGCGGGTCAACATGGACCCGCGCCAGGCCAAGGAATGGTTCGGCACGGTGCCGCCCGACCTGACCCTGGTGGCGCGTTCGCGTGCCGGCCACGGCGGCACGGGTGCCGACTACCTCTACACCTACCTGCGCACCTTCTACCGTGACGACACCAAGGCCACGGGCTGGAACAACCTCGCGTTCCCGGCCGTGGCGATGCCGCATGTCATGTGGGAGCTGCAGGGCGAGCGCCGCCCGGTCTTCGACAAGGTCGAAGCCCACGGCCATGAAACCGAAGTGTTCAAGGGCTGGGAGCAAGTGAGCCCCGGCACCATGACGCCGATCCAGTTCGACCAGAACATGGGCGATCTCGTGAGCTTCCTGCAATGGATGGCCGAGCCGGCGCAGAACACCCGCATTCGCGTCGGCGTCTGGGTGCTGCTGTTCCTGGTCATGGCGATTGTCTTCACGTGGCGCCTCAATGCCTCGTACTGGAAAGACGTCAAGTAATGCCACGCCGATCCGGCGCCTCGTGCGCCGGGTCCCGCAGAGTGGGTTGCGAACGCGACCCACTCTTTTTGATTTTTAGGAGTCTTTCGCCATGATGGTCCTGTATTCTGGAACGACCTGCCCGTTTTCACATCGCTGCCGCTTCGTGCTGTTCGAGAAGGGCATGGATTTCGAGATTCGCGACGTCGATCTCTACAACAAGCCCGAGGACATCAACGTGATGAACCCGTACGGGCAGGTGCCGATCCTGGTCGAGCGCGACCTGATCCTGTACGAGTCGAACATCATCAACGAGTACATCGACGAGCGCTTCCCGCATCCGCAGCTGATGCCCGGCGACCCGGTCGACCGCGCCCGCGTGCGCCTGTTCCTGCTCAACTTCGAGAAGGAACTGTTCGTTCACGTGTCCACCCTCGAGAACCGCACCACCAAGGGCAACGAGAAGGCCCTCGAGAAGGCGCGCTCGCACATCCGCGACCGCCTCACGCAGCTGGCGCCGGTGTTCCTCAAGAACAAGTACATGCTGGGCGACAACTTCTCGATGCTCGACGTCGCGATCGCGCCGCTGCTGTGGCGCCTCGACTACTACGGCATCGACCTCAGCAAGAACGCGGCCCCGCTGCTCAAGTACGCCGAGCGCATCTTCTCGCGCCCGGCCTACATCGAGGCGCTGACGCCCTCCGAAAAAGTCATGCGCAAGTGAGTCGCTTGCGCCGTCGCCCATGATCAACGCGCTCGAGTCGTCATCCACCCGCCCTTACCTGATCCGGGCGTTGTACGAATGGTGTACCGACAACGGCTTCACGCCGTATGTCGCGGTGCAGGTCGACGACACGGTGCAGGTGCCGCGCGAGTACGTCAAGAACGGCGAGATCGTGCTGAACATCAGCTTCGACGCGACCAGCTCGCTCAAGCTCGGCAACGACTTCATCGAGTTCAAGGCCCGCTTCGCCGGGACGGCGCGCGAGATCAGCGTGCCGGTCGGCCGCGTGATCGCGATCTATGCCCGAGAAAACGGGCAGGGCATGGCGTTCCCGGCGCCGGCACCGGCACCGGCCGATGGGGCTGCCGCACCTGCCGCCCCGACGCCGTCGGCCGCCTCGACCCGGACACCCCTGCGCGACGCATCGCGCGGCACCGAAGGCGACGCCAGCAAGGTCGTGCACCTGGTGACCGGGGAGGGCGAGGAGCCCGCCGCCACCAGCAGCAGCACGCCGCCGCCGGACCCTGAAGACCCGCCACGGCCGCCGGCCGGCGGCGGGGCGCGTCCATCGCTCAAGCGCATCAAATGAACGGCGCGGCCCGGTTCGTTCCGGCCCGCTAAAATCCCAGGTCCCGCCGCTTTAGCTCAGTTGGTAGAGCAACCGCCTTGTAAGCGGTAGGTCGTCAGTTCGATTCCGACAAGCGGCACCAATTTCCTGGCGCATCCGTCCGGCGCTCCCATGAACACTTCATCGAATGCCCTCGCCGCCGGCGGGCGCGTGCAGGCGCTGCAGCGCCGCGCCACCGCCGTGCAATGGATTCGCAAGACCCACGGCTGGATCGGCCTCTGGGGCGCGATCCTCGGCCTGCTCTTCGGCACCGCCGGCATCTGGCTCAACCACCGCGCGGTGCTCAAGCTGCCGATGGCCCAGCAGCGCGCCAGCGCCCAACTGGCGCTGCCCGAGCCGCCACCGGCGAGCGCGGCCGAGATGGCCGTCTGGCTGCAGGCGGCGCTGGACCAGGACCGGCCTCCTAACTCGGTGCGCACCGAGCCCGCGCGACCGGTGGCCTGGGGCGAGAAGGGCAAGCCCGACACGCTGATGCAGCCCGAACGCTGGACCTTCAACTTCGGCGGACCCGACGCCATCGTCCAGGCCGACTACTGGCGCGGCAACCGCTCGGTCGGCGTCACGACCACCCAGAACGGCTTCGTCGCCACGCTGACCAACATGCACAAGGGCGCCGGCATGTCGGTCGGCTGGATCCTGCTGGTCGACACCTTGGCCGGCAGCCTGATCTTCCTGTCGATCTCGGGGGTGATCCTCTGGATGCTGACCCACCGCCGCCGCGCGGTCGGGCTGGCCATCTTCGGGACCTCGGTCGCCCTGACCCTGGGCCTGGCGCTGGCGCAGGTCTGAAGCCCCGGCGCGGCCGGCCTCAGCGCCGCGACATCACCTTGATCCGGATCGTCGAGACGTCCCAGCCACGCGTCTTGAGCCGCGCCTGCAGCATGGGCGCCAGCTGACGCAGCTTGGCGGCCGCGGCGCTGCCGTTGACAAGCATGCACCAGACGTCGGCTTCGGCCGGCCCGGCCTGGACCGCGGCCCGCATTTCCGTCGGGATCAGGTCCTGCACCGCGGCCAGCCGTTCGTTGGCGTCACGCGCGCGCGCCGCCAGGCTCGCCAGGGTGGGCGAACCCTCGGCGGCTTCGAGCAGGGTGACGGCGGGGTTGAGACGGCGGTACATGGACGGTTCGAAGGCGGTTTGCGGGCAATGGGCGGCGGATCGGAAGGTCGAGGCAAGGTGGCTAAAATCAGCGGTTTGCCGGCATCCTGCGCGCCGGCCCGCTTGCCTTTTGGTCAAGCGCGCCCAAGTTCGTTCTCTTGTCTATCTTAGGGATTTCGGTCGAGGCGCCCGCATCCGGCGAGTGTGCATCGATCTCCATTCATGGCCACCAACTTCCTGACTCAAATTTTCGGCAGTCGCAATGACCGGCTCCTGAAGCAGTATCGCAAGACGGTCGAACGCATCAATGCGCTGGAGCCATCCTTCGAGAAGCTCGACGACGCGGCGCTGCGCGCCAAGACGCAGGAGTTCAAGGACCGTGTCACCAAGGGCGAGTCGCTCGACGATTTGTTGCCCGAGGCCTTCGCCACGGTGCGCGAGGCCTCGAAGCGGATCATGAAGATGCGCCACTTCGACGTCCAACTGCTGGGCGGCATGGCGCTGCACAACGGCAAGATCTCCGAAATGCGCACCGGCGAGGGCAAGACCCTGACGGCGACCTTGCCGGTGTACCTGAACGCGCTCACCGGCAAGGGAGTGCACGTGGTCACGGTCAACGACTACCTCGCCAACCGTGACGCCCGGTGGATGGGTCGGCTCTACAACTACCTCGGGCTCTCGGTCGGCATCAACCTGCCGCAGATGCCGCGCGAGGAGAAGCAGCAGGCCTACGGCAGCGACATCACGTACGGCACCAACAACGAGTACGGCTTCGACTACCTGCGCGACAACATGGTCTACGAGCCGGGCGACCGGGTCCAGCGCGGGCTGAACTACGCGATCGTCGACGAGGTCGACTCGATCCTGATCGACGAGGCCCGCACGCCGCTGATCATCAGCGGCCAGGCCGAGGACCACACCGAGCTCTACCTGGCGATCAACAAGGTCGTGCCGCTGCTGGTCAAGCAGGAGGGCGAGGCCGACCCCCGCACCGGCGAGGGCGTCACCAAGCCGGGCGACTTCACGGTCGACGAGAAGACCCACCAGGTGTTCCTGACCGAGGACGGCCACGAGAAGGCCGAGCAGGTGCTGTCCGAGTTCAAGCTGCTGCCCGAGGGCGCCTCGCTCTACGACCCGGCCAACATCACATTGATGCATCACCTGAACGCGGCGCTGCGGGCCCGGCATCTCTATCACCGCGACCAGCACTACGTGGTGCAGCAGGGCGAGGTCGTGATCGTCGACGAGTTCACTGGCCGCCTGATGACCGGCCGCCGCTGGAGCGACGGCCTGCACCAGGCCGTGGAAGCCAAGGAAGGCGTCGAGATTCAGGCCGAGAACCAGACCCTGGCCTCGATCACCTTCCAGAACTACTTCCGCCTGTACGGCAAGCTGGCCGGCATGACCGGCACGGCCGACACCGAAGCCTACGAGTTCCAGGAGATCTATGGCCTCGAGACCATGATCATCCCGCCGAACCGGCAGAGCCGGCGCGAAGACCAGCTCGACCGCGTCTACAAGACCACGCGCGAGAAATACGAGGCCGCGATCCAGGACATCCGCGAGTGCCACGAGCGCGGCCAGCCGGTGCTGGTCGGCACCTCGTCGATCGAGAACTCCGAGATCATCGCCGGCCTGCTCGAGAAGGCCGGCCTGCCGCACCAGGTGCTGAACGCCAAGCAGCATGCGCGCGAAGCCGACATCGTGGCCCAGGCGGGCCGCACCAAGATGATCACGATTGCCACCAACATGGCCGGTCGCGGGACGGACATCGTGCTGGGCGGCAACGTCGAGAAGCTGATCGAGGCGGTCGAGGCCGACGAGTCCAGGGACGAAACGGCCAAGGCCGCGGAAATCGCCCGCCTGCGCGCCCAGTGGGAGAAGGACCACGAGTTCGTCAAGTCGCTCGGCGGCCTGCGCATCATCGCCACCGAGCGCCATGAATCGCGCCGCATCGACAACCAGCTGCGCGGCCGTTCGGGCCGCCAGGGCGATCCGGGTTCCTCGCGCTTCTACCTGAGCCTGGACGACCCGCTGATGCGCATCTTCGCCGGCGACCGCGTGAAGGCGATCATGGACCGCCTGAAGATGCCCGACGGCGAGGCGATCGAGGCCGGCATCGTGACCCGCAGCATCGAGAGCGCGCAGCGCAAGGTCGAGGCGCGCAACTTCGACGTCCGCAAGCAGCTGCTGGAGTACGACGACGTCTCGAACGACCAGCGCAAGGTGATCTACCAGCAGCGCAACGACATCCTCGACGCGACCGAGCTGACGGCGCAGATCGAGGCCTTGCGCGAAGGCTGCTTCACCGACCTGGTGCGCCAGTACGTGCCGGCGGAATCGGTCGAGGAGCAATGGCAGCTGGCCGGCCTCGAGAAGGTGCTGAGCGACGAATGGGGCCTCGAGATCCCGCTGCGCCAGCAGGTCGAGGCCGCGACCGCGATCGGCGACGAGGACGTGGTCGAGAAGGTGGTGGCCGCCGCCAACGAGGTCTTCAATGCCAAGCTGGCGCTGATCGGCCAGGAGAACTTCACCCAGTTCGAGCGCATGGTGCTGCTGCAGAGCATCGACACCCACTGGCGCGAGCACCTGGCGTCGCTCGACTACCTGCGCCAGGGCATCCACCTGCGCGGCTATGCGCAGAAGCAGCCCAAGCAGGAATACAAGCGCGAGGCGTTCGAGCTCTTCGGCCAGCTGCTCGATTCGGTCAAGAACGAGGTCACGCGCCAGCTCATGACGGTGCGCGTGCAGTCGGGCGAACAGCTCGAAGAGGCGGCCGAGGCGATGGAGAGCCGCGGCGAGAACCTCGCCAACATCACCTACACCGCGCCGACCGAGACCGGCGAGGTCGAGGTCCGGGTCGACGAGGAAAGCCAGCGTCGCCAACTCGTCGGCGGCCTCTCCGCCGGTGCCGCGGCCTTCGCGCGCGTCGGGCGCAACGACCCGTGCCCCTGCGGCAGTGGCAAGAAATTCAAGCAGTGCCACGGCAAGCTCACCTGACATCCATCGACAGGATTTCTCCATGCCAGTGAATCTCTCCGCACCCGACCCCGCCGCGCTGCATGCGGTGCCCGGCGTTCGCATCGGCGTGGCCGAAGCGGGCGTGCGCAAGGCCAACCGCAAGGACCTGACGGTCGTCCTGATCGACGAAGGCGCCGCGGTCGGCGGCGTGTTCACGCAGAACCGCTTCTGCGCGGCGCCGGTCCAGGTCTGCCGCGAGCACCTGGCGCAGAACTTCGGCATCCGGGCGATGCTGATCAACACCGGCAACGCGAACGCCGGCACCGGCGAGGACGGACTGGCGCGCACCCGCGCCACCTGCATCGCGCTGGCGCGCCACCTGAACCTGGCGCCCGAGCAGATCCTGCCGTTCTCGACCGGCGTCATCATGGAGCCGCTGCCGATCGACCGCATCGAAGCCGGCCTGCCCGCCGCGCTCGCCGATGCCGCGCCCGACCATTGGGCGCGCGCGGCCGAGGGCATCATGACCACCGACACCGTGCCCAAGGCCTTCAGCCAGCAGGTGCAGATCGGCGGTGCGACCGTCACGGTCACCGGCATCAGCAAGGGCGCCGGCATGATCCGGCCGAACATGGCGACCATGCTCGGCTTCATGGCCACCGACGCGAAGATCGACCCGGCGCTGATCCAGCCCCTGGCCAAGGCATTGGCCGATGCGTCCTTCAACCGCGTGACGATCGACGGCGACACCTCGACCAACGACTCGTTCGTGGTCATCGCGACGCAGAAAGCGGCGCATGCCACGATCGGCTCGCTCGAATCGCCCGAAGGTCGCGCGCTGCTCGAAGCGATGCGCAACGTTGCCCGCCAGCTGGCGCAGGCCATCGTGCGCGACGGCGAAGGCGCGACCAAGTTCATCACCATCCGGGTCGAAGGCGGCAAGGATGCGGCCGAGTGCCGACAGGTCGCCTATGCGGTCGCGCATTCGCCGCTGGTCAAGACCGCGTTCTTCGCCAGCGATCCGAACCTGGGCCGGATCCTCGCGGCGGTCGGCTACGCGGGCATCGCCGACCTCGACCAGACCGGCATCGACCTCTACCTGGACGATGTCCACGTGGCGATCAAGGGCGGCCGCAATCCGGCCTACCGCGAGGAAGACGGCCAGCGCGTCATGAAACAGAGCGAGATCACGGTGCGCATCGCGCTCGGACGCGGCAGCGCCGCCGACACCGTCTGGACCTGCGACCTGAGCCACGACTACGTCTCGATCAACGCCGACTACCGGTCATGAATCCTCAGTTCGAACGCCTGCTCGAGCGGGCCGAGCACCTCATCGCGCGCATCGAATCGATCCTGCCGCAGCCGCTCGCGGCGCCGGCCGACTGGAGCGCCTCCATCGCCTGGCGTTACCGCCGCCGCAGCTCCGGCCATGGCACGCTCGAGCCGGTGCGCCACGTGGCCGCGATGTCGCTCGACGCACTGAAGGAGATCGACGTCCAGAAGGACAAGATCGAGCGCAACACGCGCCAGTTCGTCAAAGGCAGGCCGGCCAACAACGTGTTGCTGACCGGCGCCCGCGGCACCGGCAAGTCCTCGCTGATCCGGGCCTGCCTGCAGGCCTATGCGCCGCAGGGCCTGCGCCTGATCGAGGTCGACAAGGCCGAGTTGACCGACCTGCCCGACATCATCGAGGTGGTGGCCAACCGGCCCGAGAAGTTCATCATCTTCAGCGACGACCTGAGCTTCGACGAGGGCGAGCCGGGCTACAAGGCGCTGAAGTCGATCCTCGACGGCTCGATCGCCGCGTCGACGCCCAACGTGCTGATCTATGCGACCAGCAACCGGCGCCACCTGCTGCCCGAGTACATGAAGGACAACCTCAGCTACACCCACACCGAAGATGGCGAAGTCCACCCGGGCGAGGTGATCGAGGAGAAGATCTCGCTGTCGGAGCGCTTCGGCCTCTGGGTCAGCTTCTATCCCTTCAGCCAGAACGAATACCTGGCGATCGTCGCCCAATGGCTGTCCTCGTTCGGCGTCGACGCCAAGGCGGTCGAGGCCGCGCGCCCCGAGGCCCTGGTCTGGGCGCTCGAGCGCGGCTCGCGCAGCGGCCGCGTGGCCTATCAGTTCGCGCGCGACTACGCAGGACGCGCGGCTTGACCGGGACCCGCAAGCACACCGAAGTCGCGGTCGGCATCCTGATCCGCGAGGACGATGCGCTGCTGCTGTCGACCCGGCCCGAAGGCAAGCCCTATGCCGGCTACTGGGAATTCCCGGGCGGCAAGCTCGAGGCCGGCGAGACCGTCGAGGAGGCGCTTCGGCGCGAACTGCACGAAGAGCTCGGCATCACGATCGCCGGGGCCGCGGTCTGGAAGGTCACCGAGCACGACTACCCGCATGCGCTGGTGCGCCTGCACTGGTGCAAGGTGCATCGCTGGAGCGGCGATTTCGAGATGCGCGAGGGCCAGGCGATGTGCTGGCAGCAACTGCCGCTCGACGTGACGCCGGTGCTGCCGGGCGCACTGCCGGTGCTGGCCTGGCTGGCCCAGGAGCGCGGGCTGGTCTTCGAGCCGCCCGCTGCTTAGCAGGGGCCGAGGCTGGCGGCCTACTGCCGCTTCGGATCGCCGAACGGATCGTCGTCCGGGGGCGCATCGGCCGGCATCCTGAATTCTTCGCTGGCCCAGGCACCCAGGTCGATGCCCTTGCAGCGCGCGCTGCAGAACGGCCGGTAGGGATTGCTGGCCGCGTAGACACTGTCCTGTCCGCATGCCGGGCAGCGGACGATCCGCTCGCCGATGGAATTCGTCGCACCGCTCATCGGATGTCTCAGGCGCAAAGGGTCAGTTCGAACGGGGCCTCGTCCGTGCTTTGGTGAAGGCGATCATCGGTGCCATGCCGCATCAGCCTGACCGACACCATCAGCCGGTTGCCGGAAATTTCGGGAATCAGCCCGAGCTTGGGGTCGATGCGCAGGCGCAGCAACTGGAAGCTGCGGCCCTGCGGCAGGGTCTGCTGGAACTGGCCGTTGGCCGCGATCACCTTGTAGGGCACGTCGGCATCGCGCAGCAGCTTGAGCAGCAGGTAGATCGACTCGGCCAGCGGCGCGAGCGTGGACGACCAGCGCTCGAGGTCGGCGCGGCGCTCGTGGGCGCGGCGGTTCTGCCAGGCGTAGTAGGCCGGCAGGTCGAACTCGCAGGTGCCGCCCGGAATGCCCGCGCGGCTGCGGATGCTCATCAGCCACTCGTTCTCGGTCAGGGCCTGGCCGGCCTTGCCCGGCACCGTGTTGAGGGTGGTGAAATTGCTTTCGAGCTTGCCCACCACTTGGTCCAGCACCGATTCGGCGATGGCCGGGTTGCCGCGGTAGCTGTTGAAGACGTTCTTGTGCTTGTCGAGGTCCCGCAGCACGTCGGCCTTGAGGTCGGCGCGCGCCGCCACGTCCATGATCTCGAAGATCGTGACGAGTGCGTAGTGATGCAGCAGCGGCGAATCGGCCGGGACCAGCTCGCCAAGGCGACGGAACAGGTGTTCCAGCCGAAGGTAGGTCCGGATGCGCTCGTTGAAGGGGTACTCGTAGAGGATCACGCGTGGTGGCTTCCGGTTGCAGATGATAGCTTCAAGAGGCCTTCGAGGGGGCGGCGGGTAGGATCTTGCGAACCGCTTCGAGCATCCGCTGGCCGACCACCAGTTGCCCGTGCATCGACAGGTGTGTGTCGTTCGGGAAAAAATAGTCGCGGACCTTGTTTTTCTGCTCGAACGAGAGGCTGAACAGGTCGGGGCCGATGTCGGCGGCACCGAATGCCGTCACGAAATCTTTCGAATGTTCCGGCTTGACATACACGGTGGTCTTGTTGGGGATGATCATCCACAGCACGGCGCGCCGCGGATGGGCGTCGCCGAAGGCCTTCATCTGGGCCGCGTGCTGCACCGTGAGCTCGCCGTTCTCGTCGTCGGCCGGCCAGAACGGGACCTTGTCGCAGAGCTGGTGGCTGAACAACGCGCAGCCCTCGGGAACCGGTCGCACCAGGATCTTGTCGTTCGAAAGGATCGGCTCGGTCGCCTCGCGCGCCCGCCGGGTGTTGCGATAGATCCGCACGCCCGAGGTCAGCTTGCCGTCCCAGTTGAGCACCGGCGCCGGCACCGACGAGGGCGACTCGAAGAAAGGCTTGATGCCGGCCGAGAAGGGCTTGGCCATCGTCTTGCAGGTCTGCGTGGCGACCATGCGGTCGTTCACCAGGCGCTCGATGCTCTCGACGATCACCAGCTTTCCGCGAAAGCCCGCGCGATCGAGCCAGGCATCGAAGTCGCCGCAGAGCTCCTCGTTGATCTGGCCCCAGAAGGTGGTCGTGACCCGGTAGCCGGCCCGGGTGAGCATCGATTGCCAGCGGTTCGACATCGAGAAGCTGTCGCCGATCACCACGATGTCGGCTTCGGCCACCGGCACCGCATTGAGGTACTTCGGGTCGACGTGCGGCGGTTCGATGCGCCAGCCGAAGGCGGTCTCCGACAGCAGGCCGATGCGGGTCATGTCGCCATAGAAGGGCGGCGTTTTCAGGGTCACGATCAGCAGCGCGATGATGACGAGGAAGCCGGCCCCGAAGATCCGCAGCCAGAGTTTCGCGGGAGTCATATCAGAATTGGAAATAGAGGAAGGGGCTGTACGAGCCCAGCTTCGAAACGCAGACGCCCAGCAGGTACACCGTGAAGGCGGCCATCAGCGCCGTGAACACCCAGGCCAGGCGCGGCCGGCCGGCCAGCGCCTGCAGCTGCGGCACCCAGCGCTGCAGCGTGATGGTCGGCGGCATGACCAGGCAGATGAAGAGCCCGACCAGGAGCGTATGGAAGAAGTCGTTCTTTCGGTAGGGCACGGCGCCGAGTTCGCTGAACACCGAATCCGAGGTGCCGTGCAGCCCGAGCATGGCCTGGTAGATGGTGGTCGCGGCGTGCATGCTCTCGGCCCGGAACACCACCCAGGCGATCATCACGCAGACGAAGGTCAGCAGCCAGCCGAGCAGGCGCGCCAGCCTGCCGGGCTTGGCGTTGCGGCGCACCTTGGCGTTCCAGAGGTGGTTGACCATCAGGAAGAAGCCGTGCAGCGCGCCCCAGATGACGAAGGTCCAGGCGGCCCCGTGCCACAGGCCGCCCAGCAGCATCGTCAGGAACAGGTTCAGGTAGCGGCGCGCCGGTCCCTTGCGGTTGCCGCCCAGCGGCACGTAGAGGTAGTCGCGCAGGAAGGTCGACAGCGAGATGTGCCAGCGGCGCCAGAACTCGATGATGTTGGTCGACTTGTAGGGCGAATTGAAGTTGAGCGGCAGCTGCACGCCGAGGCACAGCGACAGGCCCACGGCCATGTCCGAGTAGCCCGAGAAGTCGAAGTAGATCTGCAGCGTGTAGGCCAGCACGCCGACCCACGCGGTGCCCATCGTCGGCGTCATGCCGTTGTGGACGCCGTTGAACATCAGGTCGGCGTACTCGCCCATCGGGTCGCCGATCAGCAGCTTCTTGGCCAGCCCGAAGACGAAGATCGCCAGCCCGAGCGCGACCTTGTCGTAGTCGACCCGGTAGGTCGCCGGATTGGCGAACTGCGGCATCATCTGCGCGTGATGCAGCACCGGGCCCGCGATCAGATGGGGAAAGTAGGTGACGAACAGCACGTAGTGCACGAAGCTGCGCTCGTGCACCTTGCCCTGCCAGCAGTCGACCAGGAAGGCGATCTGCGTGAAGGTATAGAACGAGATCCCGATCGGCAGCGCGATGTGCAGCATCGAGATCGGCGAATAGCCCGCGGCCAGGAGGCCGTCGTTGACGTTGGCGACGAAGAAGTTCGCGTACTTGAACACCGCCAGCACGCCCAGGTTGACCACCAGCGCGAACACCAGCATCCGCTTGCGGCCGGTGTCGGTGCGTCCGGGGCCGGGGGTCAGGCGCAGGCCGGCCCAGTAGTTGAAGCAGATCGAGCCCAGCAGCAGCGGCAGCGCCTGAACACTCCACCAGCCATAGAAGAACAGGGAGGCGAGCGCCAGGAATCCGGCGGCGGCCCGTGCGTTGCGCTTTCCGATCAGGAAGAACCCGACCAGCACGATCGGGAAAAAGAAAAAGATGAACGCGTACGAATTGAAAAGCATCTTGGGGGAGGGCTGTCTCGCGGGGTCGAAACGCACGCCGCTTTCTTGTTGTCGGGCGCACGCGCGCCGGCGGACCGGAGATTATCGCGTGTCCGCGACGGCCCAGCGATCCCAAAGACTCCGGACTTCGAGGGAGAGTTCCGCCAGCGACAAGGTCTCGTTGAAGATCAGCGCATCGGCGGCCGCGCGCCGCAGGCTGCGTTCGGCCTGCTGCGCGATCACGGCGCGGACCGCTTCCGGCGCCCAGCCGGAACGTGCCACCACGCGATGCAGCTGCACCGCCTCGGACGCGTCCACCACCAGCACGCGATCGACGATGGCGCGCCAGCGTCTGGACTCCACCAGCAGGGGCACGTCGAAGACGAGCGTCTGGCCGGCCGCCGCGGTCGCCGCCTGCCGTTCGCATTCGGCCCCGATCAGCGGATGCAGGATGGCTTCGAGCCGGCGCTTGGCGTCCGGGTCCGCGAACACGAGCTCGCGCATCCGCGCCCGGTCGAGGCCGCCGTCGGCCGCAATGACCGAAGGGCCGAACTCGGCCTCCAGCGCCGGCATGGCGGCGCCTTGCGGCTGCGCCACCGCCCGGGCGATCGCATCGGTGTCGACCAGCTTGGCGCCGAGCCCGACCAGCAGCGATGCGACGGTGCTCTTGCCGCTGCCGATGCCGCCGGTCAGGCCGATGCGCATGGTGCGCCCGCCCTCAGAGCCCGACCGCGCGCAGGATCGCGTCCGGGCCGAAGATCATGGCGGTGAAGCCGGCAGCGGCCAGAAAGGGCCCGAAGGGCACGTAGCCGCCTTCGCGCAGGCCGCTGCTGAACTTGAGCGCGAGCCCGACCACCACGCCGATCACCGACGCCATCAGGATGATCGGAACCAGCGCCTGCCAGCCGAACCAGGCGCCGAAGGCCGCGAACAGCTTGAAGTCGCCATAGCCCATGCCCTCCTTGCCGGTGGTCAGCTTGAACAGCCAGTAGATGGCCCAGAGCGACACATAGCCGGCCACGGCGCCCCAGACCGCATGGGCGAGGGGCACACCGGTGAAGCCTGCGATCGATGCCAGCAGGCCGCCCCACAAAAGCGGCAGGGTGATGTCGTCGGGCAGCAGGGTGGTGTCCCAGTCGATCAGCGCCAGCGCCAGCAGCGCGGCGGCGAAGGCGCACCAGGCCAGCGCGCCGTACTGGCCGGGCATGCGCCAGACGCACCAGGCGAACAGCGCGCCGGTCAGCAGTTCGACCACCGGGTAGCGCAGGCCGATCGACGCCTTGCAGGAAGAGCAGCGGCCGCGCAGCGCCAGGTAGCTCAGCACCGGAACGTTCTCGTACCAGCGGATCACGTGGCCGCACTGCTGGCAGCGCGAATGCGGCACCATCAGGTTGAAGGGCTCGACGGCGGGCGCTGCCGCCGCGTCGCCGTCGGCGAGGCTCGCGCATTCGGCCGCCCACTGCCGCTCGAGCATCTTGGGCAGCCGGTAGATCACGACATTGAGAAAACTGCCGATCATGAGCCCCAGCACGCCGGCCATTGCGGCGTCCACCCCCTGCGACACCAGCATCAGACGACCTGGCCGAGCTTGAAGATGGGCAGGTACATCGAGACCACGATGCCCCCGATGATCACGCCCAGGAAGACGATGATGATGGGTTCCATCAGGCTCGACAGGCCGGCGACCATGTCGTCGACTTCCGACTCGTAGAAGTCGGCCGCCTTGCCCAGCATGTGGTCGATCGAGCCCGATTCCTCGCCGATCGCGGTCATCTGCAGCACCATCGACGGGAACAGGTTGGCGTTGGTCATCGCGGTGGTCAGGCTGGTGCCGGTCGACACCTCCTGCTGGATCTTGACCGTTGCATCGGCATACACCGAATTGCCCGAGGCGCCGCCGACCGAATCGAGTGCCTCGACCAGCGGCACACCGGCGGCGAACATCGTGGCCAGGGTGCGGGTCCAGCGGGCGACGCAGGACTTGTCGATCAGGGTGCCGAAGATCGGCAGGCGCAGCAGCAGGCGGTCCATGACCTTCTGCACCCGCTCGTTGCGCTTCCAGGCCTGCAGGAAGAAATAGATGCCGCCGCCGATCACGCCGAAGATCAGCCACCAGTAGGAGACGAAGAATTCGCTGATGCCCATGACGATCAGGGTCGGCGCGGGCAGGTCGGCGCCGAAGGAGGTGAACACCTGCTTGAAGGCCGGGATCACGAAGATCATGATGATCGCCACCACCACGAAGGCCACCACGATGACCGAGGTCGGGTACATCAGCGCCGACTTGATCTTCGACTTGATCGCCTCGGTCTTCTCCATGTAGGTGGCCAGCCGGTCGAGCAGGTCTTCGAGGATACCGGCCGCCTCGCCGGCCTCGACCAGGTTGCAGTAGAGGCTGTCGAAGTACTTCGGGAACTTGCGGAACGCCGCCGAGAGCGAGGTGCCGGTCTCGACGTCGCTGCGGATGTCGTTGAGCAGCTTGGCCACGCTCGGGTTGGCATTGCCGCGGCCGACGATGTCGAAGGCCTGCAGCAGCGGCACGCCGGCCTTCATCATGGTCGCCAGCTGGCGCGTGAAGATCGCGATGTCCTTGGGCTTGATCGCCTTGCCCGAGCGCATCCGGCGCTTCTTGATCTTGGTCGTGAGGATGCCCTGGCGCCGCAGGGCGGCCTGCACCTGGTTCTCGCCGGCGGCGCGGACTTCGCCGCGGACGGTCTTGCCGTTGCGGTCCTTGCCTTCCCATTCGAAGACGAATTCCTTGACCGTCCGGGACGATGCTGTTGCCGTTGCCATGGGATCTCCGCTTCTCCGTGTGCTGGTGCTGCTGCTGATGCGTGCGAATCGACGCGTTCTATTCGTTGGTGACTGCCAGCACTTCTTCGAGCGAGGTCAGCCCCTGCATGACCTTGCGCAGGCCCGACTGGCGCAGCGACCTGACGCCCTCTGATTCGGACTGCTTGGCGATGTCGAGCGAGGTGCCGTCGCGAAGGATGATCTTCTGGATCTCCTCGGTGATCGGCATCACCTGGTAGATGCCGACGCGCCCCTTGTAGCCGCCGTTGCAGGCCGAGCAGCCCACCGGGTGGTAGGGCTTCCAGGAGCCGTCCAGGTCGCTGTCCTTGAAGCCGGCGTCGAGCAGGGCCTGCCGCGGCACCTCGGTCGGCGTCCGGCACACGGTGCAGAGCCGGCGCGCCAGCCGCTGGGCGGTGATCAGGATCACGCTGGAAGCGATGTTGAAGGGCGCGATGCCCATGTTGCGCATCCGCGTCAGCGTGGTGGGGGCGTCGTTGGTGTGCAGCGTCGACAGCACCAGGTGGCCGGTCTGCGCCGCCTTGATCGAGATGTCGGCGGTTTCGATGTCGCGGATTTCGCCGACCATGATGATGTCGGGATCCTGGCGCAGGAAGGCCCGCAGCGCGGTCGCGAAGGTCAGGCCGGCCTTGTCGTTGACGTTGACCTGGTTGACGCCCGGCAGGTTGATTTCGGACGGGTCCTCGGCGGTCGCGATGTTCACGCCGGGCTTGTTGAGCAGGTTCAGGCAGGTGTAGAGCGACACCGTCTTGCCGGAGCCGGTCGGCCCCGTGACCAGCACCATGCCGTAGGGGCGGCCGATGGCCGTGAGCAGGCGCTCTTTCTCGTCGGCGTCGTAGCCGAGCGCATCGATGCCGAGGCGGGCGCTGCTCGGGTCCAGGATACGGATCACGATCTTCTCGCCGAACAGCGTGGGCAGCGTGCTGACCCGGAAGTCGATCACGCGCTCGGGACCGATCTTGAGCTTCATCCGGCCGTCTTGCGGGATCCGCTTCTCGGAGATGTCGAGCCGGGAGATGACCTTGATGCGCGAGGCCAGCTTGTCCTTGATGACCGTCGGCGGGCTGGCGATCTCGCGCAGCTCGCCGTCGATGCGGAAGCGCACGCGGTAGTTGTGCTCGTAGGGCTCGAAGTGGATGTCGGAGGCCCGCATGCTGAAGGCGTCCAGCAGCATCTTGTGCAGGAACCGGACGACCGGCGCGTCCTCGACTTCGGCCACCGCCGGGTCGTTGCTTTCGCTCGAGGTGTCGGCCGAGACTTCGTCGAACTCGAATTCGGTGCCGATGATGCTGTCGATGGTCTCGGAGGCGCTCACCGCCGCCGCCTCGATCATGCGGGAAAGCTTGTCGTACTCCGCGATGACCCAGTCCACGCCCATCTGGGAGGCGAACTTGATCTTTTCGGCCGCCTGCTGGTCCGAAGGATCGGCTGTTGCGACAATGAGACGGTTGTTGCGCTTGCTGAGCACCACGACCCGGTAGGCCTGGCACAGCTTGGGGTCGAGCAGGTCCTTGGGCAGCCGCTGGGAATCAATGGCGTCGAGGTCGAGCAGCGGAGCGCCGAAGGCGCTCGACAACGTGTGCGCCAGGTCGGCCGCCGACACGGCGCCGGTGCCGGTCAGCTCGGCAATGAAGCTGGTCCTGCCGCTCAGGGACTTCTGGTAGATGTCCTCGGCCGTCTTGGCCGGGAGCTTTCCGGCCGAAACCAGTGCGCGCGCAAGCCCTGGAAGGGCGATCGGCGAGCTGTCTTTGACGAGGGGTTCGGCTGCGGCCATTCAACGAATGTAAGAAACGTGAAAATTTGCTTCACGATCATCGCTGATCGCCCAAGCGCTGTAAACCGCTGCGCGGCAACGGTTCCGCGGAGCATTTGGCAATTACAGCCCTGAAAGGCTGATGGGGGTGAGAGGGTCGGACCTCCTTTGCACTGCCCTGCTCCAGGGGCCCGCTGCCTGAGTCAATGGGCAAACCCTGTGCAATCGACGCACCGGAGGCTTAGCGTAGCACAGCGTCCAGGGACGCCGAAAGGGATGTTGCGGGGATGCCGCACACCGGTTGATGGCGCAGAGGATTCGAAACGACTCGGCCGGTGCCTGCGTGTTCAGCAGGCGGTCCACGTTGCATGGACGCCAGAAATGTCGAGTTGATTCAAGAAAAATGGTCGGGGTGAGAGGATTCGAACCTCCGGCCTCTACGTCCCGAACGTAGCGCTCTACCAGGCTAAGCTACACCCCGATGGTGCTGATTGCGAGAACAGTGACGCGACCGTGGCGTTCACTCGGGTGAGTTGATCGTCAGGCGCGCCGCTCAAGCAGCTGAGCCGCTAATTGTAGCAAAGCCGCGGAGTGCGGATTTGCAGAAAAACCACGAAGCGCGTCGATCGCGCGTTGCGCCTCGGCGGCGGCGGCGGCGCGCGTGGCTTCCAGGGCGCCGGTTTCGCGCACGATGGCGACGATCTGCGGCAGTTGCGTCGTGTCGCCGGCCTCGATGGCGTCGCGGATCAGCGCCTGCTGCGCCGCCGTGCCGCGCTGCATCGCGAGGATCAGCGGCAGCGTGGTCTTGCCCTCGCGCAGGTCGTCCCCGACGTTCTTGCCGGTTTCGCTGGCGTCGCCGGCGTAGTCGAGCACGTCGTCGATGACCTGGAACGCCGTGCCCAGCGCTTGCCCGTAGGTGGCGCAGGCTTCTTCGACGTCCGGCGGCACCCCGGCCAGCACGGCGGCGAGCCGCGTGCTGGCTTCGAACAGCTTGGCGGTCTTCGAGCGGATGACGCGCAGGTAGGCGTCCTCGTCGAGGGTGGCGTCGTGCATGTTCATGAGCTGCAGCACCTCGCCCTCGGCGATCACGTTGGTCGCCTCGGCCAGGATCTGCATCACGCGAACGTCGTCGGCGTCCAGCATCATCTGGAAGGCGCGCGAGTAGAGGAAGTCGCCGACCAGCACGCTGGCCGGGTTGCCGAAGGATTCGTTGGCGGTCGGGCGGCCGCGGCGCAGCGTGGACTCGTCCACCACGTCGTCATGCAGCAAGGTGGCGGTATGGATGAACTCCACCACTGCTGCCAGGTTGAAGCGCTGCTCGCCGCGATAGCCCAGGGCGCCCGCCATCAGCAGCAGCAGCGCCGGGCGCAGCCGCTTGCCGCCGGCGGAGATGATGTATTTCGAGACTTGGCTGACCAGCGGCACGCCGGTGTCGAGCCGACGTGCGATCACGAGATCGACGCTGTCCATGTCGTCGGCGATCAGGCTGAGAACGGCGGCGGCGGGGGAGGTGTCGGCGGCGTGAACTGACAAAGGCAAGGGCGCTTGCGCGCAGCAGGAGATGCGACGATGGCGCTGGCGGCCGGGGAGGCCGGAGGGGCCGGAAGCTGTCGATTATAGGGACGGCCGGCCCGGTCCCCAGGCGGCCCCGGCATGCCATGTGGCGCAAAACGGCCGGAGTGCTATAATCGTGGGCTCTACGGAATTCGCCGTGGAGCCATCTTTTCCCAAGAGGTCAATAATGTACGCGGTCATAAAAACCGGCGGCAAGCAGTATCGCGTTGCTTCCGGCGAAAAAATTAAAGTAGAACAGATTGCTGCGGACGTGGGCCAGGAAATCGTGATCGATCAGGTGCTCGCAGTCGGAACCGGCAGCGAAATCAAGGTCGGTACGCCCCTGGTATCCGGCGCCACGGTGACGGTCACGGTCCTGTCGCACGGCAAGCACGACAAGGTTCGCATCTTCAAGATGCGCCGTCGCAAGCACTATCAGAAACGTCAAGGCCATCGCCAGCAGTTCACTGAACTGCAAATCGGCGCGATCGCCGGCTAAGGAGCACATTCCATGGCACAGAAAAAAGGCGGCGGCTCAACGCGAAACGGGCGCGATTCCAAGCCCAAGATGCTCGGCGTGAAGCGCTTCGGCGGCGAACTGATCAGCGCAGGCTCGATCATCGTGCGCCAGCGCGGTACCCAGTTCCACCCCGGCGTCAACGTCGGCATCGGCAAGGACCACACGCTGTTCGCCCTGGTCGAAGGCACTGTTTCCTTCGGCACCAAGGGTGCGCTCAACAAGCACACGGTCAACGTGACGCCGGCGTAAGCCAGTCACTTCGACCCGATCGGAGCCCCGCTTTGCCGGGGCTTTTTCATTTTGTAGACTGACTGAACTGGACATCTCATGAAGTTCGTGGACGAAGCCTTCATCGACGTCGCCGCTGGCGACGGCGGCAACGGCTGCGTGTCGTTCCGCCATGAGAAGTACAAGGAGTTCGGCGGTCCGAACGGCGGCGACGGCGGTCGCGGCGGCCATGTGTTCGCGGTCGCCGACTCGAACCTGAACACGCTGGTCGACTTCCGCTTCTCGCGCCGTCACGACGCCAAGCGCGGCCAGCACGGCATGGGCTCCGACATGTTCGGCGCCGCCGGCGAGGACATCACGCTGAAGATGCCGGTCGGCACCATCATCTCGGACGCCGAGACCGGCGAGGTGCTCTACGAACTGCTGACGCCCGGCGAGGTCATCACGATCGCCAAGGGCGGTGACGGCGGTTTCGGCAACATGCGCTTCAAGAGCGCCATCAACCGTGCGCCGCGGCAGAAGACACCCGGCTGGCCGGGCGAAAAGAAAAACCTCAAGCTCGAACTCAAGGTGCTGGCCGACGTCGGCCTGCTGGGCATGCCGAACGCCGGCAAGTCGACCTTGATCAGCGCCATCTCCAACGCGCGTCCGCGGATCGCCGACTACCCGTTCACGACCCTGCACCCGAACCTGGGCGTGGTGCGCGTCGGGCCGGAGCAGAGCTTCGTGGTCGCCGACCTGCCGGGCCTGATCGAAGGCGCCTCCGAAGGCGCGGGCCTGGGCCATCTGTTCCTGCGCCACCTGCAGCGCACCCGCCTGCTGCTGCACGTGATCGACCTGGCCCCCTTCGACGAGGGCGTGGACCCGGTCGCCCAGGCCAAGGCGATCGTCGGCGAGCTCAAGAAATATGACAAGGCGCTGTACGAGAAGCCGCGCTGGCTGGTGCTGAACAAGCTCGACATGGTGGCCGACGACGAGCGGGCCGCGAAGGTCAAGGATTTCGTCAAGCGGCTGCGCTTCAAGGGGCCGGTGTTCGAGATCTCCGCGCTCACGCGCGAAGGCTGCGAGCCGCTGGTGCAGGCGATCTACCAGCACGTCAAGGCGCAGCAGGTGGCCGAGCAGCCGCCGGTCGAAGTCGATCCACGCTTCCCCGATCTCCAGCCATGAGTTCGACTTCCGGCTCCACCGTCTTGCGCGACGCGCGCCGCATCGTCGTCAAGGTGGGCTCCAGCCTCGTGACCAACGAGGGGCGCGGGCTCGACGAAGCTGCCATCGGCGAATGGTGCCGGCAGCTGGCGGCGCTGGTGCGTGACGGCCGAGAGGTCGTGATGGTGTCGAGCGGCGCGATCGCCGAAGGCATGAAGCGCCTCGGCTGGCGCACCCGCCCGCACGAGATCCACGAACTGCAGGCCGCCGCCGCCGTCGGCCAGATGGGCCTGGCGCAGGTCTACGAGACCAAGCTGCGCGAGAACGGCATGGGCAGCGCCCAGGTGCTGCTGACCCACGCCGACCTGGCCGATCGCGAGCGCTACCTCAATGCGCGCTCGACCCTGGTGACCCTGCTGGCGCTGGGCGTGGTGCCTGTCATCAACGAGAACGACACGGTGGTCACGGACGAGATCAAGTTCGGCGACAACGACACGCTGGGCGCGCTGGTCGCCAACCTGGTCGAGGCCGATGCGCTGGTGATCCTGACCGACCAGAAGGGCCTGTTCACGGCCGACCCGCGCAAGGATCCGGCTGCCCGTTTTGTCGACGAGGCGGCCGCCGGCGACCCCGAGCTCGAAGCCATGGCCGGCGGCGCCGGCAGCAGCATCGGGCGCGGCGGCATGATCACCAAGATCCTGGCGGCCAAGCGCGCGGCGGGTTCCGGCGCCTCGACCGTGATCGCCTGGGGCCGCGAGCCCGACGCCCTGCTGCGCCTGGCGCGCGGCGAGGCGATCGGCACCCTGCTGGTCGCCCAGACCGCCAAGCACCAGGCGCGCAAGCGCTGGATGGCCGACCATCTGCAGCTGCGCGGCGCGGTCCTGGTCGATGCCGGCGCGGCGGCCAAGGTCCGCGGCGAGGGCAAGAGCCTGTTGCCGATCGGCATGACGGGGGTGGAAGGCGAGTTCTCGCGCGGCGACGTGATCGCCATCCGCGATGCCCAGGGCGTCGAACTCGGGCGCGGACTGGCGAATTATTCGAGCGCCGAGGCGCGGATGCTGTGCCGCAAGCCCTCGTCGGAGTTCGAGCGCCTGCTGGGCTATGCGGCCGAGCCGGAGATGGTGCACCGCGACAACATGGTGCTGCTGCAGGGCTGAGCGCCCGCGGGGCGCCAGTTACTCGACTTCGCGCACCGGCGCCTTCAGCACCCGGATCATCTCGCCGACCGAGCCCCGCGGGGCATCACCGCGGCACAGGGCCTGCGCCGCCAGCGCCTTGGTGTAGATCGAGTTGCGTTCGCTCAGGCGCTTCCATTCGGGCGCCGGCGTCGGGTCCCAGGCGCCGTTGGTGAAGCGCGCGTAGCTCTTGTATTCGGCCGTGGCGCAGCGAAGCCCCTCGTAGTAGGCGTTGAGCGCGCCGCCCTCCTTGTGGGTTGCCACCACCACGTAGCGGACCACGCCGTCGCCGGTGATCTTGATGGTCGCCGGATCGACGCCGAACTTCAGCGTCATGTAGGGCGGCATGGTGATCGGGACCAGCTTGTTCAGGTCGAACGCCGGCGGCGGCGGCGCCTCGGTTTCCTTCCAGTCGACATCGCCGAACACCTGAGCCTGGGTCAGGCCGGCGGCGCCCAGCGCGCAGGCCAGCAGCAGCGCGCGGCCGGCGCGGCTAGCGGGGAAAGTGGGACGGGTCGTTCGTCGAGGCGGGATCGTTGGCAAGATTGGCATTCGGGTTGGGATCGAAGCTGGCGCCGGGCGGCAGCTCGAAGGTCGGTTCGTGGCCCGGGCCGGGCGGATGGCGCTCGAATTCACGGGCCCGCACATTGCTGCGCAGGAAGCGGTTGCGGAAATCCTGCCGAGGCAGGTAGCGGGCGAGTTCGGTCAGCGCCATCTCGTAGACGCCGCGCTTGAACTCGACCACGACGTCGAGCGGCACCCAGTAGTCGTGCCAGCGCCAGGCGTCGAACTCCGGGTGGTCGGTGGCGCGCAGGTTCAGATCCCAGTCGTGACCGGTCAGCTGCAGCAAATACCAGATCTGCTTCTGGCCCTTGTAATGGCCTCGTGCGTCTCGGCGGATGAACCGATCCGGCACCTCGTAGCGCAACCAGTCGCGGGTACGGGCGACGATCCGCACATGCTCCGGATGGAGACCTACTTCCTCGTGCAGTTCCCGGAACATGGCCTGCTCGGGACTTTCGCCGCGATCGATGCCGCCTTGCGGAAACTGCCAGGAATGGGTGCGAATGCGTTTGCCCCAGAAAACCTGGTTTCTCTGGTTGAGCAGGATGATGCCGACGTTGGGCCTGAAGCCGTCCCGGTCGAGCATAATCAAACCCCAATTTTTTGAACTGAGTCGATTATGCATGCCGGGTTGCGCACGGCAAGCGACCGGTTCCAGGACCCCCCAGGACCTGCCCTCCCGACCACCCGTTCCAGCCCCCTGCGAGACCGATGAAAGCTTCCCGATTCTTTATCTCCACCCTCAAGGAAGCGCCCGCCGATGCGGAGGTCGCCAGCCACCGCCTCATGATGCGCGCCGGCATGATCAAGAAGCTGGGCACCGGCATCTACACCTACATGCCCATGGGCCTGCGCGTGATCCGCAAGGTCGAGGCCATCGTGCGCGAGGAAATGAACCGGGCCGGTGCAGTCGAGCTGGCGATGCCGGTGGTGCAGCCGGCCGAGATCTGGCAGGAGGCCGGGCGCTTCCAGGGTTACGGCCCCGAGCTGCTGCGCATCAAGGACCGGCATGACCGCGATTTCGTGATCCAGCCGACCAGCGAGGAGGTCGTGACCGACATCGCGCGCCAGGAGATCCGCAGCTACAAGCAGCTGCCGAAGAACTTCTACCAGATCCAGACCAAGTTCCGGGACGAGCGCCGGCCGCGCTTCGGCCTGATGCGCGGGCGCGAGTTCATCATGAAGGACGCCTACAGCTTCGACCGCGACCTCGACGGCGCCAAGGCCAGCTACAAGATCATGTCGGACGCCTACCGGCGGGCCTTCGACCGCTTCGGGCTGCGCTACCGCGCCGTGGCGGCCGACAGCGGTGCCATCGGCGGCGACGTCAGCCAGGAGTTCCAGGTGATCGCCGCGACCGGCGAGGATGCGATCGTCTACTGCCCCGACAGCGACTACGCCGCCAACATGGAAAAGGCCGAGGCGCTGGCGCCCGCCGGCCCGCGTCCTGCGGCCGCAGATGCGCTCACGAAGACGCCGACGCCCGGCAAGGCGACCTGCGAGGACGTCGCGGCGCTGCTCGGCGTGCCGCTGGCGACCACCGTGAAGTCGCTGGTGCTGGCCACCGAGGAGCTGGACGACGCCGGCAACGTCCGGAAGGTGACGGTCTGGCTGCTGCTCTTGCGCGGCGACCACGACATGAACGAGATCAAGGTGAGCAAGGTGCCGGGGCTCGACCAAGGCTTCCGCTTCGCCACCGTGACCGAGATCGAAGACCACTTCGGCTGCAAGCCGGGCTACCTGGGCCCGCTGAACCCCAGGCAGCCGGTCAAGATCGTCGCCGACCGCGAAGTCGCGGTGATGGCCGACTGGATCTGCGGCGCCAATGAAGTCGACTTCCACCTGACCGGCGTCAACTGGGGGCGCGACCTGCCCGAGCCCGATGCGGTGGCCGACCTGCGCAACGTGGTGGCCGGCGACGCGTCGCCCGACGGCCGCGGCCTGCTCGCGATCGAGCGCGGCATCGAGGTCGGCCATGTGTTCGTGCTCGGCACCAAGTACAGCAAGCCGATGAACGCCACCTTCCTCGACGAGGCCGGCAAGCCGCAGTTCCTCGAGATGGGCTGCTACGGCATCGGTATCACTCGGCTGCCGGCGGCGGCGATCGAGCAGAACAACGACGAGCGCGGGATCATCTGGCCGGACGCGATCGCGCCGTTCACCGTGGTGGTCTGCCCGATCGGCATGGACCGCAGCGCCGAGGTCAAGACCGCGGCCGAAGCGCTCTACGAGCAGCTGCTGGCGGCCGGCGTCGACGTGCTGCTCGACGACCGCGGCGAGCGGCCCGGCGCGATGTTCGCCGACTGGGAGCTGATCGGCGTGCCGCACCGGGTCGTGATCTCCGACCGCGGCCTCAAGGAAGGCCAGCTGGAGTACCAGCACCGCCGCGACACGGCGGCGACCAAAGTGCCGGCGGCCGGCATCGCCGACTTCATCGCGGGCCGCCTCGCGGCGGCCTGAGTCGACGGCCTTGAAAGCGCCCGGCCTTTCCCGGCGTCTGTGCCTCGGCGGCGCGGCCGCGGGTGCGCTCTCGCTGGCGTTGCCGCAGAGTGCCCTGGCCGGGGCGCAGATCGAGGAGCCGCTGATCGACTCGGTACGCACCGCGCTGAGCTCGGCGATCCAGAACAAGGCGCCGCCGATCCCGGAATTCGGCGACACCGAAGCGCGCATGGCCTACCTGCGCTGGCTCGGCGCCATGAGCGAGCGGCTCAAGAAGAAGCTGACCGACTGGCCGACGCGCAAGGAGTTCCTGCAGACCGTCTGGTATGAATCCCGCCGTTCCGGGCTCGATGTCAGCCTGGTGCTGGGGCTGGTCCAGGTCGAGAGCAACTTCCGCAAGTTCGCGGTCTCGAGCGCCGGCGCCCGGGGCTACATGCAGGTCATGCCCTTCTGGACCCGCGTGATCGGCGACAGCGATCCGTCCAAGCTTTTCCACATGCAGACCAACCTGCGCTTCGGCTGCGTGATCCTGCGCCACTACCTCGACCGCGAAAAGGGCGACCTGTTCATGACGCTGGGGCGCTACAACGGCAGCCGCGGGCGCTCTCCGTATCCGGATGCGGTGTTCGCCAACCAGCGCGTGTGGGCCTTCAAGGACCGGGAGGATTAGCTCGCCCCCAGGTCGGGCTCACTTCGTGTCGCCCTCCCACCAGCGGCCCGGCAAAGCCGGTTCCGCGACTGCCCACGAACAGGCGTGCGCTGCGCGCCGCCCCGCAAGCAAGCACGGCGTCTGTCTTTTGCGGCCGGCGCAGCCGGGGCCCGTTGGTGAAACACAGCGGAACCGGCTTTGCCGGGCCGCTGGCGTTGCCCTCGGTAGGGGGGTGGGCGCCCGGACACGAAGTGCCGGGCAACCTGGGGGCGAGTCAAATTTTCGTCACCATCACCTGGTCGATGCGGTGGCTGTCGACATCCATCACCTCGAAGGTGTAGCCGGCCCAGCTGACGCTGTCGGTGCGCTTGGGCACCCGGCGCAGCATGACCATCAGGAAGCCGGCCAGGGTCTCGTACTCGTCGTCGTGCGGCAGGCTCTCGATGTCAAGCGCGCGCTGCACGTCCTGGATCGGCGTCACGCCGTCGATCAGCCAGGAGTTCTCGTCGCGCCTGACGATCTGCTGCTCCTCGTCCTGGGCACCGACCAGGTCGCCCATCACGGTGCTCATGACGTCGTTGAGCGTGATGACGCCGACCACCAGGCTGTATTCGTTGACGATGATCGCGAAGTCCTCGTGAGCTTGCTGGAACTGCTCGAGCACTTCGGTCAGCGAGAGCCGGTCGGGAATCACCAGCGACTTGTGCAGCGGCAGGCCATGGTCGAAGGACAGCGGCTGGCCGCTCAGTACGCGCTGGAACATGTCCTTGGCGTCGACGTAGCCGAGCACGTGGTCGATGTCGCGCTCGCACACCGGGTAGGCAGAGAAGGGCTCGGCGACGATGCGCGCGCGCAGCACCGATTCGGGGTCGTCGCGCAGGAACCAGGCGATGCGGTCGCGCGACGTCATCACGCTGCTGACCAGCCGGGTGTCGAGCTCGAACACGTTGGCGATCACCTGCTGCTCGCGCACCGCGAGCACGCCGGCCCGGGCGCCGGCCTCGGTCATCGCGAGGATGTCGGCCGAGGTGATCTTCTCGTCGCGCGCGAGCGGCATGCCCAGCAGCTTGAAGAGCAGGTCGGTCGTGACCGTGAACAGCCAGACCAGCGGCTTGAAAGCGGTGATCAGCACCTGCATCGGCCCGACCATGCGCACCGCCAGCAGTTCAGGGCTGCTCATGCCCAGGCGCTTCGGGAACAGGTCGGCGAACACCAGGAAGACCGAGATGATGGTGATGAAGGAGGCCAGGAAGGCGGCGGTCTGCGCCGCGTCGACGCTGAGCCAGAGTCCGAACAGGCGGGCGAAATAGGGACTCAGCGCGCCCTCGCCGACGACGCCGCCGAGGATCGCGACCGCGTTCAGGCCGATCTGCACCACGGTGAAGTAGTGGCCCGGCTGTTCCTGGACGCGCATCACCCGTTCGGCGCGCGCATCGCCTTCGTCGGCCATCTGGCGCAGCCGCAGTCGGCGCGAGGCTGCCAGCGAGATCTCGGCCAGCGAGAAGAAGGCGCTGGTCGCGATCAGCGCGACGATGGTCAGGAGGCTCTGAGTCAGGGTCATGGTGCGGTCGATGAAGACCGCCATGGTGCCATGACCGGCAGCGGCCCCGTTATTGGACGAAGCCGATCCGGCTTCTCGCCGCGTTGATCCGGGGCAGGTCGTCGACCCGGACCTCGTCGCGCCCGGCCAGGCGGGCATTGCCGAAGCCGGTCATGAGGGCGCGCCGCATCTCGCGCGGCGCCAGCGTGGCGAGCTGGTCGAGCACGTCCGGTGCGGGCTCCACGGCCAGCAGCCGGCCCCAGTCGTGGTCGCCGCGGATCGCGTCGTAGAGCTGGCGCGCGATCTGGCGAGCCGCCTCGGGCGAGGGCGATTCGATCTCGAACACGTTCATGCGATTGAGGATGGGTTCCGGGATGCCGCGCGCGTCGTTCGCGGTCGTGATCCAGATCACCTGGCTGGCGTCGATGGCCACCTCGGCGAATTCGTCGACGAAAGCGTGGGCGGTGTCGTGTTCGAGCAGGTTGTAGAGCGCGCCCAGGGGGTCGTACTGGCTGTCGCTGCCGGCCTTGTCGATCTCGTCGACCACCATCACCGGATTGGCGTACTGGCCCTCGACCAGCGCCTCGAACACCTTTCCGGGCTTGGAACCCTTCCACTGCGAGGAGGCGCCCGAGAGCAGCCAGCCCGCGGTCATGGAGTTCATCGGCACCAGTGACATCCCGGTGCCCAGCAGATCGGCCAGCTTCTTCGCGAAATGGGTCTTGCCGATGCCGGGCGCGCCGAGCAGCAGCATCGGCGTGACCTCGAGGCCGTCGCGGCTGTCCTGCGCCAGGGCGACATGGCGCCGCACGTCGTCGAGGACTTCGGTGAAATTGGGCAATTGGGCGTAGAGCGATGCCATCTCGGGCACGCCGCTCGGCTTGACCTGGAACCGGTCGGGACCGCGCTCGAGCATGCGCTCGTAAGTGGTGCGAAGGTGTTCGTGCTCGCGCTCGGGGAGCTTGGCGAGCTTGCGTTCGACATCGTGCGTCTGGAACACGCTGCGCAGGTTGGCGACCGGCAGCTGGAACGACGGCGATGCGGGGACGAGACTGCGGGAATCCATGGACACCTCCGGTTTCGAACACTCTTTGGACAGCATAAGCCGTGCCCGGGTTCGCCGGATGTCTACGTTTTCTCGCTTTGCCCTGTTTTGGGGATCTGTCGCGCTGCGGTCACACGCCGCCGTGCGGATGGGTCGGGTCGACCCACAGCACCGATTCGGGCTTTTCGGCCGGCTCGATGTCGAGGTTGACCGCCACCGCCTGGCCGTCGCTGCGGCACAGCACGCATTCGAGCGCCTCGGTCTCGCTGGCGTTGATTTCCTGGTGCGGCACGTAGGGCGGCACGTAGATGAAGTCGCCCGGGCCGGCCTCGGCCGTGAATTCGAGCTGCTCGCCCCAGCGCATGCGGGCCCGGCCGCGCACCACGTAGATCACGGATTCGAGATGGCCGTGATGGTGGGCGCCGGTCTTGGCGTTGGCGTGGATGGTGACGGTGCCGGCCCAGAGCTTCTGGGCCCCGACGCGCGCGAAGTTGATCGCGGCGGCCCGGTTCATGCCCGGCGTCTGGGCAGTGTTGGTGTCGAGCTGGTTGCCGGGGATCACGCGCACGCCGTCGTGCTTCCACGCCGGCTCGGCGTGTCCGTGATCGGCGTGGTCGTGGCTCATCGCCGTGGGGAGGCTCAGGCCGGACTGCCGTTGAGCATCTGCTGCAGCTCGCCCGACTCGTACATTTCCATCAGGATGTCAGAGCCGCCGACGAATTCGCCCTTGACGTAGAGCTGGGGGATGGTCGGCCAGTTGCTGTATTCCTTGATGCCCTGGCGCACTTCGGCGTCGTCCAGCACGTTGACGGTCTTGAGCGTGCGGGTGTCGACACCCACGGCCTTGAGGATCTGGATCGCGCGGCCCGAGAAACCGCACATCGGAAAACTGGCATTGCCCTTCATGAAGAGCACGAGGTCGTTGCTCTTGACGAGATCGTCGATGCGTTGCTGGGTATCGGACATGGGGAACTCCTGGAAATTGGATTGGGCGGATTATTTCACTGTGCGCCGGATTCCGCCCGAGCAGCGCGCGATGCCGGCGAGATCGTTGCGGCTTTGGACCCCGGCGAAGCCGCCTGCGGCCAGCAGCTGCCGAACCGCGCCGGCCTGGTCCCAGCCGTGTTCGAGCAGCAGCCAGCCGCCCTCGGCCAGGTGCTCGGGCGCCGCCCGGACGATGCGGCGGATGTCGTCCAGCCCGTCGGCCCCGGAGACCAGCGCCCGCAGCGGCTCGTGGCGCAGGGCGGCCAGGTGCGGGTCGCCGGCCACGATGTAGGGGGGGTTCGAGACGATCAGGTCCAGCCCGCGGTCGGCGCCGTCCAGCCAGTCGGCCTGGGCGAAGCGCACTGGCAGGCCGAGCCTCGTCGCATTGGCGCGGGCCACGGCCAGGGCGTCGGCGCTGGCATCGACCGCGGCCACCCGGGCGTCGGGCCGCGCATGCTGGATCGCCAGGGCGATCGCGCCGCTGCCGGTGCCGAGGTCGAGCACGGCCGGGGCCGGCCGGCCGTCCAGGCATTGCAGCGCCCATTCGACCAGGGTCTCGGTGTCGGGACGCGGCACCAGCACCCGGGCGTCGACCTGCAGGCCCAGGCCGTGGAACTCCTTCTCGCCGACCAGGTAGGCCACCGGCTCGCCGGCGAGGCGGCGCTCGCACAGCCGCTCGAAGGCCTGCCAGGCGGCGTCCGGCAGCGGGTCGGTGTCATGCGCCAGCAGCCAGGCGCGCTCGCCGGCGGCACGGCCCAGCGCATGCAGCAGCAGCAACTGGGCGTCGAGCCGCTCGACGCCCAGCGCGGCCGCCGCGGCCAGCATCTGCGCCGGGGTCGAGGGCCGGTGTTCGGGCGAAGCGGTCACGCCGGCAGACTGGCTTCGAGTTCGGCCAGCTGCTCGGCCTCGCGTGCCGCCTGCAGGGCTGCCAGCACGTCGCCGAGGTCTCCTTCCATGATCGCCTGCAGCTTGTAGAGCGTGAGGTTGATGCGGTGGTCGGTGAGCCGGCCTTGCGGGAAGTTGTAGGTGCGGATGCGGTCGGAGCGGTCGCCGGTGCCGATCAGGCCCTTGCGCATGGCGGCGTCCTTGGCCGCGCGCTCGCTGCGGTCCTTTTCCTGGATCCGCGCCGACAGCACCTGCAGCGCCTTGGCCTTGTTGCGGTGCTGGCTGCGGTCGTCCTGGCATTCGGCCACGATGCCGGTCGGGATGTGGGTGATGCGCACCGCCGAATCGGTCTTGTTGATGTGCTGGCCGCCGGCGCCGCTGGCGCGGTAGGTGTCGATGCGAAGGTCGGCCGGGTTGATCTGCACCGCCTGGGCCTCGTCGGGCTCGGCCAGCACGGCCACCGTGCAGGCGCTGGTGTGGATGCGGCCCTGCGTTTCCGTCGCCGGCACGCGCTGCACCCGGTGGCCGCCGGATTCGAAGCGCAGCTTGCCGAACACGTCGTCGCCGACGATCCGGATCACGACTTCCTTGTAGCCGCCGAGCTCGCTCTCGCTCTCGCTGACGATCTCGCAGCGCCAGCCGGCGCGCTCGGCGTAGCGCGTGTACATGCGCAGCAGGTCGCCGGCGAACAGCGCCGATTCGTCGCCGCCGGTACCGGCACGGATCTCCAGGAAGGCGTTGCGGGCGTCGTCCGGGTCCTTGGGCAACAGCAGGCGCTGCAGTTCGGCGTCGAGCTGCAGCAGCTCGGCCTCGGCCGCGGAGATCTCCTCCTGCGCCATCTCGGCCATCTCGGGCTCGTCGAGCATCTCGCGGGCGCTGGCCAGGTCGGCCTCGCGCTGCAGGTAGCGGCTGTAGCGGCCGGCCACCTGCGTCACCTCGGCATGCTCGCGCGAGATGGTCCGGTACTGCGCCATGTCGGACATGATGTCCTCGCGCGAAAGCAGGAAGTCGAGTTCGCCGAGGCGTTGCGCGTAGCGCTCGAGTTGGTGACGCAGGAAGGGTTTCACGAGAAGGGGCGTTGCGAATGAGAGGGGGCGCGGCCGGTGCGCGGCGGCGGGCGTGGCGGCAGGCGGCGCCGCCGGGACGGCCAGCGTCGCTAACGCTCTTTGCGCGGTTCGTTGCGCAGGAACAGGCGCGAGATCGTCTCTGCCGTCTGCTCGCGGGCCGCGGCATCGCCGGCGTGCAGCTCGGCCATCGCCCCGTGCAGCATCTTCTGCGTCAGGCCGCGCGACAGGGCTTCGAGCACCGCATCGACGTCTTCGCCCCGGGCCAGCAGCTTGCGCGCGCGGGCCAGTTCGGCGGCGCGCCATTCGTCGGTCTGGGCGTTGAGCTGGCGGATCAGCGGCACCGTGCCGCGCTGGTCGAGCCAGTGCATGAAGCTCTGCACGCCGGCATCGATGATGACCTCGGCCTGCGCCACGGCGGCCTGCCGGTTGGCGTGGCCCTGCTGCACCACCTGCGCCAGGTCGTCCACCGTGTAGAGATAGACGTCCTCGAGTGCCTTCACTTCGGGTTCGATGTCGCGCGGCACCGCCAGGTCGACCATGAACATCGGGCGGTGCCGGCGCACCTTGAGCGCGCGCTCGACCGCGCCCAGGCCGATCAGCGGCAGCGTGCTGGCGGTGCAGCTCACGACGATGTCGAACTCGGCCAGCCGGGCCGGCAGGTCGGCCAGCCGCATCGCCTCGCCGCCGAAGCGCGAGGCCAGCTTTTCGCCGCGTTCCAGAGTGCGGTTGGCGATCACGATGGATTTGGGCTGGCGGGCCGCGAAGTGGGTCGCCGCCAGGTCGATCATCTCGCCGGCGCCGATGAAAAGCACGCGCGTGTGCCGCAGGTCTTCGAACAGCTGGCCGGCCAGGCGTACGGCGGCGGCGGCCATGCTGATCGAATGGGCGCCGATCTCGGTCGCGGTGCGCACCTCCTTGGCGACCGCGAAGGAGCGCTGGAACAGCTGGTTCAGGGTGCTGCCGAGGGCGCCGGCGGTCTCGGCGGCACGCACGGCGTCTTTCATCTGGCCGAGGATCTGGGGCTCGCCGAGCACCATCGAATCGAGCCCGCTCGCGACCCGGAAGGCGTGGCGCGCGGCGTGGTCGTCGTGCAGGGTGTAGGCGTGCGAGCGAAGCAGGGCCGGCGAGACGCCGCCGCTGTGGGCCAGCCAGTCGACCGTGTGCTCGAGCGCGACCTGGTCGGCGGCGCAATAGATCTCGGTGCGGTTGCAGGTCGAGATGATCGCGGCCTCGACGCCGGGATGGCGGTTCGAGCCGAAGGAGTGGCGCAGGCTGTGCAGTGTCGGGGCGATCTGGTCGATGGCGAACGCGAAACGACCGCGCAGGTCGAGCGGCGCGGTCGTGTGGTTCAAGCCGAGGGCCCAGACTGACATAGCAGCTGATTATAAAATGGGCAAGGCCCAGACCACCCGCGGCCTGAAAAAAGGCCGCAAACTGATCGGCGACCCCCTGACATGGCACCGCTGGACCTTTTCAATCACCTGCTGAATTTCGTCGCACCGGCCTTTGCGGTCGGCTTCCTTTCGGCGCTGCTGGGTCGGTTGACGATGCGAAAAGCGGCTGGAGCCATGGCCTGGTGGCGTCAGGGCGCTATCAATTTTATAGTGGGGGTGGCCGTGCTGGCAGGCGGGCTGGTCTTTTTCGGCCGCGACGGCAAGATGGCGACTTACGCGGCCCTGGTGCTGGCCTGTGCCTCCAGCCAGTGGCTGCTGGCCGGCAGCTGGCGCCGTTCCTAGGTCGCCATACCCGGCAGAACGGGCGGCGGTGGCGGCACCACGGTCGCCGGCGCGGGCGGTCCACCCGGATAAGGGGGCGCCCCCGGATAGGCCGCCATCGGCAGTTCGGCCGCGCGCAAACCGTCGAGCATGGCGAACAGAACGTCGCTGCGCACGCCGCCGGCCAGCCGCGGGCTTTGCACGTAGGCGACCGCCTGGAAGATCAGGAATCCCACCTCCACGCCCTCGAGCGTGACCGAGGGGGCGGGACTCGCCAGCACGCCGGGGTGCTCGGCGAACGCCGCCAGCATGACTTCCCGGGCCCGCGTCGCGTGGGTCGTGAGCGGCATCGGCAGCCGAATCAACACCCGTCCCTCGGCGTTGGCGAGGGTCATGTTGCGCACGGTCTTGGTGATGAACTCGGAGTTCGGCACGATCATGGTGGAGCGATCCCCCAGCTGGATCTCGGTGGCGCGCACGTTGATGCGGCGCACGTCGCCCTCGGCATTGCCCAGCACCACCCAGTCGCCGACCTTGACCGGCCGCTCGGCCAGCAGGATCAGGCCCGAGATGAAGTTCTGCACGATGGCCTGCAACCCGAAGCCGATGCCGACCGACAGCGCGCTCGCCACCCAGGCGATGCGCTCGATGCCGATGCCCAGCGCCGAGAGTCCGAAGGCGACCACCAGGATGCCGCCGACGTAGCCGAGCAGGGTGGTGATCGAACTCTGCATACCGGGCTCGAGCCCGGTATGCGGCAGGAATTGCTGTTCGAGCCAGCGCTTGACCACCCGCAGCGCGATGAAGCCGACCACCAGCACCGTGACGGCGCTGATGATCGCGCTGGGCACCAGTTGGATCTCGCCGATCTTGATCCCGCCGCCGAACTTGCCGCTGCGCTGGTAGACCTCGCCGGGGCTGGTCCCCAGTGGCGTGGCGAGCGCGATCACCATGTAGAAGAACAGGATCACGCGGCTCAGGCCGGAGAGCACCACCGCCGCCTGGTCGAGCGTGCGCGGTTCCAGGCCGAAGCTCAATTGAAGCCGCTGGCCGAAATTGCTGCGCGACGACACCACCGCCACGAAGAGGTCGTCGGCGAACTTGAACAGCACGTAGAAGGCCGCGGCCACGATGCCGGCCCAGGTGAGCTGGCTGGCCAAGAAGCTCGCCATCGCGACATAGCCGGTCGCCACCAGCACCCAGATCCCGATCAAGATCAGCGTGACCGCCGCGAGCAGCACGCCGACCCACATGGGCCGCTCGTCGAGGCTGCCCTTGGGGGGCTCGGGCGCGACGACGGCCGGCGCCGGGCCCGGCGGGGCTTCCTTCGGCGGCGCCGCCGCGGGCGGCTCGGCCACCGGCGCGCCGTGCAGGCGCAGCAGCATCGCGCCGATCATGGCGGTCAGGATCAGGGCCGTCATCACGTGGGTGGCGACGACCGCGGCGAAGCTGGCCTCGACGACGGCGTTGATCTGGGTCGGCGCCCAGACAACTATCGCCACCAGCGCCATGACCCAGGGGAAGGGCGCGAGCCGTTCCGCCATCGGGTCGGAGATCGGCGGCAACCGCCACGAGGGACGCCCGTTGGACAGCAGCGCGCGCCCGAGCCCGACCACGAAAGCGATGAAGATGCTGGACTGGACCACGCTCTGCGCCAGCTTGCGGGTCTGCGGGCCCCAGACGCCGTGGTTGTCGAACACCGAGAACGCGCCTTGCGCGGCCACTCCGACCAGCACCATGTTGGTGGTCACTATCGCGATCACCAACAGCGAGCGCCGCAGGCGCCCGGGCGGCAGGTAGCTCGCGGCGAACCGGGCCAGCGCCCGCTCGGCCAGCCAGTTGCCCAGCAGTGCCAGCAGCAAGGCGGCGGCCAGCGTGCCCAGCACCGGGGCGGCGTTGTCCGGGCTGCGCGCGGCCTCGAAGCCGCTCTCGAACTCGGCGCCGAGCCTCTCGAGCCGCGCGACGTCGCCGGACCAGGCGTCGGCGATGTCCTCCCAGAACTCCCGCCCGAGCGGCGAGGGCGCGCGTTCGGTCAGCTGGGCCTCGAACAGGGCACGCCGCTTGTTCAGCAGGTCGTTGGCGCGTTGCTGCGCATCCACCGACACCAGCCGCGCCAGCCGGATATTGGCATCCAGCGCATTGCGGTCCCGGGTCAGCGCCGCCCGGCGGCGGGTGATGTCGGGGTTTTCGGTGGTGCCCGCGGCGGGCGCGTTGCCGAGCTCGCCGAGCCGGGCGTTCATATCGTTCAGCTCGCCGGTGCGCGCGGCGATGAACTTGTCGGTCGCGGTGCTGATGGCGTTGAGCTGCTCGACCACGCCGCGCACGTCGGCGCTGGTCTCCACCGAAGACGGGATCGCTTCGAGCTGGCTGCGCAGGGCAGCCACCGTGGGGGCGGCATCGGGCGCGGCGGGGGCTTGTGCCCAGGCGCCGCCGCCGCACAGCGCGACAGCCAGCAGGAGGGCCGGGAGACGGAGGAGCCAGCGCATGGGCTTCATCATAAAAGCCGGCGGACCGGATCGATGTCGGCCGAGGGCGCGCTCAGGCCGGCGCCGGGCCGGCATTCAGGCCGGACTGAATCGATCGACGCGGTCGGTGATGATGCCATCGGTGCCGAGCGCGAGCAGCCGTTCGGCCGCCCATTCGTCGTTGACGGTGTAGCTCAACGCACGAAGGCCGGCGGCATGCACCTGCGCCACGGTCGCGGCGTCCCAGAGCGCGTAGTTGCAGACGACCGCGACGCAGCCGAGCGCGAGCGCGGTGGCTAGCCAGCCCGCGGGCAGCGTGTCCAGCAGCAGGCCGCGCGGCAGTCCCGGCTGGGCGGCGAGGGCGCCGCGCAGGGCGTCCGGGGCGAAGGAGGTCAGGAAGGGCGGAGGCTGGGTAGCGTCGGTCCAGAGCCGCGCCGCGTGGTTGGCGACGACCTCGCCGGTGCGGCGCTCGGTGCCCGGTGTCGGCTTGATCTCGATGTTGAGCGCGTGGCGGTTGGCTTGGCAGAAGCGGATCAGGCCCTCGAGGCTGGCCAGTGGCTCGCCGGCGTAGCGCCGCGAGTGCCAGCCACCGCCATCGAGCTGCGACAGCGCCGCCCACGGCAGCTCGCCGGCGACCCCGCGCCCGTTGCTGGTGCGCTCGAGCGTCGCGTCGTGCAGCAGGAAGGGCACGCCGTCGGCGCTCAGCTTGGCGTCGCATTCGAACATCCGGAAGCCATGCTCGGCGCCGAGACGGAACGCCGCCAGCGTGTTTTCCGGCGCCAGCTTGCCGGCACCGCGATGGGCGATCCAGCGCGGGTAGGGCCAGTCGGTCATGGGCTTCGTTTTCCGGAGCCGGCGTCGAACCAGTGCAGCTTGTCCTGGCGGGCCGCGATCTTGACGGTGTCGCCGGCGACCGGCGGCGCCTGGCCTTCGTCGACCCGCATGATCAGCGGTTCCTCGCCGATGCGGCCGTAGATCAGGCGCTCGGCGCCCAGCAACTCGACATGCTCGACCTGCACCGACCAGCCGTTGGCGTCGAGGCTCAGGTGCTCGGGCCGGATGCCGAGGATCATGCCGGGACGCACACCCGGCGCGTGCCGCAGCAGGTTCATCGGCGGCGAGCCGATGAAGCTGGCGACGAAGGTGGTCGCAGGCCGCGAATAGACCTCTTCGGGGGTGGCGAACTGGTCCATCACGCCGCCGTTCATCACGATGATCCGCTCGGCCAAGGTCATGGCCTCGACCTGGTCGTGGGTGACGAACAGCGAGGTGATGCCGAGCTCGCGGTGCAGTTTCTGTATCTCGAGGCGGGTCTGGGCGCGCAGCTTGGCGTCCAGGTTCGACAGCGGCTCGTCGAACAGGAAGACCTTCGGCTGGCGCACGATCGCGCGGCCCATGGCGACGCGCTGGCGCTGGCCGCCCGAGAGCTCGCGCGGCTTGCGCGTGAGCAGGTGGCCGAGCTCGAGGATGCCGGCCGCCTTGTCGACCCGGGTCTTGATCTCAGGCACCGGCACCTTGGCGATCTTCAGGCCATAGGCCATGTTGTCGAACACCGTCATGTGCGGGTAGAGCGCGTAGTTCTGGAACACCATCGCGATGTCCCGCTCGGAGGGCTCGAGGTTGTTGACCACGCGGTCGCCGATGCGGATCTCGCCGGCGCTGATTTCTTCCAGCCCCGCGACCATGCGCAGCAGGGTCGACTTGCCGCAGCCCGAGGGGCCGACGATGACGACGAACTCGTGGTCGGGGATCTCGGCGCTCACGCCGTGAATGACCTGGTTGGCTTTCGGGCCGTGGCCGTAGCGCTTGATGACGTTGCGAAGTGAGAGGGCAGCCATATCTAGTCGGTTGAAGGCAAGGGGTGGACCGGGGAGGGTGGGCGGGTCACTTCTCGGTGTCCACCAGTCCCTTGACGAACCATTTCTGCATCAGGATCACCACCAGTGCGGGCGGCAGCATGGCCAGCAGCGCGGTCGCCATCACGATGTTCCATTCGTTCTGTCCGTCGCCGCCGGCGATCATCCGCTTGATGCCGATCACCACCGGGTACATGTCTTCGCTGGTGGTGGCGAGCAGGGGCCACAGGTACTGGTTCCAGCCGTAGATGAACTGGATCACGAACAGCGCCGCGATCGAGGTCTTCGACAGCGGCAGCAGCACGTCCCAGAAGAAGCGCATCGGGCCGGCGCCGTCCATGCGGGCGGCCTCGATCAGCTCGTCGGGCACGGTCAGGAAGAACTGCCGGAACAGGAAGGTCGCGGTCGCCGAGGCGATCAGCGGCACCGTCAGGCCGGCGTAGCTGTTGAGCATGCCGAGGTCCGACACCACCTGGTAGGTCGGACCGATGCGGACCTCGACCGGCAGCATCAGGGTGATGAAGATGGCCCAGAAGCAAAGCGACTTGAACGGAAAGCGGAAGTACACGACCGCGAACGCGGAGAGCAGCGAGATCGCGATCTTGCCGAAGGTGATGACCAGCGCCGTCACCAGGCTGACCCACATCATGCGGGCCACCGGCGCGGTCGAGCCGGCGCCGGCCGTGCGGCCGAACAGGGCCGACTTGTAGGTCTCCCAGAGGTGGCCGCCGGGCAGGAGCGGCATCGGTGCCTGGACGATCTCCTGCGCCGTGTGGCTCGACGCCACGAACGCCAGGTAGAGCGGGAAGGCGACGATCAGCACGCCGAAGATCATCACGGCGTGGGCCAGGATGCCCAGGGACGGGTTTCGCTCGACCATCAGTAGTTCACCTTTTTCTCGACATAGCGGAACTGGACGACCGTGAGAACGACGACGATCGCCATCAGCACGACCGACTGCGCGGCCGAGCCGCCGAGGTCCATCGCCTTGAAGCCGTCGTAGTAGACCTTGTAGACCAGGATCGTGGTGGCGCGGCCCGGCCCGCCCTGGGTCGCGGCATCGACGATCGCGAAGGTGTCGAAGAAGGCGTACACCACGTTGATCACCAGCAGGAAAAAGGTGGTCGGCGACAGCAGCGGGAACTGCACGGTCCAGAAGCGGCGCCAGGGTCCGGCGCCGTCGATGGCCGCCGCCTCGATCAGCGACTTGGGGATCGACTGCAGGCCGGCCAGGAAGAACAGGAAGTTGTAGGAGATCTGCTTCCAGACCGCCGCCATGACGATCAGGGTCATGGCGTGGGTCCCGTTGAGCAGGTGGTTCCAGTCGATGCCGACCTTGGCCAATGCGTACGCCACCACGCCCAGCGACGGCGAGAACATAAAGACCCAGAGCACCGCGGCCACCGCGGGCGCCACCGCGTACGGCAGGATCAGCAGCGTCTTGTAGATCATCGCCCCGCGCACGATGCGGTCCGCGAAGACCGCCAGCACCAGCGAGATCGTGAGGCCGAAGAAGGCCACCAGGATCGAGAACAGCGCCGTGGTCTCGAACGAGGCGATGTACTTCGGGTCCGCGAACAGCTGCTTGAAGTTGTCGAGGCCGACCCATTCGGTCGAGGTGCCGAACGCGTCCTGCATCTGCATCGACTGCAGCAGCGCCTGGCTCGCCGGCCAGAAGAAGAACACGATGATGACGATCATCTGCGGCGCGAGCAGCGCCCACGGCAGCCAGCCCGAGCGAAAGACGACGCGTTTTTCCATGGATCCCTCAAAAAGAAACCCCGCCGATTCTTGAGCCCGGCGGGGCTGCGAGTCTAACTGTGTCTCAACTGTGTCAGCCCCGCCAGCAGGAGCCCTCCCCGCCCGGCGGGGAGGGTTGGGAGGGGTGCGGCAATGCAGCGCAAGCTAACAAGGGCTTTCAGCCCTTGTTAGCTTTCTGGAACTTTTCCAGTTGCTCGTTGCCGCGGGTCACGATGGCGTCGAGGGCTTCCTTGGCGGTCTTCTTGCCGCTCCAGACCTGTTCGAGCTCTTCGTCCTCGATGGCGCGGATCTGGACGTAGTTGCCCAGGCGGATGCCGCGGCTCTTGTCGGTCACCTTGCGGATCATCTGGGTCACGGCGACGTCGGTCCCCGGGTGTTCCTTGTAGAAGCCGGACTTGTCGGTGAGCTGGTAGGCGGCTGTGGTGATCGGCAGGTAGCCGGTGCGCTTGTGGCTGGCCGACTGCACTTCAGGCGTCGAGATGAAGCTGAAGAACTTGGCGATGCCCTTGTACTCCTCGGGCTTCTTGCCCGCCATCACCCACAGGCTGGCGCCGCCGATGACCGTGTTCTGGGGCGCGCCCGGGACATCGGGGTAGTAGGGCAGCGCGGTCAGGCCGTAGGCGAACTTGGCGTTCTTCGCCACGTTGCCGTAGAAGCCCGACGAGGTGGCGATCATGGCGCACTCGCCCGACACGAACGAAGCCTCGGGCACGTTGCCGCGGCCCTTGTAGATGAACAGGCCCTGCTTGGCCATGCTCGCGAGGTTCTCGACGTGGCGTTGGTGCAGCGGCGAATTGACTTTCAGGCGGGTGTCCAGGCCGGACAGGCCGTTGTTCTTGCTCGCGAACTCGACGTTGTGCCAGGCCGAGAAGCTCTCGATCTGGGTCCAGTTCTGCCAGGCGGTCGTGAACGGGCACTTGTGGCCGCTGGCCTTGAGCTTGGCGGCGGCGGCGACCACCTCGGGCCAGGTGGCGGGCGCCTTGTCGGTGGGCAGGCCGGCCGCCTTGAAGGCGTCCTTGTTGAAATAGAAGATGGTGGTCGAGCTGTTGAACGGGAAGCTCAGCATCTGGCCGCTGGGCGCCGTGTAATAGCCGGCCACCGCGGGGATGTAGGCGCTCGGGTCGAACTTCTCGCCGGCGTCCTTCATGACCTGGCCGACCGGGACGATGGCGCCCTTGCTGGCCATCATGGTCGCGGTGCCGACTTCGAACACCTGCAGGATGTGCGGCGCGTTGCCGGCCCGGAAGGCGGCGACGGCGGCGGTCATCGATTCGTCGTACTGGCCCTTATAGGTCGGCACGATCTTGAATTCTTTCTGGCTCTCGTTGAACTGCCGGGCCAGGTCGTTGACCCATTCGCCGTTGACGGCGGTCATGGAATGCCACCACTGGATCTCGGTCTGTGCCAACGCGGAAGTGGAAAGCGTCACAGCCAGCGCCGATGCCATGGCGAGCGTTTTGAATCGCATGAAGACTCCTGAGGGGGAAATGAAAGCGCGGATGCTAGGTCGTGCGTATGACACGACAGCGTCACATTTTTTGACAATCCCGGAGTGTGCACCAACGGGGGAAACCCTTTTGGTGCGCCGCGGCGTGCGCTGCATGCTGCGGCGCACCATGCTAGCATCGTCCCTCGACTTCCTGGCCCCGGAATGAGCAAGACTTCACTCGACAAAAGCAAGATCAAGTTTCTCCTGCTCGAGGGCATCCACCCCTCGGCCGTCGAGGTGCTGCGGGCCGCCGGCTACAGCAACATCGAATCGCTCCCGGGCGCCTTGCCGGACGCCGAACTCAAGGCACGCGTCGCCGACGTCCATTTCCTCGGGATCCGCTCACGCACGCAATTGACCGCCGAGGTGTTCGCCGAGGCCCAGAAGCTGGTGGCCGTCGGCTGCTTCTGCATCGGCACCAATCAGGTCGACCTGGAAGCCGCGCGCGAACACGGCGTGGCGGTCTTCAATGCGCCCTATTCGAACACCCGCTCGGTCGCCGAACTGGTGCTGGCCGAAGCCATCCTGCTGCTGCGCGGCGTGCCCGAGAAAAGCGCGGTGGCCCACCGCGGCGGTTGGCTCAAGTCGGCCGACAACGCCTTCGAGATCCGCGGCAAGACGCTCGGCATCGTCGGCTACGGCTCGATCGGCGCCCAGCTGTCGGTGCTGGCCGAGGCGCTCGGCATGCAGGTCGCTTTCTTCGACGTCGTCACCAAGCTGCCGCTCGGCAACGCCCGCCAGGTCCGGCTGTTGCCCGACCTGCTGGCGCAGAGCGACATCGTGAGCCTGCATGTGCCCGAGACCCAGGCCACGCAATGGATGATCGGCGCCGCCGAGATCGCCGCCATGAAGCCCGGCGCGATCCTGATCAACGCCTCGCGCGGCACCGTGGTCGAGATCGAGCCGCTGGCCGAGGCGCTGAAGGCCAAGAAGCTGCTGGGCGCCGCGGTCGACGTCTTCCCGGTCGAGCCGCGCAGCAACAAGGACGAGTTCCAGTCGCCGCTGCGCGGGCTCGACAACGTGATCCTGACGCCGCACATCGGCGGCTCCACCATGGAAGCCCAGGCCAACATCGGCCTCGAGGTGGCCGAGAAGCTCGTGAAGTACAGCGACAACGGCACCTCGACCTCGTCCGTGAACTTCCCCGAGGTGGCGCTGCCGGCGCACCCGGGCAAGCACCGGCTGCTGCACGTGCACCGCAACGTCCCGGGCGTGCTGTCGGAGATCAACCGGATCTTTTCCGACAACCACATCAACATCGCCTCGCAGTTCCTGCAGACCAACGAGAAGGTCGGCTACGTGGTGACCGACATCGACGCCGCCTCGTCCGACCTCGCGCTCGAGAAGCTGGCCAAGGTGCCGGGCACGATCCGCAGCCGGGTCCTCTTCTAGGGGCCGATGCCCCTGCCGCCGCACGCCGGCCGGTGCTGCCTTAAAATCCCCACCCCTGGTTGATGGGCGCGCAGCGCCCGACCGAGGCCACTCCCCGATGAATGCTCCGACCGCGTTGACGGCGTTGTTGTCGCAGGCCGCAGAGCCCGCGCGACTGCGTGAGATCCCCTACAACTACACCAGCTTCTCCGATCGCGAGATCGTCATTCGCCTGCTGGGCGAGCGCGGCTGGGAACTGCTGCAGAGCCTGCGCTCCGAGCGCCGCACCGGCCGTTCGGCCCGGATGCTCTACGAGGTGCTGGGCGACATCTGGGTGGTCCAGCGCAACCCCTACCTGGTCGACGACCTGCTGGACAACCCGCGCCGGCGCGGCCAGCTGGTCGAGGCGCTCAACCACCGGCTGGGCGAGGTGCAGAAGCGCCGCACGCCCGCCAGCGACGCCCAGCGCGACGTCTCGGTCGGCGAGCTGACCGACCTGGTGGCCCGGGCGGTGACCGCCTTCGACGCCATGTTCCGCGACGTGGCGGCGCTGCGGCGCAAGGCCACGCGGGCGCTGCGGCGGGTCACGGCCAAGGACAACATCAAGTTCGACGGCCTGTCGCGCGTATCGCACGTGACCGACGCCACCGACTGGCGGGTGGAATACCCTTTCGTGGTGCTGACGCCCGACACCGAGGCCGAGATGGCGGGCCTGGTCAAGAGCTGCATCGAGCTCGGCCTGACCATCGTGCCGCGCGGCGGCGGCACCGGCTACACCGGCGGCGCGATCCCGCTCACCTGGAACAGCGCGGTCCTCAACACCGAGAAGCTCGAGGCCATGACCGAGGTCGAGATGCGCGCGCTGCCGGGTCTTCATGCCCCGGTGGCGACCATCTGGACCGAGGCCGGCGTGGTCACGCAGCGGGTGGCCGATGCGGCCGAGCGCGGCGGTTTCGTGTTCGCGGTCGACCCGACTTCGGCCGAGGCCTCGTGCGTGGGCGGCAACGTGGCGATGAACGCCGGCGGCAAGAAGGCGGTGCTGTGGGGCACCGCGCTCGACAACCTGGCTTCCTGGCGCATGGTGACGCCGGACGCCGAATGGCTCGAGGTCACGCGCATCGGCCACAACCTCGGCAAGATCCACGACGCCGAGAGCGCCGTGTTCGAACTGCAGTATTTCGCCGCCGACGGCAAGACGCCCTTGCGCACCGAGCGGCTCGAGATCCCCGGCAAGACCTTCCGCAAGGAAGGCCTGGGCAAGGACGTGACCGACAAGTTCCTCTCGGGACTGCCCGGCATCCAGAAGGAAGGCTGCGACGGCCTGATCACCAGCTGCCGCTGGATCGTGCACCGCATGCCGGCCCACACCCGCACTGTGTGCCTCGAGTTCTTCGGCAACGCCAAGGACGCGGTGCCCAGCATCGTCGAGATCAAGGACTTCATGTTCGCCGAGCAGAAGCGCTCGGGCGTCCTGCTGGCGGGGCTGGAGCACCTGGACGACCGCTATCTCAAGGCGGTCGGCTACGCGACCAAGTCCAAGCGCCACGGCGGCCTGCCGAAGATGGTGCTGTTCGGCGACATCGCCGGCGACGACGCCGACACGGTGGCGCGCGTCACCTCCGAGGTGGTGCGCATCGCCAACTCGCGCAGCGGCGAGGGCTTCATCGCGATCAGCCCCGAGGCGCGCAAGAAGTTCTGGCTCGACCGCAAGCGCACCGCCGCCATCAGCCGGCACACCAACGCCTTCAAGATCAACGAGGACGTGGTGATCCCGCTGCCGCGGATGGCCGAGTACACCGACGGCATCGAGCGCATCAACATCGAGCTGTCGCTGCAGAACAAGATCGCGCTGGCTGACGAACTCGAAGCCTTCTTGGCGCGCGGCAACCTGCCGCTGGGCAAGAGCGACGACGCCAACGACATCCCTTCCGCCGAGTTGCTGGAAGACCGCGTGGCGCAGGCCGTGGCGCTGGTGCGCGAAGTGCGTTCGCTGTGGCAGGGGTGGCTCGACAACGTCGAGGCGCTGTTTCCACAACTGCAGAACCACTCGCTGCGCGCCAGCTGGAAGACGCAGATCCGCACGCCGCTGGCGACCATCTTCTCGGGAGCCGAATTCGCGCCGATCCTGGCCGAATGCAACCAGATCCACCAGCGCGTGCTCAAGGGCCGCGTGTGGGTCGCGCTGCACATGCACGCCGGTGACGGCAACGTGCACACCAACATCCCGGTCAACAGCGACAACTACGAGATGCTGCAGACCGCCCACGCGGCCGTCGTGCGCATCATGGCGCTGGCGCGCAGCCTCGATGGCGTGATCTCGGGCGAGCATGGCATCGGCATCACGAAGATCGAGTTCCTGAGCGACGCCGAGCTGCAGCCCTTCACCGACTACAAGCAGAAAGTCGACCCTGAAGGCCGCTTCAACAAGGGCAAGCTGCTGCGCGGCAGCGCGCATGCCGGCCCCGACGGGCGGGCGCTGCATGCCGACCTGACCAACGCCTACACGCCGAGCTTCGGCCTGATGGGGCACGAGTCGATCATCATGCAGCAGAGCGACATCGGCGCCATCGCCGACAGCGTCAAGGACTGCCTGCGCTGCGGCAAGTGCAAGCCGGTGTGCGCCACCCACGTGCCGCGCGCCAACCTGCTCTATTCGCCGCGCAACAAGATTCTCGCCACCTCGCTGCTGGTCGAGGCCTTCCTGTATGAGGAGCAGACCCGGCGCGGCGTCAGCATCAAGCACTGGGAAGAGTTCGAGGACGTGGCCGACCACTGCACCGTGTGCCACAAGTGCCTGACGCCGTGCCCGGTCAACATCGACTTCGGCGACGTCTCGATGAACATGCGCAACCTGCTGCGCAAGATGGGGCAGAAGTCGTTCCGGCCCGGCAATGCGGCGGCGATGTTCTTCCTCAACGCGACCAGCCCGCAGACCATCAAGCTGATGCGCACCGGCATGGTCGACATCGGCTTCAAGGCCCAGCGCATGGCCAACGACCTGCTGCGCGGCCTGGCGAAGAAGCAGACCGCCGCCCCGCCGGCGACGCTGGGCCCGGCACCGCTCAAGGAGCAGGTGATCCACTTCATCAACAAGAAGATGCCGGGCGGCTTGCCCAAGAAGACGGCGCGGGCGCTGCTGGACATCGAGGATGCCGACTACGTCCCGATCATCCGCAACCCGCAGGCGACCACGCCCGAGACCGAGGCGGTGTTCTATTTCCCGGGCTGCGGCTCGGAGCGCCTGTTCTCGCAGGTCGGCCTCGCCACCCAGGCGATGCTGTGGCATGCGGGCGTGCAGACCGTGCTGCCGCCGGGCTACCTGTGCTGCGGCTATCCGCAGCGCGGCAGCGGCCAGTTCGACAAGGCCGAGAAGATGATCACCGACAACCGGGTGCTCTTCCACCGCGTCGCCAACACGCTCAACTACCTCGACATCAAGACCGTGGTGGTGAGCTGCGGCACCTGCTACGACCAGCTTCAGGGCTACCAGTTCGACAAGATCTTCCCGGGCTGCCGGATCATCGACATCCACGAATACCTGCTCGAGAAAGGCATCACGCTCGGCGATGCGGGCGGTGGCGGCTACCTCTACCACGACCCCTGCCACACGCCGATGAAGCTGCAGGATCCGATGAAGACCGTGAAGGCGCTGGTCGGCGACAACGTGCTCAAGAACGACCGCTGCTGCGGCGAATCCGGCACGCTGGGCGTGACCCGGCCGGACATCTCGACGCAGATCCGCTTCCGCAAGGAAGAGGAACTGAAGAAGGGCGAGACGGCACTGCGCGAGGCCGGCCAAGTGGCCCCCGGCGCCAACGTCAAGATCCTCACCAGCTGCCCGAGCTGCCTGCAGGGTCTGAGCCGCTACGGCAACGACCTGAACAACGGCCTTCTCGAAGCCGACTACATCGTGGTCGAGATGGCCAACAAGATCCTCGGCGCCGACTGGATGCCGGAATATGTCGCGGCCGCCAACCAGGGCGGCATCGAACGCGTGCTGGTGTGATGGCGCTGCGTGTCGCGGGATGCCCGCTGTGCGACGAACCGGGCGGCCGCCTGGTCTTCCAGAGCGCGAAGCTGCGAGTCATCCATGCGGCCGAGGCGGACTTCCCGGCCTTCTACCGGGTGGTCTGGGCCGACCACGTGGCCGAATGGTCCGACCTGGCGCCCGACGACCGCGCCCTCTGCATGGAGGCCGTGGCCGTGGTGGAGCAATGTCTGCGCGCGCACCTGTCGCCCGCCAAGATCAACCTGGCGGCCCTTGGCAACATGGTGCCGCACCTGCATTGGCACGTGATCGCGCGCTTCGATTGGGACAGCCGCTTTCCTTCGCCCGTGTGGGCCGCGGCCCAGCGTCCGGCCGACCCGCAGCGCGAGCAGGCGATCGCGCAACAATTGCTAGGGCTGGAACGCGACATGGTCCAGCAGCTGGCGACAAGGAGTTTCTGATGGCAGGTTTGCAGGCGGGCGCACCGACCCCGCAGTCGATCACGGTGCACGGCCAGTCGCGCGTGCTGGAGGTCGGCTTTTCCGACGGCGCGACCTTCCGCATCCCGTTCGAGCTGATGCGGATCTATTCGCCCTCGGCCGAGGTGCAGGGCCACGGACCCGGGCAGGAGGTGCTGCAGACGGGCAAGCGCAATGTCGAGCTGGTCGACCTGCAGCCGGTCGGCAACTACGCGGTGCAGCCGACCTTCAGCGATGGCCACGACAGCGGCATCTTCTCGTGGGACCTGCTCTACGACCTCGGCGCCCGGGAGGCCGAGCTGTGGGCCGCGTACGAACAGCGCCTGGCTGCGGCCGGCGTCGATCGCGACGCGCCGATGGCCGACAAACCCGCGGCTTCCGGCCACGGCGGACACGCCTGCGGCAACCACTGAACGACCAAATTCCGGATTCCTTGCGGGGTATCCGGCTTGAGGTGAACGCTTCCGGCCTAACATCAGAGGTATGAGCACCACCCATTTCGGATTCGAATCGGTCGACGAAAGCGACAAGGCCAAGCGCGTGCGCGGCGTCTTCGATTCGGTCGCCTCGCGCTACGACCTCATGAACGACCTGATGTCGATGGGCCTTCACCGCGCCTGGAAGGCCTACACGGTGATGGTCGCCAACGTCGGCGAAGGATCGAAGGTGCTGGACATCGCCGGCGGCACCGGCGACCTCGCGCTGGCCTTTGCCAAGAAGGTGGGCGCCAGCGGCGAGGTGGTCCACACCGACATCAACGAGGCCATGCTGCGCACCGGCCGCGACCGCCTGCTCGACGCCGGCGTCGTCCTGCCCACGCTGGTCTGCGATGCCGAGAAGCTGCCGTTCCCCGACAACCACTTCGATGTCGTGACCGTCGCCTTCGGCCTGCGCAACATGACGCACAAGGATGCGGCGCTGAAAGAAATGAATCGCGTGCTGAAGCCGCGCGGCAAGTTGCTGGTGCTCGAATTCTCCAAAGTCGCCAAGCCCCTGCGAAAGGCCTACGACTGGTATTCGTTCAGCGTGCTGCCGCGCCTGGGCAAGGTGGTGGCGGGCGACGACGCCAGCTATCGCTACCTGGCAGAGTCGATCCGCATGCATCCGGACCAGGAAGACCTCAAGACCCTCATGAAGGAGGGCGGTTTCGGTCATGTGGACTATCACAACATGACGGGCGGCGTGGTCGCCCTGCATGTTGGAATCAAGTGTTGAAGCTGTTTTTGGCCGAAGAGGAGACGTCATGAAGAAGTTTGGGTCCTTGTTGCTGGTGTGCGCATTGGCTGTCGTGAGCATCGATGCCAGTGCCGCCCGCATGGGTGGCGGCAAGTCGTTCGGCCGGCAATCCAGCAACGTGACGCAGCGTCAGGCGACGCCGCCCGCGACGCCCGGCGCGCCGGCGCAGACCGCGAACAGCGCCACGGCCGCCAAGCCGGCACCGGCGGCGCCCGCGGCCGCGGCGCCCAAGCGTCCGTGGGCCGGCATGCTCGGCGGCCTCGCGGCCGGCCTGGGCCTGGCCTGGCTCGCCCATTCGCTCGGCCTCGGTGCCGCCTTCGGCAACATCCTCCTGATCGGCCTGCTGGTGCTGGCCGCCGTGGTGGTCTGGCGGATCTTCGCGGCCCGCTCGCGTGCCGCGGCCGCGCCGCGCGCCGGCGGCTTCGCCTTCCAGGGCGCGGGCAGCCCGGCCGATGCCACCGCACCGCCCCAGTACAGCCCGCGCAACGTCGGCAACGACGCCTCGGCCAGGCCCTGGGAGAACCATGCCGCCGCTTTCGATGCCAGCGCGTCCCCTGTCGACCATCCGGCCGACCGCACGGGCGGCTCGTCGATGGCCGGTGCCGCCGCCGCGGGCGGCAGCACGATCGGCTCGGCTCTGGTCGGCTCGCAGTCCTGGGGCATCCCCGCGGGCTTCGATGCCGACGGCTTCCTGACGGCGGCCAAGCGCAACTTCGTCACGCTCCAGGACGCCTGGGACCGCGCCGACATCGGCACCTTGCGCTCGATGATGACCGACGGCATGGTCGGCGAAATCCGCCAGCAGCTCGCCGAGCGCGAGACCCACACCGGCGGCCAGCCGAACAAGACCGAGGTCGTGATGCTCGACGCCAAGCTGCTCGGCATCGAGGAACTGCCCGATGCCTACCTGGCCAGCGTCGAGTTCTCCGGCATGATCCGCGAGGACGTGTCGTCGGGCCCGAGCCCCTTCCGTGAAGTCTGGAACATGACCAAGGACACCAAGGGGAGCAGCGGCTGGCTGGTCGCGGGCGTCCAAGCGCTGCAGTAAACGCGAACTTCCCTTGGCCCCGGTCGCAAGACCGGGTCAAGAGCGGGAATAATGGGGACATGGTTACACCATCGTCCCCATTTGCTTTTTTGGAAGACCTCGCGAATCGCGTCGGCAGCCGCCTCCAACCCCCCGAGTGGGCGGTCCACGAGATCCAGCACCGCGCCGTCCTGTTCCTCAACCATGTGCTCCAACAGGAGCCCGAAGCGCAGCAGCGCCTGCTGCCGCTGCAGGGCCGGGTGGTGAAGTTCGAGTGGCGCTTCGTCACGATGCAGTTCGTCCCCACGCCGGCCGGCCTGCTCGACCTGGCTCCCGAAGGCGCCGTCGCCGAACTCACGCTGACCGTCACCGAGACTTCGCCGTTCGGCCTGGCCCGCGCGGCCTTCAAGGGCGAGAAGCCGGCGGTGCGCATCGAGGGCGATGTGCAGCTGGCGGCCGAGATCAACTGGCTGGTCGACCACGTGCGCTGGGACGTCGAGGACGACCTGGCGCGCGCCATCGGCGACGTGCCCGCGCACACCATCGCGACCGGGGCTCGCCGCGTGGTGGATGCGCTGCGGCAGTTCGTCGGCCAACGTCCGGGCAAGGCCGGCGGGTCTGCAGCCGAATGAGGCGGATCTACCGCGGCGTATTCATCGTCTGGGTCGCACTGCGCTACGGCCTCGACGAACTCGTCCTCACGAGTTTCCAGAAGCCCTGGCTGCGCGTGGTCGCACGCATCGTTTCGGTCGGGCGCAATCTCGACGCGCCGCGGGGCCAGCGGCTGCGCGAGGCGCTCGAACGCCTGGGCCCGATCTTCGTCAAGTTCGGCCAGGTGCTGTCGACCCGGCGCGACCTGCTGCCGCCGGACATCGCCGACGAACTGGCCTGGCTGCAGGACCGTGTGCCGCCATTCCCCTCCAAGGTGGCGATCGCGACCATCGAGCGCGCCTTCCGACGCCCGGTGAGCGACATCTTCGTGCAGTTCGACGAGACGCCGGTGGCCAGCGCGTCGATCGCCCAGGTGCACTTCGCCACCGTCCGCCTGGCCGATGGCTCGGTGCGCGACGCGGCGGTCAAGGTGCTGCGCCCGGGCATGCGCGACGTGATCGAGAAGGACCTGGCCCTGATGGCCATGATGGCCGGCTGGGTCGAGGGCCTGTCGGCCGACGGCAAGCGCCTGAAGCCGCGCGAGGTGGTCGCCGAGTTCGACAAGTACCTGCACGACGAGCTCGACCTGGTGCGCGAGGCGGCCAATGCGGCCCAGCTTCGGCGCAACATGGAAAAGCTCAACCTCGTGCTGATCCCCGAGATGTACTGGGACTTCTGCCACCCCGAAGTGATGGTGATGGAGCGCATGAAGGGCGTGCCGATCGCCCAGCTCGACCGCCTGCGCGCGGCCGGCGTCGACATCCCGAAGCTGGCCCGCGACGGCGTCACGATCTTCTTCACCCAGGTGTTCCGCGACGGCTTCTTCCACGCCGACATGCACCCGGGCAACATCCAGGTCAGCCTCGAGCCGGAGAGCTTCGGGCGCTATGTGTCGCTCGACTTCGGCATCATCGGCACGCTGACGGAGTCGGACAAGGAATACCTGGCGCAGAACTTCGTCGCTTTCTTCCGCCGCGACTACAAGCGCGTGGCCGAGCTGCACCTCGAGAGCGGCTGGGTGCCGCACGGCACCCGCATCGACGAACTCGAGGCGGCGATCCGCACCGTCTGCGAACCCTACTTCGACCGGCCGCTGAAGGAGATTTCGCTCGGCATGGTGCTGATGCGGCTGTTCCAGACCTCGCGCCGTTTCCAGGTCGAGATCCAGCCGCAGCTGGTGCTGCTGCAGAAGACCTTGCTCAACATCGAGGGGCTGGGTCGCCAGCTCGATCCCGAGCTCGACCTCTGGCACACCGCTAAGCCCTTCCTCGAGAAGTGGATGACCGACCAGATCGGCCCCCGCAAGCTGTTCGAGCAGCTGCGCGCCGAGGCGCCGCGCTACGCAAAATTGCTGCCGCAGCTGCCTCGACTGATGCACGATTTCCTGGAAAATCGCCCCCCGGACCACCGCCGCGAGCTGCTCGAACTGCTGGCTGCACAGAAGCGGACCAACCGGCTGCTGCAGGCGATCATCTACGGTGGCATGGGATTTGTATTGGGCTTGATCGCGATGCAGGTGCTGGTGCGCGTGCGTCTTTTCTGAGGAAGGAATTGCTGCCGTGCTGCTGACACTGGTCTTCGTCTACCTGCTGGTCACCATCGCCATCGGCCTGTATGCGGCCCGGCGGGTGAAGAACACCACCGACTTCGCGATCGCCGGCCGGCACCTGCCGCTCTACATGATCGTGACGACCACCTTCGCCACCTGGTTCGGCTCCGAAACCGTGCTCGGCATTCCGGCCAAGTTCATCGAGGGCGGGCTCAACGGCGTGATCGAAGACCCGTTCGGCGCCGGCACCTGCCTGATCCTGGTCGGCCTCTTCTTCGCCGGCAAGCTCTATCGCATGACGCTGCTGACCATCAGCGACTACTACCGCGAGCGCTTCGGCCGCACCATCGAGATCGCCTGCTCGCTGATCATCATGCTGAGCTACCTGGGCTGGGTGTCGGCCCAGGTCACGGCGCTGGGGCTGGTGTTCAACGTGCTCTCGGGCGGCGCGATCGGGGTTTCCCTGGGCATGGTGATCGGCGTCGTCTCGATCCTGGCCTACACCCTGTTCGGCGGCATGTGGTCGGTCGCGGTCACCGATTTCATCCAGATGATCATCCTGGTGCTCGGGCTGGCCGTGATCGCGGTTTTCGCCGGCAACATGGCCGGCGGCGCCGACAAGGTGGTGGCCTTCGCGGTCAGCAAGGACCTGTTCAGGTTCTGGCCCGAGCCGAGCTACAAGGACATGGTCTTCTTCTTCGCCGCCGCGATCACCATGATGCTGGGCTCGATCCCGCAGCAGGACGTGTTCCAGCGCGTCATGTCGGCCAACAGCGTCAAGTCGGCCACGCGCGGTCCGGTCATCGGCGGCATCGCCTACATCCTGTTCGCCTTCGTGCCGATGTTCCTGGTGGCGAGCGCGCTGCTGATCATGCCGGCCGAGACCGCCGACCTGCTGAAGGACGATCCGCAGAAGGTGCTGCCGACGCTGGTGCTGCAGAAGATGCCCTTCGTGATGCAGGTGCTGTTCTTCGGCGCGCTGCTGTCGGCCATCAAGTCGACCGCCTCGGCGACCTTGCTGGCGCCGAGCGTGACCTTCACCGAGAACATCTGGCGCCAGTTCCGGCCCGCGGGCAGCGACAAGTCCAACCTGATGACGATGCGCATCACGGTGCTGGTGTTCAGCGCGGCCGTGCTGGCCTATGCGATCCGCATGCAGGGCACCCCTATCTACGAACTGGTGTCCGGGGCCTACCAGGTGCCACTGGTGGGCGCCTTCGTGCCCCTGGTGTGCGGCCTCTACTGGCAGCGCGCGACCACCCAGGGCGCCGTGGCGGCCGTCGTGCTGGGCATCGGGACCTGGCTGCTGTTCCTCGGAATGCCGTGGGGCAAGGAGTTCCCGGCCCAGCTGGCCGGCCTGCTGGCTTCGTTCGGCGGCATGGTGGCCGGCTCGCTGGCGCCGCAGTGGGTGTCCAACACCCGCACGCCGCATCGGCCCTTGGCGGTCGATCCGGCCTGAACGCCCGCCCGCCCGAAGCGGGGGCGCCCTTATAATCGAGGGCTTTGCGAGCGGCCGCCGGCCGCTCCTTTTCCGCTTTCCAATCCCATGCCTATCTACGCCTACAAGTGCGGCGCCTGCGGCTTTGCCAAGGACGTGCTGCAGAAAATGTCCGACGCTCCGCTCTCGGAGTGCCCGGCTTGCGGCGCGAGCGCGTTCAGCAAGCAGCTCACCGCCGCCGGCTTCCAGCTCAAGGGCTCGGGCTGGTACGTGACCGATTTCCGCGACGGTGGCGGCAAGAAGGGCGACGGCGTCGACAAGACCGCCGCCCCCCCGGCCGCCGCGCCGGCTGACGGCACGGCCGCGGCACCCGCCGCCGCGCCCGCCAGCGCCCCGGCGCCCGCCGCGGCGGCCCCGGCCCCTGCCGCTTCTTCTTCAGGCAGCGACTGAGACCCCCCATGCTCGCGCTGCGCAAATGGCTGCTCTCCGGCTTGCTGGTCATCGTGCCGCTGGTCATCACGCTGGGCGTGCTGAACTGGATCATCGGCACGCTCGACCAGACGCTGTGGCTGCTGCCCGAGACGTGGCAGCAGTACCTGAACGAGCACAAGGTACGCGGGCTCGGCGTGCTGCTGACTCTGGGCATCCTGCTGTCGGTCGGCGCCATCGCGAGCAATTTCGTCGGCAAGCGCCTGCTCGGCTGGGGCGATGCCGTGGTGCGGCGCATCCCTGTCGTCCGCTCCATCTATTCCAGCGTCAAGCAGGTGTCCGACACGCTGTTCTCCGAGAACGGCAACGCCTTCCGCACCGCGGTGCTGATCGAGTGGCCGCGCGCGGGCGCCTGGACCATCGCCTTCGTGACCGGCACGCCCGGCCATGAGGTGGTCGGCCACCTGGGCGGCGGCGACTATCTCGGCGTCTACGTGCCGACCACGCCCAACCCGACGGGCGGCTATTTCGTGATGCTCAAGCGCAGCGACTGCATCGAACTCAAGATGAGCGTGGACGACGCGCTCAAGTACATCGTGTCGATGGGGGTGGTCGTTCCTGGCGGCCCCGCGACGATCGCGATCAAATAAAGACGCGCCCATGCGGCGCCGGGGAATCCATCTATGGCCATGCGTTCAATCTATTGCGGTCTCGTGACCGAAGCCCTGCTCGGACAGACCGTCACCCTGTGCGGCTGGGTTAATCGCCGGCGTGACCACGGCGGCGTGATCTTCATCGACCTGCGCGACCGCGAAGGCTACGTGCAGGTGGTGTGCGATCCCGATCGCGCCGCCACCTTCGCCGCCGCCGAAGGCCTGCGCAATGAGTTCTGCGTGCAGGTCACGGGCCTGGTGCGCGCGCGCCCCGAAGGCACGGTCAACGACAACCTCAAGAGCGGCAAGATCGAAGTGCTTTGCCACGAGATGAAGGTGCTGAACCCGTCGGTGACGCCGCCGTTCCTGCTCGACGACGACAACCTCTCGGAGACCACCCGCCTCACGCATCGCGTTCTCGACCTGCGCCGTCCGGCGATGCAGCGCAACATGATGCTGCGCTACAAGGTGACGATGGAGGCGCGCAAGTTCCTCGACGCCAACGGCTTCATCGACATCGAGACGCCGATGCTCGGCAAGTCGACGCCCGAGGGCGCGCGCGACTACCTGGTGCCGAGCCGCGTGCACGACGGCAGCTTCTTCGCGCTGCCGCAGTCGCCGCAGCTCTTCAAGCAGCTGCTGATGGTGGCCGGCTACGACCGCTACTACCAGATCGTCAAGTGCTTCCGCGACGAGGACCTGCGCGCCGACCGCCAGCCCGAGTTCACGCAGATCGACATCGAGACCTCTTTCCTGTCCGAGGAGGAGATCCGCGAGATGTTCGAGGGCATGATCCGCAACGTGTTCCGCAATGCGGCCGGCATCGAGTTGCCGGTGTTCCCGACCATGAGCTACGCTGACGCGATGTTCAAGTACGGCTCCGACAAGCCCGACCTGCGCGTGAAGCTCGAATTCACCGAGCTCACCGAGCTCATGAAGCGGGTCGAGTTCAAGGTGTTTTCCAATGCCGCCACGATGACCGGCGGCCGCGTGGTGGCGCTGCGCGTGCCGGGCGGCGGCGGCGAGGGCGGCCTGTCGCGCGGCGAGATCGACGGCTACCAGGAATTCGTCAAGATCTACGGCGCCAAGGGCCTGGCCTACATCAAGGTCAACGACGCGGCGCTGGGCCGTGAAGGCCTGCAGAGCCCGATCGTCAAGAACCTCGACGACGGCACGCTGGCCGAGATCATCGCCCGCACCGGTGCCCGCAATGGCGACATCCTGTTCTTCGGCGCCGACAAGGAAAAGGTCGTCAACGACGCTATCGGCGCACTCCGCGTGAAGATCGGCCACAGCGCCTTCGGCAAGAAGAACGGCCTGTTCGACGACCGCTGGGCGCCGCTCTGGGTGGTCGACTTCCCGATGTTCGAGTTCGACGAGGAAGGCCAGCGCTGGTCGGCCGTGCACCATCCGTTCACCGCGCCCAAGGACGGCCACGAGGACCTCATGGACACGGCGCCCGAGAAGTGCATCGCCAAGGCCTACGACATGGTGCTCAACGGCATCGAGATGGGCGGCGGCTCGGTCCGTATCCATCGCGAGGAAGTGCAGAGCAAGGTGTTCCGCGCGCTCAAGATCAGTGCCGAGGACGCGCAGAACAAGTTCGGCTTCCTGCTGGACGCGCTGCAGTACGGCGCGCCCCCGCACGGCGGAATCGCGATCGGGCTCGACCGCCTGGTGATGCTCATGACCGGCGCCGAGTCGATCCGCGACGTAATCGCCTTCCCGAAGACCCAGCGCGCCCAGGATCTGCTGACGCAGGCGCCGAGCCCGGTCGACGAGAAGCAGCTGCGCGAGCTGCACATCAAGCTGCGCAACGCGCCCCAGGCCGCCTGAGGCGGCCAAGGCGCAACTCAGGCAAGGGGTCGCCGACATGAGCGAGCGGCCTTGGAAAATCCCCGAGTCGGTGCTGGTCGTGGTCCACACGTCGGCGCTCGAGGTCTTGCTGATCCGCCGCACGGGCGACGACGACCTCTGGCAGTCGGTCACCGGCAGCAAGGATTTCGACGACGAGCCGCTTGCGCACACCGCCGCGCGCGAGGTCGAGGAAGAGACCGGCATCCAGTGCGGCGAGGGCAGCCCGCTGGCGCCGCGGCTGCTCGATTGGCAGCGCCGGAACGTCTACGAGATCCTGCCGCGCTGGCGCGCACGCTATGCGCCGGGCGTGAGCTCCAACACCGAACACCTGTTCAGCCTCTGCGTGCCGGCGCCGCTGGCGCCGCGGCTCGATCCTTGCGAGCACACGGCTTGGCGCTGGCTGCCCTACCGGGAGGCGGCAGCAGCGACTTTTTCCTCAACCAATGCCGCAGCCATCCTGCTCCTGCCACAATTTGCACGATGAATCCTCCGGCGACCAGCTTCCGCGTAGCCACTTACAACATCCACAAGGGTGTGCAGGGCATCGGCCCCGCCAGGCGGCTGGAGATCCACAACCTCGGCCATGCGATCGAGCAACTGGACGCCGACATCATCTGCCTCCAGGAAGTCCGCAAGATGAACCGCCAGGCGGCCGCGCGCTTCCATCGCTGGCCCGAGCTGCCTCAGGCGGATTTCCTCGCCCCGGAGGGCTACACGGCGGTGTACGAGACCAATGCGATCACCAAGCACGGGGAGCACGGCAATGCACTGCTCACGCGCTGGCCGGTGCTGCGCAAGACCCACCAGGACATCTCGGACCACCGCTTCGAGCAGCGCGGGCTGCTGCACGTGGCGATCGACCTCGATGGCCGCACGGTGCACACCATCGTGGTGCACCTGGGCTTGATCAAGGGCAGCCGGATCCGCCAGATCGCGCAGCTGCGCGAATTCGTCGAGCGCGAGATCCCGCCCGGCGAGGCGCTGGTGGTGGCCGGCGACTTCAACGACTGGGGTGCGCGCATGCGCTATGCGATGAACGCGATGGGCATGCGCGACTCCAGCGACCTGCGCGGGCCGCGAACGCTGACCTATCCCTCGCGCCTGCCGGTCGCACAGCTCGACTTCATCTATGGGCGACAGGTCGAGCCCGTTGCCAGCGCGGTGCCGCGCGGGCCGATCTGGGCCCGCATGTCCGACCACCTGCCCCTGGTGACCGACTTTTCGCTATCAAAACAATAGCTGCCTCGGCAGGCGGGGAGGGCGCCTTAGGGAGCCTGTGGGAATCCATTCGCTGATACGATGGGCGGATGCTCAGGACCATCGACGCCGTACCGCGCCCCGCCGCAGGGGATGAAGACGAGGGCACGCCCGTGTCCGTGAAGATTCGCGAGCGTCTCCTCGCTGCCCGCAAGCGCTTCAACGCCAACGACAACATAGCCGAGTTCATCGAGCCCGGCGAGCTCGAAGGCCTGCTCGACGAGGTCGAGGGCAAGATGAAGGACGTGCTCGAGAGCCTGGTGATCGATCTCGACAACGACCACAACACCGGCAACACGGCCCGCCGCGTCGCCAAGATGTACGTCAACGAAGTCTTCAGGGGCCGCTATGTGCCGCCGCCCTCGCTGACCGAGTTCCCCAATGCCGAGCACCTCAACGAGCTGATGATCGTCGGCCCGATCACGGTGCGCAGCGCCTGCTCGCACCATTTCTGCCCGATCATCGGCAAGCTCTGGATCGGCGTCATGCCGAACGAGAAGACCAACGTGATCGGCCTCTCGAAGTACGCACGACTGGCCGAATGGGTCATGGGCCGGCCCCAGATCCAGGAAGAAGCCGTGGTGCAGCTGGCCGACCTGATCCAGGAAAAGACCCAGCCCGACGGGCTGGCGCTGGTGGTCGAGGCCGAACACTTCTGCATGCAGTGGCGCGGCGTCAAGGAGATGGACAGCAAGATGATCAACTCGGTCATGCGTGGCGTCTTCCTGAAAGACCCCAACCTGCGGCGCGAATTCCTCTCTCTCCTGCCGCGCAAGCGCTAAGCCGGACACACCATGCTCGTACGCCTTCTCTACGCCAGCCGCGCCGTGGACACCAGCCAGGGCGCCATCGAGGCCATCCTCGCGCAAGCGCGCTCGCACAACACATCTTGCGGCATCACCGGCATCCTCTGCTACGGGGCCGGCGTGTTCCTGCAGGCGATCGAGGGCGGCCGGGTGGCGATCAGCGAACTCTACGGCCACATCCAGCGCGATCCGCGCCACAAGGACGTGGTGCTGCTGCACTACGAAGAGATCTCCGAACGCCGCTTCGGCGGCTGGACCATGGGGCAGGTCAACCTGTCGAAGCTCAACGCCTCGACCCTGCTCAAGTACTCGGAGCGCCCCGAACTCGACCCTTACGCGGTGTCGGGCAAGGTCTCGCTGGCGCTGCTCGAGGAACTGATGGCCACCGCCGCCATCGTCGGGCGCCACTGAAGCCCTGGCCTCCGGGGTGCCGCTGTCCGCAGATTCGCCGCCACTGCTCGGCTGCGATTTCTCGAGCGCGCCGAGCGTGCGCAAGCCGATCGTGGTCGCGCTCGGCGCGGCCTTGGACGGCCGTGTGGACCTGGCCGGCTTCGAGACCTTCGCCGCGCTCGACAATTGGACGCACTGGCTGCGCACGCTCCCGGCCTGGGTGGGCGCCTTCGACCTCCCGTTCGGACTGCCGCGCGAGTTGGTGGTGCAACTTGGCTGGCCGCTGGCCTGGGAGCCGCTGATCGCGCACTACGCGGGCCTCGGGCGCGACGAGATCCGACGCACTTTCGCCGCCTTCTGTGCCGCCCGGCCCAGCGGCGGGAAGTTCGCGCGCCGGCAGACGGATGGCCCTGCGGGCTCCAGCCCCTCCATGAAATGGGTCAACCCCCCAGTGGCGTTCATGCTGCATGCCGGCGTGCCGCGGCTGCTGGCCGCCGGCGCCGCGCTGCCGGGCCTGCACCCGCCGCTGCGGGTGGCGGGCGCGTCGCGCATCGCGCTGGAGGCCTATCCGGGCCTGCTGGCGCGCGAGCTGATCGGCCGGCGCAGCTACAAGAGCGATGCGGTGTCCAACCAAACCCTCGAACGCCGCCAGGCGCGGGCTGACCTCCTCGCCGCACTGGAGAGGGGCTCCGGAAGGCTCGGCCTGCGCCTCGCGCTGGACCCGGGCGCGCGCGACGCGTTGCTCGCCGACGCGAAGGGCGACCGTCTCGATGCGGTCTTGTGCCTCCTGCAGGCGGCCTGGGCCGAGGCGCGCCGCGACAGCCGCCCAGGGCCCGGCTACGGGCTTCCGGAGGCCATCGATCCGGTCGAAGGCTGGATCGTGACGGCCTGACTTCCCCGTGTCCTACAACAGGACGAGCCGCTGCCCGCCGCAGCGTCCGCTCCACCGCACTAGATTGAAAGCAGTGGTTCAGTCGAACCACCGATTCATCTCATTTGCGAAGGAAACGCCATGAACAAGGACCAAGTTGCAGGCCGCGTCGAAGAGGCCAAGGGCAAGATCAAGGAAGTCGCGGGCAAGGTGACCGGCAGCGACAAGCTTCAGACCGAGGGCGTGGTCGACCAGGCCGCCGGCAAGGTGCAGAAGACCTATGGCGACGTGAAGGAAAAGACCAAGGACGCCTTGAGAAGCGATCCCCAAAATCCGTAAGCGTGAGAAAGGAGCCATCCATGACCCCATCGAACAAACCCAGCGGGCGCGGCGCCGTGGCGCTGCTTTTGGCCGCCGGCGTCCTGGCTTTGGGCGCCTGCAGCAAGACAGACAACGAGACGACCATGGGCAAGAAGGTCGACTCGGCCGTTGCCAAGTCCGAGCAGGCCGGCACCACTGCCAAGGCCAAGACGGAGTCGGCCGCGGCATCGGTGGCCGGCGCCATGGACGATGCATCGATCACCGCGGCCGTGTCGACCGGACTGGCCAAGGACCCCGACCTGAGCGCGATCAAGATCGACGTCGACACCAAGGGCGGCCAGGTGACCTTGAGCGGGCCCGCGCCCAACGCCGCCGCCAAGGCGCGCGCCGAGGAGATCGCGAAGTCCGTCAAGGGCGTGAGCGGGGTCGACAACAGGCTCGAAGTGAAGATGTAGCCGCCGCTTCGGCGCGACACCCAGCAAAAAGCCCGGTTGCCCGGGCTTTTTGCTGGTTCTGCTGGCCGATGAGCGCTCAGTGACCGAGCCAGTCCTTCAGTTCATCGGCATGCTCTTCTTCGTCGCTCAGGATCTCTTCCAGCATGCGGCGGGTCGTCGGGTCCTTGTCGCCGATCAGCACGATCATCTGGCGGTAGGTCTCGATGGCGATGCGCTCCGCGATCAGGTTGGCGCGCACCATCGCTTGCAGGTCGAGCGATGCGTCATAGCTGGCGTGGCTGCGGCCCTGCAGGGTCTGGGGATTGAAATCGGGCTCGCCGCCCAGCTGCACGATGCGTTCCGCGATCTTGTCGGCGTGCGCCGATTCCTCGTTGGCATGCACCAGGAATTCATCGGCGATGGCTGGCGAGGCCTCGCCGCTGGCAGTGAAATAGTGGCGCTTGTAGCGCAGTACGCAGACCAGCTCGGTGGCCAGGGCGTCGTTGAGCAGCTTGACGATGTCGTCGCGCCAGGGGCCGTAGCTGGGCGTGACGGCCCCTTCTTCGAGGCTCTTCGAGGCCTTGTCGATCGCTGCCTGGTCGAGTTTCAGCGGTTCATGGCGCTCTTTGACGGCGGTGTTCATGGAGGGTCCTTTCGTGGGTTTGCGTTTTTCTGCATCAGCGTCGTCACCATGTCGGCGACGTCGGATGTCTTCACGACCGCGGCGAGCACCGCGGTGATCGAGAGCAATCGCCACGGCTTGACCAGCACCACCAGGGCACCGGCCGCGGCGGCCGCGCCGACCAGTTTGGCCGGCTCCTCGCGTGCATAGCGCTCGAGCAGCGGACGCGCCAATTGGCCCGCCGCATTCGCCGGGTGCCGGCGCCACCAGCGGCGCACCACGCCGCGGGCCACCGAGGACCAGGCGAAGTGGTCGTATACCGCAGGACGGACTGCAGGCGCAGGCAAGGCAGACAGTTCGTCTTGGGGCGCCTCGGGCCGGTCTCCCTGCAGCTGCGCAACCAGCGCCCGGCGCGACAGCGCCAGCCGTTGCTGGGGCGTGAGCGGCTGGCGTTCAGCGCCCATGACGTTCTCCGGCCACCCGCAGCGCCCGCACGTCCGCGTCGAGCTGGCTGCGGAGGTCGTCGAAGGCGTGGAAAGGCCGGGGACGCGCCGCGGCCAGCGCCGAGAACAAGGCGATCACGATCGCCACGCCGGGCACTGCCGCCAAGACCCAATGAAAACTGCCATGCAGCACGCCGAGCATCACGGCGACGCCGACCAGGCCAAGGGCCAGCATGCCGCTGACAGCCGCGATGACACCCGCCATGACCTTCGAGATGAGGCCCTGGCTCGCAACCTGGGACTCTTCCCGGATCAGCGCGCCGTAGTTGGCGAGATGTTCGGCGACGAGTTCCGGGTGACCGAGCACCGTGGAGACAATGGGATGGAACATGGTGCTGCGGCGGCCGGTGCGGGGGATCAGTAGTCGTCGCGACGGCGGCTGGCCAGGACGATCAGCGCCGTGATGGCGGCGCCGGCTGCGGCGGCCACCAGCACCGAGCGAACCGGCTGGTCGGCGATGTACTTGCCGGTCACATCGGCCGCGGCCTCGAGGCGGCGCTGGGCCCGGGCGCTGGTGGTCGACGCGGCATCGAGCCCGCGCTGCACCGCCTGCTGGACCCGCGCCGCCAGTTGCTCCACCGCCGGCTCGGCATCGCGACGCAGGTCGCGCACCTTCTCGCCGGCCGCATTGACCGCGTTCTGCGCATAGGCCCGCGTCGTGTCGATCGCGTCGTTGGCCGTCTGGCGCGCGTCTTCGGCGAGCTGTGCGGGCGTCTTGGTGGTCGTGTTCATGAAATGAGTCCTTCCGAAAAATGATTGCGTGACCTGTCCATCGTAACGACGCTAGCGGCGTCGCATCAAGCCCGCGATGAAGCTGGCGAGGGCCAGGACAAGGAAGATGACGAAGAGAATTTTCGCGATGCCCACGGCACTGGCCGCGATGCCGCCGAAACCGAACAGCGCGGCGATCAAGGCAATGACCAGGAAGACGACGGCGTAGTGCAACATGCTGACTCCTTTTCCGAGGGATGGCCCCCGTGGATGCAAAAACAGCGCGTTCTGGTTCCGAACGGCTTGGCATCCACGTTAAGGGCATGGTCGCCCGGAACCTGTCAGCAGCCGCGGCCTGGGGGCGTAGGAGAGGACCGAAAGGGGCGCCTCGCGGGCCGGCCGCCTCAGGCCTGCCTGGCCGGCAGGATGGCGCTCAGGTGGGTGCCCTTGCCGGGCGTCGACGCCACGCTGAGCTTGCCCTTGGCGGCTTCGACCCGGTGCCGCATGCCGGCCAGGCCGTGCGTCGTCGGACGGGTGCGCTGGGTGTCGAAGCCCTGGCCGTTGTCGATCACTTCGACCACCACGTGGTTGCCGTAGTTCTTCATGACGATGCTGGCTTCGGTGGCCTGCGCGTACTTGCCGATGTTGGTCAGGCTCTCCTGCACCATCCGGTAGGCCGTGAGCTGGTTGTCCTCGTCGAGATCGACCGGCTCCAGCACCATCTCGATCTCCATGCCCGACTGCTCGGCGAACTCGCGGCCCAGTATTTCGAGCGATGCGATCAGCCCGAGGTTGGACAGCGATGACGGGCGCAGGTCCTCGATGATCCGGCGCTTGAGCGCGATGCCGCTGTTGAGCAGTTCGTTCAGGTGCTGCAGCCGCTGGATGGCGTCCGGCGAATCGCCGAGCCTGGATTTCAGGCGCGCGACGTCGAGCTTGGCGGCCGTCAGGAGCGAGCCCAGTTCGTCGTGCAGCTCGCGCGCCAGGAAGCCGCGCTCGGATTCGCGCACCTGCTGCAGATGGGTGGCGAGTTCGCCAAGCGTCGCCGTGCGCTCGCGCACCTCGCCTTCGAGCGCGTTGCGTTCGCGCTGCAGCGCCTCTTGCTGCCGCTCGCCGACCAGTTGCAGCGCATGCGTCTGGCGCAGGTAGAGGTAGAAGGCCAGCAGCCCCGCCAGCGTGACCAGGGTGATGCCGATGCGCCCCAGGCGCAGTGAGCTGGCGATCTGGCGCTGGCTGCGCGTCAGCTCGTCGTTGCTGATCGCGATCAGCTGGCCGACCTGCTGGCGGATGGCCTCCATCTCCTCGCGGCCGACATCGGTGGTGATCACGAACTTCCAGGCGTCCTCGTTGCCGCTCTGGCGCAGGCGCACGCTCATTTCCATTTCGGCGAGCTTGCGCGACACGTGCTTGGAGAGTTCGCCGACCCGCGTCAGTTCGCCCGGGCGCCGGGCGTAGAGGCCCTGCAGCGTGGCCAGGTTGCCTTCCACCTGTTTGACGGCGAGGTCATAGGGCTCGCGATAGCGGGCTTCCCCTGTCAGCAGGAAGCCCCGCTGGCCCGTTTCGGCATCGAGGACGTTCTGCAGCACGAGGTTGAGCAGGCCGCGCGCCTTTTGCGCGTCGCCGACATCCTGCAGGGCGCGGTGCGACTGTTGGTAGCCTGCCTCGTTGATGCCCACCAGCGCCAGGGCCGCCAAGGCGGCGAGCGCCAGCCCGAGGGCCATCTTGGGAAAAGCTAACCAGCGCATGAGGTCTCCGAGCAATGCCTGCAGATCAAATTCGGGAATAATCGGAGCCGACCAGGGACCGGCATGTTGCGACGCAAGAGGCCGCGATACAACGACGAAGGTAACAGATGATCAAGATCGGAATTGTGGACGACCACGCCATCGTGCGCTCCGGCTTGCGGCAGTTCTTTTCGGAACATGTCGACCTGCGGGTGGTAGGTGAGGCGGCCAGCGGCCGCGAGGCGATCGAGCTCGTGCGGACCACCGAACTCGATGTGCTGGTGATGGATCTGTCGATGCCGGGCCAAAGCGGCATCGACGCCCTGGCGATGATCCGCGCCAAGGCGCCGGACGTCGGCATCCTGATCCTCAGCGGCTATCCGGAAGAGCACTATGCGATGAACCTGATTCGCCAGGGCGCCAGCGGCTATCTCAACAAGGAGTGCGATCCGATCGAGATCGTCAATGCGATTCGCACCATCTCGCTCGGTCGTCGCTACATCACCCCTGCGGTGGCCGAACTGCTGGCGCGCCAACTCGACCGCAAGGACGACGCGGCGCCGCATGAACAGCTGTCGGAGCGGGAGTTTCAGGTGTTCCTCAAGCTGGCCAAGGGCGAGACCGCCGGCGATATCGCCAAGACGCTGTCGCTGTCGGTGAAGACGGTGAGCACTTACCGGACGCGGCTGATGGAAAAAATGAATCTTTCATCGAACAGCGACCTGACCTACTACGCGCTGAAGAACAAGCTGATCGACTGAGCCCGAGGCGTCCAGCGCCGTCAGTTGCTGCTCTGCGAGACCCTCGACGCGGACGCCTGCTCGATGCAGAAGTCGATCAGTCCGTCGATTTCGTTGGATTTGTCGAACACCGCATCGACCCCGAACTGGGCGCAGCGTTTGCGGATGTCGGGGGTGGCGTAGTTGCTGAGCACCACCACCTTCTGGTTCGGCCGGCGCGAGCGGCATGTCTGCAGCACGCCCAGCCCGCTGCCCTGCTTCAGGAACAGATCGACGATGGCCAGTTCCCACTCGTCGGCATGGTCGGTCAGCCATTGGCTGGCCTCGGCCTCGGTCTCGGCAAAGCCGATCGCCGAAATGCACGTAAGCTCCTCCAAAGTGCCGACGAGGTTCTCTCGGATCGTGACGTTGTCTTCGACGATGTAGGTCTTTAATCTTGGGTCCATGAGAACCGCTGTCCCCCGGGGGCGCTTTCTTGGTGGACTGGATTGTCTCCAAGGAAAGCCCGCGGTGGCAATGCTACGGAGTTGTTCGTTCGCATGATGAAGGTTTGCGCGGCCTGCGGCTGTAGGCTGGTTCTTACGCGCCGATGAGAACGCACCCGTAGGCGACGCCGCACACCGTTTGTACTCGGCCGCCGACCCGCCGGACGTGCAAGGGGATCCATGCTTGCACCCACTGGCGGCGGCCCGCCGACCATTTCACAATTTCTGCAAGGTGCGGCAATGAACATCATCTGGGGCTCCATCGCGATCGGTCTGCTGGCGCTCGCCGGCGGCGTCGCCGTGGCCGGCGGCGAGCCGGCGGTGGCCGAATTGCGGTTGGCCGAGGCGGCCACGAGGGCGGCTGCCGCCGGGATCGCTGCCGTCTGCGTCCGCGAGGCGGCCCAGGGCCTCAGCGCGGTGCATACGGGCGCGCCGATCGATTGAAGCCCATGCCGACCGCTCCCGCCGCCTCCCCGCCGCGCCGCCGGCGCTGGGTGACGCTCGGCGCGCTGGTCCTGGGCCTGGTCCTCGCATTGCTGCTGCTGGCAGCTTTCTTCCCGTGGGACACACTGCGTGCGCCGGTCAATCGCTATGTCAGCGAGCAGACAGGGCGCAAGTTCGAGATCACGCGGCATCTCGACGTCGCCCTTGGCTGGCGGCAGGCGACGGTCAAGTTCGACGGCATCGAGTTCGCCAACCCGTCGTGGGCCCGGGATCCTTATCTCGTTCGTGCCGAAAAGGCCGAGTTCGACATCCGCTTCTGGGAGTTGCTGCGGCGCCGCATCGTCTTGCCGCGACTGGTGCTGAGCCGGCCATCGCTCGGCCTCCAGATGGAGGAGGACGGCCGCAAGACCTGGGCGCTCGGCAAGGACAGCGCCGACCCGGCAACGGTCCCGGTCATCGGCCTGATCCAGGTCGACGACGGCAGCATCGACTTCCTCGCCAAGGCGCAGGCCCTCGATCTGCACGCGGATTTCAGCTTCGACAGCAGCCGCGGCGACTTGCCCGTCGACTACGAGATCAAGGGTCGCTACCGGGGGCAGCCAATGTCCGCGGTGGGGCGCACCGGCAACGTGCTGCAGCTGACGTCCGTCGGCCAGCCGCCGTTTCCGATCGAGATCGACCTGAAGGTCGCGCAGACCCGCCTGACGGGCAAGGGCACGGTGGCCGAGCTGGCCGACCTGGACGGCCTCGACGCCCAGGTCGAGATGAGGGGGCCGAACCTGGGCCGCCTCTATCCGGCGCTGGGCATCGCGTTGCCGCAGACGCCGCCCTACGCGCTGAGCGGAAACCTGCGAAAGAACGGCGAGCTCTGGGAAGTTCGCGGCCTGAAGGGACGCCTGGGCCTGTCCGACATCGGCGGGGACATGCAGTTCGACAAGTCGCAGCAGGTGCCGCACCTGGGCGGCACGCTGCGTTCGCGGGTCATGGACATGGATGATCTCGGCCCGCTGATCGGGCTGCCACCGACCGCGCGCTCGGCCAACGCGGTCGAGGGCGTGGCCGCACCGCCCGGCATCGCGCAGGTCGACAAGCAAAAGCGCAACGACCCCGCGCGCAAGGTGCTGCCGGACGCGACCCTGGATTTCGAGCGGCTGCGTGCCATGAACGCCGATGTCAGCTACACCGCGGAGCGGATCCAGAACGTGCGCGAGCTTCCGCTGGACAAGGGCAGTGTGCAGGTGAAGCTGAAGGACGGCGTGCTGACCCTGGACCCGCTCGATCTCGGCGTGGCGAGCGGCAGGATTGCCGGCGCGATCCGAATCGATGCAACGCAGAATCCGGCCGACATCCGTGCGGCGCTCGATATCCGCGGGATGCAGCTCAATCGATTGATTCCGAAGGTCGATACCCTGAAGACCAGTTTTGGCCGACTGGACGGCCGGATCAACCTGTCGGGCCGCGGCAACTCGGTGGCGGCCTGGCTGGCCAATTCGTCTGGCGACGTCGCGGCGCTCACCGGGCGCGGGCAGTTCAGCAACCTGCTGCTCGAGTTCCTCGGCCTCGACGGCGGCGAGATCATCAAGTTCCTGCTCGAAGGCGACCACAACGTGGAACTGCGCTGCGCCGCCGTGGCCTTCGACGTCGAGAAGGGCGTGATGAACGGCCGCACCCTGCTGTTCGACACCAGCGACACGGTGTTCCATGGCACCGGCAGCATCAACCTGGCCGACGAGCGCATGGACCTCATCGTCAAACAGGCGCCGAAGGACAAGAGCATCCTGGCGCTGCGCACGCCGCTGCGGGTGCGCGGCACCTTCGCGGCGCCGAAGGCCGGTGTGGAGGTCGCGCCGCTCGCGGCCCGCGGCGCTGCGGCGCTGGCCCTGGCGGCGATCAATCCGCTGCTGGCGCTGGCGGCGACGGTCGAAACCGGTCCGGGCAAGGATGCGGACTGCACCGAAGTGCTGACCGAGGCCAAGACCCCGTCGTCGCGCGCCGCCAAGGCGGGCGCCGCCAAGGCGAAGCAGCAGCCGACGCCGGCAGGCGGCAGCTGAGTCGAACCGGCCTCAGGACGGCGGCGGGCGGTGGCCGCACACCCCGCAGCCCGGGTCGCGGGCCACGCCCAGCGAATCGAAGGCCGTGCGCCGGCCATCGAACATCAGCAGCCGGCCCGCCAGCGATGGCCCGATGCCGGCCAGCAGCTTCAGGGCTTCGCTGGCCTGCAGCGTGCCGATGGTCCCGACCACGGGCGCGAAGACGCCCAGCACGGCGCAGCGGGTCTCCTCGAACTCGGCCTCCGGCGGGAACAGGCACGCGTAGCAGGGCGACGCCGGATCGCGCGTGTCGTAGACGCTGAGCTGGCCGTCGAAGCGGATCGCCGCCCCCGCCACCAGCGGCTTGCCATGGGCGACGCAGGCGCGGTTCACCGCCTGCCGGGTCGCGAAGTTGTCGCAGCAATCGAGCACCACGTCGGCGTCGGCCACCAGCCGGTCGAGCAACTCGGCGTCGGCGCGCAGGCGGTGGGTCTCGATCTGGATGTCGGGGTTGATGGCGCGCATCGCCTCGGCCGCGGACTCGACCTTCGGCATGCCGACGCGGGCCGTGGCGTGCGCAATCTGGCGCTGGAGATTGGTGAGGTCGAGGTCGTCGTCGTCGACCAGCGAGATGCGGCCGACGCCGGCCGCGGCCAGGTAGAGAAGGGCGGGCGAACCGAGCCCGCCGGCGCCGATCACCAGAGCATGGCCGGCGCTCACCCGCGCCTGGCCGTCGATGCCGAATTCCTCCAGCAGGATGTGGCGCGAATAGCGCAGCAGGTCCTGGTCTTCCATGCGCCGCGCGGAACCGACCGCCGGGGCGGGCCCCCTGAGGAGCCGCCCGGGATCAGTTGTCCTTCTTCTCTTCCTTGTTGTCGACGATGATCTGGGTCTTGCTGACCAGCACCGGCTGGCCCTTCAGGCTCTTGAGGGCCTGCGCCAGCGCGAAGTCGTCGGTGGCGCCGAACTCGGGCACCTTGCGGTCCTGCGGCGGCTTCTTGGCTTCTTCCTCGAGGCGCTTGCGAGCCTCGTCGCGGGCCTTTTCGCGCTCCGGGTCCTTGCTCTCGGGGCCCTGGCCGCTGGCCAGGTGCTTCTCGAGGTCGGCCTCGCGCATGCGCAGGGCTGCGAAGGGGCTGCCCTCGGCGCTCTCGTCGACCAGCACGTTGGGCACGATGCCCTTGGCCTGGATCGAGGTGCCGCTCGGCGTGTAGTAGCGCGCGGTCGTGATCTTGAGGCCGGTGTCGGGGCCCAGGGGGCGGACGGTCTGCACCGAGCCCTTGCCGAAGGTCTGGCTGCCCATGATCGTGGCGCGCTTGTGGTCCTGCAGGGCGCCGGCGACGATCTCGCTGGCCGAGGCCGAGCCTTCGTTCACGAGCACCACCAGCGGCACGGTCTTGAGTCCGGCCGGCAGGTTGCGCAGCGGGTCGCTGCCGGCGCGGCGCTGGTAGAACTCGGGCGCCGCCTTGTAGATCGACTTGCTCTCGGCCAGCTGGCCGTCGGTCGACACCACCGTGACGTTCTCGGGCAGGAAGGCGGCCGAGATCGCGACCGCAGCGTCGAGCAGGCCGCCCGGGTCGTTGCGCAGGTCGAGCACCAGGCCCTTGAGATTCGGGTCCTGCTTGTAGATTTCTTCGACCTTCTTGACGAAGTCGTCGACCGTGCGTTCCTGGAACTGCGACAGGCGGATCCAGGCGTAGCCCGGTTCCATGACCTTGCCGCGGACCGACTGGGTGCGGATTTCCTCGCGCGTGATCGTGACCGGGAAAGTGCGGTTCTCGTCCTTGCGGAAGATCGTCAGCAGCACCTTGGTGTTGGCCTCGCCGCGCATCCGCTTGACCGCCTCGTTGAGCGACAGGCCGCGCACCGCGGTGTCGTCGATCTTGGTGATCAGGTCGTTCGGCTTGAGGCCGGCGCGAAACGCTGGCGAACCCTCGATCGGCGACACCACCTTGATCAAACCGTCTTCCTGGGAGATCTCGATGCCGACGCCGACGAAACGGCCGGTCGTGCCTTCGCGGAATTCCTTGAAGGACTTCTTGTCGAAATACTGCGAATGCGGGTCGAGCCCGGCGACCATGCCCGAGATCGCATCCGAAATCAGTTTCTTCTCGTCGACCGGCTCGACATAGTCGCTCTTGACCATGCCGAAAACCGCAGCCAGCTGCTGCAGTTCTTCGAGCGGCAAGGGAGCCAGCGAGCCTCGTGCAACGGTTTGTAACGAGACGGTTGTCAGCACGCCGGCGAAGGCGCCTGCGGCGACCCACCCGGTGATCTTCATTTTCTGGCCCATGTGAAAGTGTCCTTGTCGCCTGTCAAACCAATATACACAGCTTGGAAGCAAGTTGTCTGCCGGGGTTCCGCGACCCTTTGAACAAATTAAGAATATTTGTTACGCCTTGGCTTGCGACGCCACCGCGGCCACGGCCTTTTCGGCGGCGTCGGCGTCACCCAGATAGTAGTGCCGCAGCGGCTTGAGTTCGTCGTCGAGTTCGTAGACCAGCGGAATGCCGTTGGGGATGTTCAGGCCCACGATGGCGTCGTCGGAGATGCCGTCGAGGTACTTCACCAGCGCGCGGATCGAGTTGCCGTGCGCCGCCACCACCAGCCGGCGGCCGGCGCGGATCGCCGGCGCCATCGATTCGTTCCAGAACGGCAGCACCCGGGCCACCGTGTCCTTGAGGCATTCGGTCAAGGGCACCTGCTCGGGGGCCAGCTTGGCGTAGCGGACGTCGCCGCGCTCGCTGCGCGGATCGTTGGGCTCCAGCGGCGGCGGCGGCGTGCCGTAGCTGCGGCGCCAGACCAGCACCTGCTCGTCACCGTACTTCTTGGCCGTCTCGGCCTTGTTCAGGCCCTGCAGGCCGCCGTAGTGGCGTTCGTTGAGGCGCCAGGAATGGATCACGGGCAGCCAGGTGCGGTCGAGCTCGTCGAGCGTGTGCCAGAGCGTGCGGGTGGCGCGCTTGAGCACGCTCGTGTAGGCGACGTCGAAGTCGTAGCCCTCGGCCTTGAGCAGCCGGCCGGCCTGCTTGGCCTGCTCGACGCCGGTCGGCGTGAGGTCGACATCGGTCCAGCCGGTGAAGCGGTTTTCGAGATTCCAGGTCGATTCGCCGTGGCGGATCAGTACCAGTTTGTGCATGGGAGAGGCCTTTGGGAACGCGTTCGGAAAGCCGACATTCTAAAATCCGGGGTTTGCCACTCAAGGAACACCGTGAAATTCATTGTCGACAACTGGATGCTGATCCTGATTGCGCTCAGCTCGGGCGGCATGCTGGCATGGCCGTTGGTGCGCGGCGCCAACGCCGGCTCGCTCACGGCGCAGGGTGCGGTGCAGCTGATCAATCGCGAGCGTGCGGTGGTGGTCGACGTCCGCGAGCCCGAGGAGTTCGCGGCCGGCCACGTGACCGGTGCCAAGAACGTGCCGCTGAACCAGCTCGAGCAGAAGCTGCCGGCCACGGTCAAGAACAAGTCGTTGCCATTATTGCTTGTCTGCGCAACAGGCGCACGGGCCCAGCGCGCCGTGGCGACCGCCAAGAAGCTCGGCTACGAACAGGCCCAAGCGGTCGCTGGCGGACTCAAATCCTGGAAAGACGCTAATCTGCCGCTTGAAAAGGCCTGAACCCTCCACGAAATAGCCCAGATGCAAGCCGTCAAGATGTACACCACCGCCGTTTGCCCGTACTGCATTCGCGCGAAGCAAATCCTCAAGTCCAAGGGTGTCGATCAGATCGAGGAGATCCGCATCGACAGCGACCCGCAGGCGCGTGCCACCATGATGGACCTCACGCGCCGGCGCACGGTGCCGCAGATCTTCATCGGCGACACCCATGTCGGCGGCTGCGACGACCTGATCGCGCTCGACGGGCGCGGCGGTCTGGCGCCGTTGCTGCAAGGCGCCTGAGCCGGTCGCCGGCCTGCCATCCGGCCGGGCGATAATCGCCGGCTGACCCCTCAGAAGCCCGCTCTCGGGAGCATTTCCCGGGCGGGCCTTGTTTTGATCCTCGAAAGTTAGAGCCATGGCCGACCAGCAATCACAAGACCCCGTTTTCCAGATCCAGCGCGTCTACCTGAAGGATCTGTCGCTCGAACAGCCCAATTCGCCGGCCATCCTGCTGGAGCAGGAGCAGCCGACCGTCGACATCCAGCTCGGCGTCGACGCCCAGCCGGTGACCGACGGCATCTTCGAGATCACCGTGTCGGCCACCGTGCAGACCAAGATCGGCGACAGGACCGTGTTCCTGGTCGAGGCCAAGCAGGCCGGCATCTTCGAGATCCGCAACCTGCCGGAAGACCAGATGGGCCCGATCCTCGGCATCGCCTGCCCGCAGATCGTCTACCCGTACCTGCGCGGCAACGTGGCCGACGTGATCCAGCGCGGCGGCTTCCCGCCGGTGCACCTGGCCGAGATCAACTTCCAGGCGATGTTCGAACAGCAGCAGGCCCAGGCCGCGGGCCAGGCTTCGCCGATCGTCACGCAGTAAATCCGGCTTGGCGCCAACGCCGATGAAGATCTGCGTGCTCGGTGCCGGTGCCTGGGGCACGGCGCTGGCCATCAATGCCGCCGGCCGCCACGCGGTCACGCTGTGGGCGCGCGATGCCGCCCAGGCCCAGGCCATGGCGGCGGCGCGCGACAATGCCCGCTATCTGCCGGGCATTCCCTTCCCCCCGGCATTGAAGGTCGTCGGCGGATCCGCCACGGCCGCCTTCGAAGGGGCCGAACTGGTCATCGTGGCGACGCCGATGGCGGCGTTGCGCGAACAACTCGGCATCCTGCGTGACGTGGCCTGTCCGGTGGCATGGCTCTCGAAGGGGGTCGAGCCGTCACGCCCGGGCTCCGCGGACCCGGGGCTGCTGGCCCATGAGATCCAGGCCCGCGTGGCACCGGGGCTGAAGGCCGGTGTGCTGAGCGGACCGAGTTTCGCCCAGGAAGTGGCGCAGGGCCGGCCGACGGCACTGGTCGCGGCCAGTCCGCTGGCGGCGGTGCGCGATGCGCTGGTCGAGGCCTTTCACGGTCCGACCCTGCGGGTCTATGCCAACGACGACATCGTCGGCGTCGAGGTCGGAGGGGCGGTCAAGAACGTGCTGGCGATCGCCACCGGCCTGGCCGACGGACTGCACCTGGGCCTCAATGCCCGGGCGGCCCTGATCACTCGCGGACTGGCCGAGATGACGCGTTTCGGCCTCGCGATCGGTGCCCGCAGCGACACCTTCATGGGCCTTTCGGGACTGGGCGACCTGGTGCTGACGGCGACCGGCGACCTGTCGCGCAACCGCCGGGTCGGGCTGCTGATGGCGCAAGGCCGCACGCTGGCGCAGGCGGTCGATTCGCTGGGCCACGTGGCCGAGGGGGTCTATTGCGCGCGCACGGTGGTCCAGCGGGCGCGCCACCTCGGGATCGAGATGCCCATCTCGGACAGCGTGGTGGCAGTGCTGGATGGCCGGATGGCCCCGGCCGAAGCGGTGGCCGGCCTGATGGGCCGCGAGCCGGGCGTCGAATCGGCCTGAGCCGCCGGCTTCGTCGAGCCAGTCTTGGCGCTCAAGCGCGCGGCGCCAGCTCCAGCACGCATTCGTCGCCCAATGCCTCGCGCCAGACCCGCACGCGCGAGGGCGCCGGCTCCATGTCGGCGAGGGCATCGGCGATGAATACGCAGAGGTTTTCCAGCGTCGGCGCGCCCAGTCCGGGCACTTCGTCGAGCAGGTGGTGGTCGAGCCGTTCGCGCAGTGCGTCCAGCCGGCGGCGCAGCAGGCCCAGGTCGACCACCATGCCGGTCCGGACATCGCGCGGGCCGCTCACCGCGACTTCCGCGCGATAGGTGTGGCCGTGGATACGGCGGCTGGCTTCGGTCTCGATGGCGCGCTCGAGCGTGTGGGCGGCGTCGAAGAAAAAGCGCTGGCTGACGGTGAATCGGCGAGGGTTCATCGTGAGGGTCGTCATGCTTGAGGGATCAGCGGATGCCGGTCAGCTTGTGAGTCTGCAGGCTCAGGCGCCAGCCGGGGCGGCGCATGCAGGTGTCGATACACAGCGCGATGTGGTCCGCCTGCGCCGGGCCATCCATCGGCTGCAGGAAGCGGTGTGCGAAGTGACCGCCGGCTTGCAGGGCGTCGAGGTCCAGGCCGGGCTGCGGCCATACCACCTTGAGTTCCTGGCCGGAGCGCTGCAGCCAGGGCGCGCCCGCCTTCGGGCTGATGCAAAGCCAGTCGATGCCCTCGGGTGCCGCCACGGTGCCGTTGCTTTCCACAGCGATGCGGAAGCTGCGCGCATGCAATGCGGCGATCAGTGCGGCATCGACCTGCAGCAGCGGCTCGCCGCCGGTCAGGACGACCAGTCGATGCGCGGCGTCATCGGCCGGCCATTGCGCGGCGATGGTGTCTGCCAGCGACTCGGCGTTCGCGAACCTGCCGCCCAGCGTGCCGTCGGTGCCGACGAAATCGGTGTCGCAGAAGCGGCAGACGGCGTCGGCACGATCGCTCTCGCGGCCGTTCCACAAATTGCAGCCGGCAAAGCGGCAGAACACGGCGGGCATGCCGGCCTGGCCGCCTTCGCCCTGCAGGGTGTAGAAGATTTCTTTGACGCTGTAGCTCATCGTGTTCAGGTGTCGATTTCGAGGTTGTCGATCAGCCGTGCTGCCGAGCCAGGAACCTCATTGGAGCCCGGTCGCTCCACGAGACGGAGGGACGTGCGGGGGTCAGGTCAGGCCGGCGAGTACGCAAGCCGCACGTAGATCGGCGCGAAGGCTTCGGCCTGCGTGATGTCGATCAGGGTTTCCTTGGCGAGTTCGAGCATCGCGATGAAGGTCACGATCAGGACCGGCGTGCCGCGCGTGATGTCGAACAGCTTCTCGAACTCGACGAACTGCCGTCCCTGCAGGTGCCGCAGCACGATGCTCATGTGCTCGCGCACGCTGAGCTCTTCGCGCGAGATCTTGTGGTGCTGGACCAGCTTGGCGCGCTTGAGGATGTCGGCCCAGGCGTCGCGCAGGTCGACCACGTTCATGTCCGGGAAGCGCGGCTTGAGCGACTGCTCGATGTAGACCTGGGCCTTCCAGAAGTCGCGACCGGCCTGCGGCATGGCACTGAGCGATGCCGCCTGCAGCTTGGTCTGCTCGTACTCGAGCAGGCGGCGCACGAGTTCGGCGCGCGGGTCTTCGGCTTCCTCGCCCTCGGCCGACTTCTTGGGCGGCAGCAGCATGCGCGACTTGATCTCGATCAGCATCGCCGCCATCAGCAGGTATTCGGCGGCGAGTTCGAGGTTGGTCTGGCGGATTTCGTCGACGTAGCTCAGGTACTGCCGCGTCAGCCCCGCCATCGGGATGTCGAGGATGTTGAAGTTCTGCTTGCGGATCAGGTAGAGCAGCAGGTCGAGCGGGCCTTCGAAGGCCTCGAGGAAGACCTGCAGCGCCTCAGGGGGGATGTAGAGGTCGTTCGGCAGGGCGAACAGGGGTTCGCCGTAGAGGCGGGCGAGGGCGACCTGGTCGATGACCTCCGGCATGGCGGCGACCACCGCAGCGCCGTCGTCCGCGATCACCTCGATCGGCCCCGAGCCTGCGCTGTCGGCCGATGCGCCATCGCCCTGGCGGCGGGCACCGGAACCCGGAACGGCCCGGATGACCACTTACTTCACGCGGGTCTGGTAGACGTAGGGCTGCTGCGGCACCTTCGCCTCGCTGTACTCCTCGAGCAGGCTGCGGTCGAGGTGCTTGTCCCACAGCAGGGCGCGCCCGGCGCGCTGCTCGGCCTCCAGCGTCGGCTTCTGTTCCTTCATCTGCTCGATGAAGTTGGTGATTTCGGACTGGTAGTGGGGACGGGCGAAGATGGACATGGCAATTGGACCTTTGGCGGGATTTTACCGGGTGGAATCCGCCTTGAAGCCTTCTTGCGCATGCGCTAGCGTGGCGGCTCCCATCCATCCAAGGAGATTGCCGATGAAGCGCCGCTACTCGATCTTCCTCGCCGCGACCGGAGCCGCTGCCCTGGCGCTGGTCGCCTGCAGCACCAGCGGACCCGCCACGCCCCAGAGCAAGATGAGCTTCTTCATCACCAGCGCGAACCCGGGCAAGGGCGGGGACTTCGGCGGACTCGCGGGCGCCGACCGCTACTGCCAGAGCCTGGCCGACAGCGTCGGCGCAGGCGGGCGCAGCTGGCGCGCGTACCTGAGCACGACCGCGACGGCCGGCGGTGCGGCCGTGAACGCCCGCGATCGCATTGGCAAGGGGCCGTGGGTCAACGTGAAAGGCGTGACGATCGCCAACAACATCGACGAACTGCACGGCACCAACAACCTCGACAAGCAGACCGGCCTGACGGAAAAGGGCGAGATCGTCAGTGCCAGCGGCGACCCCGTCAACAACCACGACATCCTCACCGGCTCGATGCCGGATGGGCGCGCCTCCACCGACACCAGCAAGGACACCACCTGCGGCAACTGGACCAAGAGCGGCGAGGGCTCGGCCATCGTCGGCCATCACAACCGCATGGGCACGAACGCGCCTCCGGCCTCGATGTCCTGGAACTCTTCGCATGCAACCCAGGGCTGCAGCCTGGAAGCCTTCAGGAGGACGGGCGGCGCAGGGCTGATGTATTGCTTCGCGGCGAACTGAGGGCGGCGGCTAGACTGACCGCCCCGTGCAATTTCCTGGGACGGTATGGCGCCAACCACAATCCGCCGCGGCCTCGCGGCCCTTCTGCTGCTGACCAACATGTTCTGGCTTTTCGGCTGCGACCCGAAGCGCATCAGCGAACTGGAGGAGGGCGTCTCCACCGAGGCCGATGTTCGCGCGCGTTTCGGCGAGCCCGAGAACGTCTGGGACACGCCTGCTGGGCGCGTCTTCGAATACAACCGCCAGCCGCAGGGCCAGAAGAACTACATGATCACCATCGGGCCCGATGGCCGCATGAAGGCCTTGCGCCAGGTGCTCACGCCGGAGAATTTCGCCCGGGTGAAGCCGGGGATGGCGATGGAGGATCTGCGCCGGCTGCTGGGCAAGCCGGCGCAGCGCATCCCCTACCCGCTGAAAAAGGAGACCGCGTGGGAGTGGCGCTGGATGCAGCCGCCGAACTCGCCGATGGTGTTCACCGCGACGCTCGATGACGACCAGCGCGTGACGAGCGCCGGCTCTTCGCCGGACCGCAGCACCGAGGCGCCCTGATCGCTCATTCGGGTGCCGCGGCCGCCAGCTCCGCCGCGAACCCCGAGCGCTCGAACGCCTCGCTCGGCTGCCCGTGCAGCGATTCCACCCGCAGCACGCCGCCGCGCTCACGCACCGCCTTGTGCAACTGGCGCAAGGCGTCCAGGCCGGTGGCGTCGATCAGGATCAGCTGCATGGCGTCGAGCACCACGGTCATGCCGCGCGGCGCACGCTCGACCGCCGCCACCATCGGGTCGAGCCTGGCGGCAGCGCCGAAGAACAGCGCCCCGTAGAGCCGGTAGGTCAGCACCGGCGGTTCCAGCGAAACCAGTTCGACGCTGAACAAGGTGCTCATGCGCCGCACGAACAGCGCGCAGGCCAGCACGATCCCCGCCTGCACCGCCACCGTGAGATCGAACACCACGGTGAGGAAGAAGGTGCCCAGCATCAGCAGCCGGTAGTGGCGGCTGAAGCGCCGCAGCATGGACGGTGCGAACTCGCGCCATTCGCCCATGTTCCAGCCCACGGAGACGAGGATGCCGGCCAGCACCGCGAGCGGCACATGCTGCGCGAGCGGCGCCGCGACCAGCACCACCACCATCAAGGTGATCGCATGCACGATGCCCGCGATCGGCGAAGTGGCGCCGGCGCGCACGTTGGTCACGGTGCGCGCGATGGTGCCCGTGGCCGGCATGCCGCCGAAGAACGGCGCGACCGCGTTGGCGATCCCCTGCGCCATCAGTTCCTGGTTGGGGTCGTGGCGCGGCAGGCCGCTGACCTGGTCGGCGACGCGCGCGCAGAGCAGCGATTCGATGGCGCCCAGCGCCGCGATGGTGAGGGTCGGCGTGACCAGCTGCTTGACCGTCTCCCAGGAGAAGTCGGGCAGCGCGAAGGCCGGCAGGCCCTCGGGGATGCCGCCGAAGCGGGTGCCGATGGTCTCGACATGCAGGTTGAACCCCCAGGACACCAGCGTCAGGGTCACCAGCGCCACGATCGGGCCCGGCACGCGGGAGCCGGCCTGCGCCGCGCCGGTGTTGGCGAAGCGGCCGAGCACGATGCGCACCGTCTGGCCGACGCGGGTCTTCTCGCGCAGCAGGTGCGGCCATGCGAACAGGCCGGCCAGGCAGGCCAGCCCGAGCCCGAACGCGGAGGGGTTGAAGGTGTCGAGGTGCGTCGCCAGCGTGTGCAGCTGCGAGAACATGTCGGCCGGCATCTTCTCTATCGACAACCCGAGCCAGTCCTTGATCTGCGAGATCAGGATCAGCGCCGCGATGCCGTTGGTGAAGCCGACCACGATCGACACCGGCACGTAGCGCACCAGCGTGCCGAGCCGGAACAGCCCCATCAGGAACAGCAGGAGGCCGGCGCAGGCGGTGGAGATCAGCAGGTTGGCCACGCCGTAGCGCTCGACGATGCCGTAGACGATCACGATGAAGGCGCCTGCCGGGCCGCCGATCTGCACCGTCGAGCCGCCGAGCGCGGAGATGAGGAAGCCGGCGATGATCGCGGTCCAGATGCCGGCCTCGGGCTTCAGGCCGGACGCGATCGCGAAGGCCATCGCCAGCGGCAGCGCGACGATGCCGACGGTGGCGCCGGCCCCGACGTCCTTCAGGAAGCGGCCCCTGTCGTAGCCCGCCAGTGCGTCGATCAGTCGAGGGCGGAAGGCAGCGAGCTTCAGGGGCGATGTCATGGCGCCATTGTGGACGCCGGGCGGGCGCCTCAGTCGGAGCTGCCGGGCAGCACCGCGTCGGCGGCGGCGCCGACCGCCTTGCCCGTGATGCGAACGGTGCCGATGGCGGCATCGGCCGCCAGGCCCACGGCGCCGGCACCGACGCTGACGGCGGTGCTGGCCACGCTGACCACCGCGCAGCCGGGGAGTGACGCGCAGGCGGCCAGGGCCAGGATCAGGACGAGGCGATGTTTCATGGCTTGGGGCTCAGCGCACCCGCATGCCTGGCGTCGCGCCCGGCCACGGCTCCAGCACGTGGATGCCGGGATTCGCCTTCTCGTCGGCGTGGCTGGCGGCCAGCACCATACCCTCGGAGATGCCGAACTTCATCTTGCGCGGCGCCAGGTTGGCGACCAGCACCGTGAGCTTGCCGACCAGCTGCTCGGGCTGGTAGACCGAGGCGATGCCCGAGAACACGTTGCGCGTCCGGCCCTCGCCGGCGTCCAGCGTCAGGTGCAGCAGCTTGGTCGAGCCCTCGACCTTCTGGCAGGCGACGATCTTCGCGATGCGCAGGTCGATCTTGGCGAACTCGTCGATGGTGATGGTCGGCGCGATGCCCTCGCCGCCGGGCAGTACGACGGCCTTCTCGGCGGGCGCGGGCGCCTCGCCGGCCGGTGGTTCGAACAGCTGGTCGAGCTGCTTGGCGTCGACTCGCTGCATCAGGTGCTTGTAGTCGTTGATCGCATGGCCGGCGCCCAGCAGCCGGCCGGCGTCGGCCGACAGCAGTGGGGCGCAGCCCAGGAAGGCCTCGACCTGCGCGGCCAGCGCGGGCAGCACCGGCTTGAGGTAGATCGTCAACAGGCGGAAGGCCTCGATGCAGGTCGTGCAGACGTCCTGCAGGCGGGCCTCCATGCCTTCTTTCTTGGCGAGTTCCCAGGGCTTGTTCTGGTCGACGTACTCGTTGACCTTGTCTGCCAGCAACATGATCTCGCGCAGTGCACGGGCGAAGTCGCGGCTGTCGTAGAGCGCCTGCATCGGCGCCGCGGCGGCCTGCAAGGTAGCCAGCAGCGCCGCGCCGTCGGCCGACGGCGTGCCGAGCTTGCCGCCGAAGCGCTTGGCGATGAAGCCCGCGGCGCGGCTCGCGATGTTGATGTACTTGCCGATCAGGTCGGCGTTGACGCGGGCGATGAAGTCGTCGGGGTTGAAGTCGACGTCTTCCACCTTGGCATTGAGCTTGGCCGCGATGTAGTAGCGCATCCATTCGGGGTTCATGCCGATGGACAGGTACTTGAGCGGGTCGATGCCGGTGCCGCGGCTCTTGCTCATCTTCTCGCCCGAGACCGTGATGAAGCCGTGCACGTTGACCTGGCTCGGCGTCTTGCGGCCGCTGAACTGCAGCATCGCAGGCCAGAACAGGGTGTGGAAGTAGACGATGTCCTTGCCGATGAAGTGCACCTGCTCCACCGCCGGATCGGCGACGAAGTCGTCGAAGCTCTGCGCGGTGCGCGAGGGCTCGTGCCAGTGGCTGGCCGCCTGCCCCTTGTCGAAGTGGTTCTTCAGGCTCGCGAGGTAGCCGACCGGCGCATCGAGCCAGACGTAGAAGTACTTGCCGGGGGCATCGGGGATCTCGATGCCGAAGTAGGGCGCCTCGCGCGAGATGTCCCAGTCGGCCATGCCGGCCTCGAACCACTCGCTGGCCTTGCGCGCCATCTCGGGCTGCAGCTTGCCGTCCTGGGTCCAGGTCTTCAGGAAGTCGACCACCTTCGGGTCGGACAGCTTGAAGAAGAAGTGCTCGGAACTGCGCAGCTCGGGCGTCGCGCCGGTCAGGGTCGAATAGGGGCTGATCAGCTCGGTGGGCGAATAGACGCTGCTGCAGACCTCGCAGGCGTCGCCGTACTGGTCCTTGGCGTGGCACACCGGGCACTCGCCCTTGATGTAGCGGTCGGGCAGGAACATGCCCTTGACCGGGTCGTAGAACTGCTCGATGGTGCGGGTGGCGATCATCCCGCCGTCGCGGAGCTTCTTGTAGATGCCTTGCGCGAGCTCGGTGTTCTCGGCGCTGTCGGTCGAGTGCCAGTTGTCGAAGCGGATGTGGAAGCCGTCGAGGTATTCCTTGCGGCCCGCGGCGATCTCGCCGACGAAGGCCTGCGGCGTCTTGCCGGCCTTCTCGGCCGCGATCATGATCGGCGCGCCGTGCGCGTCGTCGGCCCCCACGAAATGCACCATATGGCCCTGCATGCGCTGGAAGCGAACCCAGATGTCGGCCTGGATGTATTCCATGATGTGGCCGACGTGGAACTTGCCGTTGGCGTAGGGCAGGGCGGTGGTGACGAAGAGTTTGCGCTGGGACATAGGGGGTGCATTTTAGGTCGCGGGGCTATAGTCGTTGCCGCAACCGGAGGAAGCCGTGATCACCGCCTACGAAATCACCCTTGCCCAGGCGGCCGATGCCCGGGAGATCGCGGAGCTTTCCCGGGACACGATCGAGCAGGGCCTGTCGTGGCGCTGGACCGAGCGGCGGGTGCTGCGCGCCAGCCGCGACGAGGCGACCAACGTGGTGGTGGCGCGGCGCGACGGCGTGCTGCTCGGCTTCGCCATCATGCAGTACGGAGACGACGAGGCCCACATCTCGCTGCTCGCGGTGCGGGCGTCGCAGCGCCGCTCGGGGCTGGGCAGCGCCCTGCTGGCCTGGCTCGAAGCGACCGCCGGCGTCGCCGGCATCCGCGCGATCCGGCTCGAGGCGAGGGCCGGCAACGCGGCGGCCAAGTCGTTCTACGGCAGGCACGGCTTCACCGAGTGCGGATCGAGCCCGGGCTACTACGAAGACGTGGAGGATGCGGTCCGGATGGTCAAGCGACTGGGCCCGGCCGTCTGAGGCCGCCCCAGCCGAAGAATTCGCACACCGCGTCGCGCTGGTTCAGCGTATCGGCCCGGCCCAGCGCCATCAATTCCCGCGTGAAGCCCGCATCGAACAGCAGGTAGCTCGCGAGCGCCGAACCCTTGAGCTCGGCTGTCGCCGCGGACACCGCCGGTTCGCCCAGCAGGCTGCGCACCGCGGGCGGCAGGGCATGGACGTGGCGCGCGGCGATCGCGTCGATGCGCTGCGACGGTGCGATCAGCAGCAGCTCGACCGGCTCCAGCGTGGTGGCGGCGCGTGCCTCGGCCGGGATCAGGGCCAAGGTCGAGTTGATGCGGCGCAGGCGCTCCACGTCGGCGGTCAGCGCGTCGAGGAAGATGCTCGACAGCGCATGGCCGGCGATCTGCGCCAGCGACGGGTAGCCGCTCAGGGCATTGGGCGCCAGCGCTTCGGCCGGCTCCTGCATGCGGCCGGCCCCGACCGCCAGGATGCGGCGCGCGCCCAGGTGGATGGCGGCGGCCAGGGGTGCCGACTGGCGCATCGATCCGTCGCCGAAGTATTCGGCATGGCCGCCGATGTCCAGCGCGGTCGCCGGGAAGACGAACGGGATCGCCGACGAGGCCAGCAGATGCTCGTGCGCGATGCGCACCGGCGCCGCCAGTCGCCTGGAGCGGACCCAGGGCTGCTGCGTGTCGCTGGCCTGGTAGAAGGTCACGTGCTCACCCGAGCCATAGCTGGACGCGGTGACGGCCAGGGCGTCGAGGTGGCCCTGGGCCATCAGTTCGTCGAGCCGGCCGAGCGGCACCAGTTCTTCCAGCAGCCGGCGCAGGGGACTGTTGTCGAGCAGCGAGCGCGAGCCGCTGCGCCGCCAGCGCGCGATCAGCCAGCCGGCCGAGAGCAGGCGCGCCCAGGGTGCATCGCTGCTGAGCACGCGCAAGGCGTCCACGCGGTAGATCTGGTCGGGCCCGAGCCCGGCCCAGACCTGGCCGATCCGGCGCACCGTGGCCTCGAAATCGTCGGCGCCGCACGCCAGCGCGGCCGCATTGATCGCGCCCGCCGAGGTGCCGGTGATGATCGGGAAGAGCGGGGCCCGGGAGGACGCGCCGGCCGCGCGCCGCAATTTGGCCAGCGCCTGCAGCACGCCGACCTGGTAGGCGGCGCGGGCGCCGCCGCCGGTCAGGACCAGGCCGGTGGCGGCGGCGGGAGGGGCATCCGGGGCAGGCAGCATGGCCCGAGCGTACCTGCCCTAGACTACCCGCCATTCAGGAGTGATCAATGGCAGTTACGCAAGAGGCGCTCGCGGAGGCCCTCAAGGCCGTCCTCGACCCCAACACAGGCAAGGATTTCATCGGCACCAAGGCGCTGAAGAACCTGCAGATCCACGAGGGCGAGGTCTCGTTCGACATCGAGCTGGGCTATCCGGCCAAGAGCCAGGCGCCGGCGCTGCGCAAGGCGCTGGTGGCGGCCGCCAGGACGGTGCCGGAGGTGGACAACGTCTCGGTGAACATCGTGACCAAGGTCACCAGCCACGCGGTGCAGCGCGGCGTCCAGCTGATGCCGAACGTCAAGAACATCATCGCCGTGGCTTCGGGCAAGGGCGGCGTCGGCAAGAGCACCACGGCCGCCAACCTGGCGCTGGCGCTGGCCGCCGAAGGCGCCAGCGTCGGCCTGCTCGATGCCGACATCTACGGCCCCAGCCAGCCCATGATGCTGGGCATCCAGGGCCGTCCCGAGAGCGAGGACGGCAAGACCATGGAGCCGATGTCCAACCACGGCGTGCAGGTCATGTCGATCGGCTTCCTGGTCGACTCCGACGAAGCCATGATCTGGCGCGGCCCGATGGCCACGCAGGCGCTCGAGCAGCTGCTGCGCCAGACCAACTGGAAAGACCTCGACTACCTGATCGTCGACATGCCGCCCGGCACCGGCGACATCCAGCTCACCTTGTCGCAGCGGGTGCCGATGACCGGCGCGGTGATCGTCACCACGCCGCAGGACATCGCGCTGCTGGATGCCCGCAAGGGGATCAAGATGTTCGAGAAGGTCGGCGTGCCGATCCTCGGCATCGTCGAGAACATGGCGGTGCACGTCTGCTCGAACTGCGGCCATGTCGAGCACATCTTCGGCGCCGACGGCGGCCGGAAGATGGCCGAGCAGTACCAGATGGACTACCTCGGCGCGCTGCCGCTCGACATCGACATCCGCCTGCAGGCCGACAGCGGCAAGCCGACGGTGGTGGCCGACCCCGACGGCGCGGTGGCCGGCATCTACAAGGCGATCGCCCGGCGGGTGGCCGTGGGCATCGCCGAAAAAGCCAAGGATTTCTCGGCCAAGTTCCCGACCATCACCGTCAGCAAGAACACCTGAGGCCGCGCCGGCTCGATGAACCTGCTCGCCTCGATGCGCTATCTCGTCGCGCTCGACGAGCATCGTCATTTCGGCCGTGCGGCGCAGGCCTGCCACATCACGCAGCCGGCGTTGTCGAATGCCCTGCGGGCGCTGGAGGCCGAGTACGGCGTGGTCATCGCGCGCCGCGGGCGCACCTACGCCGGTCTGACGCACGAAGGCGAACTCGTTCTCGCGACCGCCCAGCGCATGCTGCGCGAAAGCGAAGTGCTGCAGCAGGCGCTGCGCAGCGAGGAGGGCAGGCCCTGCGGCCATCTGCGCATGGCCGCCGTCCCCACCGCCATTCCGATGCTCTCGCGCTTCGCGGCGCTGCTGCAGCAGCGCCACCCCGGCATCGTGCCGGCGGTGCTGACGATGAGCTCCCAGGAGCTCGAGACCGGCCTCGAGACCCTGTCGCTGGACCTGGCGCTGGGCTACATCGAGCGGATGCACCTGCGCGACGTCAAGCTGGAGGCCTGGCCGCAAAGCATCGAGCACTACTTCCTGTTGCGGCGCGCCGCGCGCCCGGCGGCCGATACGCTGCGGATCGGCCAGCCGATCGGCTGGGCCGAAGCGGCGTTGCAGCCGCTGTGCCTGCTGACGCCGGACATGCACAACCGCTCCATCGTCGACCAGGCCTTCCGGAGCGCGGGCGCGACCGTGACCCCGGCGATCGAGACCAACTCGGTGCTCACGCTGGTGCTCGGCGTCGTCGCCGGCGAGGTCTGCAGCGTGCTGCCGGGCGCCATGGTCGCCGCCGTGCGCAGCCAGCGCGAGCTCGAGGCGCTGCCGCTCGTGGCCCCGGAGGTGACGACGCCGATCGGCTTCATGACCCAGCAGGGCGTGCGGCCTTCGCGCGCCCTCGAAGCGGCGCTGGCGCTGCTGCGCACGCCGCAATGGCAGGCCCAGGTCGAGATGCACAGCGGTGCCCTGGGTGCCTGATCTGGATACAAGCGTCATACCTACTTGACGTTTTGTAACAAGCGCGCCGACACTCCACGGGCCCCAGAGAGGGCCGTTCGGGTTCACACCACAACTGGAGAAAAACAGATGGCAGCTTCATCCGCAGGCGTCCTCGACGGGGACGGCATCGGCGCAACCGGGCCGCAGCCCGGCTTTCTCGACAAGGAACGGATCATCGCCGGGCCGGGCTTCAACCGTTGGCTGGTGCCGCCGGCCGCCCTGGCCATCCACCTCTGCATCGGCATGGCCTATGGCTTCTCGGTGTTCTGGCTGCCGTTGTCGAAGGCGCTCGCCACCGCCGGCACCGGCGCCCAGGCCTGCGCCAAGGACATGAGCTTCTTCGCCGAACTGTTCGCCAGCGGCTGCGACTGGCGCATCGCGACGCTGGGCTGGATGTACACGCTGTTCTTCGTCTTCCTCGGCTGCTCGGCGGCGCTGTGGGGCGGCTGGCTCGAGCGCGCGGGCCCGCGCAAGGCCGGCGTCGTGTCGGCCGTATGCTGGTGCGGCGGCATGATGCTGTCGGCCGTCGGCATCCATCTGCATCAGTTCTGGCTGATGATCCTCGGCTCGGGCGTGATCGGCGGCATCGGGCTGGGCCTCGGCTATATCTCGCCGGTGAGCACCCTCATCAAGTGGTTTCCCGACCGACGCGGCATGGCGACCGGGATGGCCATCATGGGCTTCGGCGGCGGCGCGATGATCGGCTCGCCGCTCGCCGTCGACCTCATGAAGAGCTTCGCGAGCCCGACCGACGTCGGCGTGATGCAGACCTTCGTCGTGATGGCGATGGTCTACTTCCTCTTCATGATGGGCGGCGCGCTCGGCTACCGGGTGCCCGCGACCGGCTGGAAGCCCAAGGGCTGGACACCGCCGCCCGCGCAGGCCGGCAACGCCATGATCACGCAGCGCCACGTGCACGTGAAGAAGGTCTGGGGCATTCCGCAGTTCTGGCTGGTGTGGATGGTGCTCACGATGAACGTGAGCGCGGGCATCGGCGTCATCGGCATGGCCAGCCCGATGCTGCAGGAAGTGTTCGGCGGCAACCTGATCGGCGTCGCCAAGAAGTTCGGCGAACTCGACAAGACCCAGCTCGCGGCCATCGCCACGGTGGCGGGCGGCTTCGCGGCGCTGCTTTCGCTGTTCAACATCGGCGGGCGCTTCTTCTGGGCCAGCCTGTCGGACAAGCTGGGCCGCAAGCTCACCTACACCGTCTTCTTCGTGCTCGGCGGCCTGCTGTACTGGAGCATTCCGTCGTCCGCCGGCGCCGGCAGCAAGCTGCTGTTCGTCGGTGCCTTCTGCATCATCCTGTCGATGTACGGCGGCGGCTTCGCCACCGTGCCGGCCTACCTCGCCGACCTGTTCGGCACGCAGATGGTGGGCGCCATCCACGGCCGCCTGCTGACCGCCTGGGCGACGGCCGGCATCCTCGGGCCGGTGGTGGTGAACTACATGCGCGAATACCAGCTCGGACTTGGCATTCCGCGCGAGCAGGTCTACAACCAGACCATGTACATCCTGGTCGGCATGCTCGTGATCGGGCTGGTCTGCAACCTGCTGGTGCGGCCCGTGGCGGACAAGCACTTCATGAGCGACGAAGAACTCGCGCATGAGAAGAAGCTAGCGCACGAAAAAGCCATTGCCGCCGAGATGGGTTCGGCCTCGGCGCGCAACAATGACGCAGTCAGCCCGCTCGTGGTCGCACTGGCCTGGCTGGCGGTCGGCATTCCGCTGACCTGGGGCGTCTACCGCACACTGGTGGCCGCCGCGAAATTTTTCAACTGACCGTGAGACCCAGGCGCCCGCCCGAACGGCGGGCGCCCAAGGCCGAGGCAAATGCAATACCCAGGCACCGAAGAGACAATCAGGGAAGTCGTCGTCGCAACCCCCGACCAGTTGCGCGAGCGCATTCGCAAGAAGAGCCGGCTGAAGGGGCGGCAACCCGAAGAGGATTCGCTGCGGCAGGTCGGCGAACTGCTGGGCCCGCGGCCCGGCGACGGCTACCCGCGTGACCTGCTGATCGAATACCTGCACAAGGTCAACGACGCGCACGGTTGCCTGCGCGACCACCACCTGGTCGCCCTCGCGACGCTCATGAACATCCCGATGGCGGAGGTGTTCGAGGTCGCGACCTTCTATCACCACTTCGAAGTCGTTCGCGGCGGCGACGCGGCGCCCGGCCTCACGGTGCGCGTGTGCGACAGCCTGTCGTGCGAGATGGCGGGCGCCAAGGACCTGATCGCGCGGCTGCCCGCGCTGCTCGGGCAGGCCGGGCGCAACGACGTGCGGGTGGTCGCGGCGCCATGCCTGGGCCGCTGCGAGCAGGCGCCCGCCGCGGCCGTGCACCAGCGCGCGGTGCCGCAGGCGACGGCCGACAAGGTGCTCGCCGCGCTGCGCTCCGGCGACACGCTGCGGGCGCAGCCGCCCGGGCCTGCGCAGCCGGTGGCACGCTTCGAGCCCTCGGCCTGGGCCGAGCGCAGCGTGTCGCCGGGGCTCGGCGCGATCGAGGTCCATCCGGCCTACACCGACTACGCGACCTACCGCGCGCACGGCGGCTATCAGCTGGTCGCCGCTCTGGTCGACAACGACAAGCAGGCCGAGACGGTGATCCGCGCCATGGAGAACTCGGGCCTGCGCGGCCTGGGCGGCGCGGGATTTCCGACCGGACGCAAGTGGCGCATCGTGCGCGACCAGCCGGCGCCCAAGCTGATGGCGGTCAACATCGACGAGGGCGAGCCCGGCACCTTCAAGGACCGCGTCTACCTCGAACGCGATCCGCATCGCTTCCTCGAAGGCGTGCTGATCGCGGCGCGCATCGTGGGCATCGATGCCTGCTACCTCTACCTGCGCGACGAATACCACGACTGCCGCGAACTGCTCGCCGCCGAGTTGGCCAAGCTGCAGGCCGACCCGCCATGTCCGCTGCCGCACATCGAACTGCGTCGCGGCGCGGGTGCGTACATCTGCGGCGAAGAGTCCGCAATGATCGAAAGCATCGAAGGCAAGCGCGGCGAGCCGCGGATGCGGCCGCCCTACATCGCGGAGGTGGGCCTGTTCGGCCGGCCGACGCTGGAGCACAACTTCGAGACGCTCTACTGGGTGCGCGACATCGTGCAGAAGGGACCCCAATGGTTCGGCGGCTTCGGCCGCCACGGCCGCAAGGGGCTGCGCAGCTTCAGCGTGAGCGGGCGCGTGAAGTCGCCGGGCGTGAAGCTGGCGCCGGCCGGCATCACGGTGCAGGAACTGATCGACGAATACTGCGGCGGCATGCAGGACGGCCACGCGCTGTATGCCTACCTGCCGGGCGGCGCATCGGGCGGCATCCTGCCGGCGCGCATGAACGACATCCCGCTGGACTTCGACACGCTGCAGCCGCACGGCTGCTTCATCGGCTCGGCGGCGGTGATGGTGCTGAGCCAGCATGACCGCGCCCGCGATGCCGCGCTCAACGTGATGCGCTTCTTCGAGCACGAGAGCTGCGGCCAGTGCACGCCGTGCCGGGTCGGCACCGCGAAGGCGGCGGCGCTGATGGAAGCGCCGGTGTGGGACAACGCCACGCTCGAAGACCTCGCGCAGGTCATGGGCGATGCATCCATCTGCGGATTGGGGCAGGCTGCACCCAACCCGATACGCTGCATCCAGAAATATTTTCCGCAGGAGATTGCCGAATGAACGCGCCCGCCAAGCTGGCCGAACTGCTGCCGCAGACGGTCGAGTTCCGGCTCGACGGCAAGACCGTGGAAGCCTTCGAGGGCGAGACCATCCTGAAGGCGGCGCAACGCCACGGGGTCGACATTCCGCACCTTTGCTACAAGGACGGCCTGCGCCCCGACGGCAATTGCCGCGCCTGCGTGGTCGAGCTGAAGGGCGAGCGCACCCTGGCGCCGAGCTGCTGCCGCACCGTCGCCTCCGGCATGGAGGTTCAGGCGACCAGCGAACGGGCCCTGAAGAGCCAGAAGATGGTGGTCGAGATGCTGCTGTCGGACATGCCGGACGCAGGCTACAAGTGGATCGGCGACGACGCGACGCGCCAGCACGGCGAGCTCAGCGACTGGGCGGCGCGGCTCGATGTCGCAGTGCGGCCCGAACTGAAGGCGCTGCGCCGCGAGCAGCCTGCGGCCGACGTGTCGCACCCGGCGATGGCGGTGAACCTCGATGCCTGCATCCAGTGCAACCGCTGCGTGCGCGCCTGCCGCGAAGAGCAGGTCAACGACGTCATCGGCTACGCCCTGCGCGGCGAGCATTCGAAGATCGTCTTCGACCTCGACGACCCGATGGGCGACAGCACCTGCGTGGCCTGCGGCGAGTGCGTGCAGGCCTGCCCGACCGGTGCGCTCATGCCCAAGAGCTTCATCGGCTCGCAGGCGGTCGATCGCAAGGTCGATTCGGTGTGCCCGTTCTGTGGCGTGGGCTGCCTCATCACGTACAACGTCAAGGACGAGAAGATCGTCAGCGTCGACGGCCGCGACGGCCCTGCCAACCACAGCCGGCTGTGCGTCAAGGGCCGCTTCGGCTTCGACTACGCGCACCATCCGCAGCGTCTCACCAAGCCGCTGATCCGCAAGCCCGGCGTTCCCAAGGGCTTCGACGATGCGCCGCGTCCCGGCGACTGGAGCGAAGCCTTCCGCGAAGCAAGCTGGGAAGAAGCGCTGGCGCTCGCCGCCGGCCAGCTCAAGGGCCTGCGCGACACGCACGGCCCGAAGGCGCTGGCCGGGTTCGGCTCCGCCAAGGGCAGCAACGAGGAGGCCTACCTGTTCCAGAAGCTGGTTCGCACCGGCTTCGGCAGCAACAACGTCGACCACTGCACCCGGCTGTGCCATGCGTCCAGCGTCGCGGCGCTGCTCGAAGGCGTGGGCTCGGGCGCGGTGAGCAACCAGGTCAACGACGTCGATCACGCGGAACTGATCTTCATCATCGGTTCCAATCCGACCGCCAACCATCCGGTGGCCGCCACCTGGATGAAGAACGCGGCCAGGCGCGGGGCGAAGATCGTGCTGGCGGACCCGCGCCGCACCGACATCAGCAAGCATGCCTGGCGCACCTTGCAGTTCAAGGCCGACACCGATGTCGCGATGCTCAACGCGCTGATCCACGCGGTGATCGACGAGGGGCTGGTCGACGAGGCCTTCGTCCGCGACCGCGCCAGCAACTTCGAGGCCCTGCGCGACAACGTGAAGGGCTACAGCCCCGAGGCGATGGCGCCGATCTGCGGCGTGCCGGCCGAGACGCTGCGCGAAGTCGCCCGCGCCTTCGCCACCGCGAAGGGCGCGATGGTGCTGTGGGGCATGGGCATCAGCCAGCACGTGCACGGCACCGACAACGCGCGCTGCCTGATCGCGCTGGTCACGGTCACCGGCCAGATCGGCAAGCCCGGCTCCGGCCTGCACCCGCTGCGCGGCCAGAACAACGTGCAGGGGGCGAGCGATGCGGGGCTGATCCCGATGATGTTCCCCAACTACCAGCGCGTCGACAACGCTGCAGCGCACGCTTGGTTCGAAGAGTTCTGGGGCATGCCGCTCGACGAGAAACCCGGCTACACGGTGGTCGAGATCATGCACAAGGCGCTGGCGCCCGACGACGATCCGCACAAGGTGCGCGGCATGTACATCATGGGCGAGAACCCGGCCATGAGCGACCCCGACCTGAACCATGCGCGCCATGCGCTCGCCAGCCTGGAGCACCTGGTGGTGCAGGACATCTTCATGACCGAGACCGCCTGGCTGGCCGACGTGGTGCTGCCGGCCAGCGCCTGGCCCGAGAAGACCGGCACGGTGAGCAACACCGACCGCATGGTGCAACTCGGCAAGCGGGCGCTCGATCCGCCGGGCGATGCCAGGCCCGATCTCTGGATCATCCAGCAGATCGCCCGACGCATGGGACTGGCCTGGAACTACGAGGGCGAAGAAAGCGGCGTGGCCGCGGTCTACGACGAAATGCGCCAGGCCATGCATGCCGCCATCAGCGGCATCACATGGGAGCGCCTGCAGCGCGAGTCGAGCGTGACCTACCCGTGCCTGAGCGCGGACGATCCCGGCCAGCCGACCGTGTTCATCGACCGCTTCCCGACCGCCGACGGCCGCGTGAAGCTGGTGCCGGCCGACATCATCCCGGCCGACGAGCGGCCCGACGCCGACTACCCCTTCGTGCTCATCACCGGCCGCCAGCTCGAGCACTGGCACACCGGCAGCATGACGCGCCGCGCGACCGTGCTCGACGCGCTGGAGCCGATGGCGACCGCCTCGATGCACCAGGCCGACCTCGACGCGATGGGGCTGGCGCCGGGCGACGTGATCACCATCCGGTCGCGCCGCGGCGAGGTGGCGATCCACGTGCGGCGCGACGACGGCACGCCGCACGGGGCGGTGTTCGTGCCCTTCGCCTACTACGAGGCGGCGGCCAACCTGATGACCAACGCCGCACTCGACCCCTTCGGCAAGATTCCGGAGTTCAAGTATTGCGCGGTGCGGATCGAGCGCGGCGGCCAGCCCATGGCGGCTGCGGGTTACGGAACCGGCGCGACGGGGGACAATCCACCCCACCCATGGACAGCCTCGACCTGATCAAGACCTTTCGCGAGGTCGCATCGCACGGCAGCTTTTCCCGGGCCGCGACCAAGCTCGACGTGTCGAAGGCCACGGTGAGCAAGTACATCGCCGAACTCGAGACCCGACTGGGCGTGCGGCTGCTCAACCGCTCCACGCGCGCCGTCAGCCTGACCGACGCCGGGTCGCTGCTGCTGGAGCGCAGCAAGCCGATGATGGAGATGTTCGAGTTGACCCAGGCCGAGGTCCAGGAGCACGCCAGCCACCCCACCGGGCGGCTGCGCATCTCGGCGCCGCTGGGGGCGGGCCAGGGCGACCTGCCGAAGATGATCGGCGAATTCATGGGCCACTATCCCGACGTCAGCATCAGCCTGCAGCTCCTGAACCGGGCCCCCGACATGGCGGAGGAGGGCATCGACTTGGCGCTGCACTTCGGCCCGATCGAGGACGAGAACCTGATCGTGCGCAAGCTGGCGCGCCGCGCCCTGGTGGTGTGCGCCTCGCCGCTGTACTGGCGCAAGCACGGCAAGCCCACGCACCCGCGGGAACTGGCGGGCCACGATGCCTTGACCCAGACCCGGTTGGGCGCCCACCCCGAGTGGCGCTTCGAAGTCGACGGCAAGCCCTTCGACGTGGCGATGAAGAGCCGCATGGATGCGACCGAGGCGGCGCCCCTGATCCAGGTCGCGATGCAGGGCTTCGGCGTGATCTACATGCCCGAGATGCTGGTGCAGCCGCACATCGACCACGGCGAGTTGGTGCCGGTGCTGCAGGACTACGTGCGCAGCGACATGTGGCTGTCGGCCGCCTACCTGCAGCGGCGCCACAACAGCGCCGCGCTGCGGGCGCTGCTGGACTTCCTGGAGTCGCGCTTCAAGGGGCGGGGCGGCGCCAAGGGCTGAGCTGGACGCGGGGGCGCATCATTTCCGTTTTGAATCGTGGCATGTCCCGATTCAATTTGACGCTGCGGCGGGGGCCGCCAACACTGCCCGCCATGCAGGAACAGAAGATCGAGTTTTACCAGGGGCCGGCCGGCGGCTGGGGTGCGCTGCGCAGCGTGACACGGGCGCTGCGGGCGCAGAGCATCGCGCTGAAGGGGGCGAGGACCCTGCTGTCTGCCAACCAGCCCGATGGCTTCGACTGCCCCGGCTGCGCCTGGCCCGACCGCAACCATGCCTCGACCTTCGAGTTCTGCGAGAACGGTGCCAAGGCCGTGGCGGCCGAGGCGACCGCCCGGCGGGCCGGGCCCGAGCTGTTCGCGCAGCACACCGTCAGGCAACTGGCCGAGCAAAGCGATTTCTGGCTCGAGGACCAGGGCCGCCTGACGCATCCGATGGCCTACGACGCCGCCAGCGACAAATACGTGCCGATCGGCTGGGACGACGCCTTTGCGCTGATCGCCCGCCATCTCCAGGCGCTGCCCGATCCGAACCAGGCTATCTTCTATACCTCGGGCCGGGCCAGCAACGAGGCCGCCTTCCTCTACCAGCTGTTCGTGCGCGAGTACGGCACCAACAACTTCCCCGACTGCTCCAACATGTGCCACGAGCCCAGCGGCAGCGGCATGCGGCCGCAGATCGGCGTCGGCAAGGGCACGGTCACGCTGGAGGATTTCGAGCACGCCGACGCGATCTTCATCTTTGGCCAGAACCCGGGCACCAACCATCCGCGGATGCTCGGCGAGCTGCGCGCGGCGCACCGGCGCGGCGCGAAGATCGTGAGCTTCAATCCGCTGCGCGAGCGCGGCCTGGAGCGCTTCGCCGACCCGCAGGACAAGCTCGAGATGGCGACGCTCGGCTCGACGCCGATCAGCACCCACTACTTCCAGCTGCGCGTCGGCGGCGATTTCGCGCTGGTCAAGGGGATGATGAAGCACCTGGTCGAGTGCGAGGACGCCGGCCAGGCCACGCTCGACCACGCCTTCATCGCCGAGCATTCGGTCGGCTTCGAGGCCCTGGCGGCCGACCTGCGGGCCGAGTCCTGGGCGCTGCTGGTGCGCGAGTCGGGGCTGTCCGAGGCGCAGATCCGGGCCGCCGCCGAGGTCTACCGCCAGGCCAAACGGGCGATCGTCTGCTGGGGCATGGGCATCACGCAGCACGTCGATTCGGTCGCCACAATCCAGATGCTGGTCAACCTGCTGATGCTGCGCGGCAATATCGGCCGTCCCGGCGCCGGCGCCTGCCCGGTGCGTGGCCACAGCAATGTCCAGGGCGACCGCACCATGGGCATCTGGGAAAAGCCGCCGGCCGAATTGCTGGACCGGCTGCGCGATGTATTCGGCTTCGAGCCGCCGCGTCAGCCCGGCTGGGACACGGTGGAGTCGATCCGCGCGATGCGCGATGGCCGCGGCAAGGTCTTCTTCGCGCTCGGCGGCAACTTCGCCGCCGCCACGCCCGACACCCACGAGACCTGGAAGGCGCTGCGCCGCTGCGATCTCACGGTGCACGTCACGACCAAGCTCAATCGCAGCCACGTGGTGCACGGGCGCGAGGCGCTGATCCTGCCTTGCCTGGGCCGCACCGAGGTCGACCGCCAGGCCGGCGGCCTGCAGGGGGTGACGGTGGAAGACTCGATGAGCATGGTCCACATGTCGGTGGGCATCAACGCGCCGGCCTCGGAGCACCTGCTGTCCGAGCCGGCGATCGTGGCGCGGCTGGCCGCCGCCACGCTGGGGGCGCGCAGCCGTACGCCCTGGCTGGCGCTGATCGAGGACTACGGGCGCATCCGCGACCGGATCGAGGCGGTGTTCGACGACTTCAAGGATTTCAACCGCCGGCTCGCCGTCCCGGGCGGCTTCCGCCTGCCCAATCCGGCGGCGCGGCGCGACTGGGCCACGCCTTCCGGCAAGGCCGTCTTCTTCACGCATGCGGTGCCGCAGGACACGCCCTCGCACCGGGCCCGCGCCCGGCGGGGCGACACGGTGGTGTTCACGCTGCTGAGCACCCGCTCGCACGACCAGTACAACACCACCATCTACGGCCACGACGACCGCTACCGAGGGGTCTTCGGCCAGCGCCGCGTGGTCTTCATCCATGCCGAGGACATCCGGGCGCTGGGCCTGAAGGACGGCGACTGGGTCGACATCCACACCGTCTGGGACGATGGCCAGGAACGCCGGGCCGACCGCTTCAAGCTGGTGGCCTACGACATTCCGCGCGGCAACCTCGCGGCCTACTACCCCGAGACCAATCCGCTGGTGCCGCTGGAATCGGTGGCGCGCGATGCCGGCACGCCGGCGTCCAAGTCGATCCCGGTGGTGTTGCTGCCGCACGCGGCGGGGCCGCTGTGACGAGCGCCCTGGTCGACGCCGGTGTCGGGTTCGACCTCGAGGCCCCGGCGCCGCTGTCGCACCGAAGCGTGCGCGTGTTCGGCGAGGCCGGTGCGCCGGCGGCGGGACTGGCGCGCGGCGACGTGCTGGCGACCGAGCTGCCGGTGGCCCTGGTCTTCAACGGCATTTCGCATGCGGTGATGATGGCCACCCCGCAGGACCTCGAGGCCTTCGCCCTCGGCTTCGCGCTCAGCGAAGGGATCCTCGACCACGTGCGCGACTGCCGCGGCATCGCGCAGCGGCGGATCGACGCGCGCGAGGCCGGCCTGCCCGAGGGCATCGAGGGCATCGAGGTGCAGCTCGAGATCTCGGCGCGCAGCTTCGAGCGGCTCAAGGGTCGCCGGCGCAGCATGGCCGGGCGCACCGGATGCGGCGTCTGCGGTGTCGAGAGCTTCGCGGCCCTCGACCTGCAAAGCAGCCCGGTCGCGCGCCGCGCCTGGATCGAACGAGTCGACCTGCCGACCGTGCTGCGCGCCTTCGCGGCGCTGCCGGCGCGCCAGGCGCTCAATGCCGAGGCGGGCGCGCTTCACGCGGCGGGCTGGGCGACCCTGGGCGGCGAGTTGACCGACGTGCTGGAAGACGTGGGTCGCCACAATGCGCTCGACAAGCTGCTCGGCACGCTGGCGCGCGCCGGCCGGCTCAGCGAGCCCGGCTTCGTCGTCCTCTCCAGCCGCGGCAGCCACGAACTGGTCCGCAAGTGCGCGCGCCTCGGCATTGCCGCGATCGCCACCATCTCGGCGCCGACGGCGATGGGCGTGCAGGTCGCCCAGCTGGCCGGGCTGCGGCTGTGGGGGCTGTGCCGGGCCCCGCGCGGCGTGCTGTACGCGGCCGGCCACGCGCTGGATGCCAAAACTTGACGCCCCTGAAACGAACAGGAATGGATTAAGCCTTCTGTTTCGTTCTTTCGAAAGCGCACTTAAGTCCTAAGCTCGATCCCAGTTCAATGAACCACAGGAACGGGGTATGGCAAGACTGATCATCCTGGCTCGAAACAGCAGCGTGCGCCAGGTCAACATCGCAAGCCCGATCACCACGATCGGGCGGTCCGGCAGCAACAGCGTCTGCATCGACAGCCAGCGCGTGAGCCGGCATCACGCGGCGATCGAGTGGACCGGCGAGCATTTCCTGCTCACCGACATGGGCAGCCGCAACGGCACCTACGTCAACAACGAGAAGGTCAGGTCGCACGCCCTGGTCAACGGCGATGCGATCGTGGTCGGCGATTGCCAGCTGCGGTTTCTTTACAGCCGGGCCCTGCCGCCGGTCGATGCGCTTCGGCTCATGACCCAGCCGGGCGAGCTGGTGGAGTTCGATGCGCACATGGCGCGCAGCGCGAACCGGCGCCTGTCCGAGCGCCGCGTGTTCGCCCGCTGACGCGGGGCGCCCTCAGGCGTACTGCGCCGCCATCGGCCGGCCTTGCGGCGCGATCGCCTGGGCCGGCATGGCCATCGCCTGGCGACGCTCGGCGATCAGCCGGGCGACCAGCTGGGCGGCCAATTCGAGCTTCTTGAGGTCGCGCGCCTCCAGCGCCGGATCGGGATTGAAGCTGAACGAATAGAAGGTGCCATAGACTGCGCCGTCGGCGAGCACCACCGGTGCGCTCAAGTAGCAGCCCGCGGGCACCTGGGCGCGCAGCACCTGCTTGCAGAAAGCCAGTTCGAGCGGCTCGGCCTGCTCGTCGATGAACTGGGCGCGCTGCGAGTCCTGCCGGCGATGCGAGACTTGGCGGCCGTCGACGAACTCGCAGGCGAAGGCGGCCTCCATCGCGTGCTGGTCACGCAGCAGCCTGAGCACCTGGTGGACCGAGGGGTCGAGCAGCGGATCGCTCATGTCCGGGGTCGCCATCAGGAGTTCGGACACGGTCACCTCGAGCGATTCGACTGCGTGAAGGTGTTCGTAGTAGCTCATGTGGGGGATCTCCGGTGGAATGCGTCCATTGGAGCGCAGAAAGCGGCCAAGCCTGGAAAATGAGAACTAAGGTTTCGTTTTTGTGCGGACCTTTGTCACGAAATCCGCGCCGGGCTTGCTTCAGGATGTGACTCGGCCACCGGCGCCCGGCTTCGGCTATCGTCCCCTGCATGGCGAATCCTGAAACCCCGTCGGCCGTGGCAGCGGCCCTTCCGCGGCTGACGAAGGCGCGGGCACCGCTCACGCGCGAAGTCGAGGTGGTCGACGAGCATGGCGCGTCGAGCCGAGTGTCGATTCCTGCCGAACGCGACCTGACGATCTACGTCGACCGCCGCGAGCTGGTCACGCTCATGACCCTCGGCGCGCAGCCCGAACTGCTGGTGCTGGGCTACCTGCTGAACCAGCGCCTGATCGAATCCGCGGCCGACGTCGAGTCGATCACGGTCGACTGGGAGGTCGGTGCCGCGGCCGTCAAGACCCATGCCGGCATCGACCGGATCGAGGAGCGGACCGCGAAGAAGGTGGTCACCACCGGCTGCGGGCAGGGCAGCGTGTTCGGCGAACTCATGGCCGGCATCGACAGCCTGCAATTGCCCGACACCCGCATGACCCAGGCCCAGCTCTATGCGCTGGTCGACGCGATCCGGCTCCAGGAAAGCACCTACAAGTCGGCCGGCTCGGTGCACGGCTGCGCCCTGTTCACGCTCGAGGAGGGCGACCAGGCCCGCATGCAGTGCTTCGTCGAGGACGTCGGCCGCCACAACGCGATCGACACGATAGCCGGCTGGATCGCGATGCAGGCGCAGCTGGCCGGCGCGCGGGTCTTCTACACCACCGGCCGCCTGACCAGCGAGATGGTCATCAAGTCGGCGCAGATGGGCGTGGCGATCGTCGTCTCGCGCAGCGGTATCACGCAGATGGGACACGAGGTGGCGCAGCGGGTCGGGCTGTGCGCGATCGGGCGGGCGACCAACCGGCGCTTCCTTTGCTTTGCGGGGGCGCGGCGGCTGGTGCTGCAGCCGGGGCTGGCCGGCGCCAGGCCCTAAATCCTTCGATTTCGCGGGCGCCGCCGGCTCGGCTATCGTCGGGCCCATGAATGCCTTTCTTCGCCTCGGCTGGCGCACGCTCTGGCGCGACCTGCGCGCCGGTGAACTCCGACTCCTGATCGTCGCCGTGCTGCTGGCGGTGGCGGCGCTGACCGCGGTCGGCTTCTTCGCCGACCGGCTCAAGGGCGGGCTGCAGCGCGATGCCCGCCAGCTGCTCGGCGGCGACGCGGTGCTGGCGAGCGACAACCCGACGCCACCGGCCTTCGTCGAGCGGGCCCGCTCGCTCGGGCTGGCGGGTGCCGGCACCTACGGCTTCCCGACCATGGCGCGCGCCAGCGAGGCCCAGGGCGGTGCGAGCAAGCTGGTGGCGCTGAAGGCGGTCTCGGCCGGCTATCCGCTGCGCGGCGCGGTGCAGGTCGCGGTCGACGCCGAAGGTCCCGGACAGGCCACGCGCGAGGTGCCCGCGCCCGGCGAGGCCTGGGTCGACGGCCCGCTGCTCGACGCGCTGGCGCTCAAGGTCGGCGACACGCTGCTGCTCGGCGATGCCGGCCTGCGCATCGCCCGCGTGATCACGCTGGAGCCCGACCGCGGCGCCGGCTTCATGAGCTTCGCGCCGCGCGTGATGCTGAACCAGGCCGACATTGCCCGCACCGGGCTCGTGCAGCCCGCCAGCCGGGTGAGCTACCGCTTCGCGGTGGCCGGCGATACGGCGGCGGTGAAGCGCTTCAGCGACGAGGTCGATGCTTCGATCAAGAAGGGCGAACTGCGTGGGGCCCGCCTCGAATCCTTCGAGAGCGGCCGCCCCGAGATGCGGCAGACGCTCGATCGGGCCGAGAAATTCCTCAACCTGGTGGCGCTGCTGGCGGCGCTGCTGTCGGCCGTGGCGGTGGCGTTGGCGGCACGCGGCTTCGCGGCCAGCCACCTCGACGACTGCGCGATGCTGCGCGTGCTGGGCCAGAGCCAGCGCACCATCGCAGGCGCCTATGCCTTCGAGTTCGCCGTCATCGGGCTGATCGCCAGCGCGCTGGGCGTGGCGATCGGCTACGGCGTGCATTATGTCTTCGTGCTGCTGCTGGCCGGGTTGGTCGAGAGCGCGCTGCCTGCGCCCACGCTGTGGCCGGTCGCCTTCGGACTCGGCGTCGGACTCACGCTGCTGTTCGCCTTCGGCTTGCCGCCGGTCCTGCAACTCGCCCGGGTCCCGCCGCTGCGCGTGATCCGGCGCGATGTCGGCGGCCTGAAGCCGGCCTCGATCACCGTGCTGGCCATCGGGGTGGCCGGGTTCGCGGCGCTGCTGGTCGCGGCCAGCAGCGACCTCAAGCTGGGGCTGATCGCGGTCGGCGGGTTTGCGGTGGCGGTGGCGGTGTTCGCGCTCCTGAGCTGGCTCGCCGTCAAGGTGCTGCGGCGCAGCGTCAACGAGACCACGGCGCCGCGCTGGCTGGTGCTGGCGACGCGCCAGATCTCGGCCCGGCCGGCGTATGCGGTGGTGCAGGTGAGCGCGCTGGCGGTCGGCCTGCTGGCGCTGATCCTGCTCGTGCTGCTGCGCACCGACCTGGTGTCGAGCTGGCGCGCGGCCACGCCGCCGGATGCGCCGAACCGCTTCGTGATCAACGTCATGCCCGACCAGAGCGATGCCTTCCAGCAGAGCCTGCGCGACGGTGGCGTACGCAAGTTCGACTGGTACCCGATGATCCGCGGCCGGCTGGTGGCGATCAACGACCGGCCGGTCTCGCCGGACGACTACACCGAAGACCGCGCCAAGCGGCTGGTCGACCGCGAATTCAACCTCAGCAACAGCGCCGAGGCGCCGCCGCACAACCAGATCACCGCGGGGGCCTGGACGCCCGATGCCGCGGGCGAACTGAGCGTCGAGGAAGGGCTGGCCCAGACGCTGGGCCTGAAGCTCGGCGACACCCTGCGCTTCGACATCGGCGGCCAGCAGAACGAGGCCCGCATCACCTCGCTGCGCAAGGTCGACTGGGGCTCGATGCACGCCAATTTCTTCGTCATGTACACGGTCGCGGCGCTGGCCGACGTGCCCGTGACCTACATGGGCGCCTTCCGCGCGCCCGAGGTCAAGGGCTTCGACAACGCGCTGGTGCGCAGCTACCCGAACGTCACCAACGTCGACATGAGCGCCACCATCGGCCAGGTCCAGCGGGTGCTCGACCAGGTGATCCGGGCGGTCGAGTTCCTGTTCGGCTTCACGCTCGCGGCCGGGCTGGTGGTGCTGTTCGCGGCGGTCACCGCGACCCGCGAGGAGCGCGCGCGCGAGTTCGCCGTGATGCGGGCGGTGGGTGCGCGGGCCAGCCTGCTGCGGCAGGTGCAGCGCGCGGAGCTGGCGGGAGTCGGGCTGCTGGCCGGCTTCCTGGCCAGCATCGTGGCCTCGGTCATCGGCTGGGCGCTGGCGCGCTTCGTGTTCGATTTCACCTGGACCGCGTCGCCGCTGGTGCCGATCGCCGGCGCCCTGGCGGGCGCGGCGCTGGCCCTCGCGGCCGGCTGGTGGGGACTGCGCGAAGTGCTGCTGCGGCCGGTGGTGGCGACGCTGCGGCAGGCTGCGGAGTAGCTGCGGGGGCCACCCGGTGCCCTCGGCACGGGTAGCGCCGTGCGGTGCTGGCCGAGGATGAACCACCGGCTTGACGGCTCGCGCCGATGGTGTGCTCTGCGCAGCGAAGTTCTCCTCGGCTTCTGACCCTTCACAGCACTTCGTCGCGCAACTGCGGGAACACCTTCGACACCTTGGCCAGCAGGTAGTCGCCGTAGCGGCCGCTGAAGGCATGGACGTTGGCGCGGTCCCAGCGCTCCGCGCTGTCGTCCGTGGCGGCGCTGTCCAGCCCTTCGATGCGCCGGACCCGGGCCTCGAAATTCGGATCGAAGAACAGCGGGAAGGACAACCGGTCGCGGCCCGAGGTGTTGCGCGTCACGCGGTGCGGGGTCGACTTGTAGAGCCCGCCGGTCATGCGGTCGAGCATGTCGCCGATGTTGCAGACGAAGGACTGCGCGACGGGCGGCGCCTCGATCCAGCCGCCGGGCGTGCGCACCTGCAGGCCGCCCACGTCGTCCTGGCGCAGGATCGTGAGCAGGCCGTAGTCGGTGTGCTCGCCGACGCCCCAGTGCACGTCCATGCCCTCGGGCACCGGCTGCGTCGGGTAGTTGAAGATCCGGAACAGGATCAGAGGGTCGGCCGTGTAGCGCTCGGCGAAATAGGCGGCCGGCAGGCCCAGGCTCAGCGCGATGCCTTCCATCAGGCGGTGGCCGAGCCGCGTGACGGCGTCGATGTAGGCCAGCACCGTGGCGCGGAAACCGTCGATGTCGGGGAACAGGTTGGGCCCGTGCACCGGCGTGCCGGCGCGCACCAGCGGATGGTCCGCGGGCAGTTCGGTGCCGAGATAGAGGCCTTCCTTCCAGTCGGGCCGGCCGGAGGTGAGTTCGCCGCCGAGCGGGAAGTAGCCGCGCCAGGCCCGGCCGCCGAGCGCCATGCGCCAGCGCATCTTGGTCGGCTCGTCCTGCGCGAAGAAGCGGCGGCTCAGATCCTCGAGGCGCTGCACCAGCGCCGGGTCGACGCCGTGGCCGGTGACGTAGAAGAAGCCGTGGGCCCGGCAGGCGGCGCCAATTTGCGCCGCCACCGGTTCGCGCCCGGCGCCGTCGGCGACCAGGGCCGAGACGTCGATCACGGGCAGGCTTTTGCCGGGGGAGGAGGGGGTTGAATCGGCCATGGCTGCGATGGTGCCTCAAGTCTTGGGACAATGGCGTCCATGCAAATCCAGGACAAACCGCCTTTCGACACCCCTTTCGAATGGATCGGCGGCGAAGCCGCGGTCCACGCGCTGGTCGAGCGCTTCTACGACCTGATGGATCTCGAGCCGGCCTATGCGCAACTGCGCGCGGTGCACGGCAGCTCGCTCGACAACGCGCGCCAGCGCCTGTTCTGGTTCCTCTGCGGCTGGCTCGGCGGGCCGCAGCACTACACCGACCGCTTCGGCCATCCGATGCTGCGCGCGCGGCATCTGCCGCAGAGCATCGGCGGCCACAGCATCGGCATCCGCGAGCGCGACGAGTGGCTGGCCTGCATGGACCAGGCGATGGGCGAGACCGGAGTGCCGGAGGACTTGCGCGAGCGCCTGCGCGGATCGTTCTTCCAGACGGCGGACTGGATGCGGAACCGCTAGACGCCGGCATGCAGGAGCTCTTCGATTCGCGGCGGGTGCACTACTTCCAGCGGTCGTCGCCAGCGGGTCGGTGCGCGCCGCCGCCGAGGAGCGTCGCGGCCGCGGCGTCGTGCCGACCGATGCGGGCCGGCTGCTGGCCACCTACGCACGGCGCCAGCTCGACGTGCAGGCGACCTTCTATGCCGAGGTCGACAAGCTGCGCCATGCGAGCCGGGGCCATGTCGACATGGTGCTGGGCGAAGGCATGCTGGACCTGTTCTTCGAGCCGCTGATCGCCGACTTCGTGCGCGGCCATCCGCAGGTCACGCTGGCCGTGCACGTCGCCAGCACCGCGGGCGGCGTCGATCTCATCGCCGAGGACCGGGCGCACATCGGACTGGAGACGCCGAACGAGATCGTGGAACGGCTGCGGGCCTCGGTGGGCCATGCGCTGAGGCAGCCCGACGTGCGCACCCGGCTCGGAGCCGAAGGGCGAACGGTGCTGCAGCCGTTCGCGACCCAGGCGCAGGCGGATGCCTACCTGGCGGCCCAGATCGACCGCTATGCGCGCTTGCTGAAGGAGATCGATCGCGAGCCTGCGCGCTGAGCGCGCTTCGCGGGCTGCCGCGGCTCAGCGCCGCGCCGGCGCCAGCAGCACCACCAGCGCCCCGCCGCCGCCCTCGGCGGGCTTGGCCTGCACGAAGGCCAAGGTCTCGTTCTTCTGGATCAGCCAGCGCTGCACCTTGGCCTTGAGCACCGGCTGCTTGCCCGGCGAGCCGTGGCCCTTGCCGTGCACCACGCGCACGCAGCGAACGCCCTGTTTCCAGGCGTCGCGGATGAAGGCGCCGAGCGCCTCGCGGGCCTCGTCGCTGCGCATCCCGTGGAGATCGAGCTGACGCTGGATCGACCATTCGCCGGCCCGCAGCTTGCGCGTGACATCGGTATGGATGCCGGGCCGCCGGAAGCTCATGGCGTCGTCGGCGTCGAGCAGAGTGCTGACGTCGAATTCGTCGGACAGCGATTCGCGCAGCACGCGCTGGTCGTCGAGCTGCTGCTGTACCGGGATCGGCGCCGGCGGCTCGGGGGCCAGGGGCACCGAGGCCTTCCTGCGCAGCGGTTGGGTGGCGCCGATCGCGCGCGAGAACAGGTCCTGGTCGGCCAGGCGCTTCTTCTGCGCGGCGGCCCGCTCGGCCGCCGCAGCCGCTTCGCGCTCGCGTTGCTCGGCGAGTGAGCGTTGCACCTGCTTGAGATCGGAGAGGCTCTTGAGGCTGTTGGATTTGGCAGGCATGGTGTGGAGCCTAACGCTCACGGGGAGACCGTTGCGTCGATCGGGCAATGCAGTTCGAGCGTCGTGCCGGAGTCGTTGCTGTGGAGGGCCAGCCTGCCGCCCAGCCGTGCCGCGCGGGCCTCCATGCTCTTCAGGCCCATTCCACTGCTCTGCCTCGACGCCGCATCCGGCGCGATGCCCCGACCGTTGTCGCGGACCGAGAGCGCGAGCTGTCCGCCCGCCGCCTCGATGGCGACATCCACCCGGGTCGCACCGCTGTGCTTGACCACGTTGGCGAGCGCTTCCTGCAGCACGCGCAGGAAATCCAGGTCCCGCTTGCCGCCCAGCCGGCAGGACTGCAGCCCGGCGAAGCGCCAGCGGCATTCGATGTCGGCCGCTTCCAGCAGGCGGGTGCTGCGGTGGCGCAGGGGCAGCAGCCGCTCCGCCAGTTCTTCGGTGTCGTGGAAGGCCGAACTCTCGATGATCAGGCGCAGGTCGTCGTTCACTTCCTTGAGCGCCCACAGCGCGCCGTCGTCGCTGTCAGGCCGGTTGCCCAGCGAATGGATGTGGCTGCTGAGGGTCATGCCGAGACCGTCGTGCAGATCGCGCACCAGGCTCAGGCGCTCGGTCAGCCGGGTCTGCACCAGTTCCGCCGCATGCTGCCGGCTGAGCCCGTCGGCCAGGCGCCGCGTGGCCTCTTCCACACGCTGCTTGAGCTCGGCGTTGAAGTGCTCGGCCAGTCGCATGTCCTTGACCATGCGCCAGGTCAGCACGAACGAGATTCCCAGCAGCGTCGCACTCGACGACAGCGTGGCGTAGTAGCGGTTGCCCGGCAGGTATTCCAGGAACACCAGCGTGTCGTGCACGCCGGCCATCAAGGGGATCAACAGGAAGGCCGCGAGCACGGCCGCCTCGAGTTGGCGCGAGCGGAACGCATGCCGCAGGATCACCACGCAGCCGCCGACATAGAGCAACAGCGTCGCCAGTACGGTGTGGTTGCGCACCTGCACCTGGATTGCCGACGGCGCCAACACGAGCAGCGCGATGCCGGCCCCCGAGCTCACGAGGAGGATCCACCGCAGCCCCGCGCCGGCCAGCTGGCAGAAGTGCAGTGCGAACATCAGGAAGCAGCCGATGCTCGCGAGCATCGCGATGTGGTTGGCGCGCTGGAAGGCCTCGGTGCTGTCGAAGGGCCAGGTCCCCAGCGCCACGTAGTTGTACGAATAGGCCACCCACAGCAGGCAGAACAGGCTGAACCAGCCATACGACAGCTCACTGCGCCGCATCAGCCAGAGCATGCCGTAGAGCACCCCCATGACCAGGGTCAGGCCGATGCCGAGCAGGGGCAGCGACCGGTGAACCAGGGTCGCGCGGCGGTACGTTGCCCGCACCAGTTCGGGTTCGCCGAGCGTGACCGCGCCGAGCCCCGGCTGGTAGGCCGCCAGCCCGGAAACGCGCACCAGCAGTTCATTGGCGCCGGGGCGCAGCAGCGGGGCGTCGAGTACCCAGTAGCGCGGCAGGTTCCAGGCGCGCGAGAGCGGCTCCACGAGGTCGCTGTCGCCGCCGATCAGGCTGCCGTTGAGATACACGGCGCCCGCCATGTTGAAGTGGCCGGCCATCAGGCCTTTGGGGCGCAAGCCGGCGGGGTTTGCGGGCTCGGACCAGCGCAGGCGATACCACACGACGCCGTCGAATCCGGGCCAGCGCGAAGTCCAGCTGTCCGGCAGTGTGACGGCCGTCCAGCCCCGTGCGGGCTGCGCGCCGGCATTCCAGTCGGAACGCGCCGCCTCGATGCGCTCGAAGGCCTGCGCTGTGCCGGTGATGAAGAGGCAGGCCAGCCACAGGCCTGCCCAGCGCATCAGGGCAGCAAGCCCTTCGTCCGCGCGCTGTACACCGCGCCCGCGCGCGAGTGCACCGCGAGCTTGCGGTAGATGTTCTTGGCGTGGCATTCGACGGTGTTGATGGACAGTGAGAGGCTATGGGCGATCTCGCGGTTGCTGTGGCCTTGCGCCACCAGCTGCAGAACCTGCGTTTCTCGGGCGCTCAGCTGGGCGGGCGGCGTGGTCGCCGGGGCCGCGCCGATGTTAGCAAGCGCGCCCGGACCGAGTTGCGGCGCGGCCATCAGCTGGAGGATGCGGCGCGCGATCACCGGATCGATCGGCGCGCCGCCACGCCGCATGCTGCCCAGCGACAGCTCGAGCTCGGCGTCGCTGCCGTTCTTCAGCAGGTAGCCGACGGCACCGCCGCGGATCGCCTGCAGCACCGTCGCATCGTCGCCGAGGCGGGAGACCACCACCGCGTCGACCGTGGGTGCGCGGGCCTGCATCCCGGGCAGGAGTTCGAGACCGTTGCCGTCGGGCAGGCCGACATCGAGCAGCGCCAGGTCGAAGCGGCCGGCCGACAGCTGCTGGCGCGCCTCGGCCAGCGAACCGGCCATCGCGCAGCGGGCCTCGGGTGCGGCTTGGGCGCTCACCCGTTCGAGGCGCTCGCGCACCGACGGGTCGTCATCGACGATCAATATGTCTTCCACGGCCAGCTTTGCATCCTTGGGGGTCCGGCATTGTCGGTCGAACCCGCCTCGGTTACGAATGGTTTCAATTCTGATCCATAACGAAATTGTTCTCAAAGCATGCCGCCCTCGGCCATGGACAGCGCCCCGCCGCGAGCAACGATCACGTGGTCGAGCACGCGTACGTCGATCAGCGCCAGCGCGGCCTTCAGCGTCTGAGTGAGCGACTGGTCGGCGCGCGAGGCTTCCACCGAGCCGCTCGGGTGGTTGTGCGCCAGCACCACGGCGGCGGCGTGGTGGTGCAGCGCGCGCGTGACCACCTCGCGCGGGTAGACGCTGGTCTGGGTGAGGGTGCCGCGGAACAGCTCTTCCATGGCGATCAGCCGGTGTTGCGCGTCGAGGAACAGGGCGGCGAAGACTTCATGCGGCCGGGCGGCCAAGTGCAGTTGCAGGTACTGCTTGACGGCACCGGGAGAGTCGAAGACCGCGCGCTCCTTCAGCCGCTCGGCCATCGCGCGGCGCGCGAGCTCGAGCACCGCCGCCAGTTCGGCACGCTTGGCGGTGCCGCCCAGGCCCTTGATCTGCTTCAGGTCGTCGAGCCCGGCGTGGAGCAGGCCGGAGAGGCCGTCGAAGCGATCCAGCAGTTCCTGCGAGAGCTGGAGCACGTTCTTGCCGCGCAGGCCGGTGCGCAGCAGCAGCGCCAGCAGTTCGACATCGGCCAGCGCACCGGCGCCGAGCGAGATGAGTCGCTCGCGCGGCCGCGCGCCATCCGGCAGGTCCTTGAAAGACATGGTGCCTACGGGGTTCTGACCCCACTCCCTAAAATAGGGGCCCAGTCTATAGGGACCCCTCACCTTGTCTTCGATTTCCACCGCCGCCGTCGTCACGCCCGGTTCCTTCCTCACGCTGCACTACCGGCTGTCCGGTCCTGCGGGCGACATCATCAACACCTTCGACGACAAGCCGGCCACGCTGTCGCTCGGCACCGGCGAGCTGTCGCCGGCGGTCGAGCAGCGCCTGATCGGCCTGGCGGAAGGGGCGCACGCCACCTTCGAGCTGCCGGCGGGCGAGGCCTTTGGCGAGCGCAATGTCGAGATGCAGCAGTGGGTCGCGCGCAAGCTGCTGACCCAGATCGGCGACCCCGACGAGCCATACGCCATCGGCGACGTGATCCAGTTCCCCACACCCGACGGCACCGGCAGCTATGCGGGCGCGGTGATCGAGTCGAACGCGACCGCGGTGCGCTTCGATTTCAACCATCCACTCGCAGGGCAGCCCGTGACCTTCGAAGTGAAGCTGATCGGCGTGCTGTGAACGGAATCGAAGAAGTCATCCTGGCCGAGCCGCGCGGTTTCTGCGCCGGCGTCGACCGCGCGATCGAGATCGTCGAGCGCGCCATTGCCAAGTTCGGCGCGCCGATCTACGTGCGCCACGAGATCGTGCACAACACCTACGTGGTCAACGAGCTCAAGGCCAAGGGCGCGGTCTTCATCGAGGACCTGGCCGACGTGCCGCCCGGCGCCACGCTGGTGTTCAGCGCCCACGGCGTCAGCAAGGCGGTGCAGGCCGAGGCGCGCGCGCGCGGCTTCGAGATCTTCGACGCCACCTGCCCGCTGGTGACCAAGGTCCACGTCGAAGTGGCCAAGCTGGCCAAGGAAGGCTACGAGTTCATCATGATCGGCCACAAGGGACACCCCGAGGTCGAGGGCACGATGGGGCAGCTGTCTAGCGGCATCCACCTGGTCGAGGACGTGGCGGACGTGGCGCAGGTGGCGCCGGCCCAGACGGCGAAGCTCGCGGTCGTGACGCAGACCACGCTGTCGGTCGACGATGCGGCCGAGATTTCGGCCGCGGTGCGGGCGCGCTTTCCGAGCGTGCGCGAGCCCAAGCAGCAGGACATCTGCTATGCCACGCAGAACCGGCAGGACGCGGTCAAGATGCTGAGCCCGCAGGTCGACCTGGTGATCGTGGTCGGCAGTCCGACCAGTTCCAACAGCAACCGGCTGCGCGAACTCTCGCAGCGCCTCGGCACCGAAAGCTACATGGTCGACTCCGCCGCGGAACTGCAGCCCGAATGGTTCGAGGGCAAGTCCCGCATCGGCCTCACGGCGGGCGCCTCGGCGCCCGAGGTGCTGGTGCGCGAGGTGATCGACCGCATCAAGGCCCTGGGCGCGGTGTCCGTGCGCAAGATGGACGGCATCCAGGAGACCCTGAAGTTTCCGCTGCCCAAGGGGCTCAAGCTCGACGACATCCCGCCGCCGGGGCACATCTCGTGAGCGGCGACCTGCAGCAAGACTGGCGCGGCGACGTCGAGGCCGCCGCGCGCCGGATTCGCGAGCGCGCGCCGCACTTCCTGCGAGAGACGCCGCTGTGGAAGCTCCCGGGGCGCGCGCTGGGCGTGGACACGCCGGGTGTCGAAGTCTGGCTCAAGCTCGAGCACCTGCAGGTGAGCGGCAGCTTCAAGGCCCGCGGCATGATGAACCGGCTGCTGGCCAACGAGATTCCGGCCAGCGGCGCCATCGTGGCCTCGGGAGGCAATGCCGGCATCGCCACCGCGGCGGCCGCGCAGGCGCTCGGCGTGCCTTGCGAAGTCTTCCTTCCCGAGATGTCGCCGGAGGCCAAGCGTGCCCGGCTGCGTTCGCTCGGTGCCAGGGTGGTGGTCGGCGGTGCCGCATACGCCGATGCGCTCGCGGCCTGCCTGCAGCGGCAGCGCAAGACTGGCGCCTTGCTCACGCATGCCTACGACCAGCCCGAAGTGGTGGCCGGTGCGGGCACGCTGGGCCGCGAGATCGAGCAGCAGGGCGGCCTGCCCTATGCGGTGCTGGTGAGCGTCGGCGGCGGCGGCCTGATCGGCGGGCTGGCGGCCTGGTTCGAACGGCGCAGCCGCGTGGTGGCGCTCGAACCCGAGCGCGCACCGACGCTGGCGCGGGCCCGCGAGGCCGGCGAGCCGGTCGACGTCGAGGTCGGCGGCATCGCGGCCGACTCGCTCGGCGCGAAGCGCATCGGCGCGATCGCCTGGGAGCTCACGCAGCGCCATGTCGGCGATGCGCTGCTGCTGTCCGACGATGCCATCCGCGCCGCCCAGTCCTGGATGTGGAAAGAGCTCAAGCTGGGGGTCGAGGCCGCTGCGGCGCTGCCGCTGGCGGCGCTGCAGACCGGCGCCTACGCGCCGCGCGAAGGCGAGAAGGTCTGCCTGATAGTCTGCGGCGCCAACGTCGATCCGGGGATGCTGGGCTGATCGGTCAGGCCTTGGCCGGCTCCTGCTCGCAGTTGACCATCCAGGGCACGCCGAATTTGTCTTCGAGCATGCCGAAGCCGGTCGACCAGAAGGTGGGCGCGTAGGGCATCGTCACCTTGCCGCCGGCGCCGAGGGCGTTGAAGAGCTTTTCGCCTTCCTTCACATCCTTGGCCTGCACCGACAGCGAGAAGCCGTGGTAGCCCTTGAGCGGATAGCCGGGCGGGGCGTCGGACGCCATCAGCTGGTGGCCTCGCGCCTCGAGCGTGGCGTGCATGATCTTGTCCTTGTAGTCGGCCGGCGTCTCGGCACCCATCGGGCTTTCGCCGAAGGTCATGCTGAAGAGGATCTTTCCGCCCAGGGCCTGGGCGTAGAACGCGAGCGCCTCGGCCGCGTTGCCGTTGAAGGTCAGGTAGGCTTGCATCGCAACTCCTTGGGGAATGGGTGGGATGCTACGCGCACCTAAAATCACGCCATGCTCGATATCACACTGTTACGCAAGGACCTCCCCTCGGTCGTTGCCCGCCTCGAAACTCGCAAGAAGAACCAGACCTTCCTCGACGTCGCGAAGTTCAGCGCGCTCGAGGCCGAGCGCAAGACGCTGCAGACGCGCACCGAGGAACTGCAGGCGCGCCGCAACACGCTCAACAAGCAGATCGGGCCCCTGAAGGCCAAGGGCGAGTCGGTCGACGCGCTGATGGCCGAGGTCAACGGGCTGAAGGCCGAGCAGGAGTCCTCGGCCGTGCGGCTCGATGCGATCCAGCCCGAGCTGCAGGCCTTGCTGCTGGCGGTGCCGAACCTGCCGCACGCCAGCGTGCCGGTCGGCGAGGACGAGCACGCCAATGTCGAGGTGCGGCGCTGGAGCCCCCAGGGCGGCGAGGGCGCTTCGGCGACGCCGCTCGGGTTCGCCGCCCGGGACCACGTCGATCTCGGCGCCCCGCTGGGCCTCGATTTCGAGATGGGCGCCAAGCTCTCGGGCTCGCGCTTCACGGTGATGAAGGGCCCGATCGCGCGGCTGCATCGGGCACTCGCGCAGTTCATGATCGACCTGCAGACCGAGCAGCACGGCTACACCGAGTGCTACGTGCCCTACGTCGTCAATGCCGATTCGATGCGCGGCACCGGCCAGCTGCCCAAGTTCGAAGGCGACCTGTTCGCCGCCAAGAAGGGCGGGCAAGACGGCGAGCCCGCACCCGACCATTCGGCGCTCTACCTGATCCCGACCAGCGAAGTGCCGCTGACCAATTTCGTGCGCGACGAAGTCGTGGCCGAGGCGCAGCTGCCGATCCGGCTCACCGCCCACACGCCCTGCTTCCGCTCGGAAGCGGGCAGCGCCGGGCGCGACACGCGCGGCATGATCCGCCAGCACCAGTTCGACAAGGTCGAGATGGTGCAGGTCACGCATCCCGAGAAGAGCTACGAGGCGCTCGAGGCCATGACCGGCCACGCCGAGGCGGTGCTGAAGGCGCTCGAGCTGCCGTACCGGGTGGTGCTGCTGTGCAGCGGCGACATGGGCTTCGGTTCGAGCAAGACCTACGACCTCGAGGTCTGGCTGCCGGCGCAGGACACGTACCGCGAGATCAGCTCGGTGTCGAACTGCGAGGCCTTCCAGGCGCGCCGGCTGCAGGCCCGCTTCAAGAATGCGCAGGGCAAGAACGAACTGGTGCACACGCTCAACGGTTCGGGCCTGGCGGTGGGCCGGGCACTGGTCGCGGTGCTCGAGAACCATCAGAACGAGGATGGCTCGATCCGGGTGCCGGCGGCGCTGCGTCCCTATCTCGGCGGCCTCGAACTGCTGCGAGGCTGAAAAATCGGCCAGAAAGTGCTGCTATAATCGTTGGCTCGACAGACACCGGAGAGGTGGCAGAGTGGTCGAATGTACCTGACTCGAAATCAGGCGTACTAGCGATAGTACCGAGGGTTCGAATCCCTCCCTCTCCTCCAGGATCTGATGCGCCTCGCGGCGCATCGAAAAAGCCCATGAAAGCCCCGCTAGCCGGGGCTTTTTTGCGTCTGCACGGTGGCCCCGGCCGGGCCTGTTCTCCACCGGCCGCGTGGACAGCCTTGTGGACAACAGCAGGGGTAACTCCGGGGAAGGGCTCCAGGCTTGGCTTCCGATACGATGCCTCCAAAACAGGCAGCGTCGCGCCCTCAGCCGCGCGGCGCGCGCGCCGCGATCAGCGCGATCTCGTCGAGCAGGTCGCCCAGCGCCGCCCCGATGAAGTCCAGGGTGGCGGGATCGACCAGCCGGCCATCCTGGATCTTGGCGCCGACATTCGCGATCGCCACATGCTGGCGCACCACGGGCCGTGCCAGGGTCGCCGCCAGCGCGTCCCGGATCTGCGCCTGCGCGCGGACACCGCCCGCGGTGCCGGGCGATGCCGTCATGACCAGCGCCGGCTTGCCCTTCAGCGGCGACGCGAAGCCCGGGCGCGAGGCCCAGTCGATGGCGTTCTTCAGCACGCCGGGCATGCCGTAGTTGTATTCGGGCGAGCACAGCACCAGGCCGTCGGCATTCCGGATCGCCTGCTTGAGCTGCGCGACCGGCGGTGGCGGCAACTCGCCGTCGAGATCGGCGTTGTACACGGGGATCTCGTCGAGCGGAAAGATTTGGAGCGTGACGCCGGCAGGGAGCAGCGGCTGCAGGCTGCGCAGCACGGCCGTGCAGTTCGAGGCGCGGCGGATGCTGCCCGAGATGGCAGCGAGGCGCAGGGGCGGGGTCTGGGCAGTGTTCAACGGTGCGGATCCTTCTCTTTGGGTTGCGGGAGTTTATGCATAAAATTAGGATCATGTACAAAAAAGAGATGCTCGCCCGTACCCCGCCGTTGGTCGACCAGGCCTTCGCGCGGCTGCGCCACGATGTGCTGACAGGCACCTTCGCGGCCGGCGCCAAGCTCAAGCTCGACGAGCTGCAGACCGCGTACGGCTTCTCCAGCAGCCCGCTGCGCGAGGCGCTGAGCCGGCTGGCGCAGGAAGGTCTGATCCGCGCCGACGAGCGGCGCGGCTTCAGGGTGGCCGAGATCTCGCCCGAAGACCTCGCGGACATCACGCGGATGCGCGTGATGCTCGACGTGCCTGCGCTGCGCGAGTCGATCGCCCATGGCGACGACGCCTGGGAGGCCCTGGTGGTCGGTGCGTACCATCGGCTGGAGAAGGTCGAGGCCCGCCTCGCCGACGGCCCGGTCGTACTCGACGACGACTGGACCCAGCTGCACGCCGCCTTCCATCTGTCGCTGCTGGCGGCTTGTCCCTCGGAGCGGATGCGGGGCTGGAGCGCGAGCCTGTTCGACCAAGCCGAGCGCTACCGGCGCTACTCGGCGCGCTTTCGCAAGAGCGCCCGGCGCAAGTCGAACGAGCACCGCAAGATCATGGACGCCACCCTGCGCCGTGACGCCGACACCGCCTGCATGCTGCTCGAAGAGCACATCCTCGGCACCCAGCGCAATGTCATGACGATCCTGGGCGCCGCGCTCAAGGAACTCGCCTAGCACCTCGCCGCCGGGGCCGGTCCGGACCCGCTCCGATCTGCTTCCCGCCCACCGCTTCGTGCGGCTGCCAGCGCAGCCGCACGCGCGCGCCTGCCCGCCCGCCGACCCGCGTTCAGTAGAAACCACTATGCACGAGATCATTTTTGTGCATAAAAATCCATTCGTGCATTAAACAAAGGAAGCCGAATGAAACTGATGTCCTACTCGATCGCAGGGCGCGAGACCTGGGGCGCCGTCGTCGATGGCGGTGTGGTCGACCTCGCGGGCCGCACCGGCCATGCCACCCTGGCCGCCTTCATCGCCAGTCCCGATTTCGCCCGCCGCGACGCGCTGCTCGCCGGCCTGGCCGCCGACACGCAGCTGTCCGACGTGAAGTACCTGCCGGTGATCCCGCAGCCCGAGAAGATCGTCTGCGCGGTGCGCAACTACCTGGACCATCACCAGGAGGTGCTCGCCGCCGGCATGCAGCGCGAGCTCTCCGAGCAGCCGCCGATCTTCCTGCGCGTGTGGCGCTCGCAGACGCCGCATCAAGGCCCGATCGTCCGCCCGCGCGTGTCCGAGTCGCTCGACTGGGAGGGCGAGCTGGCCGTGATCATCGGCGCCGGTGGCCGCGACATCCAGGAGGCCGACGCCTGGAACCACGTCGCCGGCTACAGCTGCTACAACGACGCGAGCGTGCGCGAATGGCAGTTCCATGCGAAGCAGATCGCCTCGGGCAAGAACTTCGAATCGACCGGCGGCTTCGGCCCCTGGATGGTCACGGCCGACGAGATCGCGCCGGGCCGCGAACTCAAGCTCGAGACCCGCCTCAACGGCCAGGTGGTCCAGTCCAGCCACACCGGCCACATGATCTTCTCGATCCCGCGCTTGATCGCCTATGCCTCGACCATCTTCACGTTGGTGCCGGGCGACGTGATCGCCACCGGCACGCCGGCCGGCGTGGGCTGGAGCAAGAAGCCGCCGCAGTTCATGAAGCCCGGCGACGTGGTCGAGGTCGAGATCGAGGCCGTCGGCCTGCTGCGCAATCCCATCGTCGCCCAGGACTGAGCGCCTGCGGCATTCCCGGCAACAAGGGCGAGCGCAGAGACCGAGACGCGCTGCCCGTGGAGACACCCATGAAAAGAAGACAACTGGTCGCGGCCTGCGCCGCAGTCGCTGCGGCCTGGTCGACGCCCCGGGCCTCTGCGCAGGCCTATCCGGAGCGCCCGATCAAGATCTACCAGGGCTTCGCGCCGGGCGGCAATGCCGATGCGATCGCGCGCGCAGTCGGCCTCGAGATGGGCAAGACGCTGGGCCAGCCGATCGTGGTCGAGGCGCAGTCGGGCGCCGGCGGCACCATCGCCGCGGCCACGGTGGCGCGCGCCAGGCCCGATGGCTACACGCTGCTGCTGGCGACGGGTGGCCACGCGGTGGCCGGGGCGCTCTACAACACGCTGCCGTACAAGTCGGTGGCGGACTTCGAGATGATCTCCACGGTCACCTACTTTCCGTTCCTGATCGTGGTCAACGCGAACTCGAAGGTGCAGGGCCTCCCGGAGGTGCTCGCGGCGGCGCGTGCCGCACCGGGCACCGTGGCCTACGGCACGGCCGGCGTCGGCTCGACCCATCACCTGGCCGGCGAGTTGCTCGCGAAGATGGCCGCCGCGTCGATGCTGCACGTGCCCTACCGCGGCGATGCCGCCGCGTTGACCGCACTGCTCGGCGGCGACATCCCGTTCATCGTCGCTCCGCCGACCGCGGTCATGTCGAACATCCTGGCCGGCAAGCTGCGTGCGATCGCCACGACCGGGCCGCAGCGCTGGCCCGGCCTGCCGAACGTGCCCACCGTCGCCGAGCAGGGCGTGCCCGGCTACGACGTGCGCTCGTGGGCCGGGCTGATGGCACCCGCGCGCACCCCGCGGCCCATCGTCGAGCGCCTGCAGGCCGAGACCCAGCGCGCGCTGCAGTCGGCGGCCGTGCGCCAGCGCCTCGAGGAGATGGGCGGCGAGGCGCGCGGCAGCACGCCCGAGGAGATGAAGACCATGGTCAGCCGCGAGGTCGACAAGTGGACGCAGGTGGTGGCCGATGCCAAGATTCCCAGGCAATGAACGAACCGAAGGATGATTCCATGTCGCTGATCGCGCTGCGCAAACGCAGCCTCACCATCGAGACCGTGTACCACGAAGGCGGCCCAGTCGCCGACAGGCCGCTGCGGGTGGCCGCCGCCTGCGCGGTGATCCGCAATCCCTACGCGGGCCGCTACGAGCCCGACCTCTTGCCCTTCATGGCCGAGCTGCGCAGCCTCGGCACCCTGCTGGCCGAGGAGCTGGTGGCGACGCTGGGCAAGGACAAGGTCGAGGCCTACAGCAAGGCGGCCATCGTCGGCGTCAACGGCGAACTCGAGCATGGCGCGGTGTGGCACGAGGCCGGCGGCTGGGCGATGCGCCAGGTGCTGGGCGAGCCCAAGGCCATCGTGCCTGCGGCCAAGGCCGTGGCCGCGGCCGGCTACCGCCTGATGGTGCCGTTGCACTACATCCATGCGGCCTATGTGCGCAGCCACTTCAACAGCATGGAGGTCGGCATCCAGGACGCGCCGCGGCCCGACGAGATCCTGTTCGCCCTCGTGATGGCCGACGGCGGCCGCATCCATTCGCGCCTGGGCGGCCTGACCAAGGACGCGGTCTCGGTCCACGACGGGCAGCGATGAGCATGACGAACACCATGAAAGCCGTGCAGTTGCAGGTCACGGGCGGCCCCGAGGTCTTGTCCCTGGTCGAGCTGCCGCTGCCCGTGCCGGGTCCCGGCCAGGTTCGGGTCAAGGCCGAGGCCGTCGGGGCCGGCGGGCCGGACGTGCTGATCCGCAACGGCACCTACAAGTGGATGCCGCCGCTGCCTGCCATTCCGGGCAACGAGCTGGCCGGCGTGGTCGATGCGGTGGGGCCAGGCGCGAGCCGGCTGGCGGTCGGCGAGCGCGTCCTGGTCAGCGCGCGCGAGCTGCCGCAGCGCGGCGGCTGCTATGCCGAGTACATCTGCGTGCCGGAGGCGGTGCCCTTCGTGCTCCCCGCCAGCGTGAGCTTCGACGCCGCCGTCAGCCTGGGCAACTTCCAGCTGGCGATCGCGCTGCTGGCGAGCAATGGCAACCTGCCCGCGCAGGCGGTGCTGGTGCCGGGTGCCGCCGGCGGCGTGGCGACCACGCTGGCACAGGTGGCGCGCGCGCGGGGGCTGCGCGTGATCGGCACCGCCTCGTCGGACGAGAAGCGTGCCTTCGCACTGGACAACGGCGTCTCCGACATCGTCGACGGCGACCCGCGGACGCTGCCCGAGCGCGTGCTGGCCCTGACCGGCGGCCGCGGCGTGGACCTGGCCTTCGACCACGTGGGCGGCGCGCTCTTCGTCGCCTGCCTGCGCAGCCTGGCGCCGTTCGGCATGGCGGTCTCCTACAACATCCTCGCGGGTCCGCCATCGAGCGACGTCTTCGACGAACTGCGCCGGCTGCTGGGCCGGAGCCTGGCGATCCGGACCTTCTCGATCCACACGGTCGATGCCGATGTCGCGCAGCGCCGCGGACTGATGGCGCAGGCGATCGCACTGATGGCCTCCGGCCAGGTGCGCGCGCCGCGCGCCACGCGCATGCCGCTGGCGCAGGCTCGCCGGGCCCATGAACTGCTCGACAACGGCGGCTCGCTCGGCAAGCTGGTCCTCGTCCCCTGATAGCGCCCGGAGGCCTCCATGACGCAGCCCTACGCTCCCAACCTCTCGCACTGCGGCATCTTCTGCCGCGACCTCGACCTGATGAAGGCGTTCTACACCGGCGTGTTCGACATGCAGGAAACCGATCGCGGCGAGGGCGTCACCTTCCGCTTCCAGATCGTGTTCCTGAGTGGTCGCCACGACCAGCACCATCAACTGGTGCTGGCTGGCGGCCGCGCCAGCGATGCCCCGAGCACCGTCATGCAGCTCTCGTTCAAGGTGCAGACGCTGGACCACCTGCGCGAAGCGCGCCGCCGCGCGCTGGCGCTCGGCGCCACGCAGATGCGCGGCCTGAACCACGGCAATGCGCTGTCGATCTACTGCATGGATCCCGAGGACAACACGGTCGAGGTCTACCTCGACACCCCGTGGTACGTGAGCCAACCGCATGGCGACCCGCTCGATCTCGACCAGGATGACGCGGCGATCTGGGCCCAGACCGAAAGCGTCGTGCGCACCGACCCGAGCTTCATGCCCGTGGCCGAGTGGGCGTCGCGCTTCGTGCAACGGCGCGAGCTGCGGGGCGGCGCGCCCTGAGCCCCTTTCGGCTCAGCCCTTCGCGAAGCGATCCGTCGCCCGTATCAGCTGGTCCAGGATGCCCGGCTCCGACCAGGCATGGCCGGCGCCTTCGATCAGGTGGAACTCGGATTCCGGCCATGCCTTGTGCAGCGCATGCGCGTAGCGGGCCGGGCAGGGCATGTCATAGCGCCCGTGCACGATCACGCCGGGGATGCCGTGCAGCCGATCGGCATCGCGCAGCAGCTGGCCGTCGTCGAGCCAGGCGCCGTGCGAGAAATAGTGGTTCTCGATGCGGGCGAAGGCGAGGGCGAAATGGCCGTCGCCATGGGCCGCCGCGATCGAGGGATCGGGCAGCAGCGTGATGGTCTGGCCTTCCCAGAGGCTCCAGGCCCTGGCCGCCTCGAGCTGCCGCGCCGGGTCGTCGCCGGTGAGGAGCCGGCGGTAGGCACCGATCATGTCGTCGCGCTCGGCCTCGGCCACCGGCGCCTGGAAGCATTCCCACTGCGCCGGGAACATCTCCGACACGCCGAACTGGTAGTACCAGGCGAGTTCCGCCCGGGTCACGGTGTAGATGCCGCGCAGCACCAGCGCGCTGACGCGCTCGGGGTGCTTCTGCGCATAGGCCAGGGCCAGGGTCGACCCCCACGAGCCGCCGAACACCAGCCACTGCGAAACGCCCATGTGTTCGCGCAGGCGCTCGATGTCGGCGACCAGGTGCCAGGTGGTGTTGGCCTCGAGCCCGGCATGGGGCGTCGAACGGCCGCAGCCGCGCTGGTCGAACAGCAGCAGGTCGTAGCGCGATGGGTCGAACAGCCGGCGATGGTCGGCAGAGATGCCGCCGCCGGGGCCGCCATGCAGGAAGACGGCCGGCTTGCCGCCCGGCGTGCCGACGCGTTCGTAGTAGATGCGGTGGCCATCGCCGACATCGAGCAGGCCGCTGTCGTAAGGCTCGATCGGTGGGTAGAGTGAACGTAGGTCGGTCATGGTCGAGGGGTGGGTCACAGCCCCAGCCGCGTCAGGGCCCAGGCCACGGTGGCCAGCTCGGCCACGTTGAGCATCATGCCGACGATGTGAAGCCGGCGGAACCGGAAGATCGCGGTGTCGGAGGCCGGGATCGAGTCACGCAGCAGGTCCATGCGCGGGATGACGAGCCAGCGGCGCAGCGCAAAGGCCAGGGTGGCGATGCAGGCCATGCCCAGGGCGAAGGCAGGCTTGGCGGTCCAGGCGTAGCCCAGGGCCGCCGCGCCGGCCGTCAGCATCACGGCGAGGTAGTAGACGTTGAACAGGCCGCGGATGAAGCGCGAGTCGAGCGGCGTGTCGTGCTTGAGCACCAGCAGCGGCAGCGAGCCCATCATGAAAAAACCCATCCAGACCAGCAGCAGCACCGTCGGGATCAGCGCCATGACGATGGGCGGCATCGTCACCCCTTGATGAGGTTCTTGTGGATCTTGCCGTCCTTCATGATGACCACCAGGCTGGCATCGGGCTCGGCCAGCAGCGACACGTCGTCCAGCGGATTGCCGTCGACCAGCAGCAGGTCGGCGTAGGCGCCCTGCTCGAGCACGCCCAGCTTGGCCGGATAGGGATTGCGCGGGCCCGACAGGGCGAGCAGCTGCGCGTTGTCGGCCGTCGCCATCGAGAGGATCTGCGGGTTCGAATACCAGCGCGTCAGGTGCGTGAGCATCGTGCCCTGCCGCTTCGCGAGCGCCGGCGCGAACAGCATGTCGGAGCCGAACGCGGTCTTGAGCTTGTACTTTTTCGCCAGCTTGTAGAGGTTGTCGGTGCCCGCGAACACCTGGAGGGCCGCGACCCTGTTGGGGCCCGTGAGCGCGCCCGTGTCTTCCTCGGAGAGAAAGGGCTGGGTGCTCAGCCAGACCCCCTTGTCGGCCATCATCCGCGCGGTGGTGTCGTCCATCAGGTGCGCATGCTCGATGCACTGCGCGCCGGCCATGACCGCTCGCTGCACGGTGGCGGGTGCATAGGCGTGCACCGCGACGTAGGTGTTCCAGTCTTTCGCGACCTCGACGGCGGCGCGCAGTTCGGCCTCGGAGAGGGTGGTCAGGTCGAGCGGGCTGCGCGGCGACGAGACGCCGCCGCCGCCCACGACCTTGATCTGCGAAGCGCCCTGGGTCAGCTGCTCACGCACCCGCAGGCGGATCTCGTCGGGGCTGTCGACGATGGCCGCCGCTCCCGTGCGCTCGACGGCGCTCGGGACGCCCGGCGAGCGCGGGAGATCGGACAAGCCGCGCAAGTCGCCGTGGCCACCGCTGCCGGTGATCATGGCGCCGCAGGGATAGATGCGCGGCCCTGGCGTGAGCCCTTCGTCGATCGCCTGCTTGAAGGCGAAGGCCGGGCCGCCGAGATCGCGCACGGTCGTGAAGCCCCGCATCAGCGTGCGCTGGGCTTCCGCGGCGGCGGCCATGTGGATGTAGCCGATATTGCCCTGCAGGAGCACGGGAAGCGGCAGGGCCGCAAAGAGGGAATGCCAGTGCGCGTCGATCAGCCCCGGCATCAGGACGCGGCCGCGGCCATCGATGGTCTGGGCCCCCTCGGGCGCGGCGGGCGTGCCGGCGCCGATCGACTGGATCCGGTTGCCCTCGACCAGCAGGTGCAGGCCGTCGCGCAGCGTCGAAGACTTGCCGTCGAACAGGCGCACGTTGGTGAAGAGGACCTTCGTTGGCGCCGGCGTCTGGGCCTGGACGCGGAACGGAAGGCCGAGCGCGGCCACGGAGGCCGCCATGCCTGCCACGAAGCCGCGGCGCGACAGATCGGCGTCGATGCGGCGGGTCAAGGCCTGGAGTTCAGGGCGATGGCAGAGGCAGACGGCGCGTCGTACCTCGGTGTCTTGGGTCAGTGAGGTGCAGCTGTACAAGATCGGGCTTCCAGGAACACCGCGCCGCTCAGTGTCGGAGGCCGCCGGTGGCGGCGATGATATCCGCCGCGGTCGGGAAGAGGGAGATGCTGTTCGGCCCGTCCATGGCCTCGATCTGCACCCAGCTGACGATGCCCTGCGCATCGATGAGGAAGTGGCCGGCGAGCTGGGTCGGGTGGCTGGCCAGGATCGCCTCGTCGGCTTGGGTCATGGCGAAGCCGTCCTTGGCATTCAGTACCGGGTTGGCCGCCATCGGGTTCATCGGTTCCGGCAGCTCGCCGGTCGGGTTGATGCGCGCCGCCTCGAACTCCGCCATGCTCGCGAGGTAGGGCCACCGGGGGCTGTCGGTGCTGCCCTCCGGCAGGAACTCGGCCCGCGGCACGCCGAAGGCCTGGTGGGTGAGGCAGTCCGGGTCGCTGAGCAGCATGACCGGCGTCGGCCGATATCGGAAATAGAGGCTGGCGCGCTCGACCGGCGTGTTGATCACGGCCACGGTATCGATGCCGGCCGCCTGCAGCGCCGGCTGGACCTCGCCGAGCCGCAGCACCTGGCGCCGGCAGAACGGGCAGTGCAAGCCGCGAAAGAAGCCGATCAGGAACGGCCGGCCGCGCAGGTCGGCGAGAGACACCCGGCCTTCGTGATTGGCCGCGGGAAGCGAGAACGCCGGCGCGGCTTCTCCCGGTTGCAGAGGGTGTTTCTGGTCCACGGCAATTCCTTTGTCTTGAAGCTCGGGAGCGGACGGGAATCGGACCGTATCACTTGTTCAGGCATGGCACAACGCGCCGCCCTCAGCGCCGCCGCCCGCGCGCCGGCGCGGCCGGCTGCACCGCCTGCTCGATCGGCAGTGCCATCTCCGACTTCACCTGCCGCAGCACGATGCTCGAGCGCACATGCGTCACGCCCGGCAGGCTGAACAGGGTCTCGTGCAGGAAGCGCTCGTAGTGCTTCATGTCCTGCACCAGCACCGTCAGGATGTAGTCCGCCGGACCGGTGGCCGACACGCAGCTGGTGATCTGCGGGCTGGCGGCGACCGCGTCCTCGAAGCGCTGCACCTGCGATTCGCTGTGGCGGTCGAGGTTGACTTCGGCCACCGCCGCCACGTGCAGGCCGACCTTCTCGCGGTCGATCAAGGCGGTGTAGCCGCGGATCACGCCGGCCGCCTCCATGTCCTTGATGCGCTTCCAGCACGGTGTCGGCGAGAGCCCGACGGCCTCCGAGATCTGCTGCACGGTCTGCCGCGCATCGCGCTGCAGCTCGAAAAGGATCTTCAGGCTGTGGGCGTCAAGAAGAATCGAATCGACGTTCATGGCGTATTTGGAGAATTTCATCCTCCAATCAGGGGGATTCCATAGTGTATTGAAGAAGCACTTACTCGCCGCGCGATGGAACAATTTCGGCCATATGAAAAGCCTTCCCCACGATCCGAACGTCCTGCGCGCCGACTACAAGCTGAGCGACAGCCTGTGGGCGACATCGGGCGCCGTCTTCCTGACCGGCACCCAGGCGCTGATCCGCATCCTGCTGATGCAGCGCCAGCGCGACGCGGCCCGCGGCCTCGGCACCCAGGGCTTCATCAGCGGCTACCGCGGCTCGCCGCTGGGCATGGTCGACCAGGCGATCTGGAAGGCCGGCAAGGGCTTCGAGGAAGCCGGCATCCGCTTCGTGCCGGCGATCAACGAGGAGCTGGCGGCCACCCAGGTGCTGGGCACCCAGCGGGTCGAGTCCGACCCCGAGCGCACGGTCGAGGGCGTGTTCGCGATGTGGTACGGCAAGGGCCCGGGCGTCGACCGCGCCGGCGATGCGCTCAAGCACGGCAACGCCTACGGCTCGTCGCCGCACGGCGGGGTCCTGGTGGTGGCGGGCGACGACCACGGTTGCGTCTCGTCGTCGATGCCGCACCAGAGCGACCATGCCTTCGTGGCCTGGAGCATGCCGGTGCTGCAGCCGGCCTCGGTGGCCGAGTACCTCGAGTTCGGGCTCTACGGCTATGCGCTGTCTCGCTATTCGGGCGCCTGGGTCGGGATGGCGGCGCTGTCGGAGGTGGTCGAGAGCGGCAGCACGGTCGATCTCGACCTCGTCAACGCCCGCGCCGCCGCCTGGGCCGATGCCGACACGGTGCATGCCGCCACCGGCCACCGCGCGCCGGACGACGGCTTGCACTACCGCTGGCCCGACCTGCCGTCGCTGCGCATCGAATCGCGCCTGGCCGACAAGCTGGAGGCGGTGGCGGCCTTCGCGCGCGTCAACAGCATCGACCGCCACGTGATCGAGAGCCCACAAGCCAAGGTCGGCATCGTGACCTGCGGCAAGGCGCACTACGACCTGATGGAGGTGCTGCGCCGCCTCGAGATCACGCCGGACGTCCTGGCGCGCGCCGGCGTGCGGCTCTACAAGGTGGGGCTGAGCTTCCCGATCGAGCAGACGCGCATCAAGGACTTCGCGCAGGGCCTGGACGAGATCCTGATCGTCGAGGAGAAGGGCGCGATCGTCGAGACCCAGCTGCGCGACCTGTTCTACAACGCGCCGCCCGAAGCCCGCCCGGCGCTGATCGGCAAGCTGGACCGCGACGGCCGGCCGCTGGTGTCGGCGCTCGGCGAGCTGCGGCCTTCGCGGCTGATCGAGCTGGTGGCCCACTGGCTGGCGGTCCATTTCCCCGGCCACGCCGAATTCGGCGACCACCTGCAGCACGTGCGCGACTTCACGCCGCCCGAGCTGCTCAGCAACGACGGCGACTCGGTCAAGCGGGTGCCTTACTTCTGCGCCGGCTGCCCGCACAACACCAGCACCAAGGTGCCCAAGGGCTCGACCGCGCGCGCCGGCATCGGCTGCCACTTCATGGCCAACTGGATGGACCGCAGCACGGCCGGCCTGATCCAGATGGGCGGCGAGGGCGTCGACTGGGTTTCGCACTCGATGTTCACGCGCACGCCGCACGTGTTCCAGAACCTCGGCGACGGCACCTACTACCACTCGGGCTATCTCGCGATCCGCCAGGCGGTGGCGGCCAAGGCCACGCTGACCTACAAGATCCTCTTCAACGACGCGGTCGCGATGACCGGCGGCCAGCCGGTCGACGGCATCATCAGCGTCGATGCGATCGCGCGCCAGGTCGAATCCGAAGGCGTGAAGCAGGTGGTGGTGGTCAGCGATGCGATCGAGAAGTACGACGCCATCAAGGGCAAGTTCCCGGCCGGCACCGAGTTCCACGACCGCGCCGAGCTCGACGCGGTGCAGCGCCGCCTGCGCGAAGTGCCTGGTGTCACGGTGCTGATCTACGAGCAGACCTGCGCCGCCGAGAAGCGCCGCCGCCGCAAGAAGGGCGAGCTGGCCGACCCGGACAAGCGGCTCTTCATCAACGAGGCGGTGTGCGAGGGCTGTGGCGACTGCACGGTGCAGAGCAACTGCGTCGCGGTGCTGCCGCACGAGACCGACCTCGGCCGCAAGCGCAAGATCGACCAGACCAGCTGCAACAAGGACTATTCCTGCGCCAAGGGCTTTTGCCCGAGCTTCGTCGGCGTCAGCGGCGGCAAGCTGCGCAAGAAGAGCGGCGCCCTGGCGGCCGGCAAGGACGCCTTCCTGCAGCACGTCGCGGCGCTGCCACGGCCCGCGGCCCACGGCTGGAGCGCCCCCTACGACCTGCTGGTGACCGGCGTCGGCGGTACCGGCGTGGTCACGGTGGGCGCGGTGATCGCGATGGCCGCGCACCTCGAAGGCAAGTCGGCCAGCGTGTTGGACTTCATGGGCTTCGCCCAGAAGGGCGGCGCGGTGCTGAGCTTCGTGCGCCTGGCCGACACGCCCGAGCGGCTGAACCAGGTGCGCATCGATACCCAGCAGGCCGATGCGATCCTGGCCTGTGACGTGGTGGTGGGCGCCTCGGCCGATGCGCTGCAGACCGTGCGCCACGGCCGCACCCGCATCCTTGCGAACATGCACGAGATCCCGGTGGCCGAGTCGCTGCGCAACCCCGACGCCGACCTCAAGACCGCGCTGCTGCTCGAGAAGATGCGCTTCGTCGCCGGTCGCGACCAGGTCCAGACCTTCGACGCCCAGACCCTGGCCGAGGAGTTCCTCGGCGACACGCTGGCATCGAACATCCTGGCTGCCGGCTATGCCTGGCAATGCGGGCTGATCCCGCTGAGCCTGGAGGCGCTGACCCGCGCGATCGAACTCAACGGTGTCGCCGTGGCGTCGAACCTGATGGCCTTCTCGCTCGGCCGGCTGGCGGCCGGCGATCCGCGGGCGATCGATGCGCTCCGCGGCGCGCCCGCGGCGGTGCCCGAGAATGAATCGCTCGACACACTGGTGGCGCGCGGCATGCGGCATCTGGCGGGCTACCAGAACGAGGCCTGGGCCCGGCGCTTCGAGGCCCGGGTGCTGTCGCTGCGCGAGCGCGAAGCCGCCCTGGCCGGCGGCGACGCCTCGCTGCCCGTCACCCGCAATGCGGCGCAGAGCCTGCTCAAGCTGATGAGCTACAAGGACGAGTACGAGGTGGCCCGCCTGTACAGCGACGGCAACTTCCGCGAGAAGCTCGCCGAACAGTTCGAGGGCGACCTGAAGCTCGAATTCCACATGGCGCCGCCCTTCCTCGCGAAGCCCCGGGACGGCCAGCCGCCGGTCAAGATCCGGCTCGGCGGCTGGATGCTGCCGGCGATGAAGTGGCTGGCGCGCGGCAAGGCCCTGCGGGGCACGGCCTTCGACCTGTTCGGCCACACCGAGGAGCGTCGCCTGGAGCGCGAGCTGATCGCGCGCTTCGAGTCCCGGCTCGACGAGTTGGCGGCCGGGCTGTCGACCGCCAACCAGCGGCTGGCGGCGCAGATCGCGGCCGTGCCGCTGGCGATCCGCGGCTACGGCCACGTGAAGCTGGCCAACCTCGCCCTGGCGCGCGGCCGCGAGGCCGAGCTGCTGCACCGCTTCGCGCCCGAACGCTATCCGCGTCCGGCGGTCGAGGCGAAGGCGGGGCAGATCCGGGGCATCGCGGTGGTCGCCCAGTGAGCAATTTCATGGCGGGTGCGTTGTGCGAACGCGACGAACAAGGCCATGTTTTGGCCGGTGACACGCTGCCGGCCAATTAAGATCAAGCGCTAGCGCCTGGCGCACCCCGGGGTGTGTGGCACGAGGCGGCACGCTCCCATGTGCCGCATGCAGGGCCCCCTCGCGAGGGGCCTTTTTTTTTGGCCTGGATGACAAGGGCGTGATAGCCATGATCGGTAATTCGTCGTTCGCGGGGCTGGGCAACTCCTCGTTCGCCAGCCTCACACCGGCACCGGCTTCCGCCGACGAGGCGGAACCGTGGGTGCGCGGCGAATTGATCCGCAGCCTGATGCGGGCCTCGCGCGGCTCCTACCTGCTGGCGGCGGCGCTGATGCCGGCGATGGTGGGCCTGAGCTGGGGCCATGTGCCGGCCTGGCAACTGATCGTCTGGCTGGTCATCGGCATCGTCGCCACCGGCTGCCGGATCTGGGGCGAGCAGCTCTATGCCCGCCACTACGCCGATCGCGACTCGGCGGCGCAGCAGTATTTCGTCGAGCGCTACCGCTATCTCTGGAGCGCCAGCGGCTTCGCCTGGGGCCTGTCGATCCTGATCTTCTTCGAGCGCACGCCGCTGGTGAACCAGTTCATGAGCTGGCTGATCGTCGCCGGCGTCGCCACCTTCCCGCTCAACGGGCTGGCGCTGCACCCGCCGCTGCTCAGGCGCTACGTCAACACCCTGTTCTTCACGATGCTGGCGGCGATCATCCTGCGCATGATCGAGCTCAAGTTCGAGCGGCCGCATTTCCACTACGGCTTCCTGATGCTGCCGGTGCTGCACTGGTGGCTGCTGCTGCGGGCCGGCCGGCGCATCCACGAGACCGCGCGCAACAGCTTCGAGCTGCTGTTCCACAACCACATCCTGATCAATTCGCTGACCCAGCAGCGGCAGGCGGCGGTCTCGGCGGTGGCCATGAAGAATCGCTTCCTCGCCAGCGCCGCCCACGACATGCGGCAGCCCGTGCTGGCGCTGTCGCTGTACGCCGACTGGCTGCGCAACGAGCCCGAGCTGGTGGCCGACATCGCGCCCAAGATCGTGCGAGCCACGCACGCCGTGAATGCCCTGTTCGATTCGCTGTTCGACCTGGCGCGCATCGATTCGGGCCAGGTGCGCCTGCACATCGAGCGGGTCGACGTGGCCCAGCTGCTGCACGACCTGGAACTGCAGTACCGGCCGGTGGCCGAGGCCAAGGGCCTGACCTTCCGGATGCACGTGACGCCCGGCACCGTGCTGACCGATCCGATCCGCGTGCGCCGGATGATCGGCAACCTGCTGGCCAATGCCACCAAGTACACCGCCGAGGGCGGCATTCTGCTGGCGTCGAGGCAGACCCGCGACGGCCTGCGGGTGGAGGTGTGGGACACCGGCATCGGCATCGCGCGCGAGCACCTGCGCGATGTCTTCCTGGAGTTCTACAAGGTGGCCGACCATGCCGGCACCTCGGACGGCTTCGGCCTCGGGCTGGCGATCGTGGCGCGGCTGTCGCACGCGCTCGGCCATCCGGTCAGTGTGCGTTCGCGGCTGGGGCGCGGCAGCGTGTTCCGCGTCGCCCTGCATGACGCCGACGAGACCCAGGCCCAGACCCGGATCTCGGGCGCGGTGGGTTAGGCCGACGCCGGGCCGCCCCAAGGCGGCCTGCGCCCCCTCGGGGGGCAGCGACACACGCAGTGAGGAGCGTGGGGGCTGGTTAGGCCGATGCCGGGCCGCCCCAAGGCGGCCTGCGCCCCCTCGGGGGGCAGCGACACACGCAGTGAGGAGCGTGGGGGCTGGGTTAGGCCGACGCCGGGCCGCCCCAAGGCGGCCTGCGCCCCCTCGGGGGGCAGCGACACACGCAGTGAGGAGCGTGGGGGCTGGTTTGGGCCGACGCCGGGCCGCCCCAAGGCGGCCTGCGCCCCCTCGGGGGGCAGCGACACACGCAGTGAGGAGCGTGGGGGCTGGTTAACCCGACAGAAGCCCGTTGGTGCGGGCGTGGTGCAGCGCCTGCGTGCGGCTCTTCACGCCGAGGCGACGGAACAGGCGCCACAGGTGCACCTTCACCGTGTGCTCGCTGATGTCGAGCTCGGTGGCGATGTCGCGGTTGCTCATGCCCTGGTCGAGCATGGCGATCAGCTGGGTCTGGCGCTTCGACAGCTTGCTGTTGGCGGCGGCCACCGGCTCTTCGGCGTCGGTGTCGGCCATCAGCAGGCCGCGCAGCGCGGCGGTGAGTTCGGCCGAGCTGGCCGATTTCTCGATGTAGGTGTCGGCGCCGGCCTCGATGCAGGCTTCTTCCATGTCGGCCGAGGGCGAGGCGGAATAGACCGCGATCGGCACGTCCGGGTAGGCCAGCTTGACCGCCACGACGCCCGAGACGCCGGTGGTGTCCGGCAGCTTGAGGTCGAGGCAGAACAGGCCGGGTGCCCCGTGCTGCTTGACGGCCGCTGCCAGCTTGTCGAGGCGCTCGAGTTCGACGATGTTCTCGGCCGGCCGCAGGCGCCGCAGCACCATCACGATCGCGTCGCGCATCAGGGGGTGGTCGTCAATGACATAGATACTCATGATTTACTCGCAGTGTCCGCGGGTCGGGCGCTGCCCATCGCCGCGGGAAATTGACTCACTTCAACCCTCGCTCGCCGCATCGGCTGCAGCAAGCGCCTCCAGTGCGGCCGAAGCCGCACGCATACTCTCGTTGTCCAGTGGCTCAAGCTGCGCGGCGAGCTGCGCCAGGCCGTCCGCGCGCTGCTGGCGCAAGGTGCCGATGGCGCGGCCCGCCTCCTGCGGCGACGCGAACCCCCGGCTTTGTACCAGTTGGACCCCACTGGCGTCGAGCAACTTGAAATAGAAAAGGCCGTCACTGTCGCGGTATTGCTTGAAGCTAGGCCGCGCCACCTTGGCCGCCTTGCGGGCCACCGCCGGATCGTGGCTGGCCAGGTTGCGCAGGCCGACCGCGTGGCGCACGCCCTCCATGAAGGGCCGCGACAGCGCGCGCGCCTTCTCGGCTCCGGCGCGCAAGATCCGCTCGATCTGGGCCGGGTCGTTGAGCAGGGCGTCGTAATGGGCCCGCATCGGCGCGACTTCGCGGTCGATGCGTTCGAACAGCAGCTGCTTGGCGTCGCCCCAGGCGATGCCGGCGGCGAAGGCCTGGCGCAGGCTCTCGGTCTCCTCGTCGTCGGCGAAGGCCTGGTAGATCTGGAACAGCGCCGAGCCCTCGGTCTCCTTGGGTTCGCCCGGCGCGCGCGAATCGGTCACGATGCCGTTGATCAGCTTCTGCAGCTGGGCGCGCGGCGTGAACAGCGGGATCGTGTTGTCGTAGCTCTTGCTCATCTTGCGGCCGTCGAGGCCGGGCAAGGTCGCCACCGAGTCGTCGATCTCTGCCCCGGGCAGCGTGAAGTGCTCGCCGTAGAGATGGTTGAAATGCTGCGCCATGTCGCGCGCCATCTCGATGTGCTGCACCTGGTCGCGGCCCACCGGCACCTTGTGGGCGTTGAACATCAGGATGTCGGCGCCCATCAGCACCGGGTACATGAACAGGCCGGCGCTGACATCGGCGTCCGGGTCCTCGCCGCGGGCGGCGTTCTTGTCGACCTGCGCCTTGTAGGCATGGGCGCGGTTGAGCAGGCCCTTGCCGGTGACGCAGGTCAGGAACCAGGTCAGCTCGGGGATTTCGGGAATGTCGGACTGGCGGTAGAAGGTGACGCGCTCCGGATCGAGCCCGCAGGCCAGCCAGCTCGCGGCGATTTCGAGCGTCGAGCGCTGGATGCGTGCCGGTTCGTCGGTCTTGATCAGCGCGTGGTAGTCGGCCAGGAAGTAGAAGCTCTGGACGTCGTCGCGCCGGCTGAAGCGCACCGAATGGCGAATCGAACCGACGTAGTTGCCCAGGTGCGGCGTGCCGCTGGGGGTGATGCCGGTCAGGTAGCGGATGGGAGTGTCGGGAAGCAGGGCCATGGGAGGTTCAGCGGATGAGGGCGGTGAGCGGGCTCAGGAGCAGCGAGATGGCCTGGTAGCCGAAGGCCATCAGCGGGCTCAGCCACCAGGTGCTGACGACGCCGGCGATGACCAGGCCCATCACGATGAAAAAGCCGAAGGGCTCGATGCGGGCCAGGAACTCCTGGGGGCGGCCGCGCGGCAGCAGGCCGGCCAGCACGCGGCCGCCGTCGAGCGGCGGCAGCGGGAACAGGTTGAAGGCCCACATCACGAGATTGACCAGCACGCCGCCCTGGGCCATCTTGATGAAAAAGGTTTCATTGATGCCGGCGCCGACCAGGCCGACCAGGAACAGCGCCCAGAGAATGGCCTGGAAGAAGTTGGAGGCCGGGCCGGCCAGCGCGACCCAGACCATGTCGCGCTTGGGATGGCGCAGGCGGTTGAAATTGACCGGGACCGGCTTGGCGTAGCCGAACAGGAAGGCGCCCGAAGTGGCGAAATACAGCAGCAGCGGCATCAGGATGGTGCCGACGGGGTCGATGTGCTTGATCGGGTTGAGCGTGACCCGGCCCATCACGAAGGCCGTGTTGTCGCCGAAATACCTCGCCACGTAGCCATGGGCGGCTTCGTGGATGGTGATCGCGAAGACCACCGGCAAGGCGTAGATCAGGACGGTTTGGATGAGATTTGAAATATCCACCGCCGGATTGTCTCAGACGGTCCGGATGTCCCTTGCGGGACTCACAAGCCCAGCACGGCCAGCGCGCCGCGCCCCTGCCGCACCAGCAGCGGTTCACCGCCCGTGCCCATGGGCGTGAGGTCGACCACGGTGGTCGGCTCGGAGGGACAGGCGCCGGCATCGATCACGCCGCCGATCTGTTTCTCGAAGCGCTCGCGGATCTGGGTCGGGTCGTTCATGGCCTCGGTCTCGCCGGGCGGGATCAGCGTGGTCGCCAGCAGCGGCTCGCCGTGCAGGGTCAGGAGTTCGAGCAGCACCCGGTGGTCGGGCACCCGCAGGCCGATGGTCTTGCGCTGCGGATGGCTGACCCGGCGCGGCACCTCCTTGGTCGCCTCGAGCAGGAAGGTGTAGGGGCCTGGCGTGGCCGCCTTCAGCAGCCGGTACTGCTTGTTGTCGACCCGGGCGTAGTTGGACAGCTCGCTCAGGTCGCGGCAGATCAGCGTCAGGTGATGCTTGTCGTCGACCTGGCGGATCCGGCGCAGCTGGTCGACCGCGTCCTTGTCGTCGAGGTGGCAGGCCAGCGCGTAGCTGGAATCGGTGGGTACGGCGACGATCTCGCCGCGCGCCAGCAGGGCGGCGGCCTGTTTCAGCAGGCGCTGCTGGGGGTTGTCGGGGTGGACTTCGAAGAACTGGGCCATGGGGTCGATTCTGCCGCCTGGCGGCGGGGCACTGGTGAACCTTCGCGCAGCAGCGCTTCGGTATTCGCCTTGGGAGCGGCCCGGCGGCTCATGATTCGGCGGGCTCGATGGGCACCCGGCGTTCGCGGACGGTGAGCCAGGCGCCGGCCGCCCCGCAGACTGCGATCAGGCTCATGCCGATCAGCGAAATGCGGTCCGGCACATAGGAGAACATGACCCAGCCGCCCAGCATCGCGAAGGCGATCTGGGCATAGAGATAGGGTGTGAGCGTGGAGGCGGGGGCGCGCTGGTAGGCCAGGATCAGGATGAAATGGCCGACCGTGCCCATGAAGCCCATCAGGCACAGCAGGCCCCACCAGTGCCAGGAGGGCAGCGCGGTCCAGACGAAAGGCACTGCGAACGACGCCAGCAGCGCGCCCACCCAGCCGGTATAGAAGTGCATCGTGAGCGGGTTCTCGGTCTGCGCCAGCTTGCTGGTCAGCACCTGGAACCAGGCGTTGGTCAGCACCAGCCCGATCGGCAGGAACATGGCCCAGCTGAAGGCTTCTCCACCCGGGCGCAGGATCACCAGCGTGCCCGCGAAGCCGCCCGCGACCAGCGTCCAGCGCAGGGGCGACACGTGCTCCTTGAGCGTGGTGGCGGCCAGCAGCGTGATCACCAGCGGCGCAATCAGCACGATCGAGGTGAACTCGGCCAGCGGCATGTAGCGCAGGCTGAAGAAGGCCAGCGTGCTCGAGGCGAGCAGCAGGGCGCCGCGCAGCAGCTGGTAGCGCGGATGGCGGGTGCGCAGCAGCGCCGTGCCGTGGCGCGGCAGCAGCACCAGCGTGGTCGCCACCGCCTGGAACATGTACCGGACCCAGACGCCCATCAGGATCGGCACCGCCGCGGTCGACAGCTTGGTGGCGGTGTCCAGCGTGGCGAAGCAGGCGACCGCGAGCAGCACCAGCCCGATGCCGGCCAGGATCCGCTCGGATTCCAGGTCGCGCGTGCTCCTGCCGGCGGTGGCCTCGCTCGCCGACGCCATCACTGGATGCGGTGGGCCAGCAAGTCCCAGACCGGCGTCAGCTTGCCGGGCAGCGGCGGCAGCTTGCCGAGGTCGCAATGGCTTTCGTCGGGGCTGTGGAAATCGCTGCCTCGCGAGGCGGCGAAGTCGAACTCGAGCGCCTTGTCGGCGTACTCGACGTACTCGGCCGGCGTGTGGCTGCCGGTGACCACCTCGATCGCCTGGCCGCCATGAGCCTTGAACTCGACGAACAGGGCGTATTCCTCGTTGGCCGTGAACTTGTAGCGGCCGGGATGGGCGATCACGGCCATGCCCTTGGCCGCGGTGATCCACTGCACGGCATCCTTGAGCGTGGCCCAGCGGTGCGGCACGTAGCCCGGCTTGCCTTCGGTCAGGAACTTGCGGAACACCTCGGCGGTGTCGCGGCAATGGCCGGCCTCGACCAGGAAACGGGCGAAATGGGTGCGCGAGATCAGTTCGGGGTTGCCGACGAAGCGCAGCGCGCCCTCGTAGGCGCCGTGGATGCCGACCTTTGCCAGGCCTTCGGCCATCTCCTGGGCGCGCTTGCCGCGTCCGCCACGGGTGTCGTAGAGACCCTGGCTGATGGCGGCGTCGTCGGGGTCGAAGCCCAGCCCGACAATGTGGACGGTCTCGCCGGCGAAGGTGACCGAGATCTCGGTGCCCGTGAGGTACTTCATGCCGCGCTCGCGGGCGGCGGCGGCGGCCCGGTGCTGGCCGCCGATCTCGTCGTGATCGGTCAGCGACCAGAGCTCGACCCCGTTGGCGGCGGCGCGCTCGGCCAGCGCCTCGGGCGTCAGCGTGCCGTCCGACACCACGGAGTGGCAGTGAAGGTCGGCGTTGAGGATGGAGGTCACCGCACGAGTTTATTCCTTCTCGGAATGGCTTGCGGCGGGGTCGGTTTCAGCGCTTTTTCCGGAACGCGACCCAGGCGGCGATGGCGGTGAAGGTCATCACGATGGCGACCACGATCCAGAAGCCGTGCTTGTGCTCCGCCAGCGGGATGCCGCCGACGTTCATGCCGAACAGGCCGGCCAGGATGTTGATCGGCAGGGCCAGCACGGTCACCACGGTCAGCACGAACAGGCTGCGGTTGTTGTCCTCGTTGACGTTGTCGGCGATCTCTTCCTGCAGCAGCTTGATGCGTTCCTGCAGCGCGCCCATGTCGCGCAGGACGACCGAGAACTCTTCGGTCGATCCGCGCAGCTCCTGGGCGTCGGGCTCGCTCATCCAGGCGGGCGGGCTCTGCAGCAGCCGGAACAGCGCCGCCGGTTCGGGCGCCAGCAGGCGCTGCAAGCGCACCAGCACCCGCCGCAGCATCCCCAGCCGGGCCCGCTTGTGATCGAGCCGGCCGGCCAGCAGCGCATCTTCGATGTCGTCGATGCGGGAGGTCACGCCGCGCACGATGCGCACCAGCACGTCGGCCTGCACCCGCAACAGGTGCTCGAGCAGCTCGGTGCTGGAGCGCGGCGCGTCGCCGGCCTTGACCGCGGTGCGCAGCGCGTCGACCGAGCGCAGCGGCTGGGTGCGGGCGGTGACGACCAGCCGCGGGCCGACGCTGATCCACAGGGTCGAGATGTCCGAGGGTTCGAAGCTGAACTCGAAGTGGACGTCGTTGATGACCGCGATCAGCGAGTCGTCGGCGCGCTCGATGCGGGTCGAGTGCAGCCCTTCCTTCAGGGTCTCGAAGAAGAGGTCGGACAGGCCGGCGTGGCGCTGCAGCCAGCGCTCGGCCTGGGCATGGCTCAGGTTGAAGTGCAGCCACATGTAGGCCCCGGGGGGCGTGCCCGCGGCCAGCCAGTCGGCGGCCTGGGCGGAATCGACCGCGCGGACCGGGGCGGGGGCGGCGGCATCGAACAGGTAGCCGCAGATCAGGCCGGCTTCGTCGCTGCCGTAGGCGCCAGCGATCGAATTCATGGAGCGAGGGGCATGGTGGGAGTCGTGCCGATGGTGCGGGCCGCATGTGTCAGCCATGTGACGGCGTCGGGTTGGCGTACTTTCTGTCACGCAATCGTCATCCGGCGGCTGCAGCATGGGGGATTGCCCTGCCTCCCACAGAGAAGACCATGACCCTTCCCAGCACCCTCGGCGACCATGACGAACTGATGGCACGCATCGCCCGCGACCTGGTGGACAGCTACGACGAGGAGATCGAGCTCGAGCTCGAGGACCGCAACCTCGACGAGCTCGAGTCGGGAACCATCACCGACAAGGCGGGACGGCAGGCCTACTTCAAGGAGCTGTTCCGGCTCCAGGGCGAGCTCGTGAAGCTGCAGGACTGGGTGCAGCACAGCAAGCAGAAGGTCGTGATCCTGTTCGAGGGGCGCGACGCGGCCGGCAAGGGCGGTGTCATCAAGCGCATCACGCAACGGCTCAACCCGCGCGTGGTCCGGGTGGCGGCGCTGCCGGCGCCGAACGACCGCGAGCGCACCCAGTGGTACTTCCAGCGCTACGTGGCGCACCTGCCGGCGGCCGGCGAGATGGTGCTGTTCGACCGCAGCTGGTACAACCGCGCCGGCGTCGAGCGGGTGATGGGCTTCTGCTCCGACGACGAGTACGAGGAGTTCTTCCGCACGGTGCCCGACTTCGAGCGGATGCTGGTGCGCTCGGGCATCAAGCTGATCAAGTACTGGTTCTCGATCACCGACGAGGAGCAGCACATGCGCTTCCTCGGCCGCATCCACGACCCGCTGAAGCAGTGGAAGCTGAGCCCGATGGACCTGGAGTCGCGCCGCCGCTGGGAGGAGTACACCAAGGCCAAGGAAACGATGCTGGACCGCACCCACATCCCCGAGGCGCCCTGGTGGGTGGTGCAGGCGGTCGACAAGAAGAAGGCGCGCCTGAACTGCATCAGCCACCTGCTGGGCCAGATGCCCTACCACGATGTGCCGCATCCGCCGGTCGAGCTGCCGGCGCGGGTGCGCAACGCCGACTACCTGCGCCATCCGGTGCCGGCCAGCATGTACGTGCCGGAAAGGTACTGATCCGTTCCTTTCGGTGCCGGTAGCTGGGCAGGGGCGAAGCTGCTACCGTGTCCGCAACGATGTCCCGCCGCTCCCTTTCCCCCCTGACGCGTGCCTACGAGCGCAACCTGAAGGCGTTGACCAAGGTCGCGCTGGGCAACGGCAAGCGCATTGCTCGGCGGGTCGCCGATGCCGCGACGCAGCAGCTCAAGCCGCCACCTGGGCCTGGCGACTGGATCGCGGGCGCCGCGCTGGGACCGGCAGGGGCCCGGGCCTTCCACCTCTATCGGCCGCCCGCGCTCCAGCTCCAGCCGGGCGAGAAGCTGCCGCTGATGGTCATGCTGCACGGCTGCGCGCAGACCGGACGCGAATTCGCGATCGCCACCCGCATGAACCGGGTGGCGGACCGCGAGCGCTTCCTGGTCCTCTACCCGGAGCAGGATCGCCTGGCCAACGCGCAGGGTTGCTGGAACTGGTATGACCGCCGTTCGGGCAAGGCCGATGCCGAGGCCGCGACACTGATGGCCGCGATCGACCAGGTGCTGCTGCTCTATCCGGCCGATCGCGAGCGGGTGGCGGTTGCAGGCCTGTCCGCCGGCGCGAGCATGGCGGCCCTGCTGGCCACCCGCTATCCGCTGCGATTCCGGGCGGTGGCCATGCATTCGGGCGTGGCGCCGGGCGCCGCCAAATCGCCGGCCACGGCGCTGGGCGCCATGCGCGGGCGGCACGTGCCGCCGATGCCGGCCACCGCGGTCGGCAAGGCGATGGGTGCCGCAGCGGTCTTCGGCACGCTGCCGCCGCTCTTGATTCTGCATGGCGACGCCGACAGTGTCGTGGCCCCGAGCAACGCCGGCAGCAGCGCCGAGGTCTGGGCCGTGGCCACCGGCAGCCGGCCTGGCGCCGCCCGGGCGCTGCAACGGGGCAAGCGGCATGCGATGCGGGTCACCGACTACCTGCGCGCCGGCCAGGCCGTGGTGACCCTGTGCGAGATCACCGGGCTGGGCCACGCCTGGAGCGGCGGCGCGTCCAGCATGCGCTTCACCGACGCGGCCGGGCCCGATGCCTCGAAACTGGTGTGGGCCTTTGCGGCGCGCCAGTTCCGGCGCACCATGACGACCCCCTAGCGTCGACCTGCCGGAAACCGCCGATGCCCACCATTGCCTACGACGCCAGCCGGAGCGCGCTCTACACGCCCGAGCGGCACCCGACGCTGTTCGAGGCCGGGCGCGCCCACACGCCCGTTCAGTGGGCGGTCGAGGCGGCGCGGCTGGCCTATTACCGCGCCGAGGAGTCGGAAGCCGAGCGGCTGCGGCTTGCCGAGGCGCTGGGAAGCGCCGGCTTCGGTGCGCCGAGGTTTTTCAGGGACCACGCCACCTGCGCCTTCGGCACCTCGAACGGGGGCGACGGCACCGCACTGATCGCGTTCCGCGGCACGCAGCCCGACGAGATCCGTCACCTGGCGACCAACCTGCAGGCCCAGCAGACCGAATGGAGCGAAAGCGGCGGCCGTGTGCATGCCGGATTCGCCAAGGCCGCGCGGTCGGTCTTGCCGCAGATGCGCGACTGGCTGGGCGGCGAGGCGCGGCAGCACAGCCGGTTGATCCTGGCCGGCCACAGCCTGGGCGCGGCGCTCGCCACCCTGGCCGCCACCGTGCTGCAGCCGGCCCTGACCGTGACGCTCGGCTCGCCGCGGGTCGGCGATGCGGATTTCGTCGCGGCGCTGGCCGAGCTGCACGTGATGCGCATCGTCGACGGCTGCGACGTCGTCACGCAACTGCCGCCGGCGCTGTCCTTCTATGCCCACGCCGGGGCCGTGCGCTACATCCGCTGCCTCGACGGCGTCTGCGTGGACGACCCGAGCCCGTCCGAGATCGAGGCCGACCGGCTCCAGGGCCGCGCCCGCTACGCGGCCGAACACGCCTGGCGGCCGGGGTCGGTGCTGCTGCGCGAGCTGGCGGACCACGCGCCGATCAATTACGCGCGCGGGTTTTTCTAGGCATGGTGGTCGCTCCATAGGCGAAGGCAGGCTCGTCTCCGCTATCGTGGTTTGCGCACCGAAGTGTGCCGAGTCACATGTGGCGGATTTCCCCAGCCGCAAACTCGTAGAGGCTCGTAGAGGCAAATCACCGCCGCTGACCCAGCGTCAAAGTGAACCCGAGCGCCCGCATGACCTTGAACAGGGTGTCCGAGTTGGGCGCGCGCTCCCCGGACAAGCTCTTGTAGAGGCTTTCTCGGGAAAGGCCGGTGTCGGCGGCCAGTTTGGCCATGCCGCGTGCACGCGCGATGTGCCCCAGAGCGCCAGCCAACTCGGCCGGGTCGCCGTCCTCCAGCACCTGGCTCAGATACTCCTTCACGTCTTCGTCCGTCGTGAGGTAGTTCGCCATGTCAAATGGCCTCGTCTTGATCTTGCTCATCACAATTCCTTCGCCAACTTGATGGCCTTTCTGATGTCGGCGGCTTGGTTGGATTTGTCGCCGCCACCGAGCATGACGATGATCGCGCCCGAGCGCTCCACGTAGTACATTCGCCAGCCCGGGCCGAAGAATTGTAGCCGCATGGCTACATGGTCGACTCCGCGAAGTTCATCCCCCGACGAGCGGGACCGACAGTGCGGCTGACTTCTGTCGGAGCCGAGCGGCCCCGGCCGGCGCAGCCAGGCTCGTTGGTGAAACACCGCGGAACTGGCTTCGCCAGGCCGCAGGTGTTGCCCCCGGTAGGGGGTGGGCGCCCCGACACGAAGTGCGGGGCAACCTGGGGGCGAGCCAATCTGTACGCCACCCGGCGTATTTCCGCCCCGGCCACCGGTGCGCAGACTCTCTCCATCGTTCCAACCAAACCAGGAGAAGGTCCTCACCATGCAACGTCGATTCACACTCAAGGCGATGACTGCCGCCGTCGCTCTCGCGAGCCTGTCCGCCGTGCCTGCCTTCGCGCAGGACACCATCAAGGTCGGCATCCTGCATTCGCTGTCGGGCACGATGGCGATCTCCGAGACCGTGCTGAAGGACACGGTGCTGATGGCCATCGACGACATCAACGCCAAGGGCGGCGTGCTGGGCAAGAAGCTCGAGCCCGTGGTGGTCGACCCGGCCTCCAACTGGCCGCTGTTCGCTGAAAAGACCAAGCAGCTGCTGGGCCAGGACAAGGTGTCGGTGATCTTCGGCTGCTGGACCTCGGTCTCGCGCAAGTCGGTGCTGCCGGTGCTGGAAGAAATGAACGGCCTGTTGTTCTACCCCGTGCAGTACGAAGGCGAAGAGCTCAGCAAGAACGTGTTCTACACCGGCGCCGCACCCAACCAGCAGGCGATCCCCGCGGTCGACTACCTGATGAGCAAGGAAGGCGGCGGCGCCAAGCGCTGGGTGCTGCTGGGCACCGACTACGTCTATCCGCGCACCACCAACAAGATCCTGCGCGCCTACCTCAAGAGCAAGGGCGTGAAGGAAAGCGACATCGACGAGAAGTACACGCCCTTCGGCCACAGCGACTACCAGACCATCGTCGCCGACATCAAGAAGTTCTCGGCCGGCGGCAAGACGGCCGTGGTGTCGACCATCAACGGCGACTCCAACGTGCCCTTCTACAAGGAACTCGGCAACGCCGGCCTGAAGGCCAAGGACGTGCCGGTGGTGGCCTTCTCGGTCGGTGAGGAAGAACTGCGCGGCGTCGACACCAAGCCGCTGGTCGGTCACCTGGCCGCCTGGAACTACTTCATGAGCCTGAAGAACCCGACCAACACGGCCTTCATCAAGCAGTGGAGCGACTATGCCAAGGCCAAGAACATCCCGGGCCACAAGGACAAGCCGCTGACCAACGACCCGATGGAAGCCACCTGGATCGGCATCCACATGTGGAAGCAGGCGGTCGAGAAGGCCAAGAGCACCGACACCGACAAGGTGATCGCTGCGATGGCCGGCCAGACCTTCAACGCACCCTCGGGCATCGTCTCGAAGATGGACGAGAAGAACCACCACCTGCACAAGAGCGTGTTCATCGGCGAGATCAAGGCCGACGGCCAGTTCAACGTGGTGTGGAAGACGCCGGGCCCGGTGCGCGCCAAGCCGTGGAGCCCCTTCATCGAAGGCAACGACAAGAAGCCCGATTACCCGTCCGGCAAGTCGATGTAAGTTGACCTGAAAGCGGCGCGCCACGGCGCGCCGCTTCATTGCGGAGCCTGTCTTCGCCCTTTCGTTCTTCCTCACCGGCCCGCCTATGCTCCGGACTCTTCTTTCATCCGCTCTCGCCGCCTGCCTGCTGGTCACCGGCGTGGCGCACGCGCTGACCGCCGACGAGGCCAAGGCCATCGCCTCGGGCGAATCCGAAGCCCGCATCGCGGCGCTTAACAAGGCGGTCGCCACCGCCGACGATAAGACCGCGGCCTTCATCCAGGCGATGTCGGACGATGCGGTCAAGTTCACGGCCGACAAGGTGTTCGTCATCAAGGACGACAAGGCCTTCGACCCGGTCACCGGCGCCGAGCAGAAACTGCCCGACGACGCCGAGGACGTGGTCAACAACAACATGATGCGCGGCGCGCTGGATGCCGCGCAGGCCGCCCTCAAGCTCACCAGCAAGGACGACGCGGTGCGCGCCGAGGCCGCCCAGGCGCTCTTCAAGGAGCCCGACGAATCGCGCCTGCCGCTGGTCGAGAAGGCGCTGGCCGCCGAGGCCAACCCGAAGATCAAGGCGCAGCTCGAACTGGTGCGCGCCGCCAGCATGCTCAGCAGCACCGACAAGGACAAGCGCCTGGCCGCCGCCAGCGACCTCGGCGCCAGCCGCAGCCCCGAGACCAAGCTGCTGCTGAACCAGCGCCTGGCCGACGAAACCGAGGCCGACGTCAAGGCCGCCATCGCGGCCTCGATCCGCAGCATCGACGGCTCGCTGGTGTGGGGCGACCGCATCAACGCGATCTTCAGCGGCATCAGCCTCGGCTCGGTGCTGCTGCTGGCGGCGCTCGGCCTGGCGATCACCTACGGCCTGATGGGCGTGATCAACATGGCGCACGGCGAGCTGATGATGATCGGCGCCTACGCCACCTACGTGATGCAGGGCATCTTCCAGCGCTACTTTCCCGAGTCGGCCTTCGGCTGGTACCTGGTGGCGGCGATCCCGGTGGCCTTCCTGGCCTCGGCGCTGGTCGGCGCGGTGCTCGAGCGGGGCGTGATCCGCTTCCTGTACGGCCGGCCGCTCGAGACGCTGCTGGCCACCTGGGGCATCTCGCTGATGCTGCAGCAGCTGGTGCGCTCGCTCTTCGGCGCCCAGAACGTCGGCGTCGAGAACCCGTCCTGGATGAGCGGCGGCCTGACGATGCTGAGCAACGTCGTGCTGCCCTGGAACCGCATCTGCATCATCATCTTCGCCGGCCTGGTGCTGCTGGCGATGGGCTGGCTGATCGGCCGCACGCGGCTCGGCCTGTTCGTGCGCGGCGTCACGCAGAACCGGCCGATCGCCTCCTGCATGGGCGTCAACACGGCACGCATCGACACCTACGCCTTCGCACTCGGCTCGGGCATCGCCGGGCTGGCGGGCTGCGCCCTGTCGCAGATCGGCAATGTCGGGCCCGACCTCGGCCAGAGCTACATCGTCGACTCCTTCATGGTGGTCGTGATGGGCGGCGTCGGCCAGCTCGCGGGCACGGTCTACGCCGCGATGGGCCTGGGCATCCTGAACAAGTTCATCGAAGGCTGGGCCGGCGCGGTGCTCGCGAAGATCGCGGTGCTGGTCTTCATCATCATCTTCATCCAGAAGCGTCCGCAAGGCATCTTCGCAATGAAAGGCCGGAGCGCAGAGGCATGAGCAATTCAGCAGCAGTACTACCTTCGAAGGGGCCGCTGTTGAGCGGCAAGGGCTGGACCGTCTTCTTCGTCGCGCTGATCGCGGTCTGCGCGCTGGCGCCGGTGCTCAACATCATGGTGCCCGCCGGCAGCGCGCTGCACATGAGCGACTACGCGGTGGCGCTGGTCGGCAAGATCATGTGCTACGCCATCTGCGCGCTGGCGATGGACCTGATCTGGGGCTACACCGGCATCCTGTCGCTCGGCCACGGCATGTTCTTCGCGCTTGGCGGCTACATGATGGGCATGTACCTGATGCGCCAGATCGGCCGCGACGGCAACTACAAGAGCGACCTGCCGGACTTCATGGTCTTCCTCGACTGGAAGACGCTGCCCTGGCACTGGACCTTCAGCGACAGCTTCGTCGCCACCCTGGTGCTGATCGTCGCGGTGCCGGGCCTGATCGCCTTCGTGTTCGGCTTCTTCGCCTTCCGCTCGCGCATCAAGGGCGTGTATTTCTCGATCATCACGCAGGCCATGACCTTCGCCGCGATGCTGCTGTTCTTCCGCAACGAGACCGGCTTCGGCGGCAACAACGGCTTCACCGACTTCAAGCGCATCCTGGGCATTCCGATCCAGACGCAAGAGATGCGCATGACGCTGTTCGCGCTGACCGGCCTGACGCTGCTGGGCTTCTTCCTGTTCTCGAAGTGGCTGATCGGCAGCAAGTTCGGCCGCGTGCTGCAGGCCATCCGCGACGCCGAGACGCGGGTCATGTTCTCGGGCTACAACCCGCTCGGCTACAAGCTCACGATCTGGGTCATCTCGGCCATCATGTGCGGCGTGGCCGGTGCCTTGTACGTGCCGCAGGTCGGCATCATCAACCCGGGCGAGATGAGCGCGGCCAACTCGATCGAGATCGCGATCTGGGCCGCGGTCGGTGGCCGGGCGACCTTGATCGGACCGATCATCGGCGCCTTCATCGTCAACGGCGCGAAGAGCTGGCTCACGGTGGCCTATCCCGAATACTGGCTCTATTTCCTCGGTGCGCTGTTCATCGCCGTCACCCTGTTCCTGCCCGACGGCATCGTCGGCCTGGTCAGGAAGTGGATGGCCCGGGCCAAGGCGCCGAGCGAAGGCCGGCGCGAGGCCCGGCGATCGATGGCGGTGGAGCAAGGCGTCGAGCCGGCGGCCGTGGCGCCGACCCCGCCGCCCCTGGCTGGCGTCGAACCGAAGGGAGCCCGCGCATGACCCCCGACCTGATGGAAGCCGGCGCCGAGCGCGTGGCGCGGCATGCCCACCACATCGACCAGGCGCTGCAGACCGAATCCGGCGGCCGCGCGGCGGGCTACGGTCGGCATGCGACCGGCGAGGTCGATGTCACGCATGGCCGCATCCTCTACCTGGAAGACGTCAGCGTGAGCTTCGACGGCTTCAAGGCGATCAACAAGCTGTCGCTCGACATCGCGCCCGGCGAGCTGCGCTGCATCATCGGCCCCAACGGAGCGGGCAAGACCACGATGATGGACATCATCACCGGCAAGACGCGGCCCGACGAGGGCACTGTGTTCTTCGGCAGCACCATCGACCTGCTGCGCCACAAGGAGGCCGAGATCGCGCAGCTCGGCATCGGCCGCAAGTTCCAGAAGCCGACCGTGTTCGAGCACCTGACGGTGTTCGAGAACCTCGAGCTGGCGCTCAAGACCGACAAGGGCGTCAAGGCCTCGATGATGTTCAGGCTCGACTCGGCGCAGGCCGACCGGCTGGCCGAGGTGCTGCACACGATCCACCTCGAAGACAGCGTGCTGCGCCTGGCCGGCAACCTGAGCCACGGCCAGAAGCAGTGGTTGGAGATCGGCATGCTGCTGATGCAGGACCCGAAGCTGCTGCTGCTCGACGAGCCGGTGGCGGGCATGACCGACGAGGAGACGGCCCGCACGGCCGAGCTGTTCCTGAGCTTGAAGGGCAAGCACTCGCTGATGGTGGTGGAGCACGACATGAGCTTCATCCGGACCATCTCGGAGATCGTCACCGTGCTGTGCGACGGCGCGGTGCTGGCGCAGGGCACGTTGGACGAAGTGCAGGCGGACGAGCGGGTGATCGAGGTCTACCTCGGCCGCTGACCAGGAAGGAAAGAAGACCATGCTCAGCGTCAAGAACATCCACCAGTACTACGGCGGCTCGCACATCCTGCGCGACGTCAGTTTCGAAGCCCGGCTCGGCAAGGTCACGGTGCTGCTGGGCCGCAACGGCGTCGGCAAGACCACGCTGCTCAAGTCGCTGATGGGCCTGGTGCCGATCAAGAGCGGCAGCATCGAGTTCGACGGCGCGCCGATCCAGAAGAAGACGCCCTACGAGCGGGCCCGCGCCGGCATGGGCTTCGTGCCGCAGGGCCGCGAGATCTTCGCCCGCCTGACGGTCGAGGAGAACCTGCGCATGGGCCTGGCCTACAAGTCGGGCGGCACGCCGATCCCGCCCGAACTCTACGAGCTGTTCCCGGTGCTCAAGCAGATGCTGAACCGGCGCGGCGGCGACCTCTCGGGCGGCCAGCAGCAGCAGCTGGCGATCGCGCGCGCGCTGGCGCCCAAGCCGAAGCTGCTGATCCTCGACGAGCCCACCGAAGGCATCCAGCCGAGCATCATCAAGGACATCGGCCGCGTGATCCGCATGCTGGCCGACCGCGGCGACATGGCGATCGTGCTGTGCGAGCAGTACTACGACTTCGCCCAGGAGCTGGCGGACGACTACCTCGTGATGGAGCGCGGCGAGGTGATCGCACGCGGCCTCGGCAAGGACATGGAAGCCCAGGGCGTGCGCCAGCTGGTGGCGATCTGATCGATCTGATCGATCTGATCAGCGGGTCGCGGTGCCCTGCGCCATCCGCTCGCGGGCCAGCGCCGCGAAGGCCTGCAGCTCGGCCGCATTGAGGTCCGACACCGCCCAGGCCTGCATCCCGGCCTCGGTCCAGTGCACCAGGTTGTAGCCGCGCTTCACCAGCGACTGCGGTGCGCGGGCCCTGGCGTCGGCGGCGGGCCAGACGAACAGGTTGATCACGTGCGGGCCCGAACGGTAGACCAGCGCGGCCACCGGATGCCCGTCGACGTAGTCCAGCCGGCCGCCGGTGAGCGGCAGGCCGTCGGACGCCAGGTCGACCACCGGCGGCGAGAAGTCCAGCTTGCCGGCGAACCAGGGCTTGACGGTGTGGTGGTCGGAGGAGGCCACGTCGGCCAGGTGCGCGCCCATCAGCGAGCGCACATGGCTGTCGGTGAGCGCGTCACTGGTCGCGTCCGCTACCGGCGCCACGAGCAGCGCCAGCGCCAGGCCCCAGGCCGTGGCGGCGCCGGCGCCGAACAGGGCCAGGGCCTGCAGCCAGCGGGCCGGGAACGATCGGCCGGCGCCCGGCGCGGGCGCTTCCCGGCTCCGCAGGTCGGCCCGGATGCGGTCGGCCAGCGCCGCGGACGGCGCGTGGCGGGTGCCCTCGCGCCGGATCAGCGCCCCCAGTTCGTCGTCGTCAACTGCTTGCATCACGCCTTCCTTGCTTCGGTTCGTGCGGCACTTCCGCCTGCAGCGCGGTGCGCAGCAGGGCTCGGGCCCGCGACAGCCGCGACATCACGGTGCCGATCGGAATGCCGGCGACGCGCGCGATGTCCTCGTACGACATCTCCTCCAGTTCGCGCAGCACGATGACCTCGCGGAACGGCGGCGCCAGGGCTTCGATGGCGGCATCGACGCGCTGGCCGCGGGCCTGCCGTTCCCAGGCCAGCGCGGGGTCGCCGAACGCCGCTGCAGCGTCGCCGCTGTCGCGCAGCTCGTCGAACTCGACCTGGTCGGCCAGGTGGCGGTGCTGGCGCATCCAGTCGTAGCAGGCGTTGCGCACGATGCCGAGCAGCCAGGGGCGGGCCGCATCGCCGCGCAGGTCGTCGAAGAAGCGGAAGGCGCGCAGATAGGCCTCCTGCACGGCGTCCTCGGCCTGCCGGTCGTCGCGCAGCAGCCAGCGCGCGAGGTTGTACGCGGCAGGCAGGTGCGGCAGGGCCGCGGCTTCGAATCGACGGGTGCGGTCGTTCAACGGGTTCCTTCCCTTGCTTGACGGACCGGGGCCGCTGCTTATTCCCGCGGAGTCCGGGAATAGCCGGGACGCCGGCTGCGTCATGCCCATTGCGATTCTGATCCTTTCCCCGTTTTGAAGGAGCCCCCCATGAAGCGTCATCCGATCCTCGCCACCGCGCTGGCCGCCCTGATGTTGGCCAACCCCGCCTTCGCCGCCGGTCCCAAGGCCTATGTCGGCAACTTCAAGGACAACACGGTCAGCGTGATCGACACTGGTTCGCAGCGCCTGGTCGCGACCGTGCCGGTGGCCGCCGGGCCCGACGGCATCGCGGTCGGCCGCAACGATCGCCAGGTGTTCGTGAGCGGCGCCAGTGCCTCCAGCCTGAGCGTGATCGACACCGCCACCGACCGCATCGTCGACACCGTGGAAGTGGGCAAGGGACCGCAGGGCCTGGCCCTGACGCCCGACGGCCGCTGGCTGCTGGTGGCCGTGAACGGCGAGGACCGGGTCGCGTTCGTCGACGCCGCCACCCATGCGGTCGCGGCGACCGTGCCGGTCGCCAAGCCGCACACGCTCACGGTTTCTCCGGACGGCAAGAGGGCCTACGTGTCCTCGCAGGCGCCCGGCAGCTTCGCGCTGGTGGTGATCGACCTGCCGACGCGCGCGGTGGCCGCGAGCGTGCCGCTCGAGAAGACACCTCGCGACCTCGAACTCAGTCCCGACGGAAAGGTGCTCTATGTGACGATGGCCGGCCTCAGCGCGGTGCAGGTCTTCGACACGGCATCGAACAAGCCGTTGATGCAGATTCCGACCGGCGTCTCCCCGCACGTGGCGCACCTCTTCGCCGGCGCGCGCTCCGGCGTGGTGGTGGTGCAGGGGCCGGGCGAGCTGATGCTGTTCGACCCGGCGACCCAGGCGTCGACCGGCAGCATCGCGGTCGGCAAGCAGCCGCACTGGGTCGACATGCTGCCGGGCGGCAAGAAGGTGCTGGTCACCAACGAGGGATCGAACGACGTCAGCCTGGTCGACCTCGCGGGCGGCCCGGTGGTCACGATCCCGGTGGGCAATGCGCCGCGCAAGGTGGCGGTGCAGCACCGCGCCGCCGGCGGCAGCGCGAAGGTCTCGATCAACAACTTCGCCTTCGGTCCGGCGCAACTCGCCATCAACGCCGGCGACAGCGTGACCTGGACCAACGACGACGGCGCCCCGCACGGCCTGGCCTTCAACGACGGCGCGCCGGGCACCACGGACATGCTGCCGGGGCAGAGCTTCAGCCGCGTGTTCGCCAAGGCCGGCGTGTTCGACTACGTCTGCTCGGTGCACCCGTACATGATGGCGCGCGTCACGGTGCAGTAGCTCAGTGCTGGAGGATCTTCGACAGGAACTGCTGGGCCCGGTCCGAGCGCGCGGCCGCGCGATCATCGAGTGAGGTCCGAGCCGAGCGGCGGCGCCACCTCCTCCAGCGGCTTGCGCTCGGCATCGACGGCGTAGCGCCAGGCCAGCAGGCCCGCGAAGATCACCAGCGCAGCGCCGATCGCGTAGCCGACGGCGACCGCGCCCCGGCTGCCGGTGTCGATCAGCGCGCCGAACAGCACCGGCGCGACGAAGCCGCCGGCGCCGGTGCCCACCGCATAGAAGATCGAGATCGCGACCGCGCGCATCTCGAGCGGAAACACCTCGCTGACCGTGAGGTAGGCCGAACTGGCGGCCGCCGATGCGAGAAAGAACACGGCCGACCAGCACAGCGCCTGGCTGCGGGCGTCGAGCCATCCCTGCATGAAGGCCCAGCCGGTCAGCGCCAGGCCGACCCCCGACAGCACATAGGTCAGCGCGATCATCCGGCGCCGGCCGACGCGGTCGAACAGCGGGCCCAGCAGCAGCGGGCCGAGCACGTTGCCGAGCGCGAAGGGGAAGATATAGAGCGCGACCCTTTCGGCCGGCACGCCGTGGAAGCGGGTCAGCACCAGCGCGTAGGTGAAGAAGATCGCGTTGTAGAAGAAGGCCTGCGAAATCATCAATGCCAGCGCCACCGCGCTGCGCCGCGGGTAGCGCCGCAGCAGCACCTGGGCCACCTCGCGCCAGGCGGGGCTGGCGCGGCCGCCGAAGCTCAGGTGGCCGACTGCAGGTGCGAGCGGCCCGTGCTGTGCGCTCACCTGCGCCTCGATCCGCTGCACGATGCGCTCGGCTTCCTCGGCGCGGCCGTGCGCGATCAGCCAGCGCGGGCTCTCGGGCACGTCGCGCCGCACCAGCAGGATGGCCACGGCCAGCAGCGCGCCGAGCCCGAAGGCGGCGCGCCAGCCCCACACCGGGCCGAGCACCTGCGGATCGAGCAGCCACAGGCTCAGCCCGGCGCCGAGCGCGGCGCCGATCCAGAAGCTGCCGTTGATCGCCAGGTTGACGCGGCCGCGCACCCGCGCCGGGATCAGCTCGTCGATGGCCGAATTGATGGCCGCGTACTCGCCGCCTATGCCCAGGCCGGTGGCGAAACGGCACAGCGCGAAGAAGACGAAGTTGGGCGAGAAGGCGGTGGCCAGCGTGGCCGCGGCATAGACCGCCAAGGTGATGAGGAACAGCTTCTTGCGACCCAGACGATCGGCCAGGCGACCGAACACCAGTGCACCGATCACGGCGCCGCCGATGTAGAGCGAGCCGGTCCAGCCGATCTGCGCCCCGCTCAAGCCCAAGGTGTCGGGCCGTTCGAGTACGCCGCCGATCGATCCGACCAGGGTCACCTCCAACCCGTCGAGCACCCAGGCCACGCCGAGCGCGACCACCACGCGCCAGTGCCAGCGCGACCAGGGCAGGCGGTCGAGGCGGGCCGGGATGTCGGTGCGGGTCATCGCGGCCAGTCTAGGGAGTGTCGCTGCGCGCCCCCGTCGGACGGGAACCCTACATCGACCAGATGCGCGGCGGCTCGCCGGTCATGTGCCAGAGCTCGGCCCGCCACGCCTTCCAGACCTGGCGCAGCAGCTGCATCGCCGGCTCGACCACCGGGGCCAGCACGCGCAGCACGATGATCTCCGGATGCGGGCTGGTGGCGCCGGCACGCGCGTTCAGCTCATGTGCTTCGATCAGTGCGCGGGCGGCGTCGAGCGCCGCATCGCGCCGCGTGCGCGACAGGGGCGTGCCGGCAACGAAGAAGATCGACGCCAGGCAGCGCTGGCCCGCCAGCCCGAGCGGGCTCTGCAGCAGGCGTCCGTCGGCGGCGTCGAGGCGCCCGCGCTCCAGCCATCGGCCCGGCGCCTCGATGTGCTGCTGCAGCGTGCCGCGTTCGAAGGGCTTGCCCGCGTTCGGCAGCCCGAGCGCCGTGACGTCCCAGCCGATCAGCTCGGCGCCTTCCGCGACGCGCAGGGTCAGCCGGTTCTCGGCCCGGCAGCCGCTGAAGCAGATCGCCTCCAGCGGCAGCCATTCGAGTCGGGCACCGGTATCGAGGCGCAGGTCGGTGCGCTGCAGCGCCAGCTCGCCGTCCGAGCGGTAGAAGCGCGAGGCACCGGGCGTGGTGATCAGCCCGTGGCTGCCGGCCGCGGCCCGCACCCGGATGTCCAGCGTGTCGCCGCCGACCAGCCCGCCGGGCGGGTGCACCAGCACGTTGTGGCACACCGCATCGCCCTCGGGGTAGAGGCTCTGCAGGATGCGCAGCGGGCCTTCGTGGCGAAAGCGGGCCACGCTGCGGGCGTGTTCAAGTTGGTAGTCGAGGTCGAGTCGCGCGTGCCAGGGCATGGGCACCGAGTGTAGGGACTCAGAGCAGCGACTTCTCTTGCGCCCGGGCCAGCGCGCCGATCCGGTTCTTGACGCCCAGCTTGGCGAAGATGTTGTGGAGGTGCCATTTCACGGTGGCCTCCGAGAGGAACAGGCTCTGTGCCAGCTCGCGGTTGCCGAGGCCGGCCTTGAGCAGCCTCAGGATCTTGATTTCGCGCTCGGTGAGTTCCTCGGCCTCGCTGCGCTCGTGCGGCGGCTCCGGCGCCGCGGCGGCGACCGGCGTGCGGCCCGCCGCTGCGAGCAGGCGGCGCAGGTAGTCGTCGACGCCGGGCGGTGCCATCGGCCGCCGGGCGGCTATCGCCTCGACCAGGTCGAGCAGCTGCGGCTCGGCATCGACCAGGCTGCGCAGCAGGCCGCAGCGGGCCGCCAGGGCCAGCGCATCGTCGAGCGTGCGCAGGGCCAGGGCCTGGTCGTGTGAGCGGTGCTGGTGCAGGGCCCGCAGCAGCAGCAGCCGCGCCTGCTGCGCCTGGTGGCCATCGCGCTGGGCGCGCCGCAGCGCATCGTTGAGGGCGCCGGCCACGGGCGCGCCGCCGCCTTGGGCCAGCCGCAGCCGCAGGATGGCCAGGCCGACGCTGTCTTCCTCGGCCGCCACGGCGCCGGCCGGGGCCGCGCCGCCGTGGCCGATGAAGCCGTAGGACTGCGCGAGCTTGAGCGCATCGTCGAGCGAGGCCACCGAAAGGCGCAGCACGCAGCGCTCGGCGGCCAGGATGCGCGCCAGCCGCGGCAGGCTCAGGCGGTGGCCGAGCGATTCGCCTTCGAGCAGGCAGCTGTCGGCGCCCGCCAGGTCGCCGCGCAGGCGCAGCAGCCGGGCGCGCGTGAGGTAGCCGGCGGCGCTCATCTCGACCAGCCCGTGCTCGTCGATGAAAGGCAGGCCGAGGTCCAGGTAGCGCTGGGCCTGCGCGAGCTCGCCTTGCTCGTAGCAGACCTCGGCCGCGAGCAAGGTCAGCATCGAGCCCGCGTAGGAAGCGACGCCCAGGCTGGGCTCGACCGTGGCCAGGCCGAGGCGGGCCTGGGCCATTGCCTCGGGAAAGTCGCCGCGCCGCATCGCGATCACCATCGCCAGCGCACTGGCCCAGGCCAGGCCGTAGTGGGCGCCGCATTCCTCGAAGGCGCGGCGGGCGATCGCGAGCGCCTGCAGGCCCTGCTCGAAGGCGTCGGTGGCCGAGCAGCCGGCCGCCAGCACGTTGGCCACCACGCCGGTGCGGAAGGCTTCGGCCCGCGGCCAGGACTTGAGCCAGGCCTCGCTCGCGGACTTGGCCAGGAGCGGCTGGTCGGACAGCGCGAAGTACACGCAGCGGATCATCTCGACCACGCAGCGCACGCCGCCGTCGCCATCGCCGGCGCAGGCGCTTTCGAGCGCGCGCAGTTCCTGGTCGGCCTCGGCATGGCGTCGGGTCAGCACCAGCGACCAGGCATGGCCGGTGCGGATCTTGGGCCGTGCATGGATCAGCGCCTGCGGCAGCCGCGTGAGCCAGCCGAGCAGCGTGGCGTGCTCGCCGCGGTACTGCACCAGCTCGCCCGAGAATTCCGCCACCAGGTCGGCGGCGCGCTCGATGTCCTGGCCGTCGAAGGCATAGCGCACCGCCTCGTGCGGCAGCCGATGCCGGTTGAACCAGTCGCTGGCGCGCAGGCAGATCGCCCGCGCCGCCTCGCCCGGGCGCTCCTTGCCGCGCCCGCGCAGGTAGTCGGCGAACAGGTGGTGGTAGCGAAACCAGGTGCGCGAGCGATCGAGCCCCGAGAGAAACAGGTTGCGGGCCTGGATCTCGGCCAGCATCGCATGGCTGTCGTCGCGCTGCAGCACTTCGTCGCAGAGCTCGGCGCAGAAGCGGTCGAGCCCCGCCGTGTCGAGCAGGAAGTCGCGCAGCGCGGGCCGCAGGCTGTCGAGCACCTGCTCGCCGAGGTAGTCCGTGATGTCGCGGTCGGTGCCCGAGAAGGCCGCCAGGAATGCGCCCCGGTCGCCGCTCTCGCGCAGCGCCAGCGAGGCCAGCTGAAGGCCGGCGATCCAGCCTTCGGTGCGTTCGTGCAGCGTCTGGAGCTGGCTGCGCTCCAGCGGCGCGCCGCTGACGCGGCCGACGAAGTCGGCGGCCTCGTCGAGACCGAGTCCGAAATGCGAGGCGTCCAGCTCGAGCAATTCGCCGCGCAGCCGCAGCTGGCTCAGCGACAGCGGCAGCCGGGTGCGGCTGGCGATCACCAGGCCGATGGTCGGGGGCAGGTGGCCGATCAGCCATTCGAGCTTGCGGTGCACGCCGTCGTCATGCACCAGGTGGAAGTCGTCGAGCACCAGCAGCAGCCGATGGTCGTGGCCCATGAGGTCGTGCAGCAGCGAGGCGACCACCGCATCGGGCGAGGCCATCGTGCCGCCGTCGGTCTGTGCGAGCGCGCTGCGGCCGAGCCGGGCATCCGCGTGGTGCAGGGCGGCGGCGACATAGCGCACGAAATGCAGCGGATCGTTGTCCTCGGCGTCGAGGCTGAGCCAGGCGCAGGTGATGCCGTGCGGCTCCAGCTGTGCGACGAACTGGGCCAGTGCCGTGGTCTTGCCGTAGCCGGCCGGCGCGGTCGCGCTGATCACGCGCTGCATCAGGCCCGCGTGCAGCCGCGTCGAGAGCGCGGAGCGCGCGAGCAGGCGCAGCGACAGCTGCGGCGGCGCGAGCTTCGATTCGACCAGCACGGCCGCCGATGCGGGTCTGTCTCCGGACTTGCCTGTCGCCCGCGCCATGGGGGTTCCTTGCTGCAACGAGGGGCGATAAGTGTGCCTCATCCGGTGCGCCAGGCAAGCGTCCAGTGCACCGGCAGGGCGGCCAGCCCGGCCTCCGCCGCCCGCATGCGCGCTTCAGCGTCCGGGCCGCCGGGCCGTGCGGCGGTGATGCGGGCTTCCAGCCCGTGCTTCGGATGCGGCTCGACCTCGACCTGCACCTCGACCTCGCCGCAGGCGGCGCGCACCGCCTCGGCCAGCGCCCGCGTGATCGCCTGCTGGCGCAGCGCGGGCTTGAAGATCTTGTTGACCGCGGTCAGCGGCATCGCGTCGAGCACCACCACCTCGACCGGCACCGCCGCCCGCTCGGTGATCGTGCTGCGCGCATGCGCGAGCAACTCGGCCGGATCGCACTGGGCGCCCTTGCGCAGGGTCACGTAGGCCATCGGCAGTTCGCCGGCGTGCCCATCGGGCTTGCCCACGGCGGCCGCGATATCGACCGCCGGATGGCGCATCAGGCCTTCCTCGATGATGGCCGGGTCGATGTTGTGGCCGCCGCGGATGATCAGGTCCTTGGCCCGGCCGGTCAGCCAGAAGTAGCCCTTGGCATCCTGCCGGCCGAGGTCGCCGGTGTTGAGCCAGCCGTCGGCCAGGCAGACGCCGCGGTTGTCGCTGTCCTTCACGTAGCCCGCGAAGACGAAGGGGCCGCGCAGCAGGATCGTGCCGATCTCGTCGACCGCGGCCTCGCGCTCGACCTCGCCGTCGGCGCCGAGTTGCGCCACCTTCATCTGCTGGTAGGGCAGGCGCAGGCCGATGGAGCCGATCGCGCGTTCGCCGTCGCGCGGGTTGATCGAGCTGACGCAGGTCGCCTCGGTCATGCCGTAGCCCTCGAGCAGCTTGAGGCCCGTGGCTTGTTCGAAGCGCTGGAACAGCTCGGGCGCGAGCGGCGCGGCGCCGCAGATCGCGAAGCGCAGCGAGCCGATGTCGGCGCCGTCGCGCGGCACGTTGAGCAGGGCGGACAGCACCGTCGGCACCGCACTGAAGAAGGTCGCCCGATAGCGCTCGACCGACCGCCAGAAGGCCGCGAAGGTGCGCGGATCACGATAGCCCGCGGGCGACAGCAGCACCACGTGTGCGCCGACGCCGAAGGCCGCGAGCCCGGTGATCAACATCGCGTTCGAGTGGAAGAGCGGCAGGCCGCACAGCAGCGTGTCGCCGCTGCCGATGTCGGCGACGGTGGTCAGCGACCAGGCATTGGCGGCTTCGTTGAAATGCGTGCGGCGCGCCAGCTTGGGCGTGCCGGTGGTGCCGCCGGTGTGGAAGTACGAGGCCACGTCCTCGCCCCTGGGCGGCGTGCCCAGCAGCCTGTCGCCCGGCTGCTGGGCCAGCAGGGCGTCGAAGTCCAGCGCCCAGGGCGGGCACAGGCCGAGACCGCCGATGCGCAGGACGGCGCGCAGCGTCGGCACGCGCTCGCGCAGGGCCTCGACCTTCTCCCAGATGCCGGGCTGCGACTGCCGCCCCAGCGCCACCAGAACCACGGTGCCCGCGGCGTTGAGGATGCCGGCCATGTGCTCGACTTCGAGGAACGGGTTGACCGGGTTCACGATGCCCGCGGCCTCCGCGCCCCAGAGCGTGAAGTGCGTCTCGGGCAGGTTCGGCAGCAAGTACGAAACGACGTCGCCGCGCCCTACGCCCAGGCCCGCGAAGACGTTGGCCGCCTGCGTGATGCGCTGCAGCAGCGTGGCGTAGTCGAAGCGCGTTTCGCCGTCCGCCGGATCGCCGGTCGGCACGAAGGTCAGGGCCGGTGCGCCGGGCGTGGCCGCCGCTTGCCGCGCGATGGCGGCGTAGCTCGACACCGGCCGCTCGAGGCGGGCCTCGATCGGCATTGCCTCCAGCGCCTCGACGTCGGCCAGATTGCGCAGGGGCGTCCGAAGGCTCGTCATCTGCGGCGGCCGCTTCAGGCCTGGACCGTGAGTTCGGGCTTGGCCACCAGTCCGAAGCTGCGCAGCACCCCAAGCAGTTCATGGTGTCCGAAGGCCTGGCAGCCCGATGCGAAGCCGACCCGCTTCGGCGGCTGCTGCAGCAGCGAGTAGGCGGCGTGGGCCTGCAGCAGGCCGGTCTGCTTGTAGTTGCAGTTGCCGAAGATGACGCAATGCGCGCGGCCCAGAGGCCCGGTGGCGTGCACCGAGTCGACCGACTTGTTCAGGCGCGGGTTCTCGCGCGGGGGCATGCTGTTCATCACGCCGGCGGCAGTCTGCGCCAGTGCGGCGTAGCGCTCGTCCGGCTTCATGCCTTCGGTGGCTTTCAGCGCGGCCGCGACGATCTGCGGCACGCCCAGCATCAACGGCTTGTTGAACACGCCGCCCAGCACCTTGACGTTGGCCACCCGCGGGTCCTTGCGGAACCACACCGGATGCGAGGTGCCGCCCCAGGGCAGCGCCAGCGCCATTTCGTGCTGGCCGGGAATGGCCAGGCTGTAGAGGCCGGCGTCGGGCTGCCACTCGACCATCTTGTTCTGGTGCAGGAAGAAGGCCTTCGACGTCGCGGCATTGACCAGGATGGTCTGCGTCGACGCGATCGTCGGGCTGCCGCCCCAGAACACCGCGATGTCCAGGGTGTCCAGGCCCGGTGTCTCCAGGCAGAGCTGCGCCGCGATTTCGCCGGTGGTGTACATCTGCGCCAGCCCGGGCGACAGCAGCAGCCCGGCCTGCGCGAACCTGGCGCCGAACTCTTCCTCGAGCGTGATCAGCCAGTCCTGCTCGCCGGTGGTGTCGGTGTAGTGGCACTTGGCGGCCAGGCAGGCCTTTACCACTTCGGGGCCGAAGCGGGCGAACGGGCCGACGGTGTTCAGCACCACCGATGCGCCGGTGAAGAGCTTTGTCAGCGCCTCGGTGGTGTGCGCCACCTCGACGACTTCATAGTCCGCGGTCTCGATGCCGGCCACATTCGCCTTCATGGCCGCGTCCAGCTTCTCCGCACTGCGGCCGGCCGCAATGAAGGGCACGCCGTACTCGCGCAGGTATTCGCAGATCAGCCGGCCGGTGTAGCCGCTGGCGCCGTAGACGACGACGGGCTTCTTGTTGCTGCTCATGGTGTGGGTTCCCCGGGGTCCGTTGGATGGGTTCAGAGAAGGGACGAGCTCACGCCGCCGTCCAGCACGAAGGGGCTGCCGTTCGAGAAGCTGGCCCGCTCCGAGGCCAGGAAGACGGCCAGGTTGGCCACCTCCTGCGGCGTGCCGTAGCGCCCCTGGCGCTGTGCAATGACCGCGTCGAAGTCCGGGATGCCGAGCATCTGCTCGAACTCCTTCTTGCGCGGCTTGACCATGTCGGTCTCGATGAAGGCCGGCAGGATCGCGTTGACCCGGATGTTGTGCGCGCGCAGCTCGGTGGCGGCGGTCTGCGTGAGCGACACGACGCCGGCCTTGGCCGCCGCATAGCTGCCGATCAGCGGGCAAGCCGCCTTCGCCGTGACCGAGGCCATCGTGACGATCGCGCCGCCGCCCGCCGCGATCAGCGCCGGCGCTGCATAGCGGATGCAGAGGAACACGCCGTCGAGGTTGACCGATGTCACCTCGCGCCATTGTTCGTAGCTCGTGGCGACCAGCGGCGAGAGCATGGCGACGCCGGCGTTGGCGACCATGATGTCGAGCCGGCCGTGCTGCTGGGTGGCCGCAGCGACCAGCGCCTCGACCTGCGCCGGCACCCGCACGTCGCAGGCCACCGCGCTGGCGCCCTGCAGCGATGCCGCGATCTTTCGCGCCGCCTCGGCGTCGATGTCCGACACGATGACCTTCGCGCCCTCGGCGGCGTAGGCGCGTGCAATGGCCTCGCCGAGCCCGCGCCCCGCGCCGGTGACGATCGCGACCTTGTCTTGAAGCAGCAACTTGCTCATAGCAATCCGGCAGACAGGCCGCCGTCCAGGATGTAGTGGGAGCCGGTGGTCCAGCTGGCGGCGTCGGAGGCGAGGAAGGCGGTCATCTCGGCCACTTCGAGCGGCGTGCCGAGCCGCAGCTGCTTGGCCGCGACCAGCGCGCTGAAAGGCACGCCGACGATGGCTTCGACCGTGGGTATCAGCCGGTCGACCATCGCCGTGCCGACGAAGCCCGGGCACACCGCGTTGACCCGGATGCCGGTCGGCTTCAGCTCGGCCGCGGCGGTGCGCGTGAGCTGGATCACCGCCGACTTCGACGCCGCATAGGAGCCGAACAGCGGCACGCCGTTGGTGCCGGCCAGCGACGAGATGTTGACCACCGAGCCCTTGCCCGACGCGACCAACGGCCCCAGCGCGCTCTTCATGCCGAGGAAGACGCCCATCACGTTGATGTTCATGAGCCGGCCGACTTCTTCCTCGGTCTGCTCGAACAGCGGCTTGACGATCTCGATGCCGGCATTGTTGACCAGCGTGTCGAGGCCGCCGAAAGCGGCGGTGGTGGCCTCGACGGCGCGGGCCCAGTCGGCCGCCTTCGTGACGTCGCACCGCACCGACCGGGCCATCGGCCCGAGTTCGTCGGCGGCCTTGGCGGCACCCGCCTCGTCGATGTCGGCGAGCATCACCTGCGCGCCGCGTTCGACGAAGAGCCCGGCAATGGCGCGCCCGAGCCCCTGCGCCGCCCCTGAGATGAGGGCCTTTCGGCCCTGCAGTTCGATCATGCGTTTGTCTCCTGGGTTCGAAAGTCCGGCCCGCCGGCCGCGCTCGTGCGGCGCGGCGTCTGGGGCTGGCGCTATTCGAAAACTCGGAGCGCGGCCTGCCGCCCACCTAAAGGTTGGTTTTTCGTGCTGCGGCGCAGCACATGCCTCGTGGATCTCAGGGTCAGGCCGTGGGGGCCGTCAAGCCTTCCAGGCGCCGACGTGGGCGGCGCCGGCTTCGTCGACCAGCGCCGGGCCGATGCATTCGATCGGATGCGGCGAGGCCCGGAACACGTCGCGGCAGGACAGCTCGGCATCGCGCTGGTCGCCGCGCTCGCCGCGGAACACCCGCAGCCGCTCGGCGTCGATGCCGAACACCACGCGGCCGATGTTCGACCAGAAGATCGCGCCCGCGCACATCACGCAGGGCTCGCCCGACGAGTAGATCGTGGCGCCGGCCAGTTCGTCGCGCGACAGCTTGCGCTCGCCAAGCATGCGCACCGCGTTGACCTCGGCATGGCCCGTGACGTCGCCGGTCTCGGCGGTGTTGCAGTAGGCCTCGGCCAGCACTTCGCCGGCGGCCGAGACCACCACCGCGCCGAAGGGCCGGTTGCCGCGCCGGCGGCCGGCATGCGACCAGACGATGGCCTTGCGCAGGTAGCGGCCGTCGCGCTCGTCGAGCTGCTGCTCGGCCGGAAAGGTTTCTGAAAGAAGTGAACTCATGCCTGAATGCTACGTTCATTGCGCGCCGGCAGCATCGAGCTGTTGAAGATGGCGTCGGCCGACGGCCTGGTCTTGAGTCCGAACACCTCTGCCACTTCGTCGACCTGCTGCTCGAGCAGCAGTTTGCGGATGTCGCCGAGGCCGTGGCCGCGCGTGTCCGGCGCGCCGACGTACTGCGCCGTGATGGCCCAGCGATCGAGCTCGATCTTCGGGTCGAGGATCGGCTCGCGCTGGCGCATCGCCGCGATGCTGGGCGCCGGCTGGGCGAAGGTCTCGACGATCGCGCGGTTGGTGGCCCGCAGGAAGGCCGCCACCGCCTTCGGGTTCTGGGCGATCAGGTTGCTGCTGGCGAGGATCGCATTGCCGTACAGGTTGACGCCGGCGTCCGCGTACTTGAGCACCGAGAGCTCATCGGCCTTCATGCGCGCGAACAGCGAGACTGCGGAGTCGTGGAAGTAGGTGGCGGCATCGACGTCGCCGCGCACCATCACGTTGTCGCGGGCGCTGAAGTCGGTGGTCTGCCACTGGAAGGCGTCGGGCTTCATGCCCTGCTTGCGCGCCACCATCGGCCAGGCGCGGCGCGTCGATTCGACCGCCGCGGCGGCGACCTTCTTGCCCTGAAGGCTCCTGAAGTCGCCGCTGATGCCGCGGTCCTTGCGCCCGATGATCACGAACGGTGCGCGGTTGTAGTACTGGTAGACCGCCTGCACCATCGGGGTGCCCGGGTTCTGCGCATTGAATTCGACCAGCGAGCTGATGTCGCCGAGCCCGAGCTGGTAGACGCCGCTCGCGATCCGGGTGATGGAGGCTACCGAGCCGGCCCCGGTGTCGATCGTGACGTCGAGTCCTTCGTCCTTGTAGTAGCCCTTGCTCTCGGCCAGGAAGAAGGGCGCGGTCTGGCCGTTGATGCGGAAGTCGAGGGTGAACTTGAGCGGCGTCGGCTTGCCGACCTGCGCGAGGACGGCAGGGGCGGCGAGGGCGGCGGCACAGGCGGCGCCCGAGGTGATGAAGTGGCGGCGTTGCATGAAGGGATCTCCGGAATTGGTGGGTCTTGAACACCCCGCCGGGCCGGCGAGGCACTTCAAGAGCAATTTCCGGGCGGCGCACGGTGGGTGCGTGCGCTGCTGAACGCTTCTACTCTTGGCCAAACACATGCAGGACGCATGCCAGCGACGCGGGCCCGCTATTTGCATGAGAATCGGCGCAGAGTAGAAGCGTTCAGCTTTGGTGCGCAAGCGCCCATGGCGGGAAATTGCTCTTTCAAGTTGGTCCTCACGCAACCGAAGGAGTCTTTTCATGCTCGTCACGCAGCAACCCGTTTTCCGCAAGTTCTGGCATGCCGTCATGCCCCTGGCCGATCTGCAGCAGGGCCCGAAGCCCTTCACGCTGCTCGGCGAGAACATCGTCCTGTTCCTCGATGCCGACGGCCAGCCGGCCGCCTTGCGCGACCGCTGCTGCCACCGCACCGCGAAGCTGTCAAGGGGCTGGTGCGTCGATGGCGAAGGCAAGGCCTGCGGGCAGGGCGCGATCCAGTGCGGCTACCACGGATGGACCTACGACCGCAGCGGCCAGGTGATCCGCATCCCCCAGTACGAGGCCGACCGCAAGATCTCGCCCGAGTACAAGACCACCGCCTACCACTGCAGCGCGCGCTACGGCTATGCCTGGGTCGCGCTCGAGGAGCCGATCGCGGAGATCCCGGCGATCCCGGAGTTCGACGATCCCGGCTTTCGCACCATTCACCAGTTCTACGAGGAATGGCAGACCAGCCCGATGCGCGCGCTCGAGAACTCCTTCGACAACTCGCACTTCAGCTTCGTGCACCGGGCGACCTTCGGCGTCGCCGCGAGCCCGAAGCCGAGCAAGTACGAACTGGTCGAGAACGAATCGGGCTTCTACGCCGAGACCGTGATCCAGGCGGTCAACCCGGTGAAGTTCCATGCGATCAGCGGCGTGACCGATCCGATCACGACCCGCCACATGCGCAACGCCTACTTTCTGCCGTTCTCGCGCCGGCTCGACATCGAATACCCCTCGGGCATCCGCCACATCATCATCAACTGCTTCACGCCGATCGACGACGGCCGCATGCAGCTGTGCCAGTGGCTGTTCCGCAACGACACCGAGGCCGACTGCGCGGCGCAGATGCTGATCGACTTCGACGAGGAGATCACGCGCGAGGACAAGGACATCCTCGAGTCGACCGACCCCGATGCGCTGGTCGACACGCGCCGGCGCGGCGTCGAGTATTCGATGGAGTCGGACCGCCCGGGCATGCTGATCCGCAAGCACCTGATGCAGCTGCTGGCGAAACACGGCGAGGTCGAGGTGCATCGCGGCATGCGTGTCGTGCCGCTGCAGCAAGCCGCCTGAAGCGGCGCTACCATGGCGCTCCAATCGAAGGAGTGCCGATGGTCACGCGTGGATTCACAGGACGACGTCCGACTGCTGCCTTCGCCCGCCGCCTGCCGCCCGGCCAGTTCGAGACCGACGACTTTCCGGTGCTGGCCAAGGGGCCGACGCCGGAGATCGATCTCGCGGCCTGGCGCTTCACGCTGAGCCAGGGTCCGCGTCCGCTCGCGAGCTGGAACTGGGCCGAGTTCCAGGCGCTGCCGCGCACGCTGTGGCAGGGCGACATCCATTGCGTCACGACCTGGTCCAAGTTCGACACCCGCTGGGAGGGCGTGAGCATCGACGACCTGCTGGCCGCCGCGGGCGTGGCGCCGCCCAGTGCTTTCTTGCTGGCGCTCTCGCACGACGACTACGACACCAACGTGCCGGTGGCCGACCTGGTCGGCGGGCGCGCGATGGTGGCGACCCATTTCGACGGCCAGCCGCTCACGGCCGAGCACGGCGGGCCGGCACGGCTGCTGGTGCCGCACCTGTACTTCTGGAAGAGCGCCAAGTGGCTCAAGGGCCTGCGCTTCACGGCGCGCGACGAGGCCGGCTTCTGGGAGCTGCGCGGCTACCACAAGCACGGCGATCCGTGGAAGCAGCAGCGCTACTCGGACGATCCGTGAGCGCGCAGGGGCCCACGCGCTGGCAGGAGGCTGTGATCGAGCGCATCGCGCCGCTGACGCCGCGCATCGTCAGCGTGATGCTGAAGGCGGACCTGGCGCGACATGTTGCGGGTCAGCATCTCGATGTGCGCCTGACCGCGCCCGACGGCTACGCGGCCCAGCGCAGCTATTCGATCGCCTCGGCGCCCGGGCAGCCGGTCGAGCTGATCATCGAGAAGCTCGACGATGGCGAGGTCTCGCCGTATTTCCACGACATCGCCCAAGCCGGCGACGCCATCGAGGTGCGCGGTCCGCTGGGCGGCCATTTCATCTGGCGCGCCGAGGACGGCGGGCCCGTGCTGCTGGTGGCGGGCGGCTCGGGCATCGCGCCGCTGATGGCGATGGTGCGCGACTGGGCGCGCGCCGCGGCCGGTCTGCCGATGATGCTGGTCTGTTCGGCTCGCACGTGGGACGAACTGCCCTTCGGCGAAGCGCTGGAGCGACTCGAAGCAAGCCGCGCGGATTTCCGATTCGTTGCCGCGATCACGCGCGGTCCCGGCCACCGCCCCGCCGATCGGACGCAGCGGCTCGATGCACCCGCGCTGAGGGAACTGATCACGCAATGGGGCCATGTGCCGCGCCACGTCTTCGTGTGCGGCTCGAACCGCTTCGTCGAGGGCGTGACCCGGGGCCTGGCCGATGCCGCGCTCGCAGCGGGCATGATCCGCACCGAGCGCTATGGTGGCGCCGAATGAATTTCAATCAGGAGCAATTCGAATGACCCTCACGGTCCGGCGCGACGGCGTCACAGGCACCCGCCACATCCTCAAGATCCGCGCCCACGAGATCCCGGTCGACGCCTCGCCCGACGGCGGCGGCGCCGATGCCGGCCCGTCGCCGCACGACCTCTACGATGCCTCGCTGGCGGCCTGCAAGGCCTTGACCGTGCTGATCTATGCGCGGCGCAAGGGCATGCCGATCGAGGAGATCGAGGTCGCGGTCGACCGCGACGACAGCGAGGAGCGCCACGGCGTCTATCGCCTCGACAGCACGCTGCGGGTCACGGGTGAACTGACCGAGGCGCAACGCGCCGAACTGCTGCGGGTGGCGGGCAAGTGCCCGGTGCACCGCCTGATGACCGAGGTCAAGACCGAGATCGAGACCCGGCTGGTGTGAACGGGCCTAACCCACCACCACTTCGCTGATCTGCATCACCGGCTGGATGTCGGTGTAGTTGGCGATGTCCGCCAGGATCTCCTTCGCATGCGGCCCGAAGGCGGCCTGGAAAGACTCCACCGAGTCGGCGAAGACGTGGCACATGCCGACGTAGGTGGGCGGCTGGCCGGGCGCACCGCCGGCCAGCCCCTTGTCGATCGTGTAGGACTTGCAGGCGTCGCCCATCCGGTTCGCGAGCAGCGGCATGTGCTTGTCGCGGTAGTAGGCGTGGTCGAACCGGGCGCCGGGGGAGAAGGGATACATCACGCTGACCTTGATCATGGGTTCGTCTCTCCTGAAAAAGAACCCGCAAGGTTACGGGATTTCACTCCCCCTGCGAACCCCGATGCGCCCAGCCCGTCGTGTGCTTCTCGACCGCGCTGAACAGTTCGTACATGCCCATCGCCATCGCGCCCACCACCATCAGGCCGGCGAAGGCCAGGCCCATCTGCATCGACGAGCCGGCCGAAATCAGCAGGTAGCCGATGCCTTCGTTGGCGGCGGTCATCTCCGACACCGTGGTGCCGACGAAGGCCAGCGTGATCGCCACCTTGAGCGAGGCGAAGAAGTAGGGCATCGAGCGCGGAAAGCCGATCTTCATGAGCACGTCCCAGCGCTTGGCGCCCAGCACCCGCAGCACGTCCTCGAGTTCGGGCTCCAAGGTCGCCAGGCCGGTCGCGATGTTGACCATGATCGGGAAGAAGCTGATCAGGAAGGCCGTGAGGATCGCCGGTCCGACGCCGATGCCGAACCAGACCACCAGGATCGGCACGAAGGCCGCCTTCGGCAGTGCGTTGAAGGCGGTCATCAGCGGGTACATCGCCGCGTAGGCCAGCCGCGAACTGCCGATCACGAAGCCCAGCAGCACGCCCACCACGATCGCCAGGCCGAAGCCCGCCATCGTGACCCAGAAGGTGCGCCAGGCGTGGCCGGCGATGATTTCCTTGAACTCCCAGAACTGGGTCCAGATTCGCCAGGGGCTCGGGAAGATGAACTCCGAGACGCCGAAGCCCGAGCAGATGATCTGCCACAGCACGATGACCGCGACCAGCAGCAGCCAGGGCGACCAGCGTTCGATTTGCTTGTTGTTCTTCATGAATGGCTCATTGCGGGATCGCGGCGGTGGCGATGGCCTGGCTGCGAATGGCGCCGATGTGGCCGCGCAGTTCGTGCACGATGTCGGTGAACTCCTTGGTGTAGGTCAGTTCCAGCTCGCGCGGGCGCGGCAGGTCGATCTCGCGCTTGACTACGAAGCGGCCCGGGCTCTTGCTCATGACGTAGACCGTGTCGGCCAGGAACACCGACTCGCGCAGGTCGTGCGTCACCAGGATCACGTTGAACTGCTGCTCGGTCCAGAGGTCGCGCAGGATGCACCAGAGCTCTTCGCGCGTGAAGGCGTCGAGCGCGCCGAATGGCTCGTCGAGCAGCAGCATCTTGGGCTCGTGGATCAGCGCCCGGCAGATGCTCGCGCGCTGCTGCATGCCGCCCGAGAGCTGCCACGGGAACTTGTCCTCGTAGCCGCCCAGGCCGACCTTCTGCAGCAGCCTGCGGGCCCGCTCGACGTATTCCCTGCGCTTCGCCTTGAAGGTCGAGCGGTAGGGCTCGACGATCTCCAGCGGCAGCAGCACGTTGTCGACCGTGGTGCGCCAGGGCAGCAGCGACGGCGCCTGGAAGGCCATGCCCGAGATCTTCAGCGGCCCCGTCACCGGTTGGCCATCGATCCGGATCTTGCCCATCGAGGGCATCCGAAGCCCGGTCGTGAGCTTCATGAAGGTCGACTTGCCGCAGCCCGAGGGCCCGACGATGGCGATGAACTCGCCGCGCTGGACCTTCAGGTCGATCGCCTCGACCGCGAAGTGGTTGGCCCGCAGCAGTTCCTCGTTGTAGGCGAGCCAGACGTCCTGGAAATCGACGAAGGGCGCGTTGGCGTTCTCCGCCATCACTTGCGGAGAATGTTCAGTTCTGCGGCGGGCGGCAGCAGCGAACCATTCCACACCGCATCGGGGTTCACGCGGGTCTTGGTCCCGAAAGCGTCCGACACCTGCGACGCCATCAGCGACAGCCGGCCGGCGTTGACCTGGCCGAAGCCCTCGGCGCGGGCGTCGGGCGTGTTGACCACTGTGTCGATCGCGAGCTTGAGGCGGCGCGTCTCGAGTTCGCTGTTGACGATGCCGTCGCGCGCCTTGATCGATTCGATCGCGACCGCCGGGTTGGCGATCACGTCCTTGGCGCCCTTGGTGAAGGCCGAGAGGAAGGCCTTGACGGCCGCCGGGTTCTCCTTGATGAGCTTGGGCGAGGCGATGATCGCGTTGCCGTAGAGCTTCACGCCGAAGTCGGGGTAGGGCAGGATCACGATGTCGGCCGCCTTGGCGCCGCGCGCCTCGAGGTTGAGCAGCGACGTGAACGTGAAGCCCGTGATGGCGTCGATGTCGCCGCGCAGCAGCATGGTCTCGCGCAGGGTCGGGTCCATCGCGGTCCAGTTCACCGCGCCGATGTTGTTGGCCTTGGCGAAGATCGGGAAGGCGCGGCGGCCGGCATCGAACACCGGGGCGCCGAGCTTCTTGCCCGTCAGGTCGGTGGGCTTCGCGATGCCGCTCTTCTTGAGCGCCATGACCGAGGCCGGCGTGTTGTTGTAGACCATCATCACCGCCACCGGCTTGTTCGGGCTGTCGGGGTTGTTGGCGTGGAACTCCATCAGCGCCGCGAGGTCGGCGAAGCCCATGTCGTAGGCGCCCGAGGCCACCCGCGTGACCGCGCCGCCCGAGCCGTTGCCGGCGTCGACCGTGACATCGAGCCCGCTGGCCTTGAAGTAGCCCTTGGCGGCCGGGTGCGTGAAGAAGGCCCCGGGTCCCTCGAAGCGCCAGTCCAGCTGGAACTTGATCGGCGTCGTCTGCGCATGCGCAGTGCCCAGCCCGAAGCTGAGGGCGGAGGCGGCGAGGAAGGTCTGGAGCAGATGGCGCTTGTTCATTCAGGAATTCCATGAAAGGGTGGATGCACGGGATTCAAGCAAAAACGGTGCCGGCACGCACTTGGTGCGAACCCTCTCGATGTCTCCATGCGGGTGCATGCGGTAACTGCGGGTTTCCACCCGCCAGAGGAGAACGCACGAAAAAACGCCCCGCCGCGTGCACCGCGGCGGGGCGTCCAAATTGGTGCGGAGATCAGCGCGTCGAGTTGGCGTCGGCCACCGCCAGCGCGGTCATGTTGACCACCCGGCGCACCGTCGACGACGGCGTCAGGATATGGGCCGAGCCCTGCGCGCCCATCAGGATCGGGCCGACGGTCACGCCGTTGCCGCCAGTCATCTTGAGCACGTTGAACAGGATGTTCGCGGCGTCGAGGTTCGGGCAGATCAGCAGGTTGGCCTCGCCCGTGAGCTGGGTCTCGGGCAGCGCCTTGCGCCGCACGTCTTCGGACAGGGCGGCGTCGCCGTGCATCTCGCCGTCGCATTCGATGTCGGGCGCCATCTTGGCGAACAGGTCGCGGGCCAGTCGCATCTTGCGCGCCGAGGCGCGTTCCGAAGAGCCGAAGTTGGAATGCGACAGGAACGCGACCTTGGGCGGCAGGCCGAAGCGGCGCACCTCGTCGGCGGCCATCATGGCGATGTTGGCCAGGGTCTCTGCGCTCGGGTCTTCATGGACGTTGGTGTCGGCGATGAAGAGGGTGTACTTCTCGAGCGTGAGCGCATTGAGCGTCGCGAAGCCCGGCGCGCCGCGCTTCAGGCCCAGCACCTGGTTCAGGATCTTCAGGTGGCTGTCGAAGCGCCCCACCAGGCCGCACAGCATCGCGTCGGCGTCGCCCAGGTGCAGCATCAGCGAGGCGATGGTGGTGTTGGAGCGCCGCACCATGGCCTTCGAGGCCTCGGGCGTGATGCCGCGCCGGCCCATGATCTGGTGGTAGGTCTCCCAGTAGGTGCGAAAGCGCGGATCGTCCTCGGGGTCGACGCACTCGACCTCCTTGCCCAGGGTGATGTGCAGGCCGGCCTTCTTGATGCGGGCCTCGATGACCGCCGGGCGCCCGATCAGGATCGGCTTGGCCAGCCCCTCGTCGACCGCCAACTGGGCGGCGCGCAGCACGCGGTCGTCCTCGCCTTCGGCGTAGGCCACGCGCTTGTGGCTCGCCACCTTGGCGGCACTGAACACCGGCCGCATGAACATGCCGGTCTGGTAGACGAAGCGGGTCAGGTGCTGGCGGTAGGTGTCGAGGTCTTCGATGGGCCGCGTCGCCACGCCCGAGGCCTGCGCCGCCTTGGCGACCGCGGGCGCGATGCGCAGGATCAGCCGCGAGTCGAAGGGCTTGGGGATGATGTAGTCGGGCCCGAACGCGAGTTCCTGGCCGGCGTAGGCGGTGGCCACTTCCTCGCTGATGTCGGCCTTGGTGAGATCGGCGATCTCGCGCACGCAGGCCAGCTTCATTTCCTCGGTGATCTTGCTGGCGCCGCAATCGAGCGCGCCGCGGAAGATGTAGGGGAAGCACAGCACGTTGTTGACCTGGTTCGGGTAGTCCGAGCGGCCGGTGGCGATGATGCAGTCGGGGCGCACGGCCTTGGCCAGTTCAGGCCGGATCTCGGGCTCGGGGTTGGCCAGCGCCAGGATGATCGGCTGGCTGCCCATGCTCTTGACCATGTCCTGGTCGACCACGCCGGGCGCCGAGCAGCCGAGGAAGACGTCGGCGTTCTTCATGACATCGGCCAGGGTGCGGTCGCCGGTGTCCTTCTGGGCGTAGCGTGTCTTGGAGTCGTCGAAACCGCCGGGCCGGCCGATGTAGATCAGGCCCTTGGAGTCGACCGCGAAGATGTTGGCCGGCTTGGCGCCCAGGCCGACCATGACGTCGAGGCAGGCGATGGCGGCGGCGCCGGCACCCGAGACGGCGATCTTGACGTCCTCGATCTTCTTGCCGACGAGTTCCAGGCCGTTGAGCAGCGCGGCCGCCGAGATGATCGCGGTGCCGTGCTGGTCGTCGTGGAACACCGGGATGTTCATGCGCTCGCGCAGCTTCTTCTCGATGTAGAAGCACTCGGGTGCCTTGATGTCCTCGAGGTTGATGCCGCCCAGCGTCGGCTCGAGCGCCGCGATGATCTCGACCAGCTTGTCGGGGTCGTTCTCGGCCAGTTCGATGTCGAAGACATCGATGCCGGCGAACTTCTTGAACAGGCAGCCCTTGCCCTCCATCACCGGCTTGCTGGCCAGCGGGCCGATGTTGCCCAGGCCGAGCACGGCGGTGCCGTTGGTGACCACGCCCACCAGGTTGCCGCGCGAGGTGTACTCCGCCGCCAGCGAGGGGTCGGCCTCGATGTCCAGGCAAGGATAGGCCACGCCGGGCGAATAGGCCAACGACAGGTCGCGCTGGTTCAGCAGCGGCTTGGTCGGCGAGATCGATATCTTGCCCTTGACGGGCGATCGGTGATATTCCCGCGCGGCATCTCGCAATGCTTCTTCGGCGGGGGAGAGGGTGTTTGCCATCGGTGTCTCCTTGCTGTCTTGGCTCAGGGTAGAGGCTACCCCAAAGTTCGCTCTCGGAGGTGGTTTGGTGGGTGGGTTCGGGAAAGCGTGGGGGGTGTGATGGAGAGGCGTGCGCCAGGAGAGGCCCGGCAAGCGGTGCGGGCCGGTCGACCCCACTGCGCCGGCCCTTCGGGCTTCCTTGCGGTGCTCGCTTCAGGCGGGGTCCGCGCAAACTCGCTTCGCTCAAACACGCGCGGCCCTTTTTCCGCCTGAAGCTGCGCTCCTCAGCGGCGCAGAGGGGATCGCCCGTCCCGCACCGCTTGCCGGGCTTGGGGGTGTTCAAAGCGCGATGACGTCTCCAACGCCGATGCAACCATAACGTGTCAGCGGTGGCGGGCGGTATTTACGGGGCCGGCCGTTGAGGCACAGGGCATACCGCCCGCCATCGCCACCCCGAAACGCGCCGCCGCCCCGGTCTGTCAACCAGCGTCCGGCGCAACAGGATGCTGCGCCATCGCCTCCAAGGCACGCACCAATGCCGAATGGTCCTCTTGCCCGTACCCCAGCGCCGAGCATGCGTTCATCAACTGCGCCGCACTCGCAGTCTGCGGCAGCGCCACCCCCAGCGCACGCGCCCCTTGCAGCGCCAGGTTCAGATCCTTCTGGTGCAAGGCGATGCGGAAGCCCGGTGCGAAGGTGCGCTTGATCATGCGCTCGCCGTGCACTTCGAGGATACGCGACGACGCGAAGCCGCCCATCAGTGCCTGCCGCACCTTCGCCGGATCGGCCCCGGCCTTGGAGGCGAACACCAGCGCCTCGCCGACCGCCGCGATGTTGAGCGCCACGATGATCTGATTGGCCACCTTGCAGACCTGCCCGTCGCCGACGTTGCCGACCAGCGTGATGTTCTTGCCCATCTTCTCGAGCAAGGGCCGAACGCGCCCGAACGTGCCTTCGTCGCCGCCGCACATGATCGTGAGGCTTGCTGCCTTCGCGCCCACCTCGCCGCCCGAGACCGGCGCATCGATGTAGCCGCAGCCCAGGCCGATGATCCGCTGCGCGAAGTCCTTGGTCGCGATCGGATCGATCGAGCTGCAATCGACCACCACCTTGCCCTTGGACAAGCCTGCGGCCACGCCGCCTTCGCCGAACAGCACCTTCTCGACGTCCGGCGTGTCCGGCACCATGATGAAGACGATGTCCGCCTGCCGCGCCACCTCGGTGGCCGACACGCAGACCCTGGCCCGCGAAGCGAACGGCTGCGGCACATCGCCGCGCGTGTTCACGAAGAGCGCATGGCCGGCATCGAGCAGGTGGCCTGCCATCGGCGCACCCATGATGCCGAGGCCGATAAAGCCGATTTTTTGTGCGTTCGTTTGCGTCATGTCGCGAGATGTCCTTGTCTTTGGTCTTTGGTTATTGGGTCAGCGCCGTGCGCCATCCGAGGCCGTCGAGCGTCGTGCCGCGCGGCTTGTATTCGCAGCCGATCCACCCGGCATAGCCCAGCGAATCGATGTGCTTGAACAGCCACGGGTAGTTGATCTCGCCCGTGCCCGGTTCGCCGCGCCCCGGGTTGTCGGCCAGCTGGATGTGGCCGATCCGGGCGATGTTCCGGGCCAGCGTGTTGCCGAGTTCGCCCTCCATGCGCTGCGCGTGGTAGATGTCGTACTGCACCCGCAGGTTGGGCGAGCCGACCTCGTCGATCAGTGCCAGCGCCTGGTCGGTGCGGTTCAGGTAGAAGCCCGGGATGTCGAAGGTGTTGATCGGCTCGATCAGCAGCCGGATGCCAGCGCCCAGCAACTCCTTCGATGCGAAGCGCAGGTTGTCGACCACCACCTTGCGCGCATCCGCATGCGTCACCCCTTCGGGCAGCTTGCCGAGCAGGCAGTTGACCTGCGGGCAGCCCAGCGCCGTGGCGTAGTCGATCGCGCGCGCCACGCCTTCGCGGAACTCGCCCACGCGGTCCGGATGGCAGCCGATGCCGCGCTCGCCCGCATCCCAGTTGCCGGCCGGCAGGTTGTGCAGCACCTGCGCCAGGCCGTTGTCGCGCAGGGCGGCGGCCAGCTCCTTCTTTTCGTAGGCGTAGGGGAACAGGTACTCGACGGCCTTGAAGCCGGCCTTGGCGGCGGCCTCGAAGCGCTGCATGAAGGGCAGCTCGGTGAACAGCATCGTGAGGTTGGCTGCGAACTTGGGCATGTGTTTGTCTCCTCGTGAATCGGTCAGTCCAACATCGCGGCCGCGATCGCCGTCGGTGCGTCCTCGGCGCTTTCGGCCAGCGCCTCGAATTCGTTGATGGCATCGATCTCGGTGCCCATCGCGATGTTGGTCACGCGCTCGAGCATCACCTCGATCACCACCGGCACGCCGAACTCGGCCATCAGCTGCTCGGCGCGCTGGATCGCCGGCGTCATCTCTTCCTGCTTGTAGACCCGGATCGCCTTGCAGCCCAGGCCCTCGACCACCTTCATGTGGTCGACGCCATAACTGCGCTCGACGCCGGCATCCTCGGCCGCGTTGATGTTGTCGAAGCCGAGCTGCACGCAGTAGTCCATCTCGAAGCCGCGCTGCGCCTGGCGGATCAGCCCGAGGTAGGAGTTGTTGACCACGATGTGGATGTAGGGCAGCTTGAACTGCGCGCCCACGGCCAGCTCCTCGATCATGAACTGGAAGTCGTAGTCGCCCGAGAGCGCGACGATCTTGCGGGTCGGGTCGGCCGCGCGAACGCCCAGCGCCGCCGGAATGGTCCAGCCCAATGGGCCGGCCTGGCCGCAATTGATCCAGTGGCGCGGGTTGTACACATGCAGGAATTGCGCCGCCGCGATCTGCGACAGGCCGATGGTGCTCACATAGCAGGTGTCGTGGCTGAAGTTGTTGTTCATGCACTGGTACACGCGCTGCGGCTTCATCGGCACGTCGGCGAAGTTGGTCTTGCGCAGCATCGTCTTCTTGCGCCCGCGGCACTCGCCGGCCCATTCGCCGCGGTCGCGCAACTGGCCCTTCGCCTTCATCTCCTCGGCCACCTGCACGAAGAGTTCGAGCGCCGCCCTGGCGTCCGACACGATGCCGAAGTCGGGCGTGAAGACGCGGCCGATCTGGGTCGGCTCGATGTCGACGTGCACGAAGGTGCGGCCCTTGGTGTAGACCTCGACCGAGCCGGTATGGCGGTTGGCCCAGCGGTTGCCGATGCCGAGCACGAAGTCCGACGCCAGCATGGTCGCGTTGCCATAGCGGTGGCTGGTCTGCAGGCCGCACATGCCGGCCATCAGCGGATGGTCGTCGGGGATCGCGCCCCAGGCCATCAGGGTCGGGATCACCGGCACGCCGGTGGCTTCGGCGAAGCGAACCAGCAGGTCGCTGGCGTCGGCGTTGATGACGCCGCCGCCGGCGACGATCAAGGGCCGTTCGGCGGCATTCAGCATCGCCAGCGCCTTCTCGACCTGGGCCCGCGTGGCGGCCGGCTTGTAGGGTGTAAGCGGCTCGTAGCTGTCGATGTCGAACTCGATCTGCGCCATCTGGACGTCGAAGGGCAGGTCGATCAACACCGGGCCGGGGCGGCCCGAGCGCATCAGGTGGAAGGCCTGCTGGAACACCTGCGGCACCTGGCCCGGCTCGCGCACCGTGACCGACCACTTGGTGACCGGCTTGGAGATCGACTCGATGTCGACCGCCTGGAAATCTTCCTTGTAGAGCCGGGCGCGCGGCGCCTGGCCGGTGATGCACAGGATCGGGATCGAATCGGCCCAGGCCGAGTAGAGGCCGGTGATCATGTCGGTGCCGGCCGGCCCCGAGGTGCCGATGCACACGCCGATGTTGCCGGCCACTGCGCGGGTGTAGCCCTCGGCCATGTGCGAGGCGCCTTCGACGTGGCGCGCCAGGATGTGGGCGATGCTGCCCTGCTTGCGCAATGCCGAATACAGTGGGTTGATGGCGGCGCCGGGAACGCCGAAGGCCTGGGTCACGCCTTCCTTTTCCATCACGAGCACAGCGGCCTGGGCCGCGGTCATCTTTGCCATGCGAGTCTCCTTGGGTTGGGCTCGACTGTAGGAATTCGGGCCGGTTTGCAGAAGACGGCTCGCGGCCATAAAGCCTATTCCTGGGTGGAATAACTGGCTACCATCCGGGGATGGACCGATTGCTGGCGATGGAGATGTTCGTGCGCGTGGTGGAGACCGGCAGCTTCTCCAAGGCGGCGCGCGAGTTCAACACCACCCAGCCCACTGTCACCAAGCAGGTCGCGGCCACCGAGGCCCGTCTCGGGGCCCGGCTCCTGAACCGCAACACCCGCGGCGTCAGCCTCACCGAAGCGGGCGCGCTCTATTACGAGAAGTGCAAGTCGATCGTGCGCGAGGCCGAGGAGGCCGAGAGCATCGTCAAGCTCCGCCAGTCGCAGGCGCAGGGCCTGCTGCGGATCGGCACCTCGACCGCCTTCGGCCGCCGGGTGGTGGTGCCGCTGGCGCTCGAATTCATGGCCCGGCACCCGCAGGTGCAGGTCGACCTGAGCTTCGAGGATCGCTATGTCGACCTGGTGGCGCAGGGCATCGACGTGGCGATCCGCATGGGCAAGCTGGCCGATTCGTCGCTGGGCGCGCGTTTCCTCGGGATGAATCCATGGGTGATGGTGGCGGCGCCGGCCTATCTCCGGGCCCACGGAGCGCCCAAGAAGGCCCAGGACCTGAGCGCCCACGTGGCGCTGATCTACAGCAGCGTGGTCGGCGACGACGTCTGGCACCTGCACACGCCCAAGGGCGAGCCGGTCACGGTGCCGGTGTCGGGCCGACTGCGCTCGAACAACGTGTCGGCCGTGCTGGCCGCCGCGCGGGCCGGCCTCGGCATCGCGCTGATGCCGCGCTACGTGGCGAGCGATTCGCTGGCGTCGGGGCAGGTGAGCGAAGTGCTGGCCGACCATGGGCTGGCCGAGCAGGAGATCCACGCCGTGTTCCCCTCGCCCAAGCTGGTGCCGGGCAAGGTGTCGAGCTTCGTCGCCTTCCTGCAGGGCCGCTTCGGCGAGCAGTGGTGGCTCAATGCGCCTGCGACGCCACCGGAAGATCGGGCAGCACGTTGAGGATCCGCAGCGTCTGCTGCACCACGGCGCTGAACACCGGCGCCGCCACCAGGCCGCCGAAGTACTTGCCGGCGCTCGGCTCGTCGATCATCACCGCGACGATGATGCGCGGCTTGTCGATCGGCGACATGCCGGTGTACCAGGCGCGGTATTTGTTGCTCGCATAGCCCTTGCCGACCTGCTTGTGGGCGGTGCCGGTCTTGCCGCCGACCGAATAGCCTTCGGTCTGCGCCAGCGGCGCGGTGCCGCCGGGCGCGGCCGCCATGTGCATCATCTTGCGGACCTGGGCCGCGACCAGCTCCGAGAACACCGGGACGCCGACCGGTGGCTCATGGGTCTTGAGCATGGTGATCGGGATCACCTTGCCGCCGTTGGCGAACGCGGTGTAGGCATGGGCGATCTGGAACAGCGAGGCCGACAGGCCGTAGCCGTACGACATCGTGGCCTGCTCGATCGGGCGCCAGGACTTCCAGGGCCGCAGCCGGCCGGTCACGGCGCCCGGGAACTGGGTCTGAGGCTTCTGCCCGAAGCCGAGCGAGGTGTAGGAGTCCCACATCTCCTTGGGCGTCATGCGCTGCGAGATCTTGGTGGCGCCCACGTTGCTCGACTTCTGGATCACCGTCTCGGTCGTCAGGACGCCGAAGTTCTCGTCGTCGTGGATGGTGGCGCCGGCCACCGTGATGCGGCCCGGATTGGTGTCGATCACGGTCTGCGGCGTGATCCGGCCCAGCTGCAGCGCGGTCGCCACGGTGATCGGCTTCATCGTCGAGCCGGGTTCGAAGACGTCGGTCATGGCCCGGTTGCGCAGCTGCTCGCCGGTCATCTTGCGGCGGTCGTTGGGGTCGAAGCTCGGGTAGTTGGCCATCGCCAGCAGTTCGCCGGTGGCCGCATCGACCACCACCGCGCTGCCGGCCCTGGCCTTGTTGGCGACCACGGCGTCGCGCAGCGTCTCGTAGGCGACCGCCTGCACCCGGTCGTCCAGGCTCAGCTGGACATCGTGGCCGTCGACCGGCGGCACCTGCTCGCCCAGGTCCTCGACGACCGCGCCGAGCCGGTTCTTGATCACCCGGCGCGAGCCGGCCTTGCCCGACAGTTCCTTGTCGAAGGCCAGCTCGATGCCCTCCTGGCCGACGTCCTCGACGTTGGTGAAGCCGGCCACGTGCGCCGCCGCCTCGCCCTCGGGGTACTGGCGCTTGTACTCGCGGCGCTGGTAGATGCCCTTGATGTCGAGCGCCGCGATCTGCTTGGCGACGCCGTCGTCGACCTGGCGCTTGAGCCAGACGAAGCTCTTGTCCTCTCCGAGCTTGCGCGAGACCTCGGCCACCGGCATGCCGAGCAGTTCGGCGAGCTTGCGCAGGCGGGGGGCCAGCGCCGGGTCGTCCTGGTCGACGTCTTCCGGAATCGCCCAGATGCTGGGCGCCGGCACGTCGGAGGCCAGGATCAGCCCGTTGCGGTCGAGGATGTGGCCGCGGCTGGCCGGCAGCTCGAGCGTGCGGGCGTAGCGCGCCTCGCCCTGGTGCTGGAAGAAGTCGTTGTCGATCACCTGCACGTCGATCGCGCGGCCGGCCAGCACGGCGAAGCCCAGCGCGATGCCGGCGACGATGAACTTGCTGCGCCAGGCCGGCGTCTTGCTCGCCAGCAAGGGGCTGGTGGCGTAGCGCAGGCTGGGCCCGCTGCGATTCATGGTTCGGGTTCCCTGTCAGGACAATGGGGGCGGCGCGTTGTCGTCGGCTTCGTTCGAGGAGGCGAACAGATCCCAGGCCGCCATGAAGAGCGCCGCGATCACCGGGCCGATCACGAAGCCGTTGATGCCGAACAGCGCGATCCCGCCGATGGTCGACATCAGCACCACGTAGTCGGGCATCTGGGTGTCCTTGCCGACCAGCAGGGGCCGCAGGATGTTGTCGACCAGGCCGATCACGAAGACGCCGACGAAGATCAGGCCGAGGGCCTTGGCCGTGGCGCCGACGGCCAGGAAGTAGATCGCCACCGGACCCCAGATCAGCGCCGCGCCGACCGCCGGCAGCAGCGACAGGAAGGCCATCAGCGCCCCCCAGAGCAGCGAGCCCTGCAAGCCCATCAGCGAGAAGGTAACGCCGCCGATGAGGCCCTGCGCCGCCGCCACCGCGACGTTGCCCTTGATGGTGGCGCGGATCACGGTGGTGAACTTGTTCAGCAGGTAGTGGGTGTGCGGCTTGGCCAGCGGCAGCGAGGCGCGGATCGTCTTCGACAGCTCGGCGCCGTCGCGCAGCAGGAAGAACAGCAGGTACAGCATGATGCCGAAGCTGATGAGGAATTCGAAAGTGTTCTGGCCGATCGCCACGGCGTGGGTGGCGATCGCCTGGCTGCCCCGGGCGGCCGCCTGCGAGACCTGCTTGATCAGGCCTTCGACGTTGCCGAGGCCGAAGCGGTCGAGCAGGCTCAGCGCCCATTTCGGGATCGCGTTGACCACCTGCTGGAAGTAGCTGGAGAAGCTGATGTCGCCGGAGCGGATCTTCTGCGACAGCAGCGACACTTCCTCGACCAGCGACAGGCTGACCGCGACCAGTGGGATGATCACCACCACCATCGCCATCAGCAGCGTCGTGATGGCGGCCAGGTTGCGCCGGCCGCCCATCTTCTTGAGCAGCCGCCGGTAGATCGGAGTGAACAGGATCGCGAGGGCGAGGCCCCACATCACGGCACCGAAGAAGGGGAAGAGGATCCATCCGAAGGCGATCGTGACGACCGCCAGCAGGAAGAGAAAGGTGCCGCGCTGCAGCGCTGGTGAATTCATAGCCGGATCGACTTTAGCCGAAACCGCCTTCGTTTCAGGGTCGACGCGTGTCAGCGGATGCCGCGAGGCAGTGCGACCGGCGCCAGCGTGCTGCGCAGGCGTTCGTCGGCGTCGGGCTGCGGCGGGGCCTCGACCTGCAGCGCCTGCTCGACGTTGCCGATGTGGTCGAGCATCAGTTGCCGGGCGTGGGGCGTGTCGCCGGCTTCCAGCGCGGCCACGATCGCGGCGTGCTCGGCGCACGACTCGACCGCTTCGTGCCGCGACTGGAAGAGGGTGGCCGCCAGGGTGGTGCGTGCGGTCAGGTCGCGCAGCACGTCGCACAGCAGGCGGTGGCCCATCTGGTCGGCCAGGCAGACGTGGAAGTCAGCCAGCAGAAAGGCGCGGGTGGCGGCGTCGGCGCCGGCGATTGCGCGCTGCTCGTCGGCGATGTGCTCGCGCAGCTTGCGGATCACCTTGGCGAGCGGCCGGCCGGCTTCGGCCAGGATGCCGGCTTCGACGATGCGGCGGGCGGCGAAGGCGTCGCGTGCCTCGTCGGCCGAGGGTTCGACCACGTACCAGCCGCGCCGCGACTGGACCTCTACAAAGCCGCGTGCCTGCAATTGCATCAGCGCCTCGCGCACCATGGTCCGGCTGACGCCGAAGTTCTCGGCCAGGGCCTGCTCGCCGAGCCGCTCCCCGGGCGCCAGCTTCTGCGCCAGGATGGCTTCGACCACGCGCTCGGCGATGTGGGTGGGCGTGACGTCGGTCATCGGCGGGTCAATGGGTGGCCGGGATGGCGGCCGGCGAGCCCGGTTCGGCCAAGGGCTCGTCTTCGGGCGAGTGCGTGCCGTTGAGCACCGCATGGGCCCGTTCGCGGTCGATGTCGCCCTCCCAGGCGGCGATCGCCACGGTGGCCACGCAGTTGCCGATCAAGTTGCCGAGCGCGCGGGCAATGCCCATGAACCAGTCGACTGACAGCACCAGCACCAGCCCGATGGCGGGGATCGCGGGGATGGCGTGCAAAGTGGCGGCCAGCACCACGATGGCCGAGCCCGGCACGCCGTGCGCACCCTTGGAGGTGACCAGCGCGATCGCGAGGATGGTCAGCAGGTCGGCCATCGAGATCGGCGTGTTGGTGGCCTGGGCGATGAACACCGCGGCCAGCGTGATGTAGATCGAGAAGGCGTCGAGGTTGAACGAGTAGCCGGTCGGAATCACCAGGCCCACGGTCGAGTCGCGGATGCCCATGTGGCGCAGCTTGGCCATGATCTGCGGCAGCACGCTGTCGGAGGAGGTGGTGGCGAAGACGATGGTGAGCTCTTCGCGCAGGTAGCGCAGCAGCTTGACAAGGCTGAAGCCCGACAGGCGCATCACCAGCCCGAGCACCACGAAGACGAAGAACAGCACCGCGACATAGAACAGCGCCACCAGCATGCCCAGCTGCTTGAGCGAGCCGACGCCGTACTGCCCGACGGTGAACGCGATGGCGCCCAGCACGCCCAGCGGCGCCAGCTTGATGATGATGCCCATGATCTTGAACAGCACCAGCGAGAGCGCATCGACCACCTGCGCCACCGGGCGGCCGCGTTCGCCGAGCAAGGTCAGCGCGCAGCCGAACAGCACCGCGAACAGCAGCACCTGCAGCACGTCGCCGGTCGCGAAGGCGTTGACCACCGTGGTCGGGATCAGCTTCATCAGGAACTCGACCGTGCCGCCGCTGGTGAGCTTGTCGGCGGTCGAGGCATAGGCGCTCATGGCCGCCGGGTCGAGCTTGGACGGGTCGACGTTCATGCCGACGCCGGGCTTGAAGACGAAGGCCAGCACCAGCCCGAGCGCCAGGGCGACGGTGGTCAGCACCTCGAAGTAGACCAGCGCCTTGACCCCGACCCGGCCGACCCGCCGGAGGTCGCCGGCGCCCGAGATGCCGTGCACCACGACGCAGAACACCAGCACCGGGATGATCATCTTGATCAGCTTGATGAAGCCGTCGCCGAGAGGCTTGAGCTTGACGGCGAAGTCCGGGAAGAACAGGCCCGCCACGACGCCGAGCACCAGCGCGATGACCACCTGACCGAAAAGCGATTTGGCGAAACGTGGCATGAAGATTCCTCATGAAGGTTTGCATGCAAGCTGCACGTTGTCTTGCATACAAGAAATGTAGGCAAGATTCGAAAGGGGGTGTTTGAGGGTATTCCCGGGTGCGCGGTGTAGAACTCGCGGCGACGACGACCTCGCACAGGACATCACGCGACGCCAGCGCTCGCCCAATCCGCACGATTCTCGGAGGCGTTGAGTACGATCCTGTCGTGCAGCGCGCCCCCGCGATCATCGGTTCCGCGATCTTCCTGGTCATCGCTCCGGGCACGCTCGCCGTGTACCTCCCTTGGTACCTCACTCTCTGGCACTTCGCGCCTGCGCTGTTCCCGACCGCGCGCGTGCTCGGCGCCGCCCTGATCGTGGCCGGGTTGCCCATCTTGCTCGATTCATTCGCTCGCTTCGCGTTGCAGGGCCTCGGCACGCCGGCACCCGTCATGCCTCCCAAGCGCCTCGTCGTCACCGGGCTCTATCGCTACGTCCGCAATCCGATGTACGTCGCAGTCACGGCGTTGATCGCCGGCCAGGGCCTCCTGTTCGGGAGCGTCATGGTGCTGGGGTACGGCGCGATCGTGTGGGCCGGATTCTTCTTGTTCGTTGTCGCCTACGAAGAGCCTGTGCTGGGCGAGCAGTTCGGCGACGAGTACAAGCGCTACCGGGCGAACGTGAGGCGATGGCTACCGCGCATCACCCCATGGCGCGGGTAGGCGGCAAAGACGATCCAGCCCGAGCGCGATGCTGGCGGCCAGTGCCTATGCACAGAATCCGCCAGGTGCATCGTCCGAGCAGCAGACAATCACCAACAGCAAGCAGCAGAGCCGGGCACAGGCCAAGGTGGACGCGCGCCCGCAAGGGAAGGCGAAGAAGCCGGTCGGCGACGAAGCGAAGTCATCCGGGATCAGCGCCATCGCCACGGGCAAGGACGCGGCCGCCGGAAAAGCGGGCATCGGCAAGGAGTGGGCGATGCATGGATGAAGCGCGTGAGGCTGACGGCGTCTGCCGACCCAACTCGATCGTCACGCGTTCGCCATGTCACCCGGACCTTGTCGGAGACCCTCGGAGGCAGACTGCGGCAGGATCAGGGTCGCGGTCACGCCACCCTGCCGACAGGACAGTTCGAGGCGTCCTCCCGACTGACGGGCGAAGCCATCGGTGGCCGCGAGGCCCATGCCGGCCTTCGGGTCGTTGGTCTTGGTGGTGACGAACGGGAGCATCGCGCGACCCGCAAGATCGGCTGCCATGCCGACACCATCGTCGGCCACCGAGATGGCCACCGCAGGGCTGCCGTCGTCGGCAGTGGCGGCATTTGCCGAGAGCTGAATTCGTCCCCCATCACGCATGGCGTCGCGCGCGTTGATGACCAGATTCAAGAGCGCATCCCGAAGGGCTTCACCGTCCGCGAAGCACAGTGGACAGTCGTGGCCAACGTCGACGAACACGCGCACGCGCATGTCCAGCGTCTGAAACAGGCTGTTGCCCAGGTCGGACAGGAAGGGAAGCAACTCGAGCCGGGCAGGCGCCAGGGACTGCGCGCCGGCGTAGGCGAGCATCTGGCTGGCGAACAACTCGGCCCGATGGACAGAAGGCCACAGCTGCGGCGCGATGATCCGATCGTCCTTCGGGAATCCGTCCGCCGCCTTCTGCGCCGCCGTGAAGGTCTCGCGCATCCCGGCTGCCAAGGCCTGGACGGCTCTGGCAGCGGCGATCAACAGCGCTCGATCATGATCACTGCCAATCTCCTGAGCGCATGCGTTCATAGATCAACTCCCGCCTGCGCGACCCAGGCCCGGAGGGCGAGGTTGGGGGGCGTTTCGTGGGGGATAGAAATTCTATCTCTCCCAATGAAACTATCAACAATAGCGCGTCCAGTTCGCGTTTCAAAGCGGCGGTCCTTTCGCCAGATCAAGTTCGAATTCGGCGCCGCGCTTGATGCTCGAATCTGTGACAGCCAACTCGTTCCCTCACGCATGGTGCTCGGTGACCTGATGACGCTGTGCGACCACCCATCGGCGGTGCCGTCGACTGAATGAGGGGTCGCCTTGCGCAAGCTCGGGATCTGTGCGGCACGACGCAGCGCCCGCGGTTGCGCTAGCGCAAGTCCGAAGGGGTGGCCGCGGCGATCATGGGGTTTCCAAAGTGCTCACTCCTGGTGATGCCCATGGCAATCGATGCCCCCGGCGGCCCGTCATTTCCCGCGTTGCCCGCACAGCCCATCAGCCGCGACGTGCTGATCGAAAAATACGCCCGAGAGGGCGAGCGCGACATCGACGACATTCATCGCCGCGTGGCGCGCGCCCTGGCGCAGGCCGAAAAGCCGGAGCATCGCGAGGCCTGGGCATCGCGGTTTCTCCAGGCGCTGCGAAGTGGCTTCCTGCCCGCGGGACGCATTCAATCGGCAGCCGGCACCACGCTGTTGACCACCCTCATCAATTGCTTCGTGCAACCCATAGGAGATTCGATCACGGGGGATGACGAGGGATACCCAGGCATCTATGTCGCCCTGGCCGAGGCGGCCGAGACGATGCGCCGTGGCGGTGGCGTGGGCTACGACTTCTCGCGCATCCGGCCGCGGGGCGCCTGGGTGGCCGGTACGCAGTCGAGCGCGTCCGGGCCCGTGCCGTTCATGCGGGTATTCGACTGCTCCTGCCAGACCCTCGAATCTTCCGGGGCCCGGCGCGGCGCCCAGATGGGCGTGCTGCGCTGCGACCATCCCGACATCGAGGACTTCGTCCGCGCGAAGGACCACGGCGAACTGTCGAACTTCAACCTGTCGGTGGGGCTGACCGATGCGTTCATGGAGGCGGTTTGCGGTGACCGGTCCATCGAGTTGGTGCATCGGGCCGAGCCAGGCCCCCGCATCCGCACCGGCGCCCACCATCGGCGCGGCGACGGGCTTTGGGTGTATGGGGTGCGGCACGCGCGAGCACTGTGGGACCAGATCATGCGGTCGGCCTACGCGCATGCGGAGCCCGGTGCGCTGTTCCTGGGCCGCATCAACGCCGATAACAACCTGTCGGCGTGCGAAACACTCGCGGCCTGCAATCCCTGTGGCGAGCAGCCCTTGCCGCCCTATGGCGCCTGCTGCCTCGGATCGATCGACCTCACGCGCTTCGTGGAGGATCCGTTCGAGCCTTCCGCACGATTCGATGACGTGGGCTTCGCCCGCCTGGCCGGCGTGGCCGTGCGCATGCTGGACAACGTGCTGGACATCACCGCCTGGCCCCTGGAGCGACAGCGCCAGGAGGCGCTCGGCAAGCGGCGCATCGGACTGGGTTTTACCGGGCTGGGCGATGCGCTGGTCATGCTCAACCTGCGGTACGACGACCCCGAAGGCCGCGAAGCGGCGCGGCGAATTGCGCGGACTCTTCGGGATGCGGCCTATGTCGCATCGTGCGAACTCTCCCGGGAGCGAGGCGCGTTTGCACTTTTCGATGCCGACGCCTACCTGGGCCGGGACACTTTCGCGTCCCGCCTTCCGCCGCCGCTGAAGGCGCGAATTCGCGCCCACGGCATGCGCAATTCCCACCTGCTGTCGATCGCACCCGCCGGCACCATCAGCCTGGCCTTCGCGGACAACGCGAGCAACGGCATCGAGCCGGCGTACGCCTGGACCTTCGTGCGGCGCAAGCGCCTGGCCGAGGGCGGCATCGAGGACTATGCGGTCGAGGACCATGCGCTAAGGCTCTTTCGCCAGCGCAAGGGCGCGCAGGCCGCGCTCGGCCCGGCCTTCGTCACGGCGCATCAGATGAGCGCGCTGGCGCATGTGGAGATGGTGGCGGCGGTGGCGCCCTACATCGACGCGGCCATTTCAAAGACGGTCAATGTGCCCGCCGACTGCTCCTACGAGGAATTCAAGGACTTGTACTTGCACGCCTGGCGCTGCGGGCTCAAGGGCCTGGCGACGTTCCGGCCCGGCGCGGGGCTCGGTGCGGTACTGACTCCTTTCCCGGCAACGGCCGGGGCGCGGTGCCGCCAGGCACCTGCCCGGGCCGGGGAACGAGACGCGTCGTTGCTTGATGTGCGTCAAGCGCCTCCCGCGATGCCACCCTAGGATCGAATCCTCGCTGCCGACACGCCCATGCCCGACGACGCCTCTCAACGACACCGGCACGCCCAGCGTGCCGGCGACACCACGATGTTGTCAGCGCCCTTGCGCAACATGCTGGACGGCATCGGCGAGCGAGCGGCAACCTGCTTCGCGGTCGTCATGCCCGATGGCAGCCGTTTTCCGGTTGGCGAGGGCGCCCCGGTCTTCACCATCACATTCCATACCGAGGCCGCCCTGTTCGCCACTGCAACGCGGGGCCACATTGGTTTGATGGAGGCCTACTTCGGCCAGGAAGTGGATGTCGAGGGCGACTTCGGCGCCGGCCTGGCAGCCGGCATGGCCTCGGGATTCGACCGGCAGGCCGGCGCGCTCAACGGGATCGAGAACAATCTGCACGAATTCCGCCACTCCAACCGCAACCCGGCCCAGGCCAAGGCGAACGCGCGAGCGCACTACGGCCTGGGCACCGGCTTCTATCGGCTGTGGCTGGACGACCCGCTGATGATGTACACCTGCGGCTACTGGCCCGAGGGAACGCGCAGCCTGGAAGAAGCGCAGCGCCACAAGATCGATCATGTGGCCCGCAAGATACTGCTGAAGCCCGAAGACCGCTTCATCGACATCGGCTGCGGCTTCGGCGGCTTCATGTTTCGTGCCCAGGAAACCATCGGCGCAACGGGCGTCGGCCTCAATACCACCACCGAACAGGTCGAGTGGCTGCGCGACGAGATTGCGCGGCGCGGGCTGGAGGGATCGCTGCAGGTGCGCGAGGCCGATTTCCGGGATGTCGACGCGCAGTACGACAAGGTCGTCTCGATCGGCACGCTCGAACACGCGGGGCGCGACCAGCTCCCCGAAGTGATCCAGGCGCACGCGCAGTTCCTGAAGCCGGGCGGCCTCGGCATCCTGCACTTCATCGGCCATGTGGGGCGATTCGAGACCGAGCTCTTCATCCGGAAGCACGTGTTCCCCGGCGGCTGGATCCCCAGCCTGGCCGACGTGATCGTGGAAATGGAGCGCAGGGGACTGGAAGTGCTGGACATCGAGAACCTGCGGCGGCACTACGCCCCCACGCTCGATGCCTGGGCCGAGCGGTTCGAGCAGCAGTGGCCCGCCATACAGGCGCTGGATCCGCAGCGCTTCGACGAGCGCTTTCGACGCCTCTGGCGCACTTACCTGATGGGCTGCGCCGAGATGTTCCGCTCGCCGGCAGGCTATACGCACCTTTTTCAGATCGTCTTCAGCAAGGGCAATGCAAGCAGCGGCTACCCGATGAGCCGTGGACATCTGTATGGTCCCGAGCGCTGAGGGCTTGGCCCATGCGGCGCGAAGAACCCGCCTGCTGGCCGCGCTGAATGCAGGAGAGCCGGGACCTGCGGCGCAGGTTGCGCTTGCCAAGCGCACGTCCAACCTCTTCCGCGACCGCGAAGCGGGCCCGCGCCGCCGGATCGACCTCCGAGACTTCGACCACGTCATCGGCCTCGACATTGCGCGCAACACCGTCGAGGTCGAGGGCATGGCAACCTATGAGAGCCTGGTCGCGGCCACGCTGCGGCACGGGATGATGCCGGCCGTGGTGCCGCAGCTCAAGACCATCACGGTGGGTGGCGCGGTGGCGGGCGTGGGCATCGAGGCGACTTCGATGCGCCAGGGACTGGTGCATCATTCGATGCTGGAACTCGACGTCCTGCTGCCGGATGGGCGCATCGTGAATTGCACGCCTGACAACGCATGCCGCGACCTGTTCTTCGGCTTTCCCAACTCCTACGGCTCGCTCGGCTACGCGTTGCGGCTGGTGTTGCGCACCTTGCCCGTGCAGCCCTGCGTACGCGTTGAGCACGTCGCCTTCGACCACCCCCAGGGCTTCTTCGCGGCCTTGGCCGAGGCCTGCATGGGCGACGCCGATTTCGTCGACGGCGTGGTGTTCGGCGCCCGTTCGCTGGTGCTGAACGTCGCGCGCTTCGAGACTTCCGCGCCTTGGCTGAGCAACTACGAGTTCAGGCGCATCTACTACCGGTCGCTGCTGGAAATGCCGGTGGACCACCTGAGCGTGCATGACTATCTCTGGCGCTGGGATACCGACTGGTTCTGGTGCTCGCGCAACGTTGGCGCGCAGAACCCGGTGATGCGCCAGCTGTTTGGCCGCCGGCACCTGAACTCTCGGACCTACACGCGGCTCATGCGCCTGAATGCCCGCTGGGGCATCACCAGGCGCCTGGCCAGGTGGCGCGGGCTGCACACCGAATCGGTCATCCAGGACGTCGACATTCCGTTGCGCGCGGCGCCCGACTTCCTGGAGTTCCTGCAGCGCGAGATCGGCATCCTGCCTGTCTGGATCTGCCCGATGCGTGCCCCCGACCCAGGCGTGGTGTTTCCTCTGTTTCCGCTCGGGGCAGGCACGCTGTATGTCAACTTCGGCTTCTGGGATGTCGTCGAGCGCCGCGAAGCCCACGAGCCCGGCCATTTCAATCGGCTGGTCGAGCAGGAAGTGCTGCGCCTGGGCGGCATCAAGTCGCTCTACTCGGACAGCTTCTTTACGCGCGAGGAGTTCGACCGCGCCTACGACATGGACGCGTACGCCCGGCTCAAGCAGCGCTACGACCCCGAGGGCCACGCCCCGCACCTGTTCGACAAGTGCGTACTGAATCGCTGAGCCCGCGCACGACTGTTTGCGCCGCGTCAAGGTGGGCGCGCGCGCGGTGGCAATACTGGAAGGCACCTTGATCTGTGCAAAGGAAGATGCCATGTACCAGCGAATCCTCGTTCCCGTCGACGGCAGCGCCACATCGATGTGCGGCCTCGATGAAGCCATCCGCGTTGCCAAGTTGACCGACGGGCAGGTTCGGCTCCTCTATGTGATCGACGAGCTTTCGTTCGCGCTCGCAATGGGCAGCGAGTCCGCCTACGCCAGCGATGCGGTGAACACCATGCGCTCGGAAGCCAAGCGGATTCTCGATGCGGCGCTGGCCACGGCAAAGTCTGCGGGCGTGGAGGCGGACACGCGCTTTCGCGACACTTTCCCCTCTTCCCTGCAGGACCAGGTGGCGGCCGAGGCGCGCGACTGGGGCGCCGACCTCATCGTCCTGGGAACGCATGGACGGCGTGGCGCAAAGCGGCTGTTGCTGGGCAGCGGGGCGGAACGCATCCTGCGCCTCGCGCCCGTCCCGGTCCTGCTGGTCCGTCCGCCGGACGAGAAGGACGCCGCCGCCGACTTGCTGCGCGCCAGCGCTTCTGTGGTCGCCCTGGCCGGCAAATGACGCCGCGAACGAGGGCGCCATCGATACGCGACTCCAGACTCTGAACTCAAGCACCCATTCGCACGAGGTTTCTCGCCGCCGCGGCGCGAATGCCCTCCAAGGTGCTGGTCGGGGTGATCGCTTCCGGGTCGAGCAGGCAATGCAGGATCGCCGGCTTGCCGCTGGCCCGTGCGCGCGCGAGTGCCGGTGCGAACTCCGCCGTGGACGTCACGCGTTCGCCGTGGCCGCCGAACACCTGCGCATAGCCCCGGAAGTCCGGGTTCTTCAACTGCGTGGCGCTGACGCGGCCCGGGTAGTGCTTCTCCTGGTGCATGCGGATGGTGCCGTACATGGCGTTGTCCAGCAGCACCACGATGATCGGCAGGCCGTACTGCACGGCGGTCGCGAACTCCTGGCCATGCATCAGGAAGTCGCCGTCGCCGGCGAACACCACCACCTCGCGTTCGGGCCACAGCCGCTTGGCGCCGACCCCGGCCGGCAGGCCGTAGCCCATCGAGCCGCTGGTCGGCGCCAGCTGGCTGGCGAAGGTGCGAAACGGCCAGAAGCGATGGACCCAGGTGGCGAAGTTTCCGGCGCCGTTGCAGAAGATCGTGTCGGCCGGCAGCACCTCGCGCAGATGGGTCATCACCTCGCCCATCTGCAAGGGGCCCGGGATGCGGATCGGCGCCGGATCACTCCAGGCCAGGAATGCCGCGCGCGCCTGGGCGGTCGCGGCCTGCCAGCTCGGCGCCGAAGCGGGGTGCAGCGTGGCGGCTGCCTCGGCGAAGCCCTGCGGCGTGGCGTGGATGGCCTGCGTCGCACGGTACAGCTTGCCAAGCTCGTCGGCGTCGGCATGCACGTGCACCAGCGCCTGCCGGGGCGTCGGGATATCGAGCAGTTCATAGCCCTGCGACGGCACTTCGGACAGGCGTCCGCCGACCAGCAGGACCAGGTCGGCCGCGCGGATGCGCGCCAGCACCGCGGGATTGACGCCCAGGCCGAGATCGCCGGCATAGCAGGGGTGCTCGGCGCTGAACAGCATCTGGCGGCGGAACGAGCAGTACACCGGAAGCGAAAAGGCCTCGGCGAAGGCCGCGATCTGCTTCGTCGCGGCTTCCGACCAGCGGCTTCCTCCCAGCACCATGACGGGACGCTCCGCCGCGGCCAGGCGCCGCATCAGCTCGCCCATCTGGCCCGCGCCCGGATGGGTTTCGGTCACCGCATACGGCTGGGCGTCGGCGACATCCGTGGCTTCGGTCAGCATGTCTTCGGGCAAGGCGATGACCACCGGGCCGGGGCGGCCGGACGTGGCGACGTGGAAGGCGCGCGACACCAGTTCGGGCAGCCGCTCAGGATCGTCGACCTCGACGACCCACTTGGCCAGGGTGCCGAAGACGGCGCCGTAGTCGAGTTCCTGGAAGGCTTCGCGCCCCAGTGCGTCGCGCGCCACCTGGCCCACGAAGAGCAGCATCGGTGTCGAGTCCTGGTGCGCGATGTGCACCCCGGCGGCGGCGTTGGTGGCGCCGGGCCCGCGCGTGACGAAGCAGATGCCGGGGCGGCCGGTGAGCTTTCCCTGGGCCTCGGCCATCATCGCCGCGCCACCCTCCTGGCGGCAGACGGTGACGGCGATGGAAGCATCGTGGAGGGCGTCGAGCACGGCGAGAAAGCTCTCGCCGGGGACGCAGAAGAGCTGCTGCACGCCATGCGCGACGAGTTGGTCGACCAGGATCTGGCCGCCGGTGCGGAGGGTTGTCATGGGAGTTTCCAAGCGGGGAGAGGCCGTTATTCGAGCGCCGCGCAGGCCGCAGATATGCGCGCGCAGGCCTCCTGCAGCTGCGCCATCGAAGTGGCATAGGAGATGCGGAAATACGGCGCCAGCCCGAACACGCTGCCCGGCACGACCGCGACCTCGAAGTCCTCCAGCAGATAGCGGCAGAAGTCGGCGTCGGTCTGCAGTCGCATGCCGCGACGGGTGGAGCGACCGAGCACGCCGGCGCAGCTGGCGTAGGTGTAGAACGCGCCCTCGGGCCTGCGGCAGTGCAGGCCGCGGATTGCGTTGAGCGCTTCCACGACTACATCGCGGCGGGCCTCGAAATCGGCGCGGCGCGCGCCGATGAGCGCCTGCGACCCGGTCAGTGCCTCGATCGCGGCGGCCTGGCTGACCGAAGACGGGCAGGACGTCGACTGGCTCTGCACGACGGCCATGGCCGCGATCAGGTCGCGCGGGCCGGCGCCGTAGCCGATGCGCCAACCGGTCATTGCATAGGCCTTGGAGACGCCATTGACGGTCAGCGTGCGCTCGCGCAGCCCGGGTTCCACGGCAGCCGGCGTCGCGAAGGCCAGGCCGTCATAGAGGATGTGTTCGTAGATGTCGTCGGCCAGCAGCCAGACCTGCGGATGACGCAGCAGCACCTCGGTGAGAGGTCGCAGCTGCGCCGCGCTGTAGGCCGTGCCGCTCGGGTTGGAGGGCGAATTCAGGAAGACCCAGCGCGTGCGCGGCGTGATCGCCGCGTCGAGCTGTCCGGCATCGAGGCGGAAGCCGCGCGCCTCGCTGCAGGGCAGCACCACCGGCACACCGCCGCAAATCCGGACGATGTCGGCATAGGAGGTCCAGTAGGGCGCCGGGAGGATCACCTCGTCGCCCGGTTCCAGGCTGGCCATCAGCGCATTGAAGATCACCTGCTTGGCGCCGGCGCTGACGCTGATCTCGTCGAGGGCGTAGTCCAGCGCGTTGTCGCGCTGGAACTTGTGGCGCACGGCAGTCTTCATCTCGTTGCTGCCGTCGAGCACGGTGTAGCGCGTCTCGCCGCGCGCGATGGCTCGCGTGGCCGCCGCACGGATGTGCTCCGGCGTCTCGAAGTCGGGTTCGCCCGCACCCAGCACGATCACCGGACGGCCGGCGCGGCGCAGCGCATTCGCATGGTCGGTGATGCGCAGGATCTCGGAGACGCCGATGGCGCGAATGCGCTGCGACGGCGCGAACGCTGGCGCTGGCGCCGCTTCGTGCGCCAGGGTGGCGGTGGCGCTCACGCTCAGTCCCCGATGTCGAAAGTCACGCCCTGGGCCAGCGGCAGCGCGGTCGAGTAGTTGATGGTGTTGGTCGCGCGGCGCATGTAGGCCTTCCATGCGTCGGAGCCGGCTTCGCGGCCGCCGCCGGTTTCCTTCTCGCCTCCGAAGGCGCCACCGATCTCCGCGCCGCTCGGGCCGATGTTGACGTTGGCGATGCCGCAGTCGGATCCGGCGCACGACATGAAGCGCTCGGCTTCGCGCATGTCGAGCGTGAAGATCGAGGACGACAGGCCGGCGCCGACCGCGTTGTGCCACTCGATGGCCTGGTCGAAGCTGCTGTAGCGCACGACGTAGAGGATCGGCGCGAAGGTCTCGCGCAAGGCCGGGCCGGCGTGGGCCGGCAGCTCGACCAGCGCGGGGCGGACGTAGTACGCGCCATCGCCGCCGATGCCGGCCACGCGTTCGCCTCCATGGACGGTCGCGCCGGCCGCGCGGCTTTCCGCCAGCGCCTTCTGCATGCCGTCGAATGCGGCGCCATCGATCAGCGGCCCGACCAGCGTTCCGGGGGCGCGCGGGTCGCCGACCTTCACCTGGCCATAGACCTTCGCGAGCCTGGGCACCAGCGTGTCGTAGATGCCGTCATGCACGAAGAGCCGGCGCAGCGTGGTGCAGCGCTGGCCGGCCGTGCCCATGGCGGCGAAGGCGATGCCGCGCAAGGCGAGGTCGAGGTCCGCCGAGGGCGTGACGATGGCCGCGTTGTTGCCGCCGAGTTCGAGGATGGCGCGCGCGAAGCGGGCGGCCAGCCGGGGGCCGACCTGGCGTCCCATCGCCGTCGAGCCGGTGGCCGACAGCACCGGCACGCGCGGGTCGTCGACCAGCACTTCGCCGATATCGCGCTGCCCGACCAGCAGCTCGAGCAGGCCCTCGGGCGCATCGCCGAAGCGGGCGAGCGCGCGCTGTGCGATGGCGTGCGTGGCGAGCGCGGTCAGGGGCGTCTTTTCGGAGGGCTTCCAGACCACCGAATCGCCGCACACCAACGCCAGCGCCGCATTCCACGACCAGACCGCCACGGGGAAGTTGAAGGCGGAGATCACGCCGACCACGCCCAGCGGATGCCAGGTTTCCATCATCCGGTGCTCGGGGCGCTCGGTCGCGATCGTCAGCCCGTAGAGCTGGCGCGACAGGCCGACCGCGAAGTCGCAGATGTCGATCATCTCCTGCACTTCGCCCGCGCCTTCCGACGGCACCTTGCCGACCTCGAGGGTCACGAGCAGGCCGAGGTCGGCCTTGGCCGCGCGCAGCTCTTCGCCCAGCAGTCGCACCAGTTCTCCGCGACGCGGTCCGGGCACCAGGCGCCACGCCAGGTGCGCGGCATGGGCGCGGCCGATCGCGGCCTTGGCTTCTTCGCTCGAGGTCTGTCGCACCAGGGCGATCGTCTCGCCGCTGATCGGCGAGCGCACGGCGAGTTCGCCATCGGCGTACGCCGACTTCGGCACGCCCAGGCGTTGCAGCAGTTGATCGACCTGGGCGGCGATGGGGGCGGCAGTGGAGGCAGGTGCGTCTGGCATGAGGGGTTCTCGGGGCAATGGGTTGGTGGATGCAATGTCGGCGAATCCGCAACGTTTGCATAGCAAAAATTCGGAAGAACTTGATGAACGTTGAGAATGAAGTAGGCTTCCGTCTCCTCGCCGGGCCAGTCGGGTAGTCCAAGTGCGGAGGCCCGTTGGCCGGCGGGATGATCATTCCCGTACTTCATGATGTTCCACAAGACCTTCCTGCCCCCCATGGCCGACCTGCTCGCTTTCGAGGCCGCCTCGCGCCACGCGAGCATCTCGCGCGCGGCCGAGGAACTGCACCTCACCCAGAGCGCGGTCTCGCGGCAGATTCGCCAGCTCGAGCAGCAACTCGGGCTCGCCCTGTTCCATCGGGTGCGGCAGCGGGTCGTCCTGACGGACGTCGGGCGGGTCTACGCGGCGGACGTGCGCGCCGCGCTTCAACAGTTCTCGGGCGCCACGCAAAAGGCCATGGCGCTGTCCGGTGGCGGTGGCCTGCTCAACCTCGCGGTGCTGCCGACCCTCGGCACGCGTTGGCTGATTCCGCGGCTGGGCGACTTCACGGGCCGGCATCCGCAGGTGACGGTCAATTTCGCCGCCCGCTCCGAGCCCTTCGATTTTTCGCAGCAGCCCTTCGACGCGGCCATCCACTTCGGCGCCCCGCATTGGGCCGGGGCTCGTTGCGAATACCTGATGCACGAGCGCACGGTCCCGGTCTGCAGCCCGGCCTTTCAGCGCGCGCACGGGATCCGTTCGGTGTCGGACCTCGGCGCGGTCGTGCTGCTGCAGCAGAGCACGCGACCCACCCAGTGGGCCGAATGGTTCGCGCAGGTCGGCACGGCGGGCGTGCCGGCGCTGCGGGGGCCACGCTTCGAGCAGTTCGCGATGATCGCGCAGGCCGCCGTATCGGGCCTCGGCGCCGCGCTGCTGCCGAGCTTCCTGGTCGAGGCGGAGATCGGCGCGGGCGAACTGGTGGTGCTGTTTCCGGAAGCCCTGACGAGCTCCGACGCGTACTACCTCGTCTATCCGGAGTCGCGTGCCGAAGCACCGTTGCTGCGGGCCTTCCGCGACTGGATCGTCGCACAGGCGCACACGGCGCCCGCGGGCGGATGAAGTCCTGCTCAATACCCGCGCACCGGATCGAAGCGCCCCTGGACCGGCTCGCCTTTTTCGAAGGCGGCGATCTGCTGGGCGAAGAACCTGGCGCGCATGCGCCGCGTGACCGTGGCGGCCACGTGCGGAGTGACGAAGATCCCGGGGTGCGACCAGGCCGGATGGTCCCTCGGCAGAGGTTCCTCGGCGAACACGTCGACGAAGGCCCCGCTCAGTTGCGCCGAATCGAGTGCCGCGAGCAGCGCGTCCAGGTCGAGCTGCGACCCACGCCCCGCGTGAACCAGCCCGGCACCCTTCGGCAGCCGGGCCAGCAGGTCGGCGTTCAGGATGCCCTCGGTTTGCGCCGTGGCGGGAAGCAGGCAAACCAGGATGTCGCAGCGGGACAGGAAGGCATCCAGTTCGCCGGGGCCGGCGTAGCAATGGACGCCTTCGAGGGCCTTGGCGGTGCGCGACCAGCCGATGGTCCGGAAGCCGAGGGCGCTCACCATCTGCGCGGATCGCAGGCCCAGGGTCCCCAGCCCCAGGATGCCGACGCAGGTGTCGGGCGCGCTGCGCTCGACCTCGAACGCGGTCCACTCGCGGGCATCCTGTTGCCGCACCAGGCGCTTCAGGTTGCGCAGCAGCGCGAGTGCCGCCATGGCGACGTATTCGCCCATTCGCTGCGCCGTCTCGGGCGGTATCGAGCGGATCAGCGGCACCTGCCGGGGCCACCCGGGATCGGCGGTGATGTGGTCGACGCCGGCGCCCGCGCTGAGCACCAGTCGCAGGTTCGGCAGGGCGGCCAGGCGGCCGAGCTCCGGCTGCCAGACCAGTGCGTAGTCGACGCTGTCCGGTGCGACCGACGGATCGTCCCACCCGTGCACGGCGATGTGCGGCGCGAACCCTTGCAGATGCGCCCGCCATTCCGCGACGGCGGCTTCTCCGCCTGACTTGACCAGCAGCACACGCGGAACGACTGGCGTCATGGCGTCGCCCCGGGCTGCGTGCCGTCGATGCGTTGCGGCGCGGGCGAACTCGCCAGGCTCTGTGCGGGCCGCCGCAGCGTGGCATCGAAGGGATTGATCTTCGGACCGATAGTCGCCGCTTCGCGCTTGAGCAATTCGACGACGGTCGGCAGGCGCTCTGGGTTGAGACGGTCGGCGATGGTGCCGACGGACAGCGCCGCCACCGCGCGGCCTTCGCGATCGAGAATCGGCACCGCGACCCCGGCCATGCCTTCCAGCAGCCCGCTGTTGCGTGCCGCGAAGCCTGCCTGGCGGACGCGTTCGATCTCGGTGCGCAGATAGACCTCGTCGTAGACCCCGTACTCGCGCACCCGTGCCAGATTGAAGCGGATGACCTCTTCGCGTTCTTCCTGCGGCAGGAACGCGAGGATCGCCAGCGCCCCCTGGCCCACGCCCAAGGCCACGCGGCCACCGACATCGCCCGTGAAGGAGCGGATCGGAAAGGGGCCTTCGCTCCGGTCCAGGCAGACCGCTTCGAAGCCGCTGCGCACCAGCAGGAAGATGCTGTCGCCCAGGCTCGCGCACAGGCGCAGCAGGACCGGGCGGCACAACTCGCGCAAATTGCCGGGATTGCCGGCCTTCGCGGCCAGCGCGAAGAAATCGATGCTCAACCGGTAGAGCTTGGTGCGCTCGTCCTGTTCGACCATGCCTTCGCCGATCAGCGACTGCAGCAAACGGTGCGTGGTGGCCTGGGTCAGGCCCACATGTCGTGCGACCTGCGTCACGCGTGCACCGTCTGCCTGCGCTTCGGCCAGCGCCCGGATCACCGAAAACACGCGGGGCACGCCGCCAGTGGCGGCCGGGGACGTCGTCATACCTTGTTCCTGCGGAATATTTTGCTGGCAGTTTAGCGCAAGACTTTCATTCAATGGAATAAAACGAAGAAAAGTTCCGATTAATGGAATACCCGTGGAGGCATGGTTCGGTTATTGCAATAGATTCAATGCGAAAGCGACGGGCATTCAGTTCTCGCAGCGCGCCGAAGCAGTGCGCGTTGCCGGTGGAGCCCGCCGCCGCCTCGACTGCAACGAAAGGCCCATGGATGTCGTTTCTTCAACTTTCCGGCGTGACCAAGTTCTATGGCGCGACCTGCGCCGTGTCGGCGATCGACCTGTCCGTCGAGAAAGGCGAGTTCGTGTCGCTGCTCGGCCCCTCGGGCTGCGGCAAGACGACCACGCTGCAGATGGTCGCGGGATTCGAGGCCGTCAGCAGCGGCCGCATCGCGCTCGACGGCAAGGACATCACCCATGCCAAGGCCAACACCCGTGGCCTCGGCATCGTGTTCCAGACCTACGCGCTCTTCCCGCACATGACGGTGGCCGACAACGTGAGCTTCGGCCTCGAGATGCGCAAGATGCCCAAGGCCGAGCGCCGCGAGCGCGTGGCGCAGGCGCTCGCGCTGGTGCACCTCGAGGCGCACGCCGACCGCTTTCCGCGCCAGCTCTCCGGCGGCCAGCGGCAGCGCATCGCGCTCGCCCGTGCGCTGGTGATCGAGCCGCCGGTGCTGCTGCTGGACGAGCCGCTGTCCAACCTCGACGCCAAGCTGCGCGAAGAGATGCAATTCGAGTTGCGCCAGATCCAGCGCAAGGTCGGCACCACCACGATCATGGTCACCCACGACCAGAGCGAGGCGATGTCCATCAGCGACCGTGTCGTTGTCATGGAGGGGGGCCGCGCGACCCAGATCGACCATCCGCATCGCTGCTACGAACATCCGCGCACCCGTTTCATCTCGACCTTCGTCGGCAAGGCGAACCTGCTGGAAGGCCGCGTGGCCTCGGCCGGGACGCGCACGCGCGTCGAGATCGGTCCGCTGGGGGTCGATGTCGACGACGCCGGCTTCCGTCCCGGCGCGTCGGTGCTGCTGAGCGTGCGGCCCGAAAAGATCCAGTTCACCGCCAGTGGCGCCGGCCGGCTCGACGGCACGGTCGGCGAGCGCTTCTTCCTGGGCAGCCAGTGGCTTTATCGCGTTGCGACCCTGGTCGGCGACCTGATGGTGCTCAGTCCCAACGACGGCCGCGACGCGCTTGACGAAGGCACGACGGTCGGCGTGGACTGGCCGCCGCACTGCACGCGCCTGCTGCCTGCCGACGAGGCGGCCGGGGCGCAGAGGGCGGCTGCATGACCGGCCTCGCAAGGAAGACCACGCCCTGGTGGCTGTCCACGCCCGCGCTGCTGCTCTTCACTGCGCTGCTGCTGGTGCCGTTGCTGCTGACAGCCGTGCTGTCCTTCAACGTCTACGATGCCACGACCGGTCCGAAGGCCGGCGAGTTCACGCTCGATCACTACATTCATCTGTTCACCGACTCGTACTACTACGGCATCTTCTGGCGGACCTTCTGGATCTCGGCGCTGGTCGCCGTAATCTGCGTTCTCATCGGCACGCCCGAGGCCTACGTGCTGAGCCGCATGCGCAACCCGTGGCGCTCGATCCTGCTGCTGGTGGTGCTGGCGCCGCTGATGGTCTCGGTCGTGGTGCGTGCCTTCGGCTGGAGCATGCTGCTCGGGCCCGAGGGCCTGGTCAACGGGATGCTCGGCATCATCGGCATCGGCCCGGTCAAGCTGCTCTACACCGAGACGGCCATCGTCATCGCCCTCGTGCACGTGATGCTGCCCTTCATGGTGATCCCGGTATGGACCTCGCTGCAGAAGCTCGACGCCGGCGTCGAGAACGCGGCGCTGTCGCTGGGCGCTTCCCCCTTCACCACGCTCAGGCGCGTCGTGCTGCCGCAGGTGATGCCCGGCATCCTCTCGGGCAGCCTGATCGTGTTCGGTCTCTCGGCCAGTTCCTTCGCCATCCCGGGCCTGCTCGGCGGGCGCCGGCTGAAGATGGTCGCGACGGTCGTCTACGACGAATACCTGCACGAGCTCAACTGGCCGCTAGGCGCTGCCATTGCGCTGGTGCTGCTGCTCGCCAATCTGGTGGTGATGCTGAGCTACAACCGCCTCGTCGAAGGCCGCTACAAGAAGGCGCTGGGTTGACCATGAGCAAGAACGGACCTTTTGCCCTCGCGTTCAACGCGCTCGTCATCGCCTTCATGCTGGCGCCCCTGGTGGTCGTCTGCGTGGTGGCCTTCACGCCCGAGAACACGCTCACGCTGCCGACCACCGAGTTCTCGCTGCGCTGGTTCCAGGCGGTGTTCGCGCATCCGGACTTCATGCAGTCGTTCTGGAACAGCCTGCAGCTCGGGCTGGCGTCGGCCACCCTCGCCACGCTGGTCGCGGTGCCGGCCGGCCTGGCGATCACGCGCTACGACTTTCCCGGCCGCGACTTCCTCAACGGGCTGTTCCTGTCGCCCCTGATCATTCCGCACCTGGTGCTGGGCGTCGCCCTGCTTCGCCTGTTCGCGCTGGTTGGCGGCACCGGCAGCTTCGGCTTCCTGATCTTCGCGCATGCCTTGATCGTCACGCCGTACACGCTGCGGCTCGTGGTGGCGGCGCTGGTCGGCTTCGACCGCAGCGCCGAGCAGGCGGCGCTGTCGCTGGGCGCGAGCCAGGCCACGGTGTTCAAGCGCATCACGCTGCCGATGATCCTGCCGGGCGTCACCGGCGGTTGGCTGCTGGCCTTCATCAACAGTTTCGACGAAGTGACGATGTCGATCTTCGTCACCTCGCCGAGCACGGTGACGCTGCCGGTGCGCATGTACATGTACGCGACCGAGTCGATCGACCCGCTGATGGCCGCGGTGTCGGCGCTGATGGTGGCGATCACCGCGGTCGCGATGATCGTCCTCGACAGGCTCTATGGCCTCGATCGCGTGCTGGTAGGGGGCCACCGATGAGCGCCGGCACCCTTCAGCCGCTGCTGCGCCGGGTCGCAGAGACTCAGCGGGCCGCAGTCGAGTTCACCCTCGACGGCCGTCCGGCGCAGGCGCTCGAAGGCGACACGGTCCTGACCGCCGTGCTGACGCAGGGCGCGCAACTGCGCCGCAACGAATTCAGCCACGAGCCGCGTGCCGGCTTCTGCCTGATGGGCGCCTGCCAGGATTGCTGGATCGCCACCGCCGAGGGTGCGCGACTTCGCGCCTGTTCGACCTTCATCGCGCCCGGCATGGCCTTGCTGAGCGGCGGAGGGCATTGATGCCTGCACCGCTCCAGCCGGCGATCGTCGGCGCCGGCCCGGCCGGCATCCGTGCCGCGCAGACGCTCGCGAAGCACGGCCTGCGGCCGGTGCTGATCGACGAAGCCGCGCGCGCCGGCGGCCAGATCTACCGTCGGCCACCCGCGCATTTCGACCGGCCGCCCGAGGCGCTCTACGGCAGCGAGGCGGCCCGTGCCACCGCCGTGCATGCGGCCATCGACGCGCTGCAGGACCGCATCGACTATCGGCCCGACAGCCTGGTGTGGAACGTGCAGGACGCCAAGCTCGACGTGCTGCACGGCCCGACGCAGACCACGCGCACCGTGCCCTTCGGGCAGCTCATCGTCGCCACCGGCGCCACCGATCGCGTGCTGCCGGTGCCCGGCTGGACCTTGCCCGGCGTGTACACGCTCGGCGGCGCACAGGTGGCGCTCAAGTTCCAGGGCTGCGCCATCGGCTCGCGCGTGGTGCTCGCGGGCACCGGGCCCTTGCTCTACCTGGTGGCCTGGCAGTATGCGAAGGCCGGCGTCGATGTCGCGGCGGTGCTCGATACCGCGCGCTTCGGCGATCAGCTGGCCGCCGTGCCGGCGATGCTCAGGCAGCCCGCGGTATTCCTCAAGGGGGTGCACTACGTCGCCTGGCTGCGCGCGCACGGCGTGCCGTTGCGGCGCGGCGTGCGGTTGCTGCGCATGGAGGGCGACGAGCGGGTGCGCGCGGTCGTGTGGAGCGAAGCCGGACGCAAGCACAGGCTCGACTGCGACGCCGTCGGCTTCGGCTATGCGCTGCGGTCCGAGACCCAGCTGGCGGATCTGCTGGGATGCCGTTTCGCCTTTGCGCCGCTGCATCGCGCGCATCTGCCCGAGCGCGATGCCGCCGGCCGCTCCAGCGTCCCCGGTGTGTACCTCGCGGGAGATGGCGCCGGCATCATGGGAGCCGACGCGGCCGAATGGGCGGGCGAGCTGGCCGCGCTCACGCTGCTGGCCGACCACGGCATGGCCATCGACACGCAGCGCGCAAGCGTGCTCCAGCACCGGCTGGCCCGCCTCACCGGATTTCGCGCCGGCCTCGAGCGCGCCTTTCCCTTCCCTTCCGACTGGGCCGCGCAGGCGCCCGACGAACTCGTGGTCTGCCGTTGCGAGAACGTCACGGCGGGCGAGTTGCGGCGCAGCGCCGCGGACAGCGGCACCAACGAGCTGAACCGCCTCAAGGCGCTGACGCGCGTCGGCATGGGCCGTTGCCAGGGCCGGATGTGCGGCGTGGCCGCCGCCGAGATCCTCGCCCACGCCACCGGACAGCCGGTGCAGCAGGTGGGCCGTTTCCGCGGGCAGGCGCCGATCAAGCCGATCCCGATCCAGCTGGAGCGTGCATCGAGTGCGTCGCAGGCAGGAGCAGCCGCATGACGCAGCGCATCAGCACCGACGTCGCCATCGTGGGCGGCGGCATCGTGGGCAGTTCGGCGGCGCTGGCGTTGCGCGGCATGGGGCTGCGGGTGGTGCTGCTGGAGCGGGACTTCTGCGGCTCGCGCTCGAGCGGAGTGAACTACGGCGGCGTCCGTCGCCAGGGGCGACCCCTCGGCCAGCTGCCGTTGGCGCAGCGCGCGCATGCGATCTGGGGCCGCCTGCCGGAATTGATCGGCACCGACGGCGAGTACCTGCGCTCGGGCCACTTCAAGATCGCGCGCAGCGAAGCCGATCTGGCCGCGCTGGAGGCCTACCGGGATCGCGCGCGCGACTTCGGGCTCGGCATCGACATCCTGTCGGGCCCGCGGCTGCGCGAACGATGCCCCTGGCTCGGCGGCAAGGCGGTCGGCGGCTCGCTCTGTCCGGAAGACGGGCAGGCCAATCCGCGTCTCGTGTCGCCGGCCTTCGCGCTGGCGGCGCAGCGCGCGGGTGCCGAGATCCACGAGCGCACGCGGGTCGACGAGATCGCGCACGACGGCCAGCTGTTTCATCTGCGCACCGCCAACGCGCTGGAAGTGAAGGCACCCGTGCTGCTCAATTGCGCCGGCGCCTGGGCCAATGCGGTCGCCACCCAGTTCGGCGATACGGTGCCGATGTATTCACGCAGTCCCGCGATGGCCGTCACCGAGCCGCTGCCGTTCTTCATGCAATGGAGCCTCGGCGTCGAGGGCGGCGGCGTGTACTGCCGTCAGGTGGCGCGCGGCAATCTGGTGCTCGGCGGCGGTCCTGGGCGCCTGCTCGATGCCGACCGCGCACGTTCCGAGCGCGACACGATCGCGAGTCTCTCGACGCAGGCGATCGAGCTGCTGCCGATGCTGCGCCATGCGCACTTCATCCGCACCTGGGGCGGCACCGAAGGCTATCTGCCCGACCACCAGCCGGTGATCGGTCCCAGCCGCACCACGCCGGGCCTGTTCCACGGCTTCGGCTTTGCCGGCGCCGGCTTCCAGACCGGGCCAGCCGTTGGCGAGGTCCTGGCCGAACTGGTGCGCGACGGGCGCAGCCGCACGCCGATCGGCGCCTTTGCCATCGATCGCTTCGTCGACGTCGCGGCAGCCGCGCCGGCATCGGCCCACTGAACGCATTCGTTTCCTGCATCCCTCCTTCAACCGTCCCGAAAGGAAAGTCATGTCCTCTGCCCGCATTGCCCTCCGGCTCACCGTGCGCCGCTCGCTCTTCACCGTGGCTGCTGCCGCTGCCCTGATGGCCAGCGGCGTGGCTGGCGCCCAGACCAAGACGCTCTACATCGGCATGAACGGCGGCACGATGGAGAAGGCGTACACGCAGTACGTCTTCCCGGCCTTCGAGAAGCTGAACAACGTCAAGGTCGTGGTGGTGCCCGGGACGTCGTCGGACATTCTTGCCAAGGCGCAGGCCAACAAGGAGCGCCCGCAGATGCACGTCATGTTCCTCGACGATGGCGTGATGGTCCGCGCGATCGGCATGGGGCTGTGCGAGAAGCAGCGCCCGAGCGCGGCGCTCAACGAGATCTACCCGGCGGCGCGCTTCAAGGGCGACATGGCCAGCGGCGTCAGCCTGGGCATGACCGGCCTGGCCTACAACGCGAAGATGTTCAAGGAGAAGGGCTGGGCGGCGCCGACCTCGTGGATGGATCTGGCCGACGCCAAGTTCAAGGGCAAGGTGGTGTTCCAGTCGGTCTCGGCTTCGTCCTTCGGCCTGCATGGTTTCCTGATGTTCAACCGCATCCAGGGCGGCACCGACCAGAACGTCGAGCCCGGCTTCAAGGCCTGGCCGACGACGATCGGCCCGAACGTCCTGGAGTACATCCCGAGTTCGGCCAAGATCTCCGAGATGGTGCAGACCGGCGAAGCGGCGATCTTTCCGCTGACGCCGACCGCGGTGGCGGCGCTGAAGGTCAAGGGCATCCCGGTCGAATACGCGAACCCCAAGGAGGGCGCGGTGGTGCTGATGGTGGGGCAGTGCGTGATCGCCAACAACAGCGAGCCGGAACTCGCGCAGAAGCTCGCCGAGTTCCTGCTGAGTCCGCTAGCCCAGGCGAACGTACTGCAGTACGGCAGCCAGATCCCGACCAACCCGAAGGCGCCGGCCGTGGGCGAAGGCGTTGCCCAGGTGGCGGCGATCAACGGCTACATGAAGACGGCAGTCACGGTGGACTGGGAGAGCATCAACGCGAACCGGCCGGCGTGGAATGCGCGCTGGAACAAGACCATCGAGCGCTGAGGCTCGTCGCGATCTAGCCTGCCGGGCGCTCGGGTGCCCTATCGGGGCACGATCTCGAAAACGTCGCCATTCGTTGGCGTCGCTTCCTCGTGGTAGACGTCGTAGAGATACTGTGCCAGCTCGGCGTGCCGCATGTCGGAAGGAATCGCGAGTTCTGCCGGACGACGCTTGCCGTCGTTTCCCGTCAGGTGGGCGACCCAATCGCCGCCGACGCGTTCGATGGAAATGATTCGTCCGAAGACGTTGAAGCGGTATCTCATGTCGAGTTCGTTTCGCGCGGTGGCTGGCTGCCCCTGAACACCGACAAGTGGTCGGCGAACGCGCGCTGGTAAGCCGGCCGCGCTTCACCGCGGGCGACATAGGCCGCGAGGTTCGGGTATTCGTCCAGCAGGGTCGACCCGCTCAGTCTGCGCAGCACCGTCACCATCAGCAGGTCGCCGGCGCTGAACGCATCGTCGAGCCAATCGGCGGCGCCCAGCCGCCGCGACAGCTCGCCCAGGCGGACCCGGACGCGCCCTTCGAGAAGGGGCAGGCGCTCTTGGAACCAGGCCTTGTCGTGCTCCAGCATCATGGCGATGCCGCGATCGAGGATCGGCGGCTCCACCGTGTTGAGCGCGGCGAACATCCAGGTGATCGCGCGCGCCCGCGCGTTGGCATCGTCCGGCAGCAGGCCAGGATGACCCTCGGCGATATGGAGCACGATGGCCCCCGACTCGAACAGGGCGAGATCGCCTTCTTCATAGGTCGGAATCTGCCCAAAGGGATGCAGCGCGCGATGCGCGGGCTCCTTCATCTCCTTGAACGAAACCAGACGCACGGCATAGGTCTGGCCCGCTTCTTCGAGCGCCCAGCGAACGCGCATGTCGCGTGCCAGCCCTCGGCCGCGATCGGGAGATTGCTCAAAGGCGGTGATGGTGGGGATCATCGGCATGCTCCGGTGAGTGGCATGACGCCAGTGTCGCCTACTGGGCGCCCTGGAGCGGCTCCAGCTCGCGGTAGAAGATGGTCGTGGGGCAGAGCCCGCCTTGCGGCAGCAGCGCATAGCCGGGGATCACGCCGACCCGCTGCCAGCCCAGCCGGGCGTAGAGCCGTTCGGCGCTTTCGCTGGCGGTGTCGAGCACCAGCAGCGATTTGCCGCAGTCGCGCGCCGCCTGCTCGGCCGCCTGCATCAGGGCCTCGCCCCAGCCCTGGCAGCGCGCACGCCGGAGCACGAGCATCTTCGACAGGTCGGCGCGGTGCGGCTGGTTGTCGGGCTGGGCCAGCACCAGTTGAACGGTGCCCACGATGCCGGCGTCATCCTCGGCAATCAGCAGGGCGCGCTCGCCCCGCGCGACCCCTTCGGCCACCTCGCGCCAGAACGCCATGGCACGGGCGGGCGGCAAGGGGTCCATGAAGCTCACCGAGGCGCCGCCTTCCACGCAATCGACCAGCAGTTCGGACAGCGCACGCAGTTGTGCTTCGGAGACCGTCTGGAGCCGCCGGATGCGCCGGGCGGAAGGTGTTCGGGTCTGCATGTCACCTCCAGGGCGAGGGCAGGGTGGCGATCACGACCGCATAGCGCGTGAGGTGTCGCGTGGGGTTGTGGTAGCTCACCGGGCGGTCCAGCGCGTGGGCCAGGCAGTCGCCGGCGTCGAGCCGATGGCAAGCATCGCCGACCGTGACTTCGATGGTGTTCTCGAGCACCCATACCTGCTGGTGGATGCGCGGCTCGCGGGCGCCGGTCTCGTAGGCCACGCGCGCCTTCGGCGGAAAGGCCACCTCGACGATCTGGATCGGCGAGGCCCCGCCCGCTGGCGAGACGTTGCGCCGCACATAGCCCGAATGCGGATCGCGCCACAGGGGCTGGTCGGCCAGCCGCGCCACCGGGTCGTCGCCGGCCCGCGGCGGCTCGAACAGCGAGGCCAGCGCGACGCCGAGCCCGGTGGCGAGCTTCTCCAGCACGACAGCGGTCGGGCTGCTCTCGCCGCGCTCGATCAGCGAGATCATCGAACGACTGACGCCGCAGTGGGCCGCCAGCGCATCGAGCGACAGGCCGCGCGCGGCGCGCAGCTCGCGCACCCGTTGGGCGATGCGCTCGTTCAGGTGGCTTGCTTCATCCGTCATGCTGGAATAAGTATCCGATATCTTGGACACGACGTCCAGCCGCGGCTTGGTTAGGATCGTTGGCTGATGCAACACGCGACGCCGTTGTCGACAAGGAATACCCATGCAAACCCTGGAACTGCCTGGCGGCGGAACGATCCCCGCGTTGGGACTCGGCACCTGGAAGATCGGCGAATCCGCGGGTCGCCGCGGCGCCGAAGTCGCTGCGCTGCGCGCCGCCATCGCGATGGGCTACCGGCTCATCGACACCGCCGAGATGTACGGCGAAGGCGGCGCCGAGGAGGTGGTCGGCCAAGCCATCGCCGAGGCCTTGCGCGCGGGCGACGTGCGGCGCGAGGAGTTGTTCATCGTCAGCAAGGTCTATCCGCACAACGCCAGCCTGCACGGGACGGCCAAAGCCTGCGCCCGCAGCCTTGCCCGTCTGGGGCTCGACCACGTCGATCTCTACCTGCTGCACTGGCGCGGCGAGCATCCGCTCGGCGACACCTGTGAAGCGATGCAGACGCTGGTCGCCGAAGGCAAGGTACGCCATTGGGGCGTCAGCAACTTCGACACCGACGACATGGAGGAGCTCGCCGCTCTGGCCGGCGACTGCGCCGTCAACCAGGTCTACTACTCGGTCGCCGAGCGCGGCCCCGAGTTCAGCCTGCTGCCATGGCATCGCGAACGCGCCATTCCGCTGATGGCCTACAGCCCGATCGACCAGGGCGCGCTTGCCGCCGACGCCGCCCTGCAGACGATCGCCGAGCGGCTCGGCATCAGCGCGGCGCAGCTGGCGCTGGCGTGGGTGCTGGCGCAGCCCGGCGTGGCCGCGATCCCCAAGGCGGCGCGCGAGAGCCACCTGCGCGAAAACCTCGCGGCGGCCGAGCTGACGCTGGGTCCGGAGGTGCTGGCCGAGATCGATCGCCTGCACCCGGCGCCGCGGCGCAAGCGGCCGCTGGCGATGATCTGAGCCGGGGTCAGTGCGCCTCGGCCTGCTTGGCCGCGGCCACGATCGCCGCCTCATCGTGCTTGGCGCCATTCAGGAACAGGTTCAGCAGCACGGCGCAGACCGAGGCCAGCAGAATGCCCGACTCCACCAGCGAATGGATCGCATGCGGCATCCACTGCTTGAAGTTGGGCGCCAGCAGCGGGATCATGCCGACGCCGATCGACACTGCGACGATCATCGCGTTGTGGCGGTTGGTCTTGAAGTCCACGCCCGAGAGGATGCGGATGCCGGTCGCCGCGACCATGCCGAACATCACCAGGCCGGCGCCACCGAGCACCACGGTGGGCAGCGACTCGACGAGTGCCGCCATCTTCGGCAGCAGGCCCAGCACGACAAGGATCACGCCGCCGGCCACGCAGACGTAGCGGCTCTTGATGCCTGTCACCGCCACCAGCCCGACGTTCTGCGAGAAGCTGGTGTACGGGAAGGTGTTGAAGATGCCGCCGATCAAGGTGCCCAGGCCGTCGGTGCGCAGGCCGCGCGCCAGGTCCTGCTGGCTGATCTTGCGGTCGGTCATCTCGCCGAGCGCGAGGAACATGCCGGTCGACTCGATCATCACCACGACCATGATCAGCGACATCGTGAGGATCAGCACCGGGTCGAACTTCGGCATGCCGAAGTGGAAGGGCAGCACGATGTCGAACCAGGCCGCGCTGCCGACCTTCTCGAAGGTCATGAAGCCGAAGATGGTCGCCACCACGGCGCCGATCACGATGCCCAGCAGCACCGAGATGTTGGCGATGAAGCCGCGGGCGTACTTCACGATCAGCAGGATCGACACCAGCACCAGGGCCGCAATGGCCAGTCCGCCGAGGTCGGCGTACTTGGGGTTCGGCACCGACGGCACGATCGACAGGCCCTTCGGAACCGGCGGCACGGCCGAGCCGGGCGAGGTGACGTCGGCCAGCCACTTGGCGTACACCGGGTCGACCAGCGCCGGCGCGGTCGGGCCCACCGGGTTGCCGAAGATCCAGTTGATGCCGACCCGCATCAGGCTTATGCCGATCACCGCGATGATGGTGCCGGTGACCACCGGCGGAAAGAAGCGCAGCATGCGCGAGACCATCGGCGCGATCAGTATCGAGATGACGCCGGCGCCGATGATCGCGCCGAACAGCAGCTGCGCGCCGGCCTGGCCCGGGTTGGCATTGGCGATCGCGACCATCGGTGCGACCGACGCGAAGGTCACGCCCATCATCACCGGCAGCTTGATGCCGAACCACTGGGTGGCGCCGAGCGCCTGGATCAGGGTCGCGATGCCGCAGCAGAACAGGTCGGCCGAGATCAGCAGCGCGACCTCCTGCGGCGTGAGCTTGAGCGCGCGGCCGACGATCAGCGGCACCGCCACGGCGCCGGCATACATCACGAGCACGTGCTGCAGGCCGAGGGCGGTGAGCTTGCCGGCCGGCAGGCGCTGGTCGACCGGGTGGATGGAAGGCGAGGCAGCCGTCATTTGCGTGTTTCTCCTGGGCAACGTGGAGGAAAAGGGACGAGCGAACGGCGCGGCGCCTTGGATCGTCCACCATTCTGTACGCTAAACTGTATACAGATTAGGCGGTCGGCTGTATGGCGGAAAACCCGCGCCCTGCGCGCCCAAGCAAGTCACGGGCCCGCGCTTGTCAGGCCAGCAGGGCCTTGACCAGGTCGAGCTGGCGATCCGGCACGCCGGCCGAAAGCTGAAGGTTGGCCTCGGAATCGCCGCTGCGGCAGACGCGCAGGAATTCGGCGTGCTCGTCGGACGAGCAATGCGGATCGTTCGACGAGTGGCACAGCATGGCGATCAGCGAGCTGCGCGCCACCAGTTCGCGGATCAGTTCGGCCAGGGTCTGGTTGCCGGCCGCCTCCGCCAGCGCGACGTGGAAGTCGCCGAGCAGTTCCCTCACCGTGCCGGTGGTCGTGGTGGCGCGCAAGGCGGTGCGCTCGAAGTGGATGTGCTGCTCGAGCGCCTGGTAGTCGGCGGGACGCGCCTTGACGACGAACAGCCGCACCACCTCGCTTTCGAGCAGGCGCCGGACCCCGAAGACTTCGCGCGCTTCCTGCACGCTGGGCTTGCTGACGAAAGCACCCTTGTCCGGGATCATCTCGATCAGCTTTTCCTTCGACAGCGTCAGCAGCGCCGCCCGGATCTTGGTGTGGCTGACCGAATGGAGCCGCCCCAGTGCTTCCTCGCGCAGCCAGGTGCCGGGCGGCAGCCGCTTCTCGACGATCGCGGTGGCGACGTCCTGCGCGATGCCTTCGATGGTGGCGGTCTTGTCGACCGCAGCCTCTGTCGTTGAGTTCGTAAGTGAGACGGAAGACCCCGTGATTACCCTGATTGGACGGCGAAGGACCCGCAGGGAGTCGGAAAAAGAACGAAGAAAGTACTCAAGATTCAATGAATCATCTTGTTACTTAAGAAGTAACTAGGCACAATGTATTACATCGATTCAGTGCCAACGCAGGTGCTGCCAAAGATCAACCATCTCTTTGCGAGGTCCCGATGAAGACTCAGAAACAGGCAATCAGCGAGGGCTACGACGTCGATCTGTCGGGCCCCGGACGACCGATGGGCGCCAAGGGCAAGTACCCGGACTTCGACGTGATCCCCCTGCTCACGGAAATGGAGGCCGAGCTCATCAACACGCTGGGCCTGGTGCGCCAGTTGCTGCTCGAAGGCGTGCCGTCGAAAGACGCGCGGGAGGGCGTGGTGCTCGCCATCGACGGGCTGCTGGCCGCCGCGCGCTCGTGACCATTTGCCGACCCAACGCTCAAGGAAACAGGACATGAACAGCTACAAGACGGCGAGCCAGGCGACCGGCGTGGCGCGCACATTGAGCCGGAGCGCCGGCTGCACCATCCTGGTCTATCAGGCAGCCGACAACCGGTTCGTCACCGCTCGACCGTCCGACGCGGTCAGCGGGCTGGTGATCGGCGTCTACCAGAACGGGTACAAGCTGCAGAGCGCCCAGCGCGCCTGATATCCCAAAAGCCCAAAAGCAGGCCGGGCGAAGCTGCAGAAAATATCAGTAACAAATACAATTAATAAATTTATATTAGATTAATCTGAATTTCTTCTTTTGACCTTCGGAAGATTCGAAAGAAGCAATAAGAAAATTCTGAAATTTTAAATTTCATATCGGCAAATATTATGTGATCTTTTGCTCAATCTGCCTGCATTGTTGATATTTGAATGGCTGATGAATTCCATCGTCAATTGAGAATCGCCCTAAAATCACGTTGAATTGTGAGGGCGATGACACTGGAAAACATCAGTCGCCCTTGCCAGCGGCCACAGGCCACCGAACTCAACGCAAGGGAATCAATATGCATACAGTCATCGTCGTCGACGATCATCCCGCCATTCGTCTGGCGGTCCGTTCTGCCCTCGAATCCGGAGGCGAGTTCCAGGTCGTGGGCGAGGCGGGCGATGGCCCCACCGCCCTGGCTGCGATTCGCGACCAGCGTCCCGACCTGGTCATCATCGACCTCGACCTGCCGCGGCTCAGCGGACTCGACCTGATCGAGAGGCTGAGAAAATCCCTGCCTTCGACCAAGCTGCTGGTGCTGTCGGCCCAGCCGGAATCCATCTTTGCCGCCCGCACGGTGCAGGCTGGCGCCAATGGCTTCATGAGCAAGAGCGAAGACATGTCCGCCGTCGCGCAGGCTGCCAGGACGGTGCTCGCCGGCTACAGCATGTTTCCATCGTCGGCGCTCTCTTCGCACGGGCACATCCATTCCGGTGCGCCGCCCGATGTCCTGATGAAGTCGCTCTCCGACCGCGAACTGACGGTGCTGCAATACTTGGCCCGCGGGATGAGCAACAAGGAAATTGCGGAAACCCTGTTGATCAGCAACAAGACGATCAGCAGCTACAAAACGCGGATATTCGAGAAGCTCGGGATTTCCACCCTGGTCGAACTGGTCGATTTCACCCGCGCCCATCACCTCGTCTCCTGAACAGGGGCTAATGATGTGGGGGGAAATGTCGGGGCTGACGCCCTGGGGCTATGAAATCGCCGGCGGATTTGCGCTGTGCTTCGTCATCAGCGTGGTCTGGAACCGAAAACTGCGAAAAGAGATGCGGCGGCGACTTGCCGTCAAAGCCGAATTGCGCGATCAACTCGCCTTCCAGCGCGCCATGCTCGAGGCCATTCCGCAGGCCATCTGCGTGCGCGACAACGAGGCCAGGCTGGTCTTCTGCAATGCCGCATTCGAAAAGATGTGCGGCACCCACCGCGCCGCCATGGAGGGCAAGACTCTCGGAGAAAGCGGACTGCAGTACATCGAGCCGGAAAAGGCGGCCCTCCTTCACGCCCGCTACCTCGACATGCTGGCGAGCGGCCAGTCGCTGAACGAGGATGTCGACGTGGTCCTCGATGGCGAGTTGCGCCGGATGGTGCACTGGGCGGTCCCGATCGCACTGTCGCAGGGAGGGCCGGCGCGCGCGCTGGTCGCTGGCGCGATCGATGTCACGGAGCGCCACCATCTGATCGACCTGAGCCAGGTGGCCCGGGCCAAGGCCGAGGAGGCCAGCCGCGCCAAGTCCAATTTCCTCGCCACCATGAGTCACGAGATCCGCACGCCCATGAACGCCGTGCTGGGCATGCTCGAACTGCTGACGCGCGAAGGCCGACTGTCGGCCAAGGACCGCGAATCGGTGGACCTGGCCCGGACTTCGGCGGTTGCCCTGCTCGGGCTCATCGACGACATCCTCGACATGTCCAAGATCGAAGCCGGCGGCCTCGAGATCGCCCTGGCGCCGGCGCGGCTGCAGGCGATCGTCGACGAAGTGGCCCGGATGTTCGGCGGCCTGGCCCGCCAGCACGGCCTGTCGATGGTGCTCGACATCGACCCCGCGGTCGGCGAATGGCACAGCGTCGATGCGGTGCGTTTCAGGCAGATTGCCAACAACCTGGTGAGCAACGCCATCAAGTACACCGATGTCGGCAGCGTCACCGTCCGGCTGCGCCATGCGGGGCGCGAGGCCGACGTCGAGACGATCGCCCTCGAGGTCGAGGACACGGGCATCGGGATTGCCCCCAAGGACCTGGAGAACCTGTTCCGGCCGTTCTTCCAGGCCGAGGCGGCCGGCCCGCGCGCCATCGGCGGCACCGGCCTGGGTCTGCCGATCGTCGAGCGCCTGTGCCGAATGCTGGGCGGGACCATCGAAGTCCGAAGCCAGCGCGGCCAGGGCACCTGTGTCCGGGTCGAACTCGCACTGCGGGCCGCCTCGCCGCCAGTCGCCGCCCCGGCCACGGCCGCAGCGCCGGAGCCTGGCGCCTTTCTGCCGCAGCGTGGCCGCAGGATCCTGGCGGTCGACGACCATCCGGCCAATCGTCTGTTGCTGCAGCGCCAGCTGGAGCACCTGGGCCTCGAGTGCGAACTGGCGGAGGACGGCGAGACGGCCCTGGCGCTCTGGCGCGACGGCGGCTTCGACCTGGTCATCACCGACTGTTCGATGCCGGTCATGGACGGCTACGCCCTGGCGGTGGCCATCAGAAAGCTGGAACGCGAGCGCGGCCTGCCGCGCTGCCCGGTGCTCGGCTGCACGGCCCATGTCCAGGAGGCGGAACGGCGCCACGCCCTCGAGGCCGGGATGGACGAGTGCCTCATGAAGCCCTTCAGCCTCGATGCCTTGTCGGCGGCGCTCCATCGCCATCTGCCCGCGGATGCGGCCGAGCCGTTGCCTGCGACGCCGGTCGAAGCGCCGCCGCACGAGCCGTTCGAGGCCGCCTTCGACCCACTCGCGCTGCGCCGGCTGTCCGACGACGACGCACGGGTCGAATCGCGCTTTCTCGAGGCGTTGTGGCGGACCAACCGCAGCGACGTCCGGGAGCTCGCCGCCCACGTCGCGTCGGGTGCGTTGTCCGAAGCGTCGTCGATGGCGCACAAGATCCTGGGCCCGGCCCGGATGGTCCGGGCCCAGCGCGTGGTGCGGGCGTGCGAGATGCTCCAACGGGCCTGCCAGGGCGAGGCGGCGCTGACCCCCGACGCGGCCTTCGCCCAGCTCGATGCGGCCGTCGACGAACTCGACCGGGCGATCGAAGCGCAGCTGCACAGCCTGGCGCAGCCAGCAGCCTCGGACTGAACCGGTCGCGGAGCGGCCAGGCCCCGGGTGTGGATCAGCCGTTCAAGGCGCCCTTGAGACCGCGTTCGGCCTCGATCCGTTGCCGGGCCGCTGCGCGGGTCGAGGCCTGGAAATCGTCCGGCACGACCAGCACGTCACTGGTGGCCCAGCACAGCACCCGTTGGGCCACGCTGCCGAACACGAAGTCCGCGATCGGCGAGTTGCGCCGCTTTCCGACCACCAGCAGATCGGCACCCACGTGGTCCTGCTGGACCACCGTCTGACGGGCGGGATCTCCGTAGCCGATGGCGCTCAGGACGCGATTGCGGCGGGTGTCGAACGAATCGGTCAGCCAGAAGATGCGGTCGCGGGCGTGGCGCATGCATTCGTGCCGGTAGGCCTGGATCGCGCGCCGGGACGCCTCGGCCGAGCGGAGCTTGGCCTCGTTCAAGGTGCTGATGGCATGGAACAGCTCGACCTCGGCGTTGCTGTCCAGCGTCCAGGCCAACTGGACCAGCCGCTTCGATGCGGGCGTGAAGTCGACGGCGACCAGGATTCGCTCGTAGTCGCGGTGCGGCGTGGTCTTGGTCACGAGCACCGGGCAGCGGCACAGGCGCGCCAGCCGCTCCGCGGGCTGCCCCTGCAGCAGCGAGGCCATCGTGCGCTCGCGCCAGTGACCGAGCACCAGCAGGTCCGCGCAGCTGGCTTCCTCGGCGACGTGTGCCAGCGTGTTCGCGGTCTGGGCGACGGGCCGCACCGTGATGGCGAAACGATGGCCCAGTTTCCTGGCGGCAGTCGCGAGCCGGCTGGCGCCGTTCGCGGGCGGCGCATTGCCGCTCGTCGGCAGCACCATGAGCTTGAGGACGGCGCTGTGCTCGGCCGCGAGGCGGGCCGCGCGTTCGATGGCGAGGCTGGCTGGCTGCGAGAAGTCGGTCACGGCCAGGATGGATCGGATGGTCATGGAGGTCTCCTCTTTGCGCTTGGCGCGCGCTGGCGCCGCGGTCAAGGGGCGACCGCGCGCTGCGTGGGCTGGAAAGGGCGGCGCGCTGGCTAGCGCGCGTAGTCGCCGCTGGCTTCGGGCTGGAATGCGATGGCGACGATCTCGGCCGCGCCTTCTTCGCCGCCGGGCATCTGCCAGCGCGCGATCGCGCCGACCTTCAGTCCGAGCAGACCGCTGCCGACGGGCGACAGCACCGAGATGAAGCCGGCACTGGGCTCCGCGTCGCCGGGAAAGCAGACGGTCAGCGTCTGCCTGCGCCGCGTGTGGAGGTCGACCAGTTCGACCTGCGAATACATCGTGACGATGTCCGCGGGAACTTCGCGCGAGCGCGTCACCTCGGCCGCGCCGAGGACGTTGGCGAGTGCGGGCGGCAGATGCCCGTCGAGCAGCTTGCTCAGGCGCGAGAAGTCATGTTCGGTGAGCGTGCGCTCGCCGAGGATGGTTGCATGCATGGGGACGCACTCCAGTCGAATGCGGGCCGCCCGAAGCAACGGGCAGGCACCGCGACGCGCGAGGGGGGTGCCCGGCGGTCGATGGTTGCGCTAAATGGGGGAGGGAAGCGGCCGCCGGGCTTAGGAATGTGCGGGCGTCTGCTGCAGACCTGCCGCGCGCGCAGAAAACGACGGCCGCGCGAGAGCGGCGTGGTTCTGGAAGCGGGCGGGGGCGTGCATGGGTCAAGTGTATCGGGCAGGGACGCGAGGCTCAACCAATGGCCTCACGGTCCTTGCCAGATAGGGGACATCTGATCAGTTGAGGACAGAGCAAAAAACCGCTGACGCGGTTTTCTTGGTCTGTCCCGCAAGGCGTTCTGATCAGTTGAGGACAGAGCAAAAACTGCTGCGCAGTTTGTTGGTCTGTCCCGCAAGCTCTCAGCAGAGCAGATCGCTCAGCGTGCGTGCGATGACCTTGGTGGCGCGCCGCAGGTCTTCGAGCACCACGCGTTCGTCGTTGCGCTTGGCATGCGACTCGAGCACGGTGCGCGGACCGGCGCCGTAGATCACGCCCGGGATGCCGGCTTCGCCGTACAGCCGGACGTCGGTGTAGAGCGGGGTGCCCATCGCCTTGATCGGCTCGCCGAAGAGTTCCTGGCCGTGCTTCTGGATCGCGTCGACCAGCGGCTTGTTGCCGGCCAGCGGCTTCATCGAATTGGCGAGCAGCATGCGCTTGATGTCGACCGTGATGCCGGGCATCTGCGCGGCGGCATCGGCGATGACCTTGCGGATCGTGGCCTCGACCTCGACCGGGTTCTCCTCGGGGATCATCCGGCGGTCGAGCTTGAAGACCACCTTGCCGGGCACGACGTTGGTGTTGGTGCCGCCCTCGATGCGGCCGACGTTGAGATAGGGGTGCGTGATGCCCTCGACCTTCGACGTCACCTGCTGGTAGAGCGTGTTCTGCGCATAGAGCGCGTTGAGGATGTGGACCGCGCCCTGCAGCGCATCGACACCGGTGGTCGGGATCGCCGCATGCGCCATCTTGCCGTGCACCGTGACTTCCATCTGCAGGCAGCCGTTGTGGGCCGTGACCACTTCGTAGCTGAAGCCGGCCGCGATCATCAGGTCCGGCTTGGTGAGGCCTTGTGCGAGCAGCCAGCCCGGGCCCAGGATTCCGCCGAATTCCTCGTCGTAGGTGAAGTGCAGCTCGACGCTGCCCTTGGCTGGCTTGGCGACGGCTTCGAGCGCACGCACGGCGAAGGTGAAGCTCGCGAAGTCGCTCTTGCTCACCGCCGCGGCGCGGCCGTAGAGGCTGCCGCCGTCGATCTCGCCGCCGTAGGGGTCGTGGGTCCAGCCTTCGCCGGGCGGCACGACGTCGCCGTGGGCGTTGAGGGCCACCGTCCGGCCCCCGTTGCCGTACTTGCGCCGCACGATCAGGTTGGTGATCGATTCGAGGCCGTAGTCCTTCACTTCCTGGGCGGGCACGGCGTGTTTCTCGGCCTCGAAGCCGAAGGCCTGGATCAGCTCGGCGGTGCGCTCGGCATGCGGCGCGTTGTTGCCGGGCGGGGTGTCGGTCGGCACGCGCACCAGCTCCTGCAGGAAGCGCACTTCCTCGTCGAAATGGGCATCGATCCAGGCGTCGAGTTTGGTGTAGTCGGTCATGTCAGAGGGCCGGTTCGGTGGCGAGGTTGTCGAGCAGCAGCTGGAAAGCCTGCACCGCCAGCTGCATGTCGTCGTTGGTGCTCGATTCGAGCGGGTTGTGGCTGATGCCGGAGTTGATGCCACGCACGAAGAGCATGGCCTGCGGCATCACCTCGTGCAGCTTCATCGCGTCGTGGCCGGCGCCGCTGGGCATGCGAAAGAGCGGCACGCCGAGCGTGTCGACCGCCTGCTCCCAGCGCCGCTGCCATTCGGGTGCGCTGGGCGCGGCCGCGGCGCGCATGGTTTCCTCGAGCGTGTGGCGCACGCTGCGGCGCTCGCAGATGTCCTTCAGTGCCGCCACCACGTCGTTGGCCAGTGCATCGCGCTGTTCGTTGTTAGGCGCCCGCAGGTCGAGGCTGAACTTGCAGCGCCCGGGCACCACGTTGATCGAGCCGTTCGGCACTTCGAGCATGCCGACCGTGGCGACCGAGTCGCCGTCCTTGGCGGCGCGCTGCTCTGCGAACAGGATCAGCTCGGCCACGGCGGCCGCGGCGTCGCGGCGACGGTCCATCGGCGTGGTGCCGGCGTGGCTGGCCATGCCGATGACTTCGCCGACATAGCGCACGCTGCCGTTGATCGAGGTCACGATCCCGAGCGGAAGATCGAGCTCGGTCAGCACCGGCCCCTGCTCGATGTGGACTTCGACGAAGCCCAGGTACTTCGAAGGATCGCGCTGCAGCGCGGGGATGTCTTCGTCCTTCAGGCCCGCATGGCGGCGGGCCTCGCGCATCGTGATGCCGTCGGCGTCCTTCTGGTCGAGCCAGCGGTCGTCGAAGTGGCCGATCAGCGCGCCGGAGCCCAGGAAGGTGGCCTTGTAGCGCTGGCCTTCCTCTTCGGCGAAGCCCACCACCTCGAAGGCAAAAGGCAGGCGGCGGTTCTGCCGCTTGAGCTCGCGCACGCAGGCCATCGGCACGAAGATGCCGAGCCGGCCGTCGTACTTGCCGCCATTGCGCACCGTGTCGTAGTGCGAGCCCGTGAGCAGTGCGCGGGCGCCGGGCGTGGCGCCCTCGTAGCGGCCGACCACGTTGCCGACCGCATCGATCTGCACGCTGTCGAAGCCGGCCTCGCGCATGTCGGCCGCGATCTGCGCAGCGCAGGCGCGGTGCGCGTCGGTGAGGTAGGTGACGGTGAGCTGGCCTTTCTCGGCATAGCCCGGGTCGGTGTGGACCGAGAGCTTCTCGTGCCAATCCCAGACCTCGTTGCCGAGCGAGGGCGCGGCGTCGAACTTGTCGTCCAGCCGGATCTCGGCGATGCGGTGGATGTTGCGCAGCGCCTCGCCGAGTTCGAAGTCGGGATGGTGATGCAGCCGGCGCTCGAAGGTGTCGATGATCTCGCGCTTGGCAAGACCGGTGCCGCGCGGGCCGCGCACCGCGAGGATGAACGGAAAGCCGAACTTGGCGTTGTAGTCGGCGTTGAGCTGCTGGATCTTCGCAAACTCTTCCGGCGTGCAATCGGTCAGGCCGGCCTTGTTCTGCTCGTTGGTCGATTCCGCCGTGAGGCTCTTGCTGACCATCGCCTTGCCGGCGAGTTCAGGGTGGGCACGGATCAGGCCGAGCTGCTCTGCGCGCGAGGCATGGGTCACGGCCTGCACCAGCGCGTGCTTCAGGTGCGGCAGCGACCGGAACGGCCGCGACACCAGCGATCGCGCCGCGATCCATGGCGAATGCTCGTAGACGCCTTCGAGCAGCGCGACGGCTTCGTCGGCCGATGCCGTGTTGAGTTGGTCGATGGTGAGCGCCATGTCAGTCTCCTTGGCGAGTGGCGTAGGGATGCGTCGCCTTCCAGTGCCGCGCGATGTCGAGCCGACTACAGACCCAGACCCGGTCGTGGGTGGCGATGTGATCGAGGAAGCGCTGCAGCGCGGTGATGCGCCCAGGTCGGCCGAGCAGCCGGCAGTGCATGCCGATGCTCATCATCTTCGGCGCCTCGTCGCCTTCGGCGTAGAGGGCGTCGAAGCTGTCCTTCATGTACTGGAAGAAGGGGTCGGCGTGCGAGTAGCCCTGCGGCAGCGCGAAGCGCATGTCGTTGCAGTCGAGCGTGTAGGGCACGATGAGCTGCGGCACCACCGCGCCGTCGGTCTTCTGCACTTTCATCCAGAAGGGCAGGTCGTCGCCGTAGTAGTCGCTGTCGTATTCGAAGCCGCCGTAGTCGGCCACCAGGCGGCGCGTGCGCGGGCTGTCGCGGCCGGTGTACCAGCCGAGCGCGCGTTCGCCGGTGAGCTTCTCGATGGCTTCCATGCCGAGGCGCATGTGTTCGCGCTCGGTGGCTTCGTCGAGGTTCTGGTAGTGGATCCAGCGCCAGCCGTGGCAGGCGATCTCGTGGCCCAGTTCCTTGAAGGCCGAGGCCAGCTCGGGATAGCGCGCGAGCGCCATGCCGACGCCGAACACGGTCAGCGGCAGGCCGCGCTTCTCGAACTCGCGCAGGATGCGCCAGACGCCGGCGCGCGAGCCGTATTCGTAGATCCCTTCCATGCTGATGTGGCGCTCGGGATAGCTCGCGGGATTGAACATCTCGGAGAGGAACTGCTCGCTGCCGGCGTCGCCGTGCAGCACGCAGTTCTCGCCGCCTTCCTCGTAGTTGAGGACGAACTGGACCGCGATGCGGGCCCGGCCGGGCCATTGGGCGTGCGGCGGATTGCGGCCGTAGCCGATGAGGTCGCGCGGGTAGGGCAGAGTGCTGTCGTAGATGCTCATGGGTGTCAGGCCAGCGCCAATGTGATGTCGTGGGTGGGAACCTTGCGGTCGAAGGTGAGGTTGGCCTCGACGTGCTCGAGGTGCTCGGTCATGAGGCGCACGGCGCGCTCCTCGTCCTTGGCGGCCAGGGCCTTGACGATGTCGGCGTGCTCGTCGTTCGAGTGCTCGGCCGCGGTGGCGCTCTGGTACATCAGCGTGATCAGCGCGCAGCGCGAGATCAGCTCGCCGAGGATCTGGGCCAGCACCGTGTTGCCCATCAGCTCGGCCATGCGCACGTGGAAGTCGCCGAGCAACTCGGTGCGGCCCGAGATGTCCTCGCCCGAGACCGCCGCCTTCTCGAGCGCGACGTGTTCCTTGAGCGCCTTGATCTTGGCCGGCGTGACGCTGCGCACGAAGGCGCGCGTCATCTCGGCCTCGAGCATGCGGCGCACCGCGAAGACCTGCCTGGCCTCGTCGACCGCAGGCGCCGCCACGAAGGCCCCGCGCGCGGGTTCGAGGCGGATCAGCTTGTTCTGCGACAGCTGGAACAGCGCCTGCCGCACCAGCGTGCGCGAGACGCCGAAGTGGTCGGCCAGCTTCTGTTCGGCCAGCTTGCTGCCGGGCTGCAGCCGGTGCTCCACAATGGCTTTGGTGAGTGCGTCGACGATCGCGCGGGTGGTGGTCGAGTCCATGTTTTTGATGATAGACCCAAAGCCCAGAACTGTATACACTTTTGTCGACCGTAATTTCCCCAATGCATTGAAGGAGCAGATCGATGGGCCTGAGCACTCACGTACTGGACACCATGCACGGCAGTCCCGCCGCCGGCATGGAGGTGGCGCTGTTCACGACCGACGGCACCGGCGAGGACGCCCGCGCCACGCTGGTGCGGCGATTCACGCTGAACGCCGACGGCCGCAGCGACGGCCCGCTGTACGACAACAGCACGCTGAAGGTCGGGACCTACCGGCTGGTGTTCGATGTCGCGGGCTATTTCAAGGCCCGCGGCGTGACCTTGCCCGAGCCGAATTTTCTCAATCGCGTGGCGCTCGATTTCGGCGTGGCGCACACCGACCAGCACTACCACGTGCCGCTTTTGGTGAGCCCGTGGAGCTACTCCACCTACCGGGGCTCGTGACCTACTGCTGGCCTTCGCTCAGGGTATCGAGTTGGAAATGACCGCCTTCGTCCCACAACCAGGTGTCGGTCCAGGTCACCTTGCCGAGCCGCGTCGCTGCCGGGTAGGGCGCGTCCATGAGCACCGTGCGCTCGATCTCGGCGATCACCTCGGGCGCGTGCGTCGGCGCCCGCATCCAGTGCATCGAGAGCACCCTGCCGTCGGCATCGAGGTTGACCTGCAGCGTGCCCACCGCGTAGAGCAAGGGCGGCAGCTTGCCGCCGTAGATCCGGTCCTTGTTGATCTCGTAGACGTGGCGGGCGGCGTCCTTGCGATAGTCGCGCGCCGTGGCGGCGTTCGATGCCCGCGGCTTGCCACGGCTGTGGTCGGCGGGCTCGGGACGGGCGCTGCTGAGTTGGCCCGGCACGGCGCCGGTCGGTGCGGTGCTGCAGCCGGCCAGCCAGAGGCTGGCGAGGAGGGCGGCCGCCAGGGCGAGACGGCGCGAAATGGTCTGAAATTGCATCGGCGGGTTTATACCGTGCCCGGCCGGGCGCCGCGCAACCGGAGGTATCCCACATGACCGGCGCCGTCGACGAATTGCTGCTTCGCCTGCAGCGTCAGCGCGGCGTGCTGGTGCGCGTCGCCTCGACCCAGGGCTCAGCCCCCCGCGAGGCCGGCACCTGGATGGCGGTCTGGCCCGACGGGCTGACGGCCACCATCGGCGGCGGCCAGCTCGAATTCCAGGCCACCGACGAGGCCCGCGCCTGGCTGGCCGGCGGCCCGCCGATCGAGGGTGTGCGGCGCTATCCGCTGGGCCCGAGCCTGGGCCAGTGCTGCGGCGGCGTGGTGTTCCTGTCCTACCAGCTGATCGATGCCGACGACGCGGCTTCGCTGCAGTCCGAACTGCTGGCGCAGCTGGCGCCGGTCGCGCTGTTCGGTGGCGGCCACGTGGGCGCGGCGCTGGCGCGGCTGCTGGCGACGTTGCCGTTCGCGGTGCGCTGGATCGACAGCCGGGACGGTGTCTTCCCGGCCGAACTGCCGGCGCAGATCGAGACCGAGCATTCCGATCCGGTGCAGCAGGCGGTGGCGCAGCTGGCGCCGGGCTCGCGCGTGCTGATCATGAGCTTCAGCCATGCCGAAGACCTGGACATCGTGATCGCCTGCCTCAAGCGGCTGCGCGAGCGCGACGACCTGCCCTACATCGGCCTGATCGGCAGCAAGACCAAGTGGGCGACCTTCAGGCACCGGCTCGAGGCGCGCGGCTTCACCGCCGGCGAGATGGACCGCGTGACCTGCCCGATCGGCGTGCCCGGCATCACCGGGAAGGAGCCCGAGGTGATCGCGGTGGCGGTGGCGGCACAATTGTTGCAATCGCTCCCGGCTGCATGAGGGGCGCTCAGGGTTTTCCAGCACGCCAAGCGATGCAAAATCCACGAGCCAGCCCCTAAAATTGTATACACTTCGGTCCACAACAAGCCGCAGCGGAGCGAGATTCCACCCCGGGTCTGCGTTCGCGGCACTTTCTCTGCTTACAGCGCCCGCAGTGGTGAGCAGGTCGGAACACCTCGGTGCCCCCATGCGCCGACAAGGTTGAGAGCAAATGGAAAGCTACTACCTCGACTGGGCCAACCTGCTCCTGCGCTGGGTCCATGTCATCACGGCCGTCGCCTGGATCGGCGCGTCCTTCTACTTCGTGATGCTGGACAACAGCCTCGAGAAGCCCGAAGACCAGGAATCGCTCGACAAGGGCGTCGGTGGCGAGCAGTGGGCGGTGCACGGCGGCGGCTTCTACAACATGCAGAAGTACGCGCTGGCGCCCAAGCGCCTGCCCGACCATCTGCACTGGTCGTACTGGGAGAGCTATTCGACCTGGCTCACGGGCTTTGCGCTGTTCACGATGTCCTATCTGTGGAACGCGAGCACCTACCTGATCGACAAGTCCAAGATGGACTGGCAGCCCGGCGCCGCGATCGGCGTCGCGCTGGCCTTCTTCGTGGTCTTCTGGATGGTCTACGACAGCATCTGCCAGCTGTTCGGCCGGCGCAAGAACGGCGACACCATCGTCGGCGTGCTGGTCGCGGTCTTCATCGCCTTCGCGGCCTGGCTGGCCTGCCAGTGGTTCGCCGGCCGGGCGGCCTTCCTGCTGGTCGGCGCGATGATGGCCACCACAATGAGCGGCAACGTGTTCTTCTGGATCATCCCCGGCCAGCGCAAGAACGTGCAGGCACTGCGCGAAGGCAAGCCGGTGGATCCGGTGCACGGCCAGCGCGGCAAGCAGCGCAGCGTGCACAACACCTACTTCACGCTGCCGGTGCTGTTCGCCATGCTGAGCAATCACTACAGCTTCACCTACACCCACAAATACAACTGGATCGTGCTGCTGCTGATCATGCTCGGGGGCGCGGCGATCCGGCAGTTCTTCGTGGTGCGCCACCGCTTCAAGCTCGGCAACGCGCGCAACCCGATCCCTTACGCGCTCTTCGGCATCGCGGTCCTGGGCCTGACCATCATCTGGATGAAGCCCGAGCCGGCGGCGGCACCGGCGTCCGGCGCGGCGGTGCAGAAGGTCAGCTTCGGCGATGTGCAGAAGGTGCTCGAGCAACGCTGCTACATGTGCCACGGCGCGCAGGTGCAGATGAAGAACGTGCGCCTCGACACGGCCGACCAGGTCGCGGCGCATGCGCAGGCGGTGTACCAGCAGGTGGTGGTCACCAAGATCATGCCGATGAACAACGCGACCGGCATCACCGACGCCGAGCGGGCCCTGATAGGCAAGTGGTTCGAAGGCGGTGCGAACACGAAGTAGCATCTTGCGCAGGAGACAAGCAAGACCATGACCCCGACGATCCCCCGGCCGATCCCCGACGCGCATTCGGCCCCGCGTGAATTTCTCGAACATCTCTACCGGGTGTCGGTCGAGCGGGCGCTGCCGCTGGCCAGCATGGGCGCCTGCCTGCCCGCACCGCCCAAGGGGCGCACGCTGGTGCTCGGCGCTGGCAAGGCCGGCGGCTCGATGGCCCAGGCGCTCGAGGCGCTCTGGCCGGCGGACGCTCCGCTCTCCGGGCTGGTGGTCACGCGCTATGGCCACATTCCACCGCGTCCCGCGGGGCTGGCATCGCGCATCGAACTGGTCGAAGCCGCGCACCCGGTGCCCGACCAGGCGGGGCTCGACGCCGCCCAGCGCATCCTCGCGCTGACCCAGGGGCTGACGGCCGATGACCTGGTGCTGTGCCTGATCTCGGGCGGCGGCTCCTCGCTGCTGACCCTGCCGGCCGAAGGACTCACGCTGGCCGACAAGCAGCGCATCAACACCCAGCTGCTCGAGTCGGGCGCCCACATCGGCGAGATGAACTGCGTGCGCAAGCACCTCTCGCGCATCAAGGGCGGCCGGCTCGCCGCCGCCTGCGCACCGGCGAGGGTCGTGACCCTGACCATCAGCGACGTCCCGGGCGACGACCCGGCCGTGATCGCCAGCGGCCCCACCGTGCCCGATGCGAGCCGCTGCGCCGATGCGCTGGCGATCCTCGACCGCTACCGGATCGAGGTGCCCGCGGCGGTGCGGGCCCGGCTCGAAAGCGGTGCGCTCGAGACCCCGAAGCCGGGCGATGCCGTGTTCAACGGCCACCTGACCCACGTGATCGCGGCCCCGCAGCAATCGCTCGAGGCGGCCGCGGCGGCAGCGCGCGCGGCCGGCATCGAGGCCCATGTCCTGAGCGACGAGATCGAAGGCGAATCGCGCGAGGTCGGCAAGGTGCACGGCGCGCTGGCGCGGTCGGTGTCGCTGCGTGGCGCGCCCTTCGCCAAGCCCTGCGTGATCCTGTCGGGCGGCGAGACCACGGTCACGATCCGGCCGCGGCAACCCGGGAAGGCCAAGGGCCGCGGAGGCCGGGCGGGCGAATTCTGCATGGGTCTGGCGGGCGCGCTGGCCGGCCGCGAGGGCATCTGGGCGCTGGCCGCCGACACCGACGGCATCGACGGCGTCGAGGACAACGCCGGCGCCATCGTCACGCCCGACACGCTGCGCCGGGCCGAGGCGGCGGGCGTCAAGCTGGCCGACCACCTCGACCGCAACGACGCCTACGGCTACTTCGACGCCATCGGGGACCTGCTGGTGACCGGGCCGACCCATACCAACGTCAACGATTTCCGGGCCCTGCTGATCCTGTAGGGCGTGTTCATGCCTTAGGTTGCGACTGACACGCCCGGCGTTGTCGCTGATGCGAGAATCAGCGACAACGCCGAGCCTCATGAATCCACCCCACGACCTGCGCCCGGCGCCCCGCCCCTTCGAGAGCTGGAAAGTCGAGATCTGGTTGCGTATCCGCCGCCACTTCGCCCTGAAGGTGATCGGCACCACGGCCTTCACCTGGCTGTTCTTCATCGGCTACTTCCATCTGCTGCGCCAGCCCGCGAGTCCGGTCGCGGTGATGCCGCTGACCGCACTCGACCACCTGATCCCGTTCCAGCCGCAGGCGCTGGTCGCCTATTTCTCGCTCTGGCTGTACGTCGGCGTCGCGCCCGGCCTGCAGCTCACGTTCAGGGAGCTGGCGGTGTATGGGCTCTGGGTTGGAGCACTGTGCCTGACCGGCCTCGCGGCCTTCTTCTTCTGGCCGACGCAGATCCCGCCGATCACGATGCCGCCGACCGATTTCCCAGGCTTCGCGATCTTGCAGGGGGTCGACGCCGCCGGCAATGCCTGCCCGTCGATGCACGTGGCCATCGCGATCTACACCGCCATCTGGATCGAGCACATCCTGCGCCAGGCGGGTGCGCCGATGCTCCTGCGGTTGGTCAACGGATTGTGGTTCGCCGCCATCGCCTGGTCGACCGTGGCGATCAAGCAGCATGTGGTGCTCGACGTGGTCGCGGGGGCGGTGCTCGGCATCGTGTTCGTGCTGCCGTCACTGCGCTGGCGGCCGCGCCCGGCCGCGATTCCGGCCATTTGGAGCGGATATCATGAGGCGACACTGCCCGCGGGCCGGTTCGGCGGACGAGCCAGGAGGAGCTGAGACTCGTGGGCCGACTTGAACAACATCGCCGTTTGCCAGGGAGACGGCCAGAAATGACGACGGACACCGCACGATGAGTTCGCTGAAGGAATTGCAGGACCTGATCCACGAGAAGTACGGCATCGAGGCGTCCGCGCTGGACCCGGAGGCCTCGATGCGAGAGAAGGGTTTCGATTCGCTGGCGCTGGTTGAGTTCGTGTTCGCGATCGAGGACCATTTCGGCATCTCGATGCCCGACGACGACCCGAACATCGACACGCTGGCCCAACTGGCCGCGGTGGTCGACAAGGTCAGGGCGAAGCAGACCGCGTGAACGCAGTCGCCGTCACCGGCCTGGGGGTCGTGGCTCCCCACGGCGACGATCCCGGCAACCTGTTCGATGCCCTGCTGCGCGGCGATTCGGCGCTCGAACCGGTCTTTTCGGAACTGCCCAAGCCGGCGGTCGCGGCCCGGGCCGCCTTCGACGAATCGCGCTGGTTCACCAAGCTGCAGCTCGCAGGCGTCGACCGCGTGAGCCAGCTCGCCGTGGCCGCGGCCGACCTGGCCGTGCGGGATGCCGGCGCGGTCGGCGCGCTCGATCCCGAGCGCATCGGCGTGTTCGCCGGCTGCGGCATGGGCGGTGCCGCGGCGCTCGAGGCCGCCTACCGTGGTGGCGGGCGCGTGCCGCCCTTGACCATCCCGGCCTTCATGCCCAACGCGCCGGCCTCGCACGTGGCGATGCGCCAGGGCGTGCAGGGCCCGGTGCTGACCTACTCGGTGGCCTGCGCCTCGTCCTCGGTGGCGATCGCCGAGGCGGCCAAGGCGGTGCAGCGCGGCGATGTCGACGTCGCGATCGCCGGCGGCAGCGAGGCGCTGATCGTGCCCGGCGTCGTGCTCGCCTGGCAGGCGATGCAGACCCTGGCCAGCGTCAAGCCCGGCGAAGAGGCGCGCGCGGTGCGGCCCTTCGCCAGCGATCGCAGCGGCTTCGCGCTCGGCGAGGGCGCCGCCTTCCTGGTGCTCGAATCGGCCGAGCGGGCGCGGCGGCGCGGCGCACGGACCTATGCCCGGCTGGCGGGCTGGGGCCTCAGCTGCGACGCCACGCACCTGACCAAGCCGGACGCCCCCGGCCAGGCGCGCGCGCTGCGCCAGGCACTGCGCCTGGCCGGCCTGCAGCCCCGCGACGTCGGCTACTGCAATGCCCATGGAACCGCCACCCGCATCGGCGACGTGGTGGAGCGCGAAGCCCTGGCCGAAGTCTGGGGCGACGACCTCGACCGCCTGCGCGTGAGTTCCACCAAGGCGCTGCATGGGCACCTGCTCGGTGCCGCCGGCGCGCTGGAGGCCGTGGCCACGGTGCTGGCGCTGCATCGGCGCGCGCTGCCGCCGAACATGCACGGCGCCGCAGGCGATCCGGCCTGCGCTTTGAACCTGGTGGCGCCCGGCGACACCGAGGCGCCCGACCTGCACGCCGCCATCAGCAATTCATTCGCCTTCGGCGGCACGAATTCGGTGCTCCTGTTCTGCCGCGGCTGATGGCTAAACTGCTTTTTCACATCGCTTGGGATTGGACGACATGAACAGACGCTTCGCTGCCCTGGCCGCACTGGCCCTTCCGCTGCTGATCTCGGCCTGCGCGAGCGTCGGCGGGCCGACGGTCAGGATCGACGTCGATCCGGGCGCCGATTTCTCGCGCGTGCGCACCTACAGCTGGGTGGCCCGGCCCGACGGCGGAACGCCGCTGATGCAGCAGCGCATCGTCGACGGCATCGATTCGAGGCTGCAGGCCAAGGGCTGGAAGCTGGCGCCGAATGGCTACATCCATGTGTCGGCGCACGTGTCGTCGTCCGAGAAGGAAAGCCAGGGCGCCTACTACAACCGCGTGGGCTACGTGGGCTGGGGCGGCTTCGGGCCGCCGGCACCCAACACGGCAGCACCCACCGACACCTACGAAGTCGGCACGCTGGTGGTCGAGATGGTCAATGCGCAGAGCAAGCGCTCGGCGTGGCGCGGCACCGCGAGCGGCACCTTGCACGACGACCCGGCGAAGATGAATGCGCTCTTGCAGGCTGCCCTAGACAAGATGTTCACCGGATTCCCGTCCGCCTCGAAGTAAGCGGCGGGTTCCCTTCCAGGAATACCGCGGAACCGGCTTTGCCGGGCCGCTGGTATTGCCCCCGGCGAGGGGGTGGGCGCCCGACACGAAGTGCGGGCAACCTGGGGGAGGTCAATGATTATCTCTAGGGATGCCGAACGTGGCGTGGATCTTCTGATACTTCACGGCCGGCTTCAGCACCATGCCCTGCGACAGCTCGTCGACGATGCCGCGCTGGATCTCCTGCCAGGGCGTCTGGCTCGGCGGGAAGGGGTAGCCGCCGGCAGCGGCCAGTTCGGCGCGCCTACGGTCGAGTTCCTCGTCGGACACCAGCATGTTGGCGGTGCGCTTCTTGAGGTCGATGCGCACGCGGTCGCCGGTGCGCACCAGCGCCAGTCCGCCGCCGGTCGCGGCCTCGGGCGAGGCGTTGAGGATCGACGGCGAGCCGGAGGTGCCGGACTGCCGGCCGTCGCCGATGCAGGGCAGGGCGGTGATGCCCTTCTTGATCAGGTAGGACGGTGCCCGCATGTTGACCACCTCGGCCGCGCCGGGATAGCCGACCGGGCCGACGCCGCGCATGAACAGCACGCTGTGCGGGCCGATCTTCATTTTCGGATCGTCGATGCGGTGGTGGTAGTCCTCCGGGCCGTCGAAGACCACGGCCGTGCCCTCGAAGGCCATCGGGTCCTTCGGGTCCTCGAGGTAGCGGTCGTGGAATTCGGGCGTGATCACGCTGGTCTTCATGATCGCCGAGTCGAACAGGTTGCCCTTGAGGTTCAGGAAGCCGGCGTTCTTCTTCATCGGCTTGGCATAGGGCCAGATCACGGCGCGGTCGCTGGTGAACTTGCCCTCGCAGTTCTCGATCAGCGTCTTGCCGTTGGCCGTGAGGGCCGGCTTGATCTTGCCCTTGGCGATCAGCTCGGCGACCACCGCGGGCACGCCGCCGGCGCGGTAGTAGTCCTCGCCGAGGTACTCGCCGGCGGGCTGCAGGTTGACGATCAGCGGGATCTTGTAGCCGATCTTCTCCCAGTCGTCGGGCGTGAGTTCAACGCCGATGTGGCGCGCGATCGCGACCAGGTGCACCGGCGCGTTGGTCGAGCCGCCGAGCGCGGAGTTGACCACGATCGCGTTCTCGAAGGCCTCGCGGGTCATGATGTCGGAGGGCTTCAGGTTCTCGCGCACCATCTCGACGATGCGCTTGCCGGTCATGTAGGCCATCTCCTGGCGGTCGCGGTAGGGCGCGGGAATCGCGGCGCTGCCGGGCAGCGTCATGCCGAGCGCCTCGGCCAGCGAGTTCATGGTCGACGCCGTGCCCATCGTGTTGCAGTGCCCGGTCGAGGGCGCCGATGACGCGACCAGCTTGAGGAACTCCTGGTAGCCGATCTCGCCGGCCGCCATCATCTCGCGCGCGCGCCAGACGATGGTGCCCGAACCGGTGCGGTCGCCCTTGTACCAGCCGTTGAGCATCGGCCCCGAGTTGAGCGCGATCGCAGGGATGTCGACCGTGGCGGCCGCCATCAGCTGGGCCGGGGTGGTCTTGTCGCAGCCGGTGGTGAGCACCACGCCGTCGATCGGATAGCCGTAGAGCACCTCGACCAGCGACAGGTATTGCAGGTTGCGGTCGAGCGCCGCGGTCGGCCGTTTGCAGGTCTCCTGGATCGGGTGGATCGGGAACTCGAAGGCGATGCCGCCGGCGTCGCGGATGCCTTCGCGCGTGCGTTCGGCCAGCACGAGGTGGTGGCGGTTGCAGGGCGCGATGTCGGAGCCGGTCTGGGCGATGCCGATGATCGGCCGGCCCGACTGCAGCTCGTCGAAGCCGAGCCCGAAGTTCATGGTGCGCTCGAGATAGAGCGCCGTCATGTCGGCGTTGGCCGGGTTGTCGAACCAAGCCTGCGAGCGCAGCGCGAGGGGCTTCGGCTTGGTGGCCGGGGTCTTTTTCTTCGTGGGGCTTTTCATCAGGACATTCCCTTCAAGGTCTGGTCTGCGTTCGGCAGCGCCGCGCAGTCGTCGATGTATTGCCGGACGATATCGGCAAAGTTCTCGTGCGGCAGCAGGCCCAGGCGCGCGGCCCGTGCGGCGCTGGCGCCGCCCGGCCAGTTGGCCACGATGCCGGCGATGCGCTCGTCGCGCTCGAAGCGCACCAGCGCGCGGACCTTCGGGCCGGCCACCGCCTCGAGGGCGTCGAGCATGTCGGCCACGCGCACGTTGAGTGCCGGCAGGTTGAGCGCCGTACGGCCGCAGAAAGCCTCGCGCGTGGCTTCGTAGACCGCGATCAGGCCGTCGACGGTGCGGGTCGGCGAGGACATGGGATGCGACACCTCGGGCGAGACCGGGCAGATGGCTTCGACCCCCGCCAGCGGCTCGCGGATGATGCCGCTGAAGAACGAGGAGGCGGCGCCGTTGGGCCGGCCGGGCCGCACGGTGACGGTCATGAGGCGCGCCGCGCGGCCGTCGACGTAGCCCTTGCGGGTGTAGTCGGCCACGAGGTGCTCGCAGATCAGCTTCTGGGTGCCGTAGGAGGTCTGCGGCGCCGGCAGCGTGTCGTCGGCCACGAGCTTGGGCAGGGGCACCGCCGGGTCGGGCCCGAACACCGCCACCGAACTCGAGAACACCAGCCGCGCGACCTTGCCCCCGCCGTTGACGTGGGCCCGCAGCGCATCGAGCAGGGCCCGGGTGCTGTCCAGATTGGAGCGCAGGCCGAGGTCGAAGTCGAGCTCGCATTCGCCCGACACGGCCGAGGCCAGGTGGAAGATGCCGTCGAAGGGCTCCTCGCGCAGCGCCTCGGTGTGGGTCAGCAGCGGGCCGGTGCGGGCCTCGACCCGGGCGTCGGCGAGCAGGTCGGCAGGCGGGGGCGCGATGTCGGTCAGGACCATGCGCTCGATGCGCTGGCCGTCCAGGGTGCCGCGGGCGAGCAGGGCGCGGGCGAGCCGGGCCCCCACGAAGCCCCCGCCGCCGGTGATCATCAGTTTCATTTCGGTCTCCTTCAGTGCTTTGCTTGTCGATCGGGTGCGGGCGCCGGGCGCGCGGCGCGTGCGACCCGGGCGGCGGCCTGGCGGCGCCGGCCATCGATGATGCCGCCTTCGACCAGCCGCTGCTCGCCACGGATCAGGTGTTCGTTGGCATGCAGCCGGGCGGCCACCGGATCGTGGGCCGCGATGGCTTCGAAGATGGCGCGGTGCTCGCTCTGGACCGCGGTCATGAAATCGGCCCGCCGGGCCTCGTTGCCGCGCGTGATGCGCATGCCTTCGCGCAGGTACTGTTCGAGGAAGCCGAGCAGCAGCCGGAACTGCGGATTGCCGGTCGATTCGCCGATCACGCGGTGGAAGGCCAGGTCTTCGGCCACGCCGTCGCGGCCCTCGGCCACCGCGGTGTCGATGGCCGCGAGGGCGCGGCGCAGTGCCGCGATCTGGCTGCGCGTGGCGCGCTCGGCGGCCAGCGCGGCGATCTCGCCTTCGAGCACGCGGCGCACCTCGACCACGTGCACCACGGCCTGCACCGAGGTCAGCACGGCCGGGTCGAAGGCCAGCGCCTGGTTCACCGGCGGCGGCGCGACGAACACGCCGGAGCCCTGGCGCGACTGCACCAGCGCCCTGGACTTGAGCTGGTGGACCGCCTCGCGCACCACGGTGCGAGAGACGCCGTGGGCGGTGGCCAGCTGCTGCTCGGTCGGCAGCCGGTCGCCGGCCTTCAGCGCGCCGCTGTCGATCTGCGCGCCCAGCAGCGCCGCCAACCGGTCCGACAGCCGGTCGACGACCAGCGGCTGGGGTTGGGGAGTGGCGGAAACCCGCACGGCGGAGGATGAGGAAAAGGCGGTTATCAGGTCATCATACAAATATTGCACGGGTTAATGCCTAACGGTTTGCCCTGATGCGCGGCCGGTCCGCGATGTCAATACTGCGCGCTTGCGGCGTGGAGTCCTCCATGGCCCGATGTCGACTCGCGACCTTTCAGGACTTCAGTGCATGGCCAGTGTCACGATCCAGTCAGTCAAGAAGAATTTCGGTGATGTCGCCATCCTGCATGGCGTGGACATCGACATCCAGGACGGCTCGTTCACCGTGCTGGTCGGCCCGTCCGGCTGCGGCAAGTCGACCTTGCTGCGCATGATCGCCGGGCTCGAGGAGATCAACGGCGGCGAGATCCGCATCGGGGACAAGCGGGTCAACGACCTGCCGCCCAAGGAGCGCGACATCGCGATGGTGTTCCAGAACTACGCGCTCTATCCGCACATGACGGTGCGCGAGAACATGGCCTTCGCGCTGGCGCTCGCCAAGATGGACAAGCCGACCATCGAGGCCAAGGTCAAGCGCGCGGCCGAGATCCTGGCGCTGGCGCCGCTGCTCGAGCGCTATCCGCGCCAGCTCTCGGGCGGGCAGCGGCAGCGGGTCGCGATGGGACGGGCCATCGTGCGCGATCCGCAGGTGTTCCTGTTCGACGAGCCGCTGTCCAACCTCGACGCCAAGCTGCGGGTGGCGATGCGCAGCGAGATCAAGGAATTGCACCAGCGCCTGAAGACCACCTCGATCTACGTCACGCACGACCAGATCGAGGCCATGACCATGGGCGACAAGATCGTCGTGATGCGCGACGGCCGGATCGAGCAGACCGGCAGCCCGCTCGAGCTCTACGACCATCCGGCGAACCAGTTCGTGGCCGGCTTCATCGGCTCGCCGTCGATGAACTTCCTGCCCGGCACCCTGCGCCGCGGCGCCGGCGCGGCCCGGGTCGAGCTGACCGACGGCACCCAGCTCGACGCGCCGCTGGCCGCCGGCGGCGTCGACGGTCAGCCCGTGATCTACGGCACCCGGCCCGAGCACCTGAGCTTGGCCGACGGCGGCGGCATCCCGGCGCGCGTCGCGGTGATGGAGCCGACCGGCATGGACACCTTCGTGGCCTGCCGCCATGAAGGCGTGGAACTGTCGGCGGTGTTTCGCGAGCGCCACGATTTCGCGCCGGGCACCACCATCCACCTGCAGCCCGATCTTCAGCGGGCCCATCTTTTCGATGCAGCTACCGGCCAGAGGCTGGTGGCCTGAGCTTCCCTTTTCGGCCGTTCAACAACAGGAGACATGAATGAGTGATTTCAATCGCCGCAAGATTCTGAAGAGTTCGGCCGGCCTCGCGGCCGCAGCCTCGCTCGGCGTCGGCACCGCGATCTTCTCGTCGCTCGCGAATGCGCAGACCCTGGCCTTCAAGCCCGAGAAGGGCGCCAAGCTGCGGGTGCTGCGCTGGAGCCGCTTCGTGCAGGGAGACATCGACGCCTACATGGCCAACGTCAAGCGCTTCAGCGAGGCCACCGGCATCGAGGTGCGGGTCGACAACGAGGGCTGGGAAGACGTGCGGCCCAAGGCTGCGGTGGCGGCCAACACCGGCGCCGGGCCGGACATCATCCTGTCGACCAACGACGACGCCAACCTCTATCCGGACAAGCTGCTCGACGTCACCGACCTGGCGGAATACCTGGGCAAGAAATACGGCGGCTGGTACCCCGCGGGCGAGCTCTTCATGCGGCCCGACGGCAAGAAGTGGATCGGGCTGCCGCTCGGGGCCTCGGGCTCGCTCATCGTCTACCGCGAGAGCATGGTCAAGGCGGCCGGCTTCGACAAGTTCCCGACCAACAACGAGGACTTCCTCAAGCTCTACAAGGCGCTGAAGGAGAAGGGCACGCCGGGCGGCATGGCGCTGGGCAACGCGACCGGCGACAGCACCTGGACCAACTGGCTGATCTGGTCTTTCGGCGGCAAGCTGGTCGACAAGAACAACAAGGTGGTCCTCGACAGCCCCGAGACGCTGAAGGCGCTGGAGTATGCCAAGGAGCTCTACGCCAACTTCATCCCGGGCACCCTGTCGTGGCTCGATCCGAACAACAACAAGGCCTTTCTCGACGGCCAGATCAGCGTCACGAACAACGGCATCTCGATCTACTACGCGGCCAAGAACTCACCCGATCCGAAGGTCAAGGAGATGGCGTCGGACATCAACCACGCGGTGTTCCCGGTCGGGCCGGTGGGGGTGCCGACCGAGTCGCACCTGTTCTTCAACCAGATGATCATGAAGTACACCAAGTACCCGCAGGCCTCGAAGGAGTTCCTGCGCTTCATGATGGAGCGGCCGCAGTTCGACGACTGGCTGCAGGGCGCAGGCGGCTACGTGGCGCAGCCGCTGAAGGCCTACGAGGCCAATCCGATCTGGACCTCCGATCCGAAGAACACACCCTACCGCGATTCGGTCAAGAACCTGCGGCCCGCCGGCTACGAGGGCAAGCTGGGCTACGCATCGGCCGGCGCGGCGGCCGACTTCATCATCCCGAACATGGTGGCCGAGGCGGCCAGCGGGTCGAAGTCGCCGAAGGAAGCGGCAGAGCGTGCCCAGAAACGCGCCGAGCGCTACTACAAGGTCTGAAGACGCTGCCCATGACCACGCGACTGGCCAGGTTCCAGAACAGCCGCAACGCCCTCGGCTTCATGTTCATGTTGCCGGCGGCGGTGCTGCTGCTGCTGTTCCTGACCTATCCGCTCGGCCTGGGCACCTGGCTCGGCTTCACCGACGCCAAGGTGGGCCGGCCGGGCGAGTGGATCGGGCTCGAGAACTACATCTTCCTGTGGGGCGATGCGGTCACCCGGCTGGCGCTCTTCAACACGCTCTTCTACACGGTGGTGGCGAGCGTGTTCAAGTTCCTGCTGGGCCTGTGGCTGGCGGTGCTGCTGAACAAGAACATCCGCTTCAAGACCTTTTTCCGGGCCGTGATCCTGCTGCCCTACATCGTGCCGACCGCGCTGTCGGCGATCGCCTTCTGGTGGATCTACGACTCGCAGTTCTCGATCATCAGCTGGGGGCTCATGAAGCTGGGGTTGATCGATCATTACATCGACTTTCTCGGCGATCCGTGGAATGCACGGCTCGCGGTGATCGCGGCCAACGTGTGGCGCGGCGTGCCCTTCGTGGCGATCACGCTGCTGGCCGGGCTGCAGACCATTTCGCCTTCGTACTACGAGGCCTCGGCGATCGACGGCGCAACACCGTGGCAGCAGTTCCGTCACGTCACGCTGCCGCTGCTGACGCCGATCATCGCGGTGGTGATGACCTTCTCGGTGCTGTTCACCTTCACCGACTTCCAGCTGATCTACGTGATCACGCGCGGCGGCCCCTTGAACGCCACGCACCTGATGGCGACGCTGTCGTTCCAGCGCGCGATCTCGGGCGGCGCGCTGGGCGAGGGCGCGGCGATCGCGATCGCGATGGTGCCCTTCCTGCTGGGCTGCATCATGTTCAGCTACTTCGGCCTTCAAAGACGGGCCTGGCAAAAATGAGCAAATCCGGCCAGATCGACGTCGTCGGCATGAGCTACCTCGATACCTTGCCGCGCAAGGCGGTCACGGTGTACCTGCCGCTGGTGGTGTTCCTGATCGTGCTGCTGTTTCCGTTCTACTGGATGGCGATCACGGCAGTGAAGCCCGAGGTCGAGCTGCTGTCGCGCGAGGGCAATCCGTTCTGGGTCATCGCGCCGACGCTCGCGCACTTCCACAAGCTGCTGTTCGAGACCGCCTATCCGCAATGGCTGTGGAACACGGTGCTGGTGTCGGTGGTGTCGACTTTCGGCTCGCTGGTGGTTTCGGTGCTGGCGGCCTACGCGATCGAGCGGCTGCGCTTCAAGGGCGCGCGCCAGACCGGGCTGGCGATCTTCCTGGCCTACCTGGTGCCGCCGTCGATCCTGTTCATTCCGCTGGCCAACGTGGTCTTCAACCTCGGGCTGTTCGACACCCGCTGGGCGCTGGTCCTGACCTACCCGACTTTCCTGATCCCCTTCTGCACCTGGCTCCTGATGGGCTACTTCCGGTCGATCCCGGCCGAGCTCGAGGAGTGCGCGCTGATCGACGGCGCCAATCGTTGGCAGATCCTGGTCAAGATCGTGCTGCCGCTCGCGGTGCCGGGGCTGATCTCGGCCGGCATCTTCGCCTTCACGCTGTCGTGGAACGAGTTCATCTACGCGCTGACCTTCGTCTCGTCGTCGGAGATCAAGACGTTGCCGGTGGGTGTCGTCACGGAACTGGTGCAGGGCGACGTCTACCAGTGGGGGCCGCTGATGGCCGGCGCGCTGCTGGGCTCGCTGCCGGTGGCCTTCATCTACTCGTTCTTCGTGGAGTACTACGTATCGGGGTTGACCGGGTCGGTCAAGGAGTGAGGTCGGCTGCGGGGCTGAGGCGTGCGCGTCGGCGGTGGGCGGTATGCCCTGGGCCGGCCGACGTCACCGGCCGCTTCGCGGCTGCCCTGCGCTGCTCGCGGTACGCGGGGTCCGCGCAAACTCGCTTCGCTCAAACACGCGCGGCCCTTTTTCCGCGCACCGCTGCGCTGCTCGGCGGTGCCTCAACGGCCGGCCCAGGGCATACCGCCCACCACCGCTGACACGCTGGGGTTGCATCGGCGTTGGAGACGCCGAGATCGCTTGCACACCCGCACCGCTTGCCGGGCGCCCTTCGAAGCGCCGAGCCATCTCAAAAAACATCCACCTCCACATACAACCGCGTCATCCGCGCCCCGCGCCGTTTCGCAGTCGCTGAAAGCTCTTCGTCCGTGCGCACCACGTAGCCCCGCTCGGTGGTCGCCTTGCCGAGCGCGGTGACCAGCGCGTCGAGCGGGATGTCGCCCCATTTCTTCTTCAGCGCCATGGCGTGGTCGACCGGGATCACCGCGACGTCGAGGGCCGTCATGCGCTCGAGCCCGCCGGCCTTCAGGGTCGCGTTGTGGCTGCCGTGGTGGCCGACCTTGTAGTAGACGGTGCGCGCGAGCAGGTCCGGGCCGGTCACCGGCTTGCCGCCGACACGCCATTTGCAGTCGCTCCACGTGAGCCAGTTGCCGACCTGGGCGTCGGCGGCGAACAGCAGCACGCCGACATCGTCGAGATCGATCGCCAGCACGAGGCTGGTGTTGTTGGTCATGCTGTCCAGTGCCAGCGCGAGTTCGGAAGCGTCGTCCATCCAGGCGACATCGATGCGGCGCCAGGCCTCGTCGTTCCAGTAGCGCTGCTGGAAGAAAGGCGTGCTCTGCGCCACCCGGCTCGGGATCCGGAAGGCATTCGAGAACGGTTGTTGCTCGGGATTCGCCAGCGCCTGGCCTATGCTCCGCTCGGCCGCCGCGAGCGCCATGCCGTAGGTCTCGGGCGCCTTGGCGCTCGGCAGCGTCTTCTTGAGCATCTTCATGTCGCGCGGCGGACCCAGCGTGTAGATGCGACCGCGGAAACCGTCGAGCTCGACCGGCAGGTCCTTGGGGTCGCAATAGCGCGGCCGGGCCACCTTGGCGCGCACCAGTTCCAGCGCCGATGCGGTCGTGGTCCGTGCGGCGGCGCCGAAGAAATCCAGCAGTGACGTCAGCAGGTTCGGCTCGCCATCGCCGCCGCCATCGAGCTGCATCCGGACGGCCGCGGCCCGCAGCAGCGCGAGGGCGTTGTCGCGCTCGCCGCGCAACTGCTTCGCGTCGGCGTCCTTCGGGTCCTCGGTCCAGCCCAGCCAGACCGCTCCGACCTTGAGTTTGGCGAACGACTCGGCGGCCTGCGCGAAACCCGAGACATGGTCCCAGTGTTCGTGAGTCGCGACCAGCAGGTCGATGCTGCCGCCGGTGGCGGCCAGGATGTCGTCCATCACCTCGGTCATCACCGCGCCGGCGTTCGCCGTGCCGAGGATCACGCCGCAGTCGATCATGATCTGGTACTTGGCCTTCCGCGCACCGTAGAGCGTCACCAGGTGGCAGTCGCCGAGGCCGTGGCGGTAGGTCCGCACCGTGGCGCGCGGCGGCTTCTTGCTCGGCGTCGGGGTCTTCTTGGCGGCGGCCATGGTGTGTCCCGTCTCAGTGGGCGCGATGCAGCAGCGCGAAAGGCTCGGCGTCGTGGGTCGCCAGGCCCGAATAGCTGTTGGGCTGGGTCGCCCGGCGGTCGGCCCACAGCGCCTGCTGTGCCGAGACCCGCGCCGGCTGGTCGACCCGCTTGCGCACCAGGTAGGCGATGGCGCCCTTGCCGATGTCGAACAGCAGGGTGGCGCCGGCGCGGAACACCATGCCGGAGCCGTCGTCGGCATGCAGCGACTGGGTCAGCTCGATCACCAGCTGCGACAGCAGCTGGGCGTCGGGGCCGACGCGGTGCAGCGGGCGGATCGAGTGCACCTCGATGCCGTGCAGCGTGCAGGGCACGGCGGTGCCGTCCGTGCCGGCGAGCGAGACGAGTGCCGGCGCGCCGCGGCGCAGGCCGAGCACCGCGAGCTCCTCGTCGTCGACCACCTCCGGATCGACCAGCCATCCGTGCAGCAGCTCGGCGTTGGCGCGCGCGTCCGTCCAGGCCGCTTCGCGGTCGACCTGCAGGTCCCAGTTCAGCTGCAACGCGGCGAGCTTGCGTTCCAGGCGCGGGAAGGGTGCCGGCGGCGGCTCCCAGGCGATGGTGTCGACCGACAGCGTGCGCACGTTCTCGGGGTAGATGCCGCGCGCCGCGAAGGCCGAGACGAAGGCGACCCGGTAGCCGAGCGGATCGTGATGCACCAGGTCGCGGTCGGCCGTGACCAGCGCCCGCAGGTAGTCGCCGAAAGTGATGTCGACCGGCGGGCAGTAGTCGAGCGCACGGATGCACATGCCGAGGATCTGGCTCGCCACCTTGCTCGCGACCTCGGTCAGCGCATCCACCAGCTGAGCCGGCAGGGCGCCCTCGGGCAGCACTTCCGAGCCATGGGTGGCGAGCCGGATCGGCACCTGCGCACGCCGCGTGTAGATCTTCAGAAAGGCGTCGAAGACCGCCGACACCAGCACCGCGCCGCGCGCGTGGGCCTCGGTCGAGCGCTGGTAGTCGCCCTTGTCGGGCGGGGCCGCGGGCTGCCAGACGTTCTGGCCGGTGGCCTCGTCCCGGACCTCCTTGCCGATCGCCTGGCGCAGCGCGCCATAGTGGCCGGTGGCATTGCCGAACTGCACCGCCAGCTTGGCCAGCAGCGTCGGCTGGAACAGGTCGCCACGGGCCCGGGCGACCGCTTCGCGCAGCGAGTCGCCCATCGAGAAATGCTGGAACAGCGCGACGATGTCGGCGAAGGCTTCGTGGAAGGCCAGCACGTCGGGGTTGGTCGCCTCCCGGAAGCGCCGGTGCAGGCCGTCGAGCAGCGCATGGGTGGTCTCGTGGGCCACGATGTCGTGCGACAGGGCGGTGAAGACGTATTCCGACGGCGCCCCGCTGGTCGCCGCGCTCGACGCGAAGTAGCCGAGCAACAAGGCCTTGCGCTCGGGGCTGTAGTAGGCGTTCTCGGCCCGCAGGGCATGCGGATGGATGCGCAACCGGCGCACGAAGCGCTCGGACTGCGGGCCGGCCCGCGGTGCCCACAGCGCCACCCGGCCCAGCGCTTTCTCGAAATGGTCGATGGTGCGCATGGCGACCGCGTAGACCATCTGCTGGTGGAACTGCGGGTTGGCCTCCGAGGGGCGCAGGCCGTCGGTCGCCAGGAGGCGCGGATCGTCGAGATCGACCGGGGCGTAGCAGCAGCCGCTGGCCGGATCGACGTCGACCACCTCGAGGTATTCGCCGACCGGGCCGGGCTGCAGCTTCGCCTCCCAGCGCACCTCGGCCACGGTCTCGTTGAGGCCGACCGTGTCGAGGTCGCGGCCCAGCGAGGGGTCGTAGGCGTAGATGCGCAGCCGCCGCGCGGCCGGTGTCGGCGGCTGCGGCGCCAGGGCGTGCTGCAGGTGCAGGGCCTCGATGCGGCTCAGCCGCTGCGGCGGGATCGGCAGGCCCGGGTCGGGCGCGGGATGCGACTGCAGGGCCGCCCGCAGCGCCTGCGAGGCCCGCGGATGGTTGCGCAGGGCTTCCAGCACGGCCATCCGTTCGGGCCCGGTGAGCGACAGCGGGTCGACCGCGGGCTCGGGCAGGATGCGCTCGATCGCCGAGCACTGGGACAGCTGCAGGGCCTCCAGCTCCAGCATCGCCTGCGCCGGTGTGGCCTGGGCCTGCAGGCCGAGCCCGGTGAGCACCTTGAACAGCGGGAAGGAGGCGTTGTCGGGCGCCTCCGCCTTCAGTGCGGCTTCGGCCTCGGGCTCGACGGCGAGCGCCTTCACGACCTGCAGGCAGCCGCGCCCGAACCTGACCGGGTCGCCGTCGCCGGCGCTGTCGAACAGCGCCCGGCGCACGGCCTCGACCCGCATCCAGGGCTGCGTGTAGCGGCCGCACGCGGCCTTGTTCTTTTGCAGCCAGGTCGCGGCGGCGGCTGCGATCTGCGGCGTGGCCGCGGAGGTGCCGGCCCCGTCGAGGTCGACCACCGTGCCGCAGCCGAGCTTGGCCCACGGCACGTTCGGCGTGTAGGCCGCCATGGCGGTGCGCATCTTGCTCGCCGGCCCGTAGTTGCCGGCCATCTTCGAGGCCGGCAGGTCGGCGTAGGGCTGGTGGTCGGCCATCACGCCGCAGGCCGCGATGACGCGGTTGAACCGCGCCGGGTAGACGACATGGTGCGTCGGCAGGTTGCCGAAGTTGTTGCCGGCCGCGGCCACCACCACCACCCCGGCCTCGTAGAGCGCGTTGACCGCATCGGCCCAGGCGCTGCTCGCGAGGCCGCCCATGCTCAGCGTCACGACATCGACGGCGGTCGCCGGTGTCGCGCACAGCGCGTGCACATGGTCGAGCGCCTGCGCGATCGCGCTGTTGCGGAACAGCACCACGCGGTCGGCGACGCGCAGCGGCACCACCCGGGCGAACGGAGCCGCCCCGAGGCGGGGCAGGCCGCCGGCTGGTGACCCGGCCAGCAGGCTCAGCGTGCCGGTGCCGTGGCCGAGGTTGTTGAACACGCCCGAGGCCGTGTCGGTGGCGTCCCCGGGCGCCTGGTCGTCGACGAAGTTGCGCTGCAGCGCGGTCTCGAGCAGGGCCGGACGGCTCTGGTGCGCGGGATCGAAGCCGGTGTCCAGGTGGGCGATGCGTACGCGCTGGTCGGCGGGCGGCAGCGTCAGGTCCGCGAGCGCGCGGGCGAACTCCGAATGGCCGTCGTCCTGGTGCCAGAGGGGGTCGTCCGCGCCGGGATAGCCGCTGCTCCCGGTCTTCTGGGCGACGGGCTCGCAAGACGCGGTCAGCGCCAGGGCTTCGGCCTCGGGCGAGCCGGTGATCCAGGATTGGGCGAAGTCCGGTTCGGCGAACTCGGGCAGGGCGGCGCCCGCCAGGCCGAGGCCCTGGGTGACCATCGCGTGGCAGACGTCCCAGGGGTTGCCGGCTTCGAGCGCCAGCGCCGGCTCGACGATGTGCCAGCTGGCGCCGGCCGCCAGTCCCAGCCCGGTCGGGGCGCCGATACTCTGGAACAGCGGCCGGATGCGCAGCGGCACGGCGGCGCCGAACAGCTGCACCGAGGCCTGGCCTGCGGGGGCTCGCATCTTGACGAGAAATCGCTGCGGCTGGGCCATCGGTCTTCCCGCTGGAATGGAGCGATGGTTGTACTCCCTGGCGGGCGCTGCGCCCCTCTGCCAAATGGTCGAGCGAGTCGCCGCGCCGCAACGGCGCTGCCCGTGCAAAAGTAATAGCCTCTGCCTGTCGTCATCCAGGAGTATTCGAAACCATGTCCGGAACAACCCCGCTGCCGCCCCAGGGCCTGCGCCCGACGCACGCGCAGATGCTGCGTCACCTGCGTCGCTCCAACGAGGTGGCGCTACGCGCCGTCGCGCTGGGGCACCATCCCTTCGGTGCCGTGCTGGTCGGCCCCGACCAGGAGACCGTGCTGCTGGAGCAATGCAACATCGACACCGTCAACCACGCCGAGTCCACACTGGCGCGGGTGGCGGCGACCAACTACACGCCCGAATTCCTGTGGGGCTGCACGCTCTACACGGCGGTCGAACCCTGCTGCATGTGTGCCGGAACGGCCTACTGGGCCAACATCGGGCGCGTGGTGTTCGCGATGACCGAGGCCGAGTTGCTGGCGGAGACCGGCAGCCACGCCGAGAACCCGACGATGAGGGTGTCGTCGCGCCATGTCTTCGACCACGGCCAGAAGCCGGTGGAGCTGATCGGCCCGGTCACCGAGATCGCGCAGGAGACGATCGCGATGCAGCGCGCGTTCTGGGCCAACCGCTGACGCAGCGGCCGGGAACCGGGGGCGGCGCCGTCTTGTCCAAAGGGGCCGAACCCCTCGCAGGAGGTGCCATGCCTCGACTGCTCGTTCCCACGCTCGCCGCGCTGCTCGTGGCCGGCGCCTCCGCGCAGGCCACCGCGCCCGCGTTGTCGGTCGTCTTCGTGCATCCGGAGCGCTTCACCGATGCCGCCTACTCGCATCCCAACGGCAGCGAGCCCGAGCGGCTCGAAGTCATGCGCGACGTCCAGCGCCACCTGGTGCAGTTGGCCGAGCGCGGCCTGCCGCCCGGCGACAGCCTGCGCATCGAGGTGCTGAACATCGACCTGGCCGGCTGGTTCGAGCCTTGGCGCTTCCGCCTCCAGACCGGCACCTACATCCGCATCCTGCGCGACATCACCTGGCCGCGGATGCGGCTGCACTACACGCTGACCCGCGGCGACCGCGTGCTGGCCGACGCCGACGACGAGCTGTCCAACCTCAACTACCTCATGACGGTCAATCGCTATTCGCCCACCGATCGGCTGCGTTACGAGAAGGCGATGATGGACGACTGGTTCGACCGGCGCATCGTCGCCCGGGCGTCCCAGGACTGACACCGCCCTATTCGCAGAGCCGACGGATCTCCGGCGGGATCGGCACCGCCCGGATGCCGCCGCCTTCGCGGGCGGCGGCGAAGATGCGAACCTCCTCGCATTCGAGGATCAGGTCCTCGCCGCGCGTCACGCGGTAGGTCTGCACGAAGCTCTTCTCGCGCCACTCGCGGATCGCGGCCGCGATCTGCAGCGTGTCGCCGTAGCTGGCGCTCTTGACGAAGCGGGTGTGGGTGTCGACCAGCGGCGTGCCGATCACGCCCAGCGTGCGCGCCGTTTCCTCCCAGCGCGGCACGCCGCGCTCGGCGAAGAAGTGGCGCGATGCGGCGTCGATCCAGCGGAAGAAGTTGGGGAACCAGACGATGCCGGCGGGGTCGCAGTCGCCGAATTCGACGCGGACGGTGTAGGTGACTTCAGGGTTCATGGTGGTGAGAGTCTATGCATCCTGGACGGCGTTCAACGCAGGTAGGCCTGCACCAGCGACACCCAGTAGCTCGCGGTGCTCGGCAGGATCTCGTCGTTGAAGTCGTAGCCGGTGTTGTGCACCATGCAGCCCGGACCGCCGCCGGGCTTGCCGTCGCCGTTGCCGACGATGAAGTAGCTGCCCGGCACCGCGTCCAGCATGAAGGCGAAATCGTCGCTGGCCTGCAGCGGCGCCATGTCCGGGATCAGCGCCTTCTCGCCCATCGAGGCCAGCGCCACCTGGCGCGCGAAGTCGGTGGCCGCCGTATCGTTCACGCAGGGCGGCATCTTCCATTGGTAGTCCACCACCGCGCTGGCGCCATGCACGGCGGCCTGGCCCTGGGCCATGGCGGTGATGCGCTCGCGCAGGAAGGCGCGCACCTCGGGCCTGCGCGCGCGCACCGACAGCTTGAGTTCGGCGCTGGTCGGAATCACGTTCGGCGCCTTGCCGGCGTTCATCGCGCCCACCGTGACGACCGCCATGTCGTTCGGATCGACCTCGCGCGACACCAGCGTCTGCAGCGCCAGGATCAAGTGCGCCGCGACCATGATCGGGTCGACGGTGGTGTGCGGCATCGCGCCATGGCCGCCCTTGCCCTCGATGGTGATGACGACCGTGTCCGACGAGCTGTAGATGACGCCCGGCAGGAAGCCGAACTGCCCGGCCGGAAAGCCGGGCTCGTTGTGATAGGCATAGACCGCATCGCAGGGGAAGCGTTCGAAGAGACCGTCTTCGACCATCTTCTTCGCGCCCATCAGGCCTTCCTCGGCCGGCTGGAAGATCAGGTTGAGCGTGCCGTCGAAGCCCTTCGCGGCCGCCAGTACCTGGGCCGCCGCGAGCAGGGTGGCGGTGTGGCCGTCGTGACCGCAGGCGTGCATGGCACCCGGTTTCCGGCTGGCCCAGGACAGGCCGGTGGTCTCGGTCATCGGCAGCGCATCCATGTCGGCGCGCAGGCCCAGCCGCTTGCCGCCCTGGCCGAGCCTCAGGGTGCCGACCACGCCGGTGCCGCCCAGGCCGCGGTGCACCGCATAGCCCCAGCGCGCCAGCCGCTGGGCCACCAGGTCACTGGTCTGGAACTCTTCGTAGCCCAGCTCGGGATTGGCATGGATCTGCCGGCGCAGGCCGACCATTTCCTCGGTCGACGCCTGGATGCCTGGGTGGATGGGAACGGAAATCATCGGAGCCGCCTTGATGCTGCAGTGGACTCGCATTTTCCACGCCAATAATGGCGGGCCCATTGGCCTCGAAATTGCTGTTCCAGAACGATGACCGATTCCACCCACGATTCCTCGCCCCTCCCGCTGACCCGCCGCCAGCTGAGCCTGGGCGCGCTGGCCCTGGCCGGCAGCCTCGCCACCTCGCGCTACGGCCGTGCGGCCACCGGCAAGGGCACGGCGGTGCTGGCCATCGACGCCGACCCGCCGACCCTGAACCTCGGCACGACCACCGACTTCGCGGCCGGAGACGTCTCGGCCAAGATCCTCGAAGGCCTGGTGTGGCTGGACCCGCAATACAACCCCAAGCCCTCGCTGGCCACCGCCTGGACGGTCTCGCCCGACGGCAAGACCTACCGCTTCACCTTGCGCCCCGGCGTCAAGTGGCATGACGGCAAGGACTTCACCAGCGCCGACGTCAAGTTCACGCTGCTCGAGGTGGTGGGCAAGCTGCATCCGCGGGCGGCGCCGGTGTTCAAGGGCCTCGGCGTCGAGGTCGACACGCCCGATGCCCTGACCGTGGTGGTGCGGCTGCAGAAGCCGTACGCGCCGCTGCTGTCGCAGATGACGGTGTTCGACGCGCCGATGCTGCCGCGCCACCTCTACGAGGGCAGCAACATCGGCACCAACCCTGCGAACCAGAAGCCGGTCGGCACCGGCCCCTTCAAGTTCGGCGAATGGAAGCGCGGCGCCAGCATCAAGCTGGTGCGCAACGACCAGTACTGGGACGGCGACAAGCCCTTCCTCGAATCGATCATCTTCCAGGTGATTCCGCAGGCGGCCAACCGGGTGCCGGCCCTGCAGACCGGCGAGATCGACGAACTGCTCGACTTCTACACGCCCAAGCCCGAAGTCCCGCGCATCCTGGCCGACAAGAACCTGGCACCGCGCCGCGGCGTGAACATTCCTGCGATCTATTTCCTGATGTTCAACACCCAGTCGCCGCTGTTCTCGAAGATCGAGGCGCGCCATGCGGCGGCGCTGGCGATCGACCGCCAGCGGCTGGTGAAGCAGGCCATGAACGGCATCGCCCGGCCGGGCGCCGGCGCCTTCGGCGACGGCTTCAAGTGGCTCTTCAACGACGAGGTGAGCTACGCGAAGAAGTACCCGCTCGACCCGGCGCGCGCCAAGGCGCTGTTCGAGAAGGCCGGCGCCAAGCCCGGTGGCACGACCTTGCGCATGCCCTTCGACGTCAGCCGCGCGCAGATGCGCGCGCAGTCGCAGATCATCCAGGACAACCTGCGCCAGATCGGCATCGAGGTGAAGCTAGAACCGCTCGAGCGCTCGGTGTACTACGACCGCGTGTTCGCCAAGCGCGACTACGACATGATGCTCGGCTCGTACTTCTCGGCCGGCGACCCGGCCATCGGCTACACCCGCCTGTACAACAGCTACACCGGGACCGCGCCCAACACCAACGCCAGCGGCTATTCGAATCCGAAGGTCGACGATCTGCTCGCCCGGGCCGCGACCGCCACCGACCGCGAGGCCCGCGCCAAGCTCTACAAGGAGCTGCAGGCGATTCTCAACGAGGACCTGCCGACCCTGGTGCTGTTCGACGAGGAAACCGTCGACACGGCGAGCAAGAAGCTCACAGGGGTCTTCCCTGCGCTCGATGCGCGCGATCAGTGGGCCGGCGTCAAGCGTCTGGACTAGTCGTCTCTCGATGTCTTCCTTCATCCTGCGGCGCCTGCTGCATGCGATCCCGCTGCTGCTCGCGGTGGTGGTGCTCAACTTCCTGCTGATCGCCTTCACGCCGGGCGACCCGATCACGCTGTTGGTGGGCGACTTCCCGGCGCCGCCCGAGTACCTCGACCAGATGCGCCGCGAGTTCGGGCTCGACCAGCCGGTGTGGGTCCAGCTGCTGCGCTACCTGGCCAAGGTGGCGCAGGGCGACTTCGGCTATTCGTTCGCCAACCAGCAGCCGGTGTCGACGCTCATCTTCGAACGGCTGGGTGCCACGCTCGAACTCACCCTGAGCGCACTCGCCTTCGCCAGCGTCATGGGCATCTTGTTCGGCGTCGTCGCGGCCCGCGCCGCCACGCGCCCGGGCCGCGGCCTGGTCGACTCGGCGATCCAGGGCGCCTCGTCGGCGGGCTACGCGATTCCCGACTTCTGGCTCGGCCAGCTGCTGATCCTGGTGTTCGCGATCTGGCTGGGATGGTTGCCGTCGCAAGGCAACAACCCGGTGCGCGGCACGCTGCCCGGCTTCGACGGCTTCGTGCAGCACCTGTCCTACCTGGTGCTGCCGGCCCTTGCGCTGTCGCTGCGCTACCTCACGCTGATCACGCGCATCACGCGCGCCGCGATGCTGGAGGTGATGAACGCCGACTTCATCCTGGCTTCGCGCTCGCGCGGCGCCTCCGAGTGGACGGTGGTGGTGGTGCACGCGCTGCGCAATGCCGCGGCGCCGGTGCTCACGGTGATCGGCTACAACGTCGGCTTCGTGCTCGCCGGCTCGGCGCTGATCGAGGCCGTGTTCGCCTGGCCCGGCATCGGGCGGCTGCTCTACGAATCGATCTCCAAGCGCGACTATCCGGTGATGCTGGCGATCCTCCTGATGGTGTCGGTCACGGTGGTGATCGCCAACCTGGTCACCGACATCATCCACCGATGGATCGATCCCCGGATCGAACGCGCATGAGCGACCCGATCACACTGACGATGACGGCCCCCGCGGTGGGCACGCCCTTCCAGAAGGCCGGCTTCCGGCGGCGCCTGCTGCGGCGGCCGACGACGTTGCTCGCGCTGGCCTTCCTCGCGCTGCTGTTCGGGCTGGCCGTGTTCGCGCCGCTGGCCACCGGCCACGACCCGCTCGGCGGCGGCGACAACGCGCTGCTCGAACCGCTGTCGCCGGGCCACTGGCTCGGCACCGACGACCTGGGCCGCGACATCTGGGCCCGGGTGGTCTTCGGCAGCCGCATCTCGCTGACCGTCGGCGTGCTGAGCGCGCTGATCGCGGTGGTCGTCGGCGTCGTCGTCGGCGCGCTGGCGGGCTACTTCGGCGGCTGGCTCGACACCTTGCTGATGCGCATCGCCGAGTTCTTCCAGACGCTGCCGCGCTTCGTGGTGGCGCTGATCGTCATCGCGCTGTTCGGCACCAGCGTGCTGAAGATGATCGTGGTGATCGCGGCGCTCTCCTGGCCGCAGCTGGCGCGGGTGGTGCGGGCCTCGGTGGCCGCGCTGGCGCAATCGCAGTTCGTCGACGCGGCGCGGGTGGCGGGCATGGGCCACGGCGCGATCATCGTGCGTGAGATCCTGCCCAACGTGGCGGCGCCGATCATCGTGCTGGGCTCGCTCGACATCGCGATGGCCATCCTGATCGAGGCCAGCCTGAGCTTCTTCGGCCTCGGCGATCCGAACCACGTGTCCTGGGGCGCGATGCTCAACGACGCCCAGCAGTACCTGCGCAGCGCCTGGTGGATGTCGGCCTTCCCGGGCCTCGCGATCGCGCTCACCGTGCTGTCGTTCAATGTCTTCGGCGACGCGCTCAACGACGCCCTGAATCCGCGAGGCCCGAAATGAGCGATTCGGATCTGCTGCTCGACGTGCGCGGGCTGTCGGTCGACATCGGGCAGGGCGCGGCCGCGCTGCGGGTGGTCAACGACCTGTCGCTCACGGTGCGCCGCGGCGAGGCCGTGGGCCTGGTCGGCGAATCGGGCTCGGGCAAGTCGATGACGGCCTTCGCGCTGATGAACCTCTTTCCGTCGCCGCTGGCGCGGGTGGCCGCCGGGCAGGTCCTGCTCGAAGGCCGCGACCTGGCCCGGCTGCCGGCCGCCGAACTGCGGGCGGTGCGCGGCGCCCGCGTGGGCATGGTGTTCCAGGACCCCACCAGCTACCTCGATCCGCTGATGCCGGTCGGCCGCCAGATCGCCGAGCCGCTGCGCGCTCACGGACGCACCGACGGGTTGGAGGCGCGCGTCCTCGAATTGCTCGACCTGATGGAATTGCCGCACGCCGCACGGGTCGCGCGCCAGTATCCGCACGAACTCTCGGGCGGCATGCGCCAGCGCATCCTGATCGCGAGCGCGCTGGCGATGCGGCCCGCGCTGCTGATCGCCGACGAGCCGACCACGGCGCTCGACGTCACGGTCCAGGCTGAAATCCTGAAGCTGCTGATGCGGCTGCGCAAGGAACTCGACCTCGGCATCCTGCTGATCACGCACGACCTGGCGGTGGTGGCCGAGACCTGCCAGCGGGTCAACGTCATGTACGCCGGCCAGGTGGTCGAGGCCAACGAGGTCGCGCCGCTGTTCGCGGCGCCCCGCCATCCCTACACGCAGGGCCTGCTGGCCAGCATCCTGAGTCCGCAGTCGCGCGCCCATTCGCTGTTCTCGATTCCGGGCAGCGTGCCGATCGCCGGCCACTGGCCCGCAGGCTGCCGCTTTCATCCGCGCTGTCCGATCGCCCGTGCCGGCCTTTGCGACAGTGGCACGCCGGCGCTGCGAACCCGGAGCGCCGGCGCCGACCGCTGCCTGCGCAGCGACGAAGCGCTGGCCGCCGACGCCTGGCAACGCAAAGAGGCTGCGGCATCATGAACGAAGCGACCCCGGTCCTGCTCGAAGCCCGCGAGCTCAGCCGCTTGTTCCCGGTGCGCGCGAGCGGCGGGCTGTTCCGCGCCCGGCAGATGCAGCGCGCGGTCGACCGCGTCTCGATGTCGATCCGCGCCGGCGAGGTGCTCGCCCTGGTCGGCGAAAGCGGCAGCGGCAAGACCACGCTCGGGCGCATGCTGCTGGGCCTCACAGCGCCGAGCGAAGGCACCATCCTCTACAAGGGCATGGACGTCGCGACCCACTCCGGCGAGGCTGCGCGCAGTTTTCGCCGCGAGGTGCAGGTGGTGTTCCAGGACACCGGCGGTTCGCTCAATCCGCGCCGCACCATCGGGCAGAGCGTCGCCCTGCCGCTGACCTGGCACCGCGGACTCGACGCCCGCGCGGCCGCGGTCGAGGTCGATGCGCTGCTGGAGCAGGTCGGCCTCGCGGCCGCGCACTTCCGCCACCGCCTGCCGCACGAACTCTCGGGCGGCCAGCGCCAGCGGGTGGGCATCGCCCGCGCGCTGGCATCGAATCCGGCGCTGATCGTTGCCGACGAGCCGGTGTCGGCGCTCGACGTCTCGGTGCGGGCGCAGATCCTCAAGCTGATGTTCGACCTGCAGCGGGAGCGCCAGCTCGCCTATCTCTTCATCACCCACGACCTCGGCGTGGTGCGCGCCATGGCCGACCGCGTGATGGTGATGCACCAGGGCCGGGTGGTGGAGAGCGGCGATGCGGACGCGGTGCTGAATGCGCCGCGCGACCCCTACACCCAGCGCCTGCTGGCCGCCACGCCGGTGCCCGATCCGTCGCGCCAGCTGGCGCCACAGCGGAGTTGATGATGACCGGGCATTTCACCGAAGCCACCACCGGCCACTGGCAGCGCATCGTCGCGGCCGATGCGGTCGAGCGGCCCGATGCGCCCTGGCGCTTCGGCTATCCGGCCCGCCTGCCGGACGGCCGCGTGCTGATGCTGCCGATCCGGCAGCTTGCGGCCGAGCCGGCGCATGCCGTGGCATCGCTGCTGGTCAACCACGCCTCGCTCGAGGTGGTCGACACGCTGGGCGCCATGCTGGCGCAGCGCCTGGCGCCGCAGGCGCCCGAGCTGGTGATCGGCCTGCCCACGCTGGGGCTCACGCTGGCGCCGGTGGTCGCGCGTGCGCTGGGCCATGCGCGCTATCTCCCGATGGGCTACTCGCGCAAATTCTGGTACGACGAGGCGCTGTCCGCGCCGGTGCACTCGATCACCTCGCCGACGCCGGGCAAGCGCATCTATCTCGACCCCCACCTGCGTCCGCTGATCGAGGGCCGGCGCCTGGTGCTGGTCGACGACGCGGTCAGCACCGGCACCACGCTGCTCGCGGCCTGGGAACTGGTCGAGTCGCTGGGCGGCGATGTGGTGGCCTGCGGGGTCGCGATGCTGCAGGGTCGCCGCTGGGTCGACAAGCTCGGGGCCGAGCGTGCCGCGCGGGTGGTCGGCGTGTTCGAGAGTCCGCTGCTGAAGGCCGTGCCCGACGGCTGGGTGCTGCGGGACTAGCGCGGGTTCATCGCGCGGCGCGCGCGAGGGCGTCCAGCACCACGCGCCGCAGCTGGGTCTCGTCGGCCACGCTGGCCACCTGCGCGTTGGCCGCCGCGCGCCTGGGCACCCGCCACTCGACCACGGTCATGCCGCGGGTGTGCTCGCCCTTGCATTCGGCCACCAGGTGGGCCGGCCTGAAGCTCATTCCGTGGGGCGCCACCAGCGCCGCGGCGGCCGTCGGGTCGTAGAGCGACATCGGCAACGTGCCCGCCGGGCTCGCGATGCGCACATAGCCGAGCAGCAGGTCGGCCAGCAGCTCGGCCTTGTCGGTGCCGACGGCACGCAGGGCCTCGGCGTCGGCCGCATGCACGCGCACCTGCCTGCAGGCATCGAGGCCGACCATATGCAGCGCCACGCCGGCGTCGAGCAGCGCATTGATCGACTCCGGGTCGACCGCCGCATTGAATTCGGCAGCCGCCGTGTGGTTGCCCGACCCGGCGCTGCCGCCCATCCACATCAGCTGGCCGATGCGCGTTGCCAATTCGGGGCGGCGCTGCAGTACGCGCGCGATGTTGGTGAGCGGCCCGAGCGCAAGCAGCGTGACCGGCTGGTCCGCGGCCGAGAGATGGTCGATCAGCGCGGCCACCGCGTCGCTCGATGCCAGCGGGGCGCGCGTCCGCGGCAGGCTGCGGCCGGCCGAGGCCATGGCGTCCGCGCCGAGGATGTTCTGCGCCGTGACCAGTTCGCCGACCAGCGGACCGTCGCTGCCGGCGTGGATCGGAAAGTCCCAGCCGAAGCAGGCGGCCGAGCGCAAGGCGTTGTCGATCACCACCTCGAGCGGCGCGTTGCCCGCCACCAGCGACATGCCGTCGACCCGCCAGGGCGGCGTCTGCGTGACCGTGAGCACGGCCGCCAGATCGTCGAAGCCCATGTCGGTGTCGATCCAGGCGGAAGTCGGTGCGTTTGAAGGATGCATGCGAGATTGTGTCGCCTGCCCGGCCCTGGCTGGCCGGCGTCGTCAACCCATCTTGGTCGGCAGCCAGAGCGCGATGATCGGGAACGCGATCAGGATCACCAGCCGCAGGATGTCGGTCAGGATGAAGGGCAGCACGCCCTTGAAGATGGTCGTGAAGCTGACGTCCTTGACCACGCTCTTGATGACGAAGACGTTCATGCCCACCGGCGGATGGATCAGCCCGAGCTCGACCGTCATCACGATGATGACGCCGAACCAGATCGGATCGAAGCCCAGGTGGACGATCACCGGGAAGATGATCGGCACGGTGAGGATGATCATCGCCATCGCGTCCATCAGGCAGCCGAGCACCAGGTACATCAGCATGATCAGCGCCAGCACGCCGTAGCGGCCGATGCCCAGGCTGGTGAGAAATTCGGTGAGCTTCTGCGGGCTCTGCGTGATGGTGAGGAAATAGCCGAACAGCAGGGCGCCGATCAGCACCGTGAAGACCGCCGCCGCGGTGCGGGTGGCCGACAGCAGCGCCTCGCGGATCTTCGGGCCGTCGAGCTTGCGGCGCAGCAGGCCGAGGATGAAGGCGCCGCTGGCGCCGACGCCGCCGGCCTCGGTCGGCGTGAAGAAGCCGCCGTACAGGCCGCCGATCACGAAGACGAAAAGCACCAGGGGCGCCCAGACGTTCTTCAGGTCGGCCAGCCGCTCGGCCCAGGGCCGGAGCTGGCCGGCGGGCAGCCAGTCGGGCCGCACCCGCACGATGATCGCGATGGTCATCACGTACATCGCCATCGCCAGGATGCCCGGCACGATGCCGGCCATGAAGAGCTTGCCGATGTCCTGCTGCGTGAGGATGGCGTAGACCGCGAGCACGGTCGACGGCGGCAGGATGGCACCCAGCGTGCCGCCGGCCGCGATCACGCCGGTCGAGAACGACTGCGGGTAGTTGAAGCGCCGCATCTCCGGATAGGCCACGGCCGAGAAGGTGGCGGCGGTGGCCACCGACGAGCCGCAGATCGCCGCGAAGCCGCCGCAGGCCAGCACGGTGGCCACGCCGAGCCCGCCGCGCAGATGGCCGATCATCGAGTTCGCGGCCTTGAACAGCTCGCGGCTGACCCCCGACACCGACACCAGCGCGCCCATCAGCATGAACATCGGGATGACGCCGAAGGTGTAGTCGGTCACCGTGCGCATCGAGGTCTGGCCGACCAGCTTGAGCGCCGGGCCGGGGCCGACGATCCAGGCGTAGCCGGTGACGCCGACCAGGCCCATCGCCATGCCGACCGGCACGCGCAGCAGCATCAGTGCGAAGAGAACAACAAAGCCGAGAACGGCGATCGCATCAGTGCTCATGATGCCCCCACGCTTGCCACTTCGTGTACTGCGCTGCCCCCCGAGGGGGCGCGAGCTTGCTTGGGGCGGCCCGGCGCGGCGCTCATTCGTCAGCTTTCATTTCGGGCTTGGTCTCTTCGAGCAATTCGGGATGGAAGATCAGTCGGTACGTGCGGATCGCGATCAGCACCACGGCCGAGACGTCGCCGAGCCAAGCGACCGCGTAGAAGGGCCAGGTCGGGATGTTCATGTCGTAGGTCAGCACGTTGTCGACATAGGTGCCGCGCACCTTGTCGAACAGCATGGCGGTCTGCACCGCGACCACGAACAGCAGCACCAGCGTCGCGAAGACGTCGATCCAGCGCTTCATGCGCGGCCCGGCGGCGGTCCAGACCAGGTCGACCGTGATGTGGCCACCGCGGTAGCTGGTGGCCGCGATGCCCCAGAAGATCAGGATGCCCAGCAGCATCCGGCCGAAGTCGTAGGAGTCGGGGATCGAGGTGTTGAAGAACTTGCGCAGCACCACCGCCAGGAAGATGTTGAGCGCGACGATCCCCACGAACATGGCGGCCAGCCACTCGATGGAATTGATCATCCGGTCCATGACCCCCACGCGGGGTCGGGTCGGCGCGGCTGCGTCGTTCATTCGAACCCCGCCCGGCTCAGAGCGCCGACTTGTTCTTGGCCAGGCTGGCCTTGAGCGCGTCCATCACGGCCTTCGGGTCCTGGCTCACCTTTTTCACGCCCTCGGCCCATTGCGCCTCGCCGGGCGCCGTGGCCTTGCGCCAGGCGTCGAGCTGCTCGGGCGTGAGCTTGTAGATCTCGTGGCCCGCCTGGCCGGCGATCTTGGCGCGGCCCGCGAACTCGAAGTCGGCCCACGGCGTGGCGACCTTCTCGGCCCATTCGCTGGTGCAGTGGTCGTCGATGACCTTCTTCTGCGCCGGCGACATGCTGTCGTACTTGCTCTGGTTCATGGCCCAGACGAAAGGCGTGACGTAGAGCGGCACGTCCATGTGGTAGCTGACCACCTTGTCGATGCCGAACAGGCCGATCGAGCCCCACGGGAAAGTGATCGCGTCGGCCACGCCGCGCTCCAGCATGTCGCGCGACTCGGGCGCCGACGCCTGCACGTTGGTGCCGCCCAGCGAGGTGACCATCTGGCCGATGGTGCTCGTGGCGGGGCGGATCTTCATGCCCTTGATGTCGGTCGGGAGCGTGATCTTCTTGCGCGCGTGGAAGGTGCCCGGGTCGTGCACGAAGGCGAAGCAGAACTTCACGTCCTTCATCTCCTTCGCCGCGTAGGAGCGGTACCATTCGTCGATGGCGGCCGAGCCGCCCTTGCCGTTGGCGAACAGGAAGGGCAGCGACGCGCCGGCCATGATCGGGAAGCGGCCCGGCTGGTAGCCCGGGTTGATGTAGGCGAAGTCGGCAATGCCGTCGCGCGCCATGTCGTAGTGGTCGAAGGCCTTGCCGAGCTGCTCCGACGGGAACAGCGTCGCGGTGATGGTGCCGTTCGAGGCCTTCTTGATGTCGTCGGCCCAGGCCTGCAGCGACGGATTGAGCGGATGCTGCGCCGGCACCCAGCTCGACATCTTGAGGTTGACCGGCTTGTCCTGTGCATGAACGGCACCGGCTGCCAGTGCCAGCGTGGCCGAAAGTGCCAGCACGGCGCGGCCGGTGGCCGAAGTCATGAAGCGGATAGGGGTCATGGGATGTGTCTCCTTGCGGGTGTTGTCGGATCGGGAAGCTCGGCGCGGTGCGAATCGGTTATTTTTTATAAGAATCGACGCACCGTGAATCGGCATTTACCTTGATTGGGCGGGCGTGGCGCCGGCCTGCGGCTTGCGCTTCATCCATCGAATCGGCTGCGCGACCACCGGCCGCGGCGGCGCGCCGTGGCGCACCAGCGCCGCGTCGAGCGCCTTGCCGGCCTCGTCCGCCAGCGCGGCTTCGCGCGCTGCCGCGATCGCCGTGGCGCGCGCGGCCGGCGAGCCGTCGGGCAGCGGTGCCGTCGCCAGGTGGTCGATCACGTGCAGCAGGTTGGCCTTGCCGCGCTCGTTGGTGCTGCCGTAGCCCTTGATGAGGCGGCCGCAGAGCGCGATCTCGTGGCCCAGTCGCCAGTCGCTGCGAGTGCCGGCGACCACGGCGTCGAGCCAGCGGGCGATCAGCGCTTGCTCCTCGGCGAAGCGGCTGCCGCGCTTGCGCAGCCAGCGCAGCGACGCCAGCAGCCGCAGCGAGGCCATGCCGATCACCGAATGGCTGCCGACCTTCAGCGGCATCGCCCAGGGCGTCGAACGGCGCCGGTCCCAGGCGGTCACGCGATGCGCCAGCGGGGCCGGCAACAGCGCCGCGAACTCGGGCGCTCCGGGCTTGAAGTGGTCGTACACCTTGACGATGTCGTCGTCGCCGGCCTTGACCTCGCCGCGCACGCGGAGCGCCCGGCTGGCGCGGCTCTTGAGTTCGGCCACCCGCACGATGTCGTCGAAGGCCATCCACAAGGCCAGCCAGCGCGCCATCTCCCGCGTGGTGGAGTAGCCGTGGGCGGCTGCCGGATCGGCCGCGCGCTCGGCGGCCAGCACCTGGGCCAGGCGCTCGACATAGAGCGCGGCGTAGGCGGCGTCCTGGTAGTCGAGCACCCGCGCATGGCCGAGCGCGAGCAGGTCGTGCATCGGCGCCGGGAACCGGGCGGCCACGGCCGGCGGCAGCGGCGTCGGCAGCGCGCGCTCGCCGCTCGCGCTGTCCAGCAGGCGGGTCACCATGGCGGCCTGCTCTCGCGGCGCGTTGACTGCTTCGAAGGCGGCATCGAAGCCGCGCAGGCTGGCGGCAGCCATCTTGCTCGGCTTGTCGACTTCGCCGCCCCGCACCGCTCGCTCGAAGGCCGCGCGCGGGAACGGGAACAGTGCACTGCCGGCGATCGCGCCGAGCATCACGGCACTGACCACCGTGCCGGCCTCGCGTGCCGCGGCCCCCATGTCGAACACGTGGTGCTCGCGGCTGAAGGCCTTGACCACTTCGAGCAGCCGGCCGGCATCGGCGCGGCCATCGCCGGGCTGCATGCGCTCGGCGGTGGTCAGGGTGCGGGCCGAGGAGGTGATGACCAGCGTGCGCTCGGACGCGCTCATGCCGTTGCCGATCTGGCGCGTGGTCTCGAGCAGTTCGGACGAGACGATGGCGTCGAGCGCGCCCGGCACCGGACTCAGGCTGAACACCGGTCGGCGGCCGCCGAGCTCGGCCAGCGGCACCGGGAAGACCTCGACGTAGTAGGTGGTGGCACCGGTGCGCTGCGCCACGCCGGGGATCGAGGTGCTCTGCGCCGCGTAGCCCGCATGGCGCGCGGCATCGACCAGCCATTCGGTCAGCACGCCGCCGCCTTCGCCGCCGAGGGCGCAGATGAGCAGGGTGGTGGGTTGGGTGCGGTTCATCATGCGGGTTGGAGAAGTCGGACGAATGCGCCGCGCAGTCCGTGCAGCAGGCGTTCGTGCCATTTCGGGTTCTGCACCACCTCGGCGCGGTAGAAGCTCGGGCACAGCGTGGCGGCATGGGCGTTGGCGCCGCACAGGCCGCAGCCCACGCAGCCGTCGATCACGACCGCCACCGGATCGACCTTGAGCGGGTCCGGGTTGTCCTTGATCGTCAACGTCGGGCAGCCCGACAGGCGGATGCAGGCATGGTCGCCGTTGCAGACATCCTCGTCGACGCCGTACTTCACGCGCACCACCCGCTCGCCTCTCTTGAGCAGGCTGGCGATCCACGGCTTGATGCGGCGCTGCCGCTCGAGCTGGCATTCGCCCTCGGCGACGATCACCTTGAGGCCGTTGAAGTCGCTGGTGAAGGCGTCATTGAGCGTCTTGCGCATCTTGTCGACGTCGTAGGTGTGGACCGTGTGCAGCCACTGCACGCCCAGGCCCCTGAGCGTGGCCTCGATGGTCTGGTTCTTGTCGACCAGGCTCTGCTGCTTGTCGACCGCGCGCTCCTTGACCTCGTCGTCGGGCGTGGAGATGATGTCCTGCGTACCGGTGGCCGAGGTGTAGCCGTTCTTGAAGATCAGCAGCACCGCATCGTCGCCGTTGAAGAGTGCGCTTTGCACGCCCGTGAGAAGGCCGTTGTGCCAGAAGCCGCCGTCGCCCATGATCGACAGCGCCCGCCGCTGCATCATCGGCGACACGCCGGCGCGGCTCGCCAGGCTCATGCCGTAGCCGAGGATCGAATGCCCCATCGAGAACGGCTCGAAGGTGCCGAAGGCATGGCAGCCGATGTCGGCCGCGATGTGGACCGGGCCGCTGTCCTGCTGGGCCAGCTTGAGCGCTGCGAACACCGGCCGCTCGGGGCAGCCGATGCAGAAGCTCGGCGGCCGAATGGGCAGCGGGGCGTCGAGCCGGGTCGCGACCGCGGCGCGGCGGTCGATGTTGCCCGCCAGCCAGGTGCGGGCCGAGCCGTGCGCATGGTCCGGCAGGTAGCGCTCGGCGAAGCGGCCGACGCCGGTGGCCAGCACCTCGACGCCGTATTCGCCGGCGGCCGGCAGCATGTCGCAGCCGTGCAGCGGCGTCTGGATGTCGCGCCGGCGCAGCAAGGTCGCGATCTCCTGCTCGATGTATTCGGGCTGCCCCTCTTCGACCACCAGCACCGCGCGCTTGCCGACGCAGAAATCCGCCACTTCCTCGGGCACCAGCGGATAGGCGACATTGAGCACCAGCAGCGGGACATCGGTGGCGCCGAAGGCATCCGCCAGGCCGAGTTGCTGCAGGCTGCGGATGAGCGCGTTGTAGAGACCGCCCTGCACCACGATGCCGAGGTCGGCATGCGTGCCCGGGATCAGTTCGTTGAGCTTGTGCTCGGCGATGTAGCGGCGCGCGGCCGGCAGCCGCTCCTCGCCCTTGAGCTTCTCGTGGCGGAAGGTGACGGGCGGATGCGCGAGCCGCATGTAGTCGAAGCCGGCCGGCTCCGCCATGAGTGCACGGGTCGAGATGGCGGGCGGCAGGTTGTCCCTGCATTCGAAGCTGCCGCGCACGTGGCAGGTGCGGATGCGCAGCTCCATCATGCAGGGCATGTTGGAGAACTCCGACAGCCGGAAGCCGTGCTCGACCATGTCCACCATCACGCCGAGGTCGGGCCGCGGGTCGAGCAGGCACATGCTGGACTTGAGCGCGTAGGCATGCGTGCGCTCCTGGATCACCGAGGCGCCTTCGCCGTAGTCCTCGCCGACCACGATCAGCACGCCGCCCTTGACGCCCGGCGACGACAGGTTGGACAGCGCGTCGGCCGCCACGTTGGTGCCGACGATCGACTTCCAGGTGACGGCGCCGCGCAGCGGATAGTGGATCGAGGCGCCGAGCATGGCCGCCGCCGAGGCTTCGTTGGAACAGGCCTCGACGTGCACGCCGAGTTCGTCCATGTAGGGCTTGGCCTGCACCATGACGTCGAGCAGGTGGGACACCGGCGCGCCCTGGTAGCCGCCGACGTAGGCCACGCCGGACTGCAGCAGTGCCTTGGTGATCGCGAGGATGCCCTCGCCGTGAAAGGTGTCGCCGGCACCGAGGCGCAGGGCCTCGATTTCCTTGCTGAATGAAACTTCCAAGAGACGGATTCCTGTTTGCCGGAGGGCTGGGGTGGCGGGGGCAGAGCGGCGCCGGGGTCGGCTCACCGGCCGGCCGCCAGTGTCGCGGGGCGGTCAGCAGTCATCAATAAAATAATCAGACTAAGCAACATGAACGCCATGCATATCGATTCGATCGACCTGAACCTGCTGCGGCTGTTCGACGCCGTCTACCGGGCCCGCAGCGTGAGCCGGGCGGCCGAGGCGCTGGGCCTGACCCAGCCGGCCGCCAGCCACGGGCTGGGCCGGCTGCGCCTGCTGCTCAAGGACGCGCTCTTCATGCGGGCGCCGGGCGGCGTCGCGCCGACGCCGCGCGCCGACCGGCTGGCGGTGGCGGTGCAGGCGGCGCTGGGCACCCTCGAGGAGGCGCTCAACGAGCCCGATCGCTTCGAGCCCTCGGCCTCGCGCAAGACCTTCCGCATCCACATGAGCGACATCGGCGAGGGCCGCTTCCTGCCGGTCCTGATGGCCCGCCTGGGCGCGCTGGCGCCCGGGGTGCGGCTGGAGACGCTGCCGCTGCCACCGGCCGAGATCGCCCCGGCGCTGGACAACGGCCGGATCGACTTCGCCTTCGGTTTCCTGCCGAAGGTGCGCGACACCCAGCGCGCGCACCTGCTGAAGGACCGCTACATCGTGCTGCTGCGCGCGGGCCATCCGTTCACGCGCGGCCGGCGCAACAGCGGGGCGCTGCTCGACGCGCTGCAGACACTCGAGTACGTGGCCGTGCGCACCCACGCCGAAACCCTGCGGATCCTGCAGCTGCTCAACCTCGAGGACCGGGTGCGGCTGACCACCGAACACTTCATGGTGCTGCCGGCGATCGTGCGGGCCACCGACCTGGCGGTGGTGATGCCGCGCAACATCGCCCGCGGCTTCGCGCAGGAGGGCGGCTACGCGATCGTCGAGCCGGCCTTTCCGCTGCGCGACTTCAGCGTCTCGCTGCACTGGAGCAAGCGCTTCGAGGGCGATGCGGCCAACCGCTGGCTGCGGCAGGTGATCCGGGAACTGTTCAGCGAGGGCGCCTGACTCGACAATGGTCCATGCGGCCTGCTCCAAGGGTTTTCCCTATCGCCACATACCGGACACCACATAGGCGCTATGGGTGGGACCGTATGCATGGCATGCGGCAAAGTACTAACTTCGACATGGCCCGATTTTTGATCGTTCCAGAGCGTTGACAGAACCCACCCACGAGATGCGCATGACCCCGAGCACCCAACCGATCCGCTTTTTCCATCGCGGCCGAATCGTCGACGTCAGCGGCGTCCATCCGACCCGTTCGGTGCTCGACTGGCTGCGCGAGGACGTGCGCTGCACCGGCACCAAAGAGGGTTGCAACGAGGGCGACTGCGGTGCATGCACCGTGGTCGTCGGCGAACTGGCCGAGCCGGGCGAGAAGGGCGCGGTCGGCGGCTTGCGCCTGTCGACCGTCAATGCCTGCATCCAGTTCCTGCCCACCCTGCACGGCAAGGCCTTGTTCACGGTCGAGGACCTGAAGGCGCAGTGCGGCCACGGGCACGATGCGACGCGGCACGAGAAGCACCCGGTGCAGCGGCTGCACCCGGTCCAGCAGGCGATGGTCGACTGCCATGGCTCGCAGTGCGGCTTCTGCACCCCCGGCTTCGTGATGTCGCTGTGGTCGACCTACGAGCACCACCAGGAGGGCGGCACCCAGCCGACCCGGCAGCAGCTGGCCGACGACCTGTCGGGCAACCTGTGCCGCTGCACCGGCTACCGGCCGATCCTCGACGCCGGCCAGCGCATGTTCGACCTGCCGGGCGTGCGGCTGGACACCGCGCCGGTGGTCGAGGCGCTCGCCAGCCTGAAGCACGACGCCACCTTCGACTACGCCGCGCCCCTGGGGCAGCGGCTGGACCATTTCCATGCGCCGACCACGCTGGCCGAACTCGCCGCGCTGCGCGAAGCCAAGCCGGCCGCCCAGCTGCTCGCGGGGTCGACCGACGTCGGGCTCTGGGTCAACAAGCAGTTCCGCGACCTCGGCGACATCATCTCGGTCGGCGACGTGGCCGAGCTGAAGCTGATCGAGGAGCGCGGCAGCGGCGCGGCGGCCGAGCTCTACATCGGCGCCGGTGCCTCGCTCGAGAACGCCTTCGCTGCCCTGGTGCAGCGGGCGCCGAGCCTGACCGATGTCTGGCTGCGCTTCGCCTCACCGCCGATCCGCCACGCGGGCACCATGGGCGGCAATGTCGCCAATGGCTCGCCGATCGGCGATTCGCCGCCGGTGCTGATGGCGCTCGACGCCGAGATCGAACTGCGCCGCGGCGAGCGCGTGCGGCGGATGCCGCTGCCCGAGTTCTATGTCGACTACATGAAGAACAAGCTCGAGCCGGGCGAATTCGTGCAGGGTCTGGCGGTGCCGCTGTCGGCGCTCGGGCGCCAGCTGCGCGCCTACAAGATCAGCAAGCGCTTCGACTGCGACATCTCGGCCTTGTGCGCCGGCTTCGCGATCGCGATCGACGGCGAGGTGGTGAAAGAGATCCGCCTGGCCTTCGGCGGCATGGCAGCCACCGTCAAGCGCGCCGCGCAGGCCGAAGCCGCATTGGCCGGGAAGCCCTGGACCCAGGCCAGCGTGAACGCCGCCAAGCTGGCGCTGGCGCAGGATTTCAAGCCGCTGACCGACATGCGCGCGAGCGCCGACTACCGGCTGCAGGTGGCGCAGAACCTGCTGCAGCGGCTGTGGCTGGAAACGCGCACCAACGACCCGCTGCCGGTTGAAGCCACCAGCGTCTGGAGCGTGATGCCCCACGCCGCCCTCGAGGCCGTGCAAGGAGCCTGACATGAACAAACCCCTCGATCCCAGCCTGTTCCAGTCGGCCGAGGCCTTCGCCGACTACCTGACCAACACCGCCGCGCGCATCGACGCCAAGGCCGAGGCCCGCGCGCATGACGATGGCGCCCGCGTCGGCATCAGCCGTCCGCACGAGTCGGCCCAGCTCCATGTCGCCGGCGAGGCCACCTACATCGACGACATCCCCGAACTCGCCGGCACGCTGCACTGCGCGCTGGGCCTGTCGCCGGTGGCCAACGGCCGGCTCACGGGCGTCCGGCTCGACGCCATCCGCGCGATGCCGGGCGTGGTGGCGGTGCTCACCGCCGCCGACATTCCGGGCAGCAACGACTGCGGCTCGATCGTCCATGACGACCCGATCCTGTGCAGCGGCGACATCCGCTACCTGGGCCAGCCGGTGTTCGCGGTGATCGCCGAGACCCGCGACGCCGCCCGCCGCGCCGCGGCCCGCGCCAAGGACGCACTCGACATCGAGGCGCAGCCGCCGGTGCTGACGCCGCAGGACGCGCATGCCAGGGGCCAGTACGTGGTGCCGCCGATGCACCTGGTGCGCAGCACGAACGAAGGCGGCGCGCAGGCCGCGATCGCCAGGGCGCCGCACCGCCTCAAGGCCGAGCTCGACGTCGGCGGCCAGGAGCAGTTCTACCTCGAAGGGCAGATCAGCTATGCGATCCCCAAGGAGGGCGGCGCGATGCACGTCTACTGCTCGACCCAGCATCCGAGCGAGATGCAGCACCTGGTGGCGCATGCGCTGCACCTGCAGGCCAACGAGGTGCATGTCGAGTGCCGGCGCATGGGCGGCGGCTTCGGCGGCAAGGAGTCGCAGTCGGCCCTGTTCGCCTGCGTGGCCTCGGTCGCCGCCAGCAAGCTGCAGCGCCCGGTCAAGCTGCGGCTCGACCGCGACGACGACTTCATGATCACCGGCCGGCGGCACTGCTTCTGGTATGAATACGAGGTCGGCTACGACGACGAGGGCCGCATCCTCGGGGCCGAGATCTCGATGGTCTCCCGCGCCGGCCATTCGGCCGACCTGTCGGGCCCGGTGATGACCCGCGCCCTGTGCCATTTCGACAATGCCTACTGGCTGCCCGACGTCGCCATGCACGGCTACTCGGGCAAGACCAACACCCAGAGCAACACCGCCTTCCGCGGCTTCGGCGGGCCGCAGGGCGCGATCGCGATCGAGAACATCCTCGACAGCGTGGCGCGCGAACTGGGCCGCGATCCGCTCGACGTGCGGCGCGTCAATTTCTATGGCAAGGGCGAGAACAACGTCACGCCCTACGGCCAGTTGGTGAGCGACAACATCATCCACGAGCTGGTGGCCGAACTCGAGACCACCAGCAGCTACCGCACGCGGCGCGAGGAGATCGCGGCCTTCAACGCCAAGAGCCCGGTGCTCAAGCGCGGCATCGCGCTGGCGCCGCTCAAGTTCGGCATCTCGTTCAACGTCAAGCACTTCAACCAGGCCGGCGCGCTGGTCCATGTCTACACCGACGGCTCGATCCTGGTGAACCATGGCGGCACCGAGATGGGGCAGGGCCTGAACACCAAGGTGGCGCAGGTGGTGGCGCACGAGCTCGGCGTCAGCTTCGAGAGCGTGCGGGTGACAGCGACCGACACCCAGAAGGTGGCCAACACCTCGGCCACGGCCGCCTCGACCGGTGCCGACCTGAACGGCAAGGCGGCGCAGGACGCCGCCCGCCAGATCCGCGAACGGCTGGCCGCCTGCGCCGCGGCGCGCCATGGCGGCGAGGCGTCGCAGGTGCGCTTCGCCAACGACAAGGTCGAGGTCAACGGCCGCACCTTGCCCTTCGGCACCGTGGTCGGCGAGGCCTACCTCGACCGGGTGCAGCTCTGGTCCGACGGCTTCTACGCCACCCCGGGCCTCAGCTGGGACAAGGACAAGATGTTCGGCCGGCCGTTCTTCTACTTCGCCTACGGCGCGGCGGTGAGCGAGGTCGTGGTCGACACGCTGACCGGCGAGTGGAAGCTTCTGCGCGCCGACATCCTGCACGATGCCGGCAAGTCGCTGAACCCGGCGGTCGACATCGGCCAGGTCGAGGGTGCCTTCATCCAGGGCATGGGCTGGCTCACGACCGAAGAGCTGGTCTGGCATCCCAAGACCGGCCTGCTGACCACCCACGCGCCGAGCACCTACAAGATCCCGACCGCCAACGACTGCCCGCCGGTGTTCAACGTGCGGCTGTTCGAGGGCCAGAACTTCGAGGACTCGATCCACCGCAGCAAGGCGGTCGGCGAGCCGCCGCTGTTGCTGCCGTTCTCGGTCTTCTTCGCGATCCGCGATGCGGTGTCTGCGGCCGGCGAGCACAAGGTCGACCCGCCGCTGCGCGCGCCCGCCACCAGCGAGGCGATCCTGAACGCGATCACCGCGGTCCAGGCCGGCGCCTGAGGGCCTTTCCATGTGATTGCCGCGCTGTATAACTGCCCGCACATTCCAGACCACGGCGGGCAGTCATGAGAGACCAAGCGCTTCTCGACAAGATCGATCTTCACCTCATCCGGGTTCTACACACCGTGCTGACCGACCGCAGCGTCTCGCGAGCCGCCATCCGATTGGGGATGTACCAGCCCGCCGTTTCCGCCGCCCTCAAGCGGCTGCGGGAGCTGTCCGGCGACCCGCTGCTGGTGCGCTCGGGCTCGGGCATGGTGCCGACCGATGCCGGCCTGCGCATGATCGAGCCGGCGGCCGCCATCCTGCGCTCGGCCGAGGTGCTGTTCAGCGACGCCCGCGGCTTCGATCCGCAGACCGCCGCCACCACCTTCCGGATCGCCGCCAGCGACTACATGGACCCGCAGTTCCTGCCGCTGCTGGTGGCGCAGATCAAGAGCCAGGCGCCCCTGTGCCACATCGAGATCCATCCGCTGTCGTCCGATTCGGACTACCACGCGCACCTCTCGCTGGGCCAGGTCGACGTGGTGGTCGGCAACTGGCTCAAGCCGCCGGAAGACCTGCACATGGCGCGGCTCTTCGGCGACGAGATCGTCTCGATGGTCAACAAGGACCATCCGGCGGTGCGGCGCGGCTGGGACCTGGAGAGCTGGCTCGCGGCCGAGCACATCGCGCCGACGCCGACGCATCCGGGGGCCCGCGGGATCATCGACCAGATGCTCGACGAGATGGGCCGGCAGCGCAACATCATGGCCCGCTGCGCCCACTTCGGGCTGATTCCCGACATGGTGGCCTCGAGCCTGCTGGTGCTGACCACCGGCCGCCAGTACTGCGAGCGCTTCGTCGACCGGCTGCCGGTCGCGATCCTCGATTGCCCGGTGCCGCTGCCGCGCCTCATGTACTACCAGCTGTGGCACGAGCGCACTCATTCCTCGAGTTCGGCGCGCTGGCTGCGCGAGCGCACCAAGGCGGTGGCGGCGTCGCTGCGGCCGCCGCCCGCCGCGGCCGGTCCCGACTAGACCGCACAAGAATTTCGCGCCGGCGTCGCGATACGGACAGGAACGCCACGAGCCCAAAGAAACGAGACGGAGACAAATGCGATGAACCGGACAGACACGGTGCCCACCGGGCACGCCACCACGCCACGCCCCGCCGCCAGCGGCTGGGCCGAAAGGCTCTTCAAGCTCAGGGAGCACAACACCACGGTGCGCACCGAACTGGTGGCGGGCCTCACGACTTTCCTGACGATGGCCTACATCATCTTCGTCAACCCGTCGATCCTCGGCGACGCGGGCATGCCGAAGGACGCGGTCTTTGTCGCCACCTGCCTGATCGCGGCGCTCGGCACCGCCATCATGGCGCTCTACGCCAACTACCCGATCGCGCTGGCGCCCGGCATGGGCCTGAACGCCTATTTCGCCTACGTGGTGGTCGGCCAGATGGGCTTCACCTGGCAGGCGGCGCTGGGCGCGGTGTTCGTCTCGGGCTGCCTGTTCCTGCTGGTCACGGTGTTCAAGCTGCGCGAGCTGATCATCCGCGGCATCCCGCATTCGATCCGGGTCGCCATCACGGTCGGCATCGGGCTGTTCCTGGCGATCATCGCGCTCAAGAGCGCCGGCATCGTGGCGCCCTCCAAGGCGACCTACGTCACGCTCGGCGACCTGCACACGCCCGAAGTGGTGCTGGCCACGCTGGGCTTCTTCCTGATCGTGGTGCTCGACCGGCTCAAGGTGCCGGGCGCGATCCTGATCGGCATCATCGCGGTGACGGTGCTGTCCTTCTTCTTCGGCGGCAACGTCTTCCACGGCATCTTCGCGCCGCCGCCGTCGATCGCGCCGACCTTCCTGCAGCTGGACATCAAGGCGGCGCTCACCGGCGGCATCCTCAACGTGATCCTGGTGTTCTTCCTGGTCGAGTTGTTCGACGCCACCGGCACCCTGATGGGCGTCGCCCGCCGCGCCGGCCTGCTGGTGCCGGGCAAGATGGACCGGCTCAACAAGGCGCTGCTGGCCGACAGCGGCGCGATCTTCGCCGGTTCGCTCCTGGGCACGTCCAGCACCACCGCCTACGTGGAGAGCGCGGCCGGCGTCCAGGCCGGCGGCCGCACCGGGCTCACGGCGCTGACGGTGTCGGTGCTGTTCCTGGCGGCGCTGGTGATTTCGCCGCTGGCCGGCGCGGTGCCGGCCTATGCCACGGCACCGGCCTTGTTCTTCGTGGCCTGTTTGATGCTTAGGGAACTGACCGAACTCGACTGGGAAGACACCACCGAAGTGATTCCGGCGGCGGTCACCGCGCTGGTCATGCCCTTCACCTATTCGATCGCCAACGGCCTGGCGTTCGGCTTCATCACCTACGCGGTGCTGAAGCTGTTCACTGGCCAGGCCCGCAAGGTCCACTGGATGGTGTGGCTGATCGGCGGCGTTTTCCTGTTCAAGTTCATCTATATCGGCGGACACTGACGACAATGCGTCCCTGAAACCCAACGGCCAGGCACAGGCATGACAATCCACAGACTCCAGCTCGCGCACATCACCAAGCGCTACCCCGCGGTGGTCGCCAACAGCGACGTTTCGCTGACGGTGGCGCCCGGCGAAACCCACGCGGTCCTCGGCGAGAACGGCGCCGGCAAATCCACGCTGATGAAGATCATCTACGGCTCGGTCAAGCCCGATGAAGGCAGCGTGATGTTCAACGGCCAGCCGGTCAACGTGCGCAACCCGCAGGAGGCGCGGGCGCTGGGCATCAGCATGGTGTTCCAGCATTTCTCCCTGTTCGACACCCTGACCGTGGCCGAGAACGTCTGGCTCGGGCTGGACAAGAGCCTGGCGCTGGCCGAGGTGGCGCGCCGGGTCCAGGCCAAGGCGGCCGAATACGGGCTGGACATCGACCCGGCGCGGCCGGTCCACACGCTGTCGGTCGGCGAGATGCAGCGGGTCGAGATCATTCGCGCGCTGCTGACCGACCCCAAGCTGCTGATCCTCGACGAGCCGACCTCGGTGCTGACGCCGCAGGCGGTGCAGAAGCTGTTCGTGGTGCTCAAGAAGCTGGCCTCCGAGGGCTGCAGCATCCTCTACATCAGTCACAAGCTGCACGAGATCCGCGAGCTGTGCACGGCCTGCACCGTGCTGCGCGGCGGCAAGGTCACGGGGGTGTGCAATCCGCAGAACGAATCGAACGAATCGCTGTCGAGGCTGATGATCGGCGCCGAGCCGCCGCCGCTGCAACACCGGCCGATCCATGCGGGCGCGGTGGCGATGCAGGTCAAGGGCCTCACCTTGGCGCGCGAGGACCAGTTCGGCGTCGACCTGGACGGCATCTCCCTGGACGTCCGCGCCGGCGAGGTGGTGGGCATCGCCGGCGTCTCGGGCAACGGCCAGAAGGAACTGCTCTACGCCCTGTCGGGCGAGGACACGCGGGCCGAGGCCCGCATGATCGAGGTCTTCGGCCAGCCGGCGGCCCACTTCAGGCCGCGCCGGCGCCGCGCGCTGGGGCTGCACTTCGTGCCCGAGGAGCGGCTGGGCCGCGGCGCCGTGCCGACCCTGGGGCTGGCGCAGAACATGCTGCTGACCCGCAGCAACGCGGTCGGCAAGGGCGGCTGGATCCGGACCGGCGCGCTGCAGCAGCACGCCGCCAAGATCATCCAGCGCTTCAACGTCAAGGCCGGCGGGCCAAACGCGGCGGCACGCTCGCTGTCGGGCGGCAACCTGCAGAAATTCATCGTCGGGCGCGAGATCGACGCCGACCCGAAGATCTTCATCGTCTCGCAGCCGACCTGGGGCGTGGACGTCGGCGCCGCGGCGCTGATCCGCGGCGAGATCCTGGCGCTGCGCGATGCCGGCTGCGCGGTGCTGGTGGTCAGCGAGGAGCTCGACGAGCTGTTCGAGATCTGCGACCGCCTGCATGTCATCGCCAAGGGCCGCCTCTCGCCCTCGATCGATCGCGCGGCCGCCACGGTGCCGCAGATCGGCGAATGGATGAGCGGCCTCTGGGACGCTTCGCCACATGCTGCCAAGGCAGCCACGGAGGTGGCCCATGCTTAAGCTCGAACCCCGCCCGCAGCTCTCGCGTTTCTGGAGCTATGGCTCGCCGATCCTGGCGCTGCTGATCACCGTGCTGATCGGCATGGTGCTGTTCGCCCTGCTCGGCAAGGACCCGGTCAAGGGCCTCGCGGTCTTCTTCTGGGAGCCGATCAAGAGCAGCTATGCGCTGGGCGAGCTGATGGTCAAGGCGACGCCGCTCCTGATCATCGCGCTCGGCCTGGCCGTGTGCTTCCGCTCCAATGTCTGGAACATCGGCGCCGAGGGGCAGTTCGTGTTCGGCGCCATCTGCGCCGGCGGCGTCGCGCTGCTGGCCGACAAGTCGACCGGGTCGTGGATCGTGGCCGCGATCCTGGTCGCCGGGATCCTGGGCGGCATGGTCTGGGCCGGCATCGTCGCCTTCCTGCGCGACAGGTTCAACGCCAACGAGATCCTGGTGAGCCTGATGCTGGTCTACGTCGCGGTGCTGCTGCTGGGCTACATGGTCTACGGCCCGTGGAAGGACCCCCAGGGCTACAACTTCCCGCAGACCAAGACCTTCGAGGCCGTGACCCAGATCCCGCGGCTGCTGAAGGGCTCGCGCGTCAGCATCGGCCTGCTGATCGCGCTGGCCGGCTCGGCGGCGCTGTGGGTGTTCCTGTTCCGCACCCGGGCCGGCTTCGCGCAGCAGGTCGGCGGGCTGGCGCCGGCGGCCGCGCGCTACGCGGGCTTCTCGGCCCGGCGCGCGGTCTGGATCGCGTTGCTGACCTCGGGCGGCGCGGCCGGCCTGGCGGGTGCGCTCGAAGTGGCGGGCCCGATCGGCCAGCTCACGCCCTACGTTCCCGCCGGCTACGGCTTCGCCGCGATCATCGTGGCCTTCGTCGGCCGGCTGCACCCGGTCGGCATGATCTTCTCGGCGATCCTCATGAGCATGTTCTACATCGGTGGCGAGCTGGCCCAGTCGCGGCTCGGCCTGCCCAAGTCGCTGACCGGCGTGTTCCAGGGCCTGCTGCTGTTCACGCTGCTGGCCTGCGACACGCTGATCGCCTACCGGATCCGGCGCAAGGCAGCGGTCAAGGTGATCGCCTCGACCTCCGGAACCGGTTCGCTTCAAGCGAGCACACCCCTGACGGCCCCCGTCGCCCGTCCCACCGAAGGAGCCGCATGATGGAAAGCTACGCACTCCTGCTCGGCTCCACGCTCAGTGCCGGCACCGTCCTCGCGATCGCGGCATTGGGTCTCCTGATCAACGAAAAGGCCGGCATCGTCAACCTCGGCGCCGAGGGCATGATGCTGTGCGCCGCGATCGCCGGCTTCGCCACGGTGGTGGTCACGCACAACACCTGGCTCGGCTTCCTGGCCGGGATGGCGGCCGGGGCGCTGCTGGCCGCCTTCTTCGGCGTGCTGGTGATCTGGCTCAACACCAACCAGTACGCCACCGGGCTTGCGCTGAGCCTGTTCGGGGTCGGTTTCTCGGCCTTCGCGGGCATCAACTTCGTGCAGGCCAAGCTGCCCGAGAGCGTGTCCTACGCGCTGCCGGTGCTGGGCGACATCCCGCTGGTCGGGCCGGCGCTGTTCCGCCATCACCCGATGGTCTATTTCGCGGTGCTGCTGACCATCGGCCTGATCTGGTTTCTGTACCGCACGCGCGCCGGCCTGGTGCTGCGCTCGGTCGGCGAGTCGCCCGAGTCCTCGCACGCGCTGGGCTATCCGGTGCGGCGCATCCGCTTCCTGGCGGTGATCGCCGGCGGCGCGCTGTGCGGGTTGGCGGGTGCCTACCTGTCGACCGTCTACACGCCGCTGTGGGTCGAGGGCATGGTGGCCGGACGCGGCTGGATCGCGCTCGCGCTCACCACCTTCGCGACCTGGCGCCCGGTGCGGGTGCTGCTCGGCGCCTACCTGTTCGGCGGGGTGTCGATGCTGGGCTTCCACCTGCAGAGCACCGGGGTCAACATCCCGAGCCAGTTCCTCAGCATGCTGACCTATATCGCGCCGATCGTGGTGCTGGCATTGATCTCGCGCAACCCGGCGTTTATCCGCGTCAACATGCCGGCTTCGATTGGGAAACCCTTCTACCCCGGCTCCTGATCAGTTGAGGACAGAGCAAAAACTACTGCGCACTTTCTTGATCTGTCCCGCAAGGTCTCACTAGTCCTCGCGCAGCAGCGCTTCGGAATTCGCCTCCGGAGCGGCCGCGCGGCTCATAATCACGTTTCCTTTTGTTTCTCCGCCAACCCGTCCTTCGAGGATTTCGAACAATGAATGATCTGAACAAGCGTTCCCTGCTCAAGCTGGCTGCCCTGACCGCAGTCGCTTCGGCCGCCCTCATCGGCTGCGGCAAGAAGGAAGAAGCAGCAGCCCCCGCCGCGGCGCCTGCCGCCCCGGCGCCCAGCGCTGCGGCACCGGCACCGAAGGCCCCGCTGAACATCGCCTTCGCCTACGTCGGCCCGGTCGGCGACGGCGGCTGGTCGTTCGCGCACGACAACGCCCGCAAGGCGATCGAGAAGGAATTCGGCGACAAGATCAAGACCACCTTCGTCGAGAGCGTGCCCGAGAGCGCCGACGCCGAGCGCGTGTTCCGCGACATGGTGGGCCAGGGCAACAAGCTGATCTTCGGCACCACCTTCGGCTACATGGAACCGATGCTCAAGGTCGCGGCCGACAACAAGGAAGTGAAGTTCGAGCACGCCACCGGCTACAAGACGGCCGAGAACATGCGCACCTACGACAGCCGTACCTACGAAGGCGCCTACATGGCCGGCGTGATCGCGGGCTCGATGACCAAGAGCAACACGCTGGGCGTGGTCGGCTCGGTGCCGATCCCCGAGGTGCTGCGCAACATCAACAGCTTCACGCTGGGTGCCCAGTCGGTCAACCCGAAGATCTCGACCAAGGTGGTGTGGGTCAACGAATGGTTCAGCCCGCCCAAGGAAACCGAGGCCGCCACCGCGCTGATCAACGGCGGCGCCGACGTGCTGTTCCAGAACACCGACTCGCCGGCCGTGCTCAAGACCGCCCAGGAAAAGGGCAAGCGCGCCTTCGGCTGGGATTCCGACATGACCGCCTACGGCCCGAAGGCCCACCTGGGCTCGGCCATCATCAACTGGACGCCCTACTACACCAAGGCGGTGCAGGACGTGCTGGACGGCAAATGGGCGACCGGCCAGACCTGGTGGGGCGTCAAGGAAGGCGCGATCGACCTGGTGTCGATCGCCGAGGACGTGCCGGCCGAGACCAAGGCCAAGGTCGAGGAAATCAAGAAGGGCCTGAAGGACGGCAGCTTCTCGATCTGGAAGGGCCCGATCGTCGACCAGGACGGCAAGGAAGTGGTCGCTGCCGGCGCGGTGGCCGACGACAAGTTCCTGAGCGGCGTCAACTTCTACGTCAAGGGCGTCGAAGGCAAGGTGCCGGGCGGCGACAAGAAGTAAGACGACGAACCGGATTGCCGGTCGGAAGGGTTGTCCTCGGGCAACCCTTTTTCATTTGAGACCACGATGATCGAAAGACAACTCTGGCACCCGGTCGTGCTGGCCGATGAAGTCGCAGCGGCGCCCGTGGCCGTGCGACTGCTCGGCGAGAACCTGGTGCTGTGGCGCGACGAGGCCGCCGCTGTCCACGCCTGGGCCGACCGCTGCCCGCATCGTGGCGCGCAACTCTCGCTCGGCCGCGTCGTCGCCTGCGATGGCCGAGCGGCGCTCGAGTGCCCCTACCATGGTTGGCGCTTCGAGCCCGACGGCCGGTGCATCCAGGTGCCGGCGCTGCCGGACTTCGTGCCGCCGGCCACGCACCGCGCCATGGCGCATGCCGCGGTCGAGGCCCAGGGCCTGGTGTGGGTCCGTCTCGAAAGTGTTGGCCAGGGCGATGCCGCGCTGCCCGCCTTCGAGGCCGAGTCCGACGCCGGCATGCGCAAGATCAGCTGCGGCCCCTACGACGTCGAGACCAGCGCCCCGCGCCTGGTCGAGAACTTCCTCGACATGGCGCACTTCGGCTTCGTGCACGAAGGCTGGCTCGGCGCGCGCGAGATGGCCGTGATCGACGACTACCGCGTCGAAGCCACGCCCGACGGCCTGCGCGCGACCGGCTGCAAGGCCTGGCAGCCTCAGTCCACGGCCCATTCGACCGCGCCGGCGCAGGTCGAATACGGCTATGAGGTCACGGCGCCCTATGCGGCGATGCTGACCAAGGTGCCCGAGGCTTCGAGCGTCGGCATCGACGGCTACCGCGAATCGATCGCGCTCCGGATCTGCCCGGTCGATGCCGAGCGCAGCCGGGTCTGGTTCCGCTTCGCCACTTCTGATTTCGAGCGCGACGCGGCCTCGGTGCGCGCCTTCCAGGACACGATCTTCCTGCAGGACAAGCCGGTGCTCGAATCCCAGGCGCCCAAGCGGCTGCCGCTCGACTTGCGCGCCGAGCTCCACACCGTGGCCGACAAGGCCTCGTCCCTCTATCGCCGCCACCTCAAAATGCGTGGCATCACCTTCGGAGTCTGCTGATGACCATTCCCCAACAACGCACCGTCCGCGACATCGCCGCCGACCGCCTGCCCGCGCTGCTGCGCGCCATGCCGAAGGCCGAGCTGCACATCCACATCGAGGGCTCGCTCGAGCCCGAGCTGATCTTCGCGCTGGCGCAGCGCAACGGCGTCGCCATTCCCTACGCCAGCGTCGAGGACCTGCGCGCCGCCTACGCCTTCACCAACCTGCAGACCTTCCTGGACATCTACTACGCCGGCGCCAGCGTGCTGCTGAAGGAGCAGGACTTCTATGACATGGCCTGGGCCTACCTGGAGCGGGCGGCGGCCGACAACGTGGTGCGCACCGAGATGTTCTTCGATCCGCAGACCCACACCGAGCGCGGCGTCGCGATGCAGACCGTGATGGACGGCCTGCACCGGGCCTGCGTCGATGCCAAGGCCAGGCTCGGCGTCGATGCCGAGCTGATCCTGTGCTTCCTGCGCCACCTCAGCGAGGAGGATGCCTTCGCCACGCTGGAGCAGGCGCTGCCGTTTCGCGACCGCTTCATCGGCGTCGGCCTCGATTCGAGCGAGCTCGGCCATCCGCCCGAGAAGTTCGCCCGCGTGTTCGCACGCTGCCGCGAACTCGGCTTCCACCTGGTCGCCCATGCGGGCGAGGAGGGGCCGCCGGCCTATGTCTGGAGCGCGCTCGACGTGCTCAAGGTCGAGCGCATCGACCATGGCGTGCAGAGCACCAAGGACGCCGCGCTCATGAAGCGGCTCGCCCAGGACCGCATTCCGCTGACCGTCTGCCCGCTGTCGAACCTCAAGCTGTGCGTGTTCCCCGACCTCGGGCAGCACAACCTGCGCGCGCTGCTCGACGGCGGCCTGGTGGCCACGGTGAATTCCGACGACCCGGCCTACTTCGGCGGCTACATGAACCAGAACTTCACCGAGACCTTCGCCGCCACCGGGCTCACGGCGCAGCATGCCTGGCAGCTGGCGGCCAACAGCTTCGAGGGCAGCTTCGTCGATGCCGCGGCCAAGCGCGCCTATGTCGACCGGCTCAACTCGGCCTTCGACGCCTTCGCCTGAACCGCCTCCGCCGGCGCCGAGAGCAGCGGCAGGGCGGCGGCCGCGCAGGCCGCGGCCGCCAGCCACACCAGCGGCCAGCCCTGCAGGGCCAACAGGTGGGGAATGCCGAGCGGCGTCGCGAAGCACACCATGAACACGCTGGTGTTCGCCATGCCCAGTGCGGTGCCGGCCCGGGCCGCGCCCGCGCGGGTGGCCAGCTCGGTGTAGGCGACGCCGTGCCAGGCCGACACGCAGAGGCCGCTCACGGCCAGCAGCCCGATCAGCAGCGCGCGCAGCGCAGCCGAACCACCGGTCGCGGCGTCGTCCGCCAGTGCCAGCGCCGCCAGTGCCGCGAACAGCAGCATGCTGAGCAGGCTGCAGGCGCGCAGGTAGGCCGGCCGGTTCCGGCGACGATCGGTCCAGCGCCCGCTCCAGACCCGCATCGCCATCGCCCCGACCTGCATCGCCGTCATCGCGGCCGCGATGGCGCCCAGCCCGGCGTGGCTGAAGTCGTGCAAGAAGACCGTGCCGAAGGACAGCACCGCGAACTGCGGCGCGCACAGGATGCCGATGCCCGCCGCGAGGCGCCAGATTCGGGCGTCGCGCAGCGGGCCATCCCGGTGCTGCGCGACCCGCGCGGCGGCCGGAAAGGGCGCGAGCGGCGCCGCGGGTTCGTGCACCCAGGCCCAGGCCAGCAGGGCGCTGAGCGCGCACAGTGCGGCCAGTACGCCGTACATCGCCGCAAAGCCGAAGCGCGATGCGACCGCCGGCAGCAGCATGGCGCCGACCGCGCCGCCGAGCGGCACGGCGGTCTGCCGGATGCTCATCGCCAGGCCGCGCTCGCCGTCGGCGAACCAGCCCATCACCGCCCGGCCGCTGGCGCCGTTGACGCTGCCGCCCAGCAGGCCGACCCCGAGCAGGCCGGCACCGAGCCAGCCCAGGCCGGGCACGTGCCGCGGCGTCGGCGCTGCCAGCAGCGCCATCGCGAGCAGCGCCAGGGCGGTGGCGGCGAGGCCGGTCAGCAGCACCGGCCGGTCGCCCCAGCGGTCGGTCAGCAGGCCCCACGGCAGTTCGCTCACGGCGATGCCGAGGCCCATCAGCCCGAGCACCAGGCCCAGCGTGGCGTTGTCGAGCCGGTAACCCGATCGCATCAGCACGGCGGTCATCGGGATGCCGCTGAAGGCGACCGAGAACGCCGCGTTGGCGGCGACGCCGGCGGCGAGCACCTTCCAGCGGTGCGACGAGGTGGCGGGGAGAGAGGGGGCTTGCATCATGCGGCGCAGTGTCCGCTCGTGCAAAGCTTTTGAAAATCAGAAAATAATCAACCATCCATCCACCAAAACGGGATGATTGACCATGACCCACGTGTTGTTCGATCTCGACGTTCTTCGCAGCTTCTCGACCGGCGTGGCCCTCGGCAGCTACGCCAGGGCGGCCGACAAGCTCGGCCGCTCGACCTCGGCGGTGAGCGCCCAGCTCAAGAAGCTCGAAAGCCAGGCCGGCACGCCGCTGCTGCGCAAGGCCGGCCGCGGCCTCGAGCTGACCGACGCCGGCCAGACCCTGCTGGCCTATGCCCATCGCCTGCTCGAGATCAACGACGAGGCCGCGGCCGCGATGCGCGGCGCCGACCTCGAAGGCTGGGTCCGGCTCGGCCTGCAGGAAGACCTGGGCGAAAGCCTGCTGCCCGGCGTGCTCGGCCGCTTCGCGCGCGCGCATCCCAGGGTTCGCGTCGAGGCCTGCGTGGCGCGCAGCGCCGAACTGCGCGAGCGCCTGGCGCTGGGCCAGCTCGACCTGGCCCTGACCTGGGAGGTCGCGGGCAGCGCCCCTCTGGACCATGCCGAGCAGCTCGTGCGACTGCCCTTGCAATGGATCGCACCCGCCGCGCCCGCGGCACTGGACACCGTGTGGTGGACCGAGTTGCAGCGCGCCGGCCCGCGCAAGTCGCGCGAGCCGCTGCCGCTGGTGATGGTCGACGCCCCATGCCCGCTGCGCGAGATCGTCACCACGGTGCTCGACCGCGCGGGCATTCCCTGGCGCCATGTCTTCACCAGTGCCAGCCTGGCCGCGCTGTGGGCCGCGACCTCCGCCGGGCTTGGCCTGTCGGCACGCCCCGCCTTCGGGCTGCCGCCGCACGTGCGCGTGCTCGACCGTACCGGCACCGGCCTGCCGGTGCTGCCGCAGATCGCGCTCTCGATGGCCCGCGCGCAGGCCGAGCCCGAAGCGCCGGTGGCCCGGCTGGCCGATTTGATGCGCGAGGCGGTGCGCGAAAGCGCGATCGGTCGTTGAGCGCCGGCGGCTCCGCTAAAATGGGCACCGGCGCCGCTGCCCCGCGGCGCCTTTTCCATTCCGGGGCCATGTAGAGGACTACCATGTATAAAAACCTCGCAGCCGCGCTCGCGGCCGCTTGTTTCTTTCTTCCAGCTTTTTCCCAACCCGCGCCGAAGGCCGATCCGCTGAAGATCGGCTTCGTCTATGTCGCCCCGGTCACCGATGCCGGCTGGGTGCGCCAGCACGAGAACGGACGCAAGACCGTCGAGGCCGCGCTGGCCGGCAAGGTCAAGACCAGCTATGTCGAGAACGTGGCCGAAGGCGCCGACGCCGAGCGCGTGATCCGCGACCTCGCGCAGCAGGGCAACAAGCTGATCTTCACCTCCAGCTTCGGCTACATGGAGCCGACGCTGAAGGTGGCGCGCGACTTTCCGGACGTGAAGTTCGAATCGATCACCGGCTACAAGACGACGCCGAACGTCGCGACCGCCAATGCGCGCTACTACGAGGGCCGCTACCTCGCCGGTGTCGCGGCCGGCCGCATGACGAAGACCAACGTCGCGGGCTACGTGGCGGGCTTCCCGATCCCCGAGGTGCTGCAGGGCATCAACGCCTTCACGCTGGGCATGCGTTCGGTCAACCCGCAGGCGCGGGTCAAGGTGGTGTGGCTGGACGTCTGGTTCGACCCGCCGAAGGAGCGCGAGGCGGCGATGGCCCTGTTCAACCAGGACGTCGACGTGATCGCCTTCCACACCGGGTCGACCGCCGTGATGGCCGCTGCGCAGGAGCGCGGCAAGCTGGCCGTCGCCTACCACTCCGACATGCGCAAGGTCGCGCCCGACGCCCAGGTCGTCGCGGTCACGCACCAGTGGGGCGACTACTACACGCAGCGCGCCCGTGCCGTGCTCGACGGCAGCTGGAAAAGCGGCAACGTCTGGGGTGGCGTCAAGGAGGGCATGATCCGCGTCGGCGATTTCGGCACCAAGGTGCCGAAGGCGGTGCAGGACGAAGTGATGACGCGCCAGCAGGACGTCGCCGCCGGCAAGCTGAAGCCCTTCCAGGCCGTGGCCGCCGATGTGCGCGACAACGAGGGCCGGGTCGTCATCGCGAAGGGACAGGCACTGGACGACGAGCAGATCCTGAACATGAACTGGCTGGTCGAGGGCGTGCAGGGGCGGGTCGCGCGCAAGGCGCCCTGAGAGGGCCGGCCAAGCCCCTCCGCGCCCTCAGTCCACGAAGCCCTGGGGCCGGTGAAAGTACGCGGCCTCGGGGGCGATGCCCTTGACCCGTACCGCGGGCTGGCCCGCATAGACCGCGAATTCCTCGCCGTGGGCCTTGTTGAGCACCGAGCCCGCGGCCAGTACCGAGCGATCGGGCAACGCGGCGCCGCCGAGCACGATCACGCGCGTGCCGACCAGGCAGTAGGCGCCGATCCGGATCGGCTTGCAGTCCTGGCGGCCGTCCACCACGTCGATGCCGTGGGTGATGATCTGCGAGTGGTAGCCGGCGAGGGTCGTGAAGGCTCCGATCTCGACCTTGTCGGTGCAGTCGATGATGTGCTGCTTGGTGATCGCGGCGTGCGCGCCGAGCACCAGCGCCGAGTCGCGTCCGGCACGGTGACCGAAGTGCCCGCCACCCAGCCGATGGCCGGTGATCCAGTTGGAGCGCTCGATGATCGAATGGGCGCCGCATTCCATCCGCTCCAGGTGGATGGCGACGTTCAGGTGGCCGATGCGGGCACCTTCCTCCATCACCAGGTGGCCCGGAAAGACGTAGGACAGCCCGATTCGCGCACCGTCCGCAATCCGGTAGCCCCAGAAGCGTCGCAGCAGCCAGCGCTTGAGCGACCAGGGCAGGAAGACCACCGCCAGCGCCGCCAGCCGCTTCATCGCTTCGCCTCGTGCTTCTCGATCGCCAGCCGGTAGGCCGCCACGTAGGCGGCGGCCATCTGGCCCGGTGTGTAGAGGGCGGCGTTGGCGAGCCCCTCCTGGCGCAGCTCGGCGAGGCGCGGGGTCGCCAGCTCGATGGCCTCGGCCATGGCCACCGGGTCGTCGGGGTCGACGTAGACCGCGCCCTCGCCGCCGATTTCGTTCATCGGCGCGAGGTCGGACGTGAACACCGGGCAGCCGCAGGCCTGCGCCTCGATCACCGGCCAGCCGAAGCCTTCCTGCAGCGAGGGGAAGAGCAGGGCGGTGGCGCCCGCATAGGCGGCCCGGAGCTCGGCGTGCGACAGACCCTGCAGCGTGGTGATCCGGTCGGCGACGACGTGCCGCTGCGCCAGCTGCGCCAGCTCGGGACCGAGCTCCGGGCCGACGAACACCAGCCGCTGCACCAGGGCCGGCCGGGACGCCGCGGCGGCCCGCTCGTGCAGCGCGATGAAGGTCTCCAGTACCCGCCGGCGGTTCTTGCGCGGCAGGTCGGCGCCCACGTGGAGCAGGTAGGGCTCCTGCGGCCGCAGGCCCAGCCGCGCCAGCAGCGCCTGTGACTCGGCCGGCGGCACAGGCAAGAATTCGTCGTTCAGGCCGTTCCGCGCCAGCACCACCTTCGACGGCTGGGCCAAATCGAGGGCCAGCAGGTCGCGCCGGGTCAGGTCCGAGACGCAGGCGATCACGTCGGCGCGCGCCAGTCCCCGCACGATGAGCCGCTGGAACAGCCGGCCGCTGCGGCCCACGTGCCAGCCCTCAACCATGCCCCGCGCCGCCTGGATGGCGATCACGTCGTGGCAGGTGATCGCGGCGGGCCGGCTGCCGAGCCAGGGGATGTACATCCCGTTCGAATGGTCGGTGACATGCACCACGTCGGCCCAGCGCGCCTGTCGCACCAGCGAGGGGATGAACAGCACGAACTTGTCGATGTAGGCGAACCACTTGCGCCAGCGCGCCGAGGGCGCGAAGCGCAGCACCCGCTGCGGCGGGGCCGCCACCCGCACCTCGCAGCCGAGGCGGGGCAGCTCGCGTTCCAGCACGCGCCGGAAGGCGAGCATGCTGTTCTGGGCATCGGGTTCGTAGTTCGCGACGAGAAGCACTTTCATGGGTGCCGGATTATGTTCGACCCTGCATGGCGGCCGGGCCGGCCCCCGGCGGGACGGCGCCCCGTTCGTGACATATAGCCTTCATATGCGCATGCAAATTGCATACCGCCGCGTCTGCCTTACTCTCGCAGCCATGCACGCCTACCGAGCCTCCCTCCTGCGATTCGACGCCGCCGGCCAACCGCTGTTCGACACCGACGGCCTGCTGGTGGTCGGCCCCGATGCCCAGGGCCGGCAGCGGGTGCAGGACGCCGGCGCCCATGCCGAGGTGGCGGCGCGCCACCCTGGCGTCGCGGTCACCCACTGGCCGGGACGCATCCTGGCGCCGGGCTTCGTCGACATGCACATCCACTTTCCGCAGACCGACATCATCGGGGCGCCGGCCGACGGCCTGCTGCCCTGGCTGGAGAACTACACCTTCCCGGCTGAAAGCCGCTTCGCCGACCCGGCCCACTCGGCCGAGGTGGCCGAGGTCTTCTTCGACGAACTGCTGCGCAACGGCGTCACCACCTCCCTGACCTTCGCGACCTCGCACCCGCAGTCGGTGCAGGCCTTTTTCGAGGCCGCCGAGCGGCGGCAGCTGCGCATGATCACCGGCAAGGTGCTTCAGGACCGCCATTCGCCCGATGGCGTGCGCGACCGGACCGAGCAGAGCCTGGTCGACACCGAGGCGCTGATCCGCCGCTGGCACAACCAGGGCCGCCTGGGCTACGCCATCACGCCGCGTTTCGCCCCCACCAGCACCGATGCGCAGCTGCGCGGCGCCGGCGAACTGGCGGCGAAGTATCCCGACACCTGGGTCCATTCGCACGTGGCCGAGAACAAGGACGAGGTCAAGTGGGCGCGCGAACTGTTCCCGCAGGCCCGCTCCTACCTGGACGTCTACGCCGGCTTCGGCCTGATGCGCGAGCGCGCGGTTTACGCCCACTGCATCCATTTCGACGACGACGACCGCCGCCTGATGCGCGACACCGGCACCGCCTCGGCCGTCAGTCCGACCAGCAACCTGTTCCTGGGCAGCGGCTTCTTCGACTTCGAGGGCGCCGACCGCATCGGCTATCGGTACGGCCTGGCGAGCGACGTCGGCGGCGGCACCAGCTTCAGCCCCTTCGCGACCATGCTGGCGGCCTACTACGTAGGACGCGAGGGACAGACCAAGCCCGGCGTGAGCATCGCGCCGTCGCAGCTGTGGTGGCGCCATACGGGCGGCGCGGCACGGGCGCTCGGTCTCGACGGCGTCATCGGCAACCTGCAGCCCGGGTGCGAAGCCGACTTCCTGGTGATCGACCCCAAGGCCACCCCCCTGCTGGCGCGCAAGACCGGGTTGGCGAACAACCTGGAGGAGCTGCTCTTTTCCTTGATCGTGCTCGGCGACGACCGCCTGATCGAGCGCACCGTGATCTCGCAAACCGGGTAGCGCGTCCGGGCTGCCTAGAATAGCGGCCCCAGGAAGGACCCCGACATGAGCATCAAGAGCGACAAGTGGATCCGGCGCATGGCCGAGAAGAACGGCATGATCGAGCCCTTCGAGCCGGGCCAGATCCGCGAGCAGGACGGCCACAAGATCATCAGCTACGGCACCTCGAGCTATGGCTACGACATCCGCTGCGCGCCCGAGTTCAAGGTCTTCACCAACATTCACAGCACCGTGGTCGACCCGAAGAACTTCGACGAGAAGAGCTTCGTCGACTTCCACGGCGACAGCTGCATCATCCCGCCCAACAGCTTCGCGCTGGCGCGGACTGTCGAATACTTCCGCATTCCGCGCAACGTGCTGACCATCTGCCTGGGCAAGAGCACCTACGCGCGCTGCGGGATCATCGTCAACGTCACGCCCTTCGAGCCCGAATGGGAAGGCTACGTGACGCTGGAGTTCAGCAACACCACCCCCCTGCCGGCCAAGATATACGCCGGCGAAGGCTGCGCCCAGGTTCTGTTCTTCGAGAGCGACGAGGTCTGCGAAGTCAGCTACAAGGACCGCGGCGGCAAGTACCAGGGCCAGCGCGGCGTGACGCTGCCCAAGGCGTGAGGCTTGGCGGGACAGACCAAGAAAACTGCGCAGCAGTTTTTTGCTCTGTCCTCCACTGACTAGACTCTTCGGCGCGTCTCCGGCGCGGTCCTACAGCGTCTCGGGCCCTATGGCGCCTGTGCCGCAGGCCGCGCCCCTGCATTCTCTACTTCCATCCCACGCGGCGTCCGCGGGGCCACGAGGAACGAGAACATGCCGATTTTCCAGCGCCTTCGCGAGACCCATCCCTACCGCCTGCTGCTGATCGCGACCCTGGCCGCGGTCGTGCTCGTCCAGGTGGTCGCCATGGCCGTGGTCACGCAGTCGCAGGTGCGAAAGGCGGAAGCCCACTACGCCGCCTCGGCCGCGGCGGCCGCGGTCGCGCCGGCCGCACCCGCCCGGCAGAAGCCGTCCCGCGAGGTGATGAAGGTCGGTTACGCGGCGGCTCGCTGAGCGCGTACCATCCTGCGACGGCCGTCCCGGAGACGGCAGAGGAGCGAGTCATGCGGTGGGAAGGCAACGAACAATCGGACAACGTCGAGGATCGACGCGACGGCGGCGGGGGCGGTGGTGGTTTTCCCATCGGCGGCCGCAGCATCGGCATCGGCACGGTGGCGGTGGCGCTGATCGCCGGCTGGATCTTCGGCATCAACCCCTTGACCGTGCTGGGCCTGTTGAGCGGTGGCGAGCCGGCGCCCCAGGTGCAGCAACAGGGTCCGGCCCACAAGCCGCCGCCCGATGACCGCGAGGCGGCCTTCGTCTCGACCGTGCTCAAGAATACCGAGGTGGTCTGGAGTGACATCTTCCGCCAGAACGGCGGCAGCTACACGCCCTCGCGGCTGGTGCTGTTCCGCGGCGTCACGCCCACCGCCTGCGGCACCGGCCAGTCGGCGATGGGGCCCTTCTACTGTCCCGGCGACCAGAAGGTCTACATCGACCTGGGCTTCTTCGACACCCTCAAGAACCAGCTCGGCGCGCCCGGCGTTTTCGCGCAGGCCTACGTGATCGCGCACGAGATCGGCCACCACGTGCAGGACGAACTCGGCATCACGGCCAAGGTCGACCAGATGCGCGGCCGGGTCAGCCCGGCGCAGGCCAACGCCCTGAGCGTGCGGGTGGAACTCCAGGCCGACTGCCTGGCGGGCGTCTGGGCCCACCATTCGCAGCAGTCCAAGCAGTGGCTGGACCCGGGCGACATCGAGGCGGCCATGAATGCGGCCCAGAAGATCGGCGACGACGCCCTGCAGCGCTCGGCCGGCCGCGCCGTGGTGCCCGACAGCTTCACCCACGGCACCAGCGCCCAGCGGCAGCGTTGGTTCGGCGCCGGTTTCAAGTCGGGGAACATGCAGGATTGCGATACTTTCGCGGCAAAATCGCTCTAGTTGTCGGGGCCTGTTTGGGGGCCTGAAACGGCCGGTCACCGCGCTGTCACTGCCGTTTTTCGCCAAAGTGCGACAATAGAAGGCTTAATGACAAGCTCCTTCTCCAATCTTTCCCTGGCCGAACCCCTCGCGCGTGCCGTCGCCGAAATGGGCTACGAGAGCATGACGCCGATCCAGGAACAGGCCATCCCGGTGGTTCTGTCGGGTCAGGACGTGATGGGTGCGGCGCAGACCGGCACCGGCAAGACGGCGGCTTTTTCGCTCCCGTTGCTGCAGCGGATGCTCAAGCACGAGAACAGCTCGACCTCGCCGGCGCGCCATCCGGTGCGGGCGCTGGTGCTGCTGCCCACGCGCGAACTGGCCGACCAGGTGGCGCAGCAGGTCGCGCTCTATGCCAAGTACACCAACCTGCGCAGCGCGGTGGTTTTCGGCGGCATCGACATGAAGCCCCAGACGCTCGAGCTCAAGAAGGGCGTCGAGGTGCTGGTTGCCACGCCGGGCCGGCTGCTGGACCACATCGAGGCCAAGAACGCGGTGCTGAACCAGGTCGAGTACGTGGTGCTCGACGAAGCTGACCGGATGCTCGACATCGGCTTCCTGCCCGACCTGCAGCGGATCCTGTCGTACCTGCCCAAGCAGCGCACCACGCTGCTGTTCTCGGCCACCTTCTCGCCCGAGATCAAGCGGCTGGCCGGCAGCTACCTGCAGAATCCGGTCACGATCGAAGTGGCGCGGCCCAACGAGACCGCCTCCACCGTCGAGCAGCGCTTCTACAGCGTCAGCGACGACGACAAGCGTCGCGCGCTCAAGCAGATCATCCGCCAGCGTGGCCTCACGCAGGCCTTCGTCTTCGTCAACAGCAAGCTGGGCTGCGCCCGGCTGGCCCGTTCGCTCGAGCGCGAAGGCCTCAAGACCACCGCGCTGCACGGCGACAAGAGCCAGGACGAACGCCTGAAGGCGCTGGCCGCCTTCAAGGCCGGCGAGGTCGACCTGCTGGTGGCGACCGACGTCGCCGCCCGCGGCCTGGACATCAAGGACGTGCCGGCGGTGTTCAACTTCGACATCCCGTTCAATGCCGAGGACTACGTTCACCGCATCGGCCGCACCGGCCGCGCCGGTGCCTCGGGCCTGGCCGTGAGCTTCGCCAGCGGCGGCAACGACGTCCGCCTGGTGGCCGACATCGAGAAGCTGATCAAGAAGAAGATCGAGCTCGAGCCGGTCGAATTCGAAGAAGACCGCCCGCGCGGCCGCATCAACGACGGCCGCCGCCATTGGCGCGAAGAGGGCGAGGCGGGCGATGCCCGCGACGTGCTCGACACCCTCGACCGGCCGCGCGAGCGCGCCGAAGGCCGCCCGGTGCGCAGCACCCGTCCGCACCGCGCGCCGTCGGCGCCGCGCGATCCGTTCTTCGAGCAGCCCTACGAGGCGCCGGTCGAGCGCGAGGGCGCGCCGGCCTGGGAGGCCGCCGCCAAGGCCGCGCCGTCGCGCGGCATCTCGGCCAACATCAAGACCAAGCGCAAGGTGCCGGCGCTTTTCAAGGCCGCCGAACCCAGCTGATCCAGCGGATGCCCGGCGGCTCAGCCGGGTTTCTGGGACTGCGGGCAATCGACCTGGATCAATTCGCGGTCCTGCAGCGTGGGCCCGATGCGCACCGCGCTGAGGCAGCCGCCCCAGACGCAGCCGGTGTCGGTCGACAGCAGATCGGGCCGTGACTTCCAGCCCAGCGTCGACCAGTGGCCGAAAGCCACCGTCGCGACCGCAGTGGCCCGGCCGGGCACGTCGAACCAGGGCATGAAGCCCGCCGGCGGCGCCGCCGCGCCGTCCTTGCTGTCGAACTCCATCACGCCTTCGGCGCTGCAGAAGCGCAGCCGCGTCAGCGCGTTGACGATCACCCGCAGCCGGGCGCTGCCCGAGAGGGCGTCGTTCCATTGGGCCGGCGCGTTGCCGTACATGGTCTGCAGGAAATCGGCCAGCGACGGCCCGCGCAGCACCGATTCGAGCTCGCCCGCCGCCGCCAGCGTGTCGGCGACGCTCCATTGCGGCAGCACGCCGGCATGCACCATCAGCAGGTCGCCGCCGCCGAGGCGCCGGTGCAGCGCCATCGGCTGGTGGCGCAGCCAGTCGAGCAGCGCGCTGCGATCGGGCGCATCGAGCACCTCCCGCAGCGTGTCCTTGCGGCCCGCCTTGCGCGCACCGTGGGCCACCCCCAGCAGGTGCAGGTCGTGGTTGCCCAGCAGGCTTTGCGCGGCAGCGCCGTAGCCCTGCACCCGCCGCAGCACCGCGAGCGATGCCGGTCCGCGATTGACCAGGTCACCGAGCATGACCAGCGTGTCGCGGCTGGGGGAGAAGGCGATGTCGTCCAGCAGGCGCCGCAGGGGGTCGTCGCAGCCCTGCACGTCACCGATCAAGTAAAGTGCCATGATCCCCATTCTCACCCGCCTTCATGGATGTTTTTCTCCTGGCCTTGCTGACCACGCTCAACGCGTTGTTCGCAATGTCCGAAATGGCCCTGTCCACCAGCCGCCGCGCCCGCCTCGCGGCACTGGCCGAGACCGGCGATGCGGGCGCCGCGGCGGCGCTCAAGCTGATGGAGGATCCGACGCAGTTCCTGTCCAGCGTGCAGATCGGCATCACCTCGATCGGCATGCTGAGCGGCATCGTGGGCGAGGCGGCCTTCGCCGAGCCGCTGTCGGTGCAGATGCAGGCCTGGGGCCTGGGCGCCGGCACCGCCAGCATCGCGTCGACCGCGGTGGTCGTGACCTGCATCACCTTCTTCACGATCATCTTCGGCGAACTGGTGCCCAAGCGCATCGGCCAGCTCTACCCCGAGCCGGTGGCGCGCTTCGTGGCCCGGCCGATGCGCGGACTGGCCACCGGCGCCAAGCCCTTCGTTCTGTTGCTGTCGGGCGCCACCGCCGCCACGCTGAAGCTGCTTCGCATCGACTCGAACGCCGCCCGGGTGGTCACCGAGGAAGAGATCTCCGCCAGCCTCGAGGAGGGCGTCGATGCCGGCGTGATCGAGATGCACGAGCACCAGATGGTGCGCAACGTGTTCCACCTCGACGACCGGCGGCTGGCCTCGCTGATGATCCCGCGGGCCGACATCGAATGGCTGGATGCCTCCTGGAGCGTCGCCCAGAGCCTGCAGAAGGTGTCGGCCGCCGGGGCGCTGAACCTGGTCCATTCCTGGTATCCGGTGTGCCGCAACTCGCTCGACGACGTGGTCGGCGTGATCAGCGTGGCCCACCTGCTGCGGCTCGGCCCGGACCACGAGGGATCGATCGAGCAGGCGGCCCAGCCCGCCGTGTTCGTGCCCGAGACGCTCACCGGCATGGAACTGCTCGAACAGTTCCGCTCGCACGCCGGCCGGCTGGTGTTCGTGGTCGACGAATACGGCGTGGTGCAGGGGTTGATGACGCCGCGCGACCTGCTGGAGGCGATCACCGGCGAACTGCAGGTCGCCACCCATGACGAAGCCTGGGCCCGCGAGCGGCCCGACGGTGTCTGGGAACTCGACGGCCTGATGCCGGTGTCGGAGTTGCGCGCCCGCCTGGGCATCCGCGAGCTGCCCGAGGAGGATCGCGGGCGCTACAACACGGTCGCCGGGCTGCTGATGTTCGTCTCGGGCCAGCTGCCCGAGGTGGGCGAGCGCATCGACTGCGCCGGCTGGTGCTTCGAGGTGGCGGCGCTCGAGGGCAAGCGGATCGACCGCGTGCTGGCCTATCCGGACGCCGGCGCCGCCGACCTGGCGCCCTGAACCTGGGCGCCGGCCGGCCGCGGCTCCTATACTGGCCGCCCAGCCCGGAGACCCCCATGACACTGCCCGCCACCACCCTGCAGATCCGCTCGCTCGTCAGCCGCGACGGCCAACTCACCCTGTCGCTGGCCGAGGAGGCGATCGCCCAGCCGGCCGCCCACGAAGTGATCGTCCGCGTCGAGGCCGCGCCGATGAACCCGTCGGACCTCGGCCTGCTGTTCGGGGCCGCCGACCTGCGCACCGCCAAGGCGTCGGGCACGGCGTCCCGGCCGGTCGTCACCGCCGACGTCCCCGAAGCCGCGCTGAAGAGCATGGCCGGTCGCCTGGACCAGTCGATGCAGGTCGGCAACGAAGGCGCCGGCGTGGTCGTCGCCGCGGGTGCCTCGCCCGAGGCCCAGGCGCTGCTGGGCAAGACCGTGGCGGCCCTCGGCGGCGCGATGTACACGCAGTACCGCACGATCGCCGCCGCCCAGTGCATGCCGCTGGCCGAAGGCCAGACGCCGGCCGAGGGCGCGTCCGCCTTCGTCAACCCGCTGACCGCGCTCGGCATGGTCGAGACCATGCGGCGGGAGGGCCACAAGGCCCTGGTCCACACCGCCGCCGCGTCCAACCTGGGGCAGATGCTGAACCGGATCTGCCTGCAGGACGGCATCCCGCTCGTCAACATCGTGCGCAAGAAGGAGCAGGAAGACATCCTTCGCGGCCTCGGCGCGAAGTACGTCTGCAACGCCACTTCGCCGACCTTCATGCAGGACCTGACCGATGCGCTGGTCGCCACCGGCGCCACCCTGGCCTTCGACGCCATCGGCGGCGGCAAGCTGGCCGGGCAAATCCTGACCTGCATGGAAGCGGCACTGAACAAGACCGCCACCGAATACAGCCGCTACGGCTCCAGCACCCACAAGCAGGTCTACATCTACGGCGGCCTCGACCGTGGCCCGACCGAGTTCACGCGCGGTTTCGGCATGACCTGGGGCATGGGGGGCTGGCTGCTGTTCCCGTTCCTGCAGAAGATCGGGCCCGAGGGCGCCGCGAAGCTCAAGGCGCGGGTGGCGGCCGAGCTCAAGACCACCTTCGCCAGCCACTACACGGCGGAACTCTCGCTGGTCGAGGCGCTGGACCTGGCGCAGATCGCCGTCTATTCGCGCCACGCGACCGGCGAGAAGGCCCTGCTCAACCCCAACAAGTGAATCGGCGCCCGCGGAGGGCGCCGAGAAGGCTTCAGCCGAGGGCGAGGCGGTTGCCGCCGCCGGCGGTCTTGCGCACCCCATCGGGGCCGTAGAACAACTGCACGCTCGATTGCAGGAAATGCAGCGCGCGCTGGGTGAAGTCGAGGTGCGTGTGGACCATCGAGCCATTGCGCATGTTGCGCGCCTTGGCGTCCTCGGCCAGTGCCAGCAGGGCGGTCCAGGCCTGGCGCGTGGCTTCGCCGGCGGCCGCCGCTGCGGCTTCGGCGCCGGCGGGGCCGGGTTCGAAGCCCAGTGCGACCTGCGCGGTTTCGCGCTGGCGGTCCAGCGTGGCCATCCGGTCCAGCAGGGCGATCTTCTCGTCGGTGATCGCCGTCAGCTCGCTGAAGCGGGCGTTGGCCATGGCTTGTTCTTCCTGGTCGAGCACGGCGAGGAATTCCTCGACGCAGGTCTTCTCGGCATGCAGGTAGAGCAGCATCGTGTTCATGGCTTGGCTTCCGGATCGAGCAGGTCGCGCACGCTGGCCAGCAGGCCGTCGGCGATGCGGTCGGGGTGGATTTGATAGCGGCCGGCGCGGATGTCCTCGCGGATCGCCGCGACCCGGGCGGCGTCGAAGTCGCCGCCGGGCGTGCCGGGCAGGGTGCGGACCTGGCCCATGGGCTGGGCACCGTCCGTGGCGGGCGCCGCAGCGCCATCGACGCCGCTCGCGGCGGCGGCTTGCGCCTTGGTCGGGCGGCTCTGGGGCGTGGCCGGGAGGCCGGATGGATCGATTTTCAAGATGGTTCCTCAAAGGGCTGACCCGTATATCGGCGGACGCAGCCAGAACTTTAGGTCGGAGTTTGCACAATTCGCGAGCGGGCGCGCAGATGGAAAACCATGGGGCCCACGCCTTGGCGGCCCTATTGGCTCAACCGGATCTGGCCGTCTTGGGTGGCAACGCCGGTCAGCAGGCGGCCGTCGCGGGTCTTGGCCTGGACGGTGGCGCCGACCTCGGCCCGGGTCAGGGCCTTGCCCTCGGTGCTGATCGTGAATCCGGGGCCCTGGGCCACCAGTTGCACGGTCTGGCCCTGCTGGATCGCGACCACGCCGCGCATCGACTCCTTGCGCAGCGGCGCGCCGGCGGCGATCCGGTTGGTGGCCACCACGCCCTGCAGCGCCGAAGCCTCCGTGACCACCGAGCGCGGCAGGTCGCCGAGGTCGCCGCTGCGCTCGGTGACGTCGGCCTCGCCCAGGGTCTGGCCGGCCTCGATCGCACGCGCCGCGACGTAGTAGCGGCCCTCGATCGCCACCTGGACCGGCACGAAGCGGGTCCAGGGCTTGTCACCGCGGCAGCGCAGGCCGATGGAGATCCGGCCGCGGGGCGTCGCTCCATTGGGCAGGAAAGCCTCGTAGTCGTCGCAGGGCGGCAGTTCGGCGGTGGCCTTGGTGCTGAAGCTGGGCTTGCCGGGCAGTCCGTTGGACTGCCTCTGCAGCAGGCCTTCGATCGCGACCCGGGCCGCTTCCGGCAGCTGCTGCGCCGCGGCGCCGTTGGCGCCCGCCATGGCCACCAGGGCGGGGATTGCGATGCGCAGCAAGCGGGTGCTGCAGAAGCGGTGTTGCATGGGGAAGTCTCGGCAAGCGCGGGTGGAAGACAGAAGGGAGACGGACACCGGCGCCAGGAGATTCTAGGAATCGAGCCCACGCCGCGAAGTCGCGAAGTGCTGGCGAAAACCCCCTTTGTTCAGCCCATTGCGAACGCGATGCATGCATAGACTCGCTTTCCATCTGTCGCCATCCCGTCTTGTGCGGACGCGACGTCAACCGATGGAACCCCATGATCGACAAGCTCGATGCGGCGCTCGCCTTCAACCGCGAAGCCCTCAATCTCCGGGCCCAGCGCCAGGAAGTGCTGGCGGCCAATATCGCCCACGCCGACACGCCGAACTACAAGGCGCGTGACTTCGACTTCGCCAGCCGGCTGACGCAGGCGGTGGAGCAGGGCCGGCAGTCGCAGTCCTTCGCGCTCGCCACGACCTCGTCGCGCCACCTGGCCGGCGAGTCGAAATCGATGCCCGACCAGGACCTGCTCTACCGCGTGCCCAGCCAGTCGAGCATCGACGGCAACACGGTCGAGATGGATGCCGAGCGCATCAACTTCGCCGACAACGCGCTGCGCTACGAGTCGAACCTGACGGTGATCAACGCCAAGATCAAGTCGCTGCTGTCGGCTGTGCAGCAGTAAGCGGCAGCCGGAAGAAAGAACGAAATGCCGCTTCCCAGCGCTTCCATGAACATCTTCAACGTGGCGGGTTCCGCCATGGCCGCGCAATCGCAGCGCATGAACGTGACCGCCAGCAACCTCGCCAACGCCGAGAGCGTGGCCGGCCCCGACGGCCAGCCCTACCGCGCCAAGCAGGTGGTGTTCGAGGTCGCGGGCTCGGGCGGGCAGGACATCGGCGGCGTCAAGGTCGCCGGCGTGATCGAGGACGCCTCGCCCGCCAAGATGGTCTTCGACCCCAAGAACCCGCATGCCAACGCCGATGGCTATGTCGCGATGCCGAACGTCAACGTGGTCGAGGAGATGACCAACATGATCTCGGCCTCGCGCAGCTACCAGGCCAATGTCGAGGTCCTCAACACCGCCAAGACGCTGATGGTCAAGACACTGACCATCGGTCAGTAACAACACAGCAGAAAGATCCCATGGCCATCACCGACACCTCCTCGATCTCCGGCGCCAACGCGGCCAGCGCAGCGGCCAGCACCGCCAGCGTTTCCAACTCCGACAGCGAGCAGCGCTTCCTGAAGCTGCTGGTGACGCAGCTCAACAACCAGGACCCGCTCAATCCGATGGAGAACGCCGAGCTGACCTCGCAGCTGGCGCAGATGAGCACGGTGAGCGGCATCGAGAAGCTCAACAGCACGCTGTCGGGCCTGGTGAGCCAGACCGGCTCCAACCAGGTGCTGCAGGCGGCCTCGCTGATTGGCTACAACGTGCTGTCGCCGGGCAACACGCTCGCGACCAAGGCGGCGGAAGAGGGCAAGGACCCGGCCGTCCAGGCGTTCGCCGTCCAGCTGCCGGGAACGGCCGCCGATGTCGAGATCAAGATCGTCGACGCCTCGGGCAAGACCGTGCGCACGATCGAGGCCGGCGGCATGACCGAAGGCGTCAACGCCGTCACCTGGGACGGCAAGGACGACGCCGGAAACGTGGTGCCCGCGGGCAGCTACAAGTTCACCGTGGCCGCCAGCAACGGCGGCACGGCCGTGGAAGCCACGGCACTGACCTTCGCGCAGGTCGCGGCGGTCAAGCAGGGTGCGACCGGCGTCACGCTCGAACTGGCGTCGGGCCAGAGCATCGCGCTGTCCGACGTGCGCATGTTCCTCTGAGGCGCAGCGTGCTTCTCTTTTCTTCATTGCTTCGAAACAAGGATTCATCATGAGCTTTTCCCAGGGCGTCAGCGGGCTCGGCGTGGCCGCCGCGAACCTCGATGTGATCGGCAACAACATCGCCAACTCCGGCACCATCGGCTTCAAGTCCGCGGCCGCGACTTTTCAGGACATCTATGCCGGTTCGCGGATCGGGCTCGGCGCCTCGGTGTCGGGCGTGGTGCAGAACTTCACGCAGGGCGTGACCCAGAGCAGCAGCCGTCCGCTGGACGTCGCGATCCTGAGCGGCGACGGCTTCTTTCGCATGGCCAGCACCAGCGGCGAGATCATGTACACCCGCAACGGCCAGTTCACCAAGGACAAGGACGGCTACATCGTCAACGCCAACGGGCTGCGCCTGACCGGCTACGGCGTCAATGCCAGCGGCGGCATCAACGGCGGCACGCCGGCGGCGATCCAGATCCCCACGCAGGCCATGACGCCGAATGCGACCACCGGCGTCGACGCCGAGTTCAACCTCGACGCCCGCAGCACGGTGCCGACCAAGACGCCGTTCAACCCGACCGATTCGGCCACCTTCAACTACTCCAACGCCGCCGGCCCGGTCTACGACTCGCTCGGCAACGCGCACGACCTGTCGGTCTACTTCGTGAAGACCGCCGCCAACGCATGGGACGTCTACGCCACGGCCGACGGCGTGGCGCTCAACGCCGGCGCCCCGATCTCCGGCGCCGCGCCCGGCATGACCTTCGACACCAACGGCAACCTCACGGCGCCTGCGAGCGGCGCGATCACCCTGCCGGCCATGACCTTCCCGAACGGATCGTCGCCGGTCAACATCAAGATCGACCTCTCGGGCACCACGCAGTTCGGCACCGCCAACGGCATGAGCAAGCTGAGCCAGGACGGCTACACCTCCGGCGTGCTGACGTCCTTCTCGGTCAATCCGGACGGCACGATCACCGGCAAGTTCTCCAACGAGCAGTCCAAGCTGCTGGGCCAGGTGGTGCTTTCCTCCTTCGCGAACCCGAACGGCCTCGAGCCCAAGGGCGACAACATGTACGCCGAGACCCAGGCCTCGGGCGCGGCCCTCACCAGCACGCCGGGCGAAGGCACCAAGCAGGGCTCGCTGGCCGCGGGTGCGCTGGAGTCCTCCAACGTCGACCTGACCGCCGAGCTGGTCAACCTGATCGTCGCGCAGCGCAACTACCAGGCCAACGCACAGACCGTGAAGACGCAGGACCAGGTCATGCAGACGCTGATGAACATCCGCTGACGCGGGGTTCCGAGCAGACGCAGCCTCTCAACACCAGGAGCACACAGTGGATCGAATGTTGTATGTCGCGATGAGCGGCGCCAAGCAGGCCATGGAGCAGCAGGCCTCGGTCGCCAACAACATGGCGAACGTCTCGACCCCGGGTTTCCGGGCGCAGATCAACACCTTCCGCGCGGTGCCGGTGGTGGGCGAGGAGGCGCCGACGCGGGCTTTCGTCACCGCGACGACGCCCGGCGCCGACTTCTCGCACGGGCCCCTGACCGAGACCGGCCGCGACCTCGACGTCGCGGTGCGCGGCGAGGGCTGGCTGGTGGTCCAGGCGCCCGGCGGCGGCGAGGCCTACACCCGCGTCGGCAACCTGCAGGTCGGTCCCGATGGCCAGGTGACGACGATGGGCGCGCGGCCGGTGGTCGGCGACGGCGGCGCACTGGTGATCCCGCCCGGCTCGATCGTGACGATCGCCTCCGATGGAACGATCGCCGCGCGCGGCGCGGGCGATCCGAACGTCGGCGTGTCGAACGTCGGCAAGCTGAAGCTGGTCAACCCGGACACCCGCGACCTGGTGCGCGGCGACGACGGCCTGTTTCGCATGCGCGACGGCGTGCGCCCGCCCGAGGCCGATGCCAACGTGGTGGTCGCCGCCGGCATGGTCGAAGGCAGCAACGTCAATCCGGTCGAGGCCATGGTGGCCATGATCGCCAACGGACGCAGCTTCGAGATGCAGATGAAGTCGATCCAGACCGCCGACACCAACGCCCAGTCGGCCAACAAGCTGCTGGCCTACGGCTGAGCCGCAAACCCTTCGCAGGAGTAATTCAATGATTCGTTCCCTCTACGTGGCCAAGACCGGCCTCGAAGCCCAGCAGACGCAGCTCGACGTCGTGTCCAACAACCTGGCCAACGTCGGTACCACCGGCTTCAAGCGCAGCCGCGCCGTGTTCGAGGACCTGATGTACCAGAACCTGCGCCAGGTCGGCGGCCAGACCTCCGACCAGACCCGCCTGCCTTCGGGCCTGCAGGTCGGCACCGGCGTGCACGTGGTCGCGACCGAACGCATCCATGCCCAGGGCAACATGACCAAGACCGACAACCCGAAGGATGTCGCGATCAACGGCTCGGGCTTCTTCCAGGTGCTGATGCCCGACGGCACCACCTCCTATACCCGCGACGGTTCGTTCCAGACCGACCGCGACGGCCAGCTGGTGACCGCCAGCGGCTTCACGATCCAGCCGCCGATCACGATCCCGCAGAACGCCACCAGCATGACGGTCGGCCGCGACGGCATCGTCTCGGTGACCCAGGCCGGCAGCACGGCCACGGTGCAGGTCGGCCAGCTGCAACTGGCCACCTTCCTGAATCCGGCCGGCCTCGAGAGCAAGGGCGAGAACCTCTACACCGAGACCGACTCGTCCGGCGCGCCGAACCTGCTGAACCCGGGCCTCGACGGCGCCGGCATCCTGAGCCAGGGCTACACCGAGGCCTCGAACGTCAACGTGGTCGAGGAGCTGGTCAACATGATCGCGACGCAGCGCGCCTACGAGATCAACAGCAAGGCGATCCAGAGCTCCGACCAGATGCTGCAAAGGCTGGCCCAGCTGTGATCGCGTTCACGCGTCTTCTTCTGGCGGGGCTCGGCATCGCGCTGACCACGGGCTGTGCGCTGGTGCCGCGCGAGCCGCTGGTGCACCAGCCGATGACGGCGCGCGCTGATGCGATGATCCCGGTGCAGCCGCGCGTGCCCACCGGCGCGATCTGGCAGGACAGCGCGCGCGGCGTCGCGCTGTTCGAGGACCGCCGCCCGCGCAACGTCGGCGACATCCTGACCATCGTCATCAGCGAGAAGGTCAACGCCAGCAAGAATTCCGGCGCCAACGCGAGCCGCGACGGCAGCGCCTCGGCCGCCTTCGCGACCATTCCGAAGTTCCTCGGCGGCCTGCTCAACGACCAGGACGCCAAGCTCTCGGGCAAGAACGCGCTCACCGCCAAGGGCGGCGCCAACGCCGCCAACACCTTCAGCGGCGTGATCACGGTCACGGTGGTGGACGTGCTCGGCAACGGCAACCTGCTGGTCAGCGGCGAGAAGCAGATGGGCATCAACCAGGGCACCGAGTTCATTCGCTTCTCGGGCGTGGTGAACCCGCGCACGGTGACCGGCAACAACACCGTGCTCTCGACCCAGGTGGCCGATGCGCGCATCGAGTACACGGCCAAGGGCTACATCGACGAGGCCCAGCAGATGGGCTGGATGCAGCGAATCTTCCTGAACGTGATGCCGTTCTAGCATGAAAAACACCCCCTCTTCGCGCGCTTCGACGCGCTTCGCCAAGCCCCTTGCAGCGTTCGCCGCGGCTTGCGCGTTCCTGCTGGCCGTGCCTGCGCATGCCGAGCGGCTCAAGGAGCTCGCCAGCATCCAGGGCGTGCGCGACAACCCGCTGATCGGCTATGGCCTGATGGTGGGCCTCGACGGCACCGGCGACCAGACGATGCAGACGCCGTTCACGACGCAGAGCCTGAACAACATGCTGCAGCAGCTCGGCATCACGGTGCCGCAAGTGGGCATCATGCAGCTCAAGAACGTGGCGGCCGTGATGGTGACGGCGCAGCTGCCCGCCTTCGCGCGGCCCGGCCAGACCATCGACGTCACGGTGTCCTCGATGGGCAATGCCAAGAGCCTGCGCGGCGGCACCCTGCTGATGACGCCGCTGAAGGGCTCCGACGGCGCGGTGTATGCCATCGCGCAGGGCAACATGGTGGTCGGCGGCGCAGGTGCATCGGCCAACGGCAGCAAGGTCCAGATCAACCAGTTGAGTTCGGGCCGCATCCCGGCCGGCGGCACGGTCGAGCGCGCGGTCGAGGCCGCGGTCGGCGGCGAGGGCGCCGTCACGCTCGAACTCATGCGCTCGGATTTCGGCACCGCCCAGCGGGCGGTCGAGGCGATCAACCGGCAGTTCGGCGGCGGCCTGGCGGAGGCGGTCGACGGCCGCGTGATCCGCGTGCGAGCGCCCGAATCGGCGCAGGAGCGGGTCGGCTTCCTGGCCCGGCTCGAAGGCCTGGAGATCACGCCGACACAGGCAGTGGCCAAGGTCGTCATCAATGCCCGCACGGGTTCGGTGGTGATGAACCAGGCGGTCCGCGTGAACGACTGCGCGGTGGCGCACGGCAGCCTGTCGGTGGTCATCAACACCGACCCGTTGGTGAGCCAGCCCGGCCCGTTCTCCAACGGCCGGACCGTGACCTCTGCGACTTCCGAGATCTCGATCAACCAGCCGGGCGGCGCACTGCAGATGATCCGCGGCGGCGCCTCGCTGGCGGACGTGGTCAAGGGCCTCAACACGCTGGGCGCCAATCCGCAGGACCTGGTGTCCATCCTCCAGGCCATGAAGACCGCCGGCGCCCTGCGCGCCGAGCTCGAGATCATCTGAGGCCCGGCATGGCGATTTCCGCAGCCAACACAGGGGTCGATCGCGCCGGTGCGCTCGACCAGCGCTTCGCGCTCGACGTCCAGGGCGTCGACGCCCTGCGGCGCACCGTGCGCGCCTCGCCCGAAGAAGGCCTCAAGCAGGTCTCGCGGCAGTTCGAGGCCATGTTCATGAACATGGTGCTGAAGAGCATGCGGGAGGCGACGCCTTCCAGCGGCCTGCTCGACGGCCAGAACGAGAAGATCTACACCTCGATGCTGGACCAGCAGCTGTCGCAGAACCTCTCCGGCCGGGGACTGGGGCTGGCCGAGGCGATGCTGGCGCAGTTGCAGCGCTCGGCGGCTGCCGGCACCGACGAACGCGAGCCGAACCCGGCGGGCATGTCGCTGGCGCCGCGCGGTGGCCTGCCGCTGTCGCCGCAGGCGGGCATCCCGATCGGCTCGGCGCCGTCCAGCCGCGTCGACCTGAGCGCCTACCAGGTCAACAACGACCGTTCGGGCGGCGCGGCCGGCGCCGTGGCCAACCTGCAGGGCCATGTCGACAGCTTCGTCAACCGCATGGGTGCCTCGGCGCAGGCGGCGAGCGCCGCCAGCGGCGTGCCGGCGCCGCTGATTCTGGCCCAGGCGGCACTCGAATCGGGCTGGGGCAAGCGCGAGATCCGCGCCGATGACGGCACCCAGAGCTTCAACCTGTTCGGCATCAAGGCCGACCGCGGCTGGCAGGGGCCGGTGGTCGAGACCACCACCACCGAGTACGTGGACGGCGAGCCGCAGCGCATCCGCGCCAAGTTCAGGGCCTACGGCTCCTATGAAGAGGCCTTCACCGACTACGCACGCTTCATGACGCGCAACCCGCGCTACGCCAACGTGCTGGCGACCGACGACCCGACTGAAGCCGCGCACGGCCTGCAGCGCGCGGGCTACGCCACCGATCCGCAATACGGACAAAAACTGGTTCGCATCATGCAGAAATTCGGCTGACTGCCGATATCCATCCAGACAACTTATCCATCCGACTCCAAGGAACCCCATGGCAGAGATCTCGAGCCCTCCATCCCATGCGGCCGGCACTGCCGCCGCGATTGCGAACGCGAACCGCCTGGAGGTCGTCACCTTCACCCTGGGCGCGGAGGAATACGGCATCGACATCCAGAAGGTGCAGGAGCTGCGCGGCTACGACGCGGTGACCCGGATCGCGAACGCGCCGGACTACATCAAGGGGGTGGTGAACCTGCGCGGGATCATCGTTCCGATCATCGACATGCGGATCAAGTTCGCGCTCGGCACGCCGAGCTACGACCAGTTCACGGTGGTGATCGTGCTGAGCATCGGCGGCCGGGTGGTCGGGATGGTGGTCGACAGCGTGTCGGACGTGATCACCTTGACGCCGGAGCAGATCAAGCCGGCGCCGGCGATGGGCTCGGTGCTGGACACCGACTACCTGATCGGGCTGGGCACGCTCGAAGAACGGATGCTGATCCTGGTCGACATCGACCGCCTGATGTCCAGCGACGACATGGGGCTGATCGAGAAGTTGGCGGCCTGAAGCGGTCATCTAGAACAACGAAGCAATCGGAGACGCAATGAAAGACTGGAAGATCGGCACCCGGTTGGGTGGCGGGTTCGCCGTGATCCTGGCCCTGGTGGCCGCCATCGCCGGCATCGGCGTGCTGCGGCTGCAGGCGGTCGGCGATGCGACCCACGAGATGTCGAATCGTTCGCTCGCCAAGGAGCGCCTGGCGGCGGGCTGGCTGCTGGGCACCAGCACCAACAGCGTGCGGACCTATGCGCTGCTGAACACCGACGACCCGCAGGTGCAGGACTACCTGCAGAAGGGCATGAGCAAGATCAGCGTCACGATCTCCGAGACGCAAAAGCAACTCGAGGAGATGCTGGACACGCCGGAAGAAACCGCGCTGGTCGCCGACATCAAGAAGAAGCGTGCCGACTACATCGAGCTGCGCAGCATGCTGCTCAAGCTCAAGGCCGGTGGCCAGCGCGACGAGGCGATGCGCATCGCCAGGGACAAGCTGGTGCCGACGCTCGACAGCTACGACGCCAGCATCCGCGCCATCCTGGCGCATGAACGGGCACAGATCGACAAGTCGGCCGACGCGATCGATGCACTCTACCGCTCGGGCCGCGTCAACCTGCTGGTGCTGGCGGCGATCGCGCTGGCGCTCGGATCGGTCCTGGCCTGGTTGCTGACGCGCAGCATCGTGCAGCCGATCGACGAGGCGCTGCTGATCGCCGACACCGTGGCCTCGGGTGACCTCAGCCAGGAGTTCGAGACCGATCGCGGCGGCGACTTCGGCAGGCTGCTGCGCGGCATGGGCGAGATGGAAGACACCTTGACCGACCTGGTCGGGCGCATCAAGACCGCGACCGATTCGATCGTGACCGCCTCGGGGCAGATCGCGGCGGGCAACCAGGACCTGTCGTCGCGCACCGAAGAACAGGCGAGCTCGCTGGAGGAAACGGCCGCCTCGATGGAAGAACTCACCAGCACCGTCAAGCAAAACGCCGACAACGCGCGCCAGGCCAATCAACTCGCGGCTTCGGCCTCCGAAGTGGCGGTGAAGGGCGGCGAAGTCGTGAGCCAGGTGGTGGACACGATGGCGTCGATCAACGCCTCGTCGAAGAAGATCGTGGACATCATCGGCGTGATCGACGGCATCGCGTTCCAGACCAACATCCTGGCGTTGAACGCGGCGGTGGAAGCCGCACGCGCCGGCGAGCAGGGCCGCGGCTTCGCGGTGGTGGCGTCGGAAGTGCGCAGCCTGGCGCAGCGCTCGGCGGCGGCGGCCAAGGAGATCAAGGGCCTGATCGACGACTCGGTGGGCAAGGTGGGCGCGGGCAGCGCACTGGTGGCCGAGGCGGGCCACACGATGGAAGAGATCGTGGGCAGCGTGAAGCGGGTGACCGACATCATGGGCGAGATCACGGCGGCGAGCCAGGAGCAGACCTCGGGCATCGAGCAGATCAACCAGGCGATCACGCAGATGGACCAGGTGACGCAGCAGAACGCGGCGCTGGTCGAAGAGGCCGCGGCGGCTGCCGCATCGCTGCAGGAGCAGGCCGGCAACCTGTCGCAGATCGTCGGCACTTTCAAGCTCGACGACGGCGGGCCGGCAGCGGTCGTTGCGTCTGCCCGCACGCCTGTCGCGGCAGCTGCGCCGAGCCGGGCGCCATCCAGGCCATCACCGGCTCCGGCCCCCGCCCGTTCGAAGCCGGCGCCTGCGCCGGCGACGGCCAGCGCGGCCGCGGGCGACTGGACCGAATTCTGAAACCCTCACATCTACTCCAGGACACCTTGTTGCCACCACCATGAACGCGCTTTCCAATCTGAAAATCGGCACCCGCCTGGGCATGGGCTTCGCCGTCGTTCTGCTGTTCCTGGCGGCGATCGTCGCACTCGGCCTGAACTCCCTCGGCGGCATCCGGGCGCGCCTCGACAGCATGGTCCATGACAACAATGTCAAGGTGGCGCTGGCCAACAAGATGCTCGATTCGATTCGCGACATCGCCGGCTTCGGCACCGAACTGGTGCTGCTGACCGACGAAGCCGCGATGCGCGAACAGATGAAGAAGATCGGATCGGCGCGCGAACTGTTTACCGAGACCAAGACGGCGCTCGCCAAGATCGTCGTGCGCCCGGAAGGCAAGGCCTTCCTGGCCAGGATCGACGAGACGCTGGCGGTGGCCGCGCCCCTGAGCGCCCAGCTGATCGAACTGGCGCAGCAGAACAAGAACGTCGAAGCGACCGAACTCCTGATGAAGAAGTTCGCTCCCGCCGTGCGCGCCACGCTGGCCTCGGTGGACGCGATGATCGACTACCAGACCCGGCGGGCCGAAGAGGCGAATGCCGCCGCGGCCGCCGAGTACCAGCGTGCACGCGGCCTGATGCTGGGCCTCGGCCTGATGGCCGTGCTGCTGGGCGCTGCGATTGCCTGGTTCATCACGCGATCGATCACGCGGCCGATCGGTGAAGCCGTGAAGGTGGCCGAGACCGTCGCCGCAGGCGACATCAGCTCGCGCATCCACGTGGCCTCGAAGGACGAAACCGGCCAGCTGATGCAGGCGCTCAAGGAGATGAACAACAGCCTGGTGAAGATCGTGGGCGAAGTCCGCACCGGCACCGACACGATCGCGACGGCCTCGGGCCAGATCGCCACGGGCAACCAGGACCTGTCGTCGCGAACCGAAGAGCAAGCGAGCTCGCTGGAAGAAACGGCCGCGTCGATGGAAGAACTGACTTCGACGGTGAAGCAGAACGCCGACAACGCCCGCCAGGCCAACCAACTCGCGGTCTCGGCTTCCGAAGTCGCCGTCAAGGGCGGCAGCGTGGTGAGCCAGGTGGTCGACACCATGGGCTCCATCAACGCGTCATCCCGCAAGATCGTGGACATCATCGGCGTGATCGACGGCATCGCGTTCCAGACCAACATCCTGGCGTTGAACGCGGCGGTGGAAGCCGCACGCGCCGGCGAGCAGGGCCGTGGCTTCGCGGTGGTGGCGTCGGAAGTGCGCAGCCTGGCGCAGCGCTCGGCGGCGGCGGCCAAGGAGATCAAGACCCTGATCGGCGACTCGGTGGAGAAGGTCGAGGAAGGCAGCAAGCAGGTGGCGGAGGCCGGCAAGACGATGGAAGAGATCGTCGACAGCGTCAAGCGGGTGACCGACATCATGGGCGAGATCACGGCGGCCAGCCAGGAGCAGACCTCCGGCATCGAGCAGATCAACCAGGCGATCACGCAGATGGACCAGGTGACCCAGCAGAACGCGGCACTGGTCGAAGAGGCCTCGGCAGCGGCGCAGTCGCTTCAGGAGCAGGCCGGCAACCTGTCGCAGGTGGTGAGCGTCTTCAAGATGAATCCGTCCGACGGGCGGGCCAGCTGAGCCGGCATACGACAAGACCCGCGGCGTTTCGACGCCGATCCAATCGTTCGATGAAGTGAGGAAGTGTGTGATGAGTATGAAGAATCTGAAGATCGGCACCCGCCTGGGCATCGGCTTCGCCGCCATGCTGGTGCTGATGGCCCTTCTTTCGGCCACCGGCATGCTGCGGCTGGCCAACGTGGGCAACGCCACCGAAGAGATGGTCGAGAAGACCTTGGTCAAGGAGCGCATGGTCGGTGAATGGTCGACCTTGCTGGCGGCCAACATCGTGCGGACTTTTGCGATCGTGAAGGCCAGCGATCCCGCCACTGAAGCTTATTTCAAGAAGGAACTCGGCGGCGGCCAGGCACTCATCAATCCGCTGCAGAAGAAGCTCGAGGCGCTGCTGGTCTCGCCCGAGGAAAAGAAGCTCTACGGCGACGTGGCCGAGGCACGCCGCGTGGTGCTCGAACTGCTCGCGACGCTCAACAAGCTCAAGGCGGCGAACGACGCGGACGGTGCCAACAAACTGGCCGACAACCAGTTCACGACGGCGCTGGCGAACTATGGAAAGGCCGTCGATGCGCTGTCGGTGCATGAACGCGGGTTGATCGACGCGTCGGCCCAGGCGATCGCGAAGGAGCACGACACCGGCCGGATGTCGATGATCGTGCTGTCGATCGTTGCATTGGCGGTCGGCGGGCTGTTCGCCTGGCGGCTGACGGTCGGCATCGTCCACCCGTTGGGCGAGGCCGTGAAAGTGGCGGAGACCGTGGCGGACGGCAATCTCGCCAGCCACATCGAGATCGGGAGCCGCGACGAAACCGGCCAGCTCATGCAGGCGCTGAAGAACATGAACGACAGCCTCGCGAAGGTGGTGGGCGAAGTCCGCACGGGCACCGACACGATCGCGACGGCTTCGAGCCAGATCGCCACGGGCAACCAGGACCTGTCGTCGCGCACCGAAGAGCAGGCGAGTTCGCTGGAGGAAACGGCCGCGTCGATGGAGGAACTGACTTCGACGGTGAAGCAGAACGCCGACAACGCACGGCAGGCCAATCAACTCGCGGTCTCGGCTTCCGAAGTGGCAGTCAAGGGTGGCAGCGTGGTGAGCCAGGTGGTCGACACCATGGGCTCGATCAACGCCTCGTCGCGCAAGATCGTGGACATCATCGGCGTGATCGACGGCATCGCCTTCCAGACGAACATCCTGGCGTTGAATGCGGCGGTGGAAGCCGCTCGCGCCGGCGAGCAGGGCCGTGGCTTCGCGGTGGTGGCGTCGGAAGTGCGCAGCCTGGCGCAGCGCTCGGCGGCGGCGGCCAAGGAGATCAAGACCCTGATCGGCGACTCGGTGGAGAAGGTCGAGGAAGGCAGCAAGCAGGTGGCGGAGGCGGGTCGCACGATGGAAGAGATCGTCGACAGCGTCAAGCGGGTGACCGACATCATGGGCGAGATCACGGCGGCCAGCCAGGAACAGACCTCCGGCATCGAGCAGATCAACCAGGCGATCACGCAGATGGACCAGGTGACGCAGCAGAACGCGGCGCTGGTGGAAGAGGCCGCGGCCGCTGCCGGGTCGCTGCAGGAGCAGGCCGGAAGCCTGTCGCAAGTCGTGAGCATGTTCAGGCTTGAATCCGAATCCGAAAAGCACTGAGAGAGCATGCGCGTCAATCTACCCATCACCGACCAGGAATACCCATTGCGGCAAGACGCGGCGCTGGTGTCGCGCACCGATCTGAAGGGGCGCATCACCTACGTCAACCCGACCTTCGTGGAGGTCAGCGGCTACACGCTCGAAGAGCTGATGGGCAAGGCCCACAACATCGTCCGGCATCCGGACATGCCGCCCGAGGCCTTCGCCGACATGTGGGACACGTTGGGACGCGGCCTGCCATGGACCGGATTCGTCAAGAACCGTCGCAAGAACGGCGACTTCTACTGGGTGCAGGCGAACGTGACGCCGATCCGCCGCAACGGAGTCGCCGAAGGCTACATGTCGGTTCGCAGCAAGCCCGAACGGTCGGATGTCGATGAAGCCGACGCGCTCTATCGAAGCATGCGCGAGGGCCTGGCCCGGGGCGTGTCGATCCGCCAGGGCGAGGTGGTCCGCAAGGGATGGTCGGACCCGATGGGCGGCCTGCGTCGCCTGCCGATCCGCAGCCGCGTGATCGCAGCGACGTCGACCGCGGCCGTGCTCTCGGTGGGCATCGGCGCCGTCGGCTGGGTCGAGGCCACGCGTCTCGCGTCCGCCTCCGCCGCCGGCTGGCTCCCCGGCCTGCTGGCCGCCGCGACCGTCGGCAGCGCACTCGCATGGATCGGCTTCGGGTGGTTCATGAGCCGCACCATCTTCCGGCCGCTGGAGCAGGCGGTGGGCGTGGCGCAGGCGATCGCGGGCGGCGCATTGGCCAAGTTCGAGATCCGGCCGCAGGACGAGACCAAGAGCCTGCTGCGCGCGTTGAACCAGATGAGCGCCAACTTTCTCGCGATCGTCGCCGACGTCGGCAGCAACGTCACCGGCGTGATGACGACGTCCGGCCAGATCGCCAGCGGCAACCAGGATCTGTCGTCGCGCACCGAGCAGCAGGCCAGCTCGCTGGAGCAGACCGCGGCGTCCATGGAGCAGCTCACCAGCACCGTCAAGCAAAACGCGGACAACGCGCGCCAGGCCAACCAACTGGCGGTGTCGGCCTCCGAGGTCGCGGTGAAGGGCGGAGAAGTCGTCGGCCAGGTCGTCGACACCATGGCCTCCATCAACGCTTCTTCCCGCAAGATCGTCGACATCATCGGCGTGATCGACGGCATTGCCTTCCAGACCAACATCCTGGCGCTGAACGCGGCGGTGGAAGCCGCACGCGCCGGAGAACAGGGCAAGGGCTTCGCCGTCGTCGCCGCCGAGGTGCGCGGCCTCGCGCAGCGCTCGGCCTCGGCCGCCAAGGAGATCAAGGGCCTCATCGACGACTCGGTGGGCAAGGTCGATGCCGGCAGCGCGCTGGTCGGTGAAGCCGGGAAGACCATGGAGGAGATCGTCGGCAGCGTCAAGCGGGTGACCGACATCATGGGCGAGATCACGACCGCCAGCCAGGAGCAGACCTCGGGCATCGAGCAGATCAACCAGGCCATCACGCAGATGGACCAGGTCACCCAGCAAAACGCGGCGCTGGTGGAGGAAGCCTCCGCCGCGGCGCAGTCGCTGCAGGAGCAGGCCGAAAGCCTGGTTCATGCAGTGAGTGTTTTCAAGTCTTAAACAGGAGTCGACAAGATGAGCACAGTTCAATCGAAGCCCGCCGCCGATGGCGTGGCGAACCCGGCACGCGCGGACAAGCCGCTCGAGTTCCTCTCCTTCACGCTGGGCGCGGAGGAATACGGCATCGACATCCAGAAGGTGCAGGAGCTGCGCGGCTACGACGCGGTGACCCGGATCGCGAACGCGCCGGACTACATCAAGGGGGTGGTGAACCTGCGCGGGATCATCGTTCCGATCATCGACATGCGGATCAAGTTCGCGCTCGGCACGCCGAGCTACGACCAGTTCACGGTGGTGATCGTGCTGAGCATCGGCGGCCGGGTGGTCGGGATGGTGGTCGACAGCGTGTCGGACGTGATCACCTTGACGCCGGAGCAGATCAAGCCGGCGCCGGCGATGGGCTCGGTGCTGGACACCGACTACCTGATCGGGCTGGGCACGCTCGAAGAGCGGATGCTGATCCTGGTCGACATCGACCGCCTGATGTCCAGCGACGAGATGGGCCTGATCGAAGCCGTCGCGGCCTGAAACCAACCTCTTTTTTGCGTCGAGTACCACCATGACCCTCCTGCCCAACGTCCGTATCGGAACACGCCTCGCCGTCGGCTTCGCCATCGTTCTGGGCCTGACGATCATTTCGACCGCCGCGGCCCTGGTCAGCGCGCGGAACAACGCCGAAGCCACCCGCCGCATGATGCAGAGTCCGCTGGCCAAGGAGCGGTTGATCTCCGACTGGTACGTGCTGACCTATTCGGCCATCGCGCGTACGTCGATGATCGCCAAGACCACCGACGAGACGCTGCCCGTGACCTTTGCCGAAGTGATCGCCGACAGCGTCAAGCGGGGCAGCGAAACCATGGCGAAGGTCGAGGCGCTGCTGGTCACCGACGGTGAGAAGCAAACCTACAAGTCGATCGTCGAGCTGCGTGCGAAGTACCAGGCAGCGAAGGACGTGGTGGGCAAGGCGAAGGCCGGGGGCAATGCGGCGGAGACCGAGCGCGTCTTCAAGGACGCTTTCCTGCCAGCCGCGAAGGCTTATGAAAGCCGGGTGCTCGACCTGCTGTCGATGGAACGCCAGGCGATCGACGACATGAGCCGCGCCATCGATGCCGCCAACGCCCGCAGCTTCTCGCTGACGCTGGCCCTGGGCGTGCTGACGGTGCTCATCGGCAGTCTCTTCGCGTGGCTGATCTCGCGCAGCATCACGAGGCCGATCGACAAGGCGGTCAAGGTGGCCCGGACGGTGGCTTCCGGCGACCTCAGCGCGCGCATAGAGATCGAGAGCCGCGACGAGACCGGCCAGTTGATGCGGGCGCTGAAAGACATGAACGACAGTCTCGCGAAGGTGGTGGGCGAAGTGCGCACCGGCACCGACACGATCGCGACAGCTTCGAGCCAGATCGCCACGGGCAACCAGGATCTGTCGTCGCGCACTGAAGAGCAGGCGAGCTCGCTGGAAGAAACGGCCGCGTCGATGGAGGAACTGACTTCGACGGTGAAGCAGAACGCCGACAACGCCCGCCAGGCCAACCAACTCGCGGTCTCGGCTTCCGAAGTCGCCGTCAAGGGCGGCAGCGTGGTGAGCCAGGTGGTCGACACCATGGGCTCCATCAACGCGTCATCCCGCAAGATC